>CAWGDR010000010.1:0-117160 GCA_963821435.1 uncultured Acidobacteriota bacterium
CCAGCAGTCCCGGCGCGCGATCCGGGAGGCGGTCGACGCCCCCGACGCCGAAACCGTGCTCGAGAACGCCCAGCGCGAGCTGGTCGAGATCGCGAAGGGCTCCATCCGGGGAGGCTTCGTCCAGCTCTCGAAGATCGCGGAGCGGAACGAGGAGGAGATCCAGCGGATCCACGGCCGGGGCACGATGCTGACCGGCCTCCCGACCGGCTTCACCCGGCTGAATGCCTTGACGCAGGGGTTCCAGCGGAACGACCTGATCGTCGTCGCGGCCCGGCCGGGAATGGGGAAGAGCGCCTTCGCCCTGAACATCGCGGCGCACCTTTCGATCCACACCCCGCACGTCGTCGGGTTCTTCTCGCTCGAGATGTCGGCCGAGCAGGTCGGTTTCCGGATCCAGTGCGCCGAGGCGCGCGTGAACCTCCAGCGGCTGCGGGAGGGGCGGATCTCGAAGGAGGAGAAGAAGGCGCTCTTCTTCACCACGCAGAAGTTCCGCGACGCGAAGCTCTACATCGACGACACGCCCGCCATCACGCTCCTCGAGATGCGCGCCCGCGCCCTCCAGCTCAAGCAGCGGCACGGGCTCGACGCCCTCTTCGTCGACTACCTCCAGATCATGGGGACGCGCGGCAAGGTGGAGAACCGGACGCAGGAGGTCTCCGCCTTCTCCCGGGGCCTCAAGGCCCTCGCCAAGGAGCTGGACGTGCCGGTCGTGGCGCTCTCGCAGCTCTCGCGCCGGACCGAACAGCGCGGCGCGGAGAAGGAGCCGGTCCTCTCGGACCTCCGCGAGTCGGGCGCCATCGAGCAGGACGCCGACGTCGTCGTCTTCCTGTCGCGCCCCGAGTACTACGACAAGGACACCGAGCAGAAGAACGTCTGCGACGTCATCATCGCCAAGCAGCGGAACGGCCCGACGGATCGCTTCACGCTCGGCTGGTCGGGCGAGTACACGCGCTTCTCCGACCTGGCCCAGATCTCGGAAGCCCCGGGCTACTGACGCCGTGTCCCTCCGCCCGACGCACGCCGTCGTCGACCTCGACGCGCTCGCGCGAAACTCCGGGCGCTCGCGGCGGGCGGCTCCCCGCCGGCGTCGGCGTCCTCCCCGTCGTCAAGGCCGACGCGTACGGCCACGGGGCCCGGCCGGTCGCCCGCCGGCTCGTCGAGGAGGGCGTCCCGATGCTGGCCGTGGCGGTGGTCGAGGAGGGAATGGAACTGCGCGGCGCGGCGATCGCGACGCCGATTCTCGTCATGGGGTGGATCGGCCCGGAGCAGCTCGACGCGCTCGTCATCCACGGCCTCACCCCGAATGCGCACTCGCCCGAGCAGCTCAAGGAGCTGATCGACTTCGCCGAGTCGATGGACGTGACCCTTCCGGTCCATCTGAAGCTGGACACCGGGATGACGAGGCTGGGGATCCTGCCTCAACAGTTGAGCGACTCGATGGAGATGCTGAGGCAGGCCGAAGGGAGGATTTTCCTCGAAGGCGTCTTTCAGAATTTCGCCTCGGCCGACGAAGCCGACGTCCGGGCAGACCGCGGCGCAGCAGAAGAGCTTCGCCGGGATGCTCGCGGGAATCCGCGCGGCGGGGCATTCGCCGACGATGATCCACACGGACAACAGCGCCGCGACGCTCGCGGGCCCCACCGCATCTTCAGAGAACGGCCTCTTCGAGATGACCCATGTCCGGCCCGGCCTCGCCTTGTTCGCCCGGGTCCCGGGTCGTTCCTTTCGCAGAAGAGATCTCGGACGTCATGTCGTTCGTCTCGGTCGTCGACCAGGTGAAGCGCGTCCCGGCGGGAACGCGGGTGGGGTACGGCGGGACGTTCGTCTGCCGGCGGGAAACGACCATCGCCGTCGTCCCCGCCGGTTACGCCGACGGGGTCCCGCGGTCGCTCTCGGAAAAGGGGCGCGTCCTCCTCCACGGCCGGCGCTGCCCGATCGCGGGACGGATCTCGATGGACCTGACGACCGTCGACGTCTCCGACCTTCCCGAGCCGCCGCGCCGCGGCGACCCGGTCGTCTTCTTCGGGACGCAGGGCGGGGCGCGCCTCGGCGTGGAGGAAGCGGCCGAGGCGGCTGGGACCGTTTCGTGGGAGATCCTCTGCGGCGTCGGTCCCCGCGTGCCGCGTATCATCATGAGAGCCGGCGTGCCGGTGGAAACCCACTCGAAGTTCCTGTGATCAGACTTCTCGAAGCGGTTGGCCGGGGCGTCCTCAGCGTTTTCGACGCGCTGGGGCGTTTCTTCGTTCTCGGCGCCCGGACGGCTTCGGGCGCGGTCCGCCCGCCCTTCGCGTTCCGTGCCACCGCGCTTCAGGTCGCCCGGGTCGGCGCCGACTCGGTGCCGGTCGTCATCCTGACGGCGCTCTTCACCGGGGGTGTCCTCGCGCTCCAGACGTTCAAGGGATTCTCCCGGTTCCACGCCGAGGGCTACATCGGCTCGGTCGTCGCCCTCTCGATGCTCCGCGAGCTGGGGCCTGTCCTGACCGGCCTCATGGTGACCGGCCGCGCCGGGAGCGCCATGGCGGCGGAGCTCGGCTCGATGCGCGTCACCGAGCAGATCGACGCGCTCGTCGCCCTCGCCACCGACCCCGTCCAGTACCTCTTCGTCCCGCGCGTCCTCGCCGGCATCCTCGTCGTCCCGATGCTCGTCGTCCTCGCCGACGTGACCGGGATCCTCGGGGGGTACCTCGTCGCGGTCGCGTACCTCGGCGCGAACCCGGTGGTCTACGTGGAGAACACGTTCCAGTTCCTCGACATGGAGGACCTGACCTCGGGCCTCATCAAGGCGGCGGCGTTCGGCGGCCTCCTGTCGCTCATCGGCTGCCAGTCGGGCTTCGACACCCGGGGGGGCGCGGAGGGGGTCGGCCGGTCCACGACGGCGGCCGTCGTCCTCGGCTCGCTCGCCATCCTCGTCGCCGATTTCTTCCTGACGAAGGTTCTCTTCTGAGCGACCCGGGCGGCGAGCCGGCCATTCCGCCTGACGGGCCTGACGAAGGCGTTCGACGGGAAGGTGGTCCTCGACCGCCTCGACCTGACGGTGACGGACGGGGAGTCGGTCGTCGTCCTCGGGAAGTCCGGGACCGGGAAAGAGCGTCCTCCTGAAGCACGTCATCGGCCTCCTCAGGCCCGACGCCGGCACCGTCGAGATCGCGGGCGAGGATTTCTGGAAGGCCGGGTGGGCGCGGCGGGACCGGATCCGGCGGAAGTTCGGAATGTCGTTCCAGGAAGGGGCGCTCTTCGACTCGATGAGCGTCAGGGAGAACATCGCCTTCCCGCTCGCAGCGCCACACGGAGAAGAGCCGCCGGGAGATCCGCGAGCGCGTGGCCGAGTGCCTGGAGCTGGTGCGGCTGCCGGGGATCGAGGAGAAGCGGCCGTCGGAGCTTTCGGGCGGCATGCGGCGCCGCGTCGGCTTCGCGCGGGCGATCGCCCTCGCGCCCGAGATTCTCCTCTTCGACGAGCCGACGACCGGGCTCGACCCGATCACGACCGACGTCATCATGCGGGTGATCGAGGAGCTCGGGAGCCGGCTGAATCCGACGACGGTGACGATCACGCACGACCTGAAGGTCGCCTTCGCCATCGCCGACCGCGTGGCGCTTCTTTACGGCGGGAAGATCGCGCGTCGCGCTGCCCCCGGAGGAGTTCGAAAAGACGGACGAGCCGCAGCGGCGGCCGCCTTCGTCCGGGGAGACAGCACCCTCGAGCCGGAAGACGGGCCGGAGCCCCGGCCCGGCCGGCCCGCCACCCGCGCGGCGGCGTTCCCGCGCTTCGGCGACAATAGGGGCGGTCCGATGAGCACGACCGCGAAGATCGGCGCGTTCTTCTTCGTCGTGCTGCTTCTTCTCGCCGGCCTGATCCTCCGGATCGAGGACATCGCGATCGGGAAGAAGGCCCGGACCCAGACGATCGAGGTCCACTTCGACGACGTCTCCGGCCTCGACGACAAGTCGGCGGCGCGAATCGCCGGCGTGAGGGTCGGAAAGGTGGACGGCATCCGGCTCCTCCCGGACGGGACGGCCGTCGTCCGGATCGCGCTCGACCCCGGCATCGAGCTCCGCTCCGGCGCCACCGGCCAGATCCGGGGGTCGGGCTTCCTCGGCGACAAGTGGGTCGACCTCTTCCCCGGCCCGCCGGGCGGGGCGCGCCTCGGGTCGGGAGCGCGGATCGAGGGGCGCACATCCTCGGGCATGGACGACCTGACGAAGATGGCGTCCGACATCGGGAAGGACGTGAAGGAGCTGACCTCCGCGCTCTCGGCCTCGCTCGGCGGGTCGAAGGGCGAGGAGAAGATCAACCGGATCGTCGAGAACCTCGGCCGGCTCGCCGACTCGCTCGCGAACGCGGTGGACGCGAACCGGCACAACGTGGACGTCACGCTGGCGAACCTGAAGACCTTCTCGGCCGCCATCAACGAGACGCTGAACCGGATCGACCGGATCCTCGACGAGAACCGCTCCACCGTGAAGGGCTCGCTCGCGAACATCGACTCGATCACGGACAAGCTGAAGACGACGGTCGACAACCTGAACTCCATCACGAAGAAGATGGACGAGGGGAAGGGGACGGTCGGGAAGCTCCTGAACGACGAGGAGACGATCACCAACCTGAACGACACGATGAAGTCGGTGAAGGAGGGGGTCGACGAGTTCAACAAGGCGTTGACGCAGGTCAGGAAGGTCGAGCTCCAGTTCGGGTTCCGGGGGGAGTACCTGACGCGCTCGGGCGGCGGGAACGGCTACTTCACGCTCGACGTCATGCCGCACGACAACCGCTTCTACCGGTTCGAGGTGGGCGCCACCTCGCAGGGAAAGCGGATCGACGAAACGTCGATCGTCACCGTGACCAACCCGGACGGGTCGACGACGTCGACGCAGTACAACACGCTGACGTTCCAGGACAAGCTCGTCTTCTCGGCGCAGATGGGGTGGCGCGAGAAGAACACCATCCTCCGCGCGGGCCTCATCGAGTCGCGGGGCGGCGTCGGCCTCGACCAGATCTTCTTGGACGACAAACTGAAGTTCACCGGCGAGATGTGGGACTTCAACCGGACCGGCTACTACCCGCAGCTCAAGATCTACGGCCGCTGGGTCCCGGTGAAGAACTTCTTCCTGACGGCGGGCGTGACGGAGATCCTGAACGCCCCGGTCCGGTCGATCGTCATCGGCGCCGGCTTCTCCTGGACCGACGAGCGCGTGAAATCGCTGCTGGGAACGGTTACGCTTTTCAAGTAGTGGCCCGGAAGCCGCAGACGGTCTTTGCCTGCACGGCCTGCTCGGCGCAGACGCCCCGCTGGCTCGGGCGCTGCCCGGAGTGCGGCGGCTGGAACACGCTCGTCGAGGAGCGGGTCGAAGGAGGAACGCCGGCGGCGCCGCGCGGCGCCGGGAAAGCCGCGCAGGCGGTCCCGCTCTCGGGCGTCGACGCGAAGGAGGCCCCGCGGATCCCGACGGGCGTCGCCGACTTCGACCGCGTCCTCGGCGGCGGCCTCGTGCCGGGCTCGGTCGTCCTCCTCGGCGGGGAGCCGGGGATCGGCAAGTCGACCCTCCTGCTGCAGGTCGCCGCGCGGCTCGCCGCGCGGGTCGGCCCCGTCCTCTACGTCACGGCGGAGGAGTCGCCGCGGCAGGTGAAGATGCGGGCCGACCGGCTCGGGGTCTCCTCGTCGCCGGCCTCTGGGGTCTTCCTCCTCGCCGAGACCGACGTCGCCACGATTCTGGAGGCGGCCGAGGCGGGGAAGTTCGGCGCCGTCGTCGTCGACTCGATCCAGACGGTCGCCTCGCCGGAGTCGCCGGGGGCGCCGGGATCGGTCTCGCAGGTTCGCTCGTCGGCGGGCCGCCTCCTCGCGTTCGCGAAGACCTCGGGCACGCCCGTCTTCCTGATCGGCCACGTCACGAAGGACGGGACCCTCGCGGGCCCGAAGACGCTCGAGCACCTCGTCGACGCGGTCCTCTCGTTCGAGGGGGAGCGCTTCCACGCGCACCGCGTCGTCCGCGCGCTGAAGAATCGCTTCGGCCCGGTGCACGAGCTGGGGGTCTTCGAGATGACGGGGGCGGGGCTCGTCGAGGTGGCGAACCCCTCCTCCCTCTACCTCGGCTCGGGCGCGGGGGCCCGGCCGGGCTCGGTCGTCCTCGCCGGCGTGGAAGGGACTCGTCCGCTCCTCCTCGAGGTCCAGGCCCTGACGGTCGAGGTCGAGTATGGGACGCCGCGGCGGACGGCGATCGGGTTCGACGGCACGCGGCTGGCGCTCCTCCTCGCCGTCCTCGAGCGGCACGGCGGGCTGGCGCTCGGGGCGCAGGACGTCTTCCTGAACGTCGCCGGCGGGGCCGAGAGCGCCGAGCCGGCGGCCGACCTCGCCGTCGTCCGCGGCCGTCGCGGGGAGCGCCCGCGGCCGGGCTCTCCCGGCCGGCACGGTCGTCTTCGGCGAGCTGGGCCTCCTCGGCGAGGTCCGCGCCGTCTCCGACGTGGCGCTGCGCCTGAAGGAGGCCGTCTCCCTGGGGTTCAAGGGCGCGATCCTGCCCGCGGGAAACGCCTCCGAGGCCGCGGCCTTTCCCGACCTCGCCGTGACGCCGGTGAAGAGCGTCGAGGAGCTGCTGGCGAGAAGCTGAGCTCGCGGCCCCCGGAGCCCGCCCTCCGGGACGCTGATCCGAATGCATCATTCCCGGGAGGAGAATGGGCGTGGGAAGGTCTTTCGGAAACCCCTTGACCGCCGCGGTTCGCGGCGCGGAGGAGACTCATGATGAAGACGCTCGACCTGACGAACCTCGACCTGAGAGACGCCCTCGACTTCGCCTCCCTGATCGAGGAAGAGGCGAAGGAGCGGTACGAGGAGCTGGCTTCTCAGATGGAGACGCAGCACACGGCGCGAGGCGGCCGCCTTCTTCCACTTCATGGCGAAGAACGAGGCGAAGCACGGCGAGGAGCTGGCCGAGCGCCGCAAGCGGCTCTTCCCGTCCCTCCCGCGCTCGCGTCGACCGGTCGATGCTCTGGGACGTCGAGGCGCCCGCCTACGAGACGGTCCGCGCCTTCATGACGAAGAAGGAGGCCCTCGAGGTGGCGTACGCCGCCGAGGTGAAGGCCTACGACTTCTTCGTCGAGGCGCTGAAGGTGATGCCGGCGGGCGAGGTGAAGACTCTCTTCGAGGAGCTCCGGCTGGAGGAGATCCACCACCAGGAGCTCGTGAAGGGGGAGATGGCGAAGCTCGGGCCCGAGGAGACCTTCTCGACCGAGGATTTCGCCGACGAGCCGGTCGCCCAGTAGGGCGCGCGGATCAGCCGGCCGCGCGGAGGCGCGCGACAGTTTCCTCGACCACGAAACCGAGCCCGTAGCCCGGGATGCCGCTTCCGGAGGGCCTCCGCTGAGCCCCCGCCCGGCCCGCCAGCCTCCCGGACGGCCCGATGGTATTCGATCTGCCGCTCGACGATCTCGCGCCCGCCCGGGCGCGCCGTGGCCCGGCACGAAGGTCCTGCCGGGACCGGCGAGGAGGTCCCGGGCGGCCGCCTCGGCGCCGGGGAGCGACGCGTCCTCGTAGTTCACGTGGTAGCCGTTCGAGACGACGTCTCCCGTCACGACGACGTCGTCGCCGATGAGGAGGACGGCGTCGCCTCGCGTGTGGGCGTGACCGGCGTGACGGACGCGGACGGGGATCCCCTCGACGTCGAAGTCCAGCCGCTCGTCGAACACCGCGGTGGGCGGGACGTGGGCCGCGTCGGAGAAGAGGCCCGCGAGCTCGGGTTTCGCGCGGCGCTCGGCGATCAGGCCGGGGTGATCCGAGGCCATCCGTTCCGCGCAGAGGCGGTGGGCGACGACGACCGCCCCCTGTCGCGCGAAATACGCCGCGCCGAGGGCGTGGTCGGTGTGATGGTGCGTCAGGACGACGAACCGGATCGGCGCCTTGGTCCTCTCGCGGACCGCCGCCTCGAGGAGGCGGGCGTGGGCCGGCGCGATGAACGGGTCGACGAGGAGGACCGCGCCGTCCCCGTAGATGACCGTGGCGTTCGCCCCGAAGCTCGTCAGGGCCGAGTCGCCCCCGAGCGTGAAGACGTCGACCGCGTCGGAGACGGAGGTCCGCCGAGGCGTCAGGGGCGTCACACGAAGCGCTCGCCCGTGAGGGTCTCGAACGCTTCGACGTAGCGGGCCCGCGTGCCCGCGACGACGTCGGAGCGGGAGAACGGGGGCGGGGGGCGTTTTGTTCCAGGCCGTCGACTCCAGCCAGTCCCGGAGGTACTGCTTGTCGTACGACGGGGGGGAGCCGCCCGGCGCCCAGCTCTCCTTCGGCCAGAAGCGGGAGGAGTCGGGCGTCAGCGCCTCGTCGATCCAGACGATCCCACCGCCGTCGTCGAGGCCGAACTCGAATTTCGTGTCGGCGAGAAGGATCCCGCGCGACGCCGCGTAGTCCGCGGCCTCGCCGTAGATCCGGAGCGTCAGGTCGCGGAGGGTCGCGGCGAGGCCGGCGCCGACGGCCGCCGGCCATGACGTCGAAGGTGACGTTCTCGTCGTGGCCCGACTCGGCCTTCGTGGCCGGCGTGAAGATCGGCTGCCGGGAAGCCGGTCGGCCTCGCGGAGACCCGCCGGGAGGCGGTGGCCGCAGACCTCGCCGCTCTTCCGGTAGTCCTTCCAGCCCGAGCCGGCAAGGTAGCCGCGCGCGACGCATTCGAACGGGACGACGCGGCACTTCTTCACGAGGACGGCCCGACCCCGGAGGAGCTCGCGATGCGGCGCGAGGGCCGCCGGGAAGCGTCGCGCTGTCGGTCTCGAGGAGATGGTTCGCGACGAGGGCGCCGAACTTCCGGAACCAGAACGTCGAGAGGCGCGTCAGGAGGATCCCCTTGTCGGGGATTCCCGGGGAGAGGACAACGTCGAAGGCGGAGATCCGGTCGGAGGCGACGACGAGCAGCTCCTTTCCCAGGTCGTAGACGTCGCGGACCTTTCCGCGGCGGGGAAGCTGGCAGCCCCGGCAGCGAGGTTTGAGTACGGGCTCTGCATGAGCGGAGTCTATGCCGCCGCGCTAGACTTCGGCGGCCTGCAACGTCACCTCGAGGAGAGCCCCTTGAAACTTCAGACCGTCTCGCTCCGGAACCGTCCGGTCCCCGACGCGCTCGTCGTCTTCGCCCTGGAGGGCGACGCGGGTGTTCCCGACTTCTCGACCCTGCCGAAGGAGGTCAAGGACGCCGCCGCCGGGCGCGTGTCCCGCGAGGATCGGCGCGGAAGGGACACTCTGCACCTTCCCGATGGCCGGAGGGCCCGCGAAGCGCCTCTACGTCGTCGGCGGCGGGAAGAAGGCCGAGATCTCCCCCCGAAAGGCCCGCGGGATCCTCCGCTCGCTCGCGAAGACCGTCGGAAAGAACGGCGAGACCTCCGTTGGAGGTCGACTTCCCGTTCCGGCTCTCGCGGATGAGCCCGGAGGAGAGCCGCGACTTCCTCCTCCGGAACCTGGCCCTCGCCGACTACGCCTTCAGGACCTACAAGTCGAGCGAGAAGGACGAGCCGTCCCTGAAGGCGGGCTGGTTCCGTCCCGACCGCGGGCCCTGGAAGGGCGTGGACGCCCGCGTCGCCGCCCGGGAGACCGCGGCGGCCGAGGCGGTCGCGGCCGTCGACCTTCTCGTCCGCGAGCTCGGGCAACACGCCCTCGAACGACATGACGCCGCGGGTCTTCGCCTCCCGGATCGAGCAGGAAGGAAAGGCCCGGGGGCTGACGGTCAAGGTCCTCGACAAGAAGGCGATCGAGAAGGAGCGGATGGGGGGCCTCCTCGCCGTCAACCGCGGCTCGGCGGAGGAGCCCCGGTTCGTGGCTCTCGAGCATCGCGGCGGGAAGAAGGACGACCCGTTCGTGGCGCTCGTCGGCAAGGGGGTCACCTTCGACTCCGGCGGCATCTCGATCAAGCCGTCCGAGAAGATGGGCGAGATGAAGTGGGACATGATGGGCGCCGCGACCGCGGTCGGCGTGGTTCTCGCGGCCGCGGATCTGAAGCTGCCGGTCAACCTCGTCGCCCTGACGCCGCTGACCGAGAACCTGCCCTCGGGCACGGCCTACAAGCCGGGCGACATCGTCCGCTTCCGGAACGGCAAGACCGCCGAGATCGACAACACCGACGCCGAGGGGCGCGTCATCCTCGCGGACGCCCTCGACTACGCGAAGGAGTGGAAGCCCGCCGTCATCCTCGACTACGCGACGCTGACGGGCGCGGCGCTCGTGGCGCTCGGGCTCGAGGCCGCCGATCGTCTTCACGGAGCGCGACGACCTCTCGCGCGAGCCTGGTGCGGGCCGGCGAGCGGACCGACGAGCGGCTCTGGCGGCTGCCGCTCTGGGAGGACTACAAGGAGAACATCAAGTCCGACTGGGCCGACTTCAAGAACACGGGCGGGCGGTGGGGGGGCTCGATCAACGGCGCGATGTTCCTGAAGGAGTTCGTCGACGAGAAGACGCCCTGGGCGCACCTCGACATCGCGCCGACGGCGAACTACGAGACACGAGCACGCCGGGTACGCGCCCGGGGCGACGTCGTTCGGCGTCGCCCTGACGCTGCGGTGGCTGAAGGACCGGCGCGAGGGCGGCGGGCGGCGCAAGAAGGCCGGGCGCCGCTAGACGCGTGCTGACCTCCCTCCGCGTCCGCGACCTCGCCGTGCTCGAGGACGTCGAGGTCTCGTTCGGGGAGGGGCTGACCGTCCTGACCGGGGAGACCGGCGCCGGGAAGTCGCTCGTCGTCGACGCTCTCTCCCTCCTCTCGGGCGAGCGCGGCGACCCTCGATGGTCCGGGCCGGGGCCGAGAAGCTCGTCGTGGAGGGCGCCTTCGACTCGGACGACCCCGGCATCCGCGAGGCGCTCGTCCGAGGCCGGCCTCGTCGACCCCGGAGCGAAGACGGCCGAGGTCGCGATCCGGCGGGAGATCGGCTCGCAGGGGAAGGGGCGCCTCTTCCTGAACGGCTCGCCGGCCGTCCTGAAGACGCTGGGCGAGCTGGCCCCGCGCCTCCTCGTCCTGTACGGGCAGGCCGAGGCCCGGGAGCTTCTCGATCCGGCGGCGCCGCGGGAGCTCGTCGACCGATTCGCGGGCCTCGCGGCCGCCGGCGCCCGGACGGCGGAGCTCTTCAGGGTCTGGCGCGGCGCGGGAGGCCGATCGGGCGACGGCTGAAGGAGGCCGCGGCGGACCGGAGCCGGAAGCTCGAGCTCCTCGATTTCCAGCTGAAGGAGATCGACGCCGTCAAGCCGGTGGAAGGCGAGGACGAGGCGCTCTCTTCGGAGAAGGCGCGGCTCGCGAACGTCGAGAAGGTCGGCCGGCTCCTTTCCGAGGCGGTGGCGGCGCTCGAGTCCGAGGACGGCGGCGCGCTCGGGGGGGCGGCCTCGGCCCGCCGGGCCTTCCAGGCGCTCTCGGAGATCGACCCCGCCTTCGCGCCCCGCGTCGCGGAGACGTCCGAGGCGATCGAGCGCCTGTCGGACCTCGCCGCCGAGGCGTCGCGGGCGCTCGGACCGGCTGGAGGCCGACCCGGGCGGCTCGCGCGTCGTCGCCGAGCGGCTCGACGCCCTCGCGAAGCTGAAGCGGAAGTACGGGGCGACGCTCGCGGAAGTGATCGCCCACCGCGACCGGATCCGGCAGGGAGCGCGACGAGCTGGCCGGACCTGGAAGGCTCGCTGAAGAAGGCGGACGAGGCTGCGCGGAAGGCGTTCGAGGAGTACCGCAAGGCGGCGCTCGAGCTGTCGGCAGGGCGCGCCGCCGCCGCGCCGCGGCTCGCGAAGGCGGTCCGGAGCCACCTCCTGGACCTCGCCTTCCCGAAGGCGTCGTTCGACGTCGCGATCGCGCGTCGAGCCCGATCCGGACAGCCCCTTTTCGGCGGGAGGCGAGATCCGTGGCCTGCGCGTCGTAGGGGCATCGACACGGTGACGTTCTCCTTCTCGCCGAACCCGGGCGAGCCGGCCCGGCCGCTCCCGAAGATCGCGTCGGGAGGCGAGCTCGCGCGCGTCCAGCTGGCGCTCGCGGCCGCGCTCGCCGAGGAGGAGATCCGGTCGGACGGGGGCCGCCGGCGGGGCCCCGCCCGGACCTTCGTCTTCGACGAGGTGGACGCCGGCGTCTCGGGAGCGACGGCGGAAGCGGTCGGCCGGAAGCTCCGGTCGCTCTCGCGGCGCGATCAGGTCCTCGTCGTGACGCACCTTCCGCAGGTCGCCGCCGCAGGGGAACGGCACCTCTCCGTCTCGAAGGAGACGTCGGGGGGGCGGACCCGGACCCGCGTCGAGGAGCTGGACGAGAAGGGGCGGGTGGAGGCGATCGCCTCGATGCTGGCGGGCGCGTCGGTGGGTTCGGCCGCCCGCGCGCAGGCGAAACAGCTCCTCTCGGCGTCGCGCTGACGGCCGGCTCGCGCCTTCGTTACAATGCCGCGAAGAGGCTTCAGCATCGCCGAATCGCGAACCCTGTCCACACTGCGCCGCGCCGATGATCGGACGGGGTGTCTGTCTGTGCGATCGTGCGGTCGGGACCGGGCGGAAGACGTCACGCTCGATAGGCCGGCCGGCAACCTGAGCGTCTCGGGGACTCTGGCCCCGACCCCGGTCAGCGGCGGCCGGATCGGCGCCGCCGAGCTTCTCCGTCGGCCGCGAGCCGAAAGAGCCCGGCGTCGAGGTCCGGCACGAGCCGCCGCAGCTCCGGGACGGGCCAGCGGTCCGCCGGGGCCGGCGACTCGCTCGCGGCGGCGATTCTGCCCGAGGGAACCGAGATCGGCCTGCGATATCGCGTCGTCCAGCTCCTCGGGCGCGGGCGGCATGGGGGCCGTCTACCGGGTCTGGGACGAGGAGCTGAACCGCGACGTCGCCCTGAAGCTGATCCGGCCCGGAGATCGCCGCGGACGCCGACGTCATCGAGCGTTTCAAGCGGGAGATCCAGCTCTCGAGCCGGGTGACGCACCGGAACGTCCTCCGCGTCTACGACCTCGGCGAGGCGGACGGCACCCGCTTCCTGACGATGCAGTTCGTCGAGGGGGAGGACCTCTCGAGACATCATCAAGGAGCTCGGGCCCCTCCCCGTCCCGCGCCTGATCTCCCTCTTCCGGCAGATCTGCCAGGGCCTCGAGGCGGCGCACGAGCAGGGGGTCGTCCACCGCGACCTGAAGCCGCAGAACATCATGGTCGAGGGGAACGACAACGTCCTCATCACCGACTTCGGCCTCGCGAAGAATCTCGGAGCGAGCGCGATGACCGAGCTGGGCGCGCTGATGGGGACGCCCGCCTACATGTCGCCGGAGCAGGTGCGAGGGCAGGCGGTCGACAAGAGGTCGGACATCTACTCGCTCGGCGTGATCCTCTACGAGATGGCGTCGGGCAAGACGCCGTTCGCCGGAGGCTCGGTCTACGAGGTGATGATGCGGCGGCTCTCGACGCCGCCGAGGCCGCTCGGAGAGCTGAACCCCGCGGTCCCGGCCTACCTCCGGAAGATCGTCGAGCGGTGCCTCGCGGTGGAGGCCGCGGCGCGCTACCAGTCGGTCGAGGAGATCCTGGCCGACCTGGACGCCTCGACCTTCACGACGAACGTCAGGTTCGAGCTGATGCGGCGGCGGTGGATGCTCGTGGCGGCGGCCGCCGCTCTCGTCGCCGCCCTCGCGGTCGGGGGCGGCGTCTGGCTCTCGAAACGGCGCCCGGCGCCGAGGCGGCCGAGCCGGCACGGCCGGTGCTGATCGCCGACTTCGAGAACAAGACCGGCGACCCGGTCTTCGACGGCACGCTCGAGACCGCGTTCGGGATCGCGCTCGAGGACGCCGCGTTCATCACGTCCTTCCGGCGCGACGCCGCCCGGAAGGTGGCGGCCCAGCTCCAGCCCGGCACGACGGGCCTTCCGGAGCCGGTGGCGCGGCTCGTCGCCGTCCGGGAGGGGATCGGCGTCGTGACGTCGGGGGCCGTCGAGCAAGAAGGGGGCCGGCTATGTCGTCTCGGTGAAGGCGGTGGACACGCAGACCGGCCGGACGATCGTCTCCGGACGAGGCGGACGCCGACGGCAAGAACGCCGTGCTGGCGCGCGGTCGTCGAAGCTCGCGTCGAAGGTTCGCGGCGCCCTTGGCGACACGACGCCGGAGTCCGCGCGCCTCGCGGCCGCCGAGACCTTCACGCCGGCTCGCTCGAGGCCGCTCACGAGTACTCCGTCGCCCAGGACCTCCAGTGGTCGGGAAAGTGGGACGAGGCGGTCCGCGGGTATGCCGGCGCCGCGGAGCTCGACCCGAACATGGGACGGGCCTACGCGGGGCTAGCGGCGATCGAGAGCAACCGGGGGCGCCGCGCAGGAGTCGGAGAAGTACTACAAGGTCGCGCTCGCGCGGATCGACCGGATGAGCGACCGCGAGAAGTACCGGACGCGGGGCGGCTACTACCTCCTTCTCCGCCAGCCGGACAGCGCGATCCAGGAGTTCACGGCGCTCGTCAAGCAGTATCCGGCCGATACGGCGGGCATCGCGAACCTCGCCTTCGCCTACTTCGTCAAGCGCGACATGGCACGACGCCCTACGCGAGGCGCGGCGGGCGGTCGAGATCTTCCCGAAGAACGTGCCGCAGAGAAACAACCTCGGGCTTTTCTACATGTACGCCGGCGATTTCGAATCGGCGATCCGCGAGCAGAAGGAAGTCCTGGAGCTGAACCCGAAGTTCGTGAACGGCTTCGTCGGTCTCGCGATCGCCGAGCTCGGGGCCGGGCGGCCCGACGATGCCGCAGCGACGTGGGGCCGGCTCGCCGCGCTCGGGCCTGCCGGAGCGGCGATGGCCGCCACGGGGCGCGCTGACCTGGCGCTCTATCAGGGGCGCGTCGCTGACGCGCAGGGGATTCTGGAGGCGGGAGCGAAGGCCGACCTGGCGGGGAAAGACGGGGACGCCGCGGGCCGGAAGCTCGTGGCGCTGGCGGAGGCTCACCTCGTCGCCGGCCGGCCGGCGCCCGCTGTCGTCGCCGCCGACAAGGCGCGGGCGGCGAGCCGGGACGACTTCGTCGCCGTCGCCGCGGCCCTCGTCTTCGCCGAGGCGGGTGAGGCGAAGAAGGCGCTGGCGATCGCCGAGGATCTGGCGAAGCGGCTCGAAACCGACCCGCAGATGTACGGCAAGGTGATTCGCGCCGTCGTCGACAGGCGCGCGAAAAGGTACGCCGAATCGCTGGCCCAGCTGAAAGAGGCCCAGAAGCTTGCCGACTCGTGGCTCGTCCACCGGGAGCTCGCGCGGACCTACCTCGAGGCCGGGAGCTTCGCGCAGTCCGACACGGAGCTGGACGTCTGTCTGAAGCGGAAGGGCGAGGCGACGGCGCTCTTCCTTGACGAAGTGCCGACGTACCGCCTCTATCCGCCGCTCCTCTACGACAGGGGACGGGCGCTCGAGGGTCTCAAGAGCCCGGGCGCCGTCGAAGCCTTCAAGACGTATCTCGGGCTCGTGACGGGGACAGGCGACCCACGCGCCATCGAAGCGAAGAAGCGGCTCGGCGGCGGCTGAGACGGGGCGGCAGAAGGGAAGTCCCTCCCGCCGCCGCGCCCGCATTATTGAAGCCGGATGGTCGTGGCCCTCGCAGCGCTCCCGTCGTTCAGCTGGACGACGAGCGTGTAGCAGCCCGGACCGTTCGGGACGACGACCGACGTGTCCCAGTTGAACGTGTAGCCGGAGCTGCTCGACCGGAAGGTGCTTCCTCCTGTGGCTCCGACGGTCGGGGAGTAGAGGAGGATCGGCGTTCCGCTCGCCGCTCCGCTGCACGTCGCGTTCGGCACCGCAACGATGGAGAGAACGGCCCCCAGGTCGGTGACGTTCGCTCCGAGGGAGTCGCGAAGCTGGAACTTGATCGGGGTCGCCGATCCCAGGTTCTGGACTCCGGAATAGCTCGGGCTCGAGACCGTGCCGGCGGTCGCGAGTGGGGATCCGAAGCCGGTGAAGGTGTAGGACGGGGGACTCAGCACGACCTGCGTGACGATCCCCGACGCGCTCGCGCCATACCCCGGTTCGCCCGGATACGTTGCCGTGACGGGGTGCGAGCCGGCGGCGAGCGCCGCGGTGGAGAACGTGGCCGTTCCGGAGGCATCGAGGAGGCCGGAGCCGAGCGTCGCCGCGCCGTCCCGGAACGTCACCGTTCCCGAGGGCATGCCGGCGCCGGGCGCCGTCACCGTGACCCTTGCGGTGAAAGTGACGGCCTGTCCGAGGCCCGACGGGTTCAAGCTCGACGAGAGGGTGACAGTCGTGGCGGCCGGGTTGACGGCGAGTCCGGCGTTACCGCTGCTCGCCTGGTGGGTCGTCGTTCCCGGGTAGCTCGCGAGGATCGTGCGCGGTCCGGGTGTCGCCGGCGTGACCGTGAAGACGCAGGTCGAGACGCCCGGCACCGAAGAAGTCAGAGGGCAGGTCGTCGGGGAGAGGCTCGGATCCCCGGTCAGGGTGACGCCGCCCGCCGGGCTGGAGGCCGTGCCGCCCGCCTGCGTGTCGGTCACCGTGACCGTGGCCGACGCCGCCTCGCCGACGACGATCGGGTTCTTCGCCAGCGTGACCGTGGTCGAGGTCGCCCGCGCCGCGACCGTCATCGAGATGGACTGGGTGGAGGTCTGGGGTGTCGCGCTGCCGTCGCTCGCCGTCACCGAGAACGTGAAGGTGCCGGCCCCCGAGGGCGTTCCGGCGAGAAGTCCCGAAGGCGAGAGCGTCAGGCCTGTCGGGACGCTTCCCGCGGCCGTCCAGGTGATCGTGCCGTTACCGCCTGCGGACTGGAACTGGTATCCGCTTCCGTTGTACGGGACGCCGACGACAGCCGCAGGGAGCGCCCCCGAAGTCGTCTGGATGAACAGGAGCGCGGCGAATTCGTTCGCCGCTCCGCTCTTCCCGTGTGCCGTGACGACGGGCGTAAGGCCGCGGGTGAGCTGAGCCATCTGTTCCGGCGTCAGAGCACCTCGCAGCGTGACGAAAGCCGTCTCGCCGGGGGCGAGGGCGACGGTTGCGTTCGTCGTCTGGGCGTCCGGGATGTTGGGGTCGGTCGCGGCGTCCAGCGTGGGCGCGAACAGCGCGTTGTTGACGTTCGCCAGGACCGTGCTCTGCGGAACGGTCTGGAGCGCACAGCCGACGCTTGTCGGCGCGGCGTAGTTCTTGGTGACGATGAGCTGGAGCGGGGCCCCGCCCGGGTTGTTGCCGTAGAGCGCCACACGGTACGAATGCGTCGTGTTCCCGGAGTTCGTCATCGCGTACGTCGTGTCGCTGATCGTCGTATTCGAGATGTTGGGGTTCGAGATGTTGGGGTTCGAGATGTTGGGGTTGGCGACGATCGTGTTCGAGATGTTGGGGTTCGCGACGCCCAGAACCGCCGGATCCGGATTCGCGACGTTCCGATTCGAGATGTTGGGATTTGAGATGTTGGGGTTCGAGATGTTGGGGTTCGAGATGTTGGGGTTGGCGACGTTGAAGATGGCCGGATCGACATTCGAGATGTTGGGGTTGGAAATGTTGGGATTCGAGATATTGGGGTCGGCGACGTTCAGGTAGGGATTCGGGTTCGCCGGGTTCCAGTAGGAGAGCGTGGGCGTGTAGACCTCGACGTTGCCGATGTCGACGGTCGTCCCGTCCGGCTGGACGAGGGACGACACGGTTCCTTCGGGATTCAGGGTGACGGAGCCCGAGAGGCCGATCGAGCCGGGCCCCGATTCGGCGACGTTGACGGTGACGCTTCCGGCCGGGGCCCCGCTCGCGAAGACGGGCCGCGCGGCGCCGGAGCCGGCGGCGACCGTCACGGTGAGCAGCGTCGTCGCCGTCGCCTTCTGCTCGAACGACGCAAAGCTGACGCCCGAGCCCGGGGCCAGCGTCAAGTTGAACGTCCGGTCCTGCGCGGTGAGGTTCTGGAGGGTGACGATGAAGGCCCGGGTCTTCGGCGCCGCGAAGAGCGGCTTGACGTTCTGGGGCGACCCGACGAGCAGCCCGTCGGTGATCCGGCTCGAGTAGATGTTCTGGTTCCGCATCCCCTCCTGGCCCGTGGAGCAAGGCGGTGACGACTTCGTCGGGTCGAGGATGCTGGTCCCACCACCCCCTACCGGCGTGTAGTTCGCCCAGTTGCCGTCCGCCGGAGGGACGACATCGCGGTTGTCTGTCCAGGTGGCGTAGAAAACCGGCGCCGACGTCGAACCGGTGTTGAACTTCCAGCCCCCGGTGCCATTCGGCACGATCGTCGGTCCGGCGATGTCGATGTAGTCGCCGAGGAACGGCACGGTCCCCTGCGCGAAAAGGGGGAGGTTCGGAGCATTCAGCTGAAGCTGGTTGAGGGACGTGATCGGGAGGGGGATCGGGTTCCCTGTCTCGTCGTTCAGGTCCTCGCGAAGACCGATCTTGTACTGCGAGACGCTGGATGAGTTGAAGCTGAGCGTCGGGCCCGGGATCGCCTCCGCCACGCGGAGGTCGATCGTGTGCCGGCGAGCCTGGAGGCCGAGGTCGTCGATCGTCAGGCCGAAGACGGGCGCGGCGCCGGCGGGCTCCGATCTCGGGCTGCGGAAGACCTTGTAGAACCTGCCGCTCGCATCGGGAAGGAAGGGCTGGTTGGGGGAAAAAAGCCCGAGCGTGTGGTCGAGCCGCTGGTCGTAGTAAAGGACCATCAGTCGGCCCTGCGAGAACGTCAACTGCGGCATGAACTGGTGGCCGCGGGTGAAGGGGCGCGGCGTGTCATCCACGATCGCACCCGCATCGACGACAGCGGGCGGCGACCAGGACTTGCCACCGTCCGCCGAGGTCGCCACGACGATCTGGGCGTCCGAGTTCGTGTTTCGCTGCGCCCACGCGATGTGGAGGCGGCTGACGTTGCTGCTGTCGACCGAGGCCGCGATGCTCGGGAGGGCGTTGGTCCTGAACCGTGTCCCCGTCGGTGGCCTGGTCGAGCGGGCTGATGGTCGGCGACCTGAACCGTGTTCTTGGACGGGAAGGTCTGGCCGAAGTCCGTCGACTTGGCGACGAGGATGGCGTCGGTCTGGCTACTCGCGGCGAAGCGCCGCCAGGCGACGAAGACGGCGCCGTTCTTCGGGTCGACGGCGATATTCGTCCCCTGGTTGATCGAGTTCGACTCGGAGATCTTGATCGGGTTCGACCAGGTCTTCCCGCAGTCGACGGAGTGCGAGAACATGATCTTGGTCGACTGGCTGCCCGTGAACCGGCTCCAGGTCATGTAGACGTTCCCACCGACGAAGGACTGCGCCGTGCCGCCTGCGGGCGTGAAGGTGCAGGTCGTCGCGCCCGAGCCGCTCCGGGGGACGTCGACGGCGATCCAGGGCTTGTCGAGGAACTGGCCCGAGGTTCCGGTGTCGATGAGCTTCGTGTCGACGTACGCGATCGGATCCTGCTCTGCGAGGGTCGGTGGCGTCGCCGTTTTCCTTGTTGTTCAGGTCGAAGTACCGGGAGAGGAAGACCGCGCCGATGTTCGTGCCCCGGTTGAAGGCCATGCCGCTGTAGTAGACGAGTCCGTTGGCGCCCGCCCGGACAGTCGGGTCGGCCGCCGCACCGTAAGCCTTCAGGGGCGAGGCCATGCCGATAGCGGACTGATCCTGGGGATAGCCCGGGAGGAGAGTGCTTTGCCAGCTTTGTCCGCCGTTGAAGGACTTGAAGACGCCGAGCCAGGCGTCCCCCGAAAGCGTGCCCGGGATGCTCCCGGGCTCGGTGGGGAGGTCCACGGTCCGGTAGTCGTTCGCTCCGGCGACGAGGTGGAGCAGGTTCCTCGAGGAGACGGCCAGCGACGGCTCGTTCTGCCGCTGGAGGAACGGGTCGCCTCCCGGCCACTGCGTGCCCGAGACCATGTTGACGTTCTGTCCCGCCACCTGCGCCCGGAGGGGCGCGGAGACGAGAAGCATGCCGACGGACGGGGCAGCACAAACGGTCTGAGGAGGGAACCGCGCATCAGGGACTCCTTTTGGGGAAGCTGCCTTGGGCTCAACAGCGTGCGGAAGATTGTCGCGGGAAGGCGAGTTTGTCAATGAGAATCAATCGCTTACACCCTACCCCGAGGGATTCGCCGCCCGGGAATCATCCCCTCTGTCTGATATCTTCCGGGCGGAGATTCTTCGATGCCGATTCGGGGTTACAAAGGGAAGAGATCCGGTTCTCGGCGAGCGCGTCTTCCTCGCCGAGACGGCGTGGGTCGTCGGGGACGTCGTCCTCGGGGACGACGTCTCGGTCTGGTACTCCGCCGTGGTCCGGGGCGACTGCTGCTGGATCCGGGTCGGGGCCCGGAGCAACATCCAGGACAACTGCACGCTCCACGTGACGAACGGGGTCGGGCCCCTCGTCCTCGAGGAGGAGGTCACGCTCGGCCACAACGCGATCGTCCACGCCTGCACGATCCGGCGGGGGACGCTGATCGGGATGCACGCGACGGTCCTCGACAACGCCGACGTCGGCGCGAGCTCGCTCGTCGCCGCCGGGGCCGTCGTCCTCGCCGGGACGGTCATTCCTCCCGGAACGCTCTGGGCCGGAAACCCGGCGAAGCAGAAGCGGGAGCTCACGCCCGGAGAGATCGCGGGGCTCGAGACGTACTGGAAGAACTACCTCGGCTACAAGGCCGAATACCTGCGCGACCCGGTCGCGGCCGTGCGCGCGTGATCACGTCCCAGAAGGGAACGCGGGACCTCCTCCCTCCCGAGACGCGCGTCTGGAACCGGTTGGAGGCCGTCGCAAGGGAGGTTTTCGCGCTCTACGGGTTCGACGAGATCCGGACGCCCGTCTTCGAAGCGACCGAGCTCTTCGTCCGGAGCGTCGGCGAGTCGACCGACATCGTCCACAAGGAGATGTACACCTTCACGGACCGCGGGGGGCGGTCGGTGACGCTCCGCCCCGAGAACACCGCCGGGGTGGCGCGGGCCTTCGTCGAGCACCGGCTCGCGCAGGCCGGCGGCGTCCAGAAGCTCTACTACCTCGGCCCCCAGTTCCGCTACGAGCGGCCGCAGAAGGGGCGCTACCGCGAGTTCCGGCAGATCGGCGCGGAGGTCCTCGGCGATCCGACGGCGCTCATCGACGCCGAGGTCCTCGTGATGCTCTTCGACTTCCTCGGACGGCTCGGGTTCACGGGACTGTCGGTTTCGCTCAACGCGTCGGGACCGAGGAGCGACAAGGCCGGCCTTCATCGAGGCCTTCGCGCCTGGTTTTCTTCGAAGGAGAAATTGCTCGGCGACGACGACCGCCGGCGCCTCGACGAGAACCCGATCCGCATCCTCGATTCGAAGGATCCGGGGTCGCGGAATGGCTCGGCGATCCGTCGCTGCCGCGCATGATCGACCATCTTTCGAAGCGAATCGTCTCGGACCACCACGAACAACTCATGCGCGCTGCTCGACGCGAGGCGGATCCCCTACCGGATCGAGCCGCGGCTCGTCCGCGGCCTCGACTACTACACGCGGACGGTCTTCGAGGTGACGGCGCAGGGGCTCGGCGCGCAGGACGCGCTTCTCGGCGGCGGCCGGTACGACCGGCTCGTCTCCGACCTCGGCGGCCCGAAGACGCCCGGCATCGGCTTCGCCATCGGCGAGGACCGTCTCGTGGACGTCCTGCCGGAGGCCTTCCGGAGCGCGGCGATCGGCGACGTCCGCCCGGTGGCCGTGATCCCGGTCGGGGCGCCGGACGCCGCCGACGCGCTCGCGCTCGCGTCGGAGCTCCGGCGGGCCGGCGTGGCCGCCGATCTCGCCTCCGGGCACCGCGGGCTCGGGCACTCGCTGAAGGGCGCCGAGAGGGCCGGGGCAGCGGTTCGCCGTCCTCGTCGGGGAGAACGAGCGGCTTCGCGGCGCCGTGCTCGTCAAGGAGATGGCCACGCGGACGCAGAGCGAGGTTCCGCGGGAGCAGCTGGTCGAGTGGCTCCGTCCGCGCCTGTAAGATCGGCCGCCATGTCCTCGTCCCTCCGCACCCCCGCCGGCTCTCTCCGGAAGGAGGACGCCGGGAAGACCGTCCTCCTGAAGGGCTGGGTGAACCGGCGCCGCGACCACGGCGAGCTGGTCTTCGTCGACCTCCGGGACCGCTCGGGTCTCGCCCAGGTCGTCTTCGACGCGGAGTTCCTCCCTTCGCCGCAGGCTCCTCGAGACGCGCCAAGGAGATCCGGAGCGAGTTCGTCCTCGAGGTGGAGGGAACCGTCCTCGCGCGCGGCGAGGGCGCCGTCAACCGCGACCTCCCGACGGGCGAGGTGGAGGTCCGCGCCTCGGCCCTGACGATCCTGAACCGCGCCGAGACGCCGCCCTTCCCGATCGAGGACGGCGTGAAGGCGAGCGAGGACCTGCGGCTCAAGTACCGCTACCTCGACCTCCGGCGGCCGGAGATGACGCAGAACTTCGTCACGCGCAGCGACGTGACGTTCCGGATCCGGCAGATCCTCCACGCGGAGGGATTCCTCGAGATCGAGACGCCGATCCTGACGAAGTCGACGCCCGAGGGGGCGCGGGACTTCCTCGTCCCGGCGCGCGTCCACCCGGGCGAGTTCTACGCCCTGCCGCAGTCGCCGCAGCTCTTCAAGCAGCTCCTCATGGTCTCGGGGATGGAGCGCTACTACCAGATCGCCCGCTGCTTCCGCGACGAGGACCTCCGCGCCGACCGCCAGCCCGAGTTCACGCAGGTGGACCTCGAGCTGTCGTTCCCGGAGGAGGAGACCGTCTACGCGCTGGTCGAGCGCTCTTTGTCGACGTCTTTCCGGCCTACGGCATCCCGTGCGCGGCGCCGTTCCGCCGGATGACGTACGACGAGGCGATGGAGCGGTACGGCGTCGACCGGCCGGACACCCGCTTCGGGCTCGAATTGAAGGGCCTCGACCCGGGTTCGGCTCGTTTTTCCTTCGAAGGTGGACGAGGTCAAGGCCGTTCGCGTCCCCGGCGGCGCCACGTTCTCGCGCAAGCGGCTCGACGACCTCGAGAAGGCGGCTCGCGCGGGCGGCGCCGAGTGGTTCGTCTGGGTGAAGCTGGCGGAAGCCGGGGCAGCTGGAATTCCAATTCGAAGAAGATCTTCAGCGACGGTGCGGTCGAGAAGCTCGGCGCCGCGCTGGCGCGGCGCGACGGCGATCTCGTGCTCATGGCAGCGGGGAAGGAGAAGACCGGTCAACGACTTCCTCGGAGGCCTCCGCCTCCAGATCGCGACGCGAAGAGAAGCTGATCCCCGAGAAGCGGTTCGACTTCCTCTGGGTGACCGACTTCCCGCTCCTCGAGTGGCACGAGGAGGACGGGCGCTGGTACGCGATGCACCACCCCTTCACGTCGCCCCGCGAGGAGGACCTCCCGTTCCTCGAGAGCGAGCCCGGCCGGGTGAAGGCCCGCGCCTACGACGTCGTCCTGAACGGCCTCGAGCTGGGCGGCGGCTCGATCCGGATCCACCGCCCCGACGTCCAGTCGCGCGTCTTCGCGAGGCTGGGCATCTCGCCGGAGGAGGCGAAGCTGAAGTTCGGCTTCCTGCTCGACGCGTTCCGGTTCGGGGCGCCGCCGCACGGCGGCATCGCGCTCGGCCTCGACCGGCTCCTGATGATCCTGACCGGCGGCAGCTCGATCCGGGACGTGATCGCCTTCCCGAAGACCGCCTCGGGCACCTGCCTGATGACGGGCTCTCCGGGCCCGGTCGACCCCGCGCAGCTCCGGGAGCTCGGGATCGAGGTCTCGGCGCCCGTGAAGACGCCGTGAAGAGGATCGGCCGGGGACGCCTCGGCGGCTTCTCGTTCCGCGCGGGAGGCGTGACGACCGAGGTCGTCTCCGGGGCGGGCGCCTTCCACACGCTCTCCGAGAAGCTCCCGCAGATCGCTCCGGGACGCTGGTTCGCGGTCTCGTCGGCGCCGGTCTTCGAGCGGCACGGCGCGGCGCTCTTCTGGGGCGCGCGCGGCGCGGACCTCGACTCCCGCCCGCTCCTCCTCCCGGACGGCGAGTCGGCGAAGAGCTGGAAGGCCGTCGGCTGGCTCCTCGACACGCTCGTCACGCGCGGTCTCCGGCGGGACGGCGGCGTCGTGGCGCTCGGCGGCGGCACGATCGGCGACGCCGCCGGCCTCGCGGCGGCGCTCGCGCTCCGCGGCGTGGCGCTCGTCCAGGCGCCGACGACGCTCCTCGCGGCGTCCGACAGCTGCCTCGGCGGGAAGACCGCCGTCGACCTGCCGGCCGGGAAGAACCTCGCCGGGACCTATCACCCGGCGCGCCTCATCGTCGTCGAGCCGTCCGTCTTCGAGTCGCTTCCCGAGCGCGACTACCGCTCGGGCCTCGCGGAGATCGTGAAGACGGCGCTTCTCTCGAAGCCGTTCTATGCCGCGATGGGGCGGCTCGCGCCGCGGCTCGCGTCGCGGGACCGGGACGCCGTGGCGGAGGCGGCGGGGCGGAGCCTCCGCGCGAAGGCGAAGTTCGTCGTGGCCGACCCGCTTCGATCGGCTCGGGAAGCGCTTCGCGCTGAACCTCGGCCACACGGTGGGGCACGCCCTCGAGGCCGCCTCGGGATTCCGGCTGAAGCACGGCGAGGCCGTCGCGTGGGGCCTCCTGGCGACGCTCGTCCTCTCGGTCGAGCGGGCCGGCCTCGATCCCGCGGTCGCGGCCCGGGCGGCCTCGTGGGTCAGGGAGCTGGCGAGGCCCCCGCGGCCGGTCGCGAGCGTCCTCTCGCACTGGCCGGCGATGCTGGGCGCCGACAAGAAGGCGGACCGTCTCGGACTTCGCGCCGTGCTTCTCTCGGCTCCGGGCTCGGCCGTGGTCGTCCGCGCCTCGGCGGACGACATGGCGGACGCGTTTCGCGCCGCGCTCGCAAGGTACAATCCGTAGAGGGGAATGGCCGTTTCGAGGCTGCCGCGGCTCCGTATCGTGACGGCGCTTCTGGGCGCCCTGCTCGTCGTGTCGATCGTCCGCTGATCGCGCTTCATTTCTCGCTCATCCGGATCAACCGGGACGCGCTCGAGACCTCCGAGAAGAAATACCTGAAGGGGAGCTCGGTCACGCTCGCCGAGGCGATCGACAACTCGATCTCGAACGCCCAGAAGGACCTGGTCCGGATCGCCGACGGCATCCTCCTCGGGAAGTCCGTCGCCACGACTCGCGCAACGTCGACATCGACCCCTTCTTCTCCCTCAGCCGGACCGAGGTCCTCGACGGCTACCGGCAGAGCCTCCACGAATCGGGGATCCGGCTCCTCAGGGCCCTCGACCGCGACGGCGTCGGCCCCGCTCGGAGCGGATCGCGACGGACGCGTACTTCGAGCAGAAGCTGACGCAGGCGCAGAACGTGGCGCTGCGCGGCCAGGTCTGGCGGAGCGAGCCGGTCTACCCGGCCGCCTATCCGGAAGGGGGGATCATCCTCGCCGTCCCGGTCGGCGCCGGGCCGGAGCCCGCCGGCGCCGTTCTCGCCTTCCTCTCGTTCGGGCCGATGAAGGCCCGCTTCGTCCGGGACGGGAAAGAGGCCGCGGGCGAAGGGGGCGTCGCCTACGTCGGTCGACCGCGAGGGGAAGCTGCTCTTCGCGAGCGATCCGGCGGCGTTCCCGCCGAACACGAAGGACCTCTCGAAGATCGACCTCGTCCGGGAGTTCATGGCCCAGCCCGTCCGGCTGACGAAGAGCTACACCCGGGGCGAGGGCCGGGAGGCCCGCCGCGTCCTCGGGACGCTCGCGACGGTCCCGTCGACCGACTGGGGCGTCATCGTCGAGAAGTCGGAGGCGAGCGCCTTCGCCTCGGTCGCGCAGATGACCCGGACCTCGTCGCTCCTCGCGCTCCTCGCGCTCGTCCTCGTCGGCCTCGTGGCCCTCGTCGCCGCCCGGCTCCTGTCGCGCCCCGTCCTCGACCTCGTCGGGAAGGTCCGTTCGGTGGCGGAAGGGACAGTTCAAGCAGCGCGTGCCGGTGCGCGGCGTCTACGAGCTGGCGCAGCTCTCCGAGACGTTCAACGCCATGTCGGACTCGATCGAGAAGTCGGTCGACAGGCTGAAGCTGGCCGCCCGGGAGAACCAGGAGCTCTTCATCAACTCGATCCGGACGCTCGCGGCCGCGATCGACGCCAAGGACCCGTACACGCGGGGCCACTCGGAGCGAGTCGCCCGCTACGCCGTCGTCCTCGCGCGCCACATGAGCCTGACGCCCGAGGAGGTGCGGACGATCCGCATCTCGGCCCTGCTGCACGACGTCGGCAAGATCGGCATCGACGACCGGATCCTCCGGAAGCCGACCGCCCTGACGAGCGAGGAGTTCGAGGTGATGAAGACGCACCCCGTCAAGGGCGCGGTGATCATGGGCCAGATCCCCCAGCTGAAGGACGTCATTCCCGGGCATCAAGCACCACCACGAGAAGTGGTCCGGGGGCGGCTATCCGGACGGGCTGAAGGGCGCGGACATCCCGCGGATCGCGCGGATCGTCGCCGTGGCCGACACGTTCGACGCGATGACGACGACGCGCCCCTACCAGAAGGCGATGCCGCTGCCGTACGTCATCAGGCAGATCCTGTCGTTCGCCGGCAAGTCGTTCGACGCAGAGGTGACGGCCGCGCTCGACAAGGCCTACTCCTCGGGCGAGCTCGAGTTCCTCGGCGAGGACGTCCCGCTGAAGGTGCCGGCGTGAGCGGCCCGGCGCGGGCCGCAGCATGGCGGCCGTTCTCGCGGCCGCCCTCGGGATCGCGGCCGCCGGCTGCGGGCCGAAGTACGAGAAGCCGCCTGCGGAGAACCCGGTCCTCGCCGACCTCGTCGACTACCGGACGGGCCTCTCGATGCTCCGGGAGGGACGCGCGGACGAGGCGATCGCGATCCTGATGCGGGCGCGGCAGAGCAACCCGCGGGATCCCGGCGGTCCCGAACGCCCTCGGGCTTGCGCTCCTCTACAAGAAGGACTACCCGTGCGCGCGGAGAAGGCGTTCACCGATTCGCTCAAGCTGAAGCCGGACTTCGGCGAGGCGCACAACAACCGCGGCGTCTGCTACATGGAGATGGGACGGCTCGACGAGGCCGAGCGGGACTTCCAGGCCGTCCTGGACGGCCCGCCATCGACCGACCGGCTGAACGCCTACATGAACCTCGGGCTCCTCTACGAGAAGAAGCAGCAGTGGGTCGACGCCGAGCGGCAGTTCAACCTGGCCCTGTCGGAGGACGCCCAGCTTCTCCGCGCCAAGCGAGAGCGCGGCATCGTCGCGGGTGAAGCTCGAGAACTTCCGCGACGCCCTGGACGACCTGCTCGCCGTCCTCAGGGAGGACCCGAAGGACGTCGCCGCGAACTACAACGCCGCGCTCTGCCTGATCGCGGCCGGCCGCCGCGACCTCGCGCTCAAGTACATGGAGCGGGCGGCGCTGGCCGGGCCGGAGACGGAGGACGGGCGCCGCGCCAAGCGGTTCCTCGGCTCCGAGCAGGCCGCGCCCGAGGGCTCCTGATGAGCTTCGAGGACGTCCTCGCGTCGCTCGCCTCGGCGCCCGGCGCGATCGGCGCCGCGTTCGTCGACCCGCAGGGGCAGACGGTGGCCCGGGCGGGGGATCCGACCGCGACGGACGATCTGGGCGCCCTGCAGTCGGTCTGGCTCGGCGAGCTGGGGCGGGCGTCGGGACGCGCCGGGCTCGGCGAGGTCCGCGACCTCTCCCTCGACTTCGAGGACCGCCACGTCCTCTCGGCGCAGGTGAAGGACGGCTACTTCCTCCTCGTCGTCTTCTCCGCGCAGGGCCTCCCGTCCATCGCCCGGGCCCGCCTCGACGAGGCCCGCGAGAAGCTCGCCCGCGAGATCGGCTGACTCGCCGGCTGGCTACTCTCGAACGCGATGCCGGACGCACAGGAGCGGGAAACCGTCGGTCTTCGAGCGCCTGAAGCGCGGCCTCTTCATGACCCACACGGAGCTGATCGCCCGCGTGGGCGACGCCGTGAAGGCCCGCTTCTCGCCCGACCCGAGGGCGCTCGAGGCCCTCGAGGAGGCGCTGCTCGGCGCCGACGTCGGCCCCGCGACCGCCGCAGAGCTCGTCGAGGCGGTGCGGGCCGAGGCCGGCCGCCGGGACGCCGGCGAGGAGGACGTCGTCCGGCGGGTCCTGAAGGAGGAGATCACGCGGCGGCTCTCGGTCCCGGCGGGGGCAAATCCCGGCCCCTCCGGCGGCGCCCCGCGTCGTCCTCGTCGTCGGCGTGAACGGGACCGGGAAGACGACCACGGCGGCGAAGCTCGCCGCCCGCGCCGTGGCGGCGGGGGAGTCGGTCGTCCTCGCCGCCGCCGACACGTTCCGCGCCGCGGCCATCGAGCAGCTCGCGATCTGGGCGAGCCGGCTGAACGTTCCGCTCGTCTCGCACAAGCCGGGGGCGGACCCGGCGGCGGTCGTCCACGACGCCTGCACGTCGGCGAAGGCGCGGAAGGCCGACCTTCTGCTCGTCGACACGGCGGGACGGCTCCACACGAAGCACAACCTGATGGAGGAGCTGGCGAAGATCCGGCGGATCGCGGCGCGGGAGGTGCCGGGCGCTCCCCACGAGGTGCTCCTCGTCCTCGACGCGGTCACGGGCCTGAACGGTCTCGCGCAGGCGCGCGAGTTCACGAAGGCGTCCGGCGTCACGGGCCTCGTCCTGACGAAGATGGACGGGACGGCGAAGGGGGGCGTCATCCTCGCGATCGTCCGGGAGCTGAGGCTCCCGGTGCGGTACGTCGGAGTGGGCGAGACGGCGGACGACCTCCTCGACTTCGACCTGCCGAGTTCGCGAGGGCGCTCGTCGATGACTGACGCGGCCGGCCTCTGGCGGCGGGTCTTCGAGCTCGCCGCCCGGGGGCGCTACTCGACCTCTCCGAATCCCCGCGTGGGCGCCCTCGTCGTCGACGACGAGGGGCGAGGTGCTCGGCGAGGGGTTCCACGAGAGGGCCGGGGGGCCGCACGCCGAGATCGAGGCGCTCGCCGCGGCCGGGGCGGCGGCGAAGGGGGCGACGCTCCTCGTGAACCTCGAGCCCTGCGCCAGCTACGGGCGGACCGCCCCCTGCACCGACGCCCTCGTCGCTGCGGGCGTGAAGCGCGTCCTCTGCTCCATCGAGGACCCCGACCTCCGGACGGCGGGGCGCGGCGTCCGTCGCCTCCTCGACGGCGGGGTGGAGGTGGACGTCGGAGCCTGCGCCGCGCGAGGCCGAGCGGCTGAACGAGGCGTTCCTCGTCTCGGCCCGGGAGCGGCGGCCGTTCGTCCATCTGAAATGGGCGGCCTCGCTGGACGGCCGGATCGCGACGGCGACCGGCGCCTCGAAATGGATCACGGGGAGGCGGCCCGCGAGGACGCCATGCGCCTCCGCGAGGAGCACGACGCCGTCCTCGTCGGCGCCGGCACGATCCTCGCCGACGACCCGCTCCTCACGCGCCGCCTCGGCCTGAACCGGCTCGATCGTCCCTCACCGGCGGATCGTCCTCGACGGGGCGCTCAACCTCGCGCCGGAGCGGCGCGTCTTCGACGCCTCGGCCGGGCGAGGTCTGGCTCGTCACGGCGCGGCCGAAGAACGACCCACTTCTCGCCGCGTTCCGCGGACCGGGGCGTCCGCGTGGAGTCGCTCCCGTCGGGCGACGACGGAGCGGTCGACCTGCGCCGCGCTCCTCGGACTGCTGCACGCCGCCGAGGTCCGCTCCCTCGTCGTCGAGGGGGGCGGCCGGACCGCCTGGACGTTCCTGAAGGCGGGCCTCGTCGACCGGGTGACGGCCTACGTCGCCCCGATCCTGATCGGCGGCCTGTCGGCCCCGGGGCCGCTCGGCGGCTCGGGCTTCCCGACGCTGGAGCGGGCCGCCCGGCTCGGGGAGGTGGAGACGGCGGCCGTCGGGGAGACGGTACGGCTCTCGGCTCGCGTCCTGCCGGCGGGCGTAGGATCGGTGGGATGTTCACCGGCCTCGTCGCCGCCACCGCGAGGGTCCGAGCGTCGCGAGCCGGCCTGCCGGGGTCGCTTCTTTCCGTCGAGCGCCCCGCCGGGTGGAACGACGTCGCGGAGGGGGAGAGCGTGGCCGTCTCGGGTGTCTGCCTGACGGTCCTGCCCGGACGGGCCGAAGGAGCCGTTGCGGTTCGACGTCTCGCCGGAGACGCTCGCGCGGTCGACGCTCGGCGCCCTCCGGCCCGGGCATCGCGCGTCAACCTGGAGCGGGCCCTCGCGGCCGGCGAGCGCTTCGGCGGCCACCTCGTCGCCGGGCACGTCGATGCGACGACGGCGGTGACGCGGATCGTCCCGTCGGGAGACTTCTGGACGGTCTCCTTCGCCCTGGACCCGGCCTGGGCGCGCTACGTCGTCGAGAAGGGCTCCATCGCGCTCGACGGAATCTCGCTGACGGTCGCGGCGCTCCGGGAGAGGGAGTTCGACGTCGCGGTCATTCCGCACACCCTGAACGCCACGGCGCTCGGCGACCGGAAGGTCGGAGACCTCGTGAACGTCGAGGTGGACGTCCTCGGGAAGTACGTCGAGCGGATCCTCGAGGGGCGGCTCGCCGCCGTCTCGAGGGACGACCGCCTCCGGGAGCTCCTGTCCGTCTTGAAGTCCGGGCGCGTACGTCCACGTTCCGTTCTGCGCCCATCGCTGCACGTATTGCTCCTTCGTCGCCCTCGAAGGGAGGAAAGAAGAGGAAGAGCTTCTTCGAAGTGTCGTTGCGGAAGTTCGCTCGAGGGCGGCAGAGGCTGCGGGCGGGCCGGGGGCTTCGATTCCGTCTACTTCGGAGGGGGAACTCCGTCGTACGTCGATCCGCTTCGGCTCGGCCGTGTGCTCGGGACCCTCGGAGGAAGTCTTCGGTCTTTCTTCGGACGCCGAGATCACGGCGGAGGCGAATCCCGGACGATCTCGAGCCGGGCGGCTCGTGCTCTCCGGGCCATCGGCGTCAACCGGCTTTCCATCGGCGTCCAGTCGCTCGTCGATTCCGAGCTGGCCCCCTCGAGAGGCGCCACGACGCGGCCGGGGCTCTCGAGGCCCTCCGGCGGGCCGCCTCCGTCTTCGGAAACGTCTCGGCCGACCTGATGATCGGGATCCCCGGGCCAGACGCGCGAGAGCCTCCGTACGAGCGTGGACGGGCTCCTCGAGGCGGGGATCTCGCACGTGTCGGTCTACCTCCTCGAGATCGAGAAGGCGCCCCGCCTCGTCTCGCTGAAGAAGGAGCAGCCGGCGCTCTTCGCGGACGACGACGAGATGGCCGACCGCTGGCTCGAGGTCGACGAGAGGCTTGCGGCCGCGGGCCTTCCGCGGTACGAGATCTCGAACTGGGCGCGGCCCGGCTTCGAGAGCCGCCACAACCTCAAGTACTGGACGCTCGACGCCGGTGCTCGGCTTCGGCGTCGCCGCGCACTCGTTCGACGGCAGTCGCCGCTTCTGCGAATACGGGATCGATGACCGAATACCTGCGGCGGACGCGGGAAGGGAGTCTCGCCTGTCGCCACGTCCGAGGAAGAGAACCCGGACGATTCTGCTTCAGAAGGAAAGAAGGGCCTGATGCTGGGCCTGCGCGTGTCGCGGGGCGTCCCCTCTTCTTCATTCGAAGAAATCCGAAAGAGGCTTGCCGCCGCGTCGGCGCAGCGGCTCGAGGACGCGTTCGACGCGGGGCTTCTCGAGTCGGCGGCGGGCCGCGTCCGGCTCACGCGCCGCGGCGTCCTCCTCTCGAACGAGGTCTTCCAGGCCTTTCTCTGAGGGGCGTGGCATCATGGCCGGCGGGAGGCCCGAATGCCCACTTCGCCGCGGTTTTCACGTCGTGTCCGCCGCTGTCGTCGCCGCCGCCCTCGGCTCCGCGGCGGCCCGTTCGGCGACGCCGCCCGCCACCGCCGCCGCCGCGACGACGCAGCTCCACTGGAAGTCCGACATGACCGTCGAGAAGTTCGGGATCACGATACCGTCCGAGAACCTGGATCAAGGGGAACAAGGTCCGGGTCGTCGCCCAGACGCCGGTCGGGGAGTCCGTCACCGTGATCCGGGACGGCATCGCCTGGGTGAAGACGCCGATGCTCGCGATGAAGGCGCAGGTGGGCTCGGGGAACGGCGCGGGGGGAGATCCCGGCCTCGACATCGCGCGCGACCTGGACGCGTTTCTCGCGAAGGGGACGAAGCTCGGCACGGAGAGCGATCGACGGCGAGGTCTGCGAGATGTGGAGGACCACCCGGACGGAGCAGGGGAGGACCCTGGAGATGACGCTCTGGATCTCGCCGTCGCTGAAGTTTCCCCGGCAGATCCGGATGCAGACCGAGATGGGCGACGCGCTGATCCGGAACCGGGAGATCGAGAGGAAGGTGACGCTGGCCGACTCGGAGTTCGAGCCGGACCGGACGGTGACCTACCGCGAGATGTCGGACGTCATGCGAAAGCTCCAGCAGGACGCCGGCGCGGCCTCGCCCCGCTGACGCGGGACTACTTCCGTCCGGAAGAGGAAGAACGCGGGGACGCCGATCGCCACGATGACGAGCCCGGGAAGCGTGTAGGCGGGCTTGTAGATCGCGAGCGCGATCGACACGTAGAGCGGTCGCCGCGACGTAGAGGATCGGGACGATCCGGTCGATGACCGACTGGGGCGCGAGGACCGGAATCGTCCGCGCGAGCTTCCAGCGTCCGACGATCGTCGCGATGTAGAAGATCAGGACGGTCGTGATGACGTAGTCGAGGAGGTCGCCGTACTTGCCCGTCAGGCAGAGAAGGCCCGACCAGACGGCCTGGGCGACGAGCGCCGGAACCGGGATCTGCGTCTTCGGCGACACCTGCGCGAAGACCGGGAAGAAGAGGTTGTCGCGCGACATCGCGTAAAGGACACGCGAGCCCGCGAGGATCAGCCCGTTCAGGCAGCCGAACGTGGAGACGAGGATGACGCAGGCCATGATCGTCGAGGCGAGGCCCGCTTCGCCCGACCCGGCGACGGCGGCGACCGCCGCCGTCGCGACGCGGTCCTCGGGAGCGTCCGCGATCCCGTCGAGGGGGAGGACGTTCAGGTAGCCGACGTTCGCGAGGACGTAGAGGACCGTCACGAGGCCGGTTCCGAAGACGAGCGCCCTCGGGACGTTGTGCTCGGCGTCCTTCACTTCCTCCGCGAGGAACGTCACGTTGTTCCAGGCGTCGGCCGAGAAGAGGGAGCCGACGGTCGCGACGGCGAAGGCCCCGAGGAGCGGGAATCGCGAGCTCCGACGGCGGCGGCAGCTTCCAGGAGACGGCGCCGAGCCGGCCGCTGCCGAGGCAGGCAGGCGGCGAGGAGGCCGACGAGCGAGAAAGACCTTGGCCGACGGTAAAGACGTTCTGGAGCCGGGCGCCGTTCTCGACGCTCGTCGTGTTCCACCAGGTCAGGAACGCGATGAGGAGGATCGCGACGAGCTCGACCGGGGAGAGCCGGAGGAACTTCGCCTGGAGCCAGACGTGCTTCGAGGAGACGGCGGGCACGAGGACCCCGAGGTACTTCGCGAACGCGACGCCGACCGCGGCGATCGTCCCGGTCTGGATGACGAGGAGGACGGCCCAGCCGTAGAGGAAGCCGCCGAGGTCGCCCCAGGCCTCGCGCTAAGGTAGACGTACTGGCCGCCCGGCCTTCGGGAAGATCATCGCGAGGCGCCCGTAACTCCAGGCTCCCGCCACCGTGACGAGGGCCGTGAAGACCCAGACGAGGAGCAGCAGGGACGCGCTCTTCACCTGCCGGGTGATGTCGGCCGAGACGATGAAGATGCCCGACCCGATCATCGAGCCGGCGACGATCGTGGTCGCATCGAGAAGGCCGAGCCGCCGCGGGAGGACCCGCGGCGGCGCGACCTTCGGGTGCGTGACGGAGCCCATCAGGCGAGGGTCAGGCGGCGACGCCCTTTTCGATCCGCATTCCGTAGAAGGAGCGGTAGACGAAGACGGCCGAGATCACCCAGAAGACCGCGGCGAGCATGGTGCTCGTCTCGGATGGCAGCTCGATCGCGAGCTCGACGGCGAGGAGGCCGAAGAGCGTCGTGAACTTGATGACCGGGTTCAGCGCGACCGAGGAGGTGTCCTTGAAGGGGTCGCCGACCGTGTCGCCGACGACGGTCGCGGCATGCAGCTCAGAGCCCTTCTCCTTCAGCTCGACCTCGACCAGCTTCTTCGCGTTGTCCCAGGCCCCGCCCGCGTTCGCCATGAAGATGGCCTGGTAGAGGCCGAAGATGGCGATCGAGATGAGGTAGCCGATGAAGAAGAACGGCTCGAGGCATGCGAACGCGAGCGTCGAGAAGAAGACCGTCAGGAAGATGTTGAACATCCCCTTCTGGGCGTACTCCGTACAGATCGCGACGACCCTCTTCGAGTCCTCGACCGAGGCTTTTTCAGACGAGTCGTCGAGCTTGATGTTCTTCTTGATGAACTCGACGGCGCGGTAGGCGCCCGTCGAGACCGCCTGGATCGAGGCGCCCGTGAACCAGTAGATGACGGCCCCTCCCACGATGAGCCCCAGGAGAAACGGAGGGTGGAGGAGGGAGAGCTTGTCGATGTTCGACGACAGGCCGTGCGTCAGGAGGACGATGATCGAGAAGATCATCGTCGTCGCGCCGACGACGGCCGTCCCGATGAGGACGGGCTTGGCCGTGGCCTTGAACGTGTTGCCGGCGCCGTCGTTCTCCTCGAGGAAGTGCTTGCCCTTTTCGAAGGAGAGGTCGAAGCCGAAGTCGCGCCTCACCTCCTCCTTGATTCCGGGGATCCCCTCGATGACCGACAGCTCGTAGACCGACTGGGCGTTGTCGGTGACGGGGCCGTAGGAGTCGACCGCGATCGTGACCGGCCCCATGCCGAGGAAGCCGAACGCCACGAGGCCGAAGGCGAAGACGGCGAAGGTCTTGTCCAGCATGATCCCGGCGGGGAAGGCCGTCGAGGTCCAGTAGGCGATCGACATCAGCGAGACGATCGCCAGCCCCATCCAGTAGGCGCTGAAGTTCCCCGCCGTGAGGCCCGCGAGGACGTTGAGCGATGCGCCGCCCTCCCGGGACGCCGTGACCACTTCGCGGACGTGCCGCGACTCGGTGGAGGTGAAGACCTTGACGAGCTCCGGAATGATGGCGCCCGCGAGCGTGCCGCACGTGATGATCGTGGACAGCTTCCACCAGAGCGTCCCGTCGCCGAGCTCCGGGATCAGGACGGACGACACGATGAATGTCAGGACGACCGAGACGATCGAGGTGATCCAGACGAGGGACGTCAGCGGAGCCTCGAAGTTCATCTTCTCGGCGTTTCCGAATCGCGCCTTCGCGACCGCCTGGTTGATCCAGTAGGAGCCGACGCTGGCGATGATCATCATGATGCGCATGACGAAGAGCCAGACGAGGAGCTTGACCTGGACGTCCGCCTGCGGCACGGCGAGGAGGATGAACGCGATGAGCGCGACGCCGGTCACGCCGTAGGTTTCGAAGCCGTCGGCCGTCGGGCCGACGGAGTCGCCCGCGTTGTCGCCCGTGCAGTCCGCGATGACCCCCGGGTTTCGCGCGTCGTCCTCCTTGATCTTGAAGACGATCTTCATCAGGTCCGAGCCGATGTCGGCGATCTTCGTGAAGATGCCACCCGCGATCCGGAGGACGGAGGCGCCGAGCGACTCGCCGATCGCGAAGCCGATGAAGCAGGGGCCCGCGAGGTCGGCCCGGATGAAGAGGAGGATGGCGAGCATCAGGATCAGCTCGGTCGAGATGAGCATCGTCCCGATCGCCATGCCGGCCGAGATGGGGATTTCGTAGAGAGCGAACGGCTTCCCCCGGAGGCTGGCGAAGGCCGTCCGGGAGTTCGCGTAGGTGTTGATCCGGATCCCGAACCAGGCCACGCCGTAACTCCCCGCCATGCCGACGAGACTGGCGACGAGGATGATGACGACCTTGTAGAGCTCCATGTGGCGGAGGACGCCGTAATAGACCGCGATGATCGTCCCGATGAAGAGCTCGAGTATGAGGAGGAACTTCCCCTGGGTGATCAGATAGGTCTTGCAGGTCTCGTAGATGAGTTCCGAGACCTCGAGCATCGACCGGTGCACCGGCAGGTTCTTCAACTGGACGGATTTCCAGAGTCCGAACAGCAAGCCGAGGACGCAGACGACGATCCCCGACATGAGCAGGCTCCGCCCCGACATTCCGAGGAAGCTGACCGACCCGAGGTCGGGAAGGATGAGCTGCGACTCGTCGGCGAGGGCGGGGGCGGCGGCGAGGAGCGAGAGGAGGAAGACCGGCAGCGCCCCTCGTAGGCGGAGTGCCGGACCCCGGAGCACGGAGCGCGCGGTTGTCATCGGATGACGTCCTTTCCAGCCTGACGTCCCGGTGGCGGGACGGAAATGGAATCGGGTTGCGGTGCCGTTTATACAGCAAACGTCCCCGGCCGTGGGGCCGGGGACGCTCGGAGAGGACGTTTGGAGAGGACGGGCCGCGCGGCCCGCCCGGAGGGTCGTGTTACGGGGTGGCCTGGAGCGGGTTGACGAAGTCCATGACGATTCCGATGTTCTTGGCGCCGTTGTTCCGGACGAGGTCCATGACGACCATCGCCTCGCCGTACTTGACGTTGTCCTCGGCCGAGAAGAAGACGACCTTCGAGCCCCGGTTCCGGAGGACCTCTCCGAGACGGAGGGCGAGATTCTGCTTGTCCACCTTTTCCTTGTTCAGGTAGATCTCGTTGTTCCCCGTCATCGTGACGATGAGCTGGTCCGGGTTCTTCTGCTGCTCGGGGTTCGGCGGCGCGTTCGGAGGCACCTGGACGTCGTAACCGCGCGTCATGAGGGGCTGGATGACCATGAAGATGATGAGGAGAACGAGGACCACGTCGACGAGCGGTGTGACGTTGATCTCCGACTTCGGTCCGCTGGTACTGCCGACGTCCATGCTCATGACCGGCTCCTCACTTTTCGCCCTTCTTCTCGGTGACGAGGGCGACCTTCTCGAATCCGCCCTCCTTGACCATCCGCATGACGTTCCGGACCTCGCCGTACTGGAGCGTCCGGTCGGCCTTGATCAGGATGTCCTTGCTGGCGGAGCGCTCGCCGAGCTCCTTCATCTTCGCGGCGAACTCCTTGTCGGGGTACCACTTCGTGTCGATGAAGATGGTCTTGTCCGACTGAACCGAGATCAGGAGCTCGTTCTGCGACTCGGGCTTCTTGCCCGGGTTCTCCGTCTGCGGCAGAAGGACCGGCTTGCCCTTCTGGAGCATCGGCGTGACGACCATGAAGATGATGAGGAGGACGAGGCAGACGTCCACGAGCGGCGTGACGTTGATCTCGCTCTTCACATCCTGACGGCCGCCGAAGCTTTCCATGCCCATGGTCAGATGCTCCTATTCGAATTCCCCCGGGTTCATCAAGCCGCCTTGGCGTTCTGCCGCTTCATGAAGTAGTCGATCAGCTCCGACGCGGAGTTCGACATCTCGACCTGGAAGCGCTCGATCTTGTTCAGGAAGTAGTTGTAGAACCAGACCGCCGGAATGGCGACGCCGAGGCCGGCCGCCGTGCCGTAAAGCGCCTCGGCGATACCCGCCGAGACGGCGCCGAGGCCGCCGGTGCCCGTCGCGGCCATGCCCGCGAACGAACGGATGATGCCGATGACCGTCGCGAAGAGGCCGATGAAGGGCGCCGTCGTCGCGATCGTCGCGAGGCCGCCCAGCCCCTTCTTCATGTCCGCCGTCGTCATCAGGGTGGAGCGCACGATGGCGCGCTCCGCCGCCGCCACCGTGTCGTGTCCGACGACGGTGCCGTGCTCGCCGTAGTTGAACTCGAGGAGGCCCGCCGAAACGACCTTGGCGACGTGGCTGTCCTTGTACTTCTTGGCGAGGTCGATCCCCTCGCGGACCTTGTCCTGCTTCAGAAGCTGACCGATCTCGAGCGCGAACTTCAGCGACTGCTGCCGCGCCTTGCGGAAGGTCAGGAGCCGCTCGATGAAGACGGCGACCGAGTAGATCGACAGGCCCACGAGCAGAATCATGATCCCCTTGACGAGGGGACTCATCTGCTTCCAGATCTGAAAGAGATCCATCGACATAGTGAAACGTCCTCCTTTATCTCCGAACTTCGTGTCCTTCAGTTCCCTTGGTTGCGGCGGCGGCGGGGGCTCACTGCAGCGTGAAGGTGACGGTGACCGTGAGGTAGACCGGCACCGGCCGCCCGTTGAACGTCGCCGGTTTGTACTTCCACTGCTGGACGGCCCGCATCGCGGCGTTGTCGAGCAGGGGGTTGATTCCTCGCAGGACGCGGACCGAGTCCACGCTCCCGTCCTTGGTGATGATCGCTTCCAGGATGACGACCCCCTGCATGCGCGCCTTTCGCGCCGCCTCGGGGTACTGGGGCTTCACGCGGGAGATCTCGATCGGCTCCTTCACCTCGCCGCCGACCCGCATCGGCTCCTCGACGCCCGGGGTGCCGCCGAGCACGCCGCCCGGCACGCCCCCGAGGACGCCGCCCATGACGCCTCCCGGAACGCCCCCCTCGACGCCGCCTTCGACGCCCCCCTCGACGCCGGTGTCGGGCTCGGGCGCCTGGCTGGGGACCGGCAGGACATCCGGCACCATGACCGGCGAGGTGACCTGGGTCGGCTTGACGGGCTCCACCTTCGGCTGCACCTTCTGCGCCGCGGCCTTCGGCGGCGGCGGGGGCGGGGGCGGCGGCGGCGCGGCCTGCATGTAGAACGAGACCGGGATCGGCGGCTCCGGAATCTCCTCGATGTACCAGAGCGAGAGCCCCACGGCGGACCCGATCACGACGATGTGGAGAACGACGGCCAGCGGGAACGTCATCCAGCGCTTCTGGTCCGCCTTCTTCTTGCTCGATTCGATCAGCGACGCTTCGAACATCACGGTCTCTCCGGTGTCCCGGTCCGCCCGGTCACAGGCCCTCGAGCGGATTCGTCTTGGCCTGCTCCAGACGCGCCTTGTCCTGGGCCTGTTTCCGGACCTCGAGGCCCTTCTTCTGCCATTCGTCGGCCTTCGCCGCGAGCTCGGCCCTCTTGGCCGGGTCGTTCTCGAGCTTTCCCATCTCGCGGTAGAGGAGGTTCACGTAGAACATCGCCTCGAAGTAGTCGGGTTTCAGCTCGAGCGCCTTGTCGAGGTGCTTCATCCCCTCGTCGACGATCCCCTTCCGGACCTCTCCGGTCATCGCGTCCGGGACCGAGTTGTACGACTTGTCCCAGGCGGTGACGCCCATCGTGTAGAAGACCTCGGGATTCGTCGGCTCGAGCTCGGCCCGCTTGCGCTGCCAGATCATCGAGTTTTCGAAGTCGCCCTTCCGCGCGAAGAGCATGGCGACGGTCTGGACGGCGGCCGAGTCCGTCGGGTGGGCCTGGATGAACTCCTTGAAGTACTCGATCGCGTCGTCGTACTTCTGGGCGTTCATGTAGGTCGTCACGAGGAACTTCGCGGCCTTCTCGTCGTCCGGCTTGACCGAAAGGTACTTCTTGAAGTACTCGATCGCCTTCGCGAGCGCCTCCTGGTCCTTCGGGTGAGTGGAGCCGGGGTTGTAGAGGGCCATGTAGCCCATCGCGACGAACTTGTCGAGCTTGACCTCGTTCGGGTCGAGCTCCTTCGCTTCCTGGTACTTCTTGAGGGCGTCCTCGTAGAGCTGTTCCTTGAAGTAGGTATTCCCCTGACGGATGAGCTGCCGGGCCTTGAAGCGGTTGCAGCCGACCAGCGTCACGGCGAGGACGGCCACGAGGAGGGCGGCCGCCACCCGGGAGAGCGTCCGGACCGCGGGCGTCCTTCCCTCCGTCCCGGTTCGTGTCTCGATCATCGCCCCGTAACTCCTTTCAGGAACCATCCCCCGTCCCGATGGGACCCCGGAACCCCGATTCTAGTTCCGGAAAAAGCGCCTCCCGGCTGCCGCGCGTTCCCCGCGGCAGCTCTGGGGTTGGCGTCCGCCTCCGGACCGAAGTTTCCGATCCGTCCAACAAAATGACGCCGGCTTGCGTATCGGAATTCCAGGCGGAGGTCCTCTGCTTCCCTAGGGCTCCCCGGCGGGCGGAATGCCGGCCGACCGGGGGTCGGACCGCACACGCCGATTCGACGGGAAGAGGATTCTTCCTGACCCCCCCGAAAAGTTCAAGCGGTTTCTTGCCTCACGCGGGCGGACGGCGGGCCTCCCGAGGGGAATCCGCGATCTCGGTCCCCGTAGAATGCCGGGCATGAAGTTCTCCCGGCGGCTCACGGGCCGCGTTTCCGTCCCGACCGCCGCCCTGATCGCCCTCGCGGCCGGCGCCGCTGCCCAGACCGCGCTGAAGCCGGCCGAGAAACCGCCCGAGAAGCCGGTCGGCTCCTACGTGAGCCGCGAGTCCGTCACCGTCACGAACATCGACGTCGTCGTCGTGGACGGAAAGGGAAATCGTGTCACGGGGCTGAGGAAGAGCGACTTCATGGTTTTCGAAGACGGGCTCGAGCAGCCGATCACGAACTTCTTCGCGGTCGAACAGGGGCGAATGACCGTCGTCCCCGAGGAGGAGACTCCGCCGCCTCCCGCCGGCGCCCCGGCGGCGCCGCCCGCGCCGGTCCCTCAGCCCGAGACGGTCACCGTCGCGGCGCCGAAGACGCGCATCGTGATCTTCATCGACAACCTGAGCCTTCAGCCGGGAAACCGGAACCGGGTCTTCAAGAAGCTCGAGGAATGGGTCCGCGAGTCGGTCAAGGGCGACACCGAAGCGATGATCGTCGTCTGGAACCACTCGCTGAAGATCCGGCGGAAGTTCACGAACGACGGGCGGGACCTGTCCGACATCCTGAAGCAGATCGAGGAGGAGTCCGGGCTCGGGTCGAACCGGGCGTCGTCGAGGCGGGACCTGATCAAGGAGATCGACAGCTCCACGAGCGTCTCGAACGCGACGCAGAGCGCCCGGACCTGGGCGAACGAGTACGTGAACGACATGAACTTCACGATCGACGCCATGAAGTCGACGATCGCCAACCTCGCGGGAATCGAGGGGCGGAAGATCATGATCCACGTCTCCGACGGGCTGCCGCAGGCCCCCGGCGCCGAGATCTGGAAGTACATCTCGGAAAAGTACCGGCAGGACTCGACGGTTCTCATGAACAACTTCGAGTTCGACCAGAGCCCGAAGTACATCTCGGTCATCCAGGCCGCGAACGCGGCGGGGGTCACCCTCTACACGATCGACGCGGCGGGGCTCACGATCGACTCCAATATCTCGGCTGAGAACCGGGGCCTGTCGCAGCGCATCGACCCCTTCATCGAGCAGAACAACCTGACGGCGCCGCTGCAGCTGATGGCCGAGGAGACCGGGGGCGAGGCCATCATCAACCGCAACGACGTGTCGGGTCCGCTGAAGCAGATCGAGGCGGACTACACGTCGTACTACTCGCTCGGCTACCGCAGCATCCGCTCCGGCCTGGACCGGCCCCACAAGCTCGAGGTCAAGCTCCGGAACAAGAAGGGGCTGACGGCCCGCGCCCGCCGCGGCTACGTCGAGAAGGGGCTCGAGACGAAGACCACCGAGGCCGTGATGTCGGGGCTCTATTTCGCGCGCGAGGAGAACCCGATGGCGGTTGGCCTCGAGATCGGGCAGCCCGTCCCGGTCCAGTCCGGTAACTTCAGCGTCCCCGTCCGGATCCGGATCCCGTACTCGCGGATCGCCATGCTCCCGGACGGGAAGAACGTCCGCGGGAGGCTCACGTTCTACTTCGTCGTCATGGACGCTCTCGAGAAGAAGTCGGACCTCTCCACCCAGAACAAGACGGTCGAGATCGACGCGAAGAGGTTCGAGGAGCTCGGAAAGAAGGACTTCATCTACGACGTCCAGATGATCATGATCCCCGGCCGCCAGCGGCTCTCGCTCGCGATCCGGGACGACACGACGAACCAGACCAGCTTCCTGCAGCAGAACATCTTCGTGTCGGTCTTCTCCGGGCAGGCCCCGGCGAAGAGCTGACGTGCGCGCGGTCCGCCGCCGCCTCGTCCTCTTCGCGCGCGAGCCGGTCGCCGGGCGCGTGAAGACCCGGCTCGCCGCCGCGCTCGGCCGCGGGCCCGCGGCCGTCCTCTACGCGGCCTTCCTGGAGGACCTTTCGCGGGCCCTCCGGGGGCCGTGGGAGGCCGTGCTTTCCCACGACGGCGACGCCGGCCCCCGGCTCCGCGCGGTGTTCGACGACGGGTGGCGGATGGCGCCGCAGGGGGAAGGAGACCTCGGGGAGCGGCTGTCGAGGGCGGCAGGCCTCGCGTTCTCCGAGGGCGCGAGGCTCGTGGTCCTCGCCGGGAGCGACGTTCCGACGCTGACGGCCCGGGAGGTCGGTGCCGCGTTCGACGCGCTGTCGGCGGCGGACGTCGTTTTCGCGCCGTCGCCGGACGGGGGCTTCTCGCTCGTCGGTCTCCGCCCGCCCGCGGACCCCGGAGCCCTCTTTTCGGGCGTCGCCTGGTCGTCGGACCGCGCGTTCCGGGAGACGCGCGCAAACGCGGAGCGCGCCGGACTCTCCGTGGCGCTCCTTCCCGGGGTCCCGGACGTCGACGTCGTGGAGGACCTCGCCCCGCTTCTCGAGGCGCTCCGGAACGACCTGGCCCTCGCCCCCGCCACGCGGCGGGCGCTCGCGGCGCACCATGAAGTACCTGTCCGCTGACGAGGCGCGGGCCCTCGACGAACGGACCATCGCCGCCGGGACACCGGGCCTCGTCCTGATGAAGCGGGCGGCGTCCGCCGTCCTTAGGGAGGCGGCGCGGGCGCTGGCGGCGCGCCGCGAGCGGGGCGCGCGCGTCGTCGTCCTCGCCGGCCCCGGCAACAACGGCGGCGACGGCTTCGAGGTGGCACGCCTCCTCCTCGCCTCGCGCGTGGCGCCGGGCGTCGAGACGCTCCTCCTCGGGAACCCGGACCGGCTCGGCGCCGACGCGAAGGCGACGTTCCAGCGGCTCGGGAAGGCGGGAGGCAGCGTCCGGACCCTGGACGGCGAGGGGGACCTCGTCCCTCTCCGATCGGCGACCCTCGTCGTCGACGCGCTCTTCGGCACCGGGCTCTCGCGCCCCGTCGAGCCGGGCGGCCTCGCCGCGCGCGCCCTCGCGTCGGCATCGGCCTCGGGGGCCTTCGTGGTGGCGGTCGACGTGCCGTCGGGCCTGTCGGGGGACCGGGACGACCTGCCGGGACCCTGCCTCCGCGCGGACGTCACGGTGACGTTCGGCGCTCCGAAGAAATGCCACGTCTTCGTCCCGGCGGCCGGCGTCTGCGGGCGGGTGGTCGTGGCCGACATCGGCCTGCTGCCGCCGGAGGCGCCGCCGGCGGGCGGCGTCGAAGCCGTCGTGGCGGGCGACGTCGCGCCGCTCTTCCCGCCGCGGACGGCCGCGTCGCATAAGGGGACGTACGGGCACCTCCTCGTGGCGGGCGGCTCGGACGGCATGGCGGGCGCCCCGGCCCTCGCCGCGCGCGCCGCCCACCGCGCCGGCGCGGGTCTCGTCACCGTCTCGGCCGACGCAGCCGTCCGGAGCCTCGTCCACGCGCTCTCGCCAGAGACGACGACCGTCCCCGCGGACGCGGAGGTGCCGGCCTCGGAGGCCCTCGCCGTCGGACCCGGCATGGGACGGTCGCTGGAGGCACGCGCCCGGCTGGAACGGCTCGCCGCCATCCCCGTGCCGGCCGTCTTCGACGCCGACGCGCTGAACGTCGCGGGCGAGGCCCGCTTCTTCGCCGCGCGCCGGGCGCCGACGGTCCTGACGCCGCACCCGGGCGAGGCCGGGCGGCTCCTCGGCGTCGACGCGGCCGCGGTCAACGCGGACCGGGTCGGGGTGGCGCGCCGGATCGCGTCGCTCGCGAACGCCGTCGTCGTCCTGAAGGGGTTCCGCAGCGTCGTGGCGGATCCCGGCGGACGCGCCGCCCTCGTCCTCGCGGGAAATCCGGGGATGGCGACCGGGGGGATGGGCGACGTCCTGACCGGGATCTGCGGCGCGTTCCTCGCGCGCGGGCTCGGCGCCTGGGACGCGGCGAGGGCCGCCGCGTGGATCCACGGCGCCGCCGGCGATCTCGCGGCGGAGTTGGTCGGCGAGGAATCGCTCGTCGCGTCCGACGCGCTCGCGTTTCTCCGGGGGGCGTTCGGGCTCCTGCGCGAGGCGTCCGGGCGGTGACCGCCGACGCGGGCGAGGTCTGTCCCGACGAGGAGGCGACGCGCCGGGCCGGCGCGAGGCTCGGCGCGCGCCTGAAGCCCGGCGACCTCGTGCTCCTCTCGGGCGAGCTGGGGGCCGGCAAGACCGTTTTCGTCCGGGGTCTCGCGGAAGGGCTCGGCGCCGACCCGGCCGACGTCGCCTCCCCGACGTTCGCTCTCGTCCACGAGTACGGCCCGCCCGGCGAGCCGCCGGTTCTGCTCCACGCCGATTTCTACCGGCTGGAGCCCGGGGGCCGCGGCGCCTCCCTCGCGGACCTCGGCCTCGACGAGCGGGGGAGCGCCGTCGTCGCGATCGAATGGCCCCGTCCTCCCTTCACGGAGCGCCGCGCCTTCCGCGTCGCGATCCGGGAGCTCCCGGGGGGCGCCCGCCGGGTGACGGTGGAGCCTCCGGAGCGTTGACGCCCGGCCGCGGGGCGCGGCTCAGGGCGCGGTCACGGGCGGCGCGCCGCCTGTGAGGCCGGGAAGGACCGACGTCACGACGAGGACGAGCGTCAGGGCGACCATGACGCGCAGGTTCCCCAGGCGACCACGTTCCAGAACCGGCCGTTGACGTAGCTCGCCCATCAGCTCGGCCCGGTTGATCGAGGAGGACGACGAAGACGAGGACGAACGGGAGAAGGAGGCCGTTCAGGACCTGCGAGAGGAAGAGGACCGGGAAGAGCGGCACGCCCGGGATCAGGATGATGCCCGCGCCGATGACGATCATGAGCGTGTAGAGGGCGTTGAACTGGGGCGCCTCGCTCCAGCTCTTGTCGACTCCCGCCTCGAAGCCGAGCCCGTCGCAGATGGAATACGCGGTCGCGAGGGGCAGGATCGACGCCGCGAAGAGCGAGGCGTTCGCGAGGCCGAACGCGAAGAGGGTCCTCGCCCACTTTCCGGCGAGCGGCTCGAGCGCGAGCGCGGCCTGCTCGGCGCCCTCGATCCGGATTCCCTTCGGGTAGAGCGTCGCGCCGCAGGCGACGACGATGAAGAACGCGACGCCCGCGGCGACGAAGCAGCCCACGATGACGTCCCAGCGCGACGAGGCGGTATTCCTCGGGCCCGATGCGCTTCTCGACGATCGAGGACTGCAGGTAGAACTGCATCCAGGGCGCGATCGTCGTGCCGACGATGCCGATGATCATGAGGATCCAGGCGGCGCTCGACTCGATGTGCGGCTCGAACGTCTGCTTGAGGACGTCCGTCCAGACGGGCTTCGCGAAGAGCGCCGAGGCGACGTACGTGAGGTAGACGGTGCAGGCGATGAGGAAGATCTTCTCGACCGTCTTGTAGTTGCCCTTCACGACGAGCCACCAGACGACGAACGCCCCGATCGGGACGGAGACCCAGCGCGGGACGCCGAAGATCTCGAGCGCCGCCGCCCAGCCCGCGAACTCGGCGACCGTGTTCCCGATGTCCGTCACGAGGAGCGCGACCATGAGGTAGAACGTCGTCCGCAGGCCGTAGTTCTCGCGGAGGAGCTCGCCGAGGCCCTTGCCCGTGATCGCGCCGAGGCGCGCGGACATCTCCTGCACGACGATGAGGGCCAGCGTGATCGGGAGGAGCGTCCAGAGGAGCGAGTACCCGAAGTGCGCGCCCGCGATCGAGTACGTCGCGATGCCGCCCGCGTCGTTGTCGACGTTCGCCGTGATGAAGCCGGGCCCGAGGACGGCGAGGAAGAACGTCAGGCGGCGGCGCCAGGTCCGGACGTTCCGGGCGCGGCGCCGCCTCCGCGGCCGGAGCGATCACCGCAGCCTCCGGCGGTGGCGCTTCGGCAGGGCGTGGAGGCGGTCGACGACGTCGTCGATCGTGATGATCCCGACGAGGACGCCCTCGGGGTCGGTCACGGGCAGCGCGAGGAGGTCGTACTTCGACATCGTCTCGGCCACGTCGTCGGCCGAGACGTCGGGCGTCACGCTCCGGACGGGCGTCGACATGACGCTTCTCGAGCGTCGTCGTCGTCCTCGGCCGCGAGGAGCTCGCGCACCGAGAGCGCGCCGAGGAGGATCTCGCGCTCGTCGACGACGTAGAAGTAGAAGAGGACCTCGGCGTCCCGCGCGATCGGGCGGAGGCGCAGGAGCGTCTCCTTCACGGTGAGGTCGCGGCGGGAACGTCACGAAGTCCGTCCCCATGAGGCCGCCCGCCGTGTTCTCGTCGTGGACGAGGAGGCCGGTGACCTCGTCGGCCGCCTCCTTCTCCATGAGCTGGACGAGGTCGCGGGCGTGCTCGCCTTCGAGGTCGCCGAGGACGTCGGCCGCCTCGTCGGCGGGCATCTGCTCGAGGATCTCGGAGGCGCGCTGCTCGGGCAGGTCCTCGAGGATCTCCGCCTGGATCTCGGGCTCGAGCTCGTGGAGGGTCTCGGCGGCCGTCTCGACGTCGAGCTTGCGGAAGATCCCGTGCGCTCCGTGCCGGAGACCTGGCTCAGGATGTCCGCGATGTCCGCCGGATGGAGGCGCTGGAGCCTCTCCTGCGGCAGAGTCGTCTCGAGGCGGTCGAGCTGGGGGTGGAGGGGCTGCATCGAGTCCCACGGGATGAGCCGCGAGGGGAGCGAGCGGTCCGAGAGGCGGCCGCCGCGGGGCGTGATCCCGGCGCCGAAGACGCGCCGGACGAGGCCCCGCACGCCGACGTCCGCCGCCGTGAGGACGAGGTCTCCGGAGACGATGTCGAGCTTCAGGTCGTTCACGCGGACGACCTTCACGCCGTTGATGTCGACGATCTGCTTGTCGAGGAGGTGGCGCGCGAGGAAGATCTCGTCCTCGCTCGCGGGACGGTGGAGGAGGTCGTCGCGCATGAGGCGCGTGCGGACGGTTCCGCGCTGGAAGATCGCGACGTCCTCCCAGGGCAGGACGAACGTGTCGAACCGGTCGCGGATGAGGAGCCCCGTGATCTTCGGGAACGGCGACCGCACGCCCGTCGAGACGGCGAGATCGCGGATCTTCCCGACGGGCTCGCGCGCCACGTCGCGGACGGTCTCGCCGAGGAACTCGGAGACGAAGAAGCCCTCGTGGGCCGGAACGGCGGTCGATGCGGGCCGGCGGCGCTGGCGGAAGGACGGCACGCCGCATTGTCTGGGCCGCTGCGGGCCGCGTCAACGAGTGATCGGGGTAATCTGGCCGGCGACATGCCTTCCGTCGGCTCCCCGCGAGATTCCGCGAAGCGTGCCCGTCGTCGCCGTGACGCGCGGCGGACGCGTCGAGTCGGTCCACCGCGGCTCGATCGCGGTCGTCGCGGAGGACGGGACGCTCCTCGCCTGGCGCGGGCGACCCGCGCCAGCCCACGTGGCTCCGCTCCTCGGCCAAGCCGTTCCAGCTCATCCCGTTCCTCGCCTCCGGCGGCGAAGAGCGCTTCGACCTGTCCACGGAGGAGATCGCGCTCGCGGCCGCGTCGCATTCGGGCGAGCCCGCCCACGCGCGGCTCGCGGCCGCCCTGCTCGCGAAGGGAGGCTTCACGGAGGCGGACCTCCACTGCGGAGCGCATCCGCCGATGCACGAGCCCTCCGCCCGGGCCCTCTATGCGGCTGGCGGGACGCCGTCGCCCCTCCACAACAACTGCTCGGGCAAGCACGCGGCCATGCTTCTCGCGAGCCGGCTGCTCGGCCTCGATCCCGCCACGTACTGGTCGAAGGCGCACCCGCTCCAGCGCCGGATCCTCGCGTCCGTCTCGCGGATGACGGGCGTTCCGGCGGCGCGGATCCCGCGCGCCGTGGACGGCTGCTCCGTGCCCGTCTTCCGCGTGCCGCTCGCGACGCTCGCGCGCGGCTACGCGCGCCTCGTCGGGACCGGCCCGCGCGGCGAGACGGCGGCGGAGGCGTCCGCACGGCGCCGGATCGCGGAGGCGATGGCGGGAGCGCCCGGAGATGGTGGCCGGAACCGGCCGATTCACGACGGACCTCATGCGCACGTTCGGCGGGTCGTCCCTCGTCGCCAAGGAGGGCGCCGAGGGCGTCTACGCGGTCGGCGTCCCCGCGGCTCCTCGCGCGGCGGGCAAGGCCCTGGGCATCGCCGTGAAGATCGCGGACGGCGCCGAGCGCGGCCGCGACGCGGTCACGGTCGAGACGCTCCGGGCGCTCGGGCTCGCGAGAGGCGCGCGACTCGGGCGCCTCCGGCGGCTGGCGTTCAGGCCGGTCCTCAACGTGCGGGGCGACGTCGTGGGCGGCCTCGAGACCCTCTTCTTCGCTGGAGCGGGCCTGACGTGCGCGTCGTGCGGATCGGAAAGAAGACCGAGGGCGCGATCCTCGTCGTCTACACGGCCGTGCTCCTCGCCGTCACGCTGCTCGTCAAGGGCGGGACGCGGGCTGAGGACGAACCTCGCGCCGTTCGAGGACATCGCGCGGATCCTCGTGCGCGCCGGGCACGGGGGCGTCCTCTCGAACGCGTTCGTCTACGCCGTCGTCGGAATCGTCGGGAACCTCGCGATGTTCGCGCTCTGGGCGTTCCTGCTCTGGAAGTTCCTCGACGGGCCGGGCCGCTCGGCGGCGCGCAACCACGTGGACGTCATCCTCGTCGGAATCCTCTTCTCGCTCGGGATCGAGAGCGTGCAGCTCTTCCTTCCGACCCGCGCCGCGGACATCAACGACGTCTTCTGGAACGTCCTCGGCACGATCGCGGGGAGCGCGCTGCGCCCACGTCCACCGCGACGTGCGCTCGAGTGGGAGTGACGGGACCGTAGAATCGGGACGCGACGGCCGGCCGGAGTGGCGGAATGGCAGACGCAGGGGACTCAAAATCCCCCGGCCCACAAGGCCGTGAGGGTTCGACTCCCTCCTCCGGCACCACGAAAGGGCTCGTTTGTCGATCTGATCTCCGTTCCTCATTGACGGGGCCCCGGGGGGAGTTAGCCTCACTGTCCCAATCCTGGAGGAGGAAGCTGCCGTGGCTTTCAAGATCGGTGACAGGCTCGTGTACCCGAACCACGGCGTCGGCGTCGTCGAGCAGATCCAGGAGTCGCTCCTCGACGGCTCTCCGTCACCGTGCTACCAGCTCCGGCTGATGGCGAACAACTCGCGCGTCATGGTGCCGGTCCGCAACTCGGACCGGATCGGCCTCCGCCCCCTGACCCGCCGCAACGAGGTGGGAAGCGTTTTCCGGGTCCTGGAAAACGGCGAGATCGAGCCGTCGTCCGACTGGAAGGGACGCTACAAGCAGAATCTCGACAAGATGCGCTCCGGGCGGCTCACGGAGATCGCCGACGTCCTCAAGAACCTGAGCTGGGTCCAGAAGCAGAAGGCCCTCTCGTTCCGCGAGAAGAAGATGTTCGAGCGGGCCCGGTACCTGATCGTCTCCGAGATCGCGCAGATCAACGGGATGGCCGAGAACGAGGTCGAGGCCGAGGTCGACAAGGCGCTCACGCGCTCGATGGTCCGGCGCCGCGTTCCCTCCCGCGACCACTGACGCGGCGGTCTTCCCCGCGCGACGTTTTCCCCCGGCCTCCCGTATAGTCGGACGGATGGTGCCTCGTCGGAACATGGTGCGCGTCGCGCTTGCGCTGCTGGCGTCTGCCGCGGCGGCCCTCGCGGCCCCGCCGACCCACTCGGAGGACGTCCTCGAGTTCCTCCGGATCTCCGTCGACCTCGAGAAGCGTGGCGCGATCGAGGACCTCGAGGAGCTGGACCGGGCCTCCGGAAGGCTCTCGCGGGCCGAGGGCGACCTGTCGACGGCCACCGAGAGGCTCGGCCGCCTGATCCGCGAGGGGGCCGACCGCGCCTCCGTGCAGAGCGCCGAGGACGCCATGCTCGACGCCGAGGCGCGGGTCCGCTTCGAGCTGGAACGCCGCCGCCTGCTCGCCTCGCGCCTGGCCGACCGGGCCCGGCGGGCGGCCGCCCTCCGCGAGGAGATCGCGCGGAGGCGGGAGGCGGGGAAGAGCCCGGACGACCCGCTGACGGGGCGCTGGCTGGTCAACATCAACCCCGGCGAGCGGCGGGGCGTCTTCCGCCTGATCCTCGACGGCGCGCTCGTCTGGGGGGACTACACGCTCGACGGTGGCTTTCGCGGTTCGGTCCGCGGCCAGCTCGTGGGCGACAAGCTGAGCTTCGACCGGATCGACAGCGAGCGGGGATTCGACGCCCGCTTCTACGGAAAGCTGACGGCGGCGCCGCGGCGGCTCGTGGGCTCGTGGGAGGCGACGGCCATCGCCCCCACGGTCGGGCCGACGGCGGGGAGCTGGTCGGCGATCCCCACTCGCGAACCTGACGACGGAGAAAGACCATGATCTCGGAACAGGACGACCACATTCCCGCCCCTGCCGCGCCGAGGAAGGCGTCGCCGAAGCCCTCCGCCCTGGCGCCTGCCCTCCGGACCGGCTGGGGCGACCGCCTGCTCTTCGCGTCCCTCGGGGTGCTGCTCGGCTTCGCCGCGGCCTACCTCTACATCGAGCGGACCGGCGCGGCCGGGCCGCGCGCCGCGGATCCGCACGCGGGCGTTTCCGGCTTCGAGGCGGGGGCGACGCGCGACCTCCCGGGCGCGGGCGGCGGCGCCGCGCCGATCGGGGGCGGCCCGGCGGGCGTCTCGGCGGACCCCGCGACGCGCCAGCTGATCGTCTCGCTCCAGGCCGCGGCCGAGAAGGACCCGAAGAACTACGACCTCCTCGTGAAGCTCGGCAACGCCGCGTACGACTCGAACGACCCGCGCCTCGCGGTCGATGCGTACGAGAAGGCGCTTGCCGTGAAGGGGGGCGACCCGAACGTCCTGACGGACCTCGGCGTCTCGTACCGGAACCTGGGCGACCTGGACCGCGCGATCCAGAGCTTCGACCGCGCCCTCAAGTCCGATCCGGCACACTGGCAGGCGGCGTTCAACAAGGTCGTCGTGGTCGGCCTCGACAAGGGGGACGTGAAGACGGCCCGGGAGCTCCTCGCGAAGCTCAAGAAATCGAAGCAGAACATCCCGGCGCTCGAGCAGCTCGAAAAGGAGCTCGACCAGGCGCCGAAGGGGCGCTGACCCGGGCGGCCGGCGCGTGACGGGGGGCCTCTTCGACGACGAGGTCGGGGCGCCGGAGCTGGGGGCGCTGCCGGTGCCGGCGAAGGACGCCCCGCTCGCCGACCGGATGCGGCCGCGCGACCTCCCGGAGGTCGTGGGGCCGCCAGAGCTCGTCGGGCCCGAGTCATTCCTCGCGAAGGCGATCGCCGAGGACCGCGTCCCGTCGCTCGTCTTCTGGGGGCCGCCCGGCAGCGGAAAGACGACGCTGGCGCGGATCGTCGCCGCGCGGACGAAGGCGCGGTTCCTCGCCTTCTCCGCGGTCGTCTCCGGCATCAAGGAGATCCGGACCGTCATGGAGGAGGCCGGACGCGGTCCGCCGCGCGCGGGCGAAGGACGCTCCTCTTCGTCGACGAGATCCACCGCTTCAATCGCGCGCAGCAGGACGCGTTCCTCCCCTTCGTCGAGTCGGGCGGGATCGTCCTCGTCGGCGCGACGACCGAGAACCCCTCGTTCGAGCTGAACAGCGCGCTCCTGTCGCGGCTGCGGGTGTCGTCCTGCCGGCGCTGAAGGAAGCGGACCTGATCGTGCTGATGCGGAGAGCGCTGGCGGAGCCCGCGAGGGGCTGGCAGGACGGGTGGCGTGGACGAGGAGGCCTTCGAATGGCTGGCGCCGCTTCGCCGACGGCGACGCCCGGCGCGCGCTGACGGCTCTCGAGGCCGCGGTCGCCGACTCCCGTCGAAGGGCCGCGCGCTCTTCGGTCTCGGTGCCCCTCCTCGAGCGACCTCTTCAAGCGAAAGGTCCTCCTCTACGACAAGGCGGGCGAGGAGCACTTCAACCTCATCTCGGCGCTCCACAAGTCGCTGCGCGACTCGGACGTCGACGCCTCGCTCTACTGGCTGGCCCGGATGCTCGAGGCGGGCGAGGAGCCGCTCTACGTGGCGCGGCGCCTCGTCCGCTTCGCCTCCGAGGACGTCGGCCTCGCCGACCCGCGGCGCGCTGCGCCTCGCGCTCGCCGCGAAGGAGGCCGTCGACTTCATCGGCATGCCGGAAGGAGCGCTCGCGCTCGCCCAGGTCGCGGTCTACCTCGCCCTCGCGCCGAAGTCGAACGCGCTCTACACGGCGTACGGGGAGGCCGTGTCGGACGTCCGCGAGCGGCCGAACGAGCCGCCGCCGCTCGCGATCCGGAACGCGCCGACGCGGCTCATGAAGGAGACCGGCTACGGCAAGGGCTACGTCTACGCGCACGACCAGCCGAGAAGACCGCCGGCCTCGACTGCCTGCCCGACTCTCTCCGCGGGCGGAACTACTACCGGCCCGCGGGCGAAGGAAAGGAAGCGACGTTCAAGGAGCGCGCCGAAACGGTCCGGAGGCTGCGCGAGGAGCTTCGGAAAAAGAGGCGTTAAGCTCGCTCCGTGCTCGGGTTCGCCGTTTCCGCCCTCCTCCTGGCGTCCTTCGCCGGCCCCCAGGAGCCGCCCGTCGGGCTCTGGCACGCGCGGCTCGTGGCGGTCGAGAGCCATCCCGTCTCGTTCGACGTCCGGATCACGAAGACAGCGGACGGCCTCGCCGCCACGCTCATCAACGGGGCCTCCGAGGAGCCTTTCAGCGGGGCGGCGTGGGACGGGGACGACGCTGATGCTCTACCTCTCGCACTACGACGCGAAGATCGCCGCGAGGCGAAAGGGCGACGCGCTGTCGGGGACTACGCCCGCGTCGGCGCCGCGGGCCTCATCGAGGTCCCGTTCGACGCCTCGCGGACGGCGCCCCCCGCTCCGAAGGTGAAGAAGCGCGGGCGTCGTCGGTCGCCGGGACCTGGGCGGTCGAGATCGCCGAGCCGGGCGGCGCCGTGAAGGGGACCGGCCTCTTCACTCAGAGCGGGACGCCGTGACCGGGACGGTGACGACGGCTTCCGGCGACTACGGCCCGCTCCACGGCACGTTCGACGGCGAGGACCTGGTCCTTTCGGTCTTCAACGGCTTCTTCATCTACCGATTCGACGCGGAGCTGCTCCCGGACGGGACGCTGGCGGGGGAGTTCCGGCAGCGGATCAGTCCTCCGGCCGACTGGAAGGCGAGCCGGCTGTCGGCCAGGACGACCGCCGGGGCGGCCTCGGGCTTCGAAACGGTCAGGCCGAAGGTCCCCGACGTCCCCTTTCGTCTTCTCGTTCCCGGATGCGGACGGGAAGACGGTCTCCTCGGAGGACGCGGAGTTCAAAGGGAAAGCCGGTTGTCGTGACGTTCATGGGGACCTGGTGCCCGAACTGCCACGACGAGGCGGTTCTCCTCCGGGACCTGAAGGCGCGTTACCGCGACCGGGGACTCGAAGTCGTGGCGCTGACCTGGGAATACACCGACGACCTCGAGCGGAGCCGCCGGCTCGTCGCGCAGTTCGTCTCGCGGCACCGTGTGAACTACCCGATCCTCTTCGCCGGGACGACGAAATCGGCCGCCGCTTCGGCGCCGCGCCAGCAGCTGGACGGCTTCGCGGGCTATCCGACGACGCTCTATCTCGACCGGAGCCACCGGATCGTCCGGGTCCACTCCGGCTTCGACGGCCCGGCGACGGGGGAGCGCCACGCGCAACTGAAGAAGGAGATGGACAAGACGGTTCGCGAGCTCCTGCCGTGACCGGGCCCGGCGCTGCGGTCCCGGCTCCACGCATTCCGCGGGCCGTTCTCCTTTCGGTCGCCGCCGCGGCCCTGCTGAAAGCGCTCCCTTTCCTCGCCGTCCTGGCGGCGAATCCCGACGGCATGGCGGTGCCCGTCGGGTACAACGCCAAGGACTCGCTTCAGTACGTAGCGCTCATCCGCGACGCGGCGGGCGGGGGCGGACCCTTTCAGGCGAATCCCTTTTCGCTCGACGGCGACACGGGCAGGCTCTTCATGCCGCTCCTTTGGGCCTCGGGGATCGTCTGCCGGGCGACGGGTCTCGATCCGTTCGTCGCGCTCGAGCTCCTGCGGATCCCGGCGCTCGTCGCGTTCGCCCTCGCGTTCTGGCGGCTCGCGAGCGAGGTCTTCTCCGAACGGAAGGACGCGGTCGTCGCTTCGGTGGCCGCCATTCTCGGGACGGGGTGGGGCGCCGTTCCGCTCCTCTTCCGCCAACGGATCCCGGAGTGGGCGCGCGAGACGGTGGAGAGCAGCCTCAGCCCGACGCTCGGATGGGGAGGGTTCGACGCGGCCCACAACCCCGTCTGGCTCGCGGGGCTCGCCGCGATGGCAGTGCTGCTCCGACGCCTCCTCTTCCCGGCCTCCGGGCGCGGCGGCGGTCTCGGAGATGCCGCGGTCATCGTCGCGGCCTGGGCGGTCCACCCCTATTCGGGGATCGCCGCGGCGGTCGGCGCGGCGGCCGTCCTCCTGCTCCGCGCCCTCCGTGGGGAGAAGCGGGAGGCCGTCGGGCTCTCGCTGGCGCTCCTCGTCGCCGGATCGGTCATCGGCCTTTTCGTTTTCTGGCAACGGTCGGATCCGGCGTTCGCGGCCGCCTCGGTGGGCTTCTTCGGGAACCAGACCGTGACGCCGTTCTGGTACCCGGTCGGGCTGGGGCTCGCCGGAATCGCGGTCGCGGCCGCCGCGCTGACCGGGGGGGCGCGGAGCATCCCGGGCGGGCCCGTGCTGGTCGCCTGGCTGGGCGCCTTCGTCTGGCTCCACACCTCACCGCTCGCGAACGGCTACCACTTCCTTTTCGTGCTCGGGCCGCCGCTCGCGCTCGCCGCGGCACCCGTCCTCCGGTCCTGGTCCGAACGCCGCCGGGCACTCGTCTGGTGTGCGTTCGCCGTGGCGGCGGGCTCCTCGGTGTGGCTGTCGACGCGGGACGCCGTTGAATTCCACGGGCTCTCCCGCCCGGAACGAGACCTTTTGCGCGCGCTCGGCGAGCGGCACCCCGGACGGATCGTGGCCCCCCCGGTTCTGGGCGGCGTCATTCCCGCCTATGGCCGGCACCGGGTCTTCGCCGGTCACTGGTTCCTGACGCCGGCGTTCCGGGAAAGGTCGGAGGCGTACCGCCGGGCCGCGGCCGATCCGACGGGAGCCGGACTGGTCGCCCTCGTGGCTCGTGAGCGCGCGAACCTCCTGGTTCTCGTCGTCCCCCCCGCGGCGGCGACCGAGCTGGCCCTCAAGGAAGCCGGCGCGACGTCGATCCTCGAACGCCCGCCCCTCACGCTCTGGGAGTTCCCGGCGCCCGGTGCGGGCGGCGCCCGGCCGGGGCCCTGACCCCCCGGCGCTACTCTTCCTCCCGCCGGTAGTTGGGGGCTTCCTTCGTGATGATGACGTCGTGGGCGTGGCCTTCCTTGAGCCCCGCCGCGGTGATCCGCACCATCTTCGTCTTTCTGACGAGCTCGTGGAGGTTCCGCGCGCCGGCGAGGCCCATGCCGGAGCGCAGGCCTCCGGCGAGCTGCGTCAGGAGCGTCGTGACCGGCCCCTTGTGGGGAACCATCCCCTCGATCCCCTCCGGGACCAGCTTCTGCGGCTCGTCGCCCGCTTCCTGGAAGTAGCGGTCCGCCGAGCCCGACTTCATCGCCCCGATCGACCCCATCCCGCGGTACGCCTTGAACGTCCGGCCCTGGTAGAGGATCGTCTCGCCCGGCGCCTCGTCGGTGCCCGCGAACAGGCTGCCGATCATGACGGCGTCGGCGCCGGCGGCGAGCGCCTTCGTGACGTCGCCCGAGAACTTGATGCCGCCGTCGGCGACGAGGGGCACCTTCGACGCTGCCGCGGCCCCGGACGCACTCGGTGATCGCCCAGATCTGCGGGACGCCCGCGCCGGTGACGACGCGCGTCGTGCAGATCGATCCGGGGCCGATGCCGATCTTCACGGCGTCGGCACCGCGGCGGATCAGGTCCCGCGTTCCCTCCGCGGTCGCGACGTTGCCGGCCATCACCGGCGATCGACGGGAACTTCCGCTTCAGGGCCGCGAGCGCGTTCAGGACGCCCTCGGCGTGCCCGTGGGAGGAGTCGAGGACGAGGAGGTCCACCTTGGCCGCGACGAGCTCGCGCGCGCGGTCGAGCGTCTCTCGGCCGGCGCCGACCGCCGCCGCGACGCGGAGCCGGCCGAGGGAGTCCTTGCAGGCGCTCGGGTACTTGATCTGCTTCTGGATGTCCTTGACGGTGATCAGTCCCTTGAGGTTCCCCGCCTTGTCGACGACGAGGAGCTTCTCGATCCGGTGCTCGTGGAGGAGCTGCTTGGCCTGCTCGAGCGTCGTCCCCGGCGAACAGGTGACGAGGTTCTCGCTTCGTCATCCGCTCGGAGATCGGGAGGTCCATCCGCGTCTCGAATCGCAGGTCGCGGTTCGTGAGGATGCCGACGAGCTTGCCCCGGACGTCGACGACGGGAACGCCCGAGATCCGGAAGTTCGCCATCACCTCGAGCGCCTCCGAGATCTTCTGGTCCGGCCGGCAGGTGACCGGGTCGACGATCATGCCGCTCTCGGAGCGCTTCACCTTGTCGACCTCGGCGGCCTGCGCCTCGATCGACATGTTCTTGTGGATGACCCCGAGCCCGCCGTTCTGCGCCATCGCGATGGCGAGGCGCGACTCGGTGACCGTGTCCATCGCGGCCGAGAGGATCGGGACGTTCAGCCCGATTCCCGACGTGAGGCGGGTCCGGATGTCGGTGTCGGCGGGGTGGACTTTCGAGCGGGCGGGGAGGATCAGGACGTCATCGAAGGTGAGAGCGACGGGCAGGTCTCGTTCGAGCGCCATGCCGATTCATACCACGAGCGCGCGAACGGCGCTCGGGGGCCGCCGAAGCGCCCGCCAGGCCCAGATGACGACGGCTCCCCAGGCGAGGAGGCCGGCCAGCTCGTTCATGTCGTGGAGCCGCAGGAACTCGGCCCACACGAAGAGCCCGGCGATCGAGTAGACCGCCGCCGGGAGCGCTTCGCGCCCGTCCGGGGCGAACGCGAGCGGCCAGACGAGCATCTGAAAGCTCCAGCCGGGCGAGAGCGAGAGGAAGACCGTCGCCGCCACGCGCCCCGCGAGGAGCCCGTCGTCTCCCCGGGCGACCCGGCGGAACGCGAGGAGCGAGCCCGCCGCGACGGCCGCGTAGGAGACGAAGGCGGGCGGGAAGGGGAGGCTGCCGCCAAAGAGCCGGAGGAGGTAGTACCAGCCCCAGAGTCCGTGGAGGCTGGCGTAACGGATCACGTTCCGAAGGACCGGGCCGGGGTTCGCGGCGAGGTGAGGGCCGACGAGCAGGGCGAACGGCAGGATCGCAAGGCCGAGATCGCGTGCCCGCGCGAGGCCGCCGCGGGCGAAGCCGAGAAAACCGGCCAGCCAGAGGACGGCGATCTGCTTCAGGGCGATCGCGGATCCGACGAGGAGGGCGGGAAACGCGGTCTTCCGCCGGGCGGCCGGGGAGCTCCCGGCCAGCGCGACTCCGAGGAGGAGGACGCCGATCGCGAGGGAGTCGAACTGCGCCCCGAAGGCACTCACCGCGATCGGCACGGGGTTCGTCCACCAGAAGGCCGCGCGGCACGCGGCGCGCCGCCGGGAGACCCGGCCGGCCGAGAGGCGGAAGAGGGCGAACGCGACGAGCGCGTCGCCGAGAATCGTCACGACGCGGAACCCGAAGAAAGGCGAAACGCCGGCGGCGCGGCAGACGGCGGCCGTCGCCTGGAGAACGTGTGCCCAGACCGGGCTGTAGTTGTACCGGTCCGTCGCCGCGTAGACGACGTCGCCGCGTTCCATGGCCCTCACGACGATGGCGTAGGACTCGAGGTCGTAGTCGAGCGGGGCGACCCAGGCGAGCGCGAGCCGCGCCAGGGCTCCCGCGACGAAGGCCGCCGTGAGGGGCACGCGGAGCCGCCGGGCGAAAGCCGCGCGCCGGGCGAGGAGCGCCGCGAGCCCGGCGCCGGCGGCGTAGAGGACGACGGCGGCCGTCGAGCTCCGGCGGGACGGTCCCAGGAGCCCCAGGGACGCGAGGAACCCGACGGAGGCCGCGGCCGCGAGGAGCCCGGCGGCGCCAAGGCCCGCCGGCCCTCCGAGAACGGAGCGCCCCGGCGCGCCGGTCAGGCGGCGAGGCCCACCGGCTCGGGCGCGTGCGCACCGTGGCACTTCTTGTATTTCTTGCCGGAGCCGCACGGGCAGGGGTCGTTGCGGCCGACCTTCGGGCCGCTCGACCGGACGGTGCCGACGCTGAAGTCGCCGCCGGCCGTCGGGTCGGCGGCGCCGGAGAGCGTCAGGTCGCGCTGGCGCTGCTTCTGCTTCTTCGCGAGCTCGGCGGCGGCGCGGCGGGAGGCGGCGGTCCCCTCCTCTCCCGGAACGGGGACGGCGGCTCCGATGCCGGCGGCGCCCCGCGTCGAGCCTGGGCCTCCGCCGCCTCCTCGACCCTCCGGACCTCGAAGCGGAAGAGGTACTGGAGCATCTGCTCCTCGATCCCTTCCTTCATCGCCTCGAAGAGCTGGAACGACTCCTTCTTGTACTCGATCAGCGGGTCCCGCTGGCCGTAGCCGCGGAGGCCGATCCCTTCCTTGAGGTGGTCGAGGCCGAGCAGGTGGTCCTTCCAGAACGTGTCGACCGTCTGGAGCATGAAGAACTTCTCGTACTCGCGGAGGACCGCGAGGCCGACGGACTGTTCCTTCGTCTTCGTACGCCTCCCGGACCGCCGACCGGAGCTTCTCCTTCAGCTCGGCGTTCGTCTCCCCCGTCGAAAGCCCCTTCTCGGAGGGCCTGACGCCGAACGTCTCGAAGACGAGCGATTCGAAGGCGTTCCAGTCCCACTCCGACGGGTCCTTCGAGGCCGGACAGTGCCGGTCCACGTAGTCGTCGGCGACGTCCTCGGCCAGCGCGACGACGTAGTCGCGGCCGAGCTTGCCGGTGAGGATCTCCTTTCGGAGGGAGTAGATCTCCTCCCGCTGCTTGTTCATGACGTCGTCGTACTGGAGGAGGTGCTTGCGGGTGTCGAAGTTCCGGCCTTCCACCTGGCTCTGGGCGCGCTCGATGGAGTTCGTCACCCAGCGGTGCTCGATCGGGACGCCCTCCTCCATACCGAGGCGCTTCATCAGCCCCGAGAGGCGGTCCGAGCCGAAGATCCGCATCAGGTCGTCTTCGAGCGAGAGGTAGAAGCGGGAGGAGCCGGGGTCGCCCTGTCGCCCCGCGCGGCCGCGGAGCTGGTTGTCGATCCGGCGGGACTCGTGCCGCTCGGTGCCGATGATGTGGAGGCCGCCGAGCCCGACGACCTGCTCATGCGCCTCGGCCGTCTCCTTCTTCAGCTCCCGGAGGGTCTCGTCGTACGCTTCGGGCGACGCGTTCTTCGCCTTCTGGCGGGCGAGGAACTCGGGGTTCCCCCCGAGGAGGATGTCCGTGCCGCGGCCCGCCATGTTCGTCGCGATCGTGACGGCGCCGACCTGACCCGCCTGCGCGACGATCGGGGCCTCCTGCTCGTGGTACTTCGCGTTCAGAACGACGTGCGGGATCTTCTTCTTCTTGAGCGCCGAGGCGAGGCGCTCGGACTTCTCGATCGAGATCGTCCCGACGAGAACGGGCTGGCCCTTCTCGTTCTTCTCGGCGATCTCCTCGACGACGGCGTCGAACTTCTCGCGCTCGGTCCGGTAGACGAGGTCGTGCTCGTCCTTCCTCACCATTTCGCGGTTCGTCGGGATGACGACGACGTCGAGCTTGTAGATCTTGTCGAACTCGGCCGCTTCGGTGTCGGCGGTGCCGGTCATCCCCGCCAGCTTCTCGTACATCCGGAAGTAGTTCTGGAGGGTGATCGTGGCGAGAGTCTGGTTCTCCTTCTCGATCTTGACGCCTTCCTTGGCCTCGACGGCCTGGTGGAGGCCGTCCGACCAGCGGCGGCCGGGCATGAGGCGCCCGGTGAACTCGTCGACGATGATGACCTGCCCGTCCTTGACGACGTAGGCGACGTCCCGCTTGTAGAGCGTGTGGGCCCGGAGCGCCTGCTGACAGGTGTGGAGAATGTCGATGTTGACGGGGTCGTAGAGGTTCTCGACCCCGAGCAGGCGCTCGCACTTGCCGACGCCCTCTTCCGTCAGGGCCGCCGTGTGCGCCTTCTCGTCGACGAGGATAATCGCCGGTCGTCGTCTTGTTCCCGTACTTGTCCTTCATCTCCTCGCCGCGGACGAGCTTCGGGATGATCCGGTCGCAGCGGTAGTAGATGTCGGTGTCGCCCTCGGACGGGCCCGAGATGATGAGCGGCGTCCGGGCCTCGTCGATCAGGATCGAGTCGACCTCGTCGACGATCGCGTAGATGTGCCCCCGCTGGACCATCTGGGCGATCTCGAACTTCATGTTGTCGCGCAGGTAGTCGAAGCCGAACTCGTTGTTCGTCCCGTAGGTGATGTCCTGCCGGTAGGCCTCGCGCCGCGCCTCGTCGTCCATGTCGTGCTGGATGCAGCCGACGGTCAGCCCGAGGAAGCGGTAGATCCGGCCCATCCACTCCGCGTCGCGCTTGGCGAGGTAGTCGTTCACGGTGACGACGTGGACGCCCCGGCCGGCCAGGGCGTTCAACGTGACGGGAAGCGTCGCGACGAGCGTCTTCCCTTCGCCGGTCCGCATCTCGGAGATCTTCCCCTGGTGGAGGACCATGCCCCCCATCAGCTGGACGTCGTAGTGGCGCTGCTCGAGCGCCCGTTTCCCCGCCTCCCGGACGATCGCGAAGACCTCGACGAGCTCGGTTTCGAGGAGCTCCCGAACGTGGTTCCGCCGCTCCTCCAGCTTTTCGGGGAGCGAGCGGACCGCTTCCTGGACGCGGCTCCGGATCTCGGCGAGCCGGGACCGGAGGGCGTCGTCGGAGAGGGCGGAGATATCGGCCTCGAGGGCGTTGATCTCGGCGACGCGCGGCCGGAGGGCCTTGACGTCGCGCTCGTGCTTCGTTCCGAAGACCTTGGAGAGTGCTTTGTCGATGATCATGAATGACTTAGCCGCGCACAGCCGGCGCGCAGCCGCGGAATGTTAACAGAGGGAATCCAGTCAAATATCTTGCTCGGGGGGATCTGGGGGGATCGAGAAACCCCCGGGATCAGAAACGCGTTCAGCACGAAGTCGAGCGGGTTCACCGGCCGCCCTTCGAGGTGGACCTCGTAGTGAAGGTGCGGACCGGTCGAGCGGCCGCGTGGAGCCGACGAGGGCGATGAGATCACCCCGGTTGACCCGCTGCCCCTCGGAGACGCGCGCGGCCTCGAGGTGCCCGTAGAGGGTGAGGTAGCCGAAGCCGTGGGCGATCTGGACGACGCGGCCGTAGCCTTTCTCCCAGCCGACTTTCACGACGACGCCGCTCGCCGGGGCAAAGACGCGATTGCCCGTGGCGGTCGAGATGTCGAGGCCGGGATGGAACTCGCGCTGCCCGGTGAAGGGATCGCTCCGCGGGCCGAAGCCGCCGGTCAGGACGCCGACGGTGGGCGCGAGGGTCGGGGTGAACGCGAGCTTGTCGGCTTGCAGCGTGAGCCGCTTCTCGACCGACTCGAGGCGCGTCGAGAGAATCGTGCTCCGGCGGGACGCCTCGGACATCCCCTGCTCGACCGAAGCGGTCGCGTCGAGCGGCAGGGCGCTCAGGCCGCCGACGCCGCCGGTCCCGGGATCGTGGACGGCGGAGAGTCCGGCGACGATCGACAGGCGCCGGGTCTTTTCCTCGAACTCGGCGAGGGTTTTCTCCAGGGTGTCCAGCTTCCCGTTCAGGTCCCGCGCCCGCGTCCTCAGGTCCTGGTTCTCCGCGACGAGGGCCGAGACCTCGCGGTTCTTCTGGATGGAGCGGACCCAGAGCGTCGTGAACGTCGCTCCGACCGCCACCGAGAGGAAGACGAACGCGGCGAGGCCCCAGAGCAGGCGGGAGGAGACCCGGAACTGGCGGAACCTCGCCCGGGCGTGCGGCACGAAGATGATGGTGTGGTTCTTCGACGGCATGCGCTCCCCGTCCTACCCCATCCTCAATAAGCAGAATTCCACCAATACTCCTGAACGGATTCTCTGGCTAGAGGACTGAAGTTTAATTTCGGGGACCGGGGAGTCAAGGAAAAAGCGCCGCGCATCAACTGCAACATGTACAGACGGTTACCGCCAAAAATTCGTCGCCTCAGGAAGGCATGCTGGCCGCTCCCGGACGGTACCGCAGCGCCTCGGCGACGTGCGTGGCTCCCACTGCCCGAGACCCTTCCAGGTCGGCGATCGTCCGCGCGACCCTGAGCACCCGGTGGTAAGCGCGGGCGGACAGTCCGAGCCGGTCGACCGCCCGTTCGAGGAGCGCCTGGCCCGCCGGCTCGGGCCTGGCGTCCCGCTTCAGCGCCCGGCCGGAAAGCGTCCCGTTCGTCAGCCGCGCATCGCCGGTCCTCGCGATCTGGCGGCCGCGCGCCGCGACGACGCGGGCCCGGACCGCCGCCGACGGCTCGCCGTCCCCCCCCGCGCCGAAGTCGGACGCCGGGAGCGCGGGGACCTCGACGTGCAGGTCGATCCGGTCGAGGAGGGGACCCGAGATCTTCCGGCGGTACCGGGCGACGTCCCGTTCGCGAGCAGCGGCACGCGTGCCGCGGGTCCCCGCGGAAGCCGCACGGGCACGGGTTCATGGCGGCGACGAGGAGGAACCGGGCCGGAAAGACCCTCGAGCCCGCGGCGCGAGCCACCGATACCGTCCCCTCCTCGAGCGGCTCGCGGAGCGCCTCGAGCGCGTCGCGCCGGAACTCGGGAAGCTCGTCGAGGAAAAGGACGCCGAAGTGGGCGAGGGAGAGCTCGCCCGGTTTCGGGTCGGCCCCGCCCCCGGCCAGCGCCGCGGCCGAGGCGCCGTGGTGCGGGGACGCGGAAGGGGCGCTTGGAAACGAGGCCGCTGCCGGGAGGCAGGCGGCCGGAGACGCTCCAGATCCGCGTCACCTCGAGTGACTCCTCCCGGGCGAGCGGCGGGCAGGAGGCCGGGAAGACGCCTCGCGAGCATCGTCTTTCCCGCCCCGGGCGGCCCGGACATCAGGAGGTTGTGCGCGCCGGCCGCGGCGAGCTCGAGGGCCCGGCGCGGCAGGGCCTGTCCCCGGACCTCCGCGAGGTCGACGTCGGGCGGCTCGGGTTTTTCGGCCGGTGGTCCTCGCCCGGGCGGAACGAGCGGAAGCGTCTCGCGCCCCGCGAGGTGGGCGATCGCGGCCCCCAGATGCGGCACGGCGCGGACGATGACGTCCGCCGGCGGCGGCCGCCTCGGCGGCGTTCTCCGGCGGGACGAGGAGCTCGGCGCGGCCGTCCCGCCTCGCCGCTTCGGCGATCGCGAGGACGCCGGGCACCGCCCGGACGGCGCCGTCGAGGGCGAGCTCGCCGACGAGGGTGACGCCGGCGAGGGACTCCGCGGGAATGTCGCCGTTTGCCGCGAGGATCGAGAGGGCGCACGGGAGGTCGAGCGCCGTCCCGGACTTCGGGAGGTCCGCCGGCGCGAGGTTGACGACGACGCTCCTCCCGGGGAGCGGGTACCCGATGTGCCGGAGGGCCGCGCGGATCCGCTCCCGGCTCTCCTTCACGGCGGCGTCGGGAAGGCCGACGATCGTGAGGTTCGGCAGGCCCGCGCCGATCGCGGTCTCGACGACGACCGTCTGACCTTCGAGTCCGACCACGGCGGCGGAGTAGGCGCGGGCGACCGTCACCTCGGACTCCGGCAAGCCCGCTAGTGGGCCAGAGCGGGTTTGAGGGTCAGGAGCTGGCCCGCTTTCAGCGACTCCGCCGCCAGGATCCGGTTCTCCCGCCGGATTTCCTCCACCGTCGTTCCGTGCCGCGCGGCGATCCGGTAGAGGGTGTCGCCGGGCTGGACGGTGTACCGGACCGAGCGGGTCCGCGACGCCGCGGGGGCGGCCGGCGCCGAGGCGGGCACGGTCGCGAAGCCCTCGGCTGGGATCTCGATCTTGGACGGGAGGGGGGCGGCCGCGCTCGGACTTCCGGCCGCGGCGGTGAACGGCGCCACGTCGCCGGCGCCCGTCACGGCGGCCGCCGGCGTCGGGAGGGAGCGGATCTGTCCTTCGGCGTCGCGGACCGGCGGCCACGGCCGCCGGGGGGGCCGCGCGCCGCGCGGGCGAGGCGGACGGGACGAGGAGGACGGTCCCCCGCTTCAGCTTCGCGGTGCCGCGGCAGGTCGTTGGCGTCGCAAAGGGCGGCGACGCTCACGCCGGAGCGCGCGGCGACCTTCGCCATGGTGTCGCCCTTCTTCACGACGACCTTGCGCTCGCGGACCTCGGCCGCTGCAGGAAGGGACGCCATCCGCGCCGTGAGCTGGACGCCGCGAGCCCGGCGGGACCCGCAGCGGGTACGGACCGACGCCGTGGGGCGTCACGCGCGTCGTCAATTCGCTGTTGAGGAGGGCCAGGTCCGCGACCGGAACGCTCGACGGCCTCCGCGACGCGGCCGAGGTCGACCGGGCGGGGAAGGCTGACGATCTCGAACGAGAGGGGCGGGTCCGGGACGACGTCGAATCCGTACCGGAGGGGGTTCTTGGAGATCAGGGCGGCCGCGAGGACGTAGGGAACGTAGTCCCGCGTCTCCTTCCGGAGGAAGCTGGTCGCCGCGAGCTGCCAGTAGTCCTTCGCGCCGGTCCGCTGGAGTCCCTTCAGGATCTTCCCTTCGCCGGCGTCGTAGGCCGCCATGGCGAGATTCCAGTCTCCGAACATCTCGTAGAGGTCCTTCAGGTAATGCGCCGCCGCGAGCGTCGACTTGACGGGGTCGCTCCGCTCGTCGAAGGATCGCGTCCGCCGGAGGCCGTAACGCTTCCCGGTGCCGTCGATGAACTGCCAGAAGCCGTGGGCGCGGGCGCGCGAGTGGGCCTGCGGCTTGAACGCCGACTCGATCATCGCCATGTAGACGAGATCCTGCGGCAGCCCTTCCTGCCGGAGCAGCTCCCGCATGAGCGGAAGGTAGCGCCCGCTCCTCTTCAGCGCCCCGCGAAGGCCTGCGGCGTCCGGAACTGGTAGTAGGCCACGGCCCGGAGGACGGCGTCGTTCACCGTGACCGGGATGTCGAACGAGACGCCGCTCCCGGCGGCCGCGACTTCGCGCTTCGCCTTTTCCACCTGCTGGGCCGTCGGCGCCGGCGCCTGGCCCGCGGCGATCAAGCGTGTCGCGCGGCATCCTCGACCGGAGGCCGCTCACCGGCGTCGGGGTCGACGAGGGCCTGGTAGACGGCGACGGAGTCCCAGAGCTGGCCGGCGAACTGGGCGTCGTCCGGGTCGGCCCCGCGGGAGGCCGGTTCGAACGCCTCGAACGCCTTCCGGAACTCCTCCCGGGCGCAGTCGGCCTCGCCGGCGAGGGCGTAGCCCTTGCCGAGATGGAAGTGGCCGGTCGCGACCTCGCGCGGAGACGGCGGCGCGGGCTCGACGGCGGGCGCCGGAATCGAGGCCACGGCCGGCGCCGGCGCCGGGGCCGAGGAGCAGGCGCCGAGGAGAACCGCTCCGAACGCGACGGCCCCCCAGGGCGTGCGGACCGTCACGCGACCGGGGACACTGGAGTCGACTCTCGTCGTCACGCGGCGTCCTTCACGTAGGGCGGCGGCTCAGGACCCGTGGACGTTGAACTTCAGCGACAGGAGGAGCCGGTGAACGTCCCGGAGGCTCGCGAGGTCGAACGAGAACGTCTGTCCCGAGGCGGTCTCGCCGCCCTTGCGCGTCCTGGAACGACACCGTGACGGTTGCCTTCCGGCTCTTGCCGAGAGCGTCCTTCGGCACGTTCCACTCGAACGAATGGGAGACGTCCTTGCGGTGGTTCGTGAGCGTCCCGGAAAGAAGGTCGTCGATCGAGAGGCTCGCGCCGCTGCGCGGGCGGGCGCCGGAATCCGGCGCCGGTTTCTGGGTCGAGAGCTTCCGGAGCTTCTCGAGCTCCGAGAGGATGTCGACGCTCGAGCGGACGCGGACGTGCTTCACCGGGGGCTCGGAGGCGGGCGCGGGCTCGTTCGTCCGGAGCTCGGCGAACCGGACCTCCGACGACGTGTCCTCTCCGGGGGCGTTCTCGGGCAGGGGATTGGCCGCTTCCGCGAACGGCAGCGGGGAAGTCCCGGCGTTCGCGGGCGGCGGGCGGAGCCGCGACCGCCTGCTGGGCCTGCAGCTCGCGGAACTTCTGCAGCCGGCTCATCGTTGAGTCGAACGGGCTGCGCGGCCGGCAGTCGTCGGAGTCGAGGGCGGCGACCGCGGCCGAAATCCCCGACACGTCGGCTGCGACGGCGACCGGGACGGAGGACGGGGTCGACGGCGAGACCGCGACGTACGGGCGCCGCATGTCGGCCGACATCTTCGACTTGAGGGAGCGCAGCGTCAGCTTGGAGATCGCCTTGAGCGTCTCGAAGACGCCCGGGCCGTTCGTGGCCGAGGCCTCGTACCACTCGATCGACCGGTCCTGGTTCAGGGCCTCGTTCATCTCTTCGACCGAGAGGATGTTGGCGAGGTCGCGCTTGTTGTACTGGAGGACGCGCGGCAGCGCGTCGAGCGCCACGCCGATCTCGGCGAGGTTCTCGCGCAGGTTCTTCAGGCTCTCCCGGTTCGGCTCGGCCATCGGGCGCTGGGAGTCGGCCACGAAAACGATGCCGTCCACGCCCTTCAGGACGAGCTTCCGGGTCGTGTTGTAGAAGACCTGGCCGGGCACGGTGTAGAGCTGCAGGCGCGTCTTGAAGCCACTGATGACGCCCACGTCGAGCGGCAGGAGGTCGAAGAAGAGGGTCCGGTCGGTCTCGGTCTCGAGAGAGACCATCTCGCCCCGCGAGCCGGGGGCCGTCCTCCCGTAAATGAAGTGGAGGTTAGTCGTCTTGCCGCACAGACCGGGACCGTAATAGACGATCTTCGCGGCCATCTGCATGGTGGCGTAATTGAAGAAAACCATCTTTTCGCACTGCCGGCCGGAACCGGACGTGTGTCTGATTATGTTAGCACCGAGGCGAACAGCTCCTCGCCGGCCGGGCCCGCCTCGCATCGACGTTTGTGCTGGCGCACGTTAAACTTACGCGAGGCGGAGGTGTCGCCAGTTGGGCGTCGTCCACGGAGCCGGCGAACTCGATGAACGCTCCCGGGAAGTGCTCGGGGCGGTGGTCCGCGCGCACATCGGGAGCGCGGCCCCGGTTTCGTCCCGGCAGCTGACCCGCCTCGGGACCTTCGGCCTCTCGTCGGCTTCGATCCGGAACATGATGGCCGACCTCGAGGAGCTCGGTTTCCTGACCCACCCGCACGTCTCGGCGGGGCGGGTCCCGACCGACCTCGGTTACCGCGCCTTCGTCAGCACCCTGATGGAGGCCCATTCGCCCCGCCCCGAGACGCGGGCGCGCATCGCCTCGGAGCTCGCGCCGGAGGCGTTCGAGCTGGATCGCTTCCTCCACGCCGTCTCGCGGCTCCTCTCGGACCTGACCGGCGAGGTGGGCGTCGTCGCAGCGCCGTCGGCGGCGCGGTTCGTCCTGAAGTCCGTCCATTTCACGCGCGTCGCCGAGCGGAAGGTCCTCGCGGTCCAGGTCAGCGACGCTGGGCCTCGTCGAGAGCCGCCTCATCGAGACGCACGACGACTTCGCGCAGGGGGAGCTGGACGAGGCCTCGAACCGCCTCACGACCGACTACGGCGGCCGGAGCCTCGTCGACGTGCGGCGGACGCTCCTCGAGGCGCTGCGCGAGGAGAAGGTCCGCGTCGACGCGGCGCTCGCGCGCGCGCTCGAGCTGGGGAGGAAGACCTTCTCGGAGCCGCGTCCGCCCGGAGAGGCCGTCGTGGTCGAGGGAACGGAGACGATCCTGGGCAAGCCCGAATTCCGGCGGGACATGGACGCCTTGAGCCGGCTGCTTCACGGCTTCGAGGAGAGGGCCCGGCTCGTGAACCTCCTGACCGACTGCCTCTCGTCCACGGGGACGACGGTCGTCATCGGCTCGGAGAACGACTTCACGGGCGAGACCCGGAGCGCCGTCGTCACGGCGACCTATCGCCGCGGCGACCGGCCGCTGGGCGTCCTCGGGGTCATCGGGCCGCGGCGGATGGAGTACGAGCACGTCGTGCCTCTCGTCGAGGAGTTCGGCCGCTACGTCACGAGCCGCCTGTCGGAGGGAGCCTCGTGACGGCCGGACCCAGACCCCCGCGCCGGTCCGAAGAGGGCGTCGTCTACCTCGAGAACGGACGGCCGGGACGAGCTCGCCCGCGCGCTCGAGGAGGCCGAGCGGGCCGTCGCGGCCGTGGAGGAGAAGCGCCGGCAGCAGGCCGAGGAGGCCGCCCACGCCCTCGTCGCCGGCGAGCCGGATCCGTGCCACCCGAGGCGGTCGAGGAGCCGGAGGACGAGGCCGGCGAGCTGACGATCCGCGCCTGTCGCAGCTCGCCGGGCAGGTGGCGCACCTCGAGGAACGCCTCCTCGCCGAGCAGGAGGAGTCGGGGAAGCTCCGAGGTCGGCGCTGCTCCGCAAGACGGCCGACTTCGAGAACCTGAAGCGGCGCACCGAGAAGGAGAAGGCGGACTTACTTCAAGTTCGCGCTCGCCGACGTCTTCGGCGACCTCCTCGGCGTCCTCGACAACTTCGAGCGCGCGCTCCAACACCTGTCGAAGGGCGACGCGGCGCAGGGGACCGACGTCCACGTCGGCATCGAGATGATCGCGCGCCAGATGGGGGACGTCCTGAAGAAGTACGGCCTCGCCGAGGTCCCGGCCCTCGGCCTGCCGTTCGACCCGAACGTCCACGAGGCGGTCCTGCGGGAGGAGACCGGCGGCGCGCCGCCCGGGCATCGTGCTCGGCGTCCTTCAGAAGGGGTACCTCCTCAACAACCGCCTGCTGCGGCCCGCCAAGGTCAAGGTCGCCGCCGCCCCGCAGGCTCCGGCGCTGAACTGAGGGAACGCGGCATGGCGAAAGTGCTTGGAATCGATCTCGGGACGACGAACTGCTGCGCAGCCGTCGTCGAGGTGGGCTCGCCCCAGGTGGTGTCGAACCGGGAGGGAGCGCGCACGACGCCGTCGATCGTCGGCTTCACGGAGGACGGCGAGAGGCTCGTCGGCCAGATCGCCAAGCGCCAGGCCATCACGAACCCCACGCAGACGATCTACGCGGTCAAGCGCCTCGTCGGCCGCAAGTGGAGCGACGCCGAGGTCGTCCACGCGAAAGACCACCTCTCGTACCAGATCATCGAGGCGGCGAACGGCGACATCAAGATCCGGGTGCGGGACCACGACTACTCGCCCGAGGAGATCTCGGCGTTCATCCTCCGGGAGATCAAGGAGTTCTGCGAGGAAGCCCTCGGCGAGGAGATCAAGGAAGCCATCATCACCGTCCCCGCCTACTTCGACGACTCGCAGCGACAGGCGACGCGCGACGCCGGGCGGATCGCGGGCCTCGAGGTACTCCGGATCATCAACGAGCCGACGGCGGCGTCGCTCGCCTACGGCCTCGAGAAGCAGAAGAAGCAGGAGACGATCGCCGTCTACGACCTCGGCGGCGGCACGTTCGACATCTCGATCCTCCGGATCGACAGCGGCATGTTCGAGGTGCTCTCGACCTCGGGCGACACCTTTCTCGGCGGCGAGGACTTCGACCGGGCCGTGATGGACTGGCTCCTCGCCGACTTTCTGAAGACGACGGGGATCGACCTCCGGCAGGACCGGCTGGCCCTGCAGCGACTGAAGGAGGCGGCCGAGAAGGCGAAGTGCGAGCTCTCGAGCGCCCTCGAGACGACTGTGGCGCTGCCGTTCATCGCCTCCGACGCCTCCGGGCCGAAGCACATCAACAAGCGTCCTGACGCGCGACACGTTCGAGTCGCTCGTGGCCGAGCTCGTGAAGCGGACCGAGGGCCCCTGCAAGAACGCGCTCGAGGCGGCCGCCCTGAAGCCCGACCAGGTCGACACGATCATCCTCGTCGGCGGCCAGACCCGGACGCCGCTCGTCCAGCGGATGGTCGAGACGATCTTCGGCAAGCCGCCGAACCGCTCGATCAACCCCGACGAGGTCGTCGCGGTCGGCGCGGCGATCCAGGCGGGCGTGCTCCGCGGCGAGATCAAGGACCTCGTCCTCCTCGACGTGACGCCGCTCTCCCTCGGCATCGAGACGCACGGCGGCATCTTCGTCAAGCTGATCGAGCGGAACTCGACGATCCCGACGAAGAACACCCAGATCTTCACGACCGTCGCCGACAACCAGACGACGGTCGAGGTCCACGTCCTCCAGGGCGAGCGCGAGATCGCCAAGGAGAACAAGTCGCTCGGCAAGTTCCAGCTCGTCGGCATCCCCGCCGCCGCCAAGGGCGTCCCGCAGATCGAGGTGACGTTCGCGATCGACTCCTCGGGCATCGTGAACGTCTCCGCGCGCGACCTCGCGACCGGCAAGGCGCAGGGGATCCAGATCAACCCGGCGGGGGGCCTCTCGCAGGACGAGATCGACCGGATCATCCAGGAGGCCGCGGCGAACAAGGCGATCGACCAGAAGAAGCGCAAGGAGCTCCGCCAGCTGAAGAACAAGCTCGAGGGGATGATCGCCGGGAACGAACGGATCTTCCGCGAGTTCGGCGACCTCCTCCAGCCGGACGAGCGCGAGCGCGTGGAGAAGACGCTCGCGAACGCCAAGGAGGTGATGACCGGGGAGGACCGGGGCGCGATCGACAACGCCCTCGTCGACATGAAGGGCGTCTCGCGGATCCTGACGAAGGCGATGCTGTACAAGCCGGACAAGAAGAGCGGCACCTTCCCGGTGGATCCCGCCGAGAAGCCGGCCTGACGCGCCCGACCGCCCGGGCGCGTCCTACTCGTCCATGAGCACGTCGATCGGCGACTACTACGAGATTCTCGGCGTCCCGCGGGACGCCGACGTGGACGCCATCAAGGCCGCCTACCGGAAGGCCGCGCTCAGCGACCACCCCGACCGGAACCCCGGCGACAAGGCGTCCGAGGAGCGTTCAAGGCCGCGGCCGAGGCCTATGCGGTCCTCTCGGACCCCGAGAAGCGGGCCCGGTACGACCGGTTCGGGCCGGAGGGCGTCCGGGGGGCGGGCGGCGTCGGGTTCGACCCGTCGAACTTCGTCGACTTCGCCGACATCCTCGGGGACTTCTTCGGCTTCGGCGGCGGCGGAAACGTCCGCGGCCGCCGCCGCCAGGGCGAGGACCTGCGGGCCGACATCCGCGCTGACGTTCGAGAAGGCCGCGTTCGGCGCCGAGATCTCGATCCCGGTCAGCCGCCACGAGACGCTGCGAGGCCTGCGGCGGCAAGGGAGGCGCGGCGGCGGCGGCGGCTGCCGTCACCTGCTGCGCGTGCCGCGGGCAGGGGCAGATCCAGTCCGGCAGGGCTTCTTCGCGCTCTCGCGCCCCTGCCCGGAGTGCGAGGGGACCGGCGAGAGGGTGAAGGACCCGTGCCCGGACTGCCGCGGCGAGGGGCGCGTCCTCAGGCCGCGGACGCTGACCATCGGCGTCCCGGCCGGCGTCGACGACGGCGCGCGCCTCCGCCTGACGGGCGAGGGAAACCGGGGGCGCGCGGGGGGCCGCGCCGGGGACCTCTACGTCGTCGTCTCGGTCGCGCCCCACGAGCACTTCCGCCGCGACGGAGTCGACGTCGTCCTCGCGTGGGCGGTGCCGTTCCACACCGCCGTCCTGGGCGGCGCGGTGACGGTCCCGACGCTCACGGCGAGGCCACGTTCGACATCCCGGCCGGGACCGCCGCGGGGCGCGATCTTCACGCTGAAGCGGGAAGGGCATCCCGCGGCTGGACGGCCGCGGGCGCGGCGACCAGCACGTCCTCGTGACGGTGCGCGTGCCGAAGAAGCTGAACGCCGCGCAGCGCGAGGCCGTCAAGAAGCTCGCCGAGGCGTTCGAGGACGGGGCTCGGCGCGCCGACGAAGGACGAAAAGGGCTTCTTCGAGAGGATGCGCGACTTCCTTTCACGAGTGAGAGAGGCCGTCGGAGCGGATCGGTTCGGCTCACGCTCGGCGCGAGCGACGCCGGCTCGAAGAGAACGGCTCTTCGAAGTAATCGCGGAGAGTCCCGTTCTCGTCCGGCGCCGCCCGGACGGCGAGGCGCTCCGATCTGGGTGGAGCCGGAACACGCCGGGAGGCGCTCCGCGCCCTCGCGCGACGGCGCCGGCGCTCCGACCTTCGTCGGAGCGCGAGGCCGACCGGGACTGGGTGGCCGAGGCGGCGGCTCTCCGGAAGGCCGTCCTCGTCGGGACGCTACCTCCTCGACCCGCACGACGGCGCGCGCGCGACGTGGCGCCCGAGGGGGCGCGCGCGGCTCTTCCTCCCGGCGGCGCGGGCGTTCGGGACCGGCTCGCACGAGCGACGCGCGCTCGCGCTGCGGCTCCTCCTCGGCGAGGAGCTCTCGCGGGCGCGCGCGTCCTCGACGTCGGCTGCGGGAGCGGGAACGCTGGCGTTCGTCGCGGCTCTCGAAGGGGCGGCGCGCGCCGTCGCCTTCGACCTCGACCCCGACGCCGCGTTCGCGACGCGCGAGCAGGCGCGCGCCGGAACGGCTCGCCGCGGCGTCGACGCCTTCGCCGGGCCGATCGAGGCGCTCGCCGGCGGCGCCCGTTTCGACGTCGTCGTCGCGAACATGATCGCCGAGGAGCTGGCGCCGCTCCTCCCGCGATCGCGCGGCGCCTCGCGCCGGCGGCGCGCTCCTCTCGCTCGGGCCAGCTCGCCGAACGGCGCGGGGAGTGGGAGAGCTGCTCGCGGCGAGCCGGCTTCCGGCCGTCGCTCGATCCGGGAGAACGAGTGGATCGGGAGGCTGGGTCTCGAATGAGAGGAACGCGACGCGCGCCGCCGCGGGTGCTCGTCGCCGGACCTCGCGGCGCATCCGCGCGGTCCGACGAGTACCGGAAGACTCTTGAAGGTGGAAGAACGGGAGCACGTCCGCTCGAGGCGCGCTCAGCGGACGGCGACGGCGGTGGTCGCTGCTCGACGGCAGGGGCGGGCGGGCGCGCGGCACGCTCTCGCGAGCGGCGGCACGGCCATCGCTCTATTGCCGTCGAAGCGGACCTCTTCGTCCTCGTCTTCTTCGGTCCGTCTCCCGGGTGAGCCCGCGAACCGCGTCGTCGTCGTGCTCGCTGCCGCGGAGCCGGCCCGCGTGGAATGGGCGGTCGAGAAGGGGACGGAGTGCGGCGCGGCGGGTTTCGTTCTCCTCGACGTGCGAGCGCGCCAGAGGGCCCACGTCGCGGCGCTCGCGGCGCGCCTGCCGCGGCTCGTGCGCATCGCGGACGGAGGCGATGAAGCAGTGCGACCGGACGCTCGTGCCTTTCGTGGAGGGTCCGCAGAGCGCTCGAGAGCTTCTCGAAGGGCTGAGGGGCGCCAGGCCTTCGTCGTCCTGGATCCGTCCGGCGCTCCCGCGGCGCGCCCGACGCCCGCAGGAGACCTGGTCGTCGCCATCGGCCCCGAAGGCGGGTTTGCTCCGGCCGAGACGCCTCTTCGCGAGAGATCGCGCGGCTTGCTCTCGCCTCGGCCCCCGCATCCTCCGCCTCGAGACCGCCGTGGTCGCGGCCCTGTCCCGCTTGGTCGACGGCCGCTGAGTCTCGACGCCCTCTCAATTTTTCGGATACGATCCCGCGCAGACCGGGAACGGAGGGACGCAATGGCGTTCGAAAACGTCAAGAAGATCTGGATGAACGGCAAGCTCGTCGACTTCGCGGACGCGAAGATCCACGTCTTCACGCACGCGCTGCACTACGGTTCGGGCGTCTTCGAGGGGAACGCTGCTACAAGACGGCGCGGGGCCCCGAGGTCTTCCGCCTGGAGGAGCACCTCGACCGCCTGCTCTGGTCGGCCAAGATCTACCGGATGCAGATCCCCTACTCGATCGACGAGCTCAAGGAGGCGACGCTCGAGACGATCCGCGCGAACGGCTTCGAGGCCTGCTACATCCGGCCGCTCGTCTACCGGGGCTTCGGCTCCCTCGGCGTCAACCCGTTCCCGAACCCGGTCGACGTCGCCATCGGCTGCTACGAGTGGGGGAAGTACCTCGGCGCGGAGGCGCTCGAGAACGGCGTCGACGCCTGCTGCTCGTCCTGGATGCGGATCGCGCCGAACACGATGCCCGCGATGGCGAAGGCGACGGCGAACTACGCCAACAGCCAGCTCATCAAGATGGAGGCGATCACGAACGGCTACCACGAGGGGATCGCGCTCGACCACAACGGGCGGATCTCCGAGGGGTCGGGCGAGAACCTCTTCCTCGTCTGGAAGGGGCGCCTCTACACGCCGCCCCTCTCGGCCTCGACGCTGCCGGGGATCACGCGGCTCTCCGTCATCCAGCTCGCCCGCGAGCTCGGGTTCCACATGGAGGAGAAGACGATCCCGCGCGAGATGATCTACGCCGCCGACGAGATGTTCTTCACCGGAACGGCGGCGGAGATCACCCCATCCGGTCGGTGGACCGGATTCCCGTGGGCGCCGGCAAGCGGGGCCCGATGACGGAGAAGATCCAGAGCGCCTTCTTCGACATCGTCGAAGGCAAGGTCCCCGACCGCTACGGCTGGCTGACGCCGGTCACGGCGGACGTCCCTGCCCAGGCCTGACCGGGGTTCTCAGCCCGTTCCACGCCTCCGGAGCTGGATCAACTCGGCGAGGATCGAGATCGCGATCTCTTCGGGCGACTCCGCGCCGATCGGAAGCCCGATCGGGTTGTGCGCCCGGGCCAGCTCCTCCTCAGAGAATCCCTCGGCGCGGAGCTCGTCGAAGAGGGCCTTGCGCTTCGCCTTGCTTCCGATCATCCCGAGGTAGGCGACCGGGAACGCCGCGCAGCCGGCGGAACGCGAGCCCGTCCGTGACGTGGCCGCGCGAGACGAGGGCGACGGCGTCTCCGGGACCCGGGAAGGGGGAGGTCGGCAGTAGTCGGCCCGGACGCGGGCGAGCGAGACGCCCTGCGGGAACGCCGCCGGGTCGAGCGGCTCAGGCCTCTCGTCGGCAACCGTCACGTCCCAGCCCGTGAAGGCGGCGGCCCGCGCGAGCGCCCGCCCGCAGTGCCCCGCGCCGACGACGAGGAGGCGCGGGGCGCGCTCCACGATCTCGAGCATCACGGTCGCCGTCCCGCCGCAGACGGCGCCGAACGCATTCTCGCCCTCCGGCACGAACGCGTAGGTCTTCGTGAACGGGAGCCCGTGCGACTCGAGGAGCCGCCCTGCGTCGGCGACGACGAGGGACTCGAATTTTCCCGCCGCCGATCGTGCCGTGCGTCGTGCCGTCGGGCAGGACGAGCATCCGCGCGGCCGCGTCGCGCGGCGTGGAGCCGACGGCGGAGACCACGGTGGCCATTGCGACGCGGCCGTGCGAGTCGAGCAGCCGGGTCAGGTCGCGGAAGATCTCCGGGCTCATCGGTGGCCGTCGGGCCGCTTTCCCAGAGGGTGAATGTGGAGGAGGTCCTCGGGCCGGTCGACGTCCCGCAGGATGCCGTCGTCGGAAGCCTCGAGATGCTCGACCGAGACGTCGGGCTCCTCGAAGAGTAGGGAGAGGCGGCGATCGTCCGGCCAGGAGAGCAGTCGCGGCACGAGGGAGGCCGGGAAGACGATCGGATGTCCGCGCCGTCCGCCGTGAGTCGGAACGAGCAGCGAGGGTCCGTCGAGCGAGGCAGCGGCCTTCAACACCCGCCTTAGGGAGTCGTCTTTCAGGAAGGGAAGATCGGCGGGGGAAACGGCGACGTGCGTCGTCCGCTCGTCGAGCGAGGAGAGGCCGGCCTTCACCGACGTGAACATGCCGGCCAGGGGGGTGATGTTCACCCGCCAGCGGACCGAGGCGGGGGAGCCCTCGATCACGCGTCGCAGGGAACGGTGCAGGCTGCCGCTCTCGTCCGGCGGGATCACGACGAGCGTCTGGTCGAAGCCCGCGGAACAGAAGGCCCCAATCGTCCGGCGCAGGATCGGCTCGCCCCCCACCTCCGCGAGGAGCTTCGGCGAGCCGAACCGGGTCGACGCGCCCGCGGCGAGGAGGATCGCCGAGAAGAACGTCGTCCCCGCGCCGCGAACCGGGCTTCCCGTCACTCAGTCCTGCGGCTGGAAGCAGCCGCGGCCGGCCTGGCAGCCCGACAGGTCGGCGACGCCGTCGTCGGGACCCGCCGGGCCCATCGTCTTCAGGCACCAGTAGGAGGCGGTGCTCGAGGGATACTCGCTCGCGCGCTCTTCCCAGTCGTTCACGACGAACATCATCTTCGTCCGGAGGTGCCGGCAGCGCCCCGTCGGGTCGTCGGCCGCGTCCCGGGCGCCGGGGAGGGAGATCACGGGGTCGTTCATTCGTGGGCCTTTCCGGTTCCGTCGGGGAGGCCGGCCGCACCCAGAAGCGCGCGGCGGACGGCCGCGGAGAGGATGGAGACCTTGTAGCCGTTCTGGGCGAGGGGCGTCGCTCCCTCGACCGCCGCGAGACCTGCCGCGAGCGCGAGGGCGGCGTCGAGCTTTCGTCCCTCCACGGCGGCCTCCGCCTTCTTCGCGCGGAACGGGACCGGGGCGGCCGAGCCGAGGACGATCCGGACATCGCGCGCGACGCCGCCGTCGTCCCGGTACGCCACGGCCGCGTCGCCGAGCGGCCAGTCGAACGTCTGCTTCTGCTTGACCTTCCGGTAGGCCGAGCGGACGGAGGCCTTCGGGACCACGACCTCCACGATCAGCTCCGCGGGCCGGAGGACGTTCTCGGCCAGGATGTCGGCCTCGGGGCGGACGAAGAAAGTGTCGATCGGAATCGAGCGAGGACCCGAGGGGGAGATCGTCTCGACGGTCGCGCCGTACGCCATCAGGGCGACGCCTGCGGCCGAGGGATGGACGATGGCGCACGTCCCGTTCCCGAAGACGGCGTGGAACGCGTTCTCCCCCTTCTGGGCGAAGCACTCCGAGCCCCCCTTCTTCAGGCAGGCGAAATCGGCGGAGCGGAAGTACCAGCAGCGGGGGCGCTGACAGAGATTGCCGCCGAGCGTCGCGGTGTTCCGGATCTGGGGCGTCGCCGCCCCCTCGCAGGCGTCGGCGAGGGCGGGAAGCTCGGCGCGGAGCGCCTCCGCGATCTCGGTCAGCGTCACGAGGGCCCCGATCGAGACCTTTCCCGCCGGCCGCGTGATCGTCCGGTGGGCGGCGAGGCGCCGGAGGTCGACGACGCGGTCGGGCGCGGCGACGCGCTCCTTCAGACGGTCGACGAGATCGGTGCCCGCCCCCTTGCTCTCGGCGGGAACGCCCGCCTTCCGGGCGGTCTCGAGGGCCGCGACGGCGTCGTTCCAGTCCTGCGGCTGGATCCGCTCGAAGCTCTTCACGACGCCACCGCCTTTCCCTTCGCGACGGCCTCGAAGACGCGCGCCGGCGTGATCGGCAGCTCCGTGATTCTCGCGCCGAGCGCGTGCGAGACGGCGTTCGCCACGGCCGCGGCGGTCGGGATCGTCGCCGGCTCGCCGATGCCCCGGGTGTGGGAGCTGTTCTTCCCGGCGTAAACGTCGAGAACGATCGGGACGATTTCCGGCACGTCCTTCGAGCCGAGGATCTTGTACGTCTCGAGGTTCGGGTTCAGGAAGCGCCCGGTCGGACGGTCGACGACCCGCTCTTCGAAGAGGGCGTAGCTGATCCCCTGCAGGATGCCCCCCTTGATCTGGCTCTCGACGCCGGTCTTCCAGACGGCAAGGCCGCAGTCGTGGACGGCGACGACCTTCTCGACCTTCACGGTGCCCGTCTCGACGTCGACGACGACCTCGGCAAACTGGACGCCGAAGATCCGCCCGTCCATGCCGTCGTAGTCGGGCGCCCGGTCGCCCGTGGCGACCAGGGAATCGCCGCTCATCCGGGCGCAGACGCCCTTCCACGTCGCGGTCTTCCCGCCCGCCGCGAAGCCTCCCGGCGAGAGCGAGACGGCGTCGGGGGAGGCCGCGCCAACCAGCGGCGCGGCGAGCGCTTTCAGCTTCTCCGAGGCGTGAAAAGCCGCGGCCCGGACGGCCGGGATCAGCGAGACCGTCGTCGTCGAGCCGCCGGAGGCGGGCCCGAACGGGTAGGCCGATCGGCCCCACTTGACGCGGATCGCCTCGGGATCGAGGCCCAGCTCCTCGGCGACCGCGATCGCGATCGTCGTCGGGTTGCCGCAGCCGATCTCCTGAACGCCGTTCTCGACCTCGACGCTGCCGTCGCGGTGGACGCGGACGAAGACCTGCGAGCCGTTCGAGACGATGTTGTACCAGACGGACGCGGCGCAGCCGAGGCCGCGCCGGAGGGGAAGCCCCTTCGCGCGGGCCTCGCGATTCGCGGCGTCGAGCCCGGCGCGGCGCTCCCAGCCGATCGCCTTGCGGCCCTCCTCCCACTCCGCCTTCCGGACGTCGACGGGGTCGTTCGCGAGCCGGACCGCGAGCGGGTCGAGACCGAGGCGCGCGGCGACCTCGTCCAGCGCCGACTCGACCGCAAAGGCGCCCTGCGGGTGCCCGGGGGCCCGCATCGCGCAGCCCGGTCCAAGGTTCGTGAAGACGTCGGACTCCTCGACCTGGACGTTCGGGAAGGCGTAGGAGTTCTTGACGACCGAGCCCGTCCCTGCGCCGGTGGCGACGCCGGCGGTGCCGAACGAGGTGTAGGCGGCGGCCGTGACGGTCCCGTCCTTCTTGAAGGCAAGCCGACATCGGTTCAGCGAATCGGGGCGGTTGCCGGCGGCGAGCTGGTCCCCCTTCCGGTCGAGGACCATCTTCACCGGCCTGCCCGCCTTCTTCGCCAGCTTCGCCGCGAAGACGCCGTAGTCGCCCGCGCCGAACTTCGAGCCGAACCCCCCGCCGACGAACTCGGCGTCGACGTGGACCCTGTCCTTCGGAAGGCCGAAGACCTGCGCCAGCTCGTCCCGGACGGAGAAGATGCCCTGCGTGGAGGCGTTGACGAAGAGCTCGTCCCCCTTCCATTCCGCGAAGAGGGAATGTGTCTCCATGCAGGCGTGCGTCTGGACCTGCGTCCGCGTCGTCACGTCGACGACGCCGTCGGCCGCGGCAAAGAGCTTCTCGAGGTCCTTCTCGCCGCGCCCCGACGTCCGGGGCCCGCGGACGTTCCCTTTCTGCGGGAGCGCGGCGGCCGCGCCGGGCGCGTCGCCCGCGGTCCGCTTCTCCTCGACCGGCTTCTCGTAGACGAGCGGGGAGCCGGGCTGCATGGCGTCCTTCAGGTCGACGACGTGGGGGAGCGGCTCGTACCGGACCTCGACGGCCCAGAGCGCGTCGTCCGCCTCGCGGAGGGTCGGGGCCGCGAGAGCGAGAACCGTGTCGCCGTGGTACCGGACCTCCTTCTTGTCGGCGAGCTCGAAGACGACGCCCGGCATCTTCCCGAGCTTCGAGGTGTCGACGGAGACGATTTTCGCGTGGGCGTACGGAGACCGGAGGACGCGGCCGTAAAGGAGCCCCGGCCGCGCCACGTCGTGCGTGTAGACCGCCCGCCCGGTCGTCTTCTGCGGACCGTCCAGCCGGGTCCGGCGCTGTCCCCAGAGGCGGCGCGCGGCGCCCTCCGAGAAGGGGGGCGGGTCAGAGGCCGGAAGGGCGACCTCCTTGTCGGCGGTCTTCCCGGCGACGCCGACCCGGATCTTCGACTTCGGGGCGTCGGCCTTCGGCGTCTCAGGCATGGGAGGCCCCCTTTCCCGCGATCTCGCAGGCGCCGAAGACGCCGGCGTACGTGCCGCACCGGCAGAGGTTCCCGGCCACGGCCTCGCGCACCTCGGCCGGCGACGGGCTCGGGTTCTTCGAGAGGAGCGCCTGGGCCGAGACGACCATTCCGGGCGTGCAGAAGCCGCACTGCATCCCGTCCGCCTCGACGAAGGCCCGCTGGAGGGGCGAGAGCGACTCCGGCGTGCCGAGCCCCTCGATCGTCGTGACCTTTCTTCCATCGGCGTCGTGGACGAGCGTCAAGCATGAGTTGACGGCCAGCCCGTCGAGCAGGACCGTGCAGGCACCGCACGCCCCGCGGTCGCAGCCGATCTTCGTCCCCGTGAGCCCCCAGCTCTCGCGAAGAGCCTCCGCGAGCGTGACGCGCGGCTCGAAGACCCCTTTCATCACCGCGCCGTTGACGGTGATCGTCACCGGCTGGCCGCTTCCGGCGTCGGCTTTCTGCCGTTCCTCGGCCAGTGCGGTGGCCCCCGCCGCCGCGCCCGCGACCGCGGTCGTCGCGAGCCCTTTCAGGAGACCCCGTCGCGTGACGCCCTTCGTCTCTTCGGCCATATGGAGCCCTCCCCGCTCGGGCGGAAACTATACCGCCACCGGGCGCCTCGCGGATCTCCCCGTTGACCTCAACCTGTTGAAAAGCCTATCCTTCTTCGACAACGTCGGAGCGCATCGTCAGCCGTTCGCGGTGGAACGGGAGGGTGTTTCATGCACATCAACGACCTTCTCAAGATCTCGGTCGAGCGGAAGGCGTCGGACCTCCACCTGAAGGTCGGGGCGCACCCGATCATCCGGGTGGACGGCGAGCTGATCCCCCTCGTGGACATGAAGCGCCTCATGCAGGAAGACACGATCGCGATGGCGTTCTCGATCATGTCGTCGCGCCAGAAGGAGAAGTTCAAGAACAACTTCGAGATCGACATCGCGTACTCGGTGCCGGGCCTCGGGCGGTTCCGGTGCAACATCTTCCAGCAGCGCGGCACCGTCGGCCTTGTCTGCCGCGTCATTCCGGCCCGGATCCTGACGACCCGCGAGCTGCTCCTCCCCCGTCCTCGAGAAGATCTGCGAGGAGACGCGCGGCCTGATCCTGGTCACCGGGACGACCGGCTCGGGCAAGTCGACGACGCTCGCGTCGATGATCGACTACATCAACGCGACCCGGTCCGAGCACATCATGACGATCGAGGACCCGGTCGAGTTCCTCCACCGCGACAAGAAGTCGATCGTGAACCAGCGCGAGCTGGAGGTGGACACGAAGTCCTTCGCGTCGGCCATCCGGTCGGCGCTGCGGCAGGACCCCGACGTCATCCTCGTCGGCGAAATGCGCGACTTCGAGACGGTCGAGACCGCCCTCCTCGCCGCCGAGACGGGCCACCTCGTCATGTCGACCCTCCACACGATCGACGCGACCGAGACGGTCAACCGGATCATCTCGGTCTTCCCGCCCCACCAGCAGAAGCAGATCCGGCTGCAGCTCGCGGCCGTCCTGAAAGCGGTCTGCTCCATGCGGCTCCTCCCGCGCGCCGACGGCCTCGGCCGCGTGCCGGCGGTCGAGATCCTGATCGCCACGAACTACATCCGGGACTGCATCGAGAACAAGGAAAAGACGAAGTACATCCAGGACGCGATCAAGGCCGGCACCTCGCAGTACGGGATGCAGACGTTCGACCAGTCTCTCTACCAGCTCTACCGGGGCGGGCTGATCACCCTCGAGGAGGCGATCCGCCGCGCCACGAACCCCAACGAGTTCAAGCTGAAGCTCCAGGGGATCCAGTCGACGTCGGACGTCTCGACGGAGCTGATGGAGGGCTCGCTCCAGGCGCCCGATTCGCTCACGGCCCCCGAGTCACCGTTCGACTTCTCGAACCAGCCCGGATAGGCGCATGACCCGGGGGAGCCCGCAGGCCGGAGACGCCCGCTCGGCGGGGCTCGCGCCTCCTGGCGCGGCGCGCGCACACGTCCGAGGAGCTTCGCCGGAAGCTCTCGCGGAAGGGCTACCCGGCCGGGGAGATCGCCGCCGCCGTCGAGGAGCTCTCCTCCCGGGGCTGGCTCGACGACGCGAAGACCGCGAAGGCCGTGGCCGCGGCGCAGGCGGGAAAGGGGCGCGGGAAGGCGCGGATCGCGGCCGAGCTCTCGGCCCGGGGCGTCTCCGTCCGGGATCGCGACGCCGCTCTCGCGGGGCTCGACCCGGACGCCGAGCGGGAGGCGCTCCGCCGCGCGCTCGCGCGCCGCGCCCGGACGCTGCCGCCCGGATTGACGCGGCAGGCCCGGTCGAAGAAACTCTTCGACCACCTCGTGCGGCGCGGCTTTGCTCCCGCGGCCGTCCTCGAGGCGCTCCAGAGGAAAGGCGACACGACCGATGACGACTCCCCGGGTGTGGACGTCTAGGGACGTCCGCGGCGCGTTTCTCGACTACTTTCGCGGAAAGGGACACACGGTCGTCCCCTCCTCGTCCCTCGTCCCGGCCGACGACCCGACGCTCCTCTTCGCGAACGCCGGGATGAACCAGTTCAAGGACGTCTTCCTCGGGCGGGAGGCGCGCGCCTACGTCCGCGCGGCCTCGTCGCAGAAGTGCGTGCGGGCCGGCGGCAAGCACAACGACCTCGACAACGTCGGCTACACGGCCCGGCACCACACCTTCTTCGAGATGCTCGGGAACTTCTCCTTCGGCGACTACTTCAAGAAGGAAGCGATCGACTTCGCCTGGGAGCTCGTGACGTCGACGAGCTGGTACGGCCTCGACCCGTCCCGCCTCTGGGCGACCGTCTACAAGGACGACGACGAGGCCGCGGCCCTCTGGGAGAAGCACCTCCCGAAGGCCCGCATCGCCCGCTTCGGCGAGAAGGACAACTTCTGGTCGATGGGCGACACCGGCCCGTGCGGGCCCTGCTCGGAGCTCCACTACGACCAGGGCCCGGGCGTCCCGGGGGACGACACGCCGAACGGCCGCGGCGACCGCGTCATGGAGATCTGGAACCTCGTCTTCATGCAGTTCGACCGCGACGCGTCGGGGAAGACGACGCCTCTCCCGAAGCCCTCGGTCGACACCGGCGCCGGCCTCGAGCGGATCACGGCGATCCTCGAGGGGAAGAACAACAACTACGACACGGACCTCTTCGCGGGGATCATCGCGAGGATCGAGAGCTTGAGCGGCCGGACGTACCTCGGGAAGATGGCCATCGAGGATGCGCCGTTCCGCGTCGTCGCCGATCACGCGCGAGCGGCGACGATGCTCCTTGCGGACGGCGTCATTCCTTCGAATGAAGGACGGGGATACGTCCTCCGGCGGATCATCCGGCGGGCGCTCCGGTACGGGCGGCGGCTGGGCGTCGAGCTGAACGGGAACTTTCTCGCGCAGCTCGTCGATCCCGTTCTGATCACCTTCGAGGGGATTCACGTCTTCTCGATGGGAGACATCGTCGACATGGGGCGCATCGTCCGGCCGACGATCCAGAACGAGGAAACGCAATTCTCGAAGACGATGTCCGTCGGCGCCGACAAGGTCGGGGAGGAGATCTCGGACGCGCGCCGGAGGGCGGAGAGGAGCGGCGACGGCCACGTCACGCTGGACGGCGCCACGGTCTTCCACCTCTACGACACCTTCGGCGTGCCCCTCGAGCTGATCGAGGAGATCGCCGGCGACGAGGGAATCAAGGTCGACCGCCCCGGCTTCGAGGCCGAGATGGCGTCGGCACGCGAACGGAGCAAGGGCGCCTCGAAGTTCGACCACGAAGGCGGGCTTCCCGCGGACGACCAGATCGACCCCTCGTGGACCACGGAGTTCCGCGGCTACCCCGAGCAGGATTTCGTCCGGCTCGAGGGCGCAAAGGTGCTGGGCCTGCTGTCGGCGGAGCGCGGGGAGAGGGTAGCTTTTCTTAGAAGGGGGGAGAAGGGCTGGTGCGTTCTGGACCGCACGGTCTTCTACCCGGAGGGTGGCGGCCAGGTGGCAGACCAGGGCACCTTCACCTGGGCTCCGGATGGCGTCGCCGACGTCATGGACACGAGGCGCGCGCCAAACGGGAAGAGCACTCTTCACCTTCTAAGAATCTCTTCGGGTTCTCTTTCTCCGGGTCAACTCGTTGCCATGGAGGTCCCGGAGTGGACCCGCCGGAAGACGCAGGCGAACCACACGGGAACCCACCTCCTCCACGCGGCGCTCCGGAAGGTGCTCGGGGACTCGGTCCGGCAGATGGGCTCGCTCGTCGCGCCCGACCGGCTCCGCTTCGACTACGCCGCGTCGCGGCCGACGACGGCGGAGGAGATCCGGGAGATCGAGCGCCTCGTGAACGAGGAGGTCCTCCGGGATCTCCCGGTCTCGAAGGAGGTCATGTCGATGGACGCCGCGAAGGGGAAGGGCGCCATCATGTTCTTCGGCGAGAAGTACGGCGAGCGCGTCCGCGTCGTCGACGTGCCGGGGTTCTCGACCGAGCTCTGCGGCGGCTGCCACGTGGGCCGGACGGGGGAGATCGGCGCGTTCAAGATCCTCTCGGACCGGGGGCTCGCGGCCGGCGTCCGCCGCGTCGAGGCGGCGACCTCGCTGAACGCGGTCGAGAGGCTCCAGAAGGACGAGGAGATCCTGCTTCAGCTCACTCAGATCGCCAACACGTCCCTCGACGAGCTGCCGGCGAAACTGAGGGAGACGCTTGATTTGCTTAGAAGGAGAGAGAAGGAGGTCTCGGCCTTGAAGCGCGATCTCGCCCTGGCGGGTGGCGGCGCCGCGTCGCGGGCGCGGGGGGCGGATTGTCGAGCGCGCAGCCGGGCACGTCAGCCTCTGGACGTTCACCTTCCAAGAAATCGTCCTCTTCGGACGGTGCGGCCGAAGAAGGCCTGCACGAGATCGCCGGCATCAAGATCCTTGTGCGCCGCGTCCCGGCGCTCCCCGCGAACGAGCTCCGCAACCTCGCCGACACGTTCCGCGGCCAGCTGAAGTCGGGAGTCGTCCTCCTCGGATCGGGGACGGAGGACGGCAGGGTGATGCTCCTCGCGGCGGTCACGTCCGACCTCGTCGCGAGGGTCTCCGCCGGCGACCTCGTCCAGGTCATGGCGCCGGTCGTGGGGGGGAAGGGGGGCGGAAAACCCGAGCTCGCGCAGGCCGGGGGGCGCGACGCGTCCCGGATCGGCGAGGCCCTCCTGAAAGGGGTGGAACGGGTCCGGGAGCGGCTCGGCGCCTAGCCCCCCTCGGGCGTTGTTCTATACTTTCGCTCAATGAAAGGCCTCGGTCGGGGTGTCGCCCTGGCGGCCCTCGTCGTGACTGCGGGCACGGCGTCCGCCGACGTCCGCCTCGGGCGGAATGCCGACGGTTCCGCGCTCATCTACAACGACGTCGGGAGCGGCTGGCTCGTGAACGGGCGCGCCCCTTCGGACCACTACCTCGTGGACCGGCGCGTCGCGCCCGGCCCGTACGACGACTCCATCAACGCCTTCGCCGGGCGCGTCGGCGTCGACCCGAAGCTCGTCAAGAGCGTCATGCTCGTCGAGTCGAACTTCAACCCGCGCGCGGTCTCGCGCAAGGGGGCGCGCGGCCTGATGCAGCTGATGCCGGAGACGGCGCGGCGCTTCGGCGTCGCGAACCGGTTCGACGTGCTCGAGAACCTTCGCGGCGGCGTCGAGTACCTGGCCGCGCTCCTCAGGCTCTTCTCGGGCGACGTCACGCTCGCGCTCGCCGCCTACAACGCGGGGGAGGGAGCGGTGGCGAAGCACGCCGGCGTCCCCCCCTACGCCGAGACGCGCGAATACGTCCGGCGGGCCCTGGTGGCGTACCGCGGCTCGGCCGCGCCGGTCCTCTCCGGCGGCTTTCGCGGGATGTCCACGGGCGCCGACGTGGCGGCGGCCCGCGCTCCGGCGAAACCGAAGGCGGCGCCCGTGCGCGTCGCGAGCTTCAACGGAACGACCGTCCTGACGAACGTCGCCGACATCGACCGCGTCGCGCCCGTGCTCGGGCGGAGCCGCTGAGGCGAGGGAGGGCGCGGCGATGTCGAGCGTCAGGCCCACCGGCACCTCGTCGCCCTTCCGGCCCGCGCCCTTCTTCGACCACGGCCTCTTCCTCCTTCACCTGAACCGCGGCAAGGAGGAGCTGCGCAAGGCGCAGTACGAGCAGGCACGGAAGGAGTTCGACGAGGCGAAGCGGCTCCGCCCGCACGACCCCGAGGTCCTCCTGAACCTCTCCATCACGCTCTTCCACCTCGGCCAGTACCCGGAAGCCGAGTTCCTGACGCGCGAGCTCCTGGTCGCGCACGAGAACGCGGTCCCGCTCCTCTTCAACCTCAGCCTCATCCTCTTCAAGTCGGGGCGGGAGGACGAGGCGCGCGAGCCGCTGGAGCGGGTTCTGGCCCTCGCTCCGGCGCACCGGAAGGCGCACCTGACGCTCGGCCTCATCTGCCAGCGCGGGGGGGACCACGACCGGGCCCAGCGGCACTTCCGGATGGCGGGCGCCGAGCTGAAGGACGGCGCGGAAGGGGACGACTCGGTCTCCCGGATGGCCCGGCAGGCGGCCGCGATGCCGGGTCCGGCGCCCGCGGGCGCGGCGCCCTCGCCCAAGCCGGAACCCGCCGACGCGATGGCCGCGTCCGGCCGCCCCATCACGAGCTCGGGCAACTGGGTCCGCCCCCTGTCGGGGAGCTTCCGGAAGCGGGGCGACTCCTCGCCGTCGATGGCGCCTCCCGGGCCGGTCGGGGCGTTCACCCCGAAGCCCGGGGGATTCCTCTCGGCCGCGACCGCGGGCGGTCTGCGCGTCCGGAAGGGGGTCATCGTGGGCCGTTCCGGCCTGCCCGTTCTCGAAGCCGACACGCGGCTCGACGAGCCGCTCGGGCCGATGCTCGTGAAGGCCTCGGGAGACGGCACGCTGCTCCTCGCCGACCAGGGGCGGATTCCCTACGTGCGCGCCCTGTCGCGCGAGTTCCTCTCCGTCGAGCCGTCGCGCCTTCTCGCGTTCGAGGAGTCGCTCACGTACCGGGAGGATCCGGCGTTCGAGTTCCGCAAGCGGATCGTGACGCCGTTCCTGAAGCTCTTCGGAACGGGCGCCGTCGCCCTCTCCGTCGTCGGCGAGCCGGCGCGGTTCGACGTGGAGTGGGGGCAGCCCTTCACGCTCGCGGCCCGCGCCGTCGTCGCGTACGGGGGCGAGCTGATGCCGGAGCTGCTCGAGGAATCGGACCCGATCGCCGGACTCGGCGCGGGACCGGTGGTCCGCTTCGTGGGCGCCGGATTCATCCTGGCGGATGCTCGCTAGTGTTCGCGGGGGTTTCTCGATCCCCCCGCTCCCCCCACGGAAGAGCCTCTAGCCCCTGAAGGCGCGGAGGTCGCGCTCGGTCTCGTCGAGGAGCGGCTCGATGAGAGACGGGTCCTCGTGCTCCGCGTAGATCCGGATCATCGGCTCGGTCCCCGAGAGGCGATGGAGGAGCCATCCGCGCCCCGAGAACGAGAGCTTGACGCCGTCGAGGCTCGAGACCGCGGTGACCTCCTGGCCGGCGCGGGAGCCGGGAGGCGCCGATTTCAGCCGCTCGAGATAGGACCTGAGGAGCGGCACCGGAAAATAGAGGTCGCGGCGCCCGTACGCGAGGGAGCCGTAGGTCTCGTCCTGCCGCGCGAGCAGCGCGGCGAAGGAAATCCCCGAGTGGGCGATCGCCTCGAGAAGGAGGAGCGCCGAGAGGACGCCGTCCCTCTCCGGAAGGAAGAACGAGACGCCGAGGCCGCCGGACTCCTCCCCCCCGATCCCGACCTCGCCCGACATCATCTTCTCGGCGATGTACTTGAAGCCGATCGGGGTCTCGTGGAGCGGAACCCCGAGGCGAGCGGCGACGCGGTCGAGGAGGAGCGACGTCGAGAACGTCTTGGCGATCCCGCCGCCGATCCGGCCCCGTGCCGCGAGGCTCTCGGCGAGGAGCGCGAGGATCCGGTGCGGCGTGACGAAGCGGCCGCCGCCGTCGAGGACGCCGAGGCGGTCGCCGTCGCCGTCGGTCGCGACCACGACGTCGAAGCGGCCCGCCGAAAGCGCCGCCTGCGAGGCGCCGAGGTGCTGCGGGATCGGCTCGGGATTCACGCCGCCAAACGCCGGATTCCGTTCCGCCCGGAGCGTCGTCACGCGCGTTTCGTGACCGGCCCCGACGATCTCGGCGAGCAGCGTTCCCGACGCTCCGTGCATCGAATCGACGAGGACGCTGAGACCGGCGCGCCGGATCCCCTCGAGGTCGACGCAGGCGGCGATCGCGTCCCGGTAGGGCGTCCGGAGGTCGAGACGCTCCGCGGCGCCGCCGGGCCGCGGCGGGAGGGCCCGGTCGGCCGACCGGGAGATCGCGTCGTACGTCGCGGGCGTCGCGCTCCCGCCGAAGTGCGACTTGTACTTGACGCCGTTCCAGAGGGCGGGGTTGTGCGAGGCCGTCACCGCGATGCCGCCGCGGAGCCCGCGGGTCCTCACGTGCCACGACGCGCAGGGCGTCGGAACCGGCCGGTCGGAATGCAGGACGCGGAAACCCCTCGACGCGAGCCGGTCGGCGCTCTCCTCCGCGAGCTCGGGCGAGAGGAAGCGCGTGTCGTGGACGAGCGCGAGCGTCCACGGGTCGCCGGGGTCGGGGTTCGCGGCGTCGACGGTCCAGGCTGCCATGGCGTCGACGACCCGGAAGACGGCGTCGAACGTCACCTCCCGTCCGATCCGTCCCCGCCAGCCGTCGGTGCCGAAGGCGATGGGAATGCTCGGCATGGGCGCGACGATTGTGGGAGACGGGGCCGCGGCTGTAAAGCGGAACGGGCCGCCCGCCGCTAGAATGCAACGGCGGTGACTTCCGTCAACGTTCCGAACGCGCTCACCCTCCTGCGCATCTTTCTCGTTCCGCTCCTCGTCGTGATTCTCCTGACGCGGATGCCGGCGAAGGAGTACCTGGCCCTCCTGATCTTCCTTCTCGCGGCGCTCACGGACGCGCTCGACGGCTACTGGGCACGGAAGTACAAGAAGGTCACCACGCTCGGCACGCTCCTGGACCCGATCGCCGACAAGCTGCTCGTCTCGGCGGCGCTGATCTCCCTCGTGGACCTGCAGGAGGCGGACGCCTGGGCCGTCTGCATCATCATCGGCCGCGAGTTCGCGGTCTCGGGCCTCCGCTCGATCGCCGCGACCCACGGGATCGTCATCCCGGCGTCGCGCCTCGGAAAGTGGAAGATGGCTGCGCAGGTCGTCGGCATCTCGCTCATGATCCTGGGCGCCCGGCTCGACGACATCGGCCTCTGGCGGAACACCGGCAAGGCGGCGCTCTGGGTCATGACCGTGATGGCGCTCGTCTCCGGGTTCGACTATTTCCGCCGTTACCTCAAGATCCTCTTCGAGATGGAGGCGAGCGGCGCCGCCCTCCCGGCGTCCGGCGCGTCAGCGGCGCCGAAAGACGGCCTGAAAGACGGAGCGGCCTGAGGCCGCGAACTTGAGCTCGTAGTTCGTCCCGCACGACCAGGGACCGGTCTGGGAGGGCGCGAGCCGCGCGAGGTCCGGCTCGGCCCCGAGAAGCTCCTCGATCACCTTCCAGTACTCCTCGTGATCGGAGGCGACGCGGAGAAGGCCGCCCGGCTCGAGGGCGCGCGCGGCGGCGGCGGCGAAGGACGCGTCGAAGAGGCGCCGCTTGTGGTGCCTCTTCTTGGGCCAGGGATCGGGGAAGTAGACGTGCATCGCGGCGAGCGCCGCGGGCGCGAGCCGGCGCTTCACGAACTCCTTCCCGTCGAGCCCCTCGACGCGGAGGTTCGCGAGTCCGCGTCGCGCCGCCCGCTCCCTCACGAGGATCGCGTACTCGCGCTCGATCTCGAGGCCGAGGAAGTCGCGCTCCGGGCGGGCAGCGGCGGACTCCATCAGGAAGCGTCCCTTGCCGGTTCCGATCTCGAGCTCGACGGGGGCCCGGCGGCCGAAGAGCGCGGCGAGGTCGATCGGGCCGGCGTCCTCCGGCTCTCCCGGCAGGAAGATCCGCGGCGGCGGAACGCGGGTTGGCGCGCCGCCCTCGCGGGGCGTCCGCGGCGGAGCGACGCCCGCCCGCCTGAGCGCGCGCCGGACGAAGGGACGGGCCATCAGTCCTGCGGCGCCCGAGCCGACGCGCGGATCATGTCGCCTTCCGGACGGACCCGGCCTCCCGGGGAAGCCGGCTGATCCGGACCCGTTCGATCGCGCGCGGCGAGGCGCGCTCGACGACGAATTCGAGGCTCCCCTCGCGGGTCCGCGCCCCGGCCTTCGGGATCCGCCCGAACTTCCGGAGGAGGAAGCCGGAGACGGTCTCGACCTCGCCGTCCTCGAGCGGAACGTGGAGGTCCCGCGCGAGGGAGGCGAGAGGGTACGCCCCCTCGATGACGAGCGCCGTCCCCTCCTGGGCCGGGCTCCGGTCGGGCTCGTCGTGCTCGTCGAGGATGTCCCCGACGATCTCCTCGATCAGGTCCTCGAGCGTCACGAGGCCTGCGACGGCGCCGGCCTCGTCCACGACGACCGCCATGTGAAAGCGGCGCCGGCGCATCTCCCGGAGGAGGTCGCCGCAGCGCTTGAGCTCCGGGACGATGACGGCGGGCCGGAGGTAGCGCGTCATGTCGAACGCCTGCTCCTCGGAGTCGCTGACGGCGAAGAGGTCCTTCAGGTGGAGGACGCCGATGACGTCGTCGGGGCTCTCGCGCCAGACCGGGTAGCGGCTGTAGCGGTGCTCGTGGCCGATCGCCTCCACCTCGGCGAACGTCGCCCGGACGGAGATCGAGACGATCCGGGCCCGGGGGACCATGGCGTCGTGCACGGGCGTGTCCCCGAAGGCGAGGACGGCATGTAGGATGTCGGTCTCCTCCGGGGGGAGCGCGCCCTGGCGGCGGGAGAGCTCGATGACGCTCCGGACGTCGGCCTCCGTCAGGTCGGGCGTCTTCTGGTGCGAGGCGCCGAGCGGGCTGAGGAGGAGCCGCGCGATCCGGGCGAGGGACGCGGTGAGCGGAGCGAAGAGCCGGACGAAGATCTCCACGGGGCGGGCCAGCACGGCGGCCACGGCCGCGGGGCGCCAGGCCGCGAGCGTCTTCGGGGTGACCTCGGCCACGACCAGGATGACGATCGTCGTGACGACGGTAGCGATCAGGACGCCCCACTTCTCGCCGAAATGGCCGATCGCGACCGCCGCTCCGATCGAGCCGGCGGCGGCGTTGATCGCGCTGTTGCCGACGAGGAGCGTCCCGAGCGTCCGCGGGAGATCCGCCCGGAGCCGCTCGACGGCCGCGGCCCCCGCCCGCCCCTCCTCCTTCATCCGGAGGACCGAGGCGTCCGACACCGACGTGAGCGCCGTCTCGGCGCCGGCGAAGAACGCCGAGGCGAGGGCGCAGACGAAGAAGAGCGCGAGGAGGAGGACGTCGCTCATCGCGGGGAGACCGCCCAGCCGTCCCCGGAGCGGACGAGCGGGATCTCGCGAAGGGAGTCGCCTTCGCACGGCCCGGAGACGCAGTGCCCCGTCGCGAGATCGAAGAGGGCCGCGTGGTTCTGGCAGACGAGGGTGCGCCCGTCGGCCGAGACGATGTCGTCGTGGATCCGGTCGAGCGGGATCGGCACGTGCGGGCAGAGGTTCTCGAAGGCGCGCGGCCCCGCGGGAGTGGCCACGAGGAGGCCCTCCACGAACGGGCGGCCGCGGAGCCCCTGCTTTCGGAATTTCAGGACCTGGCCGGCGGCGAGCGTCCCCGAGCCCTCGATGAACGGGTCCCGCTCCAGGGCCTCGGCGAGGACGCGGGGCGTCTCGGCGTCGGCCGTGTCGCGAAACGCGCCCCCGCCCTCGGCGAGGAGCCGCGCCAGGACCGGCGCGTCCGCGGGAGGCATCGCGAGGAGGGACGCCTCGCGCGGCGTCGCACCACCGGACCCCGGCGCAGCCGACGGGCGACGGCGAGGCCAAGGAGGCCCCGGACCCGGAAGAAGAGGAGCGTCAGGGGACCCTGGCGGGCGAACGCGTACGGGACCGACCCCGCCGGCGTGACGCCCATCTCCTCCTGCCACTCGCGGACGAGCGCGTCCTCGGGCGTCTCGTCCCCGTCCACCTTGCCGCCCGGAAACTCCCAGAGGCCCGGGAGGTTCCCGGCGAGCGGGCGCCGGGCGAGCAGGAGCTTCCCCTCCGAGACGTAGACGCCGGCGACGACGAGGCGGGTGGCGCTCACGCCGCGCCTTCCCTCCGGAGGGCCGCGCCGGCGTTCCGGGCGAGTCCGTCCCGGGTCGCGCGCCCGAGCGCCGTCTCGAAGAAGAGCCGGCGAAAATCCGACTCGCTCAGTCGCGCGAGGCGACGCGGGTCGAGCGACGCCGCCGGGCCGCGCGCGGGACCGGTCGGACGCTCGTGCGCGTTCCACGGGCAGACGTCCTGGCAGGCGTCGCAGCCGAAGAGGCGCCCGTCGAGGGCGGCCTCCTCCTCGGGAGTGAACGGCCCCGCGCTTCTCGATCGTCAGGTAGGCGAGGCACTTCTTCGCGTCGAGGAGGCCCGGTGCCAGGAAGGCCTGCGTCGGGCAGGCGTCGAGGCAGGCGACGCAGCTGCCGCAGATGTCGGGCGGTGCGCCGGGAGGCGCGGTCGAGGCGAGCGCGACGTCGGTCAGGATCTCGCCGAGGACGACGTTCGAGCCGACGCCGGGGACGATCAGCATCCCGTTCTTCCCGATCGAGCCGAGCCCGGCCCGGACCGCGGCGTCCCGTTCGAGGAGCGGCGCCGTGTCGACGCAGGTCCGGAAGTGCGATCCCTTCGGCGCGAGCGGCCGCAGGCGCTCGACAACGCGCTTCAGGTGCCGGCGGACGACCCGGTGGTAGTCCTCTCCGCGGGCGTATCGCGCCACGTTCCCCTCCCCCTTCCCGGGAACTTCCCGCGCCACCGCGATGAGCGCGCGGGCGAACGGGAGGATGGAGTCCCACCGCCGTCGCGGCTCGAAGTCCCGCTCGAGCCACGCCATCCCGCCGTGGTGCCCGTCGGCGATCCAGGAGGCAAAGATCGCGAATGAAGCGGGAGCGGACGCGGCCACGACGCCGGCGGCCGCGAACCCTTCCGCCCGCGCGAGGTCGACCGCGGCCCGCGACAGGGCGGCGGGATCCTCCGGGAGAGGCGGGGGAGGGAAGCGCGGGGCGCGCGCCGGGGCCGGCGGCATGGCCCGGCGAGTTTAGCAACGCGTCCCGTATCATCGATCGCGTGGATCCCGCTCCGGTCCGCTCCCGTCGCTACGCGACGGCATTCTTCGTGGTCGTCCTCGTTGCCGTCGCGGCGCTTTCGATCGTCATCCTGCGCCCCTTTTTCGACGCGATCGCCTGGGCGATCGTCCTCGCCGTCGCCCTCCGGCCGGTCTGGGTCCGGATCGAGCGCCGGACGAAGCGGCGGTCGCTCGCGGCCGCGGTGACGTCGATCCTCGTCGCGGTTCTCGTCCTCCTCCCGGCGATCCTCCTCGGCACGGCGCTCCTCGGCCAGGCGGGACGGGCCGCCTCGCGCCTCGCCGCGTTCCTCAGGTCCCAGGAGGTCTCCTCGGTCGGCGATCTCGAGAAGATCCCCGGCATCGGAAGCGCGCTGGCATGGGTCGGAGAGACCGCCGGCGTCACGACGGAGGTACTCCGGCAGCATTCGATGGAATCGGCCGGAGACGTCTCGAGGTTTCTCGCGGCGAAAGGGGGAGGTGTCGTCCGCGGTCTCTTCGCGGCCGTCGGAACCTTCCTCCTGACGATTTTTCTCCTCTTCTTCCTGTTGCGCGACGGCGAGGCGATGGCGGAGGCGGTCTCGGAGCTGCTGCCGCTCTCGAAGGACCGTCGGCGGTCGACGATACGTCGTCTCGGGACGATGCTCGACTCGATCTTCAAGGGATCTCTTCTGACGGCGCTCATCCAGGGGACGCTCGGGGGGATCGGCTGGGCCCTCGCGGGGCTGCCGTCCGGTTTCCTCGCAGCCGCCGCGATGGCAGTCCTGTCCCTGCTGCCGATCGGGGGTACGGCGCTCGTCTGGCTCCCCGGGGCGGCGGCGCTGGCGCTTCAGGGGCGGACGGGCGCGGCGATCTTTCTCGTCATCTGGGGCGCCGCGGCCGTCGGGAGCGTCGACAACTTCCTGAAGCCGCTCCTGATCCGCGGGGGCGGGGAGCTGACGACGCTCGTCGTCTTCCTCGGCGTCTTCGGCGGCCTCTCCGCCTTCGGCCTTCTCGGCGTCTTCATCGGCCCGATCACGCTTGCGACCGCCCAGACCCTCCTGGAGGCGCTCCGTGGCTACGCCCGGAGCGAGACGGAAGAGAGCGCCCCGTCCGGCTGAGTCAGGGAACCCAGTCCGCCACGAAGACGTTCGTGTCGCCCGCCCTCTCGTTGTGGCGGTTCGAGCAGAACGCCAGCCGTTTTCCGTCCGGCGAGAACATCGGGAAGCCGTCGAAGGTCGGGTTGAAGGTGATCTGCTCGAGCCCGCTCCCGTCGGCGTTCACCGCCCAGAGGTCGAAGTTCCGCCCGCGCGGGTCGTTCACGTTCGAGGAGAAGAGGATCCGCTCGTGCCCGCCCCGGAAGAAGAACGGGGCGAAGCTCGCCGCGCCGAGCGTCGTCACCTGCCGGTCGCCGCTTCCGTCGGCCTTCATCATCCGGATCTCGAGGGTGCGGGGCCGGATGAGGAAACGGGCGAGGAGCGCCCGGAACGACTCGATCGCGGCCGGATCCGTCGGGTGGGAGGCCCGGTAGACGATCCACTCGCCGTCGTCGCTGAAGAAGGCCCCGCCGTCGTACCCCACGGCGTCGGTCAGCCGCTTCACGCCCGAGCCGTCGGCGTTCATCGTGTAGAGGTCGAGGTCGCCGTCGCGGGTGGAGGTGAAGACGATCTTCCGGCCGTCGGTCGAGATCGTCGGCCTCGGCGTCGTAGCCCGGCGTGTCCGTGAGCCGGTTCAGGTCCTTCCCGTCCGCGTCGGCCGAGAAGATGTCGTAGTCGGCATAGAGCGCCCAGACGTACCCCTGAGACATGTCGGGAGGCTTCGGGCAGGATCTTCCCGCCGAGATGCGTCGAGGAGTAGAGGATCCGCTTCCCGTCGGGGAAGAAGTAGGCGCAGGTCGTCCGCCCGTCGCCGGTCGAGACGAGGCGCGGCGCCGCTTTCGGGTCCCCGACGTCGAGGACGAGGATCTGGTCGCAGGCGAAGGGCGGCCGCGTCGACTGGAAGATCAGCTTCTTCCCGTCCGCGGACCAGTAGGCCTCGGCGTTCTCGCCCCCGAACGTGAGCTGGCGGACGTTCCGGAAATGTTTCTCGCCCGGGACGACAAGCGGCGAGAGCGTCCCTTCCGCGGGCGGAGCGCCGACGGCGGCGGGCGTCGGAGCGGTGGCCGCGGACGGCGAGGGCGACGGGCCCGCGCAGCCGCCAGCGGCCAGCGCGGCCGCGGCGAGGGGCAGGAATCCCGGGGAACGCGCGCGATGTCCTCATGGTGCGGCACGTAATATAGCGGGCAGATGGACTCGAAGACGCACGGGCGGGCGAGCAGGCGGAGAGGCCGCGGCGCTGGCGCGCGACCTCGTCGACCGGCTGACGGCGCTCTCGGCGTCGACCGCCTGCGGGCTCGACCGGCCGGCCGCGGCGGCGTCGACGGCCCCGGCCGGCGCGCTCGCCGATTTCTCCGGGCCCCGCGCGATCCTCGAGAACGGCTCGCGGTTCGTCTCGCCCCATCTCCCGGCCGAGGCCCGGATGCGCTGCGCGAAGGCGCTGCTCCTCCGGATCCTCCGGATCGTCACGCGCGATCAGACCGTCTTCAACTCGGCGGTCCTCGAGGCGCTGCGCGGGTCGATCGACGTGGCCGAGCGGGATTCCGGGACGCCGCCGCCGCCGTGGCCGAGGCGGCGGATCGCGGCGCCTCGACGAGTCGGTGACGCCGGGCGGAATCGCGCTCGCGCGGGCTGGCCGTCCGGGAGGAGCTCTCGCGGGAGTCGGCCGCGCGGAACGCGCTCGGCGCCGAGGTCGTCGCCGCCGACAGGCGGCTCGACGCTCTCGAAGCCTCACGCGACCGCCTCGCCGAGGCCGCCGCGAGGCCCGGAGGCCGACGCCGAGCTCGCGGCCGCGACCGGGAAGCGGATCGCCGAGGTACCGAGGACGCGCCTCCGGCAGCTCCGCCTGGAATGGTCGTCGCTGCGGAACGACCTGAGAGTCGGCCCGCCCGGCGGCGGCGCCCACGGCGCCGGCGTCCGCCGTCCCGGAGGCGGACGACCCGCTCCGCGCGGGGCTCTACGCCGGATTCGAGGAGGTCTTTCGCGGCTCCGAGGACGAGATTCGCGCCCGCCAGCAGGCCGACGTCGCCCGCTTCCGCGGGACGCCGGGTCCCGTCGCCGACCTCGGCTGCGGGCGCGGCGAGTTCCTCGAGGCGTTGAAGGCTGCCGGCCTGTCCGGCCTCGGCTGCGACGCGAACCCGGTGATGGCGGCGCGGGCGAAGGAGAAGGGGCTGGACGTCGACCGGGCCGACCTCTTCGACTGGCTCTCGTCCCGGAAGGACGCTTCGCTCGGCGGCATCACGGCGTTCCAGGTCGTCGAGCACCTCTCTCCCGGCCCGCCTCTTCGACCTCGTCGAGCTCGCGGCCCGGAAGCTGGCGCCGGGGGGACGCGTCCTGATCGAGACGGTCAACCCCGAATCGGTCTACGCGATGCGGTGGTTCTGGATGGACCTCACGCACGTCCGGCCCGTCCCCGCGCCGTCGCTCGCGCAGCTCCTGTCGGGGTGCGGCTTCCGCGACGTGACGGTGGACTGGCGATCGCCGGTCCCGGCCTCGGAGTCGCTGCCGGCCGCGGCCGCCGAGGACCCCGCGTTCGCGCCGATCGCGCGGCTCCTCTTCGCGCCGCAGGACTACGCGGTCACCGGCGTGAAGTAGATGGCGCGCGTCCTCGTCTGCACCGCGCAGGTGCCGTTCGCGTCGGGCGGCGCCGAGCGGCATGCCGACGGCCTCGTCCGCGAGCTCCGGAACGCCGGGCACCAGAGCGAGCTCGTCCGCCTCCCGTTCAAGTGGTACCCGCGGGAGGAGATCCTGGCGTCGGCTCTCGCGTGGCGCCTCCTCGACGTCACCGAAGCCGACGGGAAGAAGGTCGATCTCGTCGTCCCGATGAAGTTCCCGTCCTACATGGTCCGCCATCCGAACAAGGTGGTCTGGCTGATCCACCAGTTCCGGCAGGCCTACGACCGGTTCGGGACGCGGGAGAGCGACTTCACCGCCTCGCCCGAGGACACGCGCTGGCGCGAGCTGATCGCGGAGTCGGACCGGACGGGTCTGACCGAGGCGCGGAAGATCTTCACGAACGCCCGGAACACCGCGGAGCGCCTCCGGCGCTTCAACGGGCTCGCGGGAGAGGCGCTCTACCACCCGCCTCCGCTCTCCGGCCGCTACCGGACTGAAACGAGCGCCGGCTTCGCGTTCGCGATCGGCCGCCTCGACGCCTGGAAGCGGTTCGACCTCGCGATCGAAGCGGCGGCGGCGGGGCGCTTCCCGCTCGTCGTGGCGGGAACGGGCCCCGACGAGGAGCGCCTCCGGAGGGTCGCCGCGACCAGCGGGGCCGACGTGACGTTCCGGGGATCGGTCTCCGACGACGAGCTCCTCTCGCTCTATGCGACGTGCGGCGCGGTCCTCTTCACGCCGGCCGACGAGGACTACGGCTACGTCGCGCTCGAGGCGTTCCTGTCGAGAAAGCCGGTCGTCACCTGCTCCGACTCCGGCGGGCCGCTCGAGTTCGTCGAGGACGGCGTGACCGGCTGCGTCACGGCGCCCTCGGGCGCGGCCGTCGGCGCCGCCGCTGCGGCGCTGCTCGGCGATCCGGCGCGCGCCCGGAGCCTCGGAGACGCGGGCTTCGAGCGGGTCCGCGGCATCACGTGGGGCGGGGCCGTCCGGGCGCTCCTTGCGGCCGGAGGAATCGGTTGAGCGGCGGGGCGCCGCGTCTCTCGGTCGGCGTCGTCAGCCCGCTTCCGCCGGTCCGGTCGGGAATCGCCGACTACGCCGCGGAGCTCCTCGCGTCGCTCGGCCGGCTCGTCGACGCGGCGGCGTACGAGCCCGCGCGCGGCGGGGGCGGCCTGCCGGGCCGGACACGACGTCGTCCTCTTCCAGATCGGGAACGACCCGCTCCACGCCCCGTCGTACGAGGCGCTGACGGCGCCGGGCCGGGAGACGCCGGCGGTCGTCACGCTGCACGACTTCGTCCTCCACCATCTCTTCGCGGCCGCGTACCTCGACGCCGGGCTGGAAGACGCGTACGCGCCGCGAGCTCGCGGCGAACGAGGGGGAGCGGGGGCGCCGCCTCTGGGCCCGGATGAAGGACGGGACGCGGATCCCGGTCTGGGATCTCGAGCCCTGGTCCTTTCCGATGAACGGCCGGCTGCTCGCGGCCGCGGACGCCGTCATCGTCCACTCGCATCTCGTCGCGGGGGCGGTCCAGAGGAAGGCGCCGTCGACCGACGTGGCCGAGATCCCGCACCACGTCGTATCCGCGCCCCGGACGCCGCGGGACGAGGCGCGGCGCGCTCTCGGCATCCCGCCGGACCGGCCGGTCGCCGTCGCGCTCGGCGTCGTGACGCCGGCCAAGCGCGTCGCCCGCGTCATCGAGGCGCTCGGCAGCCTCCCGCGGGAACGGCGCCCCTTCGTCTTCGTCGGCGGAGCCGTCGGGCCGGACGACCCGCTTCTCGGTCTGGTCCGGAGCCGGGGCCTCGAGGGGGACGTCGCCTTCGGTGGCTTCCTCTCCGAGGAGGACTTCTGGAGGGCCGCCTCGTCCGCCGACCTCGCCATCAACCTCCGCCATCCGACGATGGGGGAGACCTCCGGCGCGGTCTGCCGCCTCGCCGGCTTCGGGCTTCCGCTCCTCGTGAGCGACACCGGGTGGTTTCGCGAGCTCCCGGACGCCTTCGCCTCGAAGATTCCGGTCGGCGGGGACGAGGTCGAGCGGCTTGCCGGCGAGCTCTCACGCATCGCCTTCGATCCCGGCGAAGCGCGCCGGCGCGGGGAGGCGGCGGCGGCCTGGGGACGCGCCCGCCACCCCGACCGCGTGGCCGAGGCGTACCGCCGCGTCCTCGCGGACGCCGCCGAGGGCCGCTCGCGCCTTCGCGCGCTGTCCGGGCGGCTCGCGCTGGAGGCCTCGGCCCTCGGAATCGGACAGTCGGGCCGGGCGGCCTCGCGGGTCCCGGACGCGGCCGTCGTCGCCGCCGTCTCCGGGAGGACGGCGGGACTCCGTCGTTTCCCCCGCGAGCCGCTCTTCGCCGACTAGGGGAGCCGTTCAGAGCCGGAAGAGGCGGCGCGGATCGGCGCTCGCCCTCCGGGACCGGCGCTCCCAGCGCCTCGAGGAGCTCGTCGAGCGGGAGGGGCGAGAAGCCGGCGGGGAGACGCTCCAGCTTCGCCCGCGCGAGGGCGAAGAGCCGTTCGGCGGGAGCCCGGCTCCCCCGCGTCAGGTGAACGCAGCCGGCAGCCAGCTGGATGAGGGCCTGCAGGAAGAGACGGTCGTCTCCCGAGCTGTCGTTCCAGAGGTGCTCCCACTCCTCGTGGGCCTCGAAGAAACGGCCCGCGCGGAACTCCTCAAGTCCTCTCTCCCAGCGAGGGTCGGCCGCGCCCCGGAAGCCCACGGCGCCGGTCAGGCCGGCTTCTTGATCGACGCGAGGATCCGGAGCATCTCGTTCGCGTCGATGTAGCCCTGCACCTTGCGGACGATCCGGCCGTCGGGCGCGACGAAGAGGATCGTCGGAAATCCGTCGACGCCGTACTTCTCCGCGACGGACCGCCCCCCCTTCTCGGCGTCGACCCTGATCGGCACGAAATCGCGGAGGGCCGTTCGGACCCTCGCGTCGGCGTAAGTCTCGCGGTCGAGCTTCTTGCACCACCCGCACCAGTCGGTGTAGACGTCGACCATTACGATCTGACCGCCGCTCCGGGCCCGTTCGAGCGCCTGCGGCAGGTCGAGCGGGGCGAAGACTCCCGAGGAGTCGTGCGACGAGGAGCTGCCTTCCCCGCGCGAGCGGACTGCACCCCGCTGCCGCGAACAGGAGCGCGAGGAAAAGGGCGGAGTGGCGTCGGGTCATCGAAGAGGTCTCCGCGGACGCCCGGCGGGGCGGCGGCTCCGGCCCGGGATCATAGCGGCTCGAGGAGGCCCCGCCCGGAGAGCGCCCTCGGCGAAATGCCTCGGAGAGTCGACGGCGAAGGCGTCGAGGCCGAGCCGCCGGGCGGCGTCCACGTACTCGAGGTGGTCGTCGGCGAAGACGGCGTCGCGCGCCCTGACGCCGGCCTCGGCGAGCGCGGTCGCGAAGAACGCGGGGTCGGGCTTCGCCCTTCCCTCCCGGAAGGAGAGGACGCGTCGCGTCGACGAGGCGCGTCACGTCGAAGACCCTGAGGACGCCTTCCCAGTGGAGGGAGTTCGTGTTCGAAACGAGGATCTTCGGGATGCCGCTGCCGGACGCGCGCGAGAGCGGCAAGCGCCTCGGGGAGAGGCTCGAAGATGTCGCGCCAGGCGGGCGTCCAGACCTCGTCGGGCAGGGGAGGAAGGCCGGCCGCGGCCTCGGCCCGCCGGAAGAACTCCGACGTCGAGAGCCGGCCGAGGTCGAGCTCCCGGACGAGCGGGCCGAAGAGGTGCGGCCGCAGGGACTCCGGCGGGACGCCGGCGGCTTCGCCGAGGCGACGCAGCGTGAGTCCGTGGTCGAAGCGGACGAGGACGTTGCCGAGGTCGACGAGGAGCGCCCGCGGCGCGGCGTCGTGAACTCAGCGGCCCGCCCTCGCCGGGGCGCGGCCGGGAGGCGGCGGAAGCGAGGCCGGCTCGCCCGGAATGAGGTAGGGATCGCCCGTCCGGAGATCGGAGACCGAGGCGTAGCAGAGGAGCCGCGCGGCGTTCGACAGGTTCACGAAGACCGTCAGCCTGTAAGGGCCGCCGTCCGGAATACCCGCGGCGACGAACTCCCGCCCGAAGAGGTCGTTGATCTGCCGGATCGAGAACGGCGCCACGGAGTAGGCGCGCTGGGCCAGGACGCGTCCGATCGAGTCGACGACCTGCACGCCGGCTTCGAGCGGCACTTCCTCGGTGTTCAGGATGCCGACGTTCGTCCGGGTGCTCGCGTCGTTGCGGAGCCCGATGATGTAGAGCTCGCCGGCAACCGAGTCGTCGAACACGACGGCTTTCCGCAGTGGCTGGCCGGGCGAGAACTGCCCGTACGTCCCGGCGAGTGCGCCCGCGACGTTGTAGGTATTGCTCGTGACGACGAGCGGCGGGCCGTACGAGGTGGCATCGCCGACCTTCTCCGAGACGACATTCAGGTTCCCGTACGCGTTGTCGTAGTGGAAATACTGGCTGACGACGTCGGAAAACGTGACGGACTCGCGGGGGCGGAGGGGCGGGTCGAGCCGGATTCCCGGGAGCTTGGTGTAGTCCGCGTCGGGCGGCGTGAGGTAGAGAACGACGTCCGCCGACTCGACCGGGTCCGGGTTGAAGACCTCGACGTCGGTCCGGAAGACCCCGCTCGCGCCGACGACGTGGACGGCCGGCAGGAACGCCTCGACGGTCGCAATCGTGTCCCCCGCCGCGGCAGGAGCGGTCGCGACGAAGGCGGCGCCGAGGATCGCCGCGGCGATCTGGACTCTCCGGAACCTCGGGCTGGCAGCGCGCATCGTCATCCCCCTCCCCGCATTGTCGCAAGGAGGCTGCCACGCCCGAAGCGCGGGTGGCGTCCCCGGCGAGGGACGGAAGCGCAAACGGGTCCCGAAAGAGAAACGCCCCGGCAAGCCGGGGCGCTCTCGCATCCGGAAGGGAAGCGCTTACTTCGTGGCCGGGGAGGCGGTGGCCGGAGCGGCCGTCGTCGGGGCGGCGGTGGCCGGAGCAGCCGTCGCCGGGGCAGCCTTCTCCTCGACGACCTTCGGGGCCTCCTTGGCCGGGGCGGGCTTCTCTTCGGGCTTCGCGCAGGCGACGAAGCCGACGGCGAGGGCGGCGATGGCGAAAACGGATGCGATCTTCTTCATTTGGGTCTCCTTCTTTTTTTCGTGATCCGAGTCGAGGTTGCCTGATCGTGAACTGCTTGATTCGAGCCCTTTGCGTCGAGGGTGTCGCTTCTCTGCTTCCCGGCACATCCCCGGCACAACTCCAACGCGCGCGGATGAACCGCCTCGAGCTTCGCCAGCGATTATCGGGGGAAGAGGCTCTTCTGTCAAGACTTCCGTGTCGGGAACGGTCCTCGAGCGCGGGCCTGCTACACTCCCGCCCCTTCGATGTTCGACTCCCTTTCCGAGAAGCTGCAGCGGGTCTTCAAGGAGCTGAGAGGCGAGGGACACCTCACGGAGTTCCACGTCGACGAAGCCTTGAAGGAGATCCGGACCGCCCTTCTCGAGGCGGACGTCAACCTTCAGGTCGTCAAGGACTTCGTGGCCGCGGTGCGGGTCAAGGCGGTGGGTCAGGAGGTCCTCACGTCCTTCTCCCCGGCGCAGCAGGTGATCCAGATCGTCCGGGACGAGTTGACGCGGGTCCTCGGCGGCGCGATGGCGCCTCTCGCCCTCAAGAAGCGCCCGTCCGTCATCCTCCTGGTGGGGCTCCAGGGCTCGGGAAAGACGACGACCGCCGCAAAGCTCGCCCTCCACCTGAAGAAAAACCTCGGGAAGAGCGTCCTCCTGGTCCCGGCCGACGTCCACCGGCCGGCCGCGACCGAGCAGCTCAGGACCCTCGCGAAGGAGAACGGGCTCAACGCCTGGGACCCGAAGGCCGAAAACGACGCGGTGGCCCGTGCCCGGGCGGCCGTGAAGGAGGCGAAGCTCTTCGGCTACGACGTCGCGATCGTCGACACGGCCGGGCGCCTTCACGTCGACGAGGTCCTGATGGACGAGGTCGCCCGCCTCCATGCGGCCATCGAGGCCGACGAGGTCCTGTTCGTCGCCGATTCCATGACGGGGCAGGACGCCGTCCGGTCGGCCGAGGCCTTCGGCGCGAAGCTGCCCCTTTCGGGCGTGATTCTCACGAAAACGGACGGAGACGCGCGGGGCGGCGCCGCTCTCTCTCTCGCCTCCGTCGTCGGCAAGCCCCTCAAGTTCGTCGGCACGGGCGAAAAGGCGAAGGACTTCGAGCCCTTCCATCCCGACCGCGCGGCCTCGCGCCTCCTCGGTCTCGGCGACATGCTGACGCTCATGGAAAAGGTCTCCGCCGAGACCGACCAGGCTGCGGCCCTCCGGGCCGCCGAGAAGTTCCGGAAGAACCAGTTCACGCTGACGGACCTCCGCGACCAGGTGCGGCAGCTGAAGAGCATCGGACCGCTCGGCTCCCTCCTCGGCCACCTGCCCAAGGTCGGGCCGCTCAAGCAGCTCGCGAACGTGGAGATCCCGGACGACGCCACGAAGACGATGGAGGCGATCATCGACTCGATGACGCCGGGGGAACGCGAGGACCCGTCGGTCCTGAACGGCTCGCGGCGGAAGCGGATCGCCGCGGGGTCGGGAACGACCGTCCCCGACGTGAACCAGCTCCTGAAGCAGTACCTCTCGATGAAGAAGATGATGAAGGGGGCCTCCCGCATGCGCGGGTGAAGTCCTCCGACGCTTAGAATCCCCGGGAAAGGAAAGACGACCGACATGCTCAGAATTCGCCTCCGCCGCGTCGGCGGCACGAACGCCCCCGCCTACCGCATCGTGGTCTCCGACGGCCGGCGCACGCCGACGGCGAAGATCGTCGAGGAGCTGGGCTCCTACGACCCGACGAAGAATCCGCCGACCCTGACCTTCGACCGCGAGAAGGCGAGGGCGTGGATCGTCAAGGGCGCGCAGCCGTCCGACACGATCAAGCGGCTCCTCCTCGTCAAGGGCTGACGGCCCGCGTGCCGGCCCGGTCCGACGACCTCGTTGCCGTCGGCCGTGTGGTGAAGCCGCACGGGCTCCGCGGCGAGGTCGTGGTCGCGCCGCTGACCGACTTTCCGGACCGCTTCCGTCCCGGGCTCGAGGTGGCGCTTCGCGACGCGGCCGGCGCCGCGCGCCCGGCGCGCGTCGGGAGCGTCCGGACCCACCAGGGAAGACTCCTCGTGAGGTTCGACGGGATCGACGGGCCCGAGGCCGCCGAAACGCTCCGCGATCTCGACGTCTGCGCCCTTCCCGGCGACGTCCCGGCCCGCCCCGAGGGGTTCGTTTTCCACCACGAGGTCAAGGGCTGCCTCGCCGTCGACCCGGCCGGCCGCCGGCTCGGCACGGCCCGCGACCTCGTCGACGTGGCGGGTCGCCCGATCCTCGTCCTCGAGACGCCGCGCGGGGAGCGCGAGGTCCCCTTCACGCGGCCTCTCGTCGTGTCGGTCGACAGGGAGGCGAAGCTGATCGTCCTGGACCTTCCGCCGGGGCTCCTCGACTGAGATGCGATTCGACATCGTCACGATCTTCCCGGGTTACTTCGCCTCGCCGCTCGGCGAGGCCCTGATCGCGCGTGCCGTCGACGCCGGGCTCCTCGAGTTCCGGATCGTCGACCTTCGCGCCTTCTCCGACGACCCGCACCGGAAGGTGGACGACGAGGCGTACGGCGGCGGCCCGGGGATGGTGATGGCCGCGCCTCCGGTCTTCGCGGCGGTGGAGGCGCTCCGAGGAGAAACGGACGCCCCGGCGCCGCACGTCGTCTTTCTTTCGCCCCAGGGGCGCCGATTCGACGCCGCCATCGCCCGGGAGCTCGCCGGACGGCCCCGGGTCGCCCTCGTCTGCGGCCGTTACGAGGGGATCGACGAGCGGACGCGCGAGGCAGGCCTCTTCGACGAGGAGCTTTCCCTCGGCGACTTCGTCCTGCCGGGCGGGGAGGCGGCCGCGCTCGCCGTCGTCGAGGCAGTCTCGCGGTTCGTTCCGGGAGTCGTCGGCGACGCGGGAAGCGTCCAGGCGGACAGCTTCGAGGACGGCCTCCTCGACCACCCCCACTACACGCGGCCCCGGGAGTTCCGGGGGCTTGGGGTGCCGGCGGTCCTCTTCTCGGGACACCACGAGCGGATCAGGGAGTGGAGGAGGCAGAGGCAGCTCGAAGAAACCGGCCGGCGGCGCCCCGATCTGCTTCCGAAAGCGGCGCTGACCGAGGAGGAAAGGAAGCGGCTGGAAGGACTTGCGCGTCGCCGCGAATCCCCCTAACATCCGCGGCACGGGTTTTCGGTTTCGGGTCACCGTTCTTCGTGTCCCCGTGCAGCCAGGCCCGCCAAGACGGTTTCGGAGGTTCTCGTCATGACGGACAAGCTACTGATGGCTGAGCGGGCCAGCCTTCGCGGAGACGTTCCCCCCTTTTCACCCGGAGACACGGTGAAAGTTCACGTCAAGGTGAAGGAAGGCGAGAAGGAGCGCGTCCAGGTGTTCCAGGGCCTCGTCATCGCCCGCAAGGGGGGCGGCCCCCGGGAGACCTTCACGGTCCGAAAGGTGTCCCAGGGGATCGGCGTCGAGCGGACCTTCCCGGTCCACTCGCCCGTCCTCGAGAAGATCGAGGTGGAGCGCCACGGCCAGGTCCGGCGCGCCAAGCTCTACTACCTGAGACAGCGGCGCGGGAAGGCCGCCCGGATCGCCGAGAAGCGCGAAAACTAGGCGCCGGTCGCGCCCCGGGACAGCGGCCCGGCGCCGGGGCCGGAAGCGGGGGAAACGGGGGAGCGTGGTCCAGAGACGTCCTTCGGCGTGCGATCTCGCGGAGGAAGGGGCCCGGATCCGGAGCCTCTTCGCTCTCGAGGGAGCCGCTCGCGCGGAGGGTTTCCGCGTCGTGGCGGGGGTCGACGAGGTGGGGCGTGGGTGCCTCGCCGGGCCGGTCTTCGCGGGCGCGGTGGCGTTCGACGGCTTCGTACCCATTCCCGGGCTCGACGATTCGAAGGCGCTATTGCCCGAGGTGCGCGCGGACCTCGGGCCGCGGATCCGCCGCCGCGCCCGCGGCGTCGGCCTCGGCGCCGCGACCGCAGCGGAGATCGACGCTCTCGGCATCGTGCCGGCGACCCTCCTCGCCATGCGGCGCGCCCTGTCGAACCTCGTTTCCACCGGCGCCCCTCCCGATCTCGTCCTGTTCGACGCCGTGACGTTGCCGGGGCTCGACGTCCCGCAGCGGGCGTTCGTCCGGGGCGACGCCCGGATCGCCTGCGTGGCGGCGGCCTCCGTCGTGGCGAAGGACGCCCGGGACCGGGCGATGGAGGAGCTCGACGCCCTCTACCCGTGCTACGGCTTCGGCTCGCACCGGGGCTACGGCACGCCGGAGCACCTCGCCGCACTCCGCCGGCACGGGCCGTCGCCCGAGCACCGGCTCACCTTCGACCGCGTGCTCCCGGCCGGCGGCCGGCGGGCCGCCTGAGGCGCCGGTGGCTTCGAAGCGCGACGGGCTCGTCGCCTCCGCCGAAAAGGCCCTCCAGAAGGGAAAGGCGGACTCCGCGCTCAAGGACTACCTGAAGGTCCTCGAGGAGTCACCGGGCGACATCAACATCCTGAACAAGGTCGGAGACCTCTTCGTCCGCCTGAACCGGAACGAAGAGTCGATCCCCTACTTCACCAGGATCGCCGAGCACTATTCGCGCGACGGCTTCTTCCTGAAGGCGATCGCGATCTACAAGAAGATCAACAAGCTCGACCCCGCGCGCCTCGACATCTACGAGCGCCTCGCCGAGCTCTACGCGAAGCAGGGCCTGACGATCGAGGCGAAGAGCCAGTACCAGGTCCTCGCGGACTACCACGCCAAGAACGAGAACGTCATCGGGGCCATCGGCATCTACCAGAAGATGGTCCAGACCGAGCCGCAGAACATCCAGCTTCACGTGAAGCTGGCCGACCTGTACACGCAGGCGAGGCGGTCGGGCGAGGCGCTGAAGGAATACGCCGTCGTCGCCAGCCTCCTGCGCGAGCGGGGGGCCTCCGACGAGGCGGAGCAGGTCTACGAGAAGGCGCTCCGGATCGGGCCGGACAACGGCGAGATACTCCGGAGCTTCGTCCCGATGCTGCTCAAGTCGGGAAAGGTCGCTGAGGCGCGCGCCCACCTCGCGAAGGCGCTCGAGACCACGCCGCGGTCCGTGCCGCTCTTCCTCCTCGCGGCCGAGGCCGCCCTCGCCGCCGGCGACAAGGAGGAGGCCAAGGCGTTCGTCGGCAAGGCGCAGGCCGTCGAGCCCGACAACGAGGACGTCCTCGCGACGGCCGTCCGCGTCCACCCGGCCGCGGGAGCGGCTCCCCAGGCGCTGGCGGCGGCGGTCGCGCTCGCGGACCGCGCGATGCGACGCGGCGAGGCGAAGAAGGCGCTCGCGATCCTCGAGCCGTTCGCCGAGTCGTTGAAGCTGGACGAGGACTTCCTTGCGAAGCTGGTCCAGATCGCCGAAGCCGCGAACGGACCGGCGGCGGGCATCCCGTACCGGTCGCTCCTCGCGGAGCTCTGGAAGAGCAAGGGGAGGATCTCCGACGCCGCGGACGCGCTTCGCGTCCTGACGCGCCTCGCGCCGGACCGCGCGGAGTTCCGGGCCCGTCTCGCCGCGCTCGAGCCCCCCACCCCGGCCGCACCCCGCGTCGAACGGTCCGGCTCGGTGTCCCGTCCGATCGTGCCGCCGGCGCCGCGAGCCGAGGGGACGGGCCCGGTGCCACACCCGGTCGTCACGCCGCCTTCCGCGGCGCCGCCGGTTCCCGCGGCGCCGTCCGCGAAGCGCCGCCCGCCGAAGCGCCGCCCGCCGCGGCTCCGGAAGTCGGATTCGACATCTCGGGCCGGATCCCGTCCGTCGACGCGGCGGCGCCGTCCCCGGGTCCGGCTCCGGCTCCGACTCCGACGGCGCCGGGCGCGGACGACGCCTTCATTCTTGAGTTCGACGACGAACAGCTCGTCCGCGATCCGGGCTCGACGGGCCCGATGCCCAGCGCCATCCGCCGGATTTCGCAGCGCGACGTCCCCGCCTTCGTCCCCCCGGCGCCGCGCGTCCCGCCGCCGCCCGCGTTCGGGGCGCTCTCGGAGATCCCGGCCGGCGACGGGCTCGAGGGGCGCGCCGGGTTCGACTTCCAGGACCACCATCCGGCCGCGCTTCCCGTGGAGCCGGCGGCCGTCCTCCCGCCGGCGACCTTCACGCCGGAGGAAGTGCAGGAGATCGAAGACGCCGTCGAGGTGCTCGACGCCGAGGCCCCGGCGCCTCCGGCCCCGCCCGCGGCTCCTCGGGCCGCGGAGCCGGCGGCCGCTCCCGCCCCGAAGCCGCCGCTCTCCACCGCCGAGGTCGACACGAAGCTCTCGGAGGCCGAGGTCTTCCGGAAGTACGGCCTCCTCGACAAGGCGATCGAGCTCCTCCGCTCGACCCTCATTTCCCATCCTGAGACGCTTCCGATCCGGGAAAAGCTCTTCGAGGTCTGCCTCGAGGCGGGGAAGAAGTCCGCGGCGATCAGGGAAGCCGAGCGGCTCAAGGTACGCTACCGGGCGGAGGGGCGCGACGACCGCGTCCGCGCTCTCGACGCGCTCCTCGTCGAGAGGACGTCGCTGGCGATGGGCGAGGCCCTCGACGAGAGTGTCCCGGGCGCCTTCATCGACACGACGCCGGGCGCCAGGCCCTCGCGGAAGAAGCCCGCGCCCGTCCCCGCCCCGGCGCCGGCGCCCGAGCCGGAACCCGAGCCCGCCGCCCCGGTCGGGGAGGCGGCCGAGGCCGCGCCCCCGCCGACGCCCGAGGAACCTCCCGCGGCGCCCGCCCGCCCCGAAATTCCGCCCCCCACGGCGGAGGAGCTCGCGGAGGTCGACTTCTGTCTCGAGCAGGGGATGGTCGTCGACGCGGCGGAGAGGCTGCAGGCCCTCGAGAGGGAGCATCCGAAGGACCCGCTCCTCGCCGAGAGGCGCCAGCGCCTCGAGGGAAAGAGCGCCCCGGAGGAGGGGAAGCCGGACCTCGGCGCGCTCCTGACCGACGACTTCGAGTCGGTCCTCGACGCCGAGCTGGGCCGGGCTCTGACGGACGAGATGGCGAAGGGCTCGGCGGCCGCGGTGGCCGGCCCGGTCACGCCGATGCCTCCGGCCTCGGCCCTGAACGTCGACGAGTCGGGCCTCTTCTCCGACGAACAGGAGTTCTTCAACTTCGCCGGGGATCTCCAGGCGGAGCTGAAGCAGGAGGCCACCGGCTCGATCCAGCAGCCGGAGGTGCCCGCGGGCGTCGGCCAGGACGTCCCGCTCGAGGAGATCTTCCGCGAGTTCAAGAAGGGCGTCGAGCAGCAGCTCTCGCCCGAGGACTACGAGACCCACTACAACCTCGGGATCGCCTACAAGGAGATGGCCCTCGTGGACGAGGCGATCGGCGAGTTCCAGCGCGCCGCCAAGAGCGCGCAGCACGCCGTCGAGTGCTGCTCCATGCTGGGGCTCTGCTTCCTCGAGAAGGGGCTCCCGCAGCTCGCGATCAAGTGGTACCGGAAGGGGCTCGACGCGCCGAACCTGAGGGACGAGGACCGCCTGGGGCTCCAGTACGACCTCGCGAACGTCTACCTCGACGTCGGCGAGCGGGACAGCGCCTACCGGACCTTCCTCGAGATCTACGGCTCGAACGCGAATTTCCGGGACGTGGGCGACCGGATCCGGAACCTGTCGACCGCCGGCTCGTAGCGGCTAGGGCTTCTTCGTCGCTCCGAACGCCGCGTGGGTCCGGAACCCGCGGTGCGGCTTGTCCTTCCCCGTCAGCTGCCCGACGCGGTCGCGCGGCGCGCGCTTCGAGACGCCCTTGCCATGCCGGGCGTCGTCAAACGCCTTCCGGAGGTCGGCCATCAGCGCCTCCCGCCGCCGGAAAAGCCGCTTGAGCGGCCGCTTCCGGTGGCGGGCGAGGGCATAGGCCGTCAGGAGCGGGAGCGCGACCGTCGACGTCGAGGTAGCAGACGACCGTGTCAGGAAGCCGGTTCGGGTCGAGCTTCCCCCACGACACCGCCTCGGCCGGCGTCGCGCCGGAGAGGCCGCCGGTGTCGGGCCGCGCGTCGGTGAACTGGAGGAAGTAGTCGTGGCCCGCCTCGTCGATCCCGAGAACCTCCTGGATCTGCGGCTCCGTCTGGAGGAGGAAGTTCTTCGGGCTCCCGCCCCCGACGATGAGGACGGCGCTCTTTCCTCCGGTCCTCTTCGCACCGTAGACGATCGCGGCGGTCTCGTTCACGTCGGCGGAGACGTCGAACGAGAAGCGGCCTCCCTCGAGGGTCTGGCGGGCGACGTTCATCCCGATCGAGGAGTCGCCCGGCGAGCTCGTGTAGATCGGCACGTCGCAGGCGCGCGCCGTGGCGAGGACCGACTGGTCGGTCCCGATGCCGAGCGTCCGCGCCGCCGCCCGGACGTACCGCCGACGCCGCCAGTGGAACTCGGCCGTCGTCATCGGGCGCTGCAGCTCGGGGGCCTTCAGCACCTCGCGGAAGAAGGCGTCGGTGTCGAGAAGGACCTCGTAGGGGAAGACGATGTCGTAGATCCGGATGATCCCGTCCTCGCGGAGGGCGACGTCGTCGAACGTCGGCCGCCCCTCGTGAATCGGCATCCCGAGGGCATGGTGGACGTCGTGATAGAGGTTCGCGCCGGTCGAGATCGCCCAGTCGACGAAGCCGGCCTCGCATGAGCGGGTTCAGGCACGAGAGCCCGAGCCCGGCCGGCGTGAGGGCGCCCGTGAGCGAGATGCCGACGGTGACATCGGGCTCGAGCATCTTGTCGACGAAGACGGCGCACGCCTCCCGCAGCCGAGCGGCGTTGTAGGCCGAGAAGGTCTGCTCGACGAGGTCGGCGGCGCGGACGCCGCCGGTGACGGGGCGCGGGCGGATGCGCCGGCCCGCGAGGAAGCGGCTCTTCCGGTGGATCCCGGTCTTCGGCATCGCGGGCGAACCGTAGCACACGCCCGCTATCATCGCGGGTGGATGAGCGCTCCCGCCGCCCCGCCGCTTCTCTCCGTGCGGCAGCTCTCGGTCACCTTCCCGGCGCGAGGCGGCGAGGAGGCGAGGGTCGTCGACGGGATCTCGTTCGACGTCGCGGCCGGGGAGATCGTCGCGCTGGTCGGCGAGTCGGGCTGCGGGAAGAGCGTCACGTCATTGGCCCTGCTCGACCTCGTTCCGGAGCCCGGACGAGTCGCGTCGGGCGAGGTCCTCTTCGAGGGCCGGGACGTCCGGGCGATGTCGGAGGCGGAGAAGCAGAAGCTGCGCGGCGGCGGCATCGGGCTCGTCTTCCAGGAGCCGGGAGCCGCTCTCGACCCTGTCCGGACGATCGGCTCGGAGCTCTCCGGCGTCCTCCGGCGCCACCGCGGGCTCTCGCGGGGCGCGGCGCGGGAGGCCGCGCTCGCGTGGCTCCGCCGCGTCGCCCTGCCCGACCCCGAGCGTCGTTACGACGACTTGCCGCACCGGATGTCGGGCGGCATGCGCCAGCGGGCCATGATGGCGCTCGCGCTCGCCGGCGGCCCGCGCCTCCTCGTGGCCGACGAACCGACGACCGCGCTGGACGTGACGATCCAGGCGCAGATCCTGGACCTCCTGCTCGAGCTCCGGCGGGAGCTCTCGCTCGCCGTCGTCCTGATCACCCACGACCTCGGCGTCGTCGCCGAGACCGCTGACCGCGCGATCGTCATGTACGCGGGGGAGATCGTCGAGTCGGCCCCGGTCCGCGAGCTCTTCGCGTCGCCGTCGCACCCTTACACCCGCGGCCTCCTCGCGTCGCGTCCCGGGCCGGACGGCCGCCTGAAGGCCATGGACGGCAACGTTCCCGAGCCGGGCGAGCGCCCGCCGGGCTGCGCGTTCGAGCCGCGCTGCCCGGAGGCGTTCGGCCGCTGCCGCGCGGCCCGGCCGGTCCTCGGGCAGGTCCCGGGGCGGGTGGCCGAGGCGGCCTGTTTCCTCTGGGACGGAAGGGGACCGCGATGAGCGCGGCCCCCGGGGACGCCCCGATCCTCTCGGTGCGGGACCTGCACCGGTCGTTCGCAGCGACGCCGGCCGCCGGCTCGCGAGGCGCCGGCCGCGAGGGCCGCCGGCGCGTCGCCGCTGTCAACGGCGTCTCCTTCGACCTCGCTGCCGGAAAGACGCTGGCGCTCGTCGGCGAGTCGGGCTCCGGCAAGAGCACGACGGCGCGGCTCATCCTCCGGCTCCTCGAGCCCGACCGGGGCTCCGTCCACTTCGACGGAGTCGACTGGCTGGCGCTGCCCCCGAAGGAGCTCAACCGGCGCCGCCGCGAGGTGGGGGTCGTCTTCCAGGACCCGGCGACGTCGCTCGATCCCCGGATGACGGTGGAGGAGATCGTCGGCGAGCCGCTCGCGATCCACCGCCTCTTCACGGGACGGGCGCGGCGGGAGCGCGTGGCGTCCCTCCTTTCGAGCGTCGGGATGCCCGGGTCGGCGCTTTCGAAGACGCCGCGCGAGTTCTCGGGCGGGCAGCGCCAGCGGATCGCGATCGCCCGGGCGCTCGCGACCGAGCCGCGTTTCGTCGTCCTCGACGAGCCGGTCTCGGCGCTCGATGTCTCCATCAGGGCGCAGGTCCTGAACCTCCTTCGCGAGCTCCAGGCGACGACTCCGTCCCGTCCCGCGTTTCTCTTCATCGGACACGACCTCTCGTCGTCCGGGCGCTCGCGGACGAGGTGGCCGTCATGTATCTCGGGAGGATCGTGGAGGCGGGTCCCGCCGCGGACCTCTTCGCGCGGCCGCGTCACCCCTACACGGCGCTCCTCCTCGCGTCCCAGCCAGCGGAGGCGCCCCCGCCCCCGGGCGAAAGGCCCGTCCGGCTCCGCGCGCCCGGCGAGCCGCCGTCGCCGGCCGACCCGCCGCCGGGGTGCCCGTTCCATCCTCGCTGCCCGTCCGCGCAGGGGATCTGCCGGGAGACGTTCCCCCGCGAGGAGGCGGTTGGGGGTGGAGCGGGACACCGCGTTTCCTGCTACTTCCCGGTCCCCGGCGCCTGAGGCCAACTGCCGCCGGTGCAAAACTTTTCCCGGCGGTTCTCGTACTATTCCGCGTGGGCCCCACCCACTTTTGGTCTTGAACCCAGGAGGTTTTCGTGATTCGAGAGCGTTCTGTCAACCTGCCGCTCGGGGCGCGCGTCGCCCGGGCTCTCCTGGCCGCAACGCTGGTCCTCCTTCTGTCGCCGGGTGCCGCGCGGGCGGCCGATCCGGTCGTCGTGCCGATCAACGCGGGGAGTCGCACGCCCGAGGCGCTGCCTCCCGGCGACAAGATCGAGCTCTCGCTGGAGCAGGCCATCCGCCTTGCGCTCCAGAACACCCTCGACCTAGAGGTCGTCTCGCTGAACTACGAAAAGGCGGCCTTCGGGATCGGCTCGGCGAAGGGCTATTTCGATCCGTTCCTCGAGGTCGACGCGAACGCGAACCGGACCCTCAGTCCCGACATTTCCCGGATCAGCGCCACCGACACCAAGAACCAGAACGGAAACCTGATCTTCGGCGGCAACCTCCAGACCGGCGGCACGTACACGCTCGGCTGGTACAACCAGCGGGTCGACTCCGCCATTCCAGGCTTCACGCTTTTCAACCCCCGCTACACCTCCACGCTCTCCATCGGGGCCACCCAGCCCCTCCTCCAGAACTTCGGCTCGACGGTCTCCACGCGGTTCATCGTCCAGGCGAAATACCAGCAGGAAACCTCGGCGTACAACTTCGTGGCGGGAGTCCAGAAGGGCCTTCAGCTGATCGAGAACGCCTACTGGGACCTCGCCTACGCGCGGGCGCTCCTGACGGCGCGGAAACAGGCCCTCGACATCGCGAAGGACCTGAACCGGATCACGAAGATCAAGATCGACGTCGGGACGCTCGCCCCGATCGACATCGTCCAGACCGAAGTGACGGTCGCCCAGCGCGAGCAGGACATCATCCTCGCCGAAGGGCAGATCGGCAGCGCCGAAGACCAGCTGAAGCGGCTCCTGAACGTCCGGAATTTCCCCGACTGGCAGCGTCCCATCGTCACGACCGACCTGCCCACGGAAGAGCCGATCACCATCGGCGTCGAAGACGGCATGAACCAGGCGCTCCAGACGCGGCCCGAGGTCCGCCAGGCGCTGATCGACATCGAGTCGAAGAAGCTGACCCTCGTCTACAACAAGAGCCAGCTGAAGCCCCGCCTCGACCTGGCCGGGTCGTACGGGTACGGCGGTCTCGGCGCGAAGGCGACGGACCCGGATCTCGGCTACGGCGACGCGCTCTCGAGCATCTTCGACCGCAACTACCCGACCTGGACCGTGGGGCTCGTCTTCTCCGTCCCGATCTTCAACCAGACGGCCAAGAACAACGCCGCCATCGCCTCGTCCGACCTCGAGCTCTCGCGGACCAACCTCGCCCTCCTGAAGCAGAACCTCTGGGTCGAGGTGCGGGGCGCCGCCCGCGACGTCGACACGGCCCTCCGCTCGATCGCCGCCGCGAAGAAGTCGCGGGAGCTGGCCGAGCGGAACCTGGACGCCGAGAAGAAGAAGTACGAGAACGGCATGACGACGTCCTTCCAGGTCTCCTCGATCCAGAACGACCTGACGAACGCCCGCGCCATCGAGCTGCAGACCTACGCGGCCTACCTGAAGTCCCGCGTCGCCTGGCACAAGGCGATCGGCGACCTCCTGACCTGGAAGAACGTGAAGATCGACGGCCTGCCGGTCTCGCTTGACCCGGCGCCGGCCGAAGAGCGGCGAAGAAGTGAGCCGCGAGCGCTAGGTGGACGAAACCGCCCCCACGGCCCCCCTCGCGCCGCCGATCGCTCCGGGCGCCGCCGTCGCGGGCACCTTCACGGCGCCGGCGACGACGTTCGCCCGACTCCTGCGGAGGCCGACCTGGTGGCTGCCGCTCGTCCTCTACGCCGCGATCGCGCTCGGCGGCTCGTTCCTGCTCGCTCCGAAGGTCGACTGGGACCGAGCCGCCCAGGAGACGATGCGGAGCAGGCCGCGAATCGGGCCGTTCGATCCCTCCCGAGGCCCTCCCGCGCGTCGCCGGCTTCATGAAGCTGACGATGACCGCGGGCGCCCGGTCTTCGTCGCCATCGTGGCGTTCGCGATGCCGCTCGTCCTCTGGGGGGCGGCTCGCGCCTTCGGCGGCGAGATCGGCTACTCGCAGACGGTCGCGCTCTGGCTCCACGCGTACCTGCCCGGCGTCGTGAAAGGGATCGTCATCCTCCCGGTGATCCTCTCGCTCCCCGAAGGGTCGGTGAACCTGAAGGCGCTGGGGGGGATCCTGAAGTCGAACGTCCTGGCGTTCCTGCCGGAGGGGGCGTCGCAGGCGCTCGTGACGCTCGGATCGTCCTGGACGTCTTCACGATCTGGTCGCTCGTCCTCGTCGTGATCGTGTTCCGGCAGATCCGGGCTCCCGAAGGGGGCCGCCGCCGCGATCCCGTCGGCCTCTTCACCTTTCTCGTCCTGGCCCTGACGGGCCTCGCGGCTCTCCGCGGGTGACGCCATGCTGATCGAGATGCAGGAGATCGAAAAGACGTACGAGGTGGGGGAGGAGAAGGTGCGCGCGCTCCGCGGCGTCACCTTCTCCGTCGACCGGGGAGAGTACGTCGCGATCATGGGGCCGTCGGGGTCGGGGAAGTCGACGCTGATGAACCTCATCGGCTGCCTCGACACGCCGACGGCCGGGAGATACCGCCTGAACGGGAACCGGTCGAGGAGATGAACGACGACGCGCTTGCCCGCGTCCGGAACCGCGAGATCGGCTTCGTCTTCCAGACGTTCAACCTCCTCGCGCGGACGAACGCGCTGGCCCAGGTGGAGCTGCCGCTCATCTACTCCGGCATCCCGAAGAAGGACCGCCGGGAGCGGGCGGAGAAGGCGCTCGCGCAGGTCGGCCTGACCGACCGGGCGCACCACAACCCGAACGAACTCTCCGGCGGGCAGCGGCAGCGCGTCGCGATCGCCCGGGCGCTGGTGACGGGGCCGTCGCTTCTCCTCGCCGACGAGCCGACCGGCAACCTCGACTCCCAGACGGGCGAGGACATCATGCGGCTCTTCCGGGAGCTGAACGAGGCCGGGAACGCGATCATCCTCGTCACGCACGAGGAGGACATCGCCGCCCACGCCCGCCGGATCATCCGGATCCGCGACGGGAAAATCTCGGACGACCGCCCGAACGACTCCAGCCGCGCCGAGGCCGTCGCCCGCGCCAAGCGCCTCGCCCTCGAGGCCCCGGCCGATCCTTCCGCGCCGCCGGCCTGAGCGCGCCGCATGACGCCGGTCGTCCTGACGGACTCACCGAAGCCCTGTGCTCTCGCCGCGGCTCTACTCGCCGCCGCCCTCGACCGGCCGCGCACGCAGGGACGCTCGTCGTCCTCGACAAGTCCGACGCGACCGCCTGGCTCCTCGACCCGGAGACGGAGCGAGGCTCGCGTCTGTCCCGACGGGGAGGGCCGCACGAGGTCGACGTGACGCCGACGGACGGCTCGCCGTCGTGACGAATTACGGAGCGAAGACGCCGGGATCGACGCTGACGCTGATCGACTTGCCGAAAGGGGTCGCCGCGGGGACGATCGACCTCGGCGAGCACCGCGGCCGCACGGCGTCAGGGTCCTCGGCGACGGTCGCCGGGCCGTGGTGACGGTGGAGGCGAGCCAGGCGCTCCTCGTCGTCGACCTCGTGGAGCGGAAGTGCTGGCGGCGATCCGACCGGGGAGAAGGTTTCGCACATGTGGCCCTCGCGCCCGACGGAAGGAGGCGTTCGTCGCGAGTATCGGCTCGGGGACGGTGACGGCGATCGACCTCGGGAAGGGGGAGAAGACGAAGACGGCGAAGACGGGCGAGGGCGCGGAGGGGATCGCCGTCGCCCTTTCCGGACGCGAGGTGTGGGTCGCGGACCGCGCGAGCGACACCCTCGTCGCCCTCGACGCGGCGACGCTCGAGCCGAGGCGAACGATCCCTGCGCGTCCTTTCCGATCCGGCTTGCCTTCTCGCCCGACGGCGGGACTCTCCTCGTCTCGAACCCCGCTCGGGCGACGTGGCCTTTTTCGACGCGAAAGAGGGCGGGAGCTCCGGCGCGTCAGAATGCCGATGGCCGCGGCGACAACGGACGGGCGGCTCTTCTCCGACCGGTTCGGCAGGGCCCCGTGCCCGTCGGGCTCCTCGTGCCACCGGGGAACGTCGCCTACGTCGCCAACAGCGATGCGGACGCCGTCGTGGTCCTCGACCTCGCGACGGGCGCGATCCTCCGGACGCTTGCGACCGGGGCCGAGCGACGGCCTCGGCTGGACACCCCTCCGCCCGCCGCGACGAGCGGAAGGGCGCCGGGTGGCCCTCCGCGCTGACGGGCACCGAGGAGTACTTGCCGGGCTCGACGTGCCCTCAGGTCCGATCTCGTCGTCCGAAACCGGCAGCCACGACGTGTCGCCGAGAGATTGTCGACGACGCTGACGTAGGGATAAACGGGCGCCATGGCGGTCACGACGAGGTAGGCATTCGACGTCACGGCGGAGCCGGCGCCGACCAGCTCGAAAATATTCGGCGCGAGCTGGAAGGCTTCCTGCGGGCGCCAGTCCGCGTGAAATCACCGAGCAGTGATCCGATCGCCGACCCGGAGGGTGAAGATGACGTCGACCGGGGGCTCCTGCGGGTTGTAGGCACCGGCGTTCGACCGAAGCCGGAGTCGAGGCTCCGCCCAGGCGAGGCCGAGGAAGAGGGCCGCGTCCGCGCCTTCATCGCCGTCATCGCCGGGACCATCGATCCGTACGCCGGGGCCGGCGGGAGGGCGTCGAGACCTTCGAGGACGCGCTGACGGACCCGTCGAGGTCGGCGACGAGACTTCGATCGCGCCTGACGTACCCGGCGCCATGAACGTCTGCCCGATGACGTCGGTCAGCATCAGCTCCTTCCGCGGCGGGACGCTCAGAACGGTCGAGCCGATCCCGCAGGGTTGGCCGCCCGTGCAGCGATAGACGAGCGTCACCGGGACCGGGGCGGTGTAGGACGGTTCATCAGCCAAAGGTCGGTGTGGAAGAAGGTCTCGTTGTGGCCGGCCTTCACGCGGCGGTCGGGATCGTCAGCGTGGCCTTTCTGAGGCCGGGCCGGAGAGAACGAGCCGGCCCATTTGTTTGCGCGGACTCCGTGAACCATATGTTTCCGTCCGGGCCGACGCAGATGGCGGCCGGCCCGGCATTAGGGGTCGCAACCGGAAACTCGGTGATGATTCCCTGCGGCGTAATCCGCCCGATTTTATTGCCGGCGTACTCGGTGAACCATAGATTCCCGTCCGGGCCGG
>CAWGDR010000011.1:0-432921 GCA_963821435.1 uncultured Acidobacteriota bacterium
CTGTAGATCTCAGAGATCCTCGCGTTCCATTCGACGCTTTCAGAAAGTGCGGTGTGGGTGAATTCGAAGATCCGACGTACGCCGTTGAGTAGCCAGAGTCGCGCTGGAACAGCCAGGCCTTCGCGTGGAGCCGCGTCGCTTGCGTTTCGTAGGAGACCTCAACCTGGGCACCCAATTCGACAAGGCGGTCGAGGGCCTTGCGCTCGGTGGAGCCGGTGTAGACAGTCGTGATCACTCGCAAAGGTCGGGCCCAGTTCCCAAATCGCCGGACCTGCTTGTCGATGACCCGGATTCCGGGCCACCGAATGAAGGCACAGACCAGGTCAATGCGGTCGGCCGGGGGATCTCGGCCGAGATCGAGTGCCCGATCCGGGGCTCGCCCCGGGCATCAACGAGCAGGTCGCTCGCAGTGAGCGGGATCTCCGGGCGCGTGACCGAGGGAGCGGACCACCGGGGCCGGCTCCGCTTGAAGGAGCGAGCCCGGAACAAGCGGTGGCTCCACCAGGGCGTCATCTTCGTCGGTACTCTCCGTGATCAAGGGCGCTTAGATCCGCATGAACGCGCCTTGCGACACCGACCTGTCGCTTCTCGGTCGTCTCGTCTGCTGCTCCTTGGCTGCGAGCGACCGAGTGAGAAGCCGCAGGAGGTGCCTGGCGAGGAGCGCCTTCGCTTCGGCGACGCTTGGGGTGGACTTTAGGGCGGAGAACCCGCGGGATTCGAGTTCTGCGAGCTCGTGAGCGAGCCCCCGCGTGAGTAGTTCCTGGTGAAGCCCCGGGGGGCAGCTGTCATTCAGCTCTACGCGTCCCCTTCTTGTAGAGGTACGCCGACTCCAGCGTCCGGACGCCTTCGTTGTCGCCCACGACGTACTTGCCGCCGCACCAGATGGCGGCGCCGGCGGTGCGGCCGGGGGGTCGACGCAGTAGAAGTTGACGTTGAACTTCGGGCGCCCCTTCGCGTCGCGGTGGCGGGGGACGAGGTGGGTCTTCTCGGAGATCCGCTTGAGGGCCAGGAGGCACGCCTCCTCGGGGCTCTTCCCCTGCCTCAGGAACTCGACGACGGTGTGGGAGCCGCAGGTGACGAGGTTCGCCTCGCCCCGTCCGGTCGACCCGCAGCTGCCGACGCCGTTCTCGGTGTAGATCCCCGGCGCCGACGACGGCGGAGTCGCCGACGCGGCCGGGGATCTTGAAGAAGAGGCCGGAGGTGGTCGTCACGCCGACGAGGTTGCCGTCCGCCGCGCGGACGGACATGTGGATCGTCCCCTGCGGGCGGAAGTCGGCGTCGCCGTACTTCTTGATGAACTCCTTGATCGCCGGGTCGTCCACTTCGCCCGCGGCCTCGATCCAGTCGTCGCTGTCGGAGAGGCGCTCTTTCCAGTAGAGCCAGATCTTCCGCGTCTTCTCCGTCAGGAGGTCCTCGACCGCGAAGCCGTGAGCCGTCGCGAACTTCCGGGCCCCCGCGCCGACGAGGAAGACCCGGTCGGTCCGCTCCATGACGAGCTTCGCGACCTTCGACGGCGTCTTGACCCCTTCGAGCGCGCCGACGGCGCCCGCGCGCATCGTCTTTCCGTCCATGACGCAGGCGTCCAGCTGGACGACCCCCTCCTCGTTCGGGATGCCGCCGTAGCCGACGTCATGTCCTCGGGGTCGAGCTCGTTGACGTTGACGCCCGCGATGGCGGCGTCGAGCGGGGCCTTCCCCTGGATCAGCGCCTGCCGTGCCGCCTTCGCCGCCTCGACGCCGTTCGCGGAGGTGACGAGGGCGAAGCCCCCTGCGGCAGCCGGGGCCGGGGCGGCCGCCTTCGGCTCGGCCTGCGCCGCCTCGCCGGAACCCGAAACGAAAGCCGCGGCGCTGGCGGCCGCGGCAGCTTCGAGAAACGTCCTTCGGGTCGGCTTCAAGCTCACTCCTCCGGCAGCTCTTTTTCCTCGTCCTCGGTGCGCGTCCCGCCGGGGAGGGTGAACTTCATGATCAGGTCGCTCAGGTTCTGGGAGAAGGTGGAGCGCGAGAGGACCTGGTCGCACCCCGCGGCCGTGGCCTTCTCCTGCAGGTCCTTCCGGACGTGCTCGTAATAGCCGACGATCGGGACGCTCTTCGACTTCGGGGCCTTCTTCAGCGCGGCGATGGCGGCGAACGGCTCCTTCCGGAGGGAAAGGTCGATCAGGACGACGCTCGCGCGGGAGGGCTCGACGGCCTTCGCGAGCTCCGCGGGATCGGAGAGGAAGACGATGGGCGCCTGCGCGCTCTTCGCCGCCTGTTCGATCTTGGCTTTCCAGAAGAGATCGTCCGCGAGGACGACGACCGTGCGATTCATCTCGAGCCTCCTGTCGAAGAGGGACCCCGCCCGTCATTCCAGCTTGCTGATCGAGTGTTCAGGGCAGGCGTAAACAGTATAAGCCCGGAGACTCTCCCGGTTAGACAGCCGTGCGGGGGAATGGCAGACTCCGCCGCGGTGCCCCGGAAATCGTCAAGAACCGCGCGGAACGGCCCTCGAGGGCGACGTGTCCGCTGCGCACGGAGGGTGTGCCGCTCATGAGTGATCAGGAATTCAAGCCGTTCGTTCCCGCCGAGTCGAAGATGACGGAGTTCACGGGCCGCGCGCTGGTCCTCGGCCTCGTGATGTCCGTCGTCCTCGGCGCCGCGAACGCCTACCTCGGCCTGAAGGCCGGCATGACGATCGCCGCGACCTACCCGGCCGCCGTCATCGGGATGGCGGTTCTCCGGATCATCAAGGGGTCGCTCCTCGAGGAGAACTTCGCCCGGACCGTCGGCTCGATCGGCGAGTCGGTGGCGGCGGGGGCCATCTTCACGATCCCGGCGTTCGTCATCCTCGGGATGTGGAAGTTCGAGGGCTGGGACCCGGAGCGAATACCTGACGGCGACCGCCCTGATGATCCTCGGCGGCGTCCTCGGCATCCTCTTCGTCACGGTCCTCCGGCGCGTGATGGTGGAGGACCGGACGCTGCCGTTCCCCGAGTCGGTGGCGGCCTCCGAGATCCACAAGGCCGGCCAGCGCGGCGCCGAGGCCGCCCAGCAGCTCTTCAAGGCGATGGGCGTCGGCGCGCTGATCAAGCTCCTCGGCGACGCGGGCTTCTTCCAGGCCTCGAACGACTTCCACGTCGCGGTCGGGAAGTTCAAGGAGAGCTTCGTCCGGCTCGGCCTGAAGGGCGAGGCGCACAAGATCGAGGCGGGCGGCATCACGACGATCTCCGCCCCCGCGGCGACGCCCGCCTACTTCGGCGTCGGCTACATCATCGGGCCCGAGCTGGGCGCGCTGAACTTCGCGGGCGGCCTCCTCGCGTGGGGCCTCTTCGTGCCGCTCCTCGTCTTCTTCCTCGGGCCGGCGCAATCGGCTCCTACACGGCGGCCGACGGCACGCAGGACTGGGCGGGCCTGGCCGGCCACCTCTACCGCTACATCGTCCGGCCGATCGCGGTCGGCGGCATGCTCGTCGGCGCCTGCTTCACGCTCTGGAAGATGCGGAAGAACCTGATCGCCGGCATCAAGCGCGGCGTCCAGGACGTCAAGAAGTCGGCGGCGGCCTCGGCGGCGACGAGCCGCACCGAGAAGGACCTGAGCCTCAAGGTCGTCGGCACCGGCATCGCGGCGGTCTTCGTCCTGATGGTGGCGCTCTACTTCTACTTCACCGGCGTCATGGGCGGCGGCGTTCCTCGCCGCCGTCGTCATGCTCGTCACCGGCTTCTTCTTCGCGGCGGTGTCCGGGAACCTCGTCGGCCTGATCGGCTCGTCGAACAACCCGATCTCGGGCCTCACGCTCGCGACGACCGATCGTCGCGGCGCTGACGATGGTCATCGTCGGCGTGAAGGGGGCGCAGGGGGTCGCGGCCGTTCTCGGCGTCGCGGCGGTCGTCTGCGTTTCGTCCGCGGTCGCCGGCGAGATGCTGCAGGACCTGAAGGTCGGGCACATCCTCGGCGGCACGCCCTGGAAGATGCAGGTGGGCGACTTCATCGGCGTCGTCGTGGCCGGCCTCGTGATGTTCTTCCCGCTCTTCCTGCTTCACACGTCGGACTCGAACCGCGGCGTCGGCGGCTTCGGCGGCAAGAACCTGCCGGCGCCGCAGGCGGGCCTGATGGCCGCCCTGTCGCAGGGGATCGTCGGCGGCGAGATGGCGTGGCCGCTCGTCCTCGTCGGCATCGCGATGGGGCATCTCGCTGATCCTGATCCAGGTCAGGAGCCCGATGCTCTTCTCGGTCGGCATGTACCTGCCGCTCGAGACGACGTTCGCGATCTTCATCGGCGGCATGATCAAGGGCTTCGTGAGCCGGATCGGCGGCGAACCGCGGCTACAACGACGCGCAGAAGGCGCGCGTCGAGAACGCGGGCGTCCTCGCGGCGTCGGGACTCATCGCGGGCGAGGCGCTGATGGGCCTCCTCGTGGCGGTCGTCGTGCGTTCCGCGCCGACAACAGGTTCCCGCAGATCGGCGGGATGTTCGAGTCGATCGGCGGGTGGCTCGCGATCCCGGTGATGCTGATCCTCGCGGCGTACCTGATCTTCATCCCGCTCAAGAAGGCGGGCGCCGCGGACGAGCCCGCTCCTCCGACCGCGGTGATGTAGCCCTGTCGGGCGCCGGCCCTCCTCCTCCTGCGCCCGCAAGAGGCGACGAGAGGTGCCGCGCGGCCGGCATCCCTCCTCCTGCGCGCGCAAACTCGCTTCGCTCAGACAGTGCGCGCGGGCGTCGGAGGGACGCCGGCCGCTCTGCTTTCGTCATTGCATTCGGCCGTTGGTCGTCCTGTTTCTCTTCGACCCGCCACGCCGGCTTCTACCCTCCTTGCCTCTTCAGGACTTTCTTCGGCCTCCAGTGCCCCGGCTGCGGGAGCCTGAGGGCCGCCCATCAACTGCTCCACGGGAACCTCGCGGCGGCGTGGGCTCTGAACAGGACGGTCGTGATCGCGCTCCCTCTCGCCGCCCTCGCTGGCGTGATCGGCGTCATCCGGAGGTCACACCGGAACGGTTAGGCGGTGAGCCGCCTCACGCGGTCCGTGGCGGCGGCGAAGGGTCGGCCCGCTCCTTGCGATGACCGGTCTGTCCCGGAAACGAGAAGTCCGGGGCGGAAAGAGAGGCCGGTCATGAACAAGCTGACACGAAACCTGATCCTCCCGGCCGCGGCACTCGCGGCCCTCCTTCTGGCCCCGGCGTCCGAGGCGCGCGACGCTCGACCGCGGCAACGGGCACGACGCGCGCGCGCACGAGCGGTACGAGCACGGCCGCGTCCAGCGCCCCGGCCGTCCGCGGCTACCGGTACGCGGCGCCGTACCGCGCGCCCTATCCGGGTCGCCTCGGGCTTCCGCTTCTACTCGGTGCGTCCCGGCCCGCGGTACATCTACGTGACCGGGTTCGGCTGGGCCCTGCCGCCGTACTTCGGCGCGGTCTGGGTCCCGGGCCACTACGCCTTCGGCGGCGTCTGGGTCGACGGCTGCTGGCGCTGAACGAGCGGCTGGTGCTGAACGGACCGGGCGGGCGGCCTCAGGGCCGCCCGCCTTCCCGTTCCAGCAGCTCCTGCTTCCGCGCAACGCCCCAGCGCCAGCCGCCGAGCCCGCCGTCGGTCCGGACGATCCGGTGGCACGGCACGACGAGCGCCGCCGGGTTGTGCGCGCAGGCGTTCGCGACGGCGCGGACCGCGGTCGGCCGCCCGATGGAGGCGGCCAGCTCCGCGTAGGAGCGCGTCTCGCCGCGCGGGATCGCGCGGAGCGCCTCCCAGACCCGGCGCTGGAACGTCGTGGCGCGGAGGTCGAGCGGGATCGCCGAGAGGTCGACCGACTCCGCGAGCGAGCCGGCGATGAGGGCGGACCACTCAGCGAGCGCTCCCGGCGCCTTCTCGAGGAGCGCCTGCGGGTACTCGCGCCGGAGGCCGGCCTCGAGCGCGCGGTCGGAGTCGCCGAGCGTCACGGCGCAGACGCCGCGGTCGGTCGCCGCGACGAGGAGGCGGCCGAGCGGCGTCGGGACGGTCGTGAAGCGGATGTGGAGCCCCTCGCCGCCGCGGCGGTAACGCGCGGGCGTCATGCCGAGGTGACGGGAGGCGTGCGCGTAGGCGCGGCTGCTCGAGCCGTATGCCGGCGTCGAAGCTGGCGGACGCCACGCCCGACCCGTCCCGGAGGAGCGCCTTCAGCCGGTCGGCGCGCCGGGCGTCCGCGTAGCGCTTCGGCGTGACGCCGACGAGCTTCTTGAAGACGCGGGAGAGGTGGAACGGGGAGAGGCCGGCCGCCCGCGCGAGGACGGCGAGCGGGACGGGCGCGTCGGCGTTCGTCTCGAGGAACGCGACCGCGCGCTGGACGGCCCGGACGGCGGCCGGCGGCTCGGTGCTCGCGGGGCGGCACCTGAGGCAGGCGCGAAAGCCCGCGGCCTCGGCCTCGGCAGGGGACGACGAAGAACGAGACGTTTTCCCGCTTCGGGCGCCGGGCCGCGCACGACGGCCGGCAGTAGACGCCGGTCGTCGAGACGGCGAAGACGAACCGGCCGTCGGAGGCCGCGTCCCGGGCCACGACGGCCTTCCAGGCGCGGGCGGGGTCGAGGGGGCGGCGGGGGAGGGCATCGCGGTGATCATCATGCCCTCAATCTGGGCCCCCGGACGCCGGCCTTTATCCCCGGATCTTGCGGTCAAAGTGGGAGCGGAATCGAGTTCGGATAGGACCATGACCTGCCGAAATCGTTCTCCGAGTCCGACTCGTCAATCGCACGACTTTGGAGCCTGACTCTAGTACCGATTGATCAGAAACCCCGGCCAGTGCCGGGCCAGCGTTGGGAGCGCCGAGCGCGTTCATGCGAACTCACTTGACTGGGGGAAACTCATGACGGCGAGCTCCGACCTAGCGCCCACATTCTCAAGCCACGACTCGCCATCTCCAGAGGCGCCCGCCACGTGGTTCATACGCCGCGTCCGTGGTCAGGTGGATCTGGGCTGTACAGGCGTGGTAGTTCCCCGACGCCGGACCTCCGGGGCGGCGGCCACGCGACTGTCCGTTGTTCCACTGCTAAATCCAATTCAATCAGACATCGAGCAAAGAAGGGTCGCTCCAAACATCCTCATGATTGCCGGCTACTAGGAAACGCCACCTAGGGGGTAGCGCAAGGAATTTCAGAGCCTGAGGACACCATTCTGCAAGATGCTTCACATGAAGTGGCTCGAAAAAGTCGGGGGCTTCAGGAAGCTCTTCACCGGCCCAGATATAACCAGCCTGAGGTGTCGCCCTCGACTGGGTGGCGCAGCCCGTTAACAGGCTGGATCTATCTCGCGGACGTTTCTAGCGATACCAACTTTCTGATTCGGCAATACGGGGAGCGGCTTAACTCCGTGCTTACGGCACATCGCAGCTTGGTCCCCTGTCAAACCCAAGATCTCCAAACTCATCATCCCCTCACGTTTCATTCTAGACCAAATAGCTTCTTGGATAGCTTCCGAGAATGTACGCAGATACCCACCTTGCTTGTTCGAACACGTGGGGCACTGCTGCACGGCATTTCCTCATTTCGCGCCTTGTCGCATCTGTCCGTTGTTGCGGTAGTGTTGCATGACAAGCGGGTCCTTGTGGTCGGCGTACATTTTTCGAGCTGTGTCCGCCACAATCCACACATGGCTTTCCCTGTACTAACCTTCGTTGCTCTCGCGTTGTCGCGCCAGATGGTCGCTTGTATAGGCCGCCGGCGGCGCCGCCAACGACTTCGAGAGTTGCCTCGGTGGCGACGAGTTGCTGGCAAAGGCTGCCCCTGCCTCCGCACCGACACCTGCCACCGCCCCCGCAACGTCCGCGAGTTCGGCGTTAATGCGGGAACCGGGATTGGACATTATGACTCGATTTCAGGCACCAGAAAAACCAGCCTCATGCAAGGCTTGGCTAACGTTCGCTGTTATGCCCTCTCGACGTTTCCGGTGCCCGGTGAAAGAAGATCTCTAACGAACTCACGGGTACGCTGGAAGAGCGCTCTTGGACTCGGCATGCGGCATTCCCGACCGGAGTCCACGTACTTCAGCGGATTCGCCCGGGCGTAGCCGTACCGATTCCACCCCTGCGGGTCGTGGGGCTGGCCGTTGAGCTGGTCGACGCCGTTGAAGCGGCCGGTCCAGGCCTGGTAGAAGCGGGCGTGGTCGTAGTGGGTCTGGGAGGCGACGTCCTTCTCCATCGCCGCGAAGTCGGGGCCCTGGCCGGGGGCCTGAGCAGAGAGAAGCTGGCCGTAGGGGCGGTACTTGTATCTGGCGACGGTCTCACGCCGCCAGTTCGTGACGAGGCGGGGCGTCCCGAGGTGGTCGCTCGAGTTGAAGAAGAGTCCCGACTGGCTTCCCGGTGACTGCGCACCAGCCGGAACGTACGTGGCGACGAGGAGGTTCCCGAGATAGACGAAGTCCTTCGAGACGATCGTTCGAAGGGAGTCGGAGCGGTACTCGGTCGAGAGGCGGTTCTGTGGATCGCGGAGGGTGTAGAACGCCACCGCTCCGGAGGGGGCTGCGGCCGCGACGCTGGCGAAGTAGCCGTTGACGTCGACGACGACGTGGGTGTTGCCGCCGACGGGCTGGGTCGAGAAGAGGCTGAAACGCCCCTGTGTCGAGCCGTCGAGGGTGATCATGGCCTGAGTGGCCCGGACGAGGCCGGCGCGCAGCGGGGTGACCGCTCCCGAGGGCGGGGGAGTCACGCCGGCCGGATAGACCTTGAGGAAGCCGTCGAGGTTCGGCGTGACGTAGGTGACGTTTGCGGAGAGGGACGCCGCCGTCGAGGGAATCCCGCACTTCCCGGCGACGGCCACGGTGACGACGGTCTGGCCGCCCAGGGGCAAGCCGTCCGTGGGCCCGCCGGCGAGGCGGGTGTCGAGAAGGCGGCAACCCGCGAGGGTGAAGAAACTCGTCCTCGACAACGCCGGAGCCCATGCCGCGCCCATCGCCCGGCGGAAGCGCTCCCCGACGGCGTCGTAAAGGTAGCTCTCGGTCACGCCCGCCTGAACGGTCATCTGCGTCTGCCGGGAGAGGCCGTCGTACGTGCTGGTGACCACCCCGTACGATTTCTGGTTGCCCGCCGGGTCGAAGAAGGCGCCCGTCAGGCGGTTCGTCGCCGTGTCCGTGGCCAGGAGGATCTGGGCTCCGTCGGCGACGCGGGACTTCAGGTTTCCGAAGCGGTCGTACTGGAAGGTCTCGTCGCGGTTGGCCTGGGCGTCATCCTTCAGGCGGGACGACTTCAGGCGCGATCGCTTGTCGTAGGTGAACGAATCGGCTCCGATCGTCAGGACGTTTCCGGCGCCGTCGTACGCGTAGAGGCCGCTGTCGAAGTTGACGGAAGCGTTCGAGGTCGTGATCCGGTAGGGGCGCGGCATCGCGTCCGGCGCCTGGGCGATCGTCGTCGTCACGCCGTTCCCCAGCGTGTAGGAAGCGAGCGCCCCGGAGGGGTGATAGCCGACGGCCGAGACGATGCTGCTCACGGATCCGGAGAGGCTGGCTGTGACGCTCGTGGGCATTCCGGCCGTGTACCCGGTCGTCACGACGAATCGGCCGTCGCCTTCGGCGAGGCGGTGGTGCCGGTGTTCCCCGGGCTGTCCGAACGCGTTGTAGGCGAAGTCCAGTGGGAGCTGTGGCGACGCGCCCAGGCCCAAAATCGTCGTCTGCCGCGAAAGCCGGCCGGCGCCGTTTCTGTAGTTGTAGCGGTCGCGAACGACGGAATCGGGGAATCGAGCGGATTCTTCCCGACCCGCTCGGTGAGCTTTCCGAGGGCGTAGTCCCCGGCGCCAGGGCTGCCCGAACAGCCGGTCCCGTTGGTCCAGACGGCCCCGTCGTAGCAGTTTTCGACGTAACGGAGGAACCCGCCGTCCCCACCGGTCGCCCAGTTCCGCTTCGCGTCGACCGTTCGGACGCGATCCAGCGCGTCGAGCGTGTAGGCGAAGGCGACACTCCCCTCTGACTTTTCGACCGGCGTTCCGGGCGGCGAGAACTTCGTGTAGCTGGCGGTCCGCTCCGGGTGTGTCTCGGACCGCAGGAATCCGAAAACGTCGTAGGTGAACGTCCGGACCTGTCGCGGGGGATTCTCGTTCGGCAATTCCCGTTGAGTCACCTCGGCGAGCTTGTCGAGGACGTTGTAGCGGTTCGACGTGACGCGGTCGGTGCCGTCGCCGACGTCGGGCTCGGTCACCTCGATGACCCGGCCGAGCGCGTCCTTTCGGGTCATCGCGGTGGAGGGAACGCCCGAGACGTTGGTGACCGTAATGCTCTCGAGGGAGTCGGAATGCAGGATCGTCCCGTCGGTGAAGTCGGCGCTCGTCGTCGTCCCGTCAGCCCGCGTGATCAGTCGCGGCCGGCCGAACGGGTCGAAGTTCGCATAACTCGTCCCGGGAGCCGTGGACGTCGCGCAATCACTGACCAGATTCGAGCAACCCGCCCACTCGGACTCGAAGAGCTTCAGGCCGGCCCTGAATGTCCTGTGTTTGAAGGCGTAGCCAACCGGCATTAGCCGGATCTCGCGCATCAGCCGCCCGAAGTCGTCGTAGAGGTAACGCTCCCATGTCGCATTTCCACTTCCGCCGTCGCGGGTCATCGTGACCCTCGTGGGCGAGTCGTACGTGACCACCGACGCGGCCTCGCCTCCCGGCGGCGTGATCCGCTCGAGGCGGCCGAGGGGGTCGTAGCCGAAGTCGGTGCGAAGTCCGTTCGGATCGAAGCTGGAGGTGATCAGGCCCGTGGACGAATGTCGGACGACGTTGAACGAGTACCAGCCGATTCCACTTCGCTGGCTCGTGAGCAGTTGGCCGAAGCGGAACGACCTCGTGGTCCTCGAGCCGTCTCCAGGCTGTCGCTGGATCGTCCCCGCGAGCGAGACGCTCTCGTCGGCCGGGTTTCCCTGCTGGTCCGGGATCACCGTCCAGGAACGAGTATTCAGAAGTGTGGCGCCGGAAATCTCCCGGATCGTCGCGCCGTTCAGGAACCCCGTGCTGCCGTTGAAGTCGAAGGTGGTCGAAACGCTTGCCGGCGCGGGCGCGAAGCCGGAGTCGGTCGTGGTCCTGCTCGCGTAGAGCTTGAGCTGCCACGTCGACAGGTTTGGCGTCCATGCGGTGGTCGTCGTACGGGAGGTCCAGCCGGGCTGATTCCGGATCCCGGCGTTCGTGCTGTGCGTTTCCACCTGGAACTCGCCGGCCTCCCTGTTGAAGCCGCTTCGCTCTGTTTGAGCGCATGGCGGACTTCCGGCGAGCGTGCAGGATCCGGCGCTTGCGGGCAGCGGGCTGACGCCGTACCAGGTGACCTCGCGGGCGAACATCCCCGGGGGAATGTCCCCCTGGAAGGCCAGCGTCCCGTCCGCGCCGCGGCCCCCGCAGACGAAGCTCGTCCAGCCGCCTGCCGGATCGCCGTGACAGTAGACGACGCTCCTGAACGGCAACGCACCGGCGTTCGACGTCTCGTAATACCTCCGATGGACCTCGAGCCCGGGATACCCGCTGGGCCCCGTCGTGAAGATGTGCTTCGTTGCGATCCTCGTCGCAGTGCCGGTCCCGTCGAGGTTGCCGTCCTCACGCCGGACGATCACCTGCCGGACGATCTGTTCGGCACTCGCCTGCACGCAGCCGTCCGAGAGGTCGGCCTCGGCGAACTGCTTCCTGAAGTAGGTCGTCGTCGAGAGGTTGCTCCCGGAAGCCGTCTTCTCCGTGCGGGACGTGACGGCTGGCGAGTTGTCCATGAAGGCCTGGAAGTGCGCGACTTTCCGGCAGACGGGCTGTGCGCACGACGCCTGCTGGGGCTGTTGAGCGTCGCCGCCGTCGTCGCTCTCGGGGCTGCCGCAGTTCGCCCACTGGCCGATGACGCACGGCGAGGCGGCCGTCGAGGTCCGGTATCCGTATTCGATGCGGCCGCCGGTCGGAAGGCCGATGCCCGAGAGCGAGCCATCCGGATTCGCCGAGCCTGTCGCTCGCCGGTTGTATTCGAAGGAGTGCGCGAGCGAAGCCTGCGTGATGGCCGAGAGGAGGGGAACCTCGATGAGATTCTCGACCGTGGGTGCATGGAAGGGCGTGTTGCAGCCGTCGTAGCTCGTCGGCTCGAGCGATGTCAGCCGCATTCGGCCGTCGGGATGGAATGCGAAAATCGCCGTCAGCGCGGTCGCATTGGCCACTGGAAAGGAGATCGATGAAAGGACCGGCCACGTTGTTCCAAGGCCCGTGCCGGCAAAGGTGCCCCACGAGAAGGAGATCGTCCGGTTCCCGCTGGAGTCTCCCGTCAGGACGACTCGGTCGACCTGCCAGCCCCAGCTCCCGGCGGCGGGGGCCTCGGATCGGTAGAACACCTGGAGGAGAAGCTCGTTTTGGCCGGACGGCTTGAACGGACTCTTGATCGCCGTCAGGCCGTAACGGGTCCCCCTCGGCAGGTGGCGATCCCGGTCGTTGAAGTCGAAGCCGTTTCCGAGCGTGGGCTGGGCGTAAGGATGACCGAATTCGAGGATCGTTCCGTCCGGCTGGGTCAGGACGTAATAGGGGTCAACGCCGTTCTTCGACTCCACCTTGAACTGCGCAGGGAAGTCGGGCCTGAGCGAGCCGTCGGAATACCCTCCGGTCAGCGGGAAGACGCCGCCGTCCGGGGCGTGATACGTCGCCGGAAACCCGGTTTGCGCGAACCCCGGGTCGATGTGACCCAGGCTCAGCGTCCACCCGGCACCGAGCGTCGGGTATCCGTTGATTTGTGCGCGCCGGGTCAGCTTGCCGACGCACTCGACGTCGAATCCGCAGGTGTTTGACGTGGCGACGTGCCAGAGCTTCGCCGAATAGTGGGCCTTCAGCTGCCAGGTCCGCTCCGGTCCGAGGGGGTACTCAGGCCCGATCGGAATGACGACCTGGGGATCGCCGTTGTAGATGTTGACGTGGTCGACGCCGCCGGAGTCGTAGACCTGGTCAGCCTTGAAGCCGGGGAGAGTCTCCTTCGGCTGAGGAATCGTCTGGCCTGAAACGAGCGGGCTCATCGCGAGCGCGAAGGTGCTCAGGATCACCCGAAGGCCACTGAGATACGGCTTCTCCATGTCCCGCCCTCCGACGAGCCGAAGATTGAATCCCGGAGAAAACTCTGGAGAAGATGTGTCCGATTCGGGCGCTGTCAAGGGGCCAGAAGTGGCCGCCGCGGACAACTTTCGCGGAAACGCGCGGCGAAATGCCGGAGAGGAAGCTGGGCTACTTCCTGAAAAGCGGCAGGAGCGTCGGCTCGACGCGGCGGAAGAGCTCGGCGGTCGCCTCGACGTCGCGGCGGCAGTAGTCGGCGATCTCGCGGAGGCGCCCCTGCCGGTAGAAGACGTCGACGGTGTAGCCGTGGACCTCCTCGGTCTTCGGCGACGGGACGCCGAAGGCGACGCAGGCGGCGTGGAGCGTCGGCGTCTGATCGCGGGAGACCGCCCCTTGAAACGTCAGAACTTCCATCAGATCGATGGCCGCGGCGAATTCGAAACGCCGTCCGACGAGATTTTCGAAGGGGGGATTCCGTGGACGGCGCTCCGGACCGAGAGGAACGGGCCGTCGAACTCCGCCCGTTGAACGACACGAACCGGTCGAACCTCTCCACCTTCTTCCAGAAGTCCGCCAGCATCGACGCTTCGTCGCAGCCGACGAATTCGAAGCGGCCGTCGTCGGACGGGTGCGAGGTCCGCTCGCCTCGCCGACTCGTACCAGACGATTCCCTTCCTCGTCTCCGGATTCATCATCGCGATGACGACGGCCTTTCCCGTGTACGGGGAGAGGGCGCCCCCCTTCTTCCTCCGCTGGAAGTCGTCCTGGTCTTCGGCATTCCGGACGAGCTTCTCGCGCAGCATCGGGTCGAGGTCGAGCCACGGGAAGGACACCGTCTCGATGTCGAAGACCACGGTCGTCATGGCGGGGCGGAGTCTACGATTTCGGCGGCGGGCGTCGGGATGCGGGTGACGCTGGGCGTGGGGGTGGGGCCGGCGCTGATCGTCGTCACCGGGCGCCGCGCCGAGCTGCCGGACGAGCCAGTCAGCATGGCCTCGACGGCCTCGGGGTGCTCCTCGAGGAGGACGAGGTTGTGCGCCGAGCCCGGGACGAGGAGGAGCTTCTTCGGCTCGGCCGCAGCCGCGAGGAGGGCCTTCGCCGAGGCGGCGCGCTGCGGCGCCTCCTCCGAGGCGACGAAGAGGGTGGCGCGGGGCGCGGCCGGCTTTCCTCCGGCGAGAGGCTCCAGCCGCTCCGAGTTCGCGGAGATCACGACGGCCGCGTCGGCCCAGCCCCGCGCGGTGGCGAGGACGGCGAGGTTCCCGCCCAGCGAGAGGCCGACGACCCCCACCTTCGGAGCCTTCGTCCGGAGCCACGTGCAGGCGGCCTCGACGTCGCGGGGAAAGCCCGCCGGATCGGACATCTGGCGCGGCGAGATCTTCAGGACGGCCCCGTTCTTCTTCGTCGACTCGCCGTGGGCGCGGAGGTCGATCGAGAGCGTGGCGAGGCCCCGAGCGGCGAACGCGCCCGCGAGGGCGTCCCAGTCCCTCCGGTCGCGCGAGAAGTCGTGGACGAGGAGGACGGCCGGCGCGCCCGGGCGTTCGACGAGCGGGCGCCAGCTCCCGGCCAGCGCGACGCCGTCGGCCGACGGGATCGTGACCTTGTTCGGATCGGGGGCGCGCGGGACCGCCGTCGGCTCCGGCGGCTTCCGCTTCTTCTTCGAGGCCGCCTCGGCGCCCGGACCGGTCGAGAGAACCAGCGCGACGACGGCCGCCGCGGCCGCGCGGCCGCGGCGGCCCGGGGCCGGAGGCGCGCCACTAGGAGGACGAGCCGCTCGCCTTCGTGCCGAGGGTGAAGAGCGCGGCGTCGTGCGCGTAGTGCGTCAGGAGGAACGACAGGACGACGGCGTAGTAGCACTGCTCGATCGGGAGCCCCATCAGGTAGACGAGGATGCCGATGAGGACCGACGCGCCGAGCGTCCAGAGGATGTTCCAGCCGTAGAAGCGGTAGAACTTCCCCGGCTCCGCCATCTGCTTCACGAAGCCGAGCGTCACCTTCCCCATCGACTCCGCGCGGTTCAGGAGGAGGAACGTGAGGCCGAGGTACTGGAACGAGTGCCAGGCGTTGAAGCCCTGGAAGGCGACCGAGAGCTCGCCGATCCGCGTGATGATCGCCGCGACCCCCATCGTGAGCCCCATGAAGACCAGATAGGGCCAGCGGACCTCGCCGCGGCGCCACTGGTTCCACGTCTTCACGGCCCAGGCGGCGATCAGCGCCGCCGCGCAGACGGCGAAGGCGTCGGCGAACCAGAACTGGTTCTTCAGGAACGGCGGGAACCAGAGCGTCCGCTCGCCGATGACGAACGTCCCCGCGACGTGCCGGTACATTGCGACGGCGTAGAGGGACGACGCGATCACCGCGAAGTCGAGGAGCCTCTCCCACGGCTTCGCCTTGCCCCCCTTGTCCCGGTAGAGGTAGCCGATGTAGGCGGCCTGGTCGCAGACGTGGAGGGACGCCACCGTGAAGAAGAACGTCAGGAGCGCCGTGAACGCGAAGATCGCGCTCGTGACGACGCCGATCGGAACGAGGAAGACCGGGATCCAGACGAGGGCCGGATGGATCCTCCGGAAGCCGGGCTCGAAGACGGTTCTCAGGAACGTGGCGTACATGTGCGGCCCGCCGATGAGGAGCGTGACGAGGAGGTCGACCCCCGTCGCCCCGACCTTCCAGTATTCGTGGACGAGAAGCGGAACGGCCACGAGGAGGGCCGAGAGCGTCAGCCAGGAGAGGTCCCAGCGTCGGTTCGTGATCCACGGCGACGACGCCGGAACGGAAATGGCGGGAGCCTGTGCGCTCATGGTTGTCTCCATGCGGACGGCTCCTGCCGGTCCGCTCCGAAAAAGTCTATCAGAGGGGGCCCGCCCGGATCCGGCGCTAAGATCGTCCGCGATGGCCGCCGTCGACCCCTCGCTCGACCTCGCCGGGCGGCATCCGCCGCCTGAAGAAGGAGCGGGACGCCGTCCTCCTCGCGCACTACTACCAGGAGCCCGAGATCCAGGACCTGGCCGACTTCGTCGGGGACTCGCTGGAGCTGGCCCGCCGGGGACGGGACGCGAAGGAATCGGTCATCGCGTTCTGCGGCGTCCACTTCATGGCGGAGACGTCCAAGATCCTGACGCCCGACAGGACCGTCGTGGTGCCGGACCTCGACGCGGGCTGCTCGCTCGCCGACGGCTGCCCGGCGCCGCTCTTCGCCGAGTGGCTGAAGAGGTACCCCGGCCACACGGTCGTCAGCTACATCAACTGCTCGGCCGGCGTGAAGGCGCTCTCGGACGTCATCGTGACGTCCTCCTCGGCGGAGCACATCCTCCGGCAGATCCCCGACCCGGTCGTCTTCGCCCCCGACCGGAACCTCGCGGCGTGGCTCGAGAAGAAGCTGGGGCGGACGTTCGTCGTCTGGCCGGGGACCTGCGTCGTCCACGAGACCTTCTCGGAGCGGAAGATCCTCGAGCCTCATGGCGCGCCACCCCGACGCGGAGCTGATCGCCCACCCCGAGTGCGAGGAGAAGATCCTTCGCCTCGCGGCGTACGTGGCGTCGACGTCGGGGCTCCTGAAGCACGTCGCGACGTCGCCGAAAAAGGCGTTCATCGTCGCGACCGAGGAGGGGATCCTCCACCAGATGCGGCGGGCCGCGCCGGACAAGGAGCTGATCCCGGCGCCGCCGGACGAGGACTGCGCCTGCAACGTCTGCCCTCACATGAAGAAGAACACGCTGGAGAAGCTCCACGCGTGCCTCGCCGGACTCTCGCCGCGGATCGAGGTGGAGGAGGGGGTCCGGGCGCGGGCGAAGCGGAGCATCGACCGGATGCTCGAGATGACCTCCGGCCTGACGCTCGCCGCGCCCGGAAACCGGGGCTGACGGCGCCTTCGATGCCGCCGCCGGACGACACGACGGTCCTCGCGGTCAAGAGGCCTCTGTTTTGACGGCTCGTAGGCCTCCCCTCGACGGCCTCGTCGTGCTGGACCTCTCCCGCGTCCTGGCCGGGCCGCTGGCGACGATGGTGCTCGCAGACCTCGGCGCGCGGGTCGTGAAGGTGGAAGACCCGCGGGGGGGCGACATGTCGCGGGGATGGAAGCCCCCGGAGGCGGGCGGCGAGTCGACCTATTTCCTTTCGGTGAACCGGCGGAAGGAGTCGGCCGCCGTGGACCTCGGGACTCCCGCGGGGGCGGAATTCGTCCGGCGCTGGGCGGCGAAGGCGGACGTGCTCGTGGAAAACTTCCTCCCCGGTGCCCTGGAGAAGCGAGGCCTCGGCCTCGACCGGCTTCGCCGGTCGAACCCACGCCTCGTGGTCTGCTCGATTTCCGGGGCCGGAGACGCCGGGCCGCAGGCGGGGGACCCCGGCTTCGACCTCCTCGCTCAGGGCGCCACGGGGCTCATGGCGATCACCGGGCCCGTGGACGGCCCGCCGCACAAGTCAGGCGTGGCGATCGTGGACGTCCTGGCCGGCTGGTCCGCCGTGACGGCCATCCTCGCGGCGCTCGCGGCGCGGGAGCGCGACGGGGCGGGCTCGCACGTGAAGACGAACCTCGTCTCCACGGGCCTCGCGGCGCTCGTGAACGTCGGCGGCGCGGCGCTCTTGACCGGCCGCGAGGCGTCCCGCCACGGGAACGCGCACGCCTCGATCGAGCCCTATCGCTCCTTCTCGGCCGCGGACGGCGACTTCCTCCTCGCGGTGGGGACCGACCGCCAGTTCGCGATCCTCTGCGAGCGGGTGCTGGGGCGCCCCGACATCGCGGCCGACGCCCGGTTCTCCTCGAACGCGGCACGCGTCCGGAACCGCCGGGAGCTCGGTCCGATCCTCGAGCCGCTCTTCCGCGCGGAGCCGCGGGCGACGTGGCTCGCGCGCTGCCGGGAGGCAGGGATTCCGGCCGGCCCGGTCGCCGGCGTCCTGGAGGCGCTCCGGAGCCCGCAGGCCGAGGCGCTCGGGACGATTCTCGAGACCGGCGCGGGAGGGCCGGACGGTCTCGACGGTCCGGCCGCCGTTCTTCCTCGACGGATTCGACGACCCCCCGCCGCTCGCCCCGCCCCGGCTCGGCGAGGACACAGAGAGGCTCTTCGCCGAGGTCGGCCTTCCCCCGCCGACTTGACGCGGTCCGTCCCGGTCGACCCGGGACGCGAGGGCCGCCGCGCTACTGCTTGACGGTGATCGCGTCGACCTTGGCCGGTCCGGCCGCGGCCTCGCGGACCTTCTGCACGGCCGGAACGAGAAGCCCGATCAGGATTCCGAGCACCCCGTCGCTCGAGAGGATCTCCAGATTCAGCTTCTGCCCCTGCGGCTTGACGGCTCGCCTGGCTGTTCGGAGCCGAAGCCGGCCTTCGCGAAGTTGAGGGAGAGCTGCTCGGTGGGGGCGGCGGGAGCCACTTTTTGGGCGGCATTCGGCTGGATCTTCAGATCGGGCGCGGGGGCTGCGTTCGGCGCGGCCGGGCTCTGCTTCAGGACGGCGATGATGCCGTTCGCCTCGCCGGCCTTCCGACCGTTCTTGTCGAAGAAGCTGGCGCGGACGGAGCCGTCGCCCATCGAGACGATCTTGAGGCTGTAGTCGCCCGGCTCGAGCCGGACGGAGCCGTCGCAGAGGGCGGCCTGGCTGAGCTTGACCTTCGCCTCGGTCGCCTCGCCCCTCTTGATGGCTTCGTATTTCATGTAGATCGGGGCGGGCATCGGGCTCGTAGGCGACGAGCAGCGGGGCGATGACGGCGGCGGCGACGAGCGCTCTGTTGATTCGCATGGATCCCTCCTCGTGACGGGAAAACCTAGACGGCGCGCGGGCCGCCTGTCCATCATTTCACGTTGATCGGGCGCGCCGGACCGTGGTCCGGGGGCGCCACGGGTGGACGCTGCGGTGCTCAACGGTGACGCGACGCACGTTTCATCCCGGCGGCAATTTCCCCTTGAAAACGGCGAACCGGCGGGGGACGGATCAGAGCGTGAGGCGCCTCAACCGTGCGGCCGCCCCCCTGCGATATCCTCCGGCCCGGCCATGAAAGTCGCCTTCATCGGGACGCACGGCGTCGGGAAGACGACCCTCTGCTACGACCTCGCCGCGGGGCTGAAGAAGCGGGACCTGACGGTCGAGCTGGTCCGCGAGGTGGCGCGCGAGTGCCCGCTCCCCATCAACCGGGAGACGACGGTGAAGGCGCAGGCCTGGATCCTCCATACCCAGATCGCGTGGGAGCTGGTGGCGGAGGCGAAGGCGGACGTCGTCTGCTGCGACCGGGCGGTCCTCGACAACTTCTGCTACCTGAAGCGCGCGGCGACGGGGGATCCGCGGGTCGACGTCCTCGAGTCGCTCGTCAGGGCATGGACGTCGACCTACGACGTCCTCTTCCGCGTCCCGATCGTCGGCGACCCCCGCTTCGACGGGGTCCGCGACACGGACCTCCTCTTCCAGCGCGAGATCGACGAGCTGATCGCCGCGACGCTCGGGGCGTGGAAGCGTCCCGTTCGTCGCGCTCGACCCGGGACGGCGGAACGAGTGGCCGGCGACGGCCGTCGAGACGCTCCTCCCGCGCCTGAAACCACAGGAGCTCCTTTTCCCGGAGCTCGAACGGCCGGTCAACGGAGTCCGCGCCGGCTGAAGGAGGTCCCGTGGACGAGTCCGAACGCCGCCGCCACCTGGACACGCTCGCCGCGACGCCCGCCGCCCTCAAGGCCGCGGTGCGGGGGCTCCCGAAGAAGGTCCTCCTCTTCACCCCCGCACCGGGCAAGTGGTCGATCCTCGAGATCCTCGCCCATCTCCGGGACATGGAGCGCGAGGCGTACCTCGAGCGTTACGAGCGGATCCTCGCCGAGACCGAGCCGCGCCTCCCGGACCTGAACGGAGAGGCGTTCGTCATCGAGCGCGACTACCGCTCCGCGAAGGCCGCCGAGGTGCTCCGGGACTGGACGCGGCTCCGCCGGGAGACGCTCCGGCTTCTCCGGAAGGTGACGGCCGCGCAGTGGACGCGGGCGGGCGTCCACGAGGCCGCGGGCCGCCTGACGATGGAGGACTTCCTGCGCCGGCAGGCCGTCGGAAACGACGAGGCGCACCTCGGTCAGATCGAGGCGATCAAGCGCCGGTACGCGATTCTCCAGGCGCTCGCCGGCGCGCCGGCCGCGATGGCTGCCGCGCTGAAAGGCGCGTCCGACGAGACCCTGCGCCGCCGCCCGGCGCCGGGGAAGTGGTCGATGATCGAGAACGCGGCCCATCTCCGCGACATCGAGCGCGTCTACCAGGCGCGCTTCTCGAAGATGGCGTTCTCCGACCGGCCGGCGTTCTGGATGCTGGAGAACGACCGCGCGGCGGAGGCGCTCCGGTACGGCCAGGCCGCCCCGGCGGCCGTCCTGAAGGAGTTCCGGCGCCTGCGCGAGGAGACGCTCCTGCTCCTCCGGGCGCTCCCGCACCATGCCTGGCGGCGGACCGGGCTCCACCCGACGCGGGGCGAGCTGACGGTCGAGCAGCTGGCGGGCGTCCTCGCGGCGCACGACGAGCGGCACCTCGAGAAAATCCGGTCGCTGCGCGGCTGAGGCGGAACTTCCTCTTTTCGCTGCCGCACGCTTGACAGAGGCTAAAATTGGCTTTATATTAAATTCAATTAAATGCCGGCCGCAGCATCAGGGCCGGAAGGAGCGCCACCGAATGCCCCCCCGCCACTACGACCGGAGCCTCAGGGACCGGACCCGAGAGGAAACGAAGCGACGAATCGTCGAGGCCGCGTTCCGCCTCCACGGGCGGCATGGAGGCCTCGCGACCACGTACCCGATGATCGCTCGCGCTGCCGACGTCTCCGTCCCGACCGTCTACAACCACTTCCCGAAGCGGGACGACCTCTTCGCCGCCTGTACGCGGCACGTCCCGAACGAGGCGCCGCCGCTCGGCCCGGAGATCTTCGACGGGCTCGCGGGCGTCGAGGAGCGGCTCCTCGCCCTCGTCCGGGCGCTCGGGCGGAGCTACCGGTTCTGGGCGCCCTGGATCCGCTGGGGCAGCGCGGAGTCGGCCGTCGTCCCGGAATTCCGGCGCGTCCTGGAGGAATGGCGGGACGGGCGGGAGGCGCTCCTTCGCGCCGCGCTCGCGCCGGGATTCGGTGGCCGCCCGCCCGCCGGGCTCGTCGACCTCGCCGGCGTCCTCCTCGACTTCGGCTCCTGGGACCGGCTCGCGCTCCGGCGGGGGCGCCCGGCGGGCCGAGGCGCTTCTCGCGAAATCCCTGATCGTCCTGTTCCAACACCACGCCCGCTCCCGGAAAGGAGATTCACGGCCATGACGACCATCGCCGCCCCGACCTCCACCCGCGTCGACGAGATCGCCGACGGCATCTACCGCCTCTCGACTCCCGCCCCGCTGATCCCCGGCGGCTTCTCGTTCAACCAGTACCTCGTGGCCGACGAGGAGCCGCTCCTCTTCCACACCGGGCCGCGGGGCCTCTTCCCGGCCGTCCGGGAGGCCGTCGCGCGCGTGCTGCCGCCGGAGTCGCTCCGCTGGGTCGCCTTCGGCCACGTGGAGTCCGACGAGTGCGGCTCGCTGAACGACTGGCTCAGGGTGGCGCCGCGCGCCGTCCCGGTCTGCAGCCAGCGTCGCGGCGATGGTCTCGGTCACCGACCTCGCGGACCGGCCGCCGCGCGCCCTCGCCGACGGCGAGACGCTGGCCTGGGCCGCCACCGCGTGACGTGGCTCGACGCCCCGCACGTGCCTCACGCCTGGGAGAACGGCTTCCTGATGGAGGAGACGACGCGCACGTTCCTCTGCGGCGACCTCTTCACGCAGCCGGGCGACGGCGCGACGGCCCTGACGACGGGCCGACGTCCTCGAGCCGAGCGAGGCGATGCGGCAGGGGATGGACTACTACGCCCACGCGCCCGTCGACGCGGAGCACTCTCGAGAGGTTCGCGGCGCTCGCCCCGACGACGCTCGCCTGCATGCACGGCAGCGCCTTCTCGGGCGACGGCGGCCGGCTCCTCCGGGCGCTCGCGGACCGGCTCGACCCCCGCTGAATCTTTCCGGGGCCGCCCCTTGACAGATCAATAAATCTAGATATATTGATCTGTATGGCGACGGCCGGCCGCTGACGACGGCAGCTGGGGAGCGACGAAGAGCTGGGGCGGCTGGCCCGGCTCTTCCACGCCCTCTCCGACGAGACGCGCCTCCGGATCGTCGGCCGGCTCCTCGCCGGCGAGCAGTGCGTCTGCAACCTGACGGACGCCCTCGACGCGGGGCAGTCGCGGCTGTCGTTCCACCTGAAGACGCTGAAGGACGCCGGCCTCGTCACGGACCGCCGCGACGGACGCTGGATCCACTATTCCCTCAACCACGACGCCCTCTCCGGGATCGGCGCGCTCCTGGGCGCCCTCGCGGAGAAGGCCGAGACGGTCTGCGGCCGGAAGTGCTGCGGATGAACCTCACCGGAAGAAGGAGACACCGATGAACGAAACCGGCATCAAGGAAATCGTCCGGGAGAAGTACGGCGAGGCGGCCCGGCGCGCGGCCGTCGGGAGCGGCGGCGTCTGCTGCGGACCGACCTGCTGCGGAGGGACCGCCGCCGAGGGGATCCCGTCGGCCCGCGACCCGATCACGTCCGACCTCTACGACGCGGACGAGAAGGCGCTCCTGCCGACGGCCGCGGTCAACGCCTCGCTCGGCTGCGGGAACCCGACGGCGCTCGCGACGCTGAACCCCGGGGAGACCGTCCTCGACCTCGGCTCGGGGGGCGGCATCGACGTCCTCCTCTCGGCGCGGCGCGTCGGCCCGACCGGGAAGGTCTACGGCCTCGACATGACCGACGAGATGCTGGAGCTGGCCCGGAAGAACGCGAAGGAGGCGGGGGCCACGAACGTCGAGTTCCTGAAGGGAGAGCTGGAGGCGATCCCGCTTCCCGGGGGCTCGGTCGACGTCATCATCTCGAACTGCGTCATCAACCTCTCCGCCGACAAGGACCGCTCGCTCCGGGAGGCGTTCCGCGTCCTGAAGCCGGGCGGCCGCTTCGCGGTCTCGGACGTCGTCGTCCGGGGCGAGGTGCCGGCGCCGATCCGGAAGAGCGTCGAGCTCTGGATCGGCTGCCTCGCCGGGGCGCTCGAGGAGAAGGAGTTCGAGGCGAAGCTCCGGAAGGCCGGCTTCACGGACGTCGAGATCGTCCCGACGCGGGTCTACCGCGCCGAGGACGCCCGCGAGTTCCTGGCCGAGGCCGGCCTCGACGCCTCGATCGCCGAAGCAGGCGGACGGGAGGTTCATGAGCGCGTTCGTCCGGGCGACGAAGCCGGCGGCGGCCTGAGGGCTCGATGACCGAAGCCGGGCGCGCCGAAGCGCCTCGAACCTCTTCGAGAGGTACCTGACGCTCTGGGTCGGCCTCTGCATGGTCGCCGGGAGTCGCGCTCGGGAAGCTCCTCCCGGGGGCGACCGACGCGATCCGGAAGCTCGAGTTCGGCGAGGGGAGCCAGATCAACGTCGCCATCGCCGTCCTGATCTGGCTGATGGTCTATCCCATGATGCTCAAGATCGACTTCGCGAGCCTCGCGGGGCGTCAGGAAGAAGCCGAGGGGCCTCCTCGTGACGCTCTTCGTGAACTGGCTCGTGAAGCCGTTCTCCATGGCCTTTCTCGCGTGGCTCTTCTTCAAGCACGTCTTCTCGGGCCTGATCTCGCCGGCGCTGGCCGACCAGTACATCGCCGGGGCAATCATCCTGGCGGCCGCGCCCTGCACCGCGATGGTCTTCGTCTGGTCGTACCTGACCGACGGCGACCCGGCCTACACGCTCGTCCAGGTGTCGGTGAACGACCTGATCATGCTCGTCGTGTTCGCGCCGATCGTGACGCTTCCTGGTGAGCGGCGCGAGCAACCTGACGGTGCCGTTCAAGGTCCTCGTCCTCAGCGTCGTCGCGTTCATCGTCATCCCGCTCGCCCTCGGGAGCGCTCAGCCGGACGTTCCTGATCCGCGGCCAAGGGCGTCGAATGGTTCGAGACCCGCTTCCTGGCCTTCTTCCATCCGGTCACGGTCATGGCGCTCCTCGCGACGCTCGTCCTGATCTTCGCCTTCCAGGCCGACAACATCCTCGGCAACTGGCTCCACGTCGTCCTGATCGCCGTCCCGATCCTGATCCAGGTCTACTTCAACTCCGGGCCTGGCCTACGGCCTGATGAAGCTCCTGAAGGTGCCGCACTCCATCGCGGCTCCCGGCGCGCTGATCGGCGCGAGCAACTTCTTCGAGCTGGCGGTGGCCACGGCGATCGCGCTCTTCGGCCCCGGTTCCGGAGCGGCGCTGGCGACCGTCGTCGGCGTCCTCGTCGAGGTGCCGGTGATGCTCTCCGTCTGCGCGGTCTGCAACCGGACGCGGGGCTGGTTCGCCGGCGAGTCGCCGCTCGCCGGTCCGGAGCCCGCGGGGGGCGGCCGATGAAAGCCCCGGCCTTCTCTTCCTCTGCGTCGCCAACTCGGCGCGAAGCCAGATGGCCGAGGGGCTCGCGCGGGAGCGGTTCGGCGAGGCTGTGAACGTCCAGAGCGCCGGGTCGCAGCCGTCGCGCGTCAATCCGCTCGCCATCCGCGCGCTGCGCGGAGATCGGGATCGACATCACCCACAACCGGTCGAAGGCCGTCGGCGAGATCGACCCGGCGGCAGTGGACATCGTCGTGACGCTCTGCGCGGAGGAGGTCTGCCCGGTCTTCCTCGGCAAGGCAGGCGGCTCCACTGGCCGCTCCCGGATCCGGCGGCGGCGGAAGGGACGGGGGAGGAGCGGCTGCAGAGGTTCCGGGACGTCCGGGACGAGTTGGTGCGCCGGATCAAGCTCTGGCCTTGCCTGAACCGGTTTCGCGATGGGGGGAGCATGGAGAACCAGCGGCTGCGCGTCCTGTTCGTCTGCACCGGAACTCGGCCCGTTCCCAGATCGCGGAGGCCCTGCTACGCCAGCTGTCGCGGGGCCGAATCGACGTCTTCAGCGCCGGGAGCTCCCCGCGGCCGGGGATCCACCCGATGGCCCGAGAGGTCCTGCGCGACGTGTACGGCATCGATGCGTCGACCCGGAACCGAAGTCGTGGGACCGGTACCTGATGGATTCGTTCGACTTTGTCATCACCGTCTGTGACCGGGCAGCCGAGTCCTGCCCGGCCTTTCCCGGTGACCCGGAGAGAATCCGCTGGAGCTTCCCCGACCCGGCGGAAGTCACGGGGAGCGAAAGAAAGCAGCGGCGCGCCTTCGAGCGGACCGCGAGCAGATGGCCGGCCGTCTGTGAATCTGGCTGTCGCTGCCCGGCTTCGAGCCGCCCTCGAGACGATTAGCGGCTGGCCACCGCCGTTGGCGGGACGCCGAACTTCGGCAGCCTGCGCGGTGATGCAGACGGATCATGGCGTGTCACCTTATTTCCACATACATTTCGGTAAGTGACGAAACCGACGGAATCATGACTCTCCGTCGCGACCGCCGCCGCCAAGGCGCTCGGGCACCCGGCGCGGCTCCGGGTCCTCGCGATGCTCGCGGGCGGGCCCCTCTGCGTCTGCCAATGACTGCCGTCCTCGGTCGCCACCTCGACGGTCTCCGAGCACCTCCGGGAGCTGAAACGGGCGGGCCTCGTCGTCGAGGAGAAGAACGGAAAGTTCGTCTTCTACCGGCTCGCCCCCTCGACGGACGCGGCTCGGTGGCGGGATGCCGTGCGGCAGGGACTCGACGGCGATCCGGTCGCGACGGCCGACGCCGCGCTCGTCGGTCCGGCTCCGCCGGATTTCCGTCGAGGAGTTCGCCGCGCTCCGGCGGCCGGATCCCGCCGCCTCGAAAATCGCATCCGGGAGGTTCAACCCGATGATGCTCCGCCCGTCCGCCCTGTTCGTCGCGCTGGCTCTTTCCGCCGGGGTTTCGGGCCGCGCTCCCGCCTCCACGCCCGCGGCCGAGGCCCCGATCCCGGCGGTCACCCCGGCCGAGCTCGACTCAGCCCTCAAGGCCGGGCTCCCGCTCGTCGTCGAGTTCGGCGGAGAGACCTGCATCCCCTGCATGAAGATGCAGCCGGTCCTGAGGGAGCTCCAGGCGCGTCTCGGCAAGCGGGCGCGCGTCGTCCAATTTCTGGATCCAGCCGAACCCGGAGGTCGCCCGGCGGCACCAGATCATGGTGATGCCGACGCAGATCATCTTCGACGCGAAGGGGCGGGAGATCTTCCGGCACATGGGGTACTTCCCGCAGCCCGATTTCGAGAAAGTGCTGAAGGAGAAGGGACTTCTCTGATGGAGGGGCTCCTGGCCGGTCTCGCCGCGCGGGCCGCCGCCGCGCCGGCCCCGGTCACGCTCGCCCTCGTGTTTCTCGGGGGCGTGCTTTCGTCCGCGAGCCCCTGCGTCCTCGCGGCGGTCCCCCTCGTGGTCGCGACCGTCGGCGGCACCGGAACGACGAGGGCGCGCGCCGCGGCGCTCACGGTGGCGTTCGCGACGGGTCTCGCCGTCTGCTTCACGGCGCTCGGCGCGGTGGCGGCTCTTTCGGGACGCCTCCTGGGCGACGTCGGCGCGGCCTGGCCTCTCTGCTCTCGGCCGTCCTCGCCGTCATGGGCCTTCACCTCGCGGGCGTCCTCCGGCTCCCGATGCCGCGCGTCGACGCGGCCCGGCTCGGCAAGGCCGGAATCGCCGGCGCCTTCGCGCTCGGCGCCCTCACGGGAACGCTTTCGTCGCCGTGCGCGACGCCGATCCTCGTGGTCATCCTCTCCCTCGTGGCCTTCGAGCAGAAGGTCCTCTGGGGGACGACGCTGCTCCTCGCCTATTCCGCCGGCCACGTGGTCCTGCTGCTCGCGGCGGGCCTCGCGACCGGCTTCGTCACCGCCTTCGTCGGGAGCCGCGCCGCCGTGTGGGCCGGGCGGCTTCAGCGGGCCTTTGGGTGGGTTCTCGTCGTTCTCGGCGCCGGCGTCGGCGCCACGACTCTGCGCCGCGTGTTCGCGGCATGAAGCACAGAAACAAGGAGAACGTCATGGAAGACATCGCGCGCAAGAAGATCGAGAGTCCTCGGACCGGGGTGCGCCCGCTGCAAGGAGACGTACCGCGTCGTGCAGCAGGTCGTCGAGACCGACCGCCTCGACGTCGACGTCGAGAAGGTCGAGTCGATGGAGCGGATGATCGAGCTGGGCATCCTCGCCACGCCGGGCGTCGCCGTCGACGGCAAGGTCGTCCTCTCGGGGCGCATCCCGAAGGCGGAGGAGATCCGCGAAGATCCTCGCCGGCGCGCTGAGCCGGCTGGACCCATCCCGATGAAGGAACGGACGAAGCTGCTGGTGGTCGTCGCCGTCTTCGCGGCGGCGTACGTCCTCCCGGTCGAGAGCCCCCGGGTCCAGAAGTCGTTCCTCGAGGGTCTCTTCCTCCTGAAGGAGTACGCGCAGCAGCACGTTCTGCTCTGTCTCGTCCCGGCCCTGTTCATCGCGGGCGCGATCGGGCAGTTCCTCAGCCAGGCTGCCGTCATGCGCTACCTCGGCGCCCGGGCGTCGAGGCCCGTCGCCTATGGCGTCGCTTCCGTGTCGGGTTCGATCCTCGCCGTCTGTTCGTGCACCGTGCTCCCGCTCTTCGCCGGCATCTATGCCGCGGGGCCGGCCTCGGGCCGGCGACGGCGTTTCTCTATTCGGGGCCGGCGATCAACGTCCTGGCGATGATCCTGACGGCGCGCGTTCTCGGGCTCGAGCTGGGCGTCGCCCGGATCGTCGGCGCCGTCGGGTTTTCGGTCGTCATCGGTCTCCTCATGGCGTTCCTCTTCCGGAAGGACGAAGCCGCTCGCCTGACGAACGGCCCCGACCCGTTCGCGGCGGCCGGGTCGTCGGCCGCGCCGCGGCGCCGCACCGGCCTTCAGGACGCGAGTTTCTTCGGCGCGATGGTGGCCCTCCTCGTCTTCGCGAACTGGGGAGCGCCGAACCGGGAGGTGGGCCTCTTCGCGGCCGTCTGGAGGATCCACTGGCCGCTCGCCGCGGCCTTCGCCGTGGCTCTGGCATTCATGGTCGTCCGCTGGTTCGACCGGGACGAGCGCCGGGAATGGGTCCTCGGGACGTGGGAGTTCGCCAAGCAGATCCTGCCGCTCCTGTTCGCCGGCGTCCTCGTCGCGGGCTGGCTGATGGGGCGGCCGGGGAGCGGCGCGGGCCTCGTTCCGGAGAGCGCAATCGCCTCGCTCGTCGGGGGCAATTCGCTCCTGGCGAACGTCATCGCCTCCGTCGTCGGGGCCTTCATGTACTTCGCGACGCTGACCGAGGTGCCGATCCTCCAGGGCCTGATCGGCTCCGGGATGGGGAAGGGACCGGCGCTGGCCCTCCTCCTGGCGGGGCCGGCTCTTTCCCTTCCGAGCATGCTCGTCATCAACTCGTATCTCGGGCTGAAAAAGACGGCGACTTACGTCGCCCTGGTGATCGCCCTGTCGACGGTCTGCGGCCTCGCGTTCGGCGCGAGGTTCGGCTGACGGCAGCCGGGCTACTTCTTCCAGACCTCGAAGCTGAGCTTGAACGTCTTCGCCGAGCTTGTACTGGTGCGTCTTCATCCTCACGCCGAGGCGGTTCGTGTCGCCGACCTTGCCGGCGTCGAGCGTCCGCGTCGCGTCGTTCTCGCCCCACGGCTTCTCGCCCTTCGGCCCGGGAACCGTCACGGTGTACAGGCACTTGACGTCGCGGTCGCCCCGGTTCGAGTAGGTGAAGACCACCCACATCGTCTTCGTGTCGGTGAGGTCCTTCTCTCCCTTCTGGAAGTCCTCGGCGTCGGGCCAGTTGAGGATCTTCACCGACTCGATGACGGCGTCGCCGAACTTGATGCCGATCTTCTGCTCCTTCTCGACGAAGGGGAGCGTCCTCTCGAATTTCTGGGCGTCCGGCGGGGGCGCGGCCGTCGCGGCGGACGGCGCGAACGCGGCGAGAGCGGCGACGGCGGCGAGGGCCACGGGCAGGGGCCGGGACGTGCGGTTCATGGCGACCTCCTTGGGGCGGGGAGATTCTAGCGGGGAGGGATCGCGGCGAGCCTCTCGTAGAGCGTCAGGAGAGCCTGCGTGCCGTCTTCGCCGCGCCCCTCCGCCTCCAGGGCGGAGAGGAGTTGGTGGACGAGGGCGACGCCGGGGAGCGGGACCCCCCGCTCGCGGGCGCTCGAAAGAACGATCGCGAGGTCCTTCTGCTGGTGCTTGACCGCGAAGGCGGGCTTGAAGTCACGCTCGATCATCTTCTTCCCGAGGACCTCGAGCGCCCAGGAGTTCGCGGCGCCCGCCGTCAGCGCCTCGTGGAGGGGCCCCAGCGGGAGGCCGGACTTCGTGGCGAAGACCATCGCCTCGCTGACGGCGAGGAGGTTCCCGGCGACGATGATCTGGTTCACCGCCTTCCCGAGCTGGCCGAAACCCGACGGGCCGAGGTGCGTCAGCCGCTTCCCCATGGCGAGGAAGACGGGGCGCGCCTTCGCGACGGCCTCGGCCTCGCCGCCGATGAAGAACGTGAGCGTCCCCTCGGCCGCCCCCTTCTGCCCGCCCGAGACCGGTGCGTCGAGGAAGGCGACTCCCTTTCCGGCCAGCGCCTGCGCGACGCCGCGGGCGCGCTCGGCGGCGATCGTCGAGCAGTCGACGACGACGGTCCCCGGGGCCGCGCCCGACGCCGTTCCGTCCTTCCCGAGGTGGACCTCCTCGACCTCGGGAGCGTCGGGGACGCAGGAGACGACGACGTCGGCGCCGCGGGCGGCCTCGGCCGCCGTCGGGACGGCGCGGACGGAGGCGCCCGCCGTCCGGAGCTCACCGGCCAGCGCGTCGGCCTTCGAGAACGTGCGCGAGGTGAGGAGGAGCGGAAATCCGGCGCGCGAGAGATTCCGGGCCATGCCGAGGCCCATCGTCCCGAGGCCGGCGAAGGCGACGCGGAGGGGGAGGGTGCCGCTGCTCATGACGGACGGGAGTCTTCCTCCTCGGGCCGCCGGGGTCAACGGTGGGCGGTGCGCGAAAAGTGGGCTAACATTTGGGCGTGGTTCCCGGGCCAGAGCGGGGTCTTGCAGCGGCGGCGGCGGGAGTCTGCCTGGCGGTCGCTCTCTCTTTCCTTCCTGTGGCGCGGCTGCTCCACTACGCGAAGCTCGGCGTCACGGAACGGGGCGCGGCGCTTCTCTTTCTGGCGCCGCTCGCGGTTCTCCTCGCGCTCGGTTACGAACGGGTCGTCCGGGGCTCGCTCTACGGCGCGCTCGGGAAGCGGCTGGCCGTGGGGAACGCCGCGCCCGTGGTGGCGCTCCTCGGCGCCCTCGTCCCGGCGGCTCTCCGGCTCGCGATCCTGCCGCGCGGGAGCGCTCCGCCCCTGGTGCTCGCCGGGCACGCGCTTCTCGTCGAGACGGGTCTCGGGCTGGCGTCTCGCGCTCCTCGCGCTCGGGACCGGGAGCACGCTGCCCGGAGGCGTCGCGTACGGAACGATCTGGGCGGTCCGCCTCGCGGCGGCCGTCACGTTCCACGGGGCCGTCGTGCCGGTCCTCGAGACGGCGGCCGCCTGGGCCTCGGCGCTCGCGGTGGCGCTCGTCCTCGCGCGCCCGCTCGCGCCGTTCAGGGAGGAGGTCTTCGGATGAGCGCGAACGCGCCGCGCCAGCTGGACCTTTTCGCGGACCGCCCCACGCCGCGCGAGGTGCACGAGGCCGAGGAGCGCGAGCTGCAGCGGACCTACGACGAGCTGGCGGGTCTCTTCGGCCTGGCGCCCGCCCGCATCGTCCTGACCGCGCGGCGCGCGACCGGCGGGGTCATCACGTACGGGCCGCCCCACGTCATCCGGATCTCCTCGCACATGACGCGCGAGGACCGGCTGCAGACCCTCCTCCACGAGTCCGCGCACGCGATCTGCCACGAGCGCTGGGGTCCCGAGGAGGGACACTCGCGGCGGTTCTGGAGCGTCGCGAAGAAGCTCGGCGTCCGGCGGAAGGCCGCCCCCGAGACGGATCGCCTCCATGCCGTCCGCGCCGCGAACGCCCGTTACTCCTACCGGTGCCCGGGGTGCACCGAGGAGTGGACGCGGCGGAGCCCGTTCGGCCGCGCCCGGCTCTGCGCGGCGTGCGAGCGGGCGGGGCGACCGTCGCGCCTCATCCTGGTCCGCCGGCCGAAGCCGCGCCGGGGGTGAGGTCCGGGAGCGGCTTCTCGAGCCGGTAGACCGGCAGGAGCCCGAGCGAGTCCTCCCAGTACGGCGTCCTCCCGTAGAAGAACTCCCGGCGGGCCCGCTCGTCAACCGCGAACGCCGGGTCCTTCAGCTTCTCCTCCCACTCCGCCCTCAGCTTCGGGTCGTCCTTCAGCATCTTTTCGGCCATCGGGTCGAGGACGCGGAGGTCGATGTACTCCTTCTGCTCGAGCGAGGTCGTCATCTCGCCCCACGCAAAGAGCGAGTCGCCCCCTTCGGGCTCCAGCATGAAGACCGCGAGCGGCGGCGAGCTCGGTGTCGAGCGGCACGTAGAGCGAGCCGGCCGGGATCTCCCGCGTCTCCGGCCGCCGCTCGACGGTGGCGGTGACGCGCGTCCTCCCCTGGAATGGCCGCGCGGCGTAGCGCGGGTCTGGTCACGCGGTAGACGCCGACCTCGAGCGTCCTCCCGGCCGCGAGGACGGTGTATCGGATCCCGTGCGCCTTCAGCCGCTCCTCGAGGTTCGGCCAGCCGGCGGGAATGACGTACGCCGCCGGGCGCGGGACGGTCGCGACGGGCTTCGTGTGCCGGTAGAGCGGGATGTTGATGGTCGTCTTCTGCGACGTGTCGTACCGGACGACCGGCTTTCCCGTCACGGGGGAGATCTCCTCGTTCCAGACGAAGGTCGGAAGGTCGACGGGCTCGGGTTTTCCCCGGTCGGTCGTCGACTCGACGACGACGGGCGTTCCGGGCGCCGCGCCGCGCGCCTCGGCCCGCGCCTTCACGCGCGCCGAAAGGAGCGCCGCTCCGTTCCGGCCCGTCAGATCGAGGAGGGCGGCGAGGAAAAGGGCGTTCGCCTTGACCCTCCGGTCGAACGGCTTGATCGCGTGCGTCTCCACGAGGATCGACGGGACGTTCCGGAGGCCGAAGTAGCCGGTCGCGTACCGGGGGCCGAACGGGTCGGGAGCGATCCCGGAGAGCGGGTTTCCGCGCTCCGCGAACTCGACGTACGGCGCCGTGAGGAATCCCCACTCCTCGACCTGCCGCAGCGCCTTCGGGACGACGAGGTCGAGCCAGGCGCGAAGGGGAGCCGGGGTGACCGGCTCGTGCCCGAACGCGACGGTGAGCGTCGGCTGGAAGTCGGCGCCGTCGGTCACGTGGTTGTCGACGAAGAGGTCGGGGCTCCACTCCGCCGCGAGCGCGAGGAGCGCGCGCGTCTCCGGGGCGTCGGCCTTCACGAAGTCCCGGTTCAGGTCGTAGCCCCGCGCGTTCGCCCGGAAGCCCATGCCGGCGACCGGGCCGTTCTGGTTCGGCCGGTTCCACTTCCCGACCCGTGCGTAGCCGTCCACGTTGTAGACCGGAACGGCGAGGAGCGTTGACGCTGTTCGAGGATCTCAGGGCGGTTCGTGAGGGCGATGTCCCGGAGGAGCTCCAGGATCGCCTCCGTCCCGTCCACCTCGCCGCCGTGGATCGAGCCGAGGAGGAGGACCCACGGCTTCCGGCTCTTCCAGCGGGCCGCCGGATCGAACTCCTTCTCCTTCGAGACGAGGACGACCGGCATCTTCCGCCCCTGGCCGCTCGTCCCGAAGAACTCGAGCTTCAGGAAGGGCGACGTCTTCTCGAGCCGGCGGCAGAACGCCACGACCTCGTCGTACGTCGCGATCGACCGAAACCCGTCCAGCTCGGCGCGCGTAAAGTGGTCGGGCGGGATCCGGACCCGCGGCTCGTCGGCGGCTGGCGCGGGCGCGGCGGCGAGGAGAAGGGCGGCGAGAACGGCGCCCGAGGCGGTTCGCATGGGGCGAGGTTAGCGCGGGGAATCGGTTTCAGCGGCGCGTTTGGACGGGCGGCTCAGGAACCACAGCGCCGTTCGGCACCGGGATTGCTGCCTCGCAGGGCCGGCAGGTCAATTCGTCGCGGCAGGGTCGGCGAGAGAAGTCAGAAGGGAAAGGGGGGCCCGACATGAAGAAAGTCATGGTACTCGGAGCGGCAGCGGCGTTCGCGGTCGTGGCGGCGACGGCCGGAGCGGTCGCATTCATGGGCGACTGCGGGGGGCGGGGGGACCACGACCAGTGCCAAGAAGTCCTGTTGCGCGGGGCCAAGACCGCCATGGCGGGGAAGCAGTGTCCGTCCGAGGCGGGCTCGAAGAGCCAGGCGACGCGGGTGGGTCAGGAAGTCACGCTCGCCGGGAAGGTGCTCTGCGAGCACTGCGATCTCGGGAAAAGCGAGCAACTGCGCGCCGGTCCTGAAGGCCGACGGCCGGGACGGCTACCTGAAGATCTGCCCGACGTCGAACGACCTGAAGGACCTGAAGAAGGCCGGCACCGTGGAGGTGAAGGGGTACGTCCGGCCGGGCACCGACGGGCAGGACGAGATCGAGGTGATCTCGTTCAACAAGAAGCTGGCGAAGGTCTCCTGAGCCGGCACGCCGATCTATGATCGCGCCCATGAGGCGCGTCATCCGGGCCGCCGCGATCCTCCTGGTCGCGGCGGCCCTTCCGCTTTCCGGGGCCGGGAAGCCCTCGCTGAACGCCTACTTCCAGAAGACGCTGACGGACGCGGCCTACCAGAAGAAGGTCTTCGAGAAGGTCGCGAAGTCGTGGAAGGCGCCGCCGGCGTTTCCGGCGGTGGGGAAGAAGACGGTCGTCCAGGCGGTGATCACGAAGGAAGGAAAGCTCGCCTCCGCGACGGTCTCGATGGAGTCAGGCGCGAAGGCGTGGGACGACGCCGCGCTCGCCGCGGTCAAGGCCGCCGCCCCCTTCGACCCCCTTCCCGCCGCGTTCGCGCTATCGCTCGGTGGAGGTCCACTTCCACTTCGCGGTCGTGCCCTGATCGGTCCCGGAACGTCTCGACCCGCCCGAAGAACAGCGCTTCAGAGCAATCGCGACCATGAGCGCCTGCCGTGAAGCACCCTATAGACCCAGACCCTTCGTCCAGTCACCTTGAAGAAGATCAGGTAGGACCGCCGGACCAGAAAGCGGAAGCCGCGGCTGCGAAGAGGCTCGTCCCTCGGCCGGGCGCCACGCTGCGGCGAGCGGGCCAGGCTCTCGATGGCGTCGAGAAGCTCTGTCGAGAACGTGGCCGGCTGACTCCGGAGCCTCCCGGTCCAGGTAAGCGCGGAGTTCGACGAGATCGCGCTCGGCCCGCCCCAGGACGTGGACCCGATAGGGCTTCAACCCCGGAGTTTTCGACGAAGGGCCGCGGGAGACGTCCCCGCGTCGCCGGCCCGGCGGTCGCGTTCGGCCTCGTCCAGAAGGGCGTAGAGCTCCGCGCGGGCCTTCTCTCGCTCCCACGCCGCCACGCTGACGACCACGAGGTCCTCGACGCCGTGCTTCGTGATGAAGACCGGCTCCCCCGTCCGATGGCAAAGCCGGGAGATCTCATGCGACTTGTTGCGGAGGTCGGAGATCGACCGGATGGACGCCATGAAAAAGATCCTATCAGAATCGTGATAGGCACGCGCGCGGGTCAGACGACCCCGAACTCCCGGCCGACGACCCGGAAGGCTTCGACCGCCTCGGCGAGGTCGGCGTCGGAGTGGACCGCCGAGACCTGGCAGCGGAGGCGCGCGTGCCCCTGCGGCACGACGGGGAAGCCGAAGCCGGAGACGTAGACGCCCCTCTTGAAGAGGGCGTTGGACATCGCGAGCGCCTTCGCCGTGTCGCCGACGATGACGGGGACGATCGGATGGATCCCCTTCGGGATCGTGAAGCCGGCCTCCGTCATCTTCTTCCGGAACGTCAGCGCGTTCTTCTGGAGCCTCGCGACCGGCGCCGGGTCCTCCATGATCATCCGGAACGCCTCGAGCGACGCCGCCGCGACCGCCGGCGGGAGGGAGTTCGAGAAGAGCGTCGTCCGCGAGCGCTGGCGGAGGAGGTCGACGACCGCCCTCGGGCCGGTGACGAAGCCTCCGGCCGCCGAGCCCATCGCCTTCCCGAGCGTCGAGGTGTGGATCGGGACCCGATCCCGGACGCCGAGCTGCTCCGCCGTGCCGCGCCCCGTCGCCCCGAGGACGCCGGTCGCGTGGGAGTCGTCGACGACGAGCGTCGTCGCGTACCGGTCGCAGAGGTCGGCCAGAGCCGGGAGCGGGCCGACCTCTCCCTCCATCGAGAAGACGCCGTCCGTGATGAGGAGCCGCCGCCGGCACGACTGCGCCTCCTTCAACGCCTTCTCGAAGGCGGCGAGGTCGGCGTGCGGGACGACGAAGCGCTTCGCCTTGCAGAGGCGGATGCCGTCGATGATCGACGCGTGGTTCAGGGCGTCGGTGAGGACGGCGTCCTCGTCCTGGAGGAGCGGCTGGAAGAGCCCTTCGTTGGCGTTCCAGCAGGACATGTAGAGGATCGTGTCGCCGGCCCCGAAGAACGCCGAGATCGCCGCCTCCAGCTCCTTGTGGAGCTGCTGGGTGCCGCAGATGAAGCGGACGGAGCCGAGGCCGTTGCCCCAGCGGCCGAGCGCCTCGCGCGCCGCGGCGACGATCCGCGGGTGGTTCGCGAAGCCGAGGTAGTTGTTCGACGTCAGCATCAGGACGTCGCGGCCGTCGACGCGGATCCGCGCCCCGGTCGGGCCCTCGAGCACGCGCTCGGTCTTGTAGGTACCCGCCGCGCGGAGCGAGGCGAGCTCCGCGGCGCACCAGTCGATGAGGCTCGTGTCCATGGCGCCGAGGTTATGCGGGGCACAAAAAAACGGGCCCGGGAGGGCCCGTGGAGGAGAGTCGGGACCCGAACGGATCAGGACCCGGTCGTCTGTCTTCTCGATCCTCTTCGCGGTGATCGCGAGCGAGACCGGCATGTCCGGCCGGCCCGACGGTCGCGGTCGGCCCGGGACCGATGGTCGCGTCGACGCGCACGGAGTCGCCCACCTTCGGGCTCCCGAGGATCTCCGTCCGGGCCGTCACGTTCACATCCTTCCCGCCGATCTTCCAGACGCCGATCTGGGTCGCGGAGGGCGGAATCGACTGGACCACCCCCTCGAAGCTGAAGTCGCGGCCCGAGCCGGGCGTCGGCGGCGCCGATGACCGGCGCCTTCGTGATCAGGATCGCCACGATCCGCGAGGGCATCCCCATCCCCGGGTTGGGCGGGTTCTGGATCTTCGCGAGGACGTCGACGGTGTCCCCGACCTTCGGGTCGCCGATGATCCTCGTCTCGTTCGTGATGCCGACGACCTTCTCGTCGATCGTCCACTGGTCGGCGGCGATGGCCTTGACGACGCCCCGGAATGCGAAGGGGATCGGAGGCGGAATCGGGTATCCGTGGGCCGCGACGCGGACCGCGAGGAGCCCGAGCGGGCTCGCCACGACGGTCACGTCCGCGATCTGGCCCGGCGCGAGGTCGGCAAGGCTCTTGATCGGGCCGCCCGCGGATCCGCCCTGGAACTCGGTGTTCGAGTCGACGTGGACGATTCGGAAGAGCATCGTGAACGCGCTCCCGGCGACGTCGACGCCCTGGATCGTCCCGTGCAGGTACGTGAAGCGGTCCTTGGTGACGACGACGTTCGTGGCGACGAGGGGAGGCGGCGGGAAGATCGCCGGGATCGCGTCGGGAAGCGCGATCGTGGCCACGATCCAGTCGCCGGGTCCGATCGTCACGGCAGCGGGAGAGGCCGCGGCCTCGCGTCCCGCGAGGTAGATCCTCGCGTTCGAGACGTCGACGTCGAGGTTGCCGGTGCCGCCGAGGAGCGTGACGATCTTGCCGTCGGCGGAGATGCCCGTCACGACGCCCTCGACGAGCGAGACCGGCCGGGCGATCAGGTCGCCGACGGGCGAGACGTCCTGGGCGGGCGCGGAGAGAGCGGAGAAAAGGAGAGCCACGAGGCCGAGAGGGAGGAAGCGGAAGCGTCGTGTGGGCGCGGCTCGGAACGGGAGCGGGAGGAAGCGGAGCATCGTGGCCCTCCTGTGTTCACAGGGAGGTGACGCGGCCCCGACGAAGCTAACGGCGGCGGGAACCCCGGCCGGCCTTCTTCGCCGGCTTCTTGGCCGCCTTCTTCTTCGCGGCGGGCCGCTTCTTCGCCACGAGCTTCTTTTTCGCCCCGGACTTCTTCTTCGCCGCGGGCTTCTTCTTCGCAGCGGACTTCGCTTTCGCGGACTTCGGCTTCCCGGCCTTCCGCGGGGCCGGCCTGCCGCCCCGCGCCTTTTCCCGCTGGCGACGCGCCGCGAGCTTGTGGCGGACCAGCTCGTCCACTTTCGACATCGGCACCCACTCTTCGTCGGGATGGAGATCCGAGGGCTGGAAAACGATGATCCGGTAGCCGTCGGGGTCGAGGACCTCCGCGGAGCGCCCCGTGAACTCGTCGGCCGGAGGCCGTGTGACGGTGACGCTCTTTTCCTTGAGCTTCGCCAGGGTGCCGTCGAGGCTCGAGGTGGAGAAGACCGCCGCGACCTGGTTGCGGGCCGGGACCTCACCGGGGCGGAGGGGGGTCAGCTTCAAAAGGAGCGGACCGAGGGCGAACTCGACCCAGTCGTTCTCGAAACCGCCAGCCTCGGGGAGGCCGAGCGTGTCCCCGTAAAACCGGCGGGAACGGGAAAAGTCGCTGGCGAAGATGTGGATTCGCCTGATGGCTTGGAACATGTCACGTCTCCGCGCCCGGGATGGACCTTCCGGCGTAGGGGAGGTGGGATTTTTCCGGACGCCGGATTATAGCGGGAAGTGCCTGCGTTTTCAATCAGTTTCGACGTTCGGGCGGCCGCACGGATCCACCCAGAGGGACCCTCCCGGTCCCCATTCCCGCTTCCAGACCGGAAGGCGGGCCTTGATCGCCTCGATCCCGGCCCGGCAGGCCGCGAACGCCTCCTCGCGATGCGGCGCGGAGGCCGCGACGACCACCGCCACGTCGCCCACTTCCAGGACTCCGAGCCGGTGCTTCAGGGCGACGCGGGCGTCCGGATGCTCCCGCGAGAGCTCGGCGGCGATCCGCTCCATCTCCTTCTCGGCCATCGGGAGGTAGGCCTCGTACTCGAGCCGGTCGACGGCGCGCCCCTCGTGGCGGTCGCGGACGACGCCGACGAAGAGCGCCAGGCCCCCGTCGGAGGGTCTCCGGAGCGCCGCGACCAGGCGGCCACGGATCGATCGGTTCCGTCGTCAGTCCGCCCACGGAATCATGATAAGACCCCGCCCGGGGAACGACGGTGGCGGCGCGACGGAGGATCCTCGCGGTCTCGGCCCTGAAGGGGGGCGTCGGGAAGACGACGACGGCGGTGAACCTCGCCGCCGCGTCGGCCCGCGCGGGGAGGAAGACGCTCCTCGTGGACGTCGACCCGCAGGGGAGCGTCGCGACGTCCCTGGGACTTCCCGACGGCCCCGGCCTCGGCGCCTGGCTCCTCGGCGACGCGGATTTCGAGGAGACCCTCCGCGCGACGGGCCGCGAGAACCTCGACGCCGTGGCGGCGGGGACGGACCTCCTCGCGGCCGAGGATGCGCTGCGCGAGAAGGGGGAGGAGAAGCGGGTCCGGCGTCTGTCTCGCCGCCTCGAGAAGGCGGACGGCTACGACGTGGTCGTCCTCGACTGTCCCCCGTCGGCGTCGCTTCTCCTTTCCAACGCCTACCGCGCGGCCGACGAGCTCGTCATCCCGGCCAAGCTCGACTTCCTGTCGCTTCCCGCGCTCGAGAAGACGCGCGTCTTCGCCCACGGCGCCGACGAGGACCGCGCGAAGCCGCTCCGGATCGCCGGCATCCTGCCGACGTTCTACGACGGGCGGACCCACGTCTCCGAGGAGCTGCTCGAGACGCTTCGCGGGCGCTTCACCCGGATCCTCTCCCCGATCCGGATCAACGTCGCTCTCGCCGAGGCGCCCGCGAAGGGACAGACGATCTTCGAGTTCGACGGCTCCTCCCGCGGGGCCGTCGACTATGCGCTCCTGGCCGAGGACCTGAAGCTGGCCTGAGGGCCCGGTCAGCCCCCGGCGACGGGCGGCAGGACCGCGACGACGTCGCCGGCGTGGAGGACGTCCCGGTCGCCCGCGTAGGCCTCGTTCACGGCGACGAGCGCGCGCCGGCCGAAACGTGCAAACGCGGGGTGCGCGGCCTCGAGCGCGCGGCGGAGGTCGGCCACCGTCGCGCCGCCGTCGAGGTCGACGGCGAAGCGGGGTCCGACCTCGTCCTTGAGCGACGCGAAGAGGAGGACGTCGACGCGCACGGGCGAATCTTAAGCCGGGGCGACCGCCGGAACATAGAATCCGCGCTCCGGCCAGGAGGGTGCATGGGGCGGCTCGAGGGGAAGAAAGCGCTGGTGACCGGGGCCTCCCGGGGGATCGGACGGGCCATCGCCCTCCGTCTCGCGGCCGAAGGGGCGCACGTGGCCGCCGGCGTCCGGAGCGTGGAGGACGCCGAGGCGATCCTGCGGGACCTCGAGGCGCGACGAGGCCAGGGCATCGCCGTCCTCCTCGACGTGACCGACCCGGCGTCGGTCGCGACGGCGGTCGAGCGCGCCGCCCGCCCGGACCGGAGGCTCGACGTCGTCGTGAACAACGCGGGGCTCGGCGGCGTGACGCCGCTCGCCGGCGACGCCCGGTCCGACGAAGGGTGGAGCCGGATCCTCGACGTGAACCTGACCGGGACCTGGCGCGTCTGCCGGGCGGCGCATCCGTTCCTCGCCGACGGCGGCCGGATCGTGAACCTCTCCTCGGTCACGGGGCGGTTCGGCGTGGCGAAGAGCGGCGCCTACTGCGCCGCCAAGCACGGGGTGATCGGGCTGACTCGGGCGCTGGCGCTCGAGCTGGCGCCGCGGAAGATCACCGTGAACGCCGTCTGCCCGGGCTGGGTCGACACGGACATGGGACGCATGGGGATCGGCCAGGTCGGAAAGCTCGCCGGGGTGACCGAGGCCGAGGCGTTCGCCCTGGCCGGGAAGATGGCTCCGCTCGGGGAGGTCCTGAAGACGGAGGAGATCGCAGCGCTCGTGGCGTATCTCGCCTCGGACGAGGCCCGCAACATGACCGGGCAGGCCCTCGTCCTCGACGGCGGACAGGTGATGCCCTGAGGCCGGCGTTCCAGGCGATCCTGTTCGACGCCGGGCAGACGCTGCTCGACGCCGAGCCCGCCGTCGAGACGGTCTACCGCGACGCCTTCGCGGCCCACGGCCTCGCGCGAAGCGCGGGCGAGGTTCACGCCGCCGTCCTCAAGACCTGGGGCGACGTCGCCGTCCGGCGCGCCCGCGGCGACGAGCGCTGGGGAATCGGCGGCGGCGAGCACGTCTTCTGGCGGTCGTTCGTCGGCGAGGTCTGGGAGCGGCTCGGCGGCGACGAGGCGATTCCGGAGGCGCTCCTCCCGGTCCTCGTCCGCCACTTCCGGGAGCCGGGGAACTGGCGGGTCTACCCCGAGGTCCCCGACGTCCTCGCGGCGCTCCGCGCCGCGGGGCTGAAGCTCTTCGTCGTGAGCAACTGGGATTCCTCCCTGCCGGATCTCCTCGCGGCCCTCGGACTGGCGCCGTACTTCGACGGCCTACTCGTCTCGGCCGTCTTCGGCGCGAGCAAGCCGGCGCCCGCGATCTTCGAGGAGGCGGTCCGGCTCGCGGGCGTGCCGGCCGCCGCCGTGCTCCACGTCGGCGACTCGATGCACGACGACTACGACGGGGCCCGGGCGGCGGGGCTCGCCGCGCTCCTCGTCGACCGGCACCGGCGGGCGCCCGCGGGCGTCGACGCGGTCGCGTCGCTCGAGGAGATCCTGCCGCGGATCCTGACCGGCGGCGCGCCGGCTCAGCCGCCGGCTCCCGCGCCGAGCCGGTAGACTTCCCGCCGTTCCCCCGGGAAGGAGACGCCGCATGTCGCTGTTCCGGCGAAAGCCGCTCGACGCCCTCATCGCCGAAGGAGGCGACGAGGCCCACGGCCTGAAGAAGGCCCTGACGTGGGTCGACCTGACGGCGCTCGGGATCGGCGCCATCGTCGGCGCCGGCATCTTCGCGACGCTCGGCAGCGCGACGTCGGGGGGCGAGGGGCAGCCGCCCGCCGGGCCCGGCGTCGTCGTCTCCATCCTCCTGACGGCCGTCGCGTGCGGCTTCTGCGCCCTCTGCTACGCGGAGTTCGCGAGCCTCGTCCCGGTCGCGGGCTCGGCCTACACCTACGCCTACGCGACCCTCGGCGAGCTCGTCGCGTGGATCATCGGCTGGGACCTGATCCTCGAGTACGCGGTCGGCAACATCGCGGTCGCGATCTCGTGGGCGGCCTACTTCCGGCAGCTCGTGGCCGGCTTCGGATTCCAGATCCCCGCCTGGCTCGCCACCGACTACCGCTCGACGCTCCTCGCCGCGAAGGCGGCGGCGGAGTCCGGGGCGGCCTCGCTCTCGCCGGAGGCGGCCCTCGCGTACCAGGCGCACCTCGCCCACCCGACGGTCGCCGGGATCCCCGTCGTCTTCAACCTCCTCGCCGTCGGGATCACGGCGCTCATCACCTGGATCCTCGTCATCGGCGTGAAGGAGTCCGCCCGCTTCAACAACGTCGTCGTCGTCCTGAAGCTCGCGACGCTCCTCTTCTTCATCTCGGTCGGCGCGTTCTGGGTGAAGCCGGAGCACTGGACGCCGTTCTTCCCGGGGGGCTTCCACGGCGTCTGGACGGGCGCGTCGCTCATCTTCTTCGCCTACATCGGCTTCGACGCGATCTCCACGGCGGCCGAGGAGTGCAAGGACCCGGGGCGCGACATGCCGCGCGGCATCCTCGCGTCGCTCGCCATCTGCACGGTCCTCTACGTCGCGGCCGCGCTCGTCCTGACCGGCATGATCCCGTACACGAAGCTCGTCGGCGTCGCCGACCCGCTCGCGGCCGGCTTCGCGTTCGTTCACCAGGACTGGGCGGCCGGCCTTCTCGCCTTCGGCGCGGTCATCGCGCTGACGTCGGTTCTCCTCGTCTTCCAGCTCGGCCAGCCGCGCATCCTGATGGCGATGTCGCGGGACGGGCTCCTCTCCCCGTGGTTCTCGAAGATCCACCCGCGTTACCGGACGCCGCACGTCACGACGATCCTGACCGGGATCTTCGTGGCCTTCTTCTCCGCGATCGCGAACATCGACGAGATCGTCCAGCTGACGAACATCGGGACGCTCTTCGCCTTCATCCTCGTGGCGATCGGCATCCTGATCCTCCGCGTGAGGGAGCCGGACCGCCCGCGGAAGTTCCGCGTCCCGTTCTCGCCGGTGACGCCGGTCCTCGGGGTCCTGATGTGCCTCTTCCTGATGCAGGGGCTGCCGGGGGTCACCTGGATCCGGTTCGGCCTCTGGCTCCTCGTCGGCCTCGTCCTCTACTTCGTCTACGGGATGCGGCAGAGCCGGCTGCGGAATTCGTAGCGGCTATTTCTGGCTTAGAGGGAGGCCGAGCGCGAGGTAGAAGCTGTGGAACCCCCCGCCGGCCCGGCCCCAGCCGAAATAGAAGGGGCCGAGCAGCGTGTCCGCGCCGAGATAGAGGCTCCCGGCGTACCGGAGGTTGTCCCAGCGGACGTCGCTCGACGTCATCCAGGCGTTCCCCGTCTCGAACGAACAGCCGACGTAGACGCCGGTCCCGACGAACGAAGGGAGCTTCATCAGGCGCTTGTAGACCATGACGCGGCCGAGCGCCGAGTAGTTGCCCCAGAACTGGAGCGGCTGGGTCCCGGAGAGGTTCAGGAAGCCGCCGAGAAAGCCCGCCTCGACGAAGGGGAGCTGGTTGTTCCCGATCTTCGTCACGCCGCTGGCGGAGAGGAGGAGCGTCCAGTCCCCCTTGCTCGTCGCCCATCCGCCTCCCGCCGTGAGCCGGTTGAACGAGTTTTCGCCCCCGAGGGCGCTTCCGGCCGAGATGAACTGGGCGTTCGCCAGCCAGCCCGAGCGCGGAAATGCGACGTGATCGAGTTGGTCGAAATTGAGCTGGGTGACGAGGGCCGTCTGGTTGAAGGTCGTGTCGGGAACGGGGAACGCGGAGATGTTCTCCTTGAAGTTGTACCAGTCTCGCCTGAGCCCGACCGTCAGCTGGCCGAGCGGGCCGAACGAGATTCCTCCCTGAAACCCGACGAAGACGTCGTCCACGAGATAGCGGCCGACGGCGGTCTCGTCGATGAAGAGGTTGAAGGGCTGGCGCTGGATCCCGGCCATGGGCATGACGAAGAAGCGCCCGGCGTAGTCGAGCGGCTGGTACCACTGCGTCGTCAGGTAGTCCGACTGCCCCACCTCGATCTGCGTCTTCCACTCGGCGCGGAGAGCGTTCATCTGCGTCTTGTTGACGCTGGCCCGGAGGCCGAAGGCGCTGCTGCCGGAAAAGTCCGTGTTGAGGAGGAGGCCGAACCGGACGCGGGTCGGCGCGGGAGGCTTGGGCCGCGGATCGATGACGAGGGTCGAGACGCCGTCGATCGGGAGGATTCTGAAGTCGACGGTTGCGAAGTCGTTCAGCTCGTAGATGTTCCCGAGCGTCCGGTCGACCTCCTTCCAGTCGACCGGCCCGGTCTTGGTGTAGTCGACGCGGGACAGGATGACGCGCGGGTCGATGCCGGGGATCGGCAGGACCTTCACGGCGTCGACGTTCGGGGTCGGGTGCGGGTAGCGTTGCGTCTTCAGGAACTGCGCGTACTCGTCCTCGGACACCGAGAGAACCCTCAGCTTCTCCTTGAGGGCCTCGGCCGCCACGTAGCCTCGCTCGATGCTTTCCGGGAACTGCGCGAAGTTGAAGGAGGCGATCCCGTCGAGGTCGGGCGAGATCAGGACGTCCGTGGGCTTGAGGGACTCGAATTGCCGCTTGACGTTCTCGGTCGTGAGAAGGCCCGTCAATTGGTCCGCGATCGCCAGGAAGTTGGAGAGCTGGGCCTGGTTCTGGAGCGGCGTTCCGATGTTGATCGCGATGACGACGTCGGCCCCCATCTCCCGGACGACGTCGACGGGGAGATTGTCCACGGTGCCGCCGTCGGTCAGGAGCTTGCCGTCGAGCACCACGGCCGAGAAGAACGCGGGGATCGCCATGCTCGCCCGCATGGCCCGTGCGACGTCTCCGCTTCCGAGGACGACTTTGCCGCCGTTCCCGATGTCGGTCGCCACGCACCGGTACGGGATCGGGAAGGCGCTGAAGTCCTTAACTTCGCTGAACGGGAGCGTGAATCTCCGGAGGAGGATCCCGAGCTTCTCGCCGGCCATGAGGCCGGTCGGAAAGACGGCCTTTCCGCGGGAAAAGCCGAGCTCGACCTTGATGAGGTAGAGGTCGTCGTCTTCCTTCCGCCGGTAGGTGATGTCCTTCCGCGGCGGGTCGTCCTCGAGGGCGGAGTTCCAGTCCGTGTGCCGGAGGATGTCGTCCATCTCCGCGGGCGAGAAGCCGGTCGCGTAGAGGCCGCCCACGATGGAGCCGATGCTCGTCCCGGCGATGTAGTCGACCGGGATCCGGAGCTCTTCGAGGACCTTCAGGACGCCGACGTGCGCGCCCCCGCGCGCGCCGCCGCCGCCGAACGCGACGCCGATCTTCGGCCGCTTCTTCGGAGCGTCCTCGGCGGCGAGGGGAAGGGAGACGGCGAGAGCCAGGGCGAGCGCGGCAGCGGCTTTTCTGTGCATGGCTCGCCGAGTCTAGCGAAAGGCCGGGCCCGCCCCGGCCTTCGCCTCCGTATGATGCGAGGACCCGGATGCTCGACGGACTTCGCGATCTCCTGCGCCATCGCGCGCTCATCGGCGTCCTCGTTTCGCGCGAGCTGAAGGCCCGCTACCGGGGGAGCGTCCTCGGTTTCTTCTGGTCCCTCCTGAACCCGCTCCTGATGCTGGCGGTCTACGCGGTCGTCTTCACGCTCGTCTTCCCGGGACGAAGTGCCGCGACGAGCCCCTACGCCGTCTTCCTCTTCTGCGGGCTCCTTCCCTGGAACTGGCTCGCGTCGTCGCTGACGGACGCCTCGTCGTCGCTCGTCGTCCACGGGCCGCTCCTGAAGAAGGTCCTCTTTCCCGCCGAGGTGCTCCCGGCGGTCGCCGTCCTCTCCCAGGGGGTCCACTTCCTCCTCGCCCTCCCGGTCCTCCTCGCGGCGCTTCTCCTCGGGGCGGCCGGGCTCTTCGGGACGCCGGTTCCCGTCACGGCGGCCCTCGCGCAGCTCCCGGCGCTCCTCCTCCTCGAGGGTGTCTTCCTCTTCGGCCTCGGGCTCTTCCTCGCGGCGCTGACGGTTCACTTCCGGGACGTGAAGGACCTCCTCGCGACCGCCCTCTCGCTCTGGTTCTTCGGCACGCCGGTCCTCTACACGCTGTCGGAGATGAAGGACGGGACGCTGAAGGAGATCCTGTCGTGGAACCCCGTCGCGCCGCTCTTCGCGGGATGGCACGACGCCCTCTTCTACGGCCGGTGGATCGAACCCGGCCGCTGGCTCGTCATGGCCGGGGTGTCGGTCGCGGCGCTCCTCGTCGGCGCCGCCTTCTTCGGACGGCTCCGCGACTCCTTCCCGGAGGCGGTGTGACCGGCGGCCGCGACCTCGCGGTCGTCGCCGAAGGGATCGGCAAGCGCTACCGCCGCTACGGGAAGACGCGCGCCTTCGGGACGCTGAAGTCGGCCCTCCTCGGCCGGGGGCTTTCGGAGGCCCTCGCCCCGAGCGAGGCGGTCCAGGCCCTCGAGGACGTCTCCTTCGGTGTCCTCCGAGGGGAGACGTTCGGCGTGATCGGCGCGAACGGCAGCGGCAAGTCGACGCTCCTGAAGCTCGTGGCGGGGATCTTCAAGCCCTCCGCCGGCCGGCTGTCCGTCAACGGGAAGGTCTCCGCGCTGATCGAGCTCGGGGCCGGCTTCCATCCGGAGATCTCGGGGCGCGAGAACGTCGTCATCAACGGCGTCATGCTGGGCCTCACGCGGAAGGAGGTCGAGCGGAAGCTCCCCGACATCGTCGCCTTCGCCGGGCTCGAGGACTTCATCGACCAGCCGGTCAAGACCTATTCCTCGGGAATGTACGTCCGGCTCGGCTTCGCGGTGGCGGTCCACGTCGACCCCGACATTCTCGTCGTCGACGAGGTGCTCGCGGTCGGCGACGAGGCCTTCTCCCGCCGCTGCCTCGACACGATCGCGGAGTTCTCGGCGCGCGGGAAGACGATCTTCTTCGTCAGCCACGCGCTCGGACTCGTCGAGGAGCTCTGCGACCGCGCCCTCTACCTCGAGCACGGCCGCGTGAAGGGCCTCGGCGAGACGCGCGAGATCCTGGCGGCCTACCGCCTCGACGTGGCGGCGGGCGAGGGAGAGCGCCTCGCCGTCGAGCACGTGAAGGTGCAGGAGGAGCTCCGCGCCGAGCCGGCGGCCCCGGCCCCGCGCGCCCGGCGCCGCGCCGGCGCCGGAGCCGGTCCCCGAGAAGCCCCGGCGCTGGGGAGACCGCTCGGCCGTCATCACGGCCTGCCGCCTTCTCGGCGCCGACGGGAGGGAGCGCTACGCCTTCGCCTCCGGCGACGCGATGACGCTCGAGATCGAGGCGGCGCCGGCGCGGCCGCTCGACGACTTCGTCTTCGGCGTCGGCCTCTTCACGCCGGAGGAGGTCTGCGTCCACGGGACGAACACCGAGGTGGACGGTTTCCTGCCCGGACGCTTCGACGGCCCGGCGACCGTGCGACTGACGCTGCCGCGCGTCGAGCTGGGGGCCGGCTCCTACCTCGTCGACGTCGCGATCCACTCGCGGCGCGGCACCCCCTACGACTACTGGCGCGGCGCCTGCCGGTTCCACGTCGAATCGCCGTCGCAGCGACGCCGGCCTCTGGCGCCCGGCGCGCTCCTGGAGCGTGGCCGGCGGCGCGCGCCTGTTGCGCAGCCTGACCAGCCGGAGCCCCCCTAGAATGCCGGCGTGGGCGGCTTTCTTTCCCGCGAGACGCGCGGGCTCTTCATTCTCCTGCTGCTGACGCTCGCCCTGCTCGTCGTCCAGACGGGCCTGACCCCGCTCTTCGAGCCGGACGAGGGGCGCTACTCCGAGATTCCGCGGGAGATGCTGGCGACGGGCGACTTCGTCACGCCGCGACTGAACGGCCTTCTCTACTTCGAGAAGCCCCCGCTCTTCTACTGGACCGTCGCGGCCTCGTTCCGGCTCTTCGGCGAGACCGAGTTCGCGGCCCGCCTTCCGAACCAGCTCGCGTCCGTGGCGATGGTCCTGATGGCGGCCGCCTTCGCGGCGCGGCGCTGGGGGGCGCGGACCGGGCTCCTCGCCGGCGTCGTCACGGGCAGCTCCGTCCTCGTCTTCGCGATGGCGCGGGTCCTGACGATCGACCCGATGCTGTCGTGCGCGCTCTCGGCCGCGGCGTTCGCGTTCGCGTCGTTCCAGGAGGCGGAGCAGAAGGGGGACCGGCGGCGCGCGCGGCGGGCCGTCTGGGGTCTCCACGTCGCCTGCGCGGCCGCGGTGATGCTGAAGGGGCTGATCGGCGTCGTCCTTCCCGGCGGCGCGATCCTCGCGTTCGCCGCCCTTTCCGGGCGCTGGCGGCTGGTGCCGAAGCTCTTCGCTCCCGGGCCGCTCCTCCTCTTCCTCCTTCTCGTCGTCCCCTGGCACGTGGAGATGGCGCGGCGCCACCCGGACTTCCTGAACTTCTTCTTCGTCCACGAGCACTTCGACCGCTTCGCGAGGTCCGAGCACCGGCGCGGGGGCTCGCCGTTCTACTTCGTCGCGGTCCTCCTCGTCGGCTTCATCCCGTGGACCGGCTTCTTCGGCCGGTTCCGCGAGACCTTTCCGCTCCGCCTCGGCGCGTTCCGCGAACGGGGGACCGAGAGCTTCCTCTGGACTTTCTCGTTCCTGGTCTTCCTCTTCTTCTCGGCGTCGCGCTCGAAGCTGATCCCGTACCTCGAGCCGATCTGGCCCGCCCTCGGCGTCCTGCTCGCCGTCGGGATCGAGAAGGCGCGGCTGCGGGGCGCCCGGTTCGCGGGGACGCGCCGGGCCACCGCCGCGATCTACGGCGTCCTGCTCGTCGCCGGCGCGGCCTGGGGAATCGGCGCCGGGTTCCTCGCGAGCTGGGGCCGGGAGCGGGTCGGCCTCGCCGCCCTCGCCGCGCTCCTCGTCGGCTTCGTCCTGAACGTCTCGCCCGGATTCCTCGAGCGTCTCGTGCGGCCGGCTGCCGGATGGTCCCGCGTCGATCCGGTGCCGTGGGTCGTGCTGCCGTGGGCCGCGTTCCAGGTCGGGGCGCTCTTCCTCCTCCCCGCCGCCGCGCGGCAGATCACACCGTGGCGGATGGCCGAGGTCGCGGCGGGGGAGCTCTCGCCGGGAGACGTCCTCGTCCAGAGGGGCGGCTACCTTCAGGCGATACCGTTCTACACGAAGCGGACGACGCCGATTGCCATCCTCGGCTGGTCCGAGCTGGATTTCGGGAGGACGCGCGAGGGCTCCGCGGGCATGTTTCCGACGGAGGAGGAGTTCCGCTCGCTCTGGAACGGCCCGAGGAAGGTCCTGGCGGTCGTCCAGAGGGAGCGGGTCCGGGACTTCTCCGATCCGAAGTCCGGGCTCGAGCCGGCCCGCGAGCTGGCCCGGATCGCGACCGGGAAGTTCGTCCTGCTGTCCAATCGCTAGCCGAATTGGCTCGTACGTCCCGGTCACGAGCCTCGCGCCGCCGCCGGTTGTGGTATTTTTCCGGCCAACAGATCATGAGACCTAATCGTTCCCCGGGGTACGGGGGAATCCCTATTCATTTCTATTTCTATTGGGAGGTGTCTATGCGGTATCGGGCGGCGAAGCTGATTCTCGTTCTCGCGCTGGCCGTCGCGGCGGGACTTCTCGCCCCGCCCGGCCGTCGCACAGACGACGGGCGCCATCGACGGCACCGTCTCAGACGGCAACGGCCAGCCGCTGCCGGGAGTCAAGATCGAGGTGAAATCCGCGTCCCTTCAGGGCATGCGGACGATCGTCACCGACTCTCAGGGACGATTCCGCGTTCCCGTCCTCCCGCCGGGGTCCTACACCGATCACCGCGTCGCTGACCGGCTTCCGCTCGGCCCAGCGGACCGGCATCGTCGTGTCGCTCGACGGGACCGCGAACATCACGTTCAGGCTCGACATCTCGAAGACGGCCGACATCATCGTCACGGGTGAGATGCCGATCGTGGACACCCAGAGCACGACCTCGGGCCTCAACATCAGCGAGGCCACCGCCCGCAAGCTCCCCGAGGGGCGGAACTACGCGTCGAGCGTCCAGATCCAGCCCGGCGTCTCGCGCGACAACGCCGACACGCAGGGGCGGGCCCAGTCCTTGACGATCTACGGAGCGACCTCGGTCGAGAACCAGTACCTCGTCGACGGCATCAACACGACGAACGTCATCCGCGGCTTCCAGGGGAAGGCCCTGACGACGGAGTTCGTCGAGGAGGTGCAGGTCAAGGCGAGCGGCTACGAGGCGGAGTTCGGCCGGGCCATGGGCGGCATCGTGAACGTCGTCACGAAGTCGGGCGGGAACCAGTTCAAGGGCGATGTCTTCGGCTACTTCGACTTCAAGAGCATGATCGCCGAACGGAAGGGCGACGCCCAGACCGACGTCAACTACACCGACCAGTCGCAGCGGGACGTCCAGGACTACGGCGCCGACATCGGCGGCTTCCTGATGAAGGACCGGATCTGGTTCTTCGGCGCCTACAACCGGGTCTCGCAGCAGGTCGACCAGATCCCGCTCGCCGGAACGGGCCTCCCGAACGCGGGCGTGATCTTCCCGATCAGCTACGCCGCGAACATCTGGTCCGCCAAGCTGACCTTCCGTCCGACCGATGGCGATGACGCTCGTCGGAACCGTCTTCGGCGACCCGGAGACCCGTGAGGGGACGATCCGGAACTTCACCGCGGAGAATCCGATCATCCAACAGGGAATCCGCGACATCGGGGCGACGGACTACGCCGGCCTCTTCACGGCGCTCTTCGGCTCCGGAGGCCTCGTCGAACGCCCGGTACGCCTTCCATCAGGACCGGTTCGAGACGCAGGGCCTCGCGAACGGCATCCAGTACCAGGACTACCGGACGGATCCGAACAACCCGATCTATTCGGGGGGCTTCGGGAACATCCGGGGCTACCGGCAGAACAACTTCTCGTCGCGACAGAACATCACGGGCGCCGGGTCGATCTTCACCGGTAATCACGAGATCAAGCTCGGCGTCGACTACGAGAACAACAAGACGACGGCGATCGACTACTACACGGGCGGACAACAGGTCTTGATCTACAACTGTCCGACGCCGGGCCCGGGCGTCACCCCCTGCGCCCCAGGGCAGTCCATCTACTACCAGCACGCCTACTACTCGACCTCGACCGAGAATCCGGTGGCCGGCTACCTCCCGGACGGCAATACGGTCGTACCCGCACATCTACCGGCTCGGGTTCTACGCGCAGGACTCCTGGCGCGTCCTGCCGAACCTGACGCTGGGCATCGGCATCCGGTACGACCAGGAGGACGTCCGCGATTACAACGGAGAAACCATCCTCAACCAGAACGGCTATCCGTTCAAGCTGAAGAACGAGTGGCAGCCCCGGGTCGGCATCTCGTGGGACGTCCGGGGAGACGGCACCTCGAAGCTGGCCGCCTTCTACGGGCGCTTCTACTACGCCCTCCCGACCGACCTGACCGTCCGGTCGTACGGCGCGAAGGTCGACGTCAACTCGTTCAACTACAGCCCGACCTCCCTGGTCCAGGCCCCGGACGCGCCCGCTCGAACCTGCAGGCGCAGGGGGGCTTCGCGCCTGAAGCCTTCCAGGACAACCTCAAGGGCTACTACCAGGACGAGGTCACCCTCGGCTACGAGCGGGCCTTCGACCCGACCTTCTCCCTCGGCGTGAAGGGGACCTTCCGGTACCTTCAGAACGTGATCGAGGACCGGTGCGACTTCGACACCGCCTACCCCGATTCGAACGGGAACACCTGCGTCATCATCAACCCGGGCTCGGACAGCATCTACGCCACGGGTCAGGGCGTCCACACCTGCACCGGCATCGACTACGGCCCGCAGACCGGCAAGCCTTCCAACTGCACCGGGCTTTCGACGATCAACGTCGCGGTCCCGGCCGCGCGGCGGCAGTACATCTCGGCCGAGATCGTCGCGAAGAAGCGGATCGGCCAAAACTTCTGGGGGCAGGCCAGCTTCATCTGGTCGAATCTGAAGGGGAACTACGACGGCGCGGCCCGGATCGGCTCCCAGCCCGGCCCCGGGAACGGCCAGACCGACCCCGGCATCAACGCCGACTACGACTACGCCACGATGCTGAACAACGCCTACGGCAAGCTGAACCTCGACCGGCCGTACGCCTTCCGCCTCGACGGCGCGTACACCTGGCCGTTCGGCCTGACGCTGGGCCTCTCGGCCTTCGTCTACTCGGGCGCGCCCCGGAACCAGATGGGCTACTTCAACAGCCAGTACGGATCGGAGCTCTTCCTGATCCCGCGCGGCACGAACGGCCGCGAAGACACGCTGTTCGACGCGAACCTGTCGGTCCAGTACGCCCTCAAGCTGAGCGCGGTCACGGTCACCCTCTTCGCCCAGGGCTACAACCTCATCAACGATCAGACGATCACGGGCCGGGACACGAATCTCACGGTCCTGCCGCCCGGCCAACCCGAACAACCCGACTTACCTCTATGCCGCGGGCAACACCGGCCAGAACGGCGACGCAGGCGTGGCGCGCCTGGGCCCGCGCCTCTTCCGTTTCGGCGCGCGGATCAGCTTCTAGGTCGACTCACCCTCGTCCGAAACTGCGGGGGAGGGCTTCGGCCCTCCCCCGTTTCGTTTTCCAGAGGAAACGGGCCCGTAGCGCGCCGTCCCTCCCGCGACGCTAGAATCCCTCGACGTGCTCTCGTCCGTCCCCGTCACGCGCGTCGTCCCGCGGAAGGTCTCCGTCGTGATCCCCGTCTACAACGAGGAGGCGAACCTCCCGGCGCTCCTCCCCCGCCTCCTCGCGGTCCTCGCGGCCCTCGGACCGGCCGGCCGAGGCCGTCTTCGTCGACGACGGCTCCCGCGACGGCTCGCTCGGGATCCTCCGCCGCGCCGCCGTCGGAGCATCCCGGCGTCGTCAAGGTCGTCGAGCTCGTGCGGAACGCCGGCCAGCACATGGCGATCCTGGCGGCCTTCACGGCGACCGACGGCGAGTACGTGATCACGATCGACGCCGACCTCCAGAATCCTCCCGAGGAGATCCCGAAGCTCGTGGCGGAGATGGACGCGGGACACGACGTCGTCGGCACGGTCCGGCAGAGCCGGCACGACCCGTTCTTCCGCCGCGTCGCCTCGCGGCTCGTGAACCGGACGACGGCGCTGATGACCGGCATGAAGCTGAACGACTACGGCTGCATGCTGCGCGGCTACCACCGCGACGTCGTCGACGTCATGCTCGCCTCGGACGAGGCGTCCACGTTCATTCCGGCGCTCGCGCAGCAGTACGCCCGATCGCCGGTCGAGATCCCCGTGGCCCACGCCGAGCGGACCGCCGGGACGTCGACATACTCGCTCTACCGGCTCGTCCGCTGAACTTCGACCTGATGACCGGCTTCTCGCTCGTCCCGCTGCAGCTCTTCGGCGCTCCTCGGCTTCGTGACGGCGGTCTTCGGGGTGGCCTTCGGCGTCTTCCTCCTGATCCGCCGCCTCGTGGTCGGCGCCGAGGTCGAGGGGGTCTTCACGCTTTTCGCCCTCGCCTTCGTCGTGATGGGGTTCCTCATGGCCGGGATCGGGCTGGTGGGCGAGTACGTCGGGACGGATCTACCATCAGGTCCGCGGGCGGCCGCGGTTCCTGATCCGCCGGGTCTGGGGCGCGGCGGCGCCGGGCGCTTCGGCCGCGGGCGCTGCGGCGGCCGAGCGGGAGCTCCAGGGGGCGAAGTCGTGAGCGGCATCGTCGTCGCGGCGTACTCGGACGTCGGGTACCGCTGCACGAAGTGGCTCCTCGACGCCGGCGAGAAGGTCTCCCTCATCTACACGCACGACGGACAGCCCGAGCGAGCAGCGCTGGTGGGAGTCGGTCGCGGACCTCGCCGCCTCGCGCGCCGTGCCGCTCCGCGTGGTCGAGGACCTGAACGACCCCGGGTGAGGCGCAGCGGCTCGCGTCGCTCGCCCCCGACTTCCTCTTCTCGTTCTACTTCCGGACGATGATCCCGGCGCGGGTCCTCGCGATTCCGGCGAAGGGCGCGCTGAACATGCACGGCTCGCTCCTGCCCCAGTTCCGCGGGCGCTCGCCGGTGAACTGGGCGATCCTGAAGGGGGCGACCGCGACGGGCGCTTCGCTCCACTACATGGTGGAGAAGCCCGACGCCGGCGACCTCGTCGACCAGGAGAAGGTCCCGATCGGGCCCGAGGACGACGCCCTGACGGTGGCGCGCCGGGTCGGCGACGCGGCGGTGACCGTCCTCGCGCGCACCTGGCCGAAGCTGAAGGCGGGGACGGCGCCGCGGATTCCGCTCGACCTGTCGAAGGGGAGCTACTTCGGCGGGCGGACGCCCGAGGACGGCCGGATCGACTGGACCCAGAACGCGAAGGAGATCCACGACCTCGTCCGCGCCGTGACGAAGCCGTGGCCGGGCGCCTTCACCGACCTCTTCGGCCCGAACGTGACGATCTGGAGGACGCGGCTCTCGCCGTACGGCGGGCACGACGTCTTCCCCGGCAAGCTCGAGATCACCGAGAACTCGGTCATCGTCTACGCGGGCGACGACCGCCCCGTCGAGATCCTCGCTCGCCCGCCCGGACGGGGCGAAGGACCTCGACGCGCCGGCCTTCTGCGACTGGCTCGATGAGGCGGAGCGGAACGTGAGGGTCCTGATCCTCGGCGTCAACGGGTTCATCGGCAACGCGCTCACGCGGCGCATCCTGACCACGACCGACTGGGAGGTCTACGGCCTCGACGTCGGGAGCGACCGGATCGCGGAGTTCCTCGCCGAGAAGCGCTTCCGCTTCCTCGAGGGGGACATCGCGATCAACCGGGAGTGGATCGAGTACCACGTCAAGAAGTCCGACGTCGTCCTCCCGCTCGTCGCCATCGCGACGCCGGCCGCCTACGTCAAGGCGCCGCTCTCCGTCTTCGAGCTCGACTTCGAGGAGAACCTCCGGATCGTCCGGATGGCGGCGAAGTACGGGACGCGCGTCGTCTTCCCGTCCACCTCCGAGGTCTACGGCATGTGCCCGGACGCCGAGTTCGAGGAGGACGCCTCGCCGCTCGTCTACGGGCCGATCCGGAAGGAGCGGTGGATCTACTCCGCCTCGAAGCAGCTCCTCGACCGCGTCATCTGGGCCATGGGGCACGCGCAGGGGCTGAAGTTCACGCTCTTCCGCCCCTTCAACTGGTACGGGCCGCACCTCGACGACGTCGACGCCCCGAAGGAGGGCTCGAGCCGGGTCCTGACGCAGTTCCTCCACAACATCCTCTACGGCAAGCCGATCAAGCTCGTGGACGGCGGGAAGCAGCGCCGCTGCTTCACGTACATCGAGGACGGGATCGACGGCCTGATGAAGATCCTCGTGAACGAGCGGGGGAAGGCCGACGGGCGAGATCTTCAACATCGGGAACCCCGAGGCCGACCTTCCGATCCACGACCTCGCCGCACCAGCTCATCGACGCGGTCGCGCACTACCCGAAGTTCGCGCCGCTCGCGAGGAAGGCGAAGATCGTGACCGTCTCGGCGAAGGACTACTACGGCGCGAACTACCAGGACATCACGACGCGCGTCCCCTCCATCCGAAAGGCCGAGCGCCTCCTCGGCTGGAAGCCGACGACCGATTTCCCGACGGGCCTCAAGAAGACGCTCGACTTCTACCTGAAGGGAAGAAAACCCCCCGAAGTGTGAGCGGCTCCCTCGCTCTCAAGGTGGATGTGGATACCTACCAGGGCACGCTCGAGGGGGTGCCGAGGCTGCTCGATCTCTTCGCGAAGCTGGGCGTTCGCGCGACGTTCTTCTTCTCGCTCGGCCCCGACCGGACCGGGCGGGCGCTCCGGCGCGTCTTCCGGAAGGGGTTCGTGAGGAAGGTGCTCTCCGCGAGCCCCGCCGCCTCGTACGGCCTTCGGACGATGCTCTACGGAACGCTCCTGCCGGCCCCGGACATCGGCGCGAAGCCCGCGGCCGTCGCGCGGATGCGGGAGGCGGCGGCCGCCGGGCACGCGGTCGGCATCCACGCCTGGGATCACGTCGGCTGGCACGACCGCCTGAGCGAGATGACGCGGGAGGAAATCGAGACGGTCGTGGGAACGGAGCATGCGCGGTTCCTGGAGATCTTCGGCTTTCCGGCGACGCTGTCGGCCGCGCCGGGGTGGATGGCGACGCCGCTTTCGGTGGAGGTCCAGGAGGCGCACGGCGTCACGGCCACCTCCGATTCGCGAGGCGGCGGGCCTTTCTTCCCGGTGCGCGCCGACGGGAAGCCCTCGAAGGTCGCTCGAGATCCCGTCGACCCTCCCGACGCTCGACGAGCTGATGGCCCTTCCGTTGCCGGGAGACGCCATGCAGGTGGAGAGGGCCTGCGAATTGCTCCGAATGAGAATGAGAAACTCCGACGCCCCACCTTCTTCCTTCGCCTTCGAGGTCCATTCGATTCATACGGAAATCGAGGGGGGCCCCGCGTTCTCCGCGCCGTTCGCGAGGCTCGTCGCCGCGTGGAAGGGCGAGGGTGTCGCCTTTCTTACCTTCGAAGAAATCCTGAAGAGCTTGCGGCCTGACCGTTCGCCCGCAGGAGGCGCGACGGAGCAAAGCGGATTCCCGGTCAGGCGCCTCACCTTCACGACCCTCCCCGGCCGGACGACCCCCGTGGCGACGGGCTGGCCCGAGAGCGAGGCTGCGACAATGCGAGGGAGGGAGGACGCATGACCTCATCCAGACATCGCGGCGGGATTCCGGCCGTCCTGGCGATCGCCGCGGCCGCGCTCCTGTCGGGCGGGCGCGCGCCCGCGGCGCCGGCCTCCGGCCGCGGCGCGATCGGCGCCCACCCGAAGGACCCGAAAATCGCCTGGGTCTGGCAGGAAGGGCGAGGCCTCTCCGGCACGTCCGACGGCGGCGAGACGTGGCGCGCGATCGAGTCCCCCCGCCTCGTCTACCGGATCGTCGTCAGCCCGGCGGGCGACGTCGTCTGGCTGGCGACCGACGAGGGGGTCCTCCGGACGGCCGACGGCGGGAAGACGTGGGGAAAGGCCGCGGTGGGCCGGGTCGGGAAGCACGCCCTCGATCTGGCCGCGATCGGGGATCCCCTCCGGGTCTTCGCGGTCTCGGAGGACGGCGTTTACAAGAGCACCGACGGCGGAAGGACCTTCATGAACGCCGGCGTCCCGGGCCAGGCCTTCCATCTCTACCGCCTCCGGGTCTCCCCGACGACCCCTAAGCAGGTCATCGCGGCATCACCGACGACGCTTTACCGAAGCGACGACCTGGGCGAGTCGTGGGCGCGGCAGGCGGCGGCCGGAGATGTCGATTTCAGTGCCCTCGCCTGGGGAGTCGGCAACCCGCCCGCAGCGCTCCTGGGAATGAAGCAGGGCCTCTTCGGCAGCACCGACGGCGGGATGTCCTGGAGGATCATCTCGCCGGACATCCCGTTCATCCGGGCCGTCTGGGCGCCGAACCCGTCGAACGGAAAGGACATCCTCGTGGCGTCGCAGCCCTGGGCTCACGCCCGCATCGACGAGGTCCCGAGCGCGAAGGTCCTCGAGAAGGGCCTCTTCCGGACCGTGGACGCGGGGTGGAAGTGGAGCCGGAATCTCTCGCCGGACGGCGGAGCGATCGTCGACCTCGCCGTCACGCCGGGACCCCCGGAAACGCTCTGGATCGTCACGGATCTCCGGGGAGTCTTCCGCTCCCAGACCGGCGGGCAGAGCTGGAAGGCGGTCACGCCGCCGGTTCCCTGAGCGCCGGCGGGAGGAGGTCGCGGTGAAGAGCCTGCAGGAGACGTACGCCCCGGAGAACCGCTGCTTCGGCTGCGGCCCGGCGAACGGGAAGGGGCTCGGGATCCGGAGCTTCGAGAGCGGAGACGACCTCGTCGCAACGTGGATGCCCGAGCCCCACCACCTCGCCTTCGAGGGGATCCTCAACGGGGGGATCTGCGGCACGCTACTCGACTGTCACAGCAACTGGGCGGCCGCGATCCACCTGATGAAGGCGTCGGGAGCCGCGGCCCCCCCATGCACCGTCACCGCGGACTTCCACGTGAGGCTGAAGAGGCCGACGCCGATTTCGGGGCCGCTGACGCTCAAGGCGCGCGTCGTCGAGTCGTCCGCGGACCGCGCCGTCGTGGAGGCCGAGATCGAGGCAGGCGGCAAGGTCACCGCCACCTGCCGCGGGACGTTCGTCGCCGTGAAGGAGGGGCACCCCGCCTTTCACCGCTGGTAGGAGTTCAGGCGGCCTCGGAGGGGAAGGCGACGAGGTCGAAGTGGGGCCAGGCCGTCATCCGGCTCTCGGTCAGCTCCTCGCCCCGGAAGACGCCGGGGCTCTCCCATTTGAAGACCCGATAACCGGCCGCTCGGAGGTCGCGGTGAAAGCCGAACCGCTCCTCGGCCGGGAGGTGCCGGTAGACCTCGCACTTCAGGACCGGCCGCTGTGCGTCGAGCAGGGGCCGGAGGGACGCCACGACCTGCCGGTCGTACCCCTCGGTGTCCGTCTTCACGTACCGGACGCGCGCAAGCTCCTCCGGGAAGTCGCGGGCGAGGAGCCGCGGGAGGTTCCGCCCCTCGACGTTCAGCTTGAAGAAGTGGTGGTGCCGGAGCGGGCTGATCCCCTCGTGCAGACCGCCGTTGCAGAAGCCGGAGTCCGAGTACTCGAACGTGAAAGTGCCGTCCTCCGGCATGGCCGCCACCCTCAGCGGCACGATCCGGGTCTTCCCGGGGTTCAAGGAGGCGTTCACGGCGAGGACCTTGAACGCGTACGGGATTCGGCTCGAGGGCGAGGACGGCGCCGCCGGGGCCGACCGCGAGGGCCATCGGGAGCGCCGAGTCGCCGGAATGGGCCCCGATGTCGATCGCGACGTCTCCCTCGCGAAGGAAGGAGCGGAGCGCATCCACCTCCTCCTGATGAAACGTCATCGGGTCCTCGTTGGGGTGGCGCCAGCGCGCGAACCTGAGCGCGCCCTCCTTCGGGAGCGTCACGGTGTCGATCTCGTACGGGTACTCCCGGGGACGGGGCCGGAAGCCCAGCGCGTAGAGGATCTCCTTCGGTTTCATCGGTCGCGGCCCGCGGGCGGAGTCTAGCGGAGGGTCCCGGGGCGCGCGGTCAGGGCGCGAGGTCGACGACGACCTGCGACGTCCCCGCCGGCACCGGGATTCCGATCAGGTGGACGTCGGCGACGACCGGCGTCGCGGGCTTGCGGTTCACGGCGGCGCGGACGCGCGGCGTGAACGAGCGGTCGACGTGGAGCACCCCCGGCGTCGCCCCGGACGTCTCGACGACGAGGCGGTCGGGCGTCTCCGCCACGACGCGCGTCTGGGCCGTCGGGTCGAGGGCGGAGGCGGCGAGGTCTTCGGCGTTCTTCCCGGCGACGGTCACGTCCGTCGCCGGGTCGAACTCCGGCACCTCGAAGACGCGCACGGCCTCCGTGATCGAGTCGACGGGCACCACGCGCGTCGCGCGGCGGACTCCCGGAAGAGGGTCCGTCAGCCGGAAGAGCGTCGCCGGGATCCCGTAGAGTCCTTCGGTGAAGACGGGCGCGAGACCGGCGAGGTCCGCCGGGACGTCGTCGGCGATGACGGAGCCGACACCGGCCGCGCGAAGCCACTTCAGCCGGCGGGGCCAGTCGCGGCTCTTGACGACGTCCGTCGCGACGCGGTTGAGATAGGTGTAGCTGCCGTCGGGGTCCGGGTCGAAGGCGTACTTCAGGCCGAACGGCGCCCCCGCGAGCGCCCATCCCTGCCGGTGCTGGGCGAGCGCCACGGTCGTGAGGTCGTCCACCGGCGCGCGGCCGAAGAGGCCGCGCCGGACCGGGTCGAGGTCCTTCGGGGCCCTCTCGTAGACCCGCCCCGGGATCGCGGCAGCCCGCGCGACGAGCGGCGGCGTGTCGGCGAGGCTGGCGGAAGGAAGCCGGGGGAGGAGAAGCGGCAGCTGGAGGAGCAGCTCCGCGCCGCACGCCGCGAGGAGGAGGAGGCGCCCCCTGGGCTCGGCGCCGTTCTTTCGGAGGAGCAGCGCGAGGAGGAGGAGCGCCGCGGCCGAGAGCGCGGCCTGGACGGGAAGGCGCGTCACGACGGGGGCGAGGACCGTCTGCGGATCGCTCGCCCAGGCCGGATTCCAGCCCCTCATCAGGACGCGCTGGAGCTCCGCGGGAGCGAGCCGACCCCAGAGCGAGAAGCCCGCGAAGAGCGCGGCGAGGCCGGTGAGAACCCACGGCGGCGCGGCTCCGGAAGCGGGGGAGGCCCCCTTCGATCACGAGCCGGTCGACGCCGAGGGCCGAAAGGGCCGCGACCGAGAGCGTCACGACGAGCCACGCCTTGACCGGGTAGCGGACGACGTGCAGGAAGGCGAGCGCCTCGTAGGCCGGCGCGCGCCCCGGAATCCACGGGACCAGGCCGGCCGCGAGGCCGAGCAGCGCGGCGGCGATCCAGAAGCGTCCCTCGTGCCTCTTCGCGGAGGCGGCGACGAGAAGGGCGAGCGAGAGCGGAAGGACGCCGAGGCCCATCCACGCGAGGTACGGCGGATTTCCCTGCGTGACGGCGAACCCCCAGAAGCCCCCCGCGACGAGGCGCGACGGGTCCCCGAAGAGAAACGGAAACGGGGTTTCGAGAAGGCGGAGAGGGTGGAACCCCGCGGCGGCGAACTCCTCCCACGAGAAGCCGCGGACGCGGCGCGAGGAGAAGGCGCTCGCCCGCGCCACCTCGAGGAGCCACGGAAGGAGGAGGAGCGCCGCGCCGGCCAGGCCCGCCGAGAGCGTGACGAGCGCCGGCTTCCGGGTGCCCGCGGGCCCCGCGGCGGCGAGCGCCGCCGCGAGGACGACGCCGATCGCCGCCAGGGCCGGTTCGCCGCCGAGGACGAGGAGCGACGCGGTCACGATCGTGCCGAGCCCGCAGCGGACGAGAGAACGGCCCGTCGCCTCCCGGGCTGAGACGGCGAAGAAGAGGAGCCACGGGAGCCACGCGAGGGTGGTCGTCGCATTGAGGAAGGCGGTCGAGGAGAGGACGTAGCCCGACAACCCGAATGCGAAGGCCCCGAAGAGGGCGGCGTCGGCGCTCCGCCCGAGACGACGGAAAAGGAAGAAGGAGCCCACGAGGCCGATCGCGAGGTGCAGCAGGATCTGGAGGCCGAGAAAGCGTGGCGCCGCCGGGAAGGGATAGGCGAGGACGAGGTTCGGATTGCCGGTGAAGGGCTGCCCGAAGGACGCGTACGGGTCGAGCGCCGCTCGGCCGAGCGCCGCGGCGAGGGCGCGGGCCGGGCGCTGGGTCGTCCCGAGGTCGCGGTAGAACGGCGTCGCGCGGCCGCTGAGGAGATCGAGGTTCGGAAAGAGGGCGGCGGCCGCGAGGAGGAGGGCGGCGACGGGCGCCGGCGCAAGAAGACGCCGGAGACCCGTCGGCGCGGACGTCATTTGAAGATCGCGTCGTTCCGCCAGCCCCACTTCTGCAGCTTGTAGCGGAACATGACGCCGAGGATCGACAGGCCGTAGATCGACGACCGGACGAAGTTGATCTGCGAGGCCCCGTCGAAGTAACGCGTGACGATCGGCACCTCGCGGATCCGCATCCCCTTCCAGATCCCCGCCGCGATGATCTCGGTGTCGAAGACGAAGTCGTCCGAGAAGGCCAGGACGTTCACGGTCTCGAGGTAGTGGCGCGAGTAGGCGCGGAGCCCCGAGTGGTACTCGGTCAGGTAGAGGTAGAACGTCGCGTTCTCGACGGCCGTCAGGAAGATGTTCGCCAGGTACTTCCACTTCGGCATGCCGCCCTCGAGCGGCCGGCCTCCCAGCATGCGGCTCCCGAACATCGCGTCGACCGATCCCGCCGCGATCGGCTCCACGAGCTGGGGAATCACGCGGGCGTCGTACTGGTGGTCGGGGTGGACCATGACGCAGATGTCCGCCCCGCGCGCGAGCGCGGTCGCGTAGCAGGTCTTCTGGTTGCCTCCGTACCCGGTGTTCCGCTCGTGGACGACGACGTGGACGCCCGGGAGGGCGCGCGCGGTCTCGACCGTCCCGTCGCTCGACCCGTCGTCGACGAGGATGATGTCGTCGACCCACTCCTTCGGGATCTCGTCGAATGCCTTGTGGAGCGTCTTCTCCGCGTTGTAGGCCGGCATCACGACGGCGATCCGCTTTCCGTGGACGGGCATTCCCGGGATTCTGAACGATCTCAGGGGCCGGCGTCGACGCGGAAGACCCGGAAGCGCGGCACGATCTTTCCGTCCGGGGCCCGCGCCGCCGTCCGCGAGTCGAGGACGCGGGTCAGGAACGGGACGGGCTTCGGATCTTCCGACTCGTGGACCCGCACCGCGAACATCGCGGCCGGGTCTCCCGGGGTCCGTCCGGACGCCGCCGCGTAGAGCGGCAGGACGGGGCGCAGGTCCGTCGTGACGAGGTACCGGCATCGCGCGGCGGCGAGAATCGACAGCGCCTCCCCGTCGTCCGGCGCGGTGAAGAGACGGGCCTGCCGGCGGAGGCCGTAGAGGAACGGGTCGGCGGCCGCCGGCCGCTCCGCGAGCGCGGTCACGAAGTGGCCCAGCGCCCAGGGCGCCATGACGCCCGGAACGGAGCCCGGCGAAGGCGGCGGCAGGGCGGCCGGGTCGGGAGGCGGATCGAGGGCGCGGAGGCGGCGGAGGAGGTCGAGGAGGTCCGGCCCCGGGGCGTTGGCGTAGGTCCCGAACCGGAGGAACGCCTCGCGGCCCGGCAGGATCTCGAGCGCAAGGAAGAGGGCGACGCATGCGACGGCCGCCGCGATTCGGGCCAAAAACCGGCCGGACGGGCGGAGCCGCCGCGAGGTCTCCGCCGAAAGGCGCGCGATCAGCTCGGCCAGGGCCAGCGCGGCGAAGATCGCGAGGTAATAGGCGTTCCGGCGCTGGACGAGCGTCAGGACTAGGAAGGCCGCCCCGAAGAGGACGAGGAGCGCCCGGCCTGCGAAGCGGCCCTTTGCCGCCGCCCCCGTCCGGCGGCGGAGCGGAGCGACCCAGAGCACCAGCGCAAAGGGCAGGAAGAGGAGTCCGGCCGACAGGTCGCCGACGGCCCGCCCGAGCGCGGGACCGACCGGGCCGTCGAGGAGCGGATGCGATTCGCCGATCATCCGGAGGACGTCGGGCGCGTACGACAGGTAGCCCCCGCCGGCGAAGTCGTCGGCCCCGGCGGTCGGCGTCGCGGCGCTCCGGACGGCGACGTAGGCGCCGCCGCGGAGCGTCGCCCCGCCGATCCGGCCCGCGTTCGGAAGCACGGCCGCGGCGAGAGCGAGCGCGGCCGTGAAGCCGGCCGCCCGCCGGCCTCCGCGCGTCCGAAACGCGGCGACGAGGACGACGGGCAGGCAGACGGCGGCGAGGAAGAGCGGCTGGAACCAGCGAGAAGGAGACGTACGAAAAGGGGACGGCCTCCCGGCCGAGCGTCGCCGCGGCGCCGAGGGCGACGGCGACCGTCGTCGTGACGGCGAGGAGGGCCGCGGCCGGACCGAGGAAGAGCGCAGCCCAGAGGAATCCGAGCGCGGCCGAGAGGAGGGCGCCCTGCCACGTCAGGACGAGCAGGGCGAGCGCGCCGCCGGCGAGGACGGCCATCCGCCCCCGCGCGGCGCCCTCCAGCGCGGCGGCGCGCGCCGCGGCGGCGAGAAAGACGAGCAGGCACAGCGCCTCGGCGACGTGCTGGTCGGCGTGGCCGTACCCGCTCCAGACGGCCGCCGCGGGGAGAAGGGCGTAGGCGATCGAGGCGAGGAGCGCGCGCCGCCGTCCGAAGAGGCGTCGCGCGAGAAAGGCGAGCGGCACGATCTGAAGCGCGCCGAGGATCGGCGGGACCGCCGCAGCGACACGGGCGGCGTCGTCGAGCGACGCGTCGCGGCCCAGGACGAGTCGGGCGGCGGCGCCGACGGCGAGGTCGAACGCCGGCGGCCAGATCCAGACACCGCCGTCGGGATGGTTCAGGTAGGGATCCTGCACCGGGACGCGCGGGAAATTCCGGCTGATCGAGACCGCCCGGCGGAGATGCCCGTAGCAGTCGGGCGAGAGGAGCCGGAGTCCGCCATGATGCGCGGCCTGGCAAGGTGCCAGGCGGACGGCGAGGGCGACGAGGACGAGGGCGAGCAGGACGCCTCCGTCGCGGAGCGAACGCGCCCGTTCCGCCGGCATGCCGAGAGGGTAACAGGCGGTCGCGGCCGCGCCGCTAGAATCGCCGGGATGTCGTCTTTCCGGCGGGCGCTCTTCTGGCCGCTCGCCGTCGCCCTTGCGCTCGCCGGGTCGCTCGTCGCGCGGGACGCCGCCCGGCTGAACAGCGCGACGATGGACGAGCCGTTCCACGCTCTCGCCGCGGCGGAGTACGCGATCTCCGGAACCTACTACGCGAACCTCGAGCACCCCCCGCTGACGAAGCTCCTGGCGGGCTTCGCGCTCCGGGCGGCGGGCGCGCGCGCCCCGCGGATCCCGGAGCCCTTCTCGATGCGGACGGCCGAGCAGCCGCGGCCGTTCACGCTCCAGAGCCCGCTCGACCCGGACGGGCTTCTGGCCGCGGTCCGCCGGCCGTTCCTCGTCCTCTTCGGCCTTCTCGTCGTCGCCGTGGCGGTCGCCGTCCGGCACGTTGCGGGAGGCGCCGCGGGCCTCGCGGCGGCCGCGCTCCTGGCCTTCGAGCCGACGCATCTCGCGCACGCCGGCGTCCTCCACACCGACCTCGCGGCCTCGCTCGGTTTCTTCGGGACGATCGCCCTGACGCTCCTCGCGCTGGAGAAGCGCTCCTACGCCCTCTGGGCCCTGGTGGGCGCCGCGCTCGGGCTGACCCTCGCGAGCAAGTTCTCGGCGGTTCTCCTCGTCCCGGTCGTCTCCGCCACAGCGCTCGCTCGCGTCTTCCTCGACCGGCGGAGCGCCCGGCGCGGGGGCCCGCCGGCGGACACGCGGCCGCTCTACGGGCTTCTCCTTTCGGGAGCGGTCTCCGCCGCCGTCCTCTTCGGCAGTTACGCCGTTGCGATGCGCTCGATGAGCCCCGCGGGCGCGGAGACGGCGGTCCGGATCTTCCTGACGTCGCGCGACGCGCCCCCGGCGACGGTCGGGCGGATCGCGGCCCTCTCGCGCGTCTCTCCCGAGATCGGCCACTACGCGGCGGGGCTGGCGGGGATCGCGGTTCAGAACCGGACGGGCGGCGGCGTGAACTTCCTCCACGGGGAGCTGTCGCCCGACGGTTTCTGGAACTACTTCTTCGTCGCGTTCGCCGTGAAGAGCGCCCTCGGCTCTCCTGATCCTCCTCGGCGCGGCCGCGGCCGTCCTCGCGGTCCGACGGGGGCGCTTCGACTTCTTCCTCGGCGCGCTCCTCCTGCCGGCGGCGTACCTCTTCGTCTCGGGGATGGCGACCTCCTACAACATCGGGATCCGCCACATGCTGCCGGCGTACCCGCTTCTTCTTGCCGCCGCCGTCGTGATCCTCTTCCGGCACCTCCCGCGGCCCTGGGCGATCGGCGTCGCCGGTGTCGCCGCCGTCCTCCAGATCGGCGAGGTGGCGCGCGTCCATCCCCACGAGATGTCGTTCTTCAACGCGCTCGCCGGGGGGGCGGCGAACGGCGAGGCCTGGCTGAACGACTCGAACCTCGACTGGGGCCAGGATCTCCGGCGCTTGTCGCGCGCACTCCGGGCCGACGGGCGCGACGCGGACGTCACGGTCGCCTACTTCGGCGGCTCGGACCCCGCGTACTACCTGCCGAAGGCGCGGATCTTCGACCCCGAGTCCGGAGCCGTCCCGCCCGGGCTCTACGCGGTGTCGTCGTTTCTCCGCTGCTGCGGTCCGGAAGCGATGGCGTTCCACGGGCGACCCCGGGCCGCGGCGGGCTACGAGCAGCTCCGCCGGGCGCTCGTCGCGCGCGGAGAGCTCGTGCGGGCGCGTGGGATACTCGATCGCCCTCTACCGGGTCCGGGAGGACGAGAGATCTCCGTGACGAAACTGTCGATCGTGATGCCCGCCTACAACGAGCGGAAGACCATCCGCGAGATCGTCGCGCGGGTGCTCGCCGTGGACGTCGGCGCCCTCGAGAAGGAGCTGGTGATCGTCGACGACGGCTCGACGGACGGGACGCGCGATCTTCTCCGGGAGATGGACGGGACGGACGGCATCCGGGTCCTCTTCCAGCCGCAGAACACCGGAAAGGGCGCGGCGGTCTGGGCCGGCCTCCGGGCCTCGACCGGCGACGTCGTCGTCATCCAGGACGCGGACCTCGAATACGACCCGGACGAGTACCCGCTCCTCCTCGGCCCGATCCTCGCGGGGAAGGCCGACGTCGTCTACGGCTCGCGCTTCCTCGGGAGCCCGCACGGGCACCGCGTCCTCTACTTCTGGCACACCGTCGGAAACCGGCTGCTGACGCTGATGTCCAACGTCTTCACGAACCTGAACCTCACCGACATGGAGACCTGCTACAAGATGATGACGCGCGAGATCGTCGACCGCCTCGACCTCGAGTCGAAGCGGTTCGGCATCGAGCCCGAGATCACCTGCAAGGTTTCCCGGATGCGCGCGCGGATCTTCGAGGTCCCGATCTCGTACAGCGGCCGGACGTACGAGGAGGGGAAGAAGATCGGCCTCAAGGACGCGTTCCAGGCCGTCTGGGTCATCCTGAAGTACTTCCGCTGGGAGGCGCCGAAGGGGGACGTCGGCCTCCGGACGCTGCGGCGCATGGCCTCGCTCGCCCCGTACAACCGGTGGCTCCACGACGCGCTTCGAGCCGCACCTCGGCAACCGGATCCTGGAGGTCGGCTCGGGCGTCGGCAACCAGACGCGCTGGTTCATCGACAAGGAGCGCGTCGTCGCGTCGGACATCGAGAGCCATTACGTCCGCGAGCTGACGGCGAATTTCGGCGGCCGGCGAAACGTCCGGATCGCCAGCTTCCGGTTTCCGCTCTCCGAGGCGGACCGCGCGGACCTTCTCGCCGAGCGGATCGACACGGTCGTCTGCCTGAACGTCCTCGAGCACATCGAGGACGACGGCGGGACGCTCCGGGACTTCGCGCGCATCCTCCCGCCGGGCGGCCGCCTCGCGCTCCTCGTCCCCGCGATGCCGGCGCTCTACGGCTCGCTCGACGTCAACCTCCGCCATTTCCGGCGGTACGACAAGGAGCCGCTCCGCCGCATCGTGACCGACGCGGGTTTCTCCGTCGACGAGATCCGGTACCTGAACCGTCCGGGCGTCGTCGGCTGGTGGCTCAATTCCCGGCTCCTGAAACGGAAGGTTCTTCCGAAGCAGCAGCTCGGGGCGTTCCGCTTTCTGCTGCCGCTGCTCAGGGCCGAGGAGAAGGCGGCCCCCTCCTTCGGCATGTCGCTCCTCGTCCTGGCCCGGAGGGCCTGAGCCGCGGAAACGATGAAGCAAGCGGCGCCGATGGTGCCCCGCGCCCGGCCGAACGCCTCCGCGCTGGCCCTCGCCGCGCTGCTCGGCCTCTTCGCGGCCCGGTTCACCGCCTTCCTCTCGGGGGGGACGCTCTACTTTCGCGACGCCGGATTCTTCTTCACCCCGTGGCGCGCGCTCCTGCCGCGCCTCTGGTCGGAGGGCTTCCCCGCCTGGAACGACTGGCTCTCGAACGGGCGGGCGTTCGCGGCCGACCCGAACGCGGCCGTCTTCTGGCCGCTCTCGCCGCTCCTCTTCGTCGCGTCGCCGACGGTCCTGGCGCTCGCGAACCTCGCGCTCCTCGTCCTGCTCTTCTGGGTTGCGCTCCGCGTGCTCGGGCTCTCGCCCGGCGCGGCGTCGGCCGGGGCTTCGGTCCTCCTCTTTTCAGGCGTCTTCCAGACGCTGCCCGTCTTCATCGGCGTCCCCGCCGCCGCCGCCCCCGTCGCGCTCGCGATCGTCGCTTTCGGCAGGATCGGGTTCGGCCTCGACGCCCGCCCGCTCCGGGGCGCCGTCGTCGGCGGCGCCGCGCTCGCCCTCTCCTTCCTGGGCGGGGAGCCGGTGATCACGGCGACGGGAGGAGCCGCCGCGGCGGGGGTGGCGCTCGCCGGCGTCCTTTGGTCGAGGCTTCCGGCCCGCGAATCGGCGCGGCGGCTCGGCGCCGCGGCCGCGGGCGTCCTCCTCGCTCTCGGGCTCTCGGCGGTCCAGCTCCTCCCGACGCTGGACGGGCTCCGGCGTTCCGCCCGCGGAACGGAGATGGCCGCCGAGCACGGCGCGCTCTTCTGGTCCGTCCGACCGACCCGGCTCCTGACGGTGCTCGAGCCGAAGCTGACGGGCGACCCGTTCTCGGAGACGGATGCCGGTTACTGGGGAGCCGGGACGTTCGACGCCGGGAATCCCTACTTCTACGACCTCGCGCTCGGCCTCGTCCCGCTCGCGCTCGTGGGTGCGGCGCTTGGCGACCGCCGGGGCCGGGCCGCCCTGGCGATCGCGGCGGCGGCGGTGGTCCTCTCGTTCGGGCGCTTTCTCCCCGGCTACGGCCTCGTCGCCGAGCGCCTCGCGATCTTCCGGTATCCGGAGAAGTGGTGGCTTCTCGCGACCCTCGGAGCCGCCGCCGCGGCGGCCGTCGGCGTGGACCGGATCTTCGCCGGCGATCCCCGGGACCGGGCGCTCGCCCTCCGGAGCTTCGGGCGGACGCGCCGGGGCGCTCGCCGGGGCGGTCGGACTCCTCGCAGCGCTCGCGCTCCTCTGGCCGGAGATGCTCCGCGCGCTTCTCTGGTCCCTCCGGCTCGGCGCGGGAGGGACCCCGGCGGACGCCGTTGCTGCCGCTCTTCGCCCGGCGCTTCTCTTTGGCACGGCCTCGCTGCTCGCCGTCCGGGTCGCCTCGGGGCTCGCCCTCCGCGATCGGCTGCCGGCACCGCTCCTCGCCGTCGTGCTCGCGGGCGTCTTTCTCGTCGATGCCGCGGGGCGCGTGGCGGGAAGCTGCCCGGCCGGTCCCGCGGATCTCTTCACGGCGGAGACGCCCGCCGTCGCCGCCGTACGCGGCGCGGCGGGATCCGGCCGTTTCTACGACGACGGCGCCGACGATCGGGCCACGCGCGATGCGGAGAACGCGCGACGCCGGCGGGTCTCGACCGGCTCCGGCCGGCGACAGGGACCCTCTTCGGGATCCGGTACGCGCTCGAGAACGACATCGACCGGATGACGCCGCGCGCCTCCGTGCAGGCGTACTTCGACGCGGCCCGGCTCCCCTGGGGCGAAGCGAAGACGGCGCGGCTCCGGGCCGCCGGCGTCTCGGTCGCCCGGACGGCGGCGCCGCCTCCCGACCCGCCGGGCGTCGAGGAGATCCGGCGCGACGGAGAGGACCGGATCGTGAAGATCGAGCCGACCCGTCCCGAGTTCCTCCTCGTCCCCGAGGCGATCCTCGTCCCCGACGGCGGAGCGGCGGCGTCGCGGATGGCCGACGCGTCGTACCAGCCGATGCGCTCGAGCGTCGTCGAGGTGCCGGGGGCGGATCCCGGGTCGAGAACCGCGGGGCGCGGAGTCGTCACCGTCCGGGCGCGTTCGTCCGCCGCCGCCTCGCTCGACGTCCTCGCGGCCGAGCCGGGCGGCACCCTCGTCATCGGCCGGACGTTCGACCGGAACTGGAAGGCGACGCTCGACGGCCACCCCCTCCCTCTCTACCGGGCCGACGGCTTCCTGACCGCGGCGTTCCTCCCGTCCGGCCGGCACGCGGTCGAGCTCCGGTACGAGAACCCGCTCTTCGCGCTCGGAGCCGCGCTCTCGCTCCTGGCGTCCGCCGTCGCGGCGCTCCTCCTGGTCGGCGGAGCCGCGCGGTGAGCGATCGGCTTCGCCGGAGCCTGCCGCTCCTCTTCGTCCTCGCTCTCGCCCTCGTGCCGTATCGCGACTTCTTCACGGAGCGGGTCCCGGCCGCGCGGGACCTCCTCTTCTACTTCTATCCCGCCAAGGCGCACCTCGTCGAGGCGCTCCGGGCCGGACAGGTGCCGTGGATCGACCGGTACCGCTGGGGAGGAACGCCGCTCCTCTCGAACCCGGGCTACGCGGCGTTCGACCCGGGAATCTCCTCTTCCTTCTGCTGCCTCCCGGCGCCGCGGCGAAGGCCTGGATCCTCCTCCGGCTCCTCACGGGAATCGCCGGGTTCTCGCTCTTTGCGCGCCGCCTCGGCCTGCTCGGCATGGCCCGCAGCCGCCGCGGGGCTCGGATACGGACTCTGCGGCGCTTCCGTCTCGCTCCTTCCGTTTCTCGGAGCCTCGACGGCCTGGTCGCTCCTCCCGTGGCTCGCCGCCGCGGTCCTCGGCATCCGCCGGCCGGCCGGGAGCTGGCCGGTCGTACCGCTCGCCCTCGTGACGGGGCTTCTCGCCGTCGCGGGGGCCCCGGAGTTCCTCGTCTACGCCGCCGCCGTCACCCTCGCGCTGGTCGCCGGGGGGCCGGTGGAACGGCCGGCGGAGCCGGAGGTCCGGGCTCCGCGCCGAGTCGCCCGGCTCGCCTTCGGCGTGATCCTCGGAGCCGCGCTCGCGGCTCCGGCGGTCCTGTCGGGCCTCGCGACGGCCGCTGGAGAGTTCCCGCGGGCCCGGGGGGGGCCTCACGAGGGAGGCGGCTGCGGTCGGGGCCCTGCCGGCGGCGCGGGTCAAGGAACTCCTCGCGGACGGCCTCGTGGCGGACTGGACGCGCCGGGCGGCCGCGCCGTCGCTGCCGGACTACTACCCCTACCTGCCGTCGATCACGCCCGGGCTGGTCGGCCTGCTGCTCGCCGGCGTCGGGCTCGTCTTCGGCGGAGCGGGCCGCTCCGCCCGGGGGCGCTCGTCCTCCTCGGCATCCTCCTCGGCCTCGGGCCGGCGACGCCTGTCTGGGGCGGCGCGGCGACCGTCGTTCCGCTCCTCGGATCCGTCCGCTACCCCGAGAAACACGTCGCCCTTGCCGCCTTCGGCCTCGCCTGGCTCGCCGCCCTCGGGCTGAAGGCGGCGTCGGAGCACCTCGGCGACGCGCGGACGGCGCGGGCTGCGCCGTTTCTCTGCGTCGCGCTCCTTCTCGACCGGGAAGGGACCGCCCGGCGCCTCTGCTTCACCGAGGAGCCCGCGATTCTCTCGGCGGCCCCTCCCGCCCTCGCGCCGTACGTCGGCGCCCGCCCCACGCCGGTCCGCTTCTTTCACCGCGACAGCTACGTGCCGGTCGCGAAGTTCCACCTGTCGGATGTCGTCCTCTCGAACCGGATCGCGGCGCGGTCTCCTGATGCCCGAGTACCCGTCGCTTTTCGGCGTCGCGTCGGCGTTTTCGCTCGACTACGACCTGACGCTTCCGCTCGAAGCGGTGGAGTGGACGCGGCTCCTCCGTTCCGCGCTGCCGAGGGGCGGGCCGATCCCCTCGAACTTCCTCAGGACCGCAGGCGTGGCGGCGGTCGCGTCGAGCGAGCAGGAGGCGGACGGGGCGTGGGCGCTCGCGATTCACCCGGTGCCGGAGCCGCTTTCCCCGTTCCGCTTCGCGTCTCGCGTCGTCGCGAACGCGGATGGACGCGCTCTCTTCAAGACGTTCCTCGACGAGCGGGCCGATCCGGGCACCGCCTACGTGGAGGAGGAACCCGGACCGACGCCTCCCTCCTTCGGGCGGGTCCTCGCGGTGCGGGACCGGGCCTACGCGCTCGAGCTCTCGGTCGAAGCCGACGGTCCGGGCGACGCGTTTCTGATGGTCTTCCGGCTGCGACAGGCCGCCCGGGAGGCGACGATCGACGGGCAGGCCGGCCGCGGTGGCGGACGCCGGATTCGGCTTCTCGGGCCTCCACGTGCCGGCCGGGCGACACCTCGTGCGGTTGCGGCCCGACACGCCGTGGGTGAAGATCGGCGCGATGACGACGCTTGCCGCCGCCGCGCTGCTCGGTTTCGTCGCCTGGCGGTCGCGGCGCCCCGCGGCGGCCGCTTCGTGATGCCGCTGTCGCGGAACGCGAAGCGGCGGCTCGCCCTCTACGGCGGGGCGGCGGTCGTGGCGGCCCTGGTCCTCGGGAGGTCCGCGCCTCGTTTCCACCTTCTCCCCCCGCGTGAAGGTCAGGAGCCTCGCCGCGAGGCGGACGCCGGGATGAGTCACGAGGCGGTCAAGCTCCTCGTGGAATTCCTCAGGATCGACACGTCGAATCCGCCGGGGGTGACCCGCGAGGCGATCGACTGGCTGGCCGACCGTTTCTCCTGCGAGGGAATTCCCTTCGAGATCGTGGGCGACGAACCCGAAGCGGCCGATCCTGGTCGCACGGATCCGGGGAGCTTCGAAGGACGGGGCCCTCCTCCTGATGAACCACGTGGACGTCGTGCCGCCCGGAGACCTGTCGCGCTGGGACCGGCCCCCGTTCGCCGCCGAGAGGGGACTCCGCGAGCACCGGCACTATCTCTACGGGCGCGGCACGCTCGACATGAAGGGACAGGCCGTCGCGGGCTTTCTCGCGATGGCCGACCTTGCGCGCCACGGGATCGTCCCCCGCCGCGACGTCGTCTTCATCGCGGAGTCGGGCGAGGAGTCGTACGAGATGAAGCTCGGCATCGGCTGGGTCCTCGAACACCGCCCCGACCTCGTCGCTGGCGTCACGGACGCCGTGAACGAGGGGGGCGTGAACGAGGTGCTGGCGGCGGAGATCGAGCGCTACGGGATCGAAGTGCTCCAGAAGGCGATCGTGAGCCTCTGGATCGACGCTCCTTCGAAGGAACGGCTCGAGGAGTTCCGGACCTTCGTCGAGAAGAAGGACCGCGGGCTGCCGGAGCGGATGACGCCGACGGTCCGGGAGTTCCTCCGGTTCATCGCGCCTTCCCGTTCGGACGTCTGGGGGCGCTACATGCTCGGCGTCCGGCGAGGATGCCGCGCCGAAGCCCTCTCCGGCGGAGACGCCCGAGGTCTACCGCAGCCTCGTCAGGGGCGCGATCTACGCCGGCGCCACCTACCCGCGGACCGACGGGGGGTTCACGATGCGGGTCGTCTGGACCCTCCTACCCGGCGACGCGCCGCGGGCGGCCCGGGACCAGCTGGCCGGGTGGGCGCTCGAACAGGGGCTGTCGATCCGCGATCATGTCGTCACCGAGGAAGCGTTCGCGACGCCGGCCGAGGGCCGGGCGTGGGAGACGCCTCGAGACCGTCCTGCGGCTCGACCCGTTCGAGCGGGCACCGGTCGGGATCTACGTCCTGAACGGCGCCTTCACGACCTCGTCGGTCCTCAGGGCCCGCGGCGTCCGCGCGTTCGGATTTTCGCCCTTCAACGTCAACTTCCAGGACGCCTCGAAGATCCACAACGTCAACGAGCGGATCAGCGTGCCGCATTACCTCGAAGGGGTGGAACGGATGCGCCGGTTCGTCGTCGAGTACGCGCTGGCGCCCTGACGCGGGCGCTAAACTCGCGGCCAGAGAGGGAACCCATGCCGACCGTCGATTTCTACTACTACCGGATCGGTTGAACGAGCTGCGAGCGCACCCGTGCGGTGCTCGAGCAGACGAAGTCGCGGGTCGCCTCCGAGCGGCCGTCGAAGAAGCAGCCGCTGACCGACGCCGACGTGAGGTCCCTCCTCGCGAGCGTCACCGAAGTCGTCCTGGCGAGGGGCAAGGCGGTCCGGACCCTGCCGGCGAAGGAGGCCTCGCCCGACGATCTCCGGGGGCCGACCGGGAACTTCCGGGCGCCGATGGTCCGGCTGGGAAAGAGGCTGCTCGTCGGTTTCCACGAAGCGACGCTCCGGGACGGGCTGGCACGGACCTCGCGATGAACGCCGTAAGAGGCGCGTGCGCGCCAATCCGGCTGTGCCCCGACCGATGAGACCCCCGACGCTCGCCGCCGCCCTTCTCGCGATGACGCCGGTCGCGGCGCCCGCCGGCGAGCCTCCCGCGCCGAAACCCCCGGCGGCGGGCATTCTCTGCCCGGCGATGTCCGGTCTCGAGGTCGGGCAGTCCCGGGAATCGGCCTACGAGTCGATGTGGCGGAACAATCCCCAAAAGCCCGTCCTGGGGCACGACGTGAGCGTTCTTCACACGCCGCGCGACCGGCGGTACACCGTCCAGGTCACCTTCGACTCCGGCGCCGCCGACGCCCACGTGGCCTCGCTCTACTACGTCTTCGATCCGCCGCCCGGCCTCCGCGAGGGGATCTCCGAGCGTTACGGCCCGCCGACCGCGGTCTCGGGCGACACGAACCTCGCGGTCTGGAACGTCCCGGCCTGCGGCGTCCGGATCCGCTACCGGGTCCATCTCTCCGACGGGAAGCGCCCGCTCGTGGAGGAGATGTGGGTGGAGCGCCTCCCCGAGAAGGGCGCCCGCCCGCCGAAGCAGTAGCCGGCGCTGTGCGATAGTCGGCGCCGCGCATGAAGCGGCTCCTCGTCTGGTCGTCGGGGCTCCTGGTCGCGCTTCTCCTGGCCGCCTCCGGAGGCTTCTGGTGGCTCGTCCGCAGGAACCTGCCCGACGAAAGCGCGCCGCCGATCCCCGGGCTCGCCGCGGAAGTCCGCGTCGCGTTCGACGACCGCGGCGTCGCGACCGTCTCGGCCGCGAGCTGGCCGGACGCCCTCCGCGTGCAGGGCTATCTGACCGCCCGCGAGCGCCTCTTCCAGCTGGAGCTGCAACGACGCGCCGGGCGACGGACGGCTCTCCGAGCTCTTCGGAAAGGCCGCCCTCGACCTCGACCGCCGCCGCCTGACGTACGGCTACGCGCGCGTCGCCGCGCGGGCCGTCGGCCTCCTCCCGGACGACGAGCGCGCGGACCTCGACGCGCTCACCGCCGGCGTCAACGCGTTCCTCGACTCGCATGCCGGGCGGTGGGGTCTCGAGTTCGCGCTCCTCCGGACGCGGCCGAAGCCCTTCACCCCGGCGGACGGACTCCTCGTGCTGCTCCTGATGTCGGAAGACCTCTCGACCGTCTGGCCCGACGAGGCGACGCGCGGAGCGAACGCCGGCCTCCCGGCCGACCTCACGGACTTCGTCTTCTCGACCGCCGGCGGCGACGACGTTCCGGTCGTCCCGGACGCGGCGCCGTTCCGGCCGCCTCCGCTCCCGGTCCTCTCGCCGTCCGTCGTCGAGCGGACCGCGGCCGCGGGCGCGCCGGCGCGCGAAGAGCCAGCGGGCTCCGAGGTCCTCGGCTCGAACAACTGGGCGGTCGCCGGCTTCCTGACCGCAAGCGGCCGGCCGCTGCTCGCGAACGACCCGCACCTGCCGATCCAGATGCCGTCGATCTGGCTCCCGATGCGATTCGACGTGGCCGGGGCGCACGTCGAAGGGGTGACGCTTCCGGGCCTTCCGGGCGTCGTCCTCGGTCGGAACGACGCCGTCGCCTGGGGCTTCACGAACCTCTACACCGACGTCGAGGACCTCTACCGGGAGTCGATCGTCGAGGGCCGGGCGGCCCGCGGCGCGGGCTCCGAGCCGGTCGTGGTCCGCGTCGAGTCGATCCCGGTCCGCGGCGCGCCCGCCGAGCGGCTCGAGGTGCGGGAGACGTCCCACGGCCCGCTCGTCAGGGCGGACCTCGCGCTTCGATGGACGGCGCTCGACCCGGCGACGCTCCGGCTTCCGACCGTGACCATCGACCGGGCAAGGAGCCGCGAGGAGTTCGACCGCGCCCTCGACGCGTTTCTCGGGCCGGCCCAGAACGTCGTCTGGGCTTCCGCCGACGGGCACATCGGGTGGCGGGCGACGGGCCTCATCCCGCTCCGGCGAGCCGGGACGGACGGCTCCGTGCCGTACGACGGCCGCGACGCGGAGAACGACTGGAAGGGATTCCTCTCCGTCGAGCGGCTTCCGCGCGTCGTCGACCCCCCCTCGGGCTACCTCGTGACGGCCAACAACCGCGTCATCGGGACGGGATTTCCGGTGCCGGTCTCGTCGCACTTCTGGAGCGCCGCCCGGGCGCGCCGGATCCGCGACCTGATCGAGGAGGCGAAGGAAGCCGGACGAAAGCTCGACCGGAGCGCGATGGAGGCGATCCAGCTCGACGTCCTTTCCCTCGAGTCGCGGGAGATCGCGCGGGCCTTCCTCCCGTATCTCCCGCCCGACCTCGCGAAGCGCCTCGCCGACTGGGACGGCCGGGCCGATCCGTCCGCCCCGCAGTTCCTCGTCGTCCGGGCCCTGAAGCGGAAGCTCGCCGACCGGACCCTTCGGACGTGGCGCGTTCGCGGAGAGCGCGTCCGGCTTTCCGACGAGAGGCTTCTCGACCTCGTCCGCGCCGACAAGTCGGCCTGGAGGCGCGCCGGACTCGGGGAAAAGGGCTCCGCCATGAAGCTGGTCGTCGAGGAGAGCGTCCGAGAGCTCTCGGCGGCCCAGGGTCTCGACCGGTCGACGTGGACGTGGGGCGAGGCGAACCGCCTCACGGCGCATCACCCCCTCGGCCTCGTTCCCGGCCTCGGGCTCGTCTTCGACCCGCCGCACGTCCCGATGCCGGGCGGAGGGGGCGTGCCGCGCGTCTCCACCCCGTCCTTCGGCCAGTCGATGCGCTTCCTCGTCGACTGGGGCGCCCCGGAGGCCGCGACGCTCGTCGTCCCGTTCGGCGTCTCGGGGCACGTCGGCTCGCCGCACCGGATGGACCAGTTTCCCTTCTGGCGGGCCGGCGACCCGGCCGGCGCGGCGACGCGGCTGGCGCGTCCCGCGGTCGGCGCGCCGATGGTCTTCCGTCCTTGAGCCTCCTCGCGGCGGCGGCCGCCCTCGCCGCATTGGCCGCGCCGGCGCTCAACGTGACGCTCGTGCCCTCGCGCGCGCCCCAGGGGAGCGTCGTCCAGGTCGCCGTCGCGTCGCCCTCCTCGCCGCTCGCGTCAGCCCTCCTCGTCGACGGGGAGAAGCGGATTCCGCTCGAGCGCCTCGACGGCGGAAAGCGGTTCGCCGGCCTGGTCGGCGTCGACTTCGAAGCGGCGTCCGGCGAGCGGCCGCTCGTCGTTCGAAGGGGTCGACGCGTCAGGCGCCCCCGTGACGGCCACCGCGACGCTCCGGGTCGTCCCGCGGAGCTTTCCGGTGAGCAAGCTCAGCGTCGATCCGAGGTTCGTCGAGCCGCCGCCCGAGGAGAAGGAGCGGATCGAGCGCGGACCGCGAGGCGTTCCGGAAGGCGTTCGCGTCGCCACTCCCGTCCCGGCTCTGGGAGGGCTCCTTCTCCCTTCCCGCCGAGGCGTCCAACGCAGAAGAACTTCGGAGCCCGGCGCGTCTACAACGGGCAGACCACCTCCCGCCACGCGGGGCTCGACCTCTCGGCGCCGTCCGGGACCCCGGTCGCCGCGCCGGCCGCGGGAGTCGTCGTCCTGGCCGGGGAGTTCTACTTCGCGGGTGGGGGCGTCGTCCTCGACCACGGCGGCGGCCTCATGACGATGTACTTCCACCTCTCGCGGATCGACGTGAAGGAGGGGGACCGGATCGCGCCGGGGCAGCGGATCGGCGCCGTCGGCGCGACGGGCCGCGTCACGGGCCCCCACCTCCACTGGGGGGCGCGGCTCGGCGCCGCCCGCGTCGACCCGGCGGCTCTCCTCGCGCTCCCGCCCCGTCCGGCGCCCCGGCCGTAAGATCCCGGGCATGAGCGTCTCCATCTCCGGAAAGCTGACCTCCCCGACCGCGACGGAGCTGGTCCACGGACCGTCCGGCGCCGTCATCGGCACCGTCGCCCCGAAGGACAATGGCGGCGACGGCAGCCGCTTCTCGCCGACCGACCTCTGCACCGCGTCTCTCGCCGCCTGTGTCGCGACGACGATGTCCCTCTTCGCGACCCGGAGCGGGATCCCGCTCGACGGGGTCGAGTTCACGATCGAGAAGCAGATGACGTCCGAGCCCCCGCGGCGCCTCGCGAAGCTCGTCGCGCGGTTCCGGATCACTCCTCCTGCAGCGAGGAGGAGTACCGGAAGCTCGTGAACGCCGGACAGTGCTGCCCGGTGAAGCGCTCGCTCCACCCCGACGTCGTCGTCGACGAGACGTACGAGCGGGCCTGAGCCTCAGGCCGGCTCGCGCCGGGCGACGAGATCGATTTCCTCGACGTCGAAACCGGCTTCGACCCAGGCGTCGAACCCGCCGGCGAGCGGGCGGACCGCCGTGAACCCGCGGTCGAGGAGGAGGCGGGCCACACGGGCCGCCGAGGCTTCCGTGGGTCACGTGCAGTAGAGGACGATCCCCCGCTCCTTCGGAAGCGCGGCGACGAGCTCGTCGAGCCGCTCGACGTCGATCACGACGGCGCCCGGAATCCGGCGGGGGTCGCGCTCGCAGCGCCCCGATCGACCGGACGTCGAAGACGAGGGGTCCGGTTTCGGAGCCCAGCACCCCGCGGAGCTCGTCGGGCGGGATCCGCGCCATCCGGAGCTCCTTGAAGAAGCGGCGCCGCTGCTCCCACTTCACGGCGAGGAAGACGACGAACGCGCCGGCGAGGAGGACGATCGCGCCGCTTCCGAGCCGGGAGAGGAGGTCGAGGATCCGGTCGACGGCGCCGTGGAAGAGCGCGCCGAGGAGGAGGGCCGAGCCGGCCCAGAGGGAGGCGCCGACCGCAGAAAAGCCGAGAAAGGGGAGGAGCGCCACGCGGCCCGAGCCCGCGAGCGGTGGCGCGACGGTGGAGAAACCCGGGACGAACTTCGCGACGAGAAGCGACCAGAGCCCCCACCGGTCGAAGATCGACTCCGTCTGCCGCACGCAGGAGTCGGGCGAGAGCGAGACGCGGCAGAGCGTCCGGAGGACCCGGTGCCCGTGCCGGCGGCCGAGAAGGAACCAGACCGTGTCGGCGACGAGCGACGTCGCGACCGAGACGGCGAGGAGCCCCGCGATCGGGAGCTTCCCCTCGGCGGCGAGCGCGCCGGCGAGGACGAGGGTCGGCACCGCCGGGATCGGCAGGCCAAGCTGCTCGAGGAGGACGTTCGCCCCGACGAGGACGACGCCCCAGCGCGTCAGCGCCTCGATCAGGTCGTTCACGGCGCCCTCAGCTCACGCCGCCGGGGAAGGGCGTCACGTTCGCGGGGTTGACGCCGAGGCGCGCGAGCGCGCGCTCCCAGAGGTCCTCGGTCTCGTTCGTGAAGGCGAACGCCTCGTCGTAGGGGAGGACCAGCCACGACCCCTCTTCCATCTCGTGCTCGAGCTGCTCGGCGCCCCAGCCGCTGTAACCGAGGACGAGGAGGCCGTCGGGCTTCACCGGGGAGCCGGCGAAGAGCTTCGGGAGGATCTCGGCCGAGGCCGAGACGTGCAGGCCGGGCGCCATCTCCATCTGCTCGACGCCCGGGACCTCGGCGCGGAAGAGTGCGACGAGCCCGTTCGTGACGACGGGGCCGCCGAGGCGGAGCGGCGTCTCGGGGTGGACCGACTCCCCGAGCGGGGGGGCCAGGATCTCCTTCGGCGGGACGCCGAGGAGCCGGTTCACGATCCAGCCGAGCGCCCCCTCCTCCGTGTGGTGCCCCATCAGCACGACTGTCTTCGCGAAGTTCGGGTCGAGCATCGCGGGCGACGCGAGGAGGAAGTAGGGGGGCGTGAGGGTCTCCATCGCCACGCCCCGAGGATATCGCGGGGGCGGGCCCGTTCCGCCCGCGTCAGTTCGAGGTCGCGAAGGCGTTCCAGGCCGCGCGGGCGGCCCGCGCGATCGTCGCCTCGCGCGCCGCGGCGTCCGCGCCGCCGCGGACGAAGACCGCGACGACGAGGTGGCTCCGGTCCGGGAGCGTCACGATCCCGACGTCGTTCGCGCAGCTCCGGACGGTCCCCGTCTTGTCGAAGACCTCGCTTCCGGCGGGAAGCCCCGCGCGGAGGCGCTTGTCGCCGGTCCGGCAGCGGCGCATCGCGTCGAGGATCCGGGCCGTGCCCGCTGCCGGCAGGAGGTCGCCCTGCGAGAGACGGGCGAGGAGCGACGCCATCGCGTCGGGCGTCGCGCCGTTGACGGCACCGGCCTCGAACGCCGCGAGGTCCTTGCGGATCGCCGCGTCCATCCCGTGCTCATCGAGGGAAATCGAGATCCCGTCGACGCCGAGCGCCTCGAGGGACTTCTGGACAGCCGGCGGGCCGCCGAGCATCGCGATGAGCTTGTCGGCGGCGGTGTTGTCGCTGTCGACCAGCATGACGTCCAGCATGCGCGAGACGCCGACCTTCATCCCCCGTGTCCACGAGTCGTCGAGCGGCCCGATCTTCCGGCGGTCTTCCGGGCGGATCTCGACCATCGTGTCGAGGCTCAGCGTGCCGGCGTCGACGGCGCGGAGGACCGCGATGGCAACGGGGAGCTTGAAGACGCTCGCCATCTGGAACCGGTCCCTCCCGCCGACGCCGGCGCGGCTTCCGGACTCGAGGTGGAGGACCGAGACGCCGACGGCGCCGCCGTTGTCCTTCGCGATCGACTGAAGCTCGCGATTCAGCCCGTCGAGGCGGGGCGCGGCGGGCGGAGGCGGGGAGGCAGGCGTTCCGGCGGCGAGGGCGGCCAGGGCGGTGGCGGCGAGGATCGGAAGCATCATCGGCACTCTCCTTCGAGGTTAGCAGTCCGGGACGGGACGGTCGTTACACGATCGATGCCAGCGGCTCCTCCGCGATTGCGAACGCATTGAACGCCCAGCGTCGCCGATTCGGAGAACGGGTTCCGCTGCGGCGCATGCCGGCGGCCTTCGGACGGAGTTCCCGTAGGATGGACCCCGATGGAAACCGTGCTGCGGGTGACGGACGTCGGCAAGTCGTTCGGCGACGTGAAGGCCGTGGACGGGGTGTCGTTCGGGATCCGGAAGGGGACGATCACGGGCCTCCTCGGGCGGAACGGCGCGGGGAAGACGACGACGCTCCGGATGATCAACGGCGTCTTCCTGCCGGACCGCGGCACCATCGAGGTCTTCGGCCGCGACACTTCCGCCGCGCGCGACCGGATCGGCTACCTCCCGGAGGAGCGCGGCCTCTACCGGAAGATGAAGGTGCTGGAGCTGCTCCTCTTCCTCGCCGAGATCAAGGGACGCGCGCCGGCCTCCGTCCGCGGCTCCGCGGAGAGGTGGCTCTCGCGCTTCGAGCTCTGGGACAGGCGCGACGTGAAGCTGGAGGAGCTGTCGAAGGGGAATCAGCAGAAGGTGCAGCTCGTCGGCGCGCTCCTGCACGAACCCGAGCTCCTGATCCTGGACGAGCCGATGGCGGGCCTCGACCCGGTCAACGTCGTGCTCGTCCGGAGGCTGCTGCTGGAGCTGAAGGGGGAAGGGAAGACGATCCTCCTGTCGACGCACCAGATGGGCGAGGCCGAGAAGCTCTGCGAGGAGATCGTCCTGATCCACCGCGGGAAGGTGGTCCTGGAGGGGAGCCTCGCCGAGGTGCGCGGCTCCTCCGGCCGGAACGCGGTCCACCTGGAGTTCGAGGGGGACGGCGGGTTCCTGCCAACGCTCCCCGGCGTCGCCGGGGCGCGCGTCGATACGAACCGCGCCGAGATCGCGCTCGCCCCGGGCGCCGATCCGCAGGAGCTCCTCGCCGCCGCGATGGGACGCCTCCGGATCGGCCGGTTCGAGGTCGTCTCTCCGTCCCTCGAGGAGATCTTCATCGAAAAGGTGGGCGAGTCGACGCTCGCGGAAGCGGCGGTCGCGTGAAGAAGACCTGGGCGGTCTTCAAGCGCGAGTATCTGCAGGCGGTCCGGAAGAAGTCGTTTCTCGATCATGACGCTGCTGACGCCGTTCCTCTTCGCCGCGCTCATGGTCGTCCCGAGCTTTCTCGCGGTGAAGGGGATGGGCGAGAAGACCGTCGCCGTCGTCGACGGGACGGGGCGCCTGAGGGACGCGGTGGCCGAGGGGCTCGCCGCGCCGGCCCCCGACCCCGTCGAGGAGGCCCGGGAGAGCCTCCGGAAGCCGTCGCGCGGCGGCCGCGAGAGCTTCCGGGCGGAGATCCGGGCCGAGTACGTCGACGCCTCGGGCCGGGACCCGAAAGAGGCGGCCCGCCCGTACCTCGACCGCCTCCACGCCGAACGGCAGGAGACGCGGCTCGACGGCGTCTTCGTCGTTCCGGCGCGGGCCTTCGAGGACGCGTCTCTCGTCCTCACCTACACGAGCCGGTCCTCGACCGACCTCATGGTCCAGGAGCGGCTGGGGCGGATCGTGAACCGCGCGCTCGAGCGCCAGCGGCTCGCGGGCCGCGGCCTCGATCCGGCGGAGATCGACGCGCTGCTCACGGGACCTCCGCGTCCAGGCCGTGCAGCTGACGAAGGCGGGCGAGGAGAAGAGCGGCGGCGAGCTGAACTTCCTCGTCGGGTTCGTCTTCGTCCTTCTGGTCTTCATCCCGGTCCTCCTCTACGGGCAGGAGGTCCTCCGCGGGATCATCCAGGAGAAGACCGACCGGATCGTGGAGATCCTCGTCTCCTCGATGACGCCGATGGAGCTCCTCTCCGGGAAGATCCTCGGCATGGCGGCCGTCGGCCTCACGCAGATCGGAATCTGGATCGCCATGGCGGGCGCCTTCATGGCCTTCGGCGCCGCGATGGCGGCGGCGGCCGGGGTGAACCTCGGCCAGTTCCTGCGGCCCGGGATCGCCCTCTGGTTCGTCGTCTTCTTCGTCCTCGGCTACCTGATCAACGTCTGCTTCTACGCGGTCGGCGGCTCGATCGTGAACTCCGAGAAGGAGGCCCAGCAGGTCCTCGGGCCGGTCATGATCGTCATGATGCTTCCCTGGTTCCTCGTCATGCCGATCATCATGAATCCCGATTCGACCCTCTCGACCGTCCTCTCCCTGATCCCGATCTGGACGCCGATCACGATGTTCATCCGCGTCCTCGTCTCCGAGCCGCCGCTCTGGCAGGTCCTGCTCTCGGTCGCGCTCGCGTCGGGGGCCGTCGTCTTCTTCTTCTGGGTCACCGCGAAGATCTTCCGCGTCGGCCTCCTGTCGTACGGCAAGCGGCCGACCGTTCCCGAGCTCTGGCGCTGGCTGAAGGTGGCGTAGGAAGAAAGAAGTTCCCTCAGTGGCATGGACATCAGCCTCTCACACCGTTCCAGTGCCGCGCGCAAGGTCTCACGAGAGAAGTCCGGGCGAAAGGGGCCTGCGATCCGGTCAGAAGGACGCTGGGGCCTTCAACCCGGGTTGCTGCCAGGATTGCGCCGAAATCCAAGTCGCGTGTGACGGCCGCATGCTCCGGTAAAATAGTGAGTTAGCCGGGATATGACAGAGTGGAAATCTGAAGGATAGGGGCCGAAGCGCGGCTTTCCACGCCGGCTGACATGAGCGCTGGGATCCTCCTCGGCGTTGCGGCCAATTCGAGACCGTTTTTTCCGCCCAAAGGGAGTGCCCGAGATCGTGGAAGGATTGGTGAGCTGGGCGGACGTTCAGTTCCGCTATGCTGCGCCTCTTGAACGTCTCTACCAAGCGCAGCATGTTGGAGTCGAGAACGGAATTTGCCGCATAGCAAGAGCCGTTTTACGCGATGGCGATGTCGCACTCGACGGATCCAGGAATTCCTCGGACTGTTCCGAAGCTGACATGGTCATCATCGAAGTGAGGATCGCGCTGGCAAAACGCCTGCAGACAGCAGCCGAGCGCGCCGCCAGGAATGAAGCCATGGTTGACAGTGGGCGAAGATCGGAAGAGATGCCGACCGCCTCGCGAAGGTGGGTGCGTCGTCGACGTAGGAACGCGAATCGATCCGGACGGTCTCGTGACGGCGACATCGTGCATCACTGGGGTCAGACGTCGCCGTTCAAGATGAACGCGCAGAAAGTCGTTCAGATCGAAGAGATAAGGGCGACCGCGCAGGTCTCTGAGCACCGAGACGCTCCTGAAGGAATCTGACTCCCCTTGGCTTAAAGCGGCGTCCGCCTGACGCCGCAGGCACGCATGCCAGAATCCCGCCCGGATGCGCCACCTCTTCGTCACGCAGAACTTCCCGCCCGACATGGGGGGGATGGAGCGGATGAACGTGGAGCTGGCGCGGAGGTTCGCGAAGGCGCCCGACACGCTCGTCGTCTCGACAGTCGCCGCCGGGCCCGCCGCCGCGGCGTTCGACGCGGGCGAGGCGCTACGAGATCCACCGGCAGCCGTTCACCTGGAAGCGGGCGAAGACGACCGTCAACTGGATGCGCTGGGCTTCCTGGCTCTCGGGGCGCGCCCGCGAGGGGTTCGACGTCCTCCATGTCGGGAACATCCGGCCCGCCGGCTACGCCGGCTGGTGGGCCGCGAAGCGGCGGGGCCTGCCTTACGTCCTCTACGTCGTCGGGCACGACCTGATCAAGGACGTCCGTAAGGCGCGGAAGAACGCGTTCCGCAGGACGCTGACCCGCTCGATCCTCGGCGACGCGGCCGGCGTCGTCGCCATCTCGGACTGGGTGGCCGAGCTCGCGAAGGAGTCGATGCGGGAGGTCGGCGTCCGAGACGCTTCCGCCGGTCGTCACCGTCGACCTCGGCACCGACCCGTCCCACTTCTCGCCGGAGCGCGACACCGGCGCCCTCCGGAAGCGGTACGGGCTCGAGGGGAAGAGACCTCCTCGTCACGGTCTCGCGCCTCTACGCCGCGAAGGGGCAGGACACCGCGATCCGGGCCCTCGCGCTCCTCTCGGAGGAGTTTCCCGACCTCCGCTATCTCGTCGTCGGCGACGGGGAGAGTCGCGAGCGGCTGGAAGGCCTCGCGAGGGACCTCGGCGTCGCGGAGCGGGTCGTCTTCGCCGGACGGCTCCCGGACGCGGAGATCGCCGAGGCGTACGCCACCGCGACGGTCTACGTCGGCCCGACCCGGAACGAGGGGTGGCACGTCGAGGGATTCGGGATCTCCTTCGTCGAGGCGGCGGCGAGCGGCGTGCCGTCCGTCGCCGGGGACTCGGGGGGCGTCCGCGCGGCCGTGCGGGAAGGCGAGACCGGCTTCGTCGTCCCGCCCGAGGCGCGCCCGGTGGCCGATGCCGTGGCGGTTCTCCTCCGCGACCCCGCGCGGCGCGCGGCGATGGGGAAGGCAGCGCGGCGGGCGGTGGAGACCTACTGGAACTGGGACCGGGCGGCCGCCGAGGCGCGGGCCTTCGCCGCGTCGGTCGTTTCCCGCTCGCGGTAGCGTCCCGGCCCGGTGGCCCTGTCCAAGGGGACAGGTGCGAACGAATCTGTCCTTCCTGACCTTCTTGTCGCTCCTCGGGCAGTAGATATCGGAGTCTTCAGTGTCTACCGTTCATGTTGGATGCACTCTCTTTACGCATGGATTCGTCGGGCCTTTGCTCGGCTCGCACGCCGAAGCCGATTGGACGGGCCGCGTTCGTGCAGGCTGGCTCTCGCGGGGCTGTCGCTGCTGGTGCTCTTTGCGACCCACCGGGCGATGGGGGCTGGACTTTTACGTCTCTCCGACGGGGACGACGAGCACGGCGGTGGGACAGGGACGATGACGAATCCGTGGGCGCTGCAGACGGCGCTGGCGCAGCCTGCAGCGGTACATCCGGGGGACACGATCTGGCTGCGCGGGGGGACGTACACGGGGATGTTCACGAGCCACCTGACGGGGACGTCGAGCCAGCCGATCGTGGTGCGGCAGTATCCGGGGGAGAGGGCGACGCTGGACGGGAACGTGAACCCTTTGGTTCTCGGGACCGACCAGTATGTTCTTGGGGTGGATGGGGCGTACACGTGGTACTGGGGGTTCGAGGTGATGAACTCGAACCCGAACCGGTACAACCCGACGTCAGGGTCGAATCCGGTGGACGGGCGTAATCGAGGTGTTTCGGTTTTCCGACCGGGGACGAAGATCATCAACTGTGTCATCCACGACACGGGGCAAGGGTTCATGTTCTCTTCTTCGGCCGTGGATGCCGAGCTATACGGGAACCTCGACTACTACAACGGTTGGACGGCACCCGACCGGGGGCACGGGCATGCGATCTACACGCAGAACTACGCAGGCGGCTCGAAGCTGATCAAGCACAACGTCCTGTTCGACGGGCTCAGCTACAACCTGCACGCGTACGGCTCTGCGACGGCGGGGTTCATGAACTCGCGGGTGGAAGGGAACGTCTGGTGGCGCGGGCCGTCGCTTGTGGGAGGGGAGAGCGGATTCGACATCGGTGGGACGTCGGTGACGGGGAACTTCTCGTGGTCGGTGGGGTTGGGCATGGGGTATGGGACGACGGAGTGCGCGGGCGTGACGGTGAGCGGGAACTACCTGACGGATCTCGGTGGCGGGGCGTTCTCGCCGGGAAACAGCGGGTGTCGGGCTGGGCAAACGATCACGGGGAACACGTTCGTGGGGGACCTGAGCGGCAGCTACCCGAACAACACGCACTACCCGAGGACGAGCCCGCCGACCCAGGACAAGGTGTTCATTCTGCCGAACGCGTATGAGCCTGGGCGGGCGACGGTGGTGGTCTACAACTGGGACGGGAGCGCGACGCAGGCGGTGGACCTGACGGGGGTGGTGAGTCCGGGCGCGGCGTACGAGGTCAGGAACGCGCAGAACTTCTACGGGCCTCCGGTCGCCTCGGGCACGTATGCCGGAGGAACGGTGACGGTGCCGATGACGGGGCTCACGCCGGCCACGCCCGTCGGCTTTGCGGCTCCTCCGTCCACCGCACCCGCCTTCGCCACCTTCGTCGTCCTGACGGTGCCGGGCTCACCGACCCCGACCCCGACGCCCGCATCGACGCCCACAAACACACCCACGGCTGCATCGACGCCGACGGCGACGGCAACTCCGACGCGGACGCCGACGGCGACGCCGACATCCACTCCCACGCTCCTCCCGACGCCGACTCCGACGCCGACTCCGCACGCCGACCCGGACGCCAACGGACTGACGCCGACCCGCGACGCCGACCGGACGCCGACCCGGACGCCGACGCGCCACGCCGACGCGCGACGTCGACTCCGACCGCGACCCCGACGGCCACGCCGACGCGGACCCCGACGTCGACTCCGACGTTGGTGCCGACGGGCACGTCGACTGCGGCGGCCACGGCCACGCCGACGGCGGCACCGACGGCGACGCCGACCTGGACACCGACGGTGGCACCGTCATTGACGGCGACGCCCACGCGGACGCCGACGTCGACGGGGACGCGGACGCCGACGGGCACGCCGACGAGAACGGCGACGTGGACGCCGACAACGTCACCGTCGCCCACGCGGACACCGACGCGGACACCGACGAACACGCCATCGCGGACGCCGACGGCTCCTCCGGTCTCCACTGCGACGCCGACGTCGACGCCGACCGCGACACCCACACGAACGCCGACCAGAACACCAACATCGGGCACCGGTTCCAATCGAACCAGCTTCTACACGGTACCGCCCTGCCGGCTGATCGACACGCGGAACCCTGTCGGGCCGCTCGGTGGTCCGAGCCTGGCCGGAGCGGTGGTCCGCCTCTTCACGGTGGGCGGATCCTGCGGCATCCCGGTGACGGCGAAGTCCGTCTCGGGGAACGTGACGGTCGTCAATCCCTCGCAGCCGGGAGATCTCCAGATCTATCCGGGCGACATTTCCGCGCCGGTTACGAGCAGCATCAACTTCAGAAGAAACCGGACTCGGGCCAACAACGTCGTCTTCGGCCTTTCATCGGACGGGCGTTCGACGGCGGCGATCAAGAACGACGCCGCGGGTCCGGTCGACGTCGTTCTGGACGTCAACGGCTACTTCCGCTGAAACCGTGAGATTTTCGGACGATCGAACACCTCATCGGGTGACTCCCTTCAGCGACGGATCTGCTTCGTCTGTCTGGCAGCGCTGCATCGTGGGGGCGTGTGCGGTAGCGATTTCGGTCCTCACCGCGCCCGTTGCCGTGGCTCCGGACTTCTATGTCTCGCCAACGGGGACAACGAGCACGGCTCCCGGAACGGGGACGATCACGAATCCGTGGGCGTTGCAGACGGCTCTGTCGCAACCCGCGGCGGTGCATCCCGGCGACACGATCTGGCTGAGGGGCGGGACGTACAAGGGGAGTTTCACGAGCTACCTGACGGAGAATTCCGACCAGCCTATCGTCGTCCGGCCGTATCCAGGGGAGCAGGTGACGCTGGAGGGGGACGCGAGTCCGAGCCTTCAGGCTATCGTGCGAGAAGCCAGCGCTGTCACCTACCCCCTCGTCACATCCTCGGATCATCGCTATCTTCAGGATCAGGGCGGTCAGCCGTTTCCGGTTTTGGGCCGTACGGCATGGAACCTGGTGAAGCTGGGTGTGTCGAACTATCAGACGTTTCTCAATGACACGGCGGCGAAGGGCTTCAACGCCGTCGAAGTGAACGTCATCGATTGTGACAGCGGCTCGAATAACCGAGGCTATGCGGGAAACGGGGCGCTTCCGTTCCTGAAGCGGCTCGACGGAGGGGCCTGGACGGGTTCCTTCAGCTACACGAACGTCAACAGCGAGGCCCCGGACCTCACGACACCGAACGAAAGTTACTGGACGCACATCGACGGCCTGCTGAGCTATGCCCGTTCGAAGGGGATTCTGGTCTTCCTGTTTCCGGCCTACGTCGGCTATCAAGGCAAGCCTGACGGCGGGCTGGATGCAGGTCATGGTGGCCAACGGCTCGACGAAGATGACGAGCTACGGCGCATGGATCGCCAATCGCTACAAGACCTACCCGAACATCGTCTGGATGCTCGGGGGCGACTATGGCACGGCGCCGGACGCGTTCGGTGCCGGAGAGGTGGCCATCGAGCAGGCCCTCCTTTCCGGGATGAAGAGCGTCCCGGGCCAGCAGAGCACGCAGATTTCCGCCCTGTGGTCTGGGGATTCGATCTACACGACGATTTCGGACGCCACGCTCAAGGCCGCCGGGACGCTTCAGGGCGCGTACACATGGAACTCCGTCTCGACGTGGTGCCGGAGCGCCTACGCCGCCACTCCGGCCATGCCCGCCTATCTCGTCGAAGGCCCCTATGACGAGGAGGGGCCGGACGGCACGAACATGAACCCTGGCGCGACGCAGCCGTGCCGTCGCTTCCAGTGGTGGGGCTGGCTTTCGAGCATCGGCGGCTACATTGCCGGGAATGGCTACATCTGGCGGTTCAACGCGACGGGATTCGCGTCGCCGTGGAACACCCACCTGAACACCCAGACGACTCAGGACAACGCCCGGCTCAACGCCTTCATCACATCGATCGCGTGGCAGACGCTCGTCCCGTCCGGGCTGGGGGGGATGGGAACGCTCGTCACGGCCGGGGGCTCGACGCCGGCCTCGGCCGACTACGTCGCGGCGGCGGCGAACCCGGCCGGCACGCTCCTCGTCGCCTATGTCCCGCCCGCCCACTCGGGGAACATCACGGTCGACATGACGAAGATGAGCAGCGCGGCACGTGCCCGGTGGTTCAACCCGGCGACGGCGGCCTACACGCTGATCAGCTCGAGCATCGTCAATACCGGTACCCACACCTTTACGCCGCCCGGCAACAACGGCTCGGGCTACGACGACTGGATCCTCGTCCTGGATCTGTCCGGCCCACCCCACTCCAACGCCGATACCCACGTGGACCCCGGTGGCGACAGCCACACCGACGGCGACTCCGACTGGTACCCCGACGGAACGCCGACTCGACCCCGACACGGACTTCCACTGCGACACCGACTCGGACGCCGACGGCGACACCGTCGAGAACGCCGACGGCCACACCGACGCGGACGCCGACAGCTCCTCCGGCTCCCACTGCGACACGGACGCGGACGCCCACGGCGACACCGTCGAGAACGCCGACGCGCACGCCGACGCGGACGCCGACCCGGACGCCGACGCCGCCTCCGGCGCTCACGGCCACGCCGACGGCAACACCCACGCGCACGCCGACTCGCACGCCGACGCCCTCCGGCACGCGGTCCAGCACCGGCTTCTATACGTCCTGAACCCGTGCCGGCTCATCGACACCCGGAACCCGCGCCGGGCCGCTGGGTGGTCCGAGCCTGGCGGGAGGGTGGTCCGCCTCTTCACGATGGGCGGATGCCTGCGGCATCCCGGTGACGGCAAGGTCCATCTCCGCGAACGTGACGGTCGTCAGTCCCTCGCAGCCGGGAGATCTCCAGATCTATCCGGGCGACGTCGCCGCGCCGGTCTACGAGCACCATCAACTTCAGAAGGAACCGGACTCGAGCCAACAACGTCGTCTTCGGCCTTTCATCCGACGGGCGGGCGACGGTCGGCGATCAAGAACGACGCCGCGGGTCCGGTCGACGTCGTTCTGGACGTCAACGGATACTTCCGCTGAGACGTGAAGATCAAGAGGCCGAGAGCCCGATGGAGACCTGTCCTCTCGTACAGGCTAGGGGGAACGCACGTCTCCTGACCCTTGTCTCGAGCTACTTCGTCTTTAGTCGTTGAAGGTACTTTCCGTAGTGAATCTTCGATTCAACGATCGCCTCACGGGGTGCGATCCGTCGACGAGCGTGAGTCGTCTCTCCGCAAACGGCTCCTGAGTACTCTGTGTGCTGCTGCGGCATCGATTTTCGCAGTGGGCTCCACTCTCGCAGCCGACTTTTACGTATCGCCGACGGGGACGACGAGCACGGCGGTGGGGACAGGGACGATGACGAATCCGTGGGCGCTGCAGACGGCGCTGGCGCAGCCTGCAGCGGTACATCCGGGGGACACGATCTGGCTGCGCGGGGGGACGTACACGGGACTCTTCACGAGCCACCTGACGGGGACGTCGAGCCAGCCGATCGTGGTGCGGCAGTATCCGGGGGAGAGGGCGACGCTGGACGGGAACGTGAACCCTTTGGTTCTCGGGACCGACCAGTATGTTCTTGGGGTGGATGGGGCGTACACGTGGTACTGGGGGTTCGAGGTGATGAACTCGAACCCGAACCGGTACAACCCGACGTCAGGGTCGAATCCGGTGGACGGGCGTAATCGAGGTGTTTCGGTTTTCCGACCGGGGACGAAGATCATCAACTGTGTCATCCACGACACGGGGCAAGGGTTCATGTTCTCTTCTTCGGCCGTGGATGCCGAGCTATACGGGAACCTCGACTACTACAACGGTTGGACGGCACCCGACCGGGGACACGGGCATGCGATCTACACGCAGAACTACGAGGGCGGCTCGAAGCTGATCAAGCACAACGTCCTGTTCGACGGGCTCAGCTACAACCTGCACGCGTACGGCTCTGCGACGGCGGGGTTCATGAACTCGCGGGTGGAAGGGAACGTCTGGTGGCGCGGGCCGTCGCTTGTGGGAGGGGAGAGCGGGTTCGACATCGGTGGGACGTCGGTGACGGGGAACTTCTCGTGGTCGGCGGCGCTGAACATGGGGTATGGGACGACGGAGTGCGCGGGCGTGACGGTGAGCGGGAACTACCTGACGAATCTCGGTGGCGGGATGTTTTCGCCGGGGAGCAGCGGCTGCCGGGCTGGGGAAACGATCACGGGGAACACGTTCGTGGGGGACCTGAGCGGCAGCTACCCGAACAACACGTACTACCCGAGGACGAGCCCGCCGACCCAGGACAAGGTGTTCATTCTGCCGAACGCGTATGAGCCTGGGCGGGCGACGGTGGTGGTCTACAACTGGGACGGGAGCGCGACGCAGGCGGTGGACCTGACGGGGGTGGTGAGTCCGGGCGCGGCGTACGAGATCAGGAACGCGCAGAACTTCTACGGGCCTCCGGTCGTCTCGGGCACGTATGGCGGAGGAACGGTGACGGTGCCGATGACGGGGCTCACGCCGGCCACGCCCGTCGGCTTTGCGGCTCCTCCGTCCACCGCACCCGCCTTCGCCACCTTCGTCGTCCTGAGCGGGTCGTTGGGGCCGCCTGTACCGCCCGCGGCGTCGTTCACGTTCAGTCCGGCCACGCCGCAGACGAACTCGGCGGCGACGTTCACAGACACCTCCACGGGAAACCCGACGAGCTGGCAGTGGAGCTTCGGGGACGGCGGAACGTCGACGCTCCGAAACGCGACGCACACGTATGCGGTGGCGGGGGCTTACACGGTGACGCTGACGGCGACGAACACGGGAGGCTCGAACCCGACGACGCGGTCGGTGACGGTGACGGCGCCACCGGTGTCCTCGGCGCCGGCGGGGTTTTTCACGGTGAGCCCGTGCCGGGTGATCGACACGCGGAACCCGAGCGGGGCGGCGGGGGGACCGGCGCTGGTGGCGAACGCGACCCGGGTCTTCCCGGTGGCAGGGGCGTGCGGGATTCCATCGGATGCCAAGACCGTGTCGGCCAATGTAACAGTCGTCGGTCCGCTGGCTCCGGGCAACTTGCGGATCTACCCGGGGAACACCGCGATCCCGCCGACGTCGGTGATAAGTTTTCGGACGGGCCGGACACGGGCCAACAACGCGATGATGGTGCTTGCAACGGATGGCATCGGGACGATCGGCGTGAGGAACGACGCGCCGGGTAGCGTTCACCTCGTCGTCGACGTCAACGGCTACTTCAAATAGCGTTCCGCCGGCGTGCCGCACGAGCCGCCGCCGGCGAAAAAGGCTGCTGTTTCCCGCCATCGCCCGATCACGCGGCATTCGCTATGATGATCCGGTGCGGCGGAGTCTCCTTGAATTCGCGGCGATCGTCGTCCTTCTGAGCGCGACTCCTCGCCTGGCGGCGATCGACTTCTATGCGTCCCCGACAGGTACGACGAGCACCGCGCCCGGCACCGGGACGATTTCGAATCCGTGGGCTCTGGAGACGGCGCTGGCGCAGTCGGCGGCGGTCCAGCCCGGCGACACGATCTGGCTGCGCGGGGGGACGTACACGGGGAACTTCACGAGCCATCTGAAGGGAACGGCCAGAGCACCGATCGTGGTGCGACAGTATCCAGGGGAGCGGGCGACGCTGGACGGGAACGTGAACCCGGCGGTCCGAGGGGACGGGAAGCCCGTTCTGGCGGTCCAGGATGGGGCGTTACACATGGTTCTGGGGCTTCGAGGTGATGAACTCGAACCCGGAGCGGTCGAATCCGGTTTCGGGCTCACACCCGATAGACGCCCGCGGATACGGCATCTTCATCACCGCGGCGGGAACGAAAATCATCAACGTCGTCGTCCACGACACGGGTCAGGGGATCTCCTGTGGGCCGGCCGCAAAGGACGTCGAGCTATACGGGAACATCATCTACTTCAACGGTTGGACGGCACCGGACCGGGGGCACGGGCACGGGATCTATGTGCAGAACTACGAAGGCGGCTCGAAGCTGATCAAGCACAACGTCCTGTTCAACGGCTTCAGCTACAACCTGCACGCCTACGGCTCTTCGGCGGCGGGGTTCGTGAACTCGACCGTCGAAGAGAATGTATGGTTTCTGGGGGTTACTCTGATTGGAGGATTGTCCGGGTTCTCGATCAGCGGCACGCAGGTGACGGGAAACTACTCTTGGGGCAGCCCGACCGCGGTCGGGTACTTTTCCAAGAACTGCAACGCGATGACCGTCAGCGGCAACTATTTTGTCAACGTGGGCCATTCCTCTGCATACACGCCGCCCACCGACCCGCTTTGTCGAGCTGCGTTTTCGCTCACGTCAAACACGATCGTGGGCGATCTCGATGGATTCAAAGCGGCGGACTACCCGAACAACACGTACTATTCGAAGACGAGCCCACCGACACAGGACAAGCTGACGGTCCTGTCCAACGCGTACGAGGCGGGGCGGGCGACGATCGTGGTGTACAACTGGGACGGGAGCGCCACGCAGGCGGTGGACCTCACGGGGGTCGTGGCTCCGGGGGCGGCCTACGAGATCAGGAACGTGCAGAACTTCTACGGGCCTCCGGTCGTCTCGGGCACGTATGCCGGAGGAACGGTGACGCTGCCGATGACGGGGCTGACGCCGGCCACACCCATCGGCTATGAAGCTCGTCCACCCACCGGGCCCGCATTCAATGTATTCGTTGTCCTGCCCGCCGGCGGGACGTTCGTCGAGAATCGGGTGCTCCCCGTCGTCCTGGACGTCTCTGTCCAGAAAGGCGCGCACTTCTCGACCGAGGTCACTCTTGCCAACCGTGGCGTGACTCCGGCGTCGCTCTCGCTGACCTATACGGCGTCTCCGCAGTTCCCCGCAGACGGCGGGACCGTGACCGACGACCTGCCGCCGGGCAGGCAGCTCGTGATACCGGATGCCATCTCGTTTCTGAGAGGACGCGGGCTGCCCCTTGGAAGCGGGAATCAGGGCGGCTCCCTGAGCGTGACCTTTGCCGGACTCTCGAGTCCGGAGGCGAGCTACGCGGCCGCGCGGATCACCTTTCCTTCGGGGCCGGGGCGCGCGAGTACGACCTTGCCGTCGGTGCGGCCGAACGACGGCTTCGACAGCAGGGCCATGGTGTTTGGTCTGAGAGAGAGTGAGCGAGAACGCTCCAACCTCGCGCTCGTGAATCTGGCCTCATCGGGGAGCCTGACGCTTGACGTGACCGTCTTCTCGGGAGCGGGTGACGGGATGACGGCGACGTTGGCCCCGGTTACTTTGGGGCCAGGCGAGTGGATCCAGGTCAGGTCGCCGCTCGCGGCGGCTGGTTTTGACAACGGTTTCGTCGCCGTGGAACGGAAATCCGGGACGGGACGCTTTTTCGCCTATGGAGTCGTCAACGACAACCTGACGAACGACGGCGCTTTCATTGCGCCGGTTCATTACGAGACGTCTCCCGAAGAACAGGTTCTGCCTGTCATCGTCGAAAGCGGGACGTTTGATAGCGATCTCGTTTTGGCGAATCCCGAGGATCAGCCGGTGACTGCGAGCCTGAGCTACGTCGAGTCCCTGGCATCTCCGGCGGATGGTGAGCCATTCAGAACGGACGTAGCGCTCGGCCCATTCGAGCAACGACTGATTCCTGCGGCGATCGACTTCCTTCGCCAACGGGGACTGAATATCGGGCCGCGCGGCGGGGCAAGCCATGCAGGAGCGGTTGGGGTGCTGTTCTCACGCGACGGCAATCCGGCGCAAGGGTATGTCGGCGCCCTGACGGCCTCGCCGGCTCCGCACGGGGGACGCTACGGGCTCTTCTACGGCGGCGTGCCCGTTTCACGCGCGGCGGCCGGCGATGCCTGGGTCTACGGTTTGCGGCAAGACGAAACCTCCCGCTCGAATCTGGCCATCGCCTCGGCCGGCGACGCCGGCGAGCCGGTGACGTGCCGCCTCGAGGTCTACGACGGAGACACGGGGCACCTGGCCGGACAGCTCGATCCCTTCGTCGTACCGTCGCGTGGCTGGATCCAGTTTCAGCGCGTGCTCGCCGGATTCGGTGTGTCGAATGGATACGTGCGGCTGGTCGGATCGACGGGGGCCGACCGCCTCGTGGTATACGGCGTCGTGATCGATGGCGCGACGGCCTCCAGCGACCGAACGAACGACGGCAGTTTCGTCCCCTCGCCGCCGAACTGAGGGCATTCAGATCACGCGAATGCGGCTAGCGATCGTTGTTCTCGGGCTCCTTCTGGTTGGCCACCCTCTTGCCGCGGCCGAGTTCTTCGTTTCCCCGACGGGAACCGACGGAGGTAATGGAAGCCAGAAATCACCGTGGAGCCTGGCCAAGGCGCTTTCCCACCCAGGAGGGGTCAAGCCCGGCGACACGATCTGGCTGCGCGGGGGGACGTACACGGGGAACTTCACGAGCCATCTGAAGGGGACGGCCAGAGCACCGATCGTGGTGCGACAGTATCCAGGGGAGCGGGCGACGCTGGACGGGAACGTGAACCCGGCGGTCCGAGGGGACGGGAAGCCCGTTCTGGCGGTCCAGGATGGGGCGTTCACATGGTTCTGGGGCTTCGAGGTGATGAACTCGAACCCGGAGCGGTCGAATCCGGTTTCGGGCTCACACCCGATAGACGCTCGCGGATACGGCATCTTCATCACCGCGGCGGGAACGAAGATCATCAACGTCGTCGTCCACGACACGGGTCAGGGGATCTCCTGTGGGCCGGCCGCAAAGGACGTCGAGCTATACGGGAACATCATCTACTTCAACGGTTGGACGGCACCGGACCGGGGGCACGGGCACGGGATCTATGTGCAGAACTACGAAGGCGGCTCGAAGCTGATCAAGCACAACGTCCTGTTCAACGGCTTCAGCTACAACCTGCACGCCTACGGCTCTTCGGCGGCGGGGTTCGTGAACTCGACCGTCGAAGAGAATGTATGGTTTCTGGGGGTTACTCTGATTGGAGGATTGTCCGGGTTCTCGATCAGCGGCACGCAGGTGACGGGAAACTACTCTTGGGGCAGCCCGACCGCGGTCGGGTACTTTTCCAAGAACTGCAACGCGATGACCGTCAGCGGCAACTATTTTGTCAACGTGGGCCATTCCTCTGCATACACGCCGCCCACCGACCCGCTTTGTCGAGCTGCGTTTTCGCTCAGGTCAAACACGATCGTGGGCGATCTCGATGGATTCAAAGCGGCGGACTACCCGAACAACACGTACTATTCGAAGACGAGCCCACCGACACAGGACAAGCTGACGGTCCTGTCCAACGCGTACGAGGCGGGGCGGGCGACGATCGTGGTGTACAACTGGGACGGGAGCGCCACGCAGGCGGTGGACCTCACGGGGGTCGTGGCTCCGGGGGCGGCCTACGAGATCAGGAACGTGCAGAACTTCTACGGGCCTCCGGTCGTCTCGGGCACGTATGCCGGAGGAACGGTGACGCTGCCGATGACGGGGCTGACGCCGGCCACACCCATCGGCTATGAAGCTCGTCCACCCACCGGGCCCGCATTCAATGTATTCGTTGTGATGCCCACTCACACGGCCGCCGGGACACCCTCGAAAGGGCAACAAGAGCAGCAAAGAACAAGAAAAGTGCAGAACCAGGGTTCTCAGAACCTGGCGCGCGTTCTCCTGCCCTGACCCGCGTCAAATTCACTGAAAGTATCCGTAAACGTCCACGGCCAGGTGGGAGGTTCCCGAAGGCAGTTCCGGCTGCACGGTGAATCTTCCGAGGCCGTCGCGTGACAGTCGGAGCGCGCTGTTGTTCGAGCGTGGCTGATTCGCGGCGAAGCTCAGGTTGCTGGCGGTAGAGGGCGGGAGATCCGCTGCGTGAATTCGAAAATGCCCGGCCGTAGCCGGATCGATGACCGTGATATTGACGGCGATCGCTCTCGCGGTTGGCGGAACGTGACAGACGTTAGCAACCGCAAAAGTGCGCGGGTTGTTGGCGTTGAGTGCCGGGCCGCCGAGTGGGCCCGACGGCCACCTCGTATCGAGCAGGCGGCATGGAACCAACGTATAGAATGCCGTTCTTTCGGGTGTCGGACTGGGTGTGGGGGCGAATGACGGAGTCCGTGTCGGGGTTCGTGTCGGCGTCGGGGTGGGAATGGGAGTCGCAGCCGACAAATCCAGGACCAGGATCCAGTCGTCGTAGCCCGAGCCGTTGTTGCCGGGCGGCGTAAAGGTGTGGGTACCGGTATTGACGATGCTCGAGCTGATCAGCGTGTAGGCCGCCGTCGCCGGGTTGAACCACCGGGCACGTGCCGCGCTGCTCATCTTCGTCATGTCGACCGTGATGTTCCCCGAGTGGGCGGGCGGGACATAGGCGACGAGGAGCGTGCCGGCCGGGTTCGCCGCCGCCGCGACGTAGTCGGCCGAGGCCGGCGTCGAGCCCCCGGCCGTGACGAGCGTTCCCATCCCCCCCAGCCCGGACGGGACGAGCGTCTGCCACGCGATCGATGTGATGAAGGCGTTGAGCCGGGCGTTGTCCTGAGTCGTCTGGGTGTTCAGGTGGGTGTTCCACGGCGACGCGAATCCCGTCGCGTTGAACCGCCAGATGTAGCCATTCCCGGCAATGTAGCCGCCGATGCTCGAAAGCCAGCCCCACCACTGGAAGCGACGGCATGGCTGCGTCGCGCCAGGGTTCATGTTCGTGCCGTCCGGCCCCTCCTCGTCATAGGGGCCTTCGGCGAGATAGGCGGGCATGGCCGGAGTGGCGGCGTAGGCGCTCCGGCTCCACGTCGAGACGGAGTTCCATGTGTACGCGCCCTGAAGCGTCCCGGCGGCCTTGAGCGTGGCGTCCGAAATCGTCGTGTAGATCGAATCCCCAGACCACAGGGCGGAAATCTGCGTGCTCTGCTGGCCCGGGACGCTCTTCATCCCGGAAAGGAGGGCCCGCTCGATGGCCACCTCTCCGGCACCGAACGCGTCCGGCGCCGTGCCATAGTCGCCCCCGAGCATCCAGACGATGTTCGGGTAGGTCTTGTAGCGATTGGCGATCCATGCGCCGTAGCTCGTCATCTTCGTCGAGCCGTTGGCCACCATGACCTGCATCCAGCCCGCCGTCAGCTTGCCTTGATAGCCGACGTAGGCCGGAAACAGGAAGACCAGAATCCCCTTCGAACGGGCATAGCTCAGCAGGCCGTCTATGTGCGTCCAGTAACTTTCGTTCGGTGTCGTGAGGTCCGGGGCCTCGCTGTTGACGTTCGTGTAGCTGAAGGAACCCGTCCAGGCCCCTCCGTCGAGCCGCTTCAGGAACGGAAGCGCCCCGTTTCCCGCATAGCCTCGGTTATTCGAGCCGCTGTCACAATCGATGACGTTCACTTCGACGGCGTTGAAGCCCTTCGCCGCCGTGTCATTGAGAAACGTCTGATAGTTCGACACACCCAGCTTCACCAGGTTCCATGCCGTACGGCCCAAAACCGGAAACGGCTGACCGCCCTGATCCTGAAGATAGCGACGATCGGGAGAGGTGACCAGCGGGAAAGCAACGAAACCCGGTCCGCCCGCAGGGGTGCGAAACTTGGCGGGTACGTCGCCGACAGGAGACGTCGGGACGACCTTGAAAGGCCTTGTAAACTCTGCCACCTTGATTGCTGAATCCAGCAAACCGGCAGCAAGAACACCGAATGCGATGAGGCCGAGGATCAGCGTAACGGTCGGCCCGGCTTTTCGCACTGAGTCGATGACGGTGCTCGAATTCCTCTCGATGGTCGAGGACCTCACCGTCACCACTGAAGCCTACGCCTTTGCAGGGCGAGAAGTCCCACGAACACCCCCTCCTGTTCGTCGTCTCGTTTCATGCAAAGAGTAGTGCGTCCGCAGAGCGGTTCCCCACGCCCGATTCGTGCCGGGAATGAGTCACGATACACCGATGCCATTGAGCTTCTCGAGTCCGAATCGCTCATAGTGGCGCCTAGTCCCGGTGAGCTTCCGGAAGTGACGAAACCGGTGGTAACTTCTCACGAGCAACATTTCCGCCTCCGACAAACCCTCGTCCGAGCGAAGTGCGGCTATGTGAGACAGCCGCCAAAGAACGAGCCGTGAAAGAGCGACGACCTCTCGTAGGACGGGAAACGAGAGCGCTTCGTGCCTCCAATGATAGTCGATGTAGGCAGTCGACTGACCTTTCTTCCTCGCATAATTCAGGAGGGCGCGTCGTGTGAGCCTGTCGGCTCCGAAGTGATGCTTGACAACGACATCAAACGCGGCGGCGATTCGAAAGCCTGCGACCATTGCCTGCTCGGCGAGAAGGCTATCCTCGCCGAATCCCAAAGCGCCAGGTCCCAGCTCTACGTCAAACGCCTGTATTCTTTCGAACACGCGCCGCGAAACCGCCATGTTCGCGCCGATAAGTGCGCGCGGATCGCGAGGGTTCAAGCGCTCGGTGGCTGCCAGAACCGAGCGGTGGCGTGCCGTCATCCAGGGTCGTTGAAGCTCCTCGGCGAGCTCAATGCCTCCGAGGACGGCGTCGGCTTTACTCTGGAGAATTGGGGCGATCATGCCTTCGAGCCAGCGGGCGGGGACGCGAACATCGTCATCCGTGAAGAGGAGAATCGAGCCTGTAGCGTGCCGCAACGCTGAGTTACACGCGTGCGATTTTCCGGGGCGGGGTTCGTGGAGGTAAGAAAGATGAAAGGAAGGCGAGTCGAGAGAATCAACTAACCCACGCGCCGAGGCACCAGGGTCATTGTCGACGATCAAGAGCTGACAGGAAATACCGTGAGGTACTTCCGAGGCGAGAATCGACGTTAGCGTGGATAGGAGATGCTCCAGACGGTTACGCGTCAAGACGATGATGGATACACTAGCGCACAAAGTGTCCGCTTCGGCACGCATGGTCAGAAAGGTAAACGGCTACGGCGGACAGCGCACGGATTAATGAAACGAGCCGCTGTCGGAACGGGTGAAAAGCGGCAAGCTACGAGCCGAAAGGCACAGATCATGGTTCGATGGCGGGCGCCGGGATCGGAGGCAGTTGGTCGGCCGTCGGGAGGTCCTTGTTGGCAAGTGACACGGTGCTCCATTGAAGACGAGGGCGGACGACACCGAGAAAGCGGCCGTACCACGAGATGCGCCGTTCCGAGAGGTCGTGCACGGTAAGGGTCGCCGCCGAAGGATAGTCGAAGTTGATCGCCGTGCCTGACTCGTCGATGAAGACGACGCGAATGCGATACGAGCCCTGATTGAAGGTGTCTCCGGGAATCAGACAGACGCTTCGGCAGAGCCCCGCCGGGAGCGGCATAGGTTGCCAGGTCGGGTCGTCGACGGAGAGCGACTCGAAAACGGCTGTGCCGTCCAGGGTGTAGACGTGGAGAACGAGGAGTACGATGGCTCCGGCCTGTAAGTTCCAGTAGTCGATTTCGACGCGGAGTGGCGTCTCAATCTCGATTTCACCACTCCTTGAAGCTCCCTGGGGAACTATCCGGACGGAACGAATGCGGATCTTGTCGTTCCCGGGCGCTTCGGAAGGGTCCTGGAAGACCTTTTGCTCCGCCGCCAGTTGCGCGATGTCTGGTCGAAGATAGGCCGCCACGACGTCACCGGAAGCTCCAATCTGGGCGACCCGCCCCCCTTCGAGCAGGACGGCGCGCGGGCAAAGCGATGTGATCGCCTGCATGTTATGGCTGACCAGGAGGACAGTGCGGCCCTCGTTGGCGACCTGTCCCATCTTTCCAAGACACTTCTTTTGGAAAGCGGCGTCCCCAACGGCCAGCACTTCGTCGACGATGAGGATTTCCGGCTCGAGATGAGCGGCAACGGCGAACGCGAGACGAAGGTACATTCCGCTGGAATAGTGCTTCACTGCCGTGTCGAGAAATTTCTCCGTCTCGGCGAAGGCGACGATCGCGTCGAACTGCCTGACGATCTCGGCACGTTTTAGACCGAGAATGGCGCCGTTCAGGAAGATGTTCTCGCGGCCGGTCAGCTCGGGGTGAAAACCAGTACCGACCTCCAGCAGGGAGCCGACCCGCCCGAAAATTTCCACGGCGCCCGCGGAAGGTTCGGTGATGCGAGAGAGAATCTTCAGAAGCGTGCTCTTTCCAGCACCATTCCGCCCGATGATGCCCACGGCCTCGCCCGGAGCTACGTCGAAGGAAACGTCCTTCAGGGCCCAGAAGCGCTCGGCGTCGTCTTCTCGTCGGAATGCAAAGGCCGCGCGAGAGCGCAGGAACGGCGCGGAAAACGCTCTGACGATCGCCTCTCTCGCCGTCCTGTAGGGCGTACGTCCATGTCGGAGCCGATACTCCTTCCCGACACCCTTCACCCGGATCGCGATCGCGCTCACCCGACCAGTCTCCTTGCCTTCCGCTTGTTCGAAGACACCTCATTCGACCGAACCGTCAGTGCGCACACTCTACGATCAAGGCCTTTCCATCGTCGACTCCTCCTAGACTAGCATCAGCAGGGTCGTGCCGCTCGATCCCGTCATATCCGGATCTTCTCGGTGCTTCATCCCCTCCTGTTCAACATACTAACCCGTCTTTACAGCCTGGCTGTTGTCACCTGCGAACGGGTGCCGGACCCGAGCCCCACTGCTTATAATGATCAGATGACGCCGGAGCGCCCCCAGGTTCCAGCACAAACGCCGCTCGGTCCACGGCGGCGCTAATGCGGATCCTTTCCGCAACGAACAACACCTATCCCCCGCAACGCGCAGGCGGCGCCGAGTCTGCGACACATGACTTGTGCATGGCTTTGCAGCACCGTGGCGTCGCTGTCGCCGCGTTGGCTAAACTCAGTCCAAAAGGCTATCTTGGCCTGTATAATCGGCTCCGCCGAAATCTGTTTCCAGCCACTCAATTCCCAAGTGACACATTGATGGGCTATGCCGTCTATAGAGGATGGGAGCCACCTCGTGCAGTGCATGAAGTGATAGAGCGTTTTCGCCCCACGCTCACCGTCGTCCACGCTGGCAAGCCGATGACCCTGGTCGACGCCTTTCTGAGCGCGAAAATGCCAACCGTCTTATACCTTCATGACGTGTCTTTTAAGAAGTTTGGACGCCCGTTTTACCCGCATCCACTGCTCCTCTGTATAGCCAATTCCCATTTCACGGCGTCGCGCTTTATGGAAGTGTACGGCGTGAAACCTTACGTCATCCCGCCTTTTGTAGATGCCAGGCAATACAAAACAGCAACCAGCAGGCGGAAGGCGGTGTTCGTCGGACTCATACCTGAAAAAGGTCTGGAGCTCGCCTTCCAGCTGGCCGAAGCACGACCCGATATTCCATTTGAGTTCGTTGAGTCCTGGCCTTTGGGATCGGCCGCGTTTGACTCGATAAAGCTGCGCGCCCAAGGAGCGAGGAATATCACGGTGCGCCGCCGCGTGCCGAACATGAGAGACATCTATGGGATTGCGAAGATTCTGTTGGCGCCTAGCAAGATCGAGGAAGGATGGGGACGCGTCTGCACCGAGGCGCAGGTCAGCGGCGTGCCTGTGCTTGCGAGCAGGACGGGAGGCTTACCGGAATCGGTGGGGCCGGGCGGACTACTCGTCGACGTTGATGCGCCGCTGAGCGAATGGCTGGCCGCGTTGTCGACGCTCTGGGATGACGACGCGTCGTATCGTCGGTATTCGGACGCGGCGCTGCTGCATTCGAAGCGGCCAGCGATTCAATTCGCAAGTCTGGTGGACGACTTTCTTGACGTGATAAATCGGCATCTGAGTTGCGGTGGTCGGAATGGCGAAAAGGCGTGATCCGCCGGACGAAGTTGGCGAAACACCCGTCCCAGCCAACGTGAAGATGACTCGACTGGATCTCACAGGTGCCGGTACGCCGGCGATCGAGCGACCAGGGGTAGAGCCATTCCACGACCGCCTGGCCAGCGGCGCACTCCTCGTGGCGACGAATCTCTTGTTCCTGGCCGTAGCCATCGAGGTCATCGTGATCGCCGGCTTCAACTTCGGTCTCCCGATTTCAAGGTGGACGCTCCCGCTGGCGGTCCTCACGGGTGGGGCAGGCACAATCCTCGTCAGCCGCGTCTCGAATCGCATCGCATGGCGAAGGCATGCAGCCATCGCATTCACGTTCGCGGCGATCGTCGTCGCTTCCTCGGTCGCCCTGAGCGGACTCTTCCACGACACGTCGTATGACGGGCAGTGGTATCACCAGCCGGCCAGTCATGGCGCTGTCAAAGGGCTGGAATCCCCTGAGAGGTCCCATCGAAGGCGACATCGCAGAAACAGCGCTCCTCGTAGGTTACTCCGAAAAGGGCGACGGAAGCACGGCCGAGCTTCACATCGACCATTTCGCCAAGGGACCCTGGTATCTGGCCGCGGCCCTCGTTAATGCTGGCGCCACGTGGGAGCAAGCAAAAGCCTTCAACCTGGTTCTCGCCGTGGCCGCAGCGTTGAGCGCTTTTGCCGCCTTCGACGCGTTTACTCAATGGACGCAATTCCGCGCCGCATTCACTGCGGTCGCTCGTGGCGCTCAATCCGGTCACCACTTGCCAGGCTTTTAGCTTTTACGTGGATGGGCAACTTGCCTCCGTGCTGACGTTGCTCGTTGCACTCGGAGCGCTCGCCGTACACCGGCCGAATGTCGCTACCATTGCGGCGTTCTCTGCGGCTGTCATTCTTGCCGTCAATGTGAAATTCACCGGCTTGGTGTATACCTTTGTGATCGCGTTGGTCGCGTGCTTTCTGCTGTTTTTCGTGCATGGTCGCCGGAAGGCCGTGGACGCTTTTCCCGGTAGCGGCCGCTACCTTTATCGTGGCTACGTTCGTCGGATGGCACCCCTACGTCACGAACACCGTTTCGAGCGGCCATCCCTTTTACCCAATGGCCGGCGTGGGTGCCTTGGATTTCAAGCCCTTTTTGCCGCAGGGTTTTGAGAGGATGAACCGCTTTGAAAAGCTGGCGGCGTCGGTGTTCAGCACATCCTCGAATGGGATCTGGATTCCCGACGAGGCCGGTAAGGTACACGGTGTCGTCGAAGCCCGACTCAAGCTTCCTTTCTTCATTTCTGAGGAGGAGCTGTCGGTGTTCAAGGCGCCCGACGTACGCTTGGGCGGCTTCGGTCCGCTCTTTAGCGCGGTTGCGACTTGGCGGAGTGCTTTTCGTCCTGGCCTGCCTGGCCTCGACAAGCGCCCGTGCTCTGCGCGTCTTGACTCCCTGGTTGCTCGGCGCGGCAGGGGTGGCGACCTCCGTACTGGTGAACCCGGAGGCATGGTGGGCTCGTCTTTCGCCACAGGTCTGGTTGATTCCTTTCGTCCTCTTGCTGGTGCCGGTCCAGAAACGCACGCGGCTGGTCTCCGCCCTCAGCGTGCTGCTGGTTGCTCTCCTTGCCTTGAATGCCGCCGCCGTTGCTTCGGTCAACCTCCGCCAGAGCGTCAGGCGCGAGAGGCGGGTGCGCGCAGAGCTGCAAGCGCTTGCAGCCGTGTCGGGCGGGATTGAACTGCGTGTCAAGTACTGCGAGGCCGTCCGTTTCCGCCTCGCCGGGGCCGGTATCGCGTTTCGCGTCGCGAGCTCCCTGCGCTGCAAGGAACCGCGCAGCATCACTTTTTCCGACGCCCTCTGGTGTCCAGCCGAGCCCTGAACGACCGCTTCGCAGCCTGGGGCGCTTGATGCGGGCCGGCTACCACGGCGGACGCTGCCGGGCCTTCCATGGCGAGTCCCTAAACGGCTACCTTGCGTTTCAGCGTCCGACGAAGCATGCGGCGCGCTACGACAGCGAAGAGACGGGAATAGCGTAGTGGAAGTCCCATATCGCGCAATTTGCTGGAATGAAATCTCCACAGTTCCATGTCCAGTCCGCCAAGAACGCTCTCTGCGAGAAACGCGTAGTAATTCCTCAGCTTCACTTTGATCCGCTCTTGCATCTCGTCTCTCGTGAGATAGATCGGACCATACTTCAGCAGTAGATAGAGGTTTCCGGCGAGGTACGTGTTGATCCTGTCGGAAAAACTGGAAAGAGACTTCTCACTCATGCGAATGTATGTCAGGACTTCGTGAACAAAGCCGAAGTCGCAGTAACGAAGAAGTTCGAAGCATACTTCTGCGTCCGCGTGAATGTTGGACTCATTGAAGAAGGGATCGTGGCAACGGATGAGATCGGCGCGATAAAGGACAGAGGTTGGCTGGCCAAATAGATACGGTCCCCCCAGAAGGGTCGCCCGGCAGATTTCCCGGCCGGGAATCAAAGAGTCCGTGTAGGGCATCTGAGCGGGGATGACCGCGTTCATCTCTCCTCGTACTCCGAAGGAGGACACGATGCCGACGGTAGGGTTTTGCTGGGCGAGGTCGACCATGCGGGAGAGGCACCCAGGGTAAAGCCAGTCGTCGGCGGCGACGATTTTGCAGTACTTGCTTTCGGGTGAAATCTGGCGGACGGCGATGTTGTGGTTGGCTTCGCACGAAACGAACACGTCGTTGTTGTGGACGCGGATCCGCGGGTCTCGTGCGGCGTACTGCTCGGCGATCTCGCGCGTCCGGTCCTCGCTGCAGTTGTTGACGATCGTGTGGTCCCAGTTCGGATAGGTCTGCGCCAGGACGCTCTCGATGCACTCTCGAAGGTAGGGCTCGCCGTTGTAGACGGGAGTCACGACGCTGACGAGGGGAGATGTGCCGGAGGTCACTCGACGCGCTCCAGCCAGATCTCCCGCCAGAAGGGATAGATGCTGCGGGGACAAAAGAGGCGCGGTGGCGTGACGCTCAGGTCGCCGATACACGTAACTCCCTCGAGAATGATGCAATCGTTGGCGAGGGAGAGCATTGCACCTGTCTTCTCGTCGATGATGCGGTCGACACGCGCGAGGACCCGGAAGGTCATCCCGCAGTAGCGGACTTCCTCGATGTCGAAGAGAAGGCCTCGATTGCGGCGGTGCCTGTTGAGGGTCTTTTCAATTTCTTCCAATGGCTTGACGCGAACCCATTCTCCCGGTCGGAGGTTGAGGGTGGCTGACGGGGTCTTGAGGCTGGTTCCTTTCCTGATGTAAGGGTAGGTCGTTCCGCCGCGGCGCCGCTGAAGGGTATTGAAGACCCCGAGAGCGAGGCCGCGGGCGAGGTTCCGGACGCGGATATTGCCGGAGCGGACGTCGCGCGCGTATTGGCGGATGTCCCACCACGCAAGGGGAGAGGTCGCGCGGAGAAGCTCGGTGGCCTGGCAGGAGAATCGCTCTTCGGAAGGCGGGCTGGCGGCGGGACGCGCCCGGGTTGCCGCGAGGACCTCTTCCTCGGTGCATGCTTCCGCAGGAAGCAGGGTGGACGGCGGCGGCGGTCCCGGCGATGGCGTCACGCTGGATTGGGCCTCCGACGGCGGCGAGACCCGCCTCACCCAGGCCTCCTTCCAGAAGATGAAGACAGAGAGCCTGGCAGCCTCCATGGGCCAGGCCGTCACAGCGAAGACCTTCCAGATGGACCGTGTGGAAAAGCCGTCGCATTCCCGTGTAGTCGATCGTGTCGCAAGTCTTGTCTGCCCGCTTGAAGACGCGATACGCCTGCCGCAGTACTGGAACATCTCGGGCATGAAAGGAAGAGCGTCAAGGCGAGCTTCCCGATCGAGCGTGGCGAGGATTTCGGCTCGGCTGCGCACCTCGACGAGATCGCCGGCCCGGAGACCCAGGACATGAGAGTCCGCGGCGCCCTCTCGCATTCGGGTACTCGCCCTTCCTACAGAACTGCCTTCCGACAGTAGAAGGCCTCGGCAAATCGTTCCGGTGCGCGGCATTCCATTCCTCGAAGTCTCATGAGCGCCAGAAACGTGTCTTCGGTGAACCAGTCCTTGCCACTCTGGGTGGCGAACGTCTGCATGAGGAGCCGGACCTTCCGGCGCGCCGTCCGGCCGTCGAGGTGAAAGAAGACATTGGGTGTACCGAGATCGCCGTCGTACTTCGGAACCTCGTACTCGAGGATCGTGTGATCACGGAACGTGTTCCAGGTCAGCTCGGCGACCGTTCGATGGTCCTGGTGAAGATCGGCGCGGTAATTGCGTGAAGATGAGGTCAGGCGAGACGACGGTCCTGATCTCCTCGAAGGACGACTTGATTTCGGCCGCCTGGGACGGGAAGAAGCCGTTTCGAAACGCGTGGAGCGTCACGCTTCGAGCCGGCGGCTCCGCGCAGGAACCGTCGTGCCCCGGTTCGCGCCTCCCGGGTCCGTGGCCCCTCTGCGGTGAAAACGACCCAGTGGCAGGTGACGTTCGTGTACGTCTCCAGCAGACGGAGAAGCGTCCCCCCGCAGCCGATCTCGATGTCGTCGCTGTGGGCGCCGAGACAGAGGATGCGAAAGGCGGCGCGGCGGCTCCGGGCAAGCTGGAACGGCATCATCTCGCGGGTCGACTACCTTCCGGCCGTCTTCCAGACCTCCCAGGGCGCGTCGCCCCGGGAGTACAGCTCGTCGAGAATCTGCTTGTCTTTGAAAGTGTCCATGGCGACGAAGAAGCCGTCGTATCGGTGGGCGGTCAGCTTTTCTTCGTCGATCAACCTCTGGAAGGGCTCGTGAATCAGCTCCTCGCCGGGCCCGATGTAGTCGAAGATGGACCGACGCATCACGAAGAATCCTCCGTTGACCCAGAGGCCCGCCCGGGTCACGTCCTGGATGGCGGTGACACGGTGGTCGTCGGCCATCGTCACGACATGGAAGGTCTGGCTCGGGCGGACGCCGAGGAAGCTCGCCACGCTGCCCGACTTCTCGAAGTGCTCGATCAGTCGCGGTAGCGGGAAGTCGGTCAGCCCGTCCGCATAGTTCGCGAGAAACACGTCTTCGCCCGCGAGATGCTTTTCGACGGCTTTGAGGCGCTGGCCGACGTTCGAATTCAGGCCGGTGTCGACGAAGGTGATCTTCCAGTCGTTGATATCGCGGTCGAGGAGCTGAACGCCGCCGCCGTCTCCGGAAAGGATGAAGTCGTTCGAAAGGCACTCGTCGTACTTGAGGAAATAGTCCTTGATCAGGTCGGCGCGGTAGCCGAGACAGAGGATGAAGTCCTTGTGCCCGTGGAAGGCGTAGTACTTCATCACGTGCCACAGCAGGGGCCGGAGGCCGATCGTGACGAGAGGCTTCGGAATGCTTTCCGAGAACTCCTTCAGTCTCATGCCGAGGCCGCCGCAGAAGAGAACGACTTTCATGACTTCACTCCGTGATCACGGGAAGTATCGCGCAAAATCTCGGGGTCCTGAAGGATCCGATATTCATTGTTTCTCGCATGCCTCGAGAAGACCGCTCTCCCGCAGAGCGTCGGCTGCCGATCGAACCGCGTCGAAGGAAAGCCGGGAGCGTTCCGCGATATCGAGAAGAGTGCTGCGGCCGTCCGACTGGTTGAGGACCCACAGAAGGGCCATCTCGGACTCCGGCGCCGTCGCGTCGACCCCCCATGGAGCGGTAGAGGCCGCGCTTCCCGAGCTGGGGCTCGCCTTTCGGGTTGAGGTTCATGTATCTCCGGTTTTTTTCCAGAACGTCGATGATGGCCAGGCAGAGTCGCGTACGACCCGGCGAGCCGGCCCGGCTTCACGAAGTCGAGGTTGTCCGCCGACGTGTGATACTCGGGATACTCTCCGTTTGGCGTCCTCATGAGGGTGCCGACGGGCAGATTGAAGCCCGGCGAGCAGAACTGACGTTCGTCGTAACCGTAGGGCGTGAAGTCGCGAACGCGGTTCCCGCCAGGCAGGCCTCCCAGGACGTAGGCGGCGACACGGTCGATCTCGGCATCGCCGCGCCGGGACCGCTTGTAGGTGAACGGGCCCGCGTCGCCCAGGAGCGCCAGAACGAGGCCATGCCGGATGCGATGGATCTTGTCCTTCGTTGAGGGCGAGCCACGTGATCGATCCGATCGTTCCCGGAATGAAGAGAAACCGGTAGGAAAAACGGAGGCGCCTCTCGCCGAGGGCCCGGGCCAGAAAGGTCGCCACGGCCATCCCGGAGAGATTGTCGTTGCAGAGCGAGGGGTGACAGGCGTGGCACGTGATCAGGACTTCTTCTTCGGTCGTGCCTTCCAGGAAGATCTCGCCGTAGGTCAGGTGGCCGTCTTCGAGCGACGAGTCGATGAGGACCTCGTAGGTGTCGTCCTTCATCTGGAGGAGCTGGTTGTGGCTCAGGCAGAAGCCCCACGATTCCTTGTAGTAGGTCGTCCGATACGGGATCCATTCCGGGTGGTCCGGGAGCGTGAAGAGATGCTCCTGTAGCTCCGCGCGCGTCAACGTCGCGCGGATCGGGACGCTGTAGTTGACGACGTGGAGGTTGGACGCCCGGAAATCGATGACGCGGCGGCCCGTCCTGTCCTTGACGTAGGCGTCGCGAATGTTCCACTCCCTCGGCACGATCCAATCGAAGACCCGCGTGCCTGTCGGCACCTCGCGAATGGTCAGGGGCACGAGCCGGCCGAGGCGCCTCAGGGTTTCGCGGAATCCGTCGCCCGTGATGCTGCGGCAGATCGGATACAGCTCCGCGATCAATCGGTACATCTCGGCGCCGAGGTTCTCGGGAACGGGGTTCGGAAAGAATCCAGCGTCCATCTGGCTTCGCGGCATCTACAGGACTGAAGTCGGGATAGCTTCGATCGCGCTCGTTCAGGATCTTTTCCCCCGGTGGCCAGGGGATTCCGAAGGCCGGATCGTTCCACCTGACGCCGCGCGCGTGGTCGGGCCGGAAGAACTCGGAGATCAGGTAAAAGACCTCGGTGCCGTCTTCGAGCGTCTGGAATCCGTGTGCGCAGCCCTCCGGCACGTAGGCCATACGGCGGTTTTCGGCCGAGAGCGTCGTCGCCGCATGTTTCCTGAAGGTCGGGGAGGCGGGCCGAAGATCGAGAATGACGTCGTAGATCGCCCCCCTCGTGCAGCGGACGACTTTCACTTCCGCATGCGGCGCAAGCTGATAGTGCAGGCCCCGCAGCGTTCCCTTCCTCGTGTTGAACGACTGGCTGCACTGGGCGATTCGCCCCGGAAGGCCGCGCTCTTCGAGGTCACGCTGGCACCAGAGCCTCGCGAAAAAGCCGCGCTCGTCCGGGATTGGTTCCGGTTCGATCAGGAAGGCCCCGGAGACTTCGAGTGGCTGGAAGATCATGCGATCGTTTCCACCCGGGGAATCGGGACGACGAAACGTCCGCCCCAGTCTCGCACCCGCGCCATCTGTCCGACGATCTCGTCCTTCAGGTTCCAGGGAAGTATGAGCACGTAATCCGGCCGGGTCTCGTCCAGCTTTTCGACGGGAAAGACCGGGATGTGCGTGCCTGGCAGGAACTTGCCCTGCTTGAAGGGATTCCGGTCGACGGCGTAGTCCAGGAAATCCGTCCGTATGCCGCAGTAGTTGAGCAGGGTGTTTCCCTTCCCCGGAGCCCCGTACGCCGCCATCGACTTTCCCTCTTCCTTCGCGGCGATGAGGAATCGCAGCAGGCGCCGCTTCGTCTCGGTGACCCTCGGCATGAACCCGCCATATCGATCGAGGCTCTCGAATCCCGCGCTCTTTTCGCGGATTCTCAGGGCGTCTGCGGCCGCCGAAACCGGCCGCGAGGAATCCCCGGCATGCCGAACGTAAACTCGCAGCGAGCCCCCGTGCGTCGGCAGCTCCTCGACGTCGAACACCGTCAGTCCATGCGCCGCGAAGATCCGTTCTGCGACGAGAAAGGAGAGATACGAGAAGTGTTCGTGGTAGATCGTGTCGAACTGGTTCTCGTCCATCAGGCGCCAGAGGTGAGGGAACTCCATCGTGATCGTGCCGCGCGACTTCAGGAGGATGCGAAGACCGTCGACGAAGCCGTTCAGGTCGGGAACGTGGGCCAGGACGTTGTTGCCGACGATGAGGTCGGCCTGCCGCCCCTCGAACGCCAGCTCGCGCGCCAGGTCCGGTCCGAAGAATCGCTCGAGGGTGGGAATTCCCCGTTCGACCGCACGCGCCGCCACGTTCCGCGCCGGCTCGATTCCCTGGACGGGAATTCCTTTCGCCACGAAGTGCTGCAGCAGGTATCCGTCGTTGCTGGCGACCTCGACGACCCGGCTGCCCGATCCGAGCTGCAGCAGCTCTGTCATCCGGTCGGCGTACGCCTTCGCGTGGCGCACCCAGGACTCGGAGTAGGAGGAGAAGTACGCGTACTCGGTGAAGATGGCTTCCGGGGAAACGAACTCTCCGAGCTGGACGAGGAAACATCGCGAGCAGACCCAGGCATGAAGCGGGAAGAACGGCTCCATCCGGTCGAGCTGATCGGCGGTCAGGTAGCTTTCGCACAAGGGAGACATCCCGAGGTCGGCGAAGGTCTGAGTCAGCGGCGCCCGGCAGAACCGGCAGCGCGCACGAGGGCCAGGTGTCGCGCCCGTTTCCGACGTCATTCGCTCCGCCCGGACGCCGCCGCGGCTCCGGCGGTCCGGCTCATTCTCCGGAGGTCGCGACCGAGAACGCCGGATCGGATGAGTTCCTGAACATGGTCGATCCGGCGGTATCGCGGGCCTTCGAACTCGTCGAGCCGAACCCCGGTTCGGCGATACGCCTCGAAGAGCTGGAGCGCCCCCCGCCGGGCATTCCATTCGGGCTTGAACGCGGGGAGGCGCCTCGAGATCTTGCGGAAGTCGACCCGATAGCTCCGCTTGTCGGGGCCGGCGTCTGCGGCGTATTCGATCGTGCACCCCGGCACGACCTGACGGACGATGTCGGCCAGATCACGGACCTGATGGTTCTCGCCGTCCTGCCCGACGTTGAAGGCTTCGTTGTGGATGACCTCGCGGGGCGCCGCGAGGACCGCGAGAAAAGCCCGCGAGATGTCCTCGATGTGCACGATCGGGCGCCAGGGCGTGCCGTCGCTCTTGATGTGGACGCGGCCCGTCGTGAACGCCCACGCGACCAGATTGTTCAGCACGATGTCGAACCGGTGCCGCGGTGAGACGCCGTAGGCCGTCGCGTTTCGGAGAAAGACCGGGCTGAAGCCCGAATCGGCCAGCCGGGAGACGTCCCGCTCGACGAGGACCTTGGAGTGTCCGTAAGGAGTCAGCGGATTGAACGGTGCCTGCTCGTCCACGGGACTCTCGCCGGCCGCTCCGTACAGGCTGCAAGAGGACGAAAAGAGGAAACGGGGGACCTTCGCCTCCTTGCAAAGCTCGGCCAGGCGAACCGAGGCCTTGTGGTTGATCTCGTAGGTCAGTTCGGGGTCGAGGTTCCCGAGCGGGTCGTTGGAGAGGGCGGCAAGGTGGATGACCGCGTCGAAGCCGCGAACGTCGGCGGGCTCGATGTCCCGTAGATCCTTGCGGATGTCCGGAATGGGATCCGGCGGATCCCCGAACGTACACCGCTCGAAAAGGTCGCTGTCGAGACCGACGACTTCGTGCCCCTCGGCCAGAGCATCGGCACCAGGACCGTGCCGATGTAGCCCAGATGGCCGGTGACGAGGAGTCGCATTCCGCTCCCGCTTCTTCTCTTTTTCTAACGTGTCTTGACCGTCGACGGCGGCTCCGCCGTCCTGGGTGGCTTCGCCGCATCCTGGTAATACCGGGAGGCATAGCGCTCGCGGTAGGTGACGTCGCCGCTCTCGTCTTTCAGCGCGTTGAGGAGGACGCCGAGGATGCGAACGTTGCTCCGGCGGAGTTCGTCCCGTGCACGGATGACCGCGGCCCGCGGCGTCTTCCCGCCGTGGACGCAGAGGATGACGCCTCCCGTCAGGTTGCCGAGAACGACCGGGTCGGCCACGGCGAGGACGGGTGGCGTGTCGACGATGACGAAGTCGTAGCGGCTTACGGCGTCGTCGAGGAACCGCCGCATCGAGTCGGACGAGAGGAGGCCGGACGGGTTCGGAGAGCTGGGCCCGGCCGGGAGAACGGACAGGGACGGGATCTCGGTCTGCTGGATCGCGCGTGTCAGGTCGCTGTCACCGGTGAGAACGGTCACGAGGCCCACGGCGTTCGATACGTGAAAGGTCTCATGGAGGGTCGATTGGTGGAGATCCGCATCGACGAGGAGAACGCTCTTGCCGAGCTGCGCGAGGACGACGGCGAGGTTGATCGCCGTCGTCGTCTTCCCTTCCAACGGGAGGGCCGACGTGACGACGAGACAGCGAGGCCGCTCGGTGCTCGAAAGAAGAAGTGAGGTCCGGAACGCGCGGTACGCCTCGGACACGGTAGAGCGCGGCAGCGTGTGGGGAAGCAGCTTGATCAATGACTTTGCCGATCCAGCGCCGGAAATCTTCCGCTGCGGTTCCTCGCCTGCCGGCGTGCCTGTGGAGAGAGCCGGCGAGTAGCCTCTTGGCAGGGATCGCCGGGCTTCCGGGATGAGTCCCAGCACGGGAAGGTTCAGATACCGCTCTACCTGCTCGGGTGTCCGCAGGCTCCGGTCCATGTATTCGGCAGCGAAGGCGAGCCCGACGCCGAGCAGAAGGCCGCAGGCCAGCCCGAGGAGGCCGTTGAGTTCGTAGGAGGGACGGAACCGGGAGCCAGGGGGAAGGGCCCGCTCCACGACCCGGACATTCGAGACACGCTCGCCCTCGACGCGCGTCAGGACCTGGATCTCCGCCTGCCGCTTGAGTAGGTTGTCGACGAGCGCGCGCTGGGTCTCCGAGTCGACTTTGAGGTTGCTGTACTCGACGATGTCGGGGTTGAGCGACATCGCCTGGGCGCGCTGCGTCTGGAGGGTGCTCCTGAGAAGATCCTCGCGGCGCTGCGCTGCGAGGACATCGGCGTGCGCGGATTCGCGCGCCTTCTGAATGCTCTCCTGGACGACAAGGTCGAGGTTCTGACGGCCCTTGTCGATCTGGGCCTTGAGCTGCTTCATCGCGGGCCAGTCGGGCTTGTAGACGTCGAGCTTGCCCTGGTACTCGCGCTCGAGGCGGGCCTGGTCAGTCCGGAGCTGTTGCACGAGGCCGCCCGAGATTGATTCGGCGAGAGTCTCGGGACGCGCGTTTCGAAGCTCGGCTTCCCGGGCTTCCTTCGAGATCCGGTCGGCGGTGGCCGCCGCGAGATCCCGGCCCAGCGCGTCGATTCTCGAGAGGTTGGGGTTGCTCTGGGGGTCGACGCTCAGGATGTCTTTCCGCCGGCCGAAGGCGAGAAGACGTTCCTCTTTCTGCGCCAGGGCCGACTTGGCATCCTCGATCTGGCTCGTCAGGAACTGGGAGGCCTGGCCCAGGAGCCGGAACCTCGACTCGAGCTTCCAGGCAACGTAGGCCTCTGTCACGGCATTTGCGAGGTCGGCGGATCGCTGGGCGGAGTGCGCCGTGACCATCACCTCGAGAAGACTCGTACCCTTTATGGGCTTTATCTCGATGCTCTTTTGCAGGCGCAAGGCAGCTTTCGTGACGGGTTCGATTCCGGAAGGCGGCGAGACGGAAGCTGCGGTCGCGGCCGCGCTCACCGTTCCCTCCGGAGGGCCCGGTTCGGCCAGTTCCAGCTTTCTCACGACCCGCTCGAGGACGTCGCGGCTTCTCAGAAACCGTGACTCCGTCTCGACCGATACGTAGTCCTGGCCCTGTCCGCGCGCCACGCTCGCGGCGATGTCCAGAGGATCGTTGCGTTCCTGCTCGAGAGCAATGAGCGTGGTTGCCCGGAAGACCGGCGTCGTCAGGTAGGCGGCCACCCACGCCGCGGCGAGGCAGACGAAGAGGGACGCGCCGACCAGCCACCGGTGCTGGACGAGGATCCGCCAGAAATCCTCCAGGTGGAACTCCGACTCGGACCCGTGAGTCGGCGTCTCTTCCATCAGCTCCAGTCTCGACATCGGCGATGAACTCCCTAGATTCTCTTTCCGAGGTGTCCTTCTTCAACGCGTTCACCGCGCCCCCTTCAAGGGCGCTGAGGCCGGCGCCGCCTCCGACCGTTGAAATCGTATCACCGCTCGGGTCGGGCCGCAGCAATCGATACGACGAGGACGGGCAATCGGAAGGGAGCGATCGGGGACCGTTATTTCGATCCCCATCGCTTTTGTGGCTCACGCGGTCCGCGACAAGGCGCCGATTGTGTCGCCTAATTATCTACACTCCAAGGAAACAACCTGGACTGAATTTGCCGTTCGTAATTCCGGCCAGAGCGCGAAAGTTTCCAGAACAGACGCCACGAGTGAACCTGCCGGCGGGCTCGCAAAATCCATGCGGTACTATCACGGAGTCATCGGCGGAACCGCGCGGAAGAGACATCGGAACGCAGGACGAACCTATGAGCGCCAAGGACGAGGGGACGCCCTCAGCCGGGACCTGACAGATGCCGTCTGAGGAGACCGAACTCGTGACGGTCGTGATCCCGACGCACGGTCGCGCAGAGCTGACGGATCGCGCCGTCAAGTCGGTTCTCGAGCAGACGTACCCGGCCATCGAGTTGGTGGTTGTCGACGACGGTTCCCCGGTCCCATACGTAACGACCACCGGCGAATTGCCCCGCGGCGTCACCGTGCGTTGCATTCGGCTGGAGCGCAACCGCGGGCCTGGCGCCGCGCGCGAGGCGGGGCGGAGATTGGCGGCTGGAGCTTACATCTCTTACCTTGATTCCGATGATTTCTGGGCGCCGCGCTTCCTGGACCTTCTCGTCTCGGCGCTTCGTGCCGCTCCCGGCGCCGGGATGGCCTACTGTGCGTCCCTCGCGATGAGGGGAGGGGATGCCACGGGAGTCTTTCGGGGCAGCGGCCGAGCATGCGACCGTTTCCTCCCGGCGGTGCTGTGGAGCAGGCCCTGGGCCACGAGTGCCTGTCTCTGGCGGAAGTCGGTCGTCGACGCGCTCGGATCCTGGCTCCCACTTTGGTCGTGGGAGGACAAGGAATACGAAGTCCGGGCCGGTTGTCGAGACGTCGGCGTCGTGCACGTTGCCGAGACTCTCTGCTTCATCCAGCTCGACGCAGCGGAGCGTCTTTCGATCGAAAAGCGTCCGGAAGACGGCCGGAGCTTCGCGCTGGCAATCCTGCACATCGCGAGAAACCTCGAGGCAACGCCATGGCACCGGGATGCAACAGTCCGTGCCCGGATCGAGTGGCTCCTTCTGGAATCCTCGATCGTGTCTGCGTCGCAGGACGAGCGTTCGCTGATGGTCGAGGCGATCAAGGCCGCGTGGCGGTGGTCCGAAAGGAAATGGCGTCTCGCCGCACTGATCGCCGTGCATCCTCCTCTCGCCTTTCTTGGAAGGCGGGAATCTTTTCTGCGGCTCTTGCGCTGGGTGCGAGGATATCGGCCGGTCACCCCGGAACATGAGAGCCGAACGGTGACGTCGCCGGCGATGCCGGAGCCTGCGAATGTGGGCCGGAGCGAAGACGTTCCTGTCCTTATTCTCGGGCGTGGTATCACGGTTCTTGGCGCCATTCGCTGCCTGGGGAGACGCGGGGTGCCGCTGTACGTTGCAGGCTCTCGCGTCGGCGTCAACACCCGCTCGCGCTGGTATCGGACGCTGCCCGAGGAAGGTCCGAATGAGTTTTCCGAGCAGGACCTCGGTTCCAGGCTCGAGCAGCTGACCATCAGGCGCATGGTCCTCCTGCCTTGCTCGGATGGTTGGGCCATGGCGGTCAGCCGGCTGAAACCGGAGCTTGCAACCCGGTTTTCGAGCAGCGTGGCTCCTCCCGAGACTCTCACGCAAATGGTCGACAAGGCCGTCTTCGCTGAAACGCTCGTGAAATTGGGACTTCCTCATCCGAGGACCGTGGTCCTGCGCGAACAGGGTGCGATCGAAGCTCTCCCGGAGAGTCGATTGCAAGGCTTCTTCCTGAAGCCAATCCAATCAACTGTCTTCGCGCAGTTGTACGGAGCCAAAGCACTCCGCTTCAGGGACCGCGCCGAAGCGCTCCGGCTGTTCAAGGACGCTTCGACAAAGGGCGTGACGGTGATGCTTCAGGAGTTCATTCCCGGTCCCCCGACGTGTCACGTGTTCGTCGAAGGCTTCATGGATCGGCACGGCCGAATCTGCGGTCTTTTGGCGCGCCGGCGGATGCGGATGTTCCCGGATGAGTTCGGCAACAGCACCCTCAGCGTGAGCATTCCATTGGCCGAGGTCTCCGGCGCCGTGGACACCATGCGCCGTCTCCTGGACGGAATCGGCTATCGGGGCGTGTTCAGCGCGGAGTTCAAGCTGGACGAGCGGGATGGTCTTTTCAAGCTGCTGGAAGTGAACGCCCGGCCCTGGTGGTACGTGGATTTCGCCGCGCGCTGCGGAGTCGACGTGTGCGGGATGGCCTACCGTGATGCGCTTGGCGAGGAGGTCGAGCCTGTCACGAGCTATCAGCTCGGACGGCGCTGTGTCCATCCGCGCCTCGATCTGCAAAGCCGGGTCGGCGGGAGCAGGGCACAGGCCATGAGCCGCTGGTCTCTGCTGCGATCATGGATCGGGGCATACCAGCCTTTCTTCAGTTTGGACGATCCCGTCCCCGGGATCGTCGAATTCTGCTCCTGGATCGTGAGGCGGAGCCGTCAGAGGCTCGACCATTGAAGAGCCGAGTTCGCCACGCACGTGCTCGAGGAGGCGGAATATCCGGCGTGGAACCAGCTGGTCGCTCGGTCGGCACAAGGTGCCCTCTACAGCACGCCGGAGTACCTCGACGCCCTCTGCGAGGCGGCGGGTGGGAGCTTCCGCATTCTCGCCGTCGAGAAGGGCGGTGAGCTGCTCGGTGGCATTGGCATCTACGAACGGACGTCGCGTTTGGGAACCTACGTTTCGCCGCGGCTCCTTCTCTACTACAACGGGATCGTCCTGCGGCCCTACGAAACCCGATACCCCTCGCAACGGACTTCGAGGCAGAACGAAATCCTCGAAGCGCTGGTGCGCGGTCTCGCGGACCTTGGCTATGGCCAGATCACGCTCCGAAACCGGAGCTCCCTGACGGACGTCCGCGTCTTCCTCGCGAGAGGCTGGACAGCGCGCGCTCAGTACAGCTACGTCGTTCCTCTCGCGGACATGGACCTTCTCTGGGCGCGCGTCGAACAGAATCTCAGGCGGCTCGTGGAGCGCTCGGCTCGCGAGGGCCTGTTCTTCACCGAGGACGACGACTTCGACAGCTTTTTTCGTCTTCACGCGCAAATCCACGAACGGAAAGGCACCAGCCTCTACCTTCCACGGGCGGCCTTCGAGCGTTTCTTCGTGCGCTTGAGGTCCCAGGGGCTCGCCCGCCTTTACCACGCCCGGCTGCCTCAGGGGCTGTCCGTGTCGACTCAGCTGGTTCTGCTCGGCCCGCATGCCGTCTCGGACACGGTGTGCGCCGGCTCCGACGCGCAGTATCTCAAGCTCGGAGCCACGGCCTTTCTCCGGTGGAATGTCTTCAAGCGCCTCTCCGAGCAGGGTTTCGCTTCAAACGATCTGACGGACGCGGCCCTCAACCCCGTCACCCACTTCAAGGCTCAGCTCGGAGGCGATCTCAACCTTTGCTTGCTGCTGGAAAGCCCCGAATCAGCCCGTTTTCGTTGGGCGCGTCGAGGCCGCCAGATGTCGCGCCGCGTCAGGAAGAAGGTCGAGGCGTTGGCTCGCCGGCTCCGTCGGCGCCCTTCGGAGACCTGATGGGTCGACCGTGACCGGCGCCGAGCGTCTTTGTCGAGCCCTCGAGGCTCTCGGCGTCGAGACCGTATTCGGTCTTCCGGGCACGCAGAACGTCGCGCTCTTCGAGGCGCTTCGCAAATCTCGCTTGCGAACCATCGTCCCCACGCACGAGCTGGGCGCCTCTTTCATGGCGAATGGCTATGCCCGTGCCTCGGGCCGCCCGGGCGTCCTCCTGACGATACCCGGGCCCGGGTTCACCTATTCCCTGACCGGGCTCGCCGAAGCGCTCCTGGATTCGACGCCGGTCCTGCGCATCGTTGGGGGACCGGCCAAGGCGCCGGGGCGGCGGTTCCAGCTCCAGGCACTCGATCAGGCGGGCGACTGGTGGCTCCCCTGGTCAAGCGCATCTTCGAGCTGGAGACCGCAGAGGGAATCGAAGCCATCCTTGAAGAGGCATACAGGATCTCTCAAGCCGGAGAACCGGGGCCGGTGGTCGTTCAGATTCCGCCGAAGGTTTTTTCTGACGAGACTGCGGCGTTGCCGCCCGCTCCCTCGCGTTCGCTGCCATCGACGGCACCGTCCGTCGACGAAATCGTGCATCGGTTGAGCGGGGCGAAGCGCATTCTGCTCTACGTCGGACAGGGAGCAAACGGTGCGGCCGCGGAGCTGCTACAGCTCATGGAGACCCTTAAGGCGCCGCTCGTTACGACGACATCGGGACGGGGTGTCGTTTCCGAGAGCCACCCGTGGGTGTTGCCCTTCGATCGCGGAAGCGTCCCGGTGCTGAACGAGCTCCTCGAAAGTGCGAATCTGGTCCTGGTCCTCGGCTGCAAGTTCTCTCACAACGGCGCGCACGGTTTCCGCCTTCGGCTCGCGCCGGATCGTCTGGTTCACGTCGACGCGTCGGAATCGGTCCTCGGAGCGAATTACGACGCGTCGCTGACCCTTGCCGCCGACGTTCCGTCCGTCATCAGGGCGCTTCTCGACCGCTGCGCTTCCATGGGCAGATCCGTCGACTCGGGTTTCTCCGAAGAGGAGGTCGGCCAGTGGAAGCGGCGCGTCACGGAGGCGAGGCCACGAGGGTCGGACCTGACGATTCGAGGAGCGCGGCCAGCGTCGATCGAGGGGTTCTTCGCCGCCCTCCGCCGTGCCATGCCCGAGGAATCCTGTCTGGTCGTCGATTCCGGCCGGCACCAGATGATGGCGCGGCGCTATTTTCCCGTCCTCCGGCCTCGAGGTCTCATCCTTCCGACGGACCTGCAGGCGATGGGTTTTGCGTTGCCCGCGGCCATCGGTGCCAGGCTCGCGCGCGAAGACCGGCCCGTGGTCGCTCTCCTGGGAGACGGCGGTTTCGCGATGTCAGGGCTCGAGCTGCTCACGGCAGTGCGCGAGCGAATACCGCTCACCGTCATCGTATTCAACGACGGGGTCTACGGCGCCATCAGCATGCAACAACTTGGCACGTATGGCGTCCTTCACGGGACGGAGCTACGGAATCCGGACTTTCGCCGATTCGCGGAGTCGGTCGGGGCTCGCTACGTGCGTCTCGCTGGGGACATCGAGACGAGTCTCTCCAGGGTGATCGGAACGGGAGGCGTCTCGATCGTGGAGGTCGTGCTGCGTGAGTCGGTGAGCGTGCGTCTGCAAAGGCTCCGCGGCGCACTGGCCTCCCGCGTTGAATCGCGGCTTCGCTCCCGACGCTCGTCGTCTTGACGAGCCCTCGGACATCTCGGACATCATCCTTTCCGGCGGGTTCCGAGAATGCTGAAGAAGAAGCTCGATAAGACGGTCTGGAAGCCCAGGGCCGTCAAGGTCGCGCCGGGAATGACCCACCGCATGGTGTAGGCGTAATCGAGATTGCCAAAATGCACCGACTTCCACTGGTATACGGCGCCGCCCAGCAGCGTCAGGCCCGCGAGCAGGCCGGCGGCGCCAACCATCAGCCCGCGCTCCAGCCGCCACCGGCTCAGGGTTCGCTCGAACTGGGGGTCCGGGGGCATCAGGCGTTCGCTGATCGCAAATTGCTTGGTGAAGACTGCAAACACGACGGCCTGGTAGCCGCACAGGATCGCGACGCTGGCGAACAGCAACGTATGCGCGTCGAGCGTGGCTCCTGCGATCTGCACCCCGGGCAGGGCCAGCGCATATCCGATGAGACCGAGCAGAATCAGCGTGAGACCCGGCGTCAGGAACAGCCAGCGCGGGCTGTAAATGAGAAAGAACCGCAGCGTGCGCCAGCCATCCCGGAACGTCCTGAGGTGCGGGGCATGCGCCGTCCGCCCGTCGCGGTGCAGGGTGACCGGCACCTCCGCCATCGGGACTCGATACATACTGGCCTTGACGATCATCTCCGTGGCAAATTCCATTCCTGTACAGCGCAGGTCGAGGCCGTCATACAGGCGCCTGGTGAACCCGCGCAGGCCGCAGAATACGTCCGCCACCGGCGCCCCGAACCACCACCGGGCCAACGCGGAAAACATTGGATTCCCCAACCAGCGGTGCAGGAACGGCATGGCACCGGGCAGGACCGTTCCGCCTCCAGCAGGCAGGCGGCAACCTTGCACCAGGTCGTTGCCCTCGCGGAGCTTCGCCAGCAACTGCGGCACCTCGGCAAAGTCATACGAATCGTCGGCGTCGCCCATGATGATGAACTGCCCTTTCGACGCCGCAATGCCCCCCATCAGGGCACTGCCATACCCCCTTTCCTGCACCGACACGACTCGCGCCCCGAGCTCGGCCGCGATCTGCCGTGAGCCGTCCGTCGAGCCGTTATCCGCGACGATCACCTCGCCGCGAATGCCGTTCTCAGCCAGCGCCTGCAGGGCCTCGTGAATGCAGGACGCCAGCGTATCGGCTTCATTCAGGCACGGCATGACGATCGACACTTCAAGCGGCGCTGGGGACGCCCGGCGCGGGTACGCCGCCGCCCTCGGCGGAATCCGGATTGGACAGAACATCGGTCATGGAGAAAGCTCCGTGGCTGCTGAATAATCCCACAGCTGGCCAGTCTGCACGCGCCCGTCCCGGAACTCGTCGGCCTTCAACAGGCGGACGGTGCGGTCGGAAAACCACGCGATCAGCCGGGCGTTACTCTCAGCGTCCATCTCGCGCGCCCAGACGACTTTCGACGCATCGATGTCGGCGTCGTTGTACACCCATTCGTGGTGGGGGTTGCTGCCGGGCCCGTAGCGGACGAAAACGAGGAAACGCCCCGGTTGCAGCCGCAGGTGTTGGAGCACTCTCTGGCGCGCGACGGCAAACTCCTTGACCGGCCTGCTCTTCCAGTAGACCGCCCACAGGAATGCATAGTACAGGAACAGAATGAGCGCACCCAGGGCAACCCATCGGCCATACGCCCTGCCGCGAAAGCGCCAAACCCAGACATGACGAAGAGTGCACAGATAGACGAGAAGCAGCAGCCCCAGAATCGGGCCGACATAGGAAATCTGGAAATAATTGCAGAGGAGCTGGCCCGCGGCAAAGCCCAGTGCGACGACGGCTGCGAACCGCAACCGGTGGTCGCGAAACAGCAGCAGAGGCACCAGCAGCAGGGGAAGCAGCAACCGTGCCAATCCTGCCCGAACACCAGCGATTCAGCGACCGGACGCGCTTCCATGCGTCGTGCAAGAAGCCCCGACAAGCGTTTGGCGCTGAGCGTAAGGCCTCGTGCTGGACATCCCATGTGATAGCGGCGAATCACGTCGTGGCGAAACCGGATATCGGGGCGAGGCTTCTCCCAAAGCAGGATTGGCGCCACGGCATACGTCCGCTCGTGCACCGTATACGGCAACAGCCACGGGCGGCCGGTCACGCGATAGTTGTAGTAACCCAACCACGCAATGGCCGGCAACAGCACGACGATGGCCGGGACGATCACGCGCCGCAGACCAAGCAAGAAAGCATGCTGTCGCAGAGCGGCCAAACCGACGACGGCCAGGACGCAGAGACTGAGCACGAATCCCTCGTACGGCCGCGTCAGCACCAGCGTGCCCCACCCGGCGCCGAGCGCTATCCCCCAGGAAACAGGAACGCGACGTTCCAGCGCCGACGCCCCCTCCCCCCGCCGCAAGCTTCGCATGCACCGCCCCGCCGCGCCCAAAACCAGGCCCCCACCGGCCATCGCCAACCCGCTCCGGCAATAGTTGATTCCGAAGTACAACGTCAATGGCAGGACGCCAATGATCAGCCCGCCCGCCAGCGCCCACGTCGCGGGCAGAAAACCCCGCAGCATCCACCAAGTCGCGACGCACCCCAACGCGACGCCAATCCACGCCCCGATGATCGGATACCCCAGGATCTGTCCCAGCGCGAGCAGCATCCCCTGGCCCGGCGGGTACTTGGACTGATACGTCGGCTGCTGGATGATGTGAAAGGACTCGAAGTGCTCCCACAGCGGGTGCGGCGGATTCGTCAGCCGGCCGTGCGCGAACGTGTCGGCCGCCAACAGGTAGCTGAACTCGTCATGAACCACCGGCAACGGCATCCGCTGCCAGCACAAGAAGGCGCACGTGATCAGCGGCAGGGCAGCCACCAGCATGGCCGACAGCCATCGTGAGCGCGCCAGGCCATGGATGAACCGACGCGTCCGGGCACGTAAGCACCCATATGCCACGGCCACCAGTGCGGCCGTGAGCGCCATCATTACCAATCTCAGCCGATGGTGATACGCTGCGTTCAGCAGATCAACGAGCACCTGAAGGATCCTCTGCATCGCCCCAAGGATATCGGACAACTCGGTTTTACGCGTTCACGCCGGCAAGAGGGCGAGGCTTCCGATGGCACGCGGAAGCCGCGGGGGGCAGCGCCGCCGTATGATCGGCGGCTGTGGACCGAGGAATCGGAAGCACGGATGAAGGCGGAAGGATGACGGAGAGAACAAGCTGAAGCTTGAAATTTCAATCCGCCGGCGCGAAATCGCACTGGACATCTGTTGCGTGATCCTCGTGCTGGCGCCGTTCGTGGGACTGTGGATGCCGCGGGCGAGCGGGCCCGATCGACCTGCGCTGGGACGCCGGGGTCTACTACACGCTGGGGACGTCGCTGTTTCAGGGCACGGGGTATCGGCTGCTCAATGAGCCGGGGGAGATCCCGGCCAATCAGTACCCGCCGCTGCTGCCCGCGATCGTCGCCGCCCACCAGCTCGCCCTGGGCACCGGCGACCCGGCCGTCGTCGGGCCCTGGCTGCGACTCACCTTTTTTCTGTTCTCCATTGGTTTCCTCGTTGCCGGGTACTTCCTGGCCAAACAATACGTTGGCCGGGGATTCGCGGTGCTCGTGGGGCTGATCTGTGCTTTACACGTCGATACGCTGTTCTTCTCGGACCTGTGCTTTGCCGAGATTCCGTTCGGACTGGTGACGATCGGCTTCTTTCTGGTTCAGGGGCGATGGGGAAAATGGGGCCAGGCCACCCAGGCGGCGCTCGGCGTGGCTGCGTTCCTTCTTCGAACGCTCGGCATCGCGCTGCTGGCGGCATGGGTGGCCGAGGCGCTGTTGCGCAAGCAGTGGGCTCGGGCGGCGATCCGGGCCGGCGTCGCACTGGTCCCCTTTTTCCTCTGGCAGGGCTATGTCGCCCACGTGCGCTCGGACGCCTCCTATGTCCACCCCGCGTACGCCTACCAGCGGGCGGGGTACATGAACTACAACGTTAGTTATGCTGAGAATATGTCCCTGATCGACCCGTTCGTTCCGGAATTGGGGAAGCACACACTCTCGACTCGACTGCGGCTGCTCGCGCGAAACGCCGCGGAGATGCCGGCGACGCTGGGCGAGATGGTCTCCACCCGCCGGAAATATTGGGGGTCGGACGCTGAAACAGGTGGGGAAATGGATCGGGCATCCGGGGATCAGGCGGCTCCATCGTGTGGCCGTGCGTCGCCCTCGGCGTCGTCGTGCTGATCGGGCTGGGCACGTTCGCGGTTCGACGGGAGTGGTTGGCGCTGCTGTACTTGCTGGGCACGACGGCGATGATCTGCCTGACCCCTTGGCCGGGTCAATTCGGGCGCTATCTGGTCCCTGTCGGGCCGCTTGCGGCGATCGCGCTGTTCCGGGGATTAAGGGCGATGACGACCGTCCTTCACCGGCAAGCGCGCCAGACCGAGGCCGGCAACGCCCAGTCGATGGACGCCGGACCCATCGCGTGGCGGGGGGGCGGGGCGGCGCTTCTCGTCGGCGTGGTCTCCGTGGTTCTTTCGGCGCAAGCCCTTGCCCTGCAGCGCTTCCAGGATATGCGTGGCACGGCGAACTACACGAGCCCCGACGGCGCGACGCGGCAGTATGACCTCTATTACTATGGTGGGGAATGGCAGGCCTTCGAGCATGCGCTGACGTGGCTCAAGGCCAATGCCCGGAGCGACGACATCGTCATCACTTCCGCTCCCTACTGGACCTGGCTTTGGACGGGGCTGAAGGCGGCCCAGCCGGCGTATGAAGCGGACAGTGCCGAGGAACAGCGGCAGTTGGAGACGGTGGGGGCGACGTACCTGGTACTCGATGTCTTTGTTCGCTCCGGCCCCGACGTGAGCCGGCGCTATGCCGACCCGGCGGTGCGGGCGCACCCGGAGGCGTGGGAACTCGCGTACACGACGCCGGACCGCCGCCCGGTGCGAATCTATCGCCCTCACCGTTGAACTTTGAACGGCCGGGTCTTGAACCGAGACGGCATGAAGCCCTCGAGGGCTCATTTCCCCGGCGGCGTCACCTTCACGTAAGCAAAGCGCTCGCATCGTTTCTGCGCCGGATACGTCTCCTCGCCCGTCTTCCTGTCGCGGCTCAGGCGCGTGGTGGCGGTGTCGTTGCCCTGGGTAAACCAGTCGCCCGTGATGTAGATGCCGCCGTCGGTGCCTGCTGCCAGCGCCGGCAGGCGCTGGGGCCGGCGGCCGTCCTGGTCGGTGACGAGGCCGTAGTCGGTCACCGGCGGATTCTCCCTGCTGATGTCCACCGCCTTGAGGTGCAGGTCCTGAATGAAGTAGACGATGCTCCCTCCCATGGCGATTCCGTGACGGGTCGTCCCGATCCTGGCAACGAGCTTGAAGCTGGGCTTTTCCCCCGACGGGTCGAATAAGTAGAGGCCGTCGCCGCAGGTCACGGCCGCCTTGCTCTGCCCGGGAATCGGCTGTACCCACATCCAGTGCTGGCTGGGGCATCTCGGCCTTGAAGGGCAGCACGCCGTCGATCAGCTCGACCTTGTCCTTCGCCGGGTCGTACCTGGCGAGGAGCCCCTTCCAGGTGGGGAGCCACAGGATGCCGCTTGGGTCGCAGTACATGTAGTAGACCGCCGCGTCGTAGCCGCCGGCCTTCATGTCGCCCAGCATCCCCGGAAACTCGTGGATCTTGCGCTTCTGGCCCGTCTTTACGTCGACCCTGTAGATGAAGCTGGGCTTGTCGTTCCTCTGGCCCGGATAGATGAGGTAGACATAGACGCACTTGTTCTTCGGATCGGCGGCCAGCCCGGCATAGTTGGTGTAGTTCGGCTCGAGCACCCCGAAGTCCTTGAGCTTGCCGGTCTTGATCTCGTAACCGATGAGGTGGGCGCCCTTAAAGGGCCTTTTTGGGGCGCTGTAGGCCTCGTGGGTACCGAAGTAGAGCCACCCATCCATTTCGTCGATGTCGGAGTGGATCTTGCCCTGGGGGGCGTCCCTGGTCGGGTCCTCGCCGCAGACCTTCGTGATGTCGTCAGTGAGGACGGTTATCTTCTCGGTCTTGGGGTCGAACTTGAAGAACATGCCTCCCGTGCGCCCGGAGTGGGTCGAGCTGGCGAAGTAGCAGTAGCCGTCGGAGGCGACAATCGAGCCCTCCCACTGGCCGTCGAGATCGGTCTTGTAGTCGCAGAGGTTCCAGGAGCGGGTCACGAGCTTTTTGGTTTCTTCGCCGCGCGCGGCTATGCCGAGGCACGCGACCGCAAACGCCGCAACAACACGCCCACGCCACCTCAGTGGAACGTTTCGCATTCGGACCTCCCCTTCGCCCTTCGCTGTCCGTCCCTATCGGCCACTTCCGCGGGCGTAAGTCAAACCTACCATTCTTCTACTCGAAGAACGTGGTCGCATTGCGCGGTCTGAAGTAGTAGATCGTGGTGCCCGTGAATTCGTTTCTTCTCCACGAGCCTCGCATTCTCTTCGAGCCAGGACCTCTCCGGAGCGGGTTCGCCGACTTCATGGGTCGTGATCAGAAGGATCCTCCTCCGGCCGGTCGCGAGGGCCTCTATGTCTTCCGGAACCCGCCGCCGGCCCAACTGGCCAACCCACGAGGCGAATCCGACCCCGGTCTCGGAGGCGTGGCCCCGCTCCAGGTAGCGCGCGATGCCGATCACGCCGGAAGGTATGGAGTGCACGAGAATCAGGTCTGATTCGTCCAGCTGCCGGGAGAGGAGTTTCGCCACCTCGGGGTAGTTCTGGCCGCTCCGGCCGTCCGCCACGAAGAGCCGCCGGACACCGACCAGGCACAAGAGCACGATCAGCCCCACGAAAACGGCACGCAGGCGGTAACCTAAGCTCCCCAGGGCCAGCCCCACGAGCAGAAACGCCGCCGGCATGCCGGCGAGGGCATAGCGGGGTACCGCTGTGACGTAGGTTCCTCGGACCAGGTCGAAAGCCACCATCCCGAGACAGGGACTGAGCAGCCAGAGCCAAAGCAGGCTGCGGGGAGTCGAGAAGATCGACCATGACAGTTTACGAAGGGCCACGACGGCGAGGAGCGCGTAGACGCCGGCATTGATCAGGCCCCACCTCCGGCTTCCGCCCCAGACTCCGTCGATGGAGAGGAAACTCCAGGGAAGTGAGAGAGCCTTCATGATCGGGTGGTAGCCGGACGGCCGTATCGTCAACCAGTGACCCGTCACCCGCCACTGTGCCAGGCTCTCGGGAATGTGGAGGTACCACGGCAGGATCAGCAAAACGGTCAGGAGAGCACCCACCCCCGAGAGCCATCGTGGGAACCGACCGGGATGAAACTGCAGCCAGAGGACCGCAGCGATCCAGGGGAACAGGAAGAAGTAATGAGTGAGCAGACCCACAACGCCTGCCACGACCCAAAGGAAGAATCTTTCCGCACTCGAGCCCTTGTCCCACAGCTCGAGGGTGAGCCAAATTGTACAGACGCTGCCGAGCACGAGCAACGAATACATGCGGCCTTCAGTGGAATAGAAGACGCACAGCGGAGAAACAGCGAACAGAATGCAAGTGGATAAAGCCGCACCCTCTCCCCCGAACCTCCTGGCGAGCGGCCAGAGGGCCGGAAAGCAGGCAAGCGAGCACAGCACGGAAAAAAGGCGAAGTGCGGCATCTCCGGTGCCGAGGACCCGCGTCCAGCCGGACAACAGGAGATAGTACAGCGGTGGGTTGGTATCGGATAGCAAGACCGCCCGCACGACACGCGAGGGACTGCCGGGAGATTCCCCGTGCTCCAGATAGCGACTATAAGCCGCGGGTGGGAGAGCCCTCGGGGCCTCCGCGTAGTCCCCCAATGCGGGGTTGGCCCGGTCGGCCGGATGCTCCAGACTGTGCCCGGTCGCCATCGCCAGCGAGAACAGCTCGTCGGCCCAGAGGCCGTGACGGGCAACCAGCGCGATCCGGATCACGGCGCAGCATATAAAGATGAGCACCCCTGCGAGCGCGGCTCGGGTCAACCTCGGACCTCGGGCGGCACTTCGCTCTCCTGCCCCGGCTTTCGATGCGTGCCCATGCGGACCAGGTCCCGATAGGGACCTCTTCCGAATACTTTGCTGAGCCATAAGTAGAGTAGCACCTGCCAGTAACCGCCGCCGACGCGCGCAAGATGAAAGGACGACACTCCCATGTCGGGCGTGCGGTTGATCCAGGAGATCGGGACCTCCTTGACCCTGCAGCCCATGAGCAGCGGCTGCAACCCTGTCTCCGCGTTCGCCGCAAAGCCCGGCTGCATGAACTGCAACCGTTCTGCCACCGCTCGCCGCATCAGCTTCAGGTTGTTCGTGAGATCCCGGAAGCGTCGACGCAGCACCAACTGGGCCAGCAGATGGAAGCCGCGGTTGGCCACGATCTTCTGGAACGGATAGTTCAGCAGCACGCTGTGGCGGGAGAAGCGGCTTCCCACGACGACGTCGAACCCCTCGGCGGCAGCGTCGAAAAGATCGCGAACCTCCGGCAACAGGTGCTGGAAGTCGCAGTCCATCGAGAGCACCCACTCGCCGGTCGCCGCGCGGTACCCGTCCGCGAGCGCGCGGCCCACCCCGTTGGGGGGCGTGCGCATGATCGGCTTCACCTTCGGATCCTTCGAAGCCAGCCTCTTGATCACGTCGCCGGTCGAGTCCGTGCTGTTGTCGTCCACGGGGATTATTTCGTGCAGGTACTCTCCGAAGAGTTCTCGCAGACCGCGTCACGAGCGGTTCGATGTTCATCTCCTCGTTGTGACAGGGGATCACCACGGAGACGGAGTGCCGCAGCGCTTCGTGCTCGGAAGAGCGAGACACTGGGCCTCGCAACGTCCCGAGGCGGTTTTTGTGCCTGGACCAGGATCGAACCGGCCAGGGTTCGAACCACCGGCATGTTCTCCAACAGGATGGACAGATTTCGCAGCACCCACGCCATCGACCGAGTCAGGGGCCGGTAAACGAAGTCATTGAACACTGCCCAGATCCGGATGAATCCGATCTCCGAAATCAGCTCATACAGCTCCGGACGGCTCAGTAGCCGCCGCGGGTCCCCGCCCCCAAACAACCGCGCGACCGCACGGCGCAGCTTGAGCACGACATTCCAGGGATTGCTCTCGTAGAAGACCACCTGCCCCCCCGGCTTCAGGAGGTCATAGACGATCTTGAGCAGTTCCGAGGAGTTGTCCCTGTCCAGGAGATCCATAGCCACGACAAAGTCGAACTGTCTCCCCTCCAACGTTCCAGGAAGCGACGAAACGGCGAGAAACTCCACGTCCTCAGGAAGAGCTTCGGGGCGCCGGCGGTCCGAGCCGAAGCGCACCGCCGTGATCGGGTTTTCACCACGAGACACGCGAATGAGCTCCCGGGTGAACAGGCCCTCTCCACAGCCCATTTCGAGGACGGTCTGCCCCGGTATGAGGTGAACCAGATGGCGAAAGCTTTGCGCTCTCCAAAGCAGCCGATCTTCGCAGATGGGGTCCCGCTTCCTCCGGTACTCGTCGCGGTAGCGTTCACGCAGCGAGAGAGTTTCGAGCATCGAAACGGCGCGCACGGCCATGGCAACCATCGTTCTATTCGGCCCTGCCAAATACTTTCATGACACTCCGTCGCTGACGGGACGCTGCATTAAGTCCTTTCTTTTCAAGAGAAGAACGTCGCCGGCCGTTTCCACTATTTCGTAGGAATCTCCGATGAACTTGACGATTTCCAGATGCATATCCACCGGCTCCCTCTTGCAGGCCAGCTTTATGGGGTAAATGAATGACAGCCTTATATAGTTCAGATGCGAAGCGCATATATTTATACTCGAAATCCTTACATCGACCAGTAGATACGATACGGAATGTGACCTTCGGCTCGTCGTAGCTGGTCATGGAAGGAAATAGGGGTTCCGTCGGCAGCTGACCGGCCGATCTGCATGCGAAGCCAGGTTGCAAGAACAAGAAGCGCGATCAATCCGGCGATTGCAACGGCATTATTGAAGCCGAACGCATAGGAGTCAGATTCGAGACGAGTGGACGGGGGAAAGCGGAACGGAAGAGAAAAAAGCAGGTAATACGCAAGGAGAGCAAAAGCGGCGTATCCGGCGAGTCTCGAAGAAGTCGAGAGTTTACGCACGTCCGGGGCTCACGGAGGGTAGGTGGGGAAGGGAGCCCTCGATTCTGCTCAACTGCTCAGCCGGTCCTGCCAGGCATGGATGATCTCCAGGAAGATGTCATCGAGAGAACGCGTAACGGTCCATTCCGGATAGTGGTTTCAAAACAGCGCTTCTGTGGTGCTTCCCCGACGCCGGGGAGGGTACTACTCTTCTGATACATTAACATCCGCATAAGGCGCTGGGTTTCCTGACAGATACGTATCGGGAAGGAGCCGTCGCGAGTAACCCGCCTCTGGCGTCCGCAAGTGTCACGTAGTCGCCTGAGTTCTCCGAGTGTGAGAATGATTGCACCGAGCACGCTCCCGAGGAAACCGGAGACATCAGCCCGCGAACGGCAAACGGCGGGCGGAGTCAGAGGTCTCGCTCTCGCCTTCGTCATGTTCCTCGGGACGGTGGTTCGATTCTGGGGTATCGGTTATGACCTTCCGTTCATCTACGACCCCGACGAGTCGAGTTTCGTCGGCGGAGCCCTGCGGATGCTCCAGGACCATTCGCTCAATCCCGGGTGGTTTGGACATCCTGCAGCAACGACGATGGATCTTCTTGCGGTGACCTACGCCGGCATCTACGGCGTGGGCCGGCTCGCTGGACGCTTCGAAGGCCCCGCGGATTTCAGGAACCTCTATCACAGGGACCCGACGGTCTTTTACTTGAGCGGACGAATCCTCTCTGCACTCTTCGGTGTGGCGACGATCTGGCTCGTCTTTCAGATCGGCCGCCGGCTATTTTCGGCACGCATCGGTCTGCTTTCGGCGGTGGTTGTCGCAGTCTGCCCTCTCCTTGTCGTATGGTCGAAGAACGTCCGCGGGGACGTGGAGATGACGGTTTTCGCGCTGGTCGCGTTCTGGTTCTCGCTCGACGTCCTCGAACGAGGCGACGCAAAGGCTTATGTTCTGGCTGGGCTGTTTACAGGGTTGGCTACGGTGACGAAGTTCCCGGCAGTGACGGTCGGGCTGGTCGTGCTGGCGGCGCACCTGATGCGGCACGCGAGAGGCGCTCGCGAGCATCTGAAGCTCTGCGCTTCTGCCGCCAGCGGCGTGGCGGGCGCGTTCGCGGTCGCGCCATTTCTGTTCCTGCGATTCTCTCAGGTCCTGGCCGACGTCGCGCACGAGGCGCGACCCTCTCACTTGAGTCACACAGGCCACGGGCTTTGGTCCAACTTCGCCTGGTACTGGATAGAAGTACTGCCTGCGGCCTTGTCGGTGCCCGGGGCTTTGTTGTCGGTGGCGGGGATTTTCATCTGCCTGAGAGACTCTCGAAGAGACCGCAAGCTCGCGGCTCTTTTTCCGATTCTCTTTCTTTTCTTCATCTCGGCGTTGAGCTTGCGCTGGGAGCGCTGGGCCGTGCCGTCCGTTCCGTTTCTGGCGATCGCGCTGTCGGTTCCGATCATCGGCCTGTTACCGGCCGATGCCGTGAGCTCGCGCAAAGAGATTGGCCGGCTCCTTCTGGCCGCGGCTTCGGCCATCTGGATCGTCGGCAGCCTCGGGGTCCAGTCGGTGTTCGACGGCATCGAGCGTGCCAGTGAAAGTACGCAGACGGTCGCGAGAAATTGGGCTGTCGCGAACATTCCGAAAGGAAGCCGAATCGTTCTCGAGCGCTACTGTCCCCAGTTTCCCAAAGACATGTATCACGCTGTTCATCGTCGACAAGGCCGACGTGGTGGAGTTCAGCCAGGGTAATGAACACGCCCGCGACTCGAGACCTCCCGGGGGCAATATCGGAAGGCTCAGGCGAATTCGATCGCTGGCAGAACAGGGCGTTCAGTACATGATTCTGAGCAACTGGTACGACAGATTCGCGGAGGAAGGGCCCGAACAACACGAGATCGTCGCGACTTACGAGAAGCTGATGCAGGCGGGCCGCCTGAATTTATGAGGTGAATGCCGAGCGGGGCAGGCGGCGGGGGCCTTCCATTCGGATCTATCAGCTCGACGGTCGGGCTCTGCACTCGCTGGCGTCGGGAGATCCCCAGTGAGACTTGCTACGCTTTCGTGACAGAGGGACTGAGGCTCTCCTCTCTGGTTGGCAGACGAGGAGGGCGCCGCTTTCGAGCGAAGAGGGTTTCGACCAACAGTTCGGCGACGCCCAGGAGCACGCCGATTCCGTAGGCGAGATGCAGAGTCGCAAAGACAGCGGGCAGCGCCACGGAGAGGCGCGGCTGCCGAGCCCGGAACGCGACGAACGCGGAAGCGATCGCAATCGTAAAAAGGTATCCAACAGACGCGATGAAAAGCACAGGCGTCTGCGCTTCCATGAGCCTTTCCGTCATGAGAGCGGCGAGAAGCATCAACACGAGGGCCGGGGGCGCGACCTGCCGGACGCGGAGCTGCCGGGGGTGACGGGCGATGACCCGGCATTTCAGCTTGCCGTAGTGGAAGTATTGTTGCGCGAGCGACCGCAAAGACCCTCGTGAGAAATACGTCGCCTTGATGCCCGGGTGAAGGAGAACGCCGCCGCCGGCGTCCAGGATTCGGGCGTTGAACTCGCAATCCTCGTCCGCCCTCCATTCCTCGAACAATCCCAATCGATCAAAGGTCGTCCGCCTCCAAGCTCCGAATTGAACCGTATCGACGAAAACCGGTTCAGCAGCGCAACGCCAGCGGTAGCGCGCGCCTCCGTTGCCCCAGAACGAGCCGACCGCAGCGGCTATCGCCCCGCCCATGAAACCGGAGCCCGCCGTGGTAATGCATCCTCCGACGTTGAGGGCATCGGTGGTTCTCAAGGCTTCGACGCACCGCCGCACGTAGTCGGGGGCAATCTCCGAGTGGCCATCCACGCGAACAAGGATCTCTCCGGTGGCTTCGCGGATCAGCAAGTTCAACGCGGCACCCGCCGTTCGGCGTGGATTACTTAGGAGCCGAATGAGGCGTTTCGGATTCCCGGCGATCACGCGGCCAATGCGATCCGGCGTACCATCCTCGGACCCACCGTCCGCGATCAGAATCTCGATCAGGCCTTCGGGATAGTCCTGGAAAAGGACTGAGGCAAGGCTCCTGTCTATCGACGCCGACTCGTTATAGACCGGCATGACGACCGTCACCGCGGGCAACGGCGCGTCGTCGAACCGCTCCTGCCCCGAATCGTGTTCGCGGGGCCCGGACGGCAAGTGCACCGCTGCGCAAGTCTCGCTCATAACGTTTCCCCTGCGTGTTCCGTCGGAGGGGCGCTGCAGAGGCGGGTCGCGAGTCGACCCAGGACTGTTGAGATCCGCCCCCGCGCCTGCGCGCAATAGTCCGTAAGGTGGGCGCGGATCGGCTCCCGGCGCTCCCACAAGCGATCGAAAAGGTTGGGCAGGGAGGTGGGCCCCTCGCCGACCTGATCCCAGACGTAATCCGCGAGTCCGATGTCCTCCATGAGGCCCACGTACTTGTGCGACCAAGACACGGGAAGCGTCGCGACACCCGACGAGAGGCCCGCGATGGCCGCATGCATGCGCGCCGCGACCACGGCGTCGCACCGACCGATCAGACCCTTCAGGACGTCCGGGCCGTAATCGCCCTGGATCGCGTAGAGCCTGGGCGGTCCGCCCATTCGAGATCGCAGCACCGAGGCGGCACTGCGGTCGTCGTCCGAGCCGAGGGGAGTCGGACTGATCTCGTGGGGTACGAGGAATATCGAGGCGTCGTAGCGCCGGAGAAGATGACCACAGAGCTCGATCATTTCCGCTAGGTAGCGTTTGCCCCGGTGGCGTAGGCCCATGATCAAGGCACTCAAGGACAGAGCAACCCAGGGGCGAGGGATCCGATCTGGGTCCACCCGCTCGCCCACCCAGATCGGCTCCGCGGAAGCCGCCGGAAGCGCAAACGCGACATCTGGCGCAACCTCGATCCGATCCGGGCGCACCCCGAGGTCCGCCAGAATCGCGGCCGTTCTCCGTTCTCGTATGTAGACGAGCTCCGCGCGGTCCAGGAGGTACCGGACGCACGGGCCGTTTGGCCAAAAAAACGGCCCGAGCGACTGAGAGGCGAGGGCGTATGGGGTGCCGGCCGATAGAGCCGCCAGGAAGGTCGCATGGTGTGCGAACGCGACGCCACCGGGAGGATCCCGATACGAGTCGCCGCTCAGGTCGATCAGCAGGTCGGCCTCCGCAAAGGCTTGCGCCACGGAATCGTCTAGCCAGAGGCGGTGCCCAGCAGCAATGCGGCGCCATGCTCCCGAGGCCGCGCAGCGCAGATGTCCCCAGAGCATCTCGACGCTGCGTCGATCTCGACCTGCTCGGCGGGAGAAGGTCGGCCCCACGATGTCGATCCGGAGGTCCTGGGCGGGCTCGCCGTCCAACTCCGGCCAGTGCGACAACAGCGCGAACCGTATGTCCTGTCGAAGCTTGCGGAGCTCGCCCACGAGGCTCATGACCTGAGCAGCGGATCCCTTCTGCCATGAGAGGTGTCCGAAGGTCAGAAGCACCCTCGGGGCGGCCGCATCCCAGCCCCGGCGAGCGGCCGCCCGCTCTCCAATCACAGCGTGTGCCATGAGATCACCGACTCGGGCGGGAGCCTTGCGGATCTCGCGACCTGAAACTGATCCGGCGGGTAGCCGATTGCGAGCATCATGACCAGGCTTTCCCAGGCCGGTATCCGACAGACCCGATGAACCGCGGCATCCTGAAAGCAATATGTCGACAAGTTCAGACAGCAGCTCGCGATGCCCTGAGCCTCGAGCGCATAGACCAGCGACATCGCGAACATGCCGCCGTCGATGTAGCCCTGATGCCTCTCGCTGCTCGTCACGAACGAACGCGTGTCCGCCGTCAGCACAAGGATCCGCGCCGCCAGATGGCCGAAACCCGAGTTGCCGTTCTGGACTCGCAGTACCTCCACCTTGTCCCTCTGCGAGGTGTAGACGTGAACGCGCCACGTCTGTCTGTTGCAGACAGACGGGCTCCGCTGCGCCACCCCGACCGCCCTGGTGATGGCGTCGTCCGGAACCGGCTGGTCCGCGAAGTCGCGAACGCTGTGCCGCATCGTCGCGAGACTTTGGAAGTCGATGGTTCCCACCTTCGAGCGGAACGCCTCTGCGGTCATCGCGCGTGTCCCGCCCTCTTGCGTTCCCGGCGTCGCGTCTGGCGAGACTGCCAGCAGGCGATCGAGGCGCCCGAAGAGCGTCGGCGACTCCATCGCGAGGCGCTCCCCCGCGCGATCGCGATAGGCCCGCAAGGCGCCACAGGCTCCCCGAAAGACGACGGCATCGCGATCGCCGATCGATTCGACCCATTGATCCATCAGATCGAGTACGGCTTCGAGCGAGATCGTCCCGAAGAGCTCCGGAGCTTGGGAAAGGGTTAGCGACTTTTCGATTGCGTGATAGTTGAGAAAGAGGAGCGCCTCGAGCCGCCGTCGCTGAGTCGGTCGACTGCATACGGGGGTGAAGAAGCGCAGGTACTGGACGAAGTCGTAGGAGGCGTCAAGGACGTGAGCGAAGTATTGCAGCGCGGGGAGCCTCGCCAGCTGAGAAACCACCGAGCCTCTGGGGCGCTCGGGCACCTTCTGCGAATCGCGCTGGCCGCTCACGACCATGGCTCCTGGCCGGCCGAAAGACCGGCGCATGCGGCTTGCGTCGACAGCCGTCGTCGCGAGGCCAGAGCGTCGTAAATGGCAACAAGGTTCGGAAGGACGGCGGAAACCGAGTATCTCGCCTCGCACACATCCTTGTTGAAAGCCCCCATCTTCCGGGCCGTCACAGGATCGGATGCGAGACGGTCGACGGCCCCCACGAGCGCCGGCACGTCGCCCGGCGCGACCAGCCACCCGCCCTCGCCCTCCGCGATGATTTCGGCAATCTCGCCGACGCGCGTGGCGACCACTGGAAACCCCGCCGCCATCGCTTCCAGGACGGCATTCGGAAAGCCCTCTCTATGGCTGGGAAAGACGAATATGTCGCTTCCACAAAGTAGCTCCATTGCCTCGGGCCGTGAGACCGGTCCGAGGTGCCGAATGTTCGCAGGAGCCGCGTCGATTGCAGCCTTCGCCTCCTTGAGAACCTCGCCCACGAGGACAAAGTCGACGCGAGGAAGAAGCGTGGCGACACGAAGCAGGTCGAATATACCTTTATCCCCGCTGAGCCGGCCCACGTAGATAGCCTGCGGCCGACGCGCGGGGTTCCAAGTCGTCTGGGGATTTGCGCCATCGGCCCGACGCAGCAGCAGATCCTCGACGAAGTTCGGGAGGTAAGCCGCCCTCGTCGGCGTGCGCCGGGCCAGCCATGCCACGGATTCTCGAGTGACGCCGATGTTCATTCCCGCCAGCCCGATCAGCCGCCGCAGGGCGAACCGCGATGGTGCCGCGAGGCGCCTCACGACCTCGGGGAGGCTTCCGTGATAGTGAACAACCACCGGGGTACCGCCGGCGGCGGCGAGAAGGGCGGCCGCGAGGTCTCGCCAAATCCCTACGGCCGAAAGGCAGCAGTTGATATGGACGAGGTCGCTCAGCCCGCCTGCTGAATAGCGAACAAGACGAGCGAGAAGCAGAATCGCATCCAGCGCCTGCACGATCCGGCGACGAACCGCACGGCCTCTGCGGGCCGGGATTTCCAGGAATTGGAACACGTAACCCTTTTCGGACGCCTGCGCTCGTAAGATCCCCGCCCAGGTCGCGATTCCTCCGGGCATCGGTGGCAGATACGAAATCACCAGCACTCGCCGCGGTTTCGTCATACGCACAAACTCGTGCGCGCTCTGCTGAAAAGAACCGGCAGGTTTACATTGCCGTTCCTGATCGCCATCCTCGTCTTGACGTAGTTTGCGTGGAGCCGCGTCGCCGTGATTTGGAACGGCGTAACTCCCGGGAGATTCATCCCTTCCGCGAGGTAGGCGAACGGTTTCTCCGCAGGGATCTTCAACAGGCGGTGTCTCACGGCCACGTCCCAGAGCGGCGTCCCGGGCCTCGGTGTGGCGACGTCGGTAAACATGTAGTGGAGCAGGCCGCGTTTTCCCAGATCGACCGCCCACTGGATGGTACGGCGACACTCTTGCGGCGTCTCCCATGAAAGGCGGTCGGACTCCTCCCAGGCCGAGTAGAACTGGAAAAAGCCGGCGAGCTTGATGCCTCGGTGAGAGAGCAGCGCGCAGCTCGCCTCGATCTGCTCCACCGTCACCTGCTTTTGAACGCCTTTCAACACCCTGTTCGAGGCGCTCTCGAAGCCCATCGTGACGAGCCACACGTTGGCCGCGGCCATCGCATCAACCATTGCCGCTGTCATGACGTCGCCTCGGATGTTGAAGTTGAAGTACAGATCGCCGTAGCCGAGCGCTGCGATCCGCTCCAGCAGATCGACCGCCCAACGGGCTTCGGTATTGAACTCCTCGCACCAGAGCCGGATCTCGCGCACTCCACGCCCGTAGAGGTAGCGGATCTCCTCCACGATGTTTTCGGGGGACCGCGATCGATACGTCGGCCGGCCAAAGATCTTCCAGACGGGTTCCGAGCAAAACGTACAGGCGTACGGGCAGCCCCGGCTGATCAACACGCCGAGGTATGGACGACTCTTGCGGTACGGCATGCCCGGAAACCGGTTGACTTCGACTGCATCCCAGGCCGGCCAGGGAAAGGAATCCAGCTGCTGGCGGAAGGAAGAAGGGGCATTGCGAATCAGCGCGGACCCGTCGCGGTACACGGCCCCCGGTATCGCTTCACATTGCAAGCGATTGTCTCCAAACGATTCGACGATTTGAAGGATCGTCTCCTCGCACTCCCCCACGAAGCAGGCGTCCACGGGCGTCATGTTCATGACCTCGTCCGCCATGATCGAGACGTGGGAGCCTCCCGCAATCACAGCCAGTGACGGAAACCGTGCCTTCACCGCGCGGAGGGTCCGGTAAGACAGCCGCGTCATGGGGGTCTTGAACGAGAGGCCGTAGATATCGGGTTGGTAATCCTCGATCGCACTGAGGTGATCGCGAAGACTTCCAAACGCCTGCAAGTATCGGACGTGGACGTCCGCCGGCGAGAAGGCCCTCTTGAGCGAACCGAGAAGGTAAAGAATGCCCATGGTGGGCTGGTAGTACTTGTAGTGTTCCTCCTGCAACGGGGGATCGGCCAGCATGATCCGCAGAGGTCGGCGGCCCGCGCGTTCAGGCTTCATTGCGGCCGCTGCGCCGACTTGAAGGCGACGTGCGGGCCGATGAGGACCATGCGGACCGAACACCGACGCATGTTCGACCTCCGTGCCACGAGCGCGAAGTCTGCGGCGTAGAAGGCCGCAGACGAACGTTCATGCCGTGCCCCTTGTCGGGCTATTGCCGAAAGCCTACGTCCGGCTGCAGGCGGATTGAGTGATGCAGACGAATCAGAAGTCTCTGGCTCTGGGACGCCCGCATGGTATTGGCGGCGCAGGCGGACATTTCGGTCGAGGCGTCGGGTGGAGAGCGAATACCTTTCGAGGGACCGGGAGTGTGTTCGAGTGACCGAGGAGGCAGTCGCACCCGGTGGGCGGGGGAGATTGTAGTAGCCTTTTAGAAGATGCTCGACGACGTGTACTCCCGTGGAAAAACACAGTGTCAGGTCTGGAAGCCGACGGACACCCTCTGATCGCGCCGCCCTCACCATGACCGCGAAGCCCCCCGGCGCCGACATCCCGGCGCAGCGTCTCGATCGAGTCGCCCCGCGCGGCGGCGCTGCGGGCGCGGGCCCATGCGGCCATCCCCGGAGGCGCGCACACGTACGCGAAGGGCGACGACCAGTATCCCGTCGGCGCGCCGGCCTTCATCGAGCGTGGCCGCGGCTGTCACGTCTGGGACCTGGACGGACGGGAGTTCATCGAGTACGGAATGGGGCTGCGATCCGTCACCCTGGGCCACGGCTATCCGGCCGTCGTCGAGGCCGCAACCGCGGCGTTGCAGAACGGGAGCAACTTCACCCGGCCCTCTCCCCTCGAGGTGGAGTGCGCCGAGCGGTTCCTCGCCCTGGTCGACGGGGCAGACATGGCCAAGTTCTGCAAGAACGGCTCCGACGCCACGACGGCCGCCGTCAAGCTCGCCCGTGCGTACACGGGTCGCGACCTCGTCGCGATCTGCCGCGACCACCCCTTCTTCTCGATCGACGACTGGTTCATCGGGTCGACCGCGATGCCGGCCGGCGTCCCGAAGAGCGCCCGCGCCCTGACCCTCACCTTCCAATACAACGATGTCGCGAGCGTCGAGACGCTATTTCGCAGGTACCCCGGCCAGATCGCCTGCGTGATGCTGGAGCCTGCGGCCGTCCAGGAGCCCGCCCCCGGGTTTCTCGCGGACCTCCGGCGCCTGTGCGATGCGGAGGGAACGGTCCTGATCTTCGACGAAAATATTACGGGCTTCCGCTGGCACCTCGGCGGCGCGCAGAAGCTCTACGGCGTGGTTCCGGACCTCGCCGCCTTCGGCAAGGCAATGGCGAACGGCTTCTCCGTCTCGGCCCTCGTCGGCAAGCGGGCCCTCATGGAGCGCGGCGGTTTCCACCACGACCAGGAGCGCGTCTTTCTGCTCTCCACCACGCACGGGGCCGAGACCCACGCGCTCGCAGCGGCGATCGAGACGATGAAGATCTACGAGCGCGAGGGAGTCGTCGAAGTGCTCCACCGCCAGGGCGCGCGGCTGAAAGCCGGAATCGAAGAGGCCGCGAAAAGGCTCGGCGTCGCGGGACATTTTCAGGTGATGGGGCGGGACTGCAATCTCGTCTACGCGGCCAGGGACGCCGAGGAAACGCGTCGCAGGCTTTCCGGACGCTGGTTCTCCAGGAGACTTTGAAGCGGGGCATCCTCATGCCCTCGCTGGTGGTCAGCTTCTCCCACCAGGACGAAGACATCGATCGGACGGTCGAGGCGGTCGGCGAGGCGCTGCGCGTCTACCGGCAGGCACTCGACGGCGGGATCGAACGTTTCCTCGAGGGCCGGTCCGTCAAGCCCGTCTTCCGTCCGCGAAACTGAAGAGCTGGCAGGGGGCTGTGGTAGCCTTAAGAAGGAAATTCTTCTCCGCGCGGCGACGGTTTCCCCGCTTCTCTCTTGACCCGCGGGGGAACGGTTCTGCTCGAAACGAGACGCGAATGGTGAACACCGATTCTTCTGACCTCGCCGAGGCTCTTCGAAGGCGTTTCGCCGACCACACCGCCACCGTCGGGATCCTCGGCCTGGGATACGTCGGCCTCCCGCTGGCGCTCACCTTCATCGAGAAGGGCTTCACGGTCCTCGGCTTCGACGTGGACGCCGCCAAGGTGGGCGCCCTCTGCCGGGGCGAGAGCTATATCAAGCACATGGACGGCGGGCGGCTGAAGGCCGCCGTGGCCACCGGACGGCTCTCGGCGACGGTAGATTTCGCGCGCCTCGCGGAGCCGGACGCCCTCCTCATCTGCGTGCCGACGCCGCTGACTCCCCAGCGCGAGCCCGACATGAGGTACGTCGTCTCGACGGCGCGGCAGATCGCAGCGGCGCTCCGGCCCGGTCAGCTCGTCGTCCTGGAGTCGAGCACGTATCCGGGAACGACGGACGAACTCCTCCGCGGGATCCTGGAGACGCCGGTCCTGCGCGCCGGCCGGGAGTTCTTTCTCGCCTTCTCCCCGGAGCGCGAGGATCCGGGGAACAAGGACTTCGGCACAGCCACCATTCCCAAGGTCGTCGGCGGGTTCGACCCCGTCTCGGGCGACCTCGCCCAGCTTCTCTACGACCAGGTGATCGCGCGGACCGTTCGCGTCACGTCGGCGCGCGCGGCCGAGGCGACGAAGCTCGTCGAGAACATCTTCCGGGCCGTGAACATCGCGCTCGTCAACGAGCTCAAGATGGTCTTCGACCGGATGGGAATCGACGTCTGGGAGGTCCTCGACGCGGCCTCGACGAAGCCGTTCGGCTTCATGCGTTTCAACCCCGGCCCGGGGTGGGGCGGCCACTGCATTCCGCTCGACCCGTTCTATCTTTCGTGGAAAGCCCGCGAGTACGGGCTCGCGCCACGCTTCATCGAGCTGGCGGGCGAAGTCAACGTCGAGATGCCGTCCTACGTCGTGGCGAAGCTGCAGGAGGCGCTCAACGAGCGGGGCAAGGCCGTGAAAGGGAGCCGCATCCTCGTCCTGGGCCTCGCCTACAAGAAGGACATCGACGACCCGCGCGAGAGCCCGGCCTTCGAGGTCATCCACAGGCTCCTGCACCTGAAGGCGAACGTCTCGTATCACGACCCCCACGTGCCCAGGGCGCCGCACATGCGCTCCTGGCCCGACCTGCCGCAGATGACGTCGGTTCCGCTGACGGCCGAGACGCTGTCGAAGACGGACGCCGTCGTTCTCGTCACGGACCACGCCGCGGTCGACTACGACCTCGTGGCGCGTGCCGCACCCCTTATCATCGACACCCGTGGCGTTTACCGGCGGCCGCGGCCGAACGTCGTCAAGGCCTGAGAGACGGACGCCCGTGAGTCGACGTCCTTCGGGAAAGCTCGACTCTCGTGACCGGCGGGGCGGGCTTCATCGGCTCGCACCTCGTGGACGCCCTGCTCGAGAAAGGCGCCCGCGTCAGGGTCCTCGACGACCTTTCGAGCGGCCGGCGCGAGAACCTGGCAGGGGTGATGTCGCGAATCGAATTCCTGGAAGGGGACATTCGCGATCTGGAATCCTGCCGCCGCGCCTGCGAGGGTGCTGCGTTCGTCTTCCATCAGGCGGCCCGGGGTTCCGTACCGCGCTCGATGAGCGATCCGGCGACGACGATCGCGGTCAATGTCGCAGGGACCGCGAACGTCTTCGGGGCGGCCCGGGAAGCGAAGGTTGCTCGGGTGATCTATGCCTCTTCATCGAGCGTTTACGGCGACAGTCCGACACTCCCGAAGCGGGAGGGCGAGGAGGGCGAGCCCCTTTCCCCGTATGCGGTGTCGAAGGTCATGAACGAGCAGCTCGCCGACGTATTCGGCCGTTGTTTCGGGATGCAGTTCGTGGGCCTTCGATACTTCAACGTCTACGGTCCGCGTCAGGACCCCGACGGCCCTTACGCGGCCGTCATCCCGCGCTTTTTCAAGGCCTGCCTCGCGGGGGAAGCGCCGGTCATCTACGGTGACGGAGAGCAGTCGCGTGACTTCACGTACGTTTCAGATGCCGTGGCTGCGAACCTGGCCGCGGCTGAGGCGCCGGGATCGGCAAGCAACAGGGTTTACAACGTGGCGGGTGGCGGGCGGACGACGGTGAATGAGCTCGCGAGGCTCGTGCGCGAGGTCTCGGGGTCGGGGCTCGCGGCCGAGCATGTCGCGCCGCGTCCCGGCGATATCCCGCATTCGCTGGCCGATCTGACACGTGTCCGGGCTTCGTTGGGATGGACGCCTCGGGTGGCACTGCCCGAGGGCCTCGCAATGGCGAAGGCGCATTACCGGGGCGCCGTCCGTCAGGCGGCACGCCGATGAGTCCGAGGCGCAGAAAGCAGCCATGAGTACCACGCGTGAGGCCACGGACGCCACATGGATCGTGATTCGCCCCACCCAGGGCTGGACATCGCTTCGGCTCGGCGACGTATGGGAGTTCCGCCAACTGCTTTACTTTCTCGTCTGGCGCGAAGTGAAGGTGCGTTACAAGCAGACGGCGCTGGGTGCGGCATGGGCGGTTCTCCAGCCGCTTCTGACGATGGTGATCTTCACGATCTTCTTCGGCGGGCTCGCCCGCGTTGGCTCCGACGGGCTGCCCTATCCTCTCTTCTCGTACACGGGAATTCTCCCGTGGACGTTCTTCGCGTTCGGACTCGGCCAGGCGGCAAACAGCCTCGTGGGGTCCTCCAACCTCATCAAGAAGGTCTACTTTCCCCGGCTGATCATTCCGCTCGCCTCCGTTCTGACGGGGTTGGTCGACTTCGCCGTTGCTTTCGTCGTCCTGATCGGACTGATGGCCTGGTACAGGGTGCCGCCAACCCTCATCGGTGATCTGGCTGCCCCTTCTCCTTCTGCTGGCCGCTCTCGCCGCGCTCGGCTTCGGTCTGTGGCTCGCCGCTCTCAATGTCGAGTACCGCGACGTCCGGTACGTCGTGCCGTTCTTCGTCCAGCTCTGGCTCTTCGTCACGCCGGTCATCTATCCGACGAGCCGGCTGACGGCGAAGCTGGCGGAATACGGTCTGCCGACGTGGCTCTGCGGCCTGAATCCGATGGCCGGCGTCGTCGAAGGGTTCCGGTGGGCTCTTCTCGGGACGGCCTCGCGGCCCGGGCCGATTCTCGTGGCCAGCGCTGCCGTTACCCTGCTCGTGCTCGTTTCGGGCGCGTTCTACTTTCGGCGGATGGAGAAGACATTTGCCGATGTCGTCTGAGAGGCGTTCGTGAGCGACGCCGTCGTTCGGGTTCGGGACCTCGGAAAGGAATACCGTCTCGGCGGCCGGAAGAGTCCGTACAAGACCATCCGGGAGACGCTCTACAAGCCCTTTCGGCAGCCGGCCAGGGCGGTGAGGCGCCTTTTCTCCGGCGGCGCTCCGCCAGAGACCTTCTGGGCCCTTCGCGACGTCACCTTCGACATCGCCGCAGGCGAAGTCGTAGGGATCATCGGCCGAAACGGCGCGGGAAAGAGCACGCTGCTCAAGGTCCTCTCGCGCATTACGGAGCCGACACTGGGCGAAGTAAGGATCCGGGGGCGAGTACGTGCGCTGCTCGAGGTCGGCACGGGTTTCCATCCCGAACTGACGGCCGCGAGAACATCCTGATGAACGGCGCGATCCTTGGCATGCGCCGGTCAGAAATCCTTCGTCGATTCGACGACATCGTCGCGTTTGCAGAGGTCGAGCAGTTCATCGACACGGCCGTCAAGCACTACTCGAGCGGCATGTATCTCCGGCTCGCCTTCGCCGTGGCCGCTCATCTCGAGCCGGAGATCCTGATCGTGGACGAGGTGCTCGCCGTCGGCGACTCGGCCTTCCAGAGGAAATGCCTCGGGAAGATGGGCGAGGTCGCGAGCAGCGGCCGCACCGTCCTTTTCGTCAGCCATAACCTGCAGGCTGTAAGCAACCTGTGCGGCCGCGCCCTGCTCCTGAGCGCAGGCCGCGTTGCCGCCGACGGGCCATGCGCCGACGTCGTTGCCGCCTACCTCGAGGACGACTCGCCGGCCATGGGACGGAGGGAGGAGTGGGCGGATCCCGAGACGGCCCCCGGAAACGATCGGATCCGGATACGTGCGGTCCGAGTGGCGGCGGGCGGGGAGGACGCCGTGTCGGGGATCGCCATGGACAAGCCTTTCCGGGTGGAGATCGACTACTGGAACCTGATCCCCGACACCCGACTCATCGTCGTCGTGGGCCTTTACGACTTCGAGGGGCAGGCGGTTCTCGAGAGCCACTCGTTCAACGAGCCCGGATGGAGTTCACGGTCCTACCCGAAGGGCCTGTTCCGGAGCATCTGCCGGATTCCGGGAAACCTGCTGAACGCGGGCAACTACCGCGTCCGCGTCATGTTCTCCGACGACAGACCCAGCAAGCTCTTCGATTTTCGCGGCGCCTCGTCGTTCCAGATTGTCGATGTCTTGCAGAGGAAGGTGCCATGGTTCGGGCGGTATCTTGGGGCCGTGCACCCCGTGCTCGAGTGGACCTCCGCGCCGCTTGCGCCGGACCGCGAGCCTTCCGACGCCAGTACCGTGAACACCGCCAGCGAGGAGAGCTCCGGGAGTCTCCGGTAGATGGCGCGGGAGGGCCGTCGTGAGGATTGCCCACATCTACCCGAAGTACGACCCAAACGTCGGGGATCACCTCGTAAAGGCCGGAATCGACAAGCTCCTCCGGGAGAGGCTCGGCCCGGTCACCTTCGAGGGCTATTCGAACAAGCGGGACGCGGAAGACCCGAGGGAGCCGATCGGCATCACGCGGGAGAGTGTGGACCTCCTCAATCGAGCACGATCTCCTCGTGATCGGCGGCTCGAATCTCTACGAGGTGGGCAACGGGAAATGGGGGGTCGTGGTCGAGACGGAGGCGCTCGAGCGGCTGAAGGTTCCGGTCCTTCTCCTCGGAATCGGTAGCGGCTGGTCGTTCGCGTTTCCCCGCGTGCCCCGGTTCCCCGCCGAAGTCGAGCGGCAGATCCAGCGTCTCCATGTCGCTCGCGAGGGGCAGCTCGGTGCGCGACGACATGACGGCGCGGGTTCTCCGTTCGCACCGAATCGGACCGTGCGTGGTGACGGGCTGTCCCGCGACCTTCCTCGCCGACGAGCCCCTGCGCCGGACCGGGGCGGGCCGGGTCGGAGTCGCGTTCCTGCCGAAGAGGATGTATGCCGCGGGCTGACGAGGCCGTCGCTCTGGCGGAGCCCCACGCAGGCCCGCCGGCGCCTCCTGACGCGGACGTTTCTCGGCGTTCTCGAAGGACTTCGCGCCGGCGGATTCGAGACGCGGGTTCTCGTGCACGACGCGCGCGATCTTCCGCTCGCGCATAAACTCCTCGGAGACCGCATCGTCTACCACAAGGAGCCGGCGCGCCTGCTCGAGGAGATCGCCGCCTGCGACGTCATCGTCGGCTTCCGGCTCCATGCCTGCATCGCCGCGCTCGGCTACGGGATTCCCGTCATTCCTATCCTGGCCGACGGGAGGAGCAGCGCCTTCGCCGAGACTTTCGGGCTCACCGAACTGTCGGTGTCTCTCGATCCGGCGGGAGCGCTTCTCACGATGGAGAGGATCCGCCTCGCGCTCGAGTCCGGCCGCGAGTTCTGGCAACCCGCACTCGACCGTCGCGACGAGCTGCGCCGCCGGATGCACGGATTCCTCGAAGCGTCGCTGGCGGGCTGAGGGGCAGCCGGCGTGCGCGAAGTTCTCCTCGTCGTGAGCATCGACACGGAGTGCGACAAGGGGCCGGCCTGGCGAACGCAGTTTCCATTGAGCTTCCGCTCGGTCACGGAAGCATTGCCAGGGGTTCTCATGCCGCTCTTTCAGCGGCATGGGGTCGTGCCCACCCTTCTTCTCAGCCCGGAAGTCATTCAGAACGACGAGAGCGCCCGGGTTCTCGAAGGTCTTCGGGACTGCGAGTTGGGAACACATCTGCATGGAGAGTTCCTCGAGCCGGGTGCTCGCGCGGATGCGGTCGGAACCTACGAAGCGCAATGCCAGTACGAGCCGGAGATCGAGCGGGAGAAGCTCAAGAACCTGACGGCCCTCTTTGAAGGCCGATTCGGCCGGCGGCCGACGTCGTTTCGAGCAGGCCGCTTCGCCGCGACCGGGCGCACGCTATCATATCTGGAGGAGCTGGGCTATCTTGTCGATTCGAGCGTGACACCGTTTCGAACCAATTACTTCGAGGGAGGACATACATGCAATCACTGGGGTGCGCCGCTCAGACCGTATCGACCCTCGGCGGTTGATTTGCGAAAGCGCGGACGACTGCGGGTTCTCGAAGTCCCGGTAACATTGCTGGCTGATTCATTCGCGGCGTTTCCGGCGGTGCTTCTGCGACGGTTGAGTGATCGGACCGTGAAGAGGCGACGGTTTTTCGACGCGTTGGGTTTGCGGCCGGAGACGAAGTGGCTCCGCCCTTTCCGTCATACCGTCCGCGGAGTTGATCGCCTTGGCGGATCGCGTCGTGTCGACCTGGAGGGGCGGGCCGCCCGTGGTTTTGAACGTCATGTTCCACAGCGTTGAAGCGACACCGGGTGCGAGTCCTTACGCCCTGGTCTCCGAGGACGTGAGGAGACTCGTCGCGGATCTCGAGAGGCTTTTCGAGCATCTCAGATCCTCCTATACGGTCGACGCCCGTGGGCTGTCGTCCTTGCATCCAATCTTTTGTCCATGAGCCGGCCGCCGTCTCGGATCGTGCACGTCGTTGGAACGCTCGGCGGGGGCGGTGTACAGAGGTTGATTCTGAATGCGGCGGCGTCGCCGGCGCTCTCGGGTTTCAGCCATGCGCGTGATCTGTCTGGAGGGAGTTCGCGGGCAGCTGCTCCGGAGTTTTCAAGACGCCGGAATCGAAGCGAGGGCTTGCCCGTTTCAGTGGCCGTCGTCCGCTCCGGTCGGCTCGTATCGAGTGTCGCAGTGGCTTCGTCAACGACTGGCATGGACGTTCTCGCGGCGCCTCGCCCGCGAGATTGAGGCTCTTGGGGCGACCATCGTGCACAGTCACATAACCCAGCGAATCGACGAGCAGGCCGAAGCCGCTATCTTTCTGGCGCGCGTTCCCTGGGTATGGACGATTCACGGGATGTACAAGCCCGAGGGAGGCGAGCTGGATCGGTGGAAACGGGCAGCGAAGATGCTGGATGAGGGCCGCGGTCGGGTCATCGGGGTGTCCGAGGCGATCGTATCGGACCTCGAAGCTCGCGGAGTGCGACCCCGGCGTGGAGCGCTCGTCATTCACGGAGGAGTGGATCTCAAAGCCTTTTCGGTCAGGGCCGCCAGTCGCGAGAGACTGCGTGCCCGGCTCAAGATTTCGAAGGATGTGGTCGTCATCGGAACGGTGGGCCGTCTGGCTCCAGTAAAGGGGTATGACGTCCTCGTGGAGGCCGCAGAAATTCTGGTCAGGAGAGGCCTGCCGATCCGCGTGCTGATCGGAGGGGAGGGAAGCCTCCGACGGACTCTCGAAGCCGAAATCAAGAGCCGAGGGCTGGAAGGGTCGGTGACACTGCTCGGATACCAATCGGACGTATCCGGGATCCTTTCAGGCATCGACGTGTACGTCCAGTCGTCGCGGTCGGAAGGGTTTGCCATCTCTTTGCTGGAAGCCCTTGCGGCTGGGCTGCCGTGCGTGGCCACCGAGGTTGGTGGAACGGCAGAGTTACTGGGCGGTGATACAGGGGTCCTGGTGCCGCCCGAGGACGCTGCGAGGCTGGCCGAGGCGCTCGAAAGCCTGTGCAGCCCTGCCGTGCGTTCCACGGTCGCGCGGAACGCAGTGAAGGTGGCAGCGCGGTACTCCATCGATGGCACCGCGAAACAATGGGCCGACGTTTACGATGACGTTCGAGACGGCCGCCATAGGGGCCCGCAGCATCAGCGTCTGGGATCGCGTCGAGACTCTATTCCGACGAGACGAAGAGCCCAACAGCTCGTGCAACGCGTGGAACGGTGGGGCCAGAAGCACGCCCAGTGGCGATGCACGGAACCGGTGCTCATTTTCGAGAGCGACGACTGGGGGCTTGATCGGCGGGCGTCCTCGGAACGGCTCAAGGCGTTTGGCAAACCGGGCCCGCGGGCGGACGAGGAACTGGAAACGGCCGAGGATCTGCGGCGCCTTTTCGACGTCCTCGACGGGCACCGCGATGTGACGGGCCGCCCGGCGATCTTCACGGGGAACGTCGTCGTCGCGAATCCGGATCATGACGCAATCACGCGGGATCGATACGAGGCCTATCACGAGATTCCGATCAGCGTGCGCGAAGATCTCCGTGCCGCTTGGCGGGAGGGAGCTGCGCGTGGCGTCTTCTGCGCGGAACTTCATGGGCGGCGCCATTTCTCCAGCGAGGCCTGGATGGCCGATCTGAGAAGTGACGTCCCCGGTGCTCGGGCGCTCTGCTCGGAGCACCGGCATGGTGGACTTTCGCTCCTGGAAGGCCAGGCCCAGCGCTATCACACGGAGTATGTTTCGTGGCGCACGGGCGTCGACATCGGACGAAAGCACACTCATCGGCGAATTGAAGGACTCGCTCGACATTCTCGAAGAGCTCTTTGGCCGCAGGCCGATCTCGACCATTGCGCCGCATTACGTGTTCTTTCCGCAAATCGAAAGAGCCTGGCGAGAGGCGGGGCTCCGCTTCGTCCAGGGCGCGCAGTATCAGGTCCTGCGCGGCCAGGCCAGTGAATACGGAAGTGTCAAGGTCTCGCACGCGCTGGGCGAGCGGTCTCCCAGCGGGCTGCTCTATCTCTGCCGATTTGCCAGATTCGAACCGCGGCCCGAGCGCCCTCACCAGGGCATCGCGGCCGCGCTTCCCGGTATCCTTTCGTCCTTTGAGCAGGGAATTCCGGCCGTCGTCGACACGCATCGGATCAACTTTACGGGACGGTATCGAGAGGGGGGACTTCGTGAGCTCGGAGAGCTGCTCCGGGCGCTGAGTCCATTGCGGCCTCTCTTCCTGACGACCGGCGAGCTTGGCGAGGCGATCGAACGCCGAGGCCGCTTCCGGGACCTTCAAACCGGAGAGGAGAGGGCCCTTACGCCCCTCGACCCGGGGTGGCGACGCGGACTCCGCCCCGTCTTGAGCGGGCGCAATGCGCGGCGCGTCACCCTCTACTCATGAGCCGGATAAGAATTCTCTTCACGATTCCGAACTTCATCACTGCCGGCTCCGGGGACGCGATGCTCAACGTCGTCAAGCGACTCGACAGGAGTCGATTCGATCCGGCCGTCTGTGTCCTCAGAAAGGGAGGAGCCCTGGACGCCGTGGTGGAGGAAATGGGTATCCCTTTTCTCGAGGCGCCAACTGCTCGTCGAGCCACGGCCGTTCTGGAGCATTCGTACACGCGTCCGGCGCGCTGCGGTGGTGTTCCGTCCCTACGGCTTCCAGCTTTGGCATTCGTACCACTACTCCGATGATTACACGGAGCCTCTCGTGGCCCGGGCCGCGGGAGCGCGGGCGTGGGTATACACGAAAAAGAACATGGGCTGGAATCATCGTTCGTGGTTTCTGCGAAGCGTTCTTGCAAGCCGGATTGCCGCGCAGAACTCGGACATGCTCAGGGACTTCTTCAAAGGGCCCCTTTTCCGCGGCAAGGCAAGGCATCTACCTCCAGGTGTCGACACGGAGCGCTTTCGGCCGGGCTTGTCGCGACAGCCTGGTATTCGGCAGCAACTCGGGCTTCCGCCGGGGGCGATCGTGGCCGGCTGTGTAGCGCACCTGGTTCCGGTCAAGGGCCATCCGACCCTCCTGGAAGCGATTGCACGAGTTCCTGGGCTGTTTCTCTTGATCGCGGGAGCTGCCCGTGACGAGCGCTACGCAGAAGAGCTCGCTGAAACAGTCGCCGAGGCCGGTCTCGGGGAGAGGGTTCGCTTTCTCGGGAATGTGACAGACGTACCTGGACTCCTGGGGGAGCTCGACATCGCCGTCCTGCCGACATGGGATCGCTGGCGGATGGAGGGCTGTCCCATCGCCCTTCTCGAGGCGATGGCATGTGGAGTCGCTTGTATCGCCACAGGAATCCCCGGAGCCCGCGACGTGATCGAGCCCGAGAAGAACGGCCTCCTCGTTCCGCCCCGTGATCCAGAGGCGCTTTCTCGGGCACTGGCACGCCTCGCAGCGGAGCCGGAGCTGCGGCGCCGACTTGGAGACGGCGGGCGCGCACGCGTGCTTGCGGGTTACACGATCGAGAGAGAAGTGGAGGCATACGAGCGTCTTTACAGCTCTGCCCTTCGACTCGACCGAGCGGCCTCGGGAGACGTCGCATGACCGAACGGGGGGGTGGAGAGAAGGCGGAGGCGGAGACTTGTGGCGACCTCGTCCTGGTCTTCTCAGGCCAGACCCCGACGTCGGCCCGACAGAGAGGGCCCGCGTGGGTCGCCGAGGCACAGGCAGAAGGCTGGACGCTTTGGCGGCAGGACATCGGCCCGACGTGGAAAGGATTCCCGATTCGGCGAATGTCGGCCGGAGGATGGCGCCTCTGGCTGCTTGGAGAGGTGTTCGGCCTGCCGCACGAATCGGCCGGTGTTGACGAAATTCTCGGAATTGTGGAGGGGCGGACACCGGCCGGACGCCTCAATGGGCATTTTCTTCTCCTGGGATGGAACCCGGAGACCCGGGAGTGGCACGTCTGGACGGATCGGTTCGGGACGATTCACGCCTACCACGCCTACGGCGGGCGGCGAGCGGCCGTCGGCACGTTTTTTCCAGCCGTGGCCGAATGTTGCGTCCCGAAAGACGATGGATTGGCCTGGGCTGACGGGTTTCTTTTCTTTCGGCTTCTTTCCGGGGGACCGGACATTCTTCGAGGATGTACGGATCGTTCGGCCGGGAACGCGAAAGGTCTTCGACGCGGGCGGCCGGCCACTGCGCGAGGAGCGGACGTGGACCTGGCGGCACGAGCCGGACAGGCGTCGCTCCTACGACGATACGGTCGAGCAGTTCGGAGAGGTGTTTCGTCCTGTCATGGCCGAGCAGGCTTCGCGAGCTACGTCTTGCGCTCCCGATCTCTGGCGGTCTCGACTCCCGCACGACGGTGGCCGTCCTTACGGATAAGGACCGTGCGAGGCCCCGTTCGGGGAACTTCTGGGCCTATTCGTACGGGTATTCGGACGACTCGATCGAAACGCGGATCGCGAGGCGTATCGCGGCGGCCCGGAAACTCCCGTTCGAGGCGCTGACCATTGGTCCATACCTCTTCGAAAGACTGGACGAGGTCACGTCCTGCATCGAGGGTTTTCAGGACGTCACACAGTGCCGGCAGGCCGTCGTGGCCTCCCGACTGGCGGCGCGGGCAGATCGGGTCGTTGCGGCGCATTGGGGCGACGTCTGGTTCGATGACATGGGTCTCATCGGTGGCACGATTTCAGGATCGGAGCCGGTCATTGCTCATGCACTGAAGAAGATACGGAAGTCCGGAGGGACGTGGCTCACGCGGAACGTGTGCGCGCGGCACCTGGGAAACGGCAGCGACGTCGAGGCGCTCCTCGAAGGGTTCGTCCGGCGCGAGTTCGACCGGCTTCCGCCGATCGAGGACCCTGACTTCCGCGTGAAGGCGTTCAAGACGGAGCAGTGGTCCTTCCGCTGGACGCTGGCCAGCCTGCGGATGTTCCAGGCCGGTGCGTTCCCGCGTCTTCCCTTCTATGACGGCCGCATCGCCGACTTCTTCTCGACGGTTCCCTCGGAGTTCGTTGCCGGTCGTCGATTGCAGATCGACTATCTGAAGCGCCATGCACCGGACCTCGCACGCATCACATGGCAGGCGCGCGGAGCCAGCCTTTACTGGGCGACCAGGCCCGAGGTGCTGCTTCTGCCGAATCGGGCACTGAAGAAGCTCTTCCGGCTCGCGACAGGACGCCACGTCGTGCAGCGGAACTGGGAGGTGCAGTTTCTGTCGGATTCCGGGCGAGCCGGCCTCGAACGGTGGCTCCTCGCGCCCGGCCTGAAGCTTCACGATCTCGTCTCCCGGCCGGAGGTCGTCGGGCTTCTTGCGGACTTCTTCAGGGCTCCGTTCGAGGCCGGACGCGGCTACACCGTCTCCATGCTGCTGACGTTTTCGGCGTGGCTGGAGAGGTATGGCTGAACGGCCTCTTCGGCTCCTCGTCGTGGGGTGCTCGTGGCCTCTCGAGACGTTTCTCCAGCGGCTTTTCGAGCGACTTTCGGGGACCGGGGTTGACGTCACGATCGCCTCGGCCGTCGCACCTGAAACGGAATGGCTACGTACGTATGGCGTGAAGTGGCTGCACGCGCCGACATGGGGCGACGCGAAATCACTTCGTCTGCTTCGACTCGCGGGGATGGCACTGCGCGCTGCGGCGGGCGGGCGACGGGATCTTGGCCTTCTACGGCCGCACGTCGCCGCCCTCCCGGGAGGGTTGCCTCGGCTGCGCACCTGGTACCGGCTGCTTCCGCTGGCCGGGCGGCAGGCCGACGTAATCTACTTCCCGTGGAACTCGGCGGCGATCGCGCACGCTGCTCTTTACGATCTCGGGATTCCCGTGCTCGTCAGCTGCCGGGGGTCGCAGCTGAACGTGGGCCCGCACGATCCAGGCCGCACGGAGCTGCGCGACGGATTGCGGGTTACGTTATCGCGGGCGGCCGCCGTGCACTGTGTCTCGAGGGCGATCGCGGCCGAAGCGGCAACCTACGGCATGGATCCGGCGAAGTCGAGAGTCATCCATCCTGCGGTCGACCCCGACGTATTCCACCCGCCGACCAGGGCCCGGCGTGAGACGGGGCCGCGGCGCGTGATCGCTGTCGGATCCCTTTCGTGGAGGAAGGGGTTCGAATACGCCATCCATGCTCTCCGACTGGCGAGAGACGCCGGGGCCGATCTCGAACTCGAGATTGTCGGAGAGGGCGCCGACCGTCAGCGGCTGCTCTTCGCCATCGAGGACCTGGAACTTTCGGGCTGCGTCCGCCTGGCCGGGAAATTGCCGGCCGACAGCGTGCGTGAGCGGCTGCAGAACGCCGACCTGTTTCTCCTCTCCAGCGTGACCGAGGGTATCTCGAACGCTGCGCTCGAGGCGATGGCGACGGGGCTTCCGGTCGTCACGACGGACTGCGGCGGCATGCGGGAGGCCGTCTCCGACGGCGTCGAAGGATTCGTCGTGCCGGCACGAGGCACGAAGCAGATGGCGGAGGCCCTCGTGCGCCTCGCGGCCGACACGGACCTTCGGGCCCGCATGGGCGCGGCGGCGCGCGCGCGCGTCTTGAGGGACTTCACGCTGGAAGAACAGGTTCGAGCCTTCAAAGGCCTTCTGAACGAGCTGAGGCCATGCGGGCAAGGCTGATTCTCGTTGTACCTTCGTTTCCGAAGCTGTCGGAGACGTTCATCGTTTCGAAGGCGTTCAGGCTTTACGCGGCCGGTTGGGATGTCCACGTGGTATGTCAGCGGCGAGAGCAGGAGGAGTGGCAGCGGTTCCCCGAAGCGGTTCGATCCGCCCTGGAGAAGCGGGTTCATGTGACGTGGCCTGTCGAGCCGCGGCTTCTCTCGGCGGCGCTGCTCCCGGCGGCGCTCGGAGCCTGCGCGATACGTTCCCCGGCATCGACGGGACGTTACTTGTGGCGCGGCCGGCGGTTCGGCAGGGATACCCTGCGTCGGATCTACCTCGACGCGGAGGTGCTGAAGCTGTCTCCGGACATCCTCCATTTCGAGTTCGGGACTCTGGCTGTCGGAAAGACCTACTTGAAGGAGCTGCTGGGCTGCCGGCTGTCCGTGAGCTTTCGCGGCTTCGACCTGAACTTCGCAGGTCTCGAGGAACCACGGTATTACGAAGAGGTCTTTCGTGACGCGGACCTCGTCCATTGCCTGGGAGAAGACCTCTGGCGACGGGCCGTGCGGCGCGGATGCCCACCCGACAAAGCGCACGTTCTGATTCCCCCGGCGATCGACGTCGCTTTCTTCGACCCCGGTGAGCGGGAAACGGCGCGTATCGTCGGGACGCCCGACCGGCCACTTCGGATCCTGAGCGTCGGACGGCTCGAGTGGAAGAAGGGTTACGAGGACGCGCTGGAGGCAATTCGTCGGCTCCGGGACGCCGGGATCTCCGTCGAATACCGGATCGTGGGCGAGGGAAGTTACCGCGAAGCCATCGCCTATGCTCGCCATGAAATGGGCCTCGAAGAGTCCGTGAGCTTTCTTGGCCCGCTTCCGCCCGCTGCCATCAGGCGCGAAATGCTCTGGGCGGACGTGTTCCTCCATGCCGCGGTCTCAGAGGGGTTCTGCAACGCCGTCATCGAGGCGCAGGCGATGGAACTGCCCGTCGTCTGCACCGATGCCGACGGCCTCCCGGAAAACGTCGTTGACGGTGAAACGGGGTTCGTCGTGCCACGACGGAATCCGGAGGCCCTTGCACGCGGTCTTTCCCGCCTTGCGGCCGATCCCTCGCTTCGGGAGCGGTTCGGAAGGGCGGGGCGCAGACGAGTCATGGAGCGTTTCCGCATCGAGGACCAGATTGCGGCCTTCGACCGGGCGTACACAAGGCTCTTACGCGCATGACGGCTCCGGTGGACCTCGTCTGGCTTGGACCCGCCGAAGATGCGCCACTGTGGCCGCGCGGCACGGTGTCGATTGCCGGATGGTCCCCGGCGGGCGTGGCTGAAGCGGTCGACCGGCTCCTCGCGCGCCAGGATTCGGCCCCGTGGATCCTCTTCTGGGCGCCTGCGGCAGGCACCCTGCCGGACGGTGGGAGCCTCGACGGCTTGATGACGCGGACGGGAGACGTCTGGCACGCCGGCCTGGCGCTGGGAATGGGTGGCCTCCCGAGGTTCATCGATTTCATCGCGCCTACTTGGATGCTGAACCGGGACCCTGATTTCGCGATCGAGGCGACATCGTGGCGGCTATCTCTCGCCGCATGCCTGGTACGTACTGACCTGCTTCGCCAACTTGGGGGTGTGCGAGCGGACTTTCATAGCATCGCCGGCGCCGGGCTCGAGCTGGGGCACCGGCTCGTCACCCGCGGCGCGTTTGTCCGGCACGTTCCTTCCCTGCTGGGGCCGAATGCACCGTCTCCCTGCCGGCCTGTGGATCTTCCCGTCGGGGACGAGCTGCGGTTCGTTGCCCTGCGTTTCGGTCGCCGTTGGGCTCGCTGGGCACTCACTCGCGCAGTGCTCTCCGGGGTGTTGGGTGCGACGGAAGCCCTCCAGACGGCTCGTCGGCTTGCCCATATTCGGACACCGTCACCGCTGACGACGTACCGGCGCCCTTCGATCGAGGGCGCGTTGGTGTCCCAAAGAGGCCGTGTCACCGTCCTCATTCCGACGGTGGACCGCTACCCCTATCTTCTGACGCTGCTCGAGCAGCTCCGACAACAGACCGTCCCGGCGCACGAAGTCATCATCGTGGACCAGACTCCTCGGGATCGGCGGACGACAGAGCTTGAATCGCGCTTCCCAGACCTTCCGCTCCACGTCATCACATTGGACAAGGCGGGACAGTGCAGCTCGCGGAATGCGGGCCTGGAAGCGGCAACCGGTGACTACATCCTCTTTCTCGACGACGACGATGAAATCCCGGCGGACCTGATCGAGCGGCACTTGAGGAGTCTCCACCGATTTCGGTGCGAGGTTTCGAGCGGCGTCGCCGTGGAGGTTGGTGCTGGTCCTCTGCCCGAGGCCTTCACTTTCCTCCGCACGAGCGACGTCTTTCCCACGAACAACACGCTCGTGGATCGGGACGTTCTTGTCCGTTCGGGCCTGTTCGACCTGGCTTTCGACCGTGGTGCGCGCGCAGACCATGACCTCGGAACGCGTATCTACCTGTCGGGCGCGTTCATGGTGATGGATCCCGACATCTCTGTTCTTCATCACCATGCTCCGCAAGGCGGGCTGCGCAGTACATGGGGCGCGTGTCGTCACCTATGCAAGCAGCCGTTCCCGGATGACGCATCGGGCGCTGCCCGCGGTGACGCAGTTATATCTGGGACGCCGATACTTCAATGACCGTCAGGTCCGTGAGGCCCTCTGGATCGCCGTACTCGGGACGTTCAGCCTTAGAGGCGGGAAGCTTCGCAGGATACTGAAAGTGTTATTGGCCACACTCCGTCTCCCCGACACGCTCAAGACATTGCGGGCCCGGGCCCGCGAATCAGAACGAATGCTGTCCGAGTTTCCGCGGATTCCGACTCTTCCGCCGCACACGACGCCCGGCGACATTTGATGCGTCTTCTCGTCGTCTCCAGCGAGTTTCCGCCGGGACCCGGGAGGAATCGGGACGCATGCCTTCTCGGTCGTGCGAGGTCTCGCATCCCTTGGCTGGGAACCCACGGTCGTCACCTGCCAGGACTACGCGAGGGATGATGAGGTAACGCGATTCAACGCCGGCCAGTCATTTCGCATCGTGCGTCTGGAATCCTTCCCGATCGCGGTCGGCCAGGCGTTCCTGCGTTTCGTGACGGCATCGCGGGCTCTTCGAAAGTTCGAGCCCGACGCGGTCATCGCGACGGGGCTTCGCGCGGTATGGCTCTGCGGGCTTCTCCTTCCGATCTCGAGGAGACCCTGGATCGCGATCGGGCACGGCACGGAATTCGGCGTGCGAGGCCTCGAGCGGACGATGACACGCCGTGCCTACAAGCGCTCGAACGCAGTCGTCTGCGTCAGTCAGTACACCTGGAACGCGATGTGCGGCGCGGGCATTACACCTCGATTGGGCCGCGTCATCCCCAACGGAGGAGACCCGTCGACGTTCATGCCTCTCCCGGAGGCGGAGACCGCAGCCTTTCGCAGATCGCTCGGCCTCCCGGACGCTCGGATCCTCCTGACGGTGGGGCACGTGAGCGAGCGGAAGGGGCAGGACATCGTCATCCGTGCGCTCGCACAGCTTCGGGACGCCGGTGCCGTTCATTACCTGATAGCCGGCCTGCCAACGAAGGAGCGTGAGTTCGGCGCGCTGGCTCGCGAGCTCGGCGTGGCGGAACGCGTTCATTTCCTCGGGCGCGTGGACTCCGCCCGGCTCGTTCGGCTCATGAATGCCTGCGACCTCTTCGTCATGACGAGCCGGCACGACGTGAGCGGGGACTTCGAGGGGTACGGCATCGCTGTCGTGGAAGCGGCACTTTGTGGCCGGCCGGCCATCGTGACGGGGAACTCAGGTCTGGCTGAGGCGATTGAGGACGGCAGGACCGGGACCGCCGTGCCCGAGAACGACGTGGACGCGACGGCGGCGGCGATTCAGAATCTTCTCGTGGATTCCGTGAAACGGCGGGCGATGGGTGCCGCGGCGCGTGCGCGGGCCCTTTCTCAGCAGACCTGGGATCGGAGCGTCCTCGAGTACGACCGCCTTCTTCGCGAAGTCGTGGGTACCCATGGAAAGCGCGCGTGAAGCTCGTCGTCGTCTCTCACACGCCTCACTACCGCTCCGCGGCCGGAGTCGTCGGCTGGGGACCGACCGTGCGGGAAATCGACCATCTTGCCGAGCTGTTCCAGGACGTCGTCCACATCGCGCCGGTCCACGAGGCGGCGGCACCCGAAAGCGCCATCCCGTACTCGTCGGCACGTGTCCGCGTCGTCCCGGTGCGACCGGCAGGGGGAGAGCGAGCGGGGGACAAGCTCGAAATTCTGCTGCGCGCTCCGGGCTGGGCGCGGACAATCCTGAGGGAGGCGGCGGAGGCAGACGTCCTTCACGTGCGTTGTCCGGCGGGCATCAGCCTTGTCACGCTGGCGCTTCTGCCGTTCGTTCGCCGGGGAGTGAAGCGCTGGATCAAGTATGCGGGGAACTGGAAACCGGACGGGCGCGAACCCTGGACGTATGGCCTGCAAAGGCGGTGGCTTCTGCTCCGGCCGAACGCGAAGTATCGTGACAGTGAACGGCGACTGGCCGGACCTGCCGGCGCACGTTCATTCGTTCCTCAATCCGTGCCTGACCGAGGAGGAGCTTGACGAGGGCCGGCGGGCGGGAGAGGAAAAGACACTGTCGTCACCCCTGCAGCTCCTTTTCGTCGGCTCGCTGAGCGATTCCAAAGGGGCGGCACGGGCACTGAGAACCCTCGAGGGCGTCGTTCGGCACCGTGTGGAAGCAACCCTGGATGTTGTAGGGGATGGGCCGGCACGAACGTCCCTTGTCGCCCGAGCCGAGGAGGCGGGCCTGACGGACCGCGTTTACCTCCACGGCTGGATGCCACGCCACGCGTTGTCACCCCTGTTCGCCCGGGGACATATCATTCTGACGCCGAGCGAGACCGAGGGATGGCCGAAGGTGCTGGGCGAAGCGATGGCGTATGGCGTCGTTCCGATTGCGAGCCGCGTGAGCTGCATTCCACAGTATCTGGAGCGATTCGGAACGGGGCGGACCTTCGATCCACACGACGTCGACGGGTTCGTCGGCGCCGTCGCATGGTATGTCGGGCACCCCTCGGCATGGAAGGAAGAATCGCGTCGGGCAGTCACCGCAGCCCGGCTCTTCGACTACGCACATTACCTCGAGGCGGTGCGTTCCCTGCTCGACTTGCCGCCGGGAAGGACGGCACCGGCGCGATGACGACGTTCTCCGAGGCCGTGAAAGGAGTGCCCCGAGCAAGTTTCGGCGTTACGCTGGGCTGGGCGGTGGCCTTCCTTCTGGTTCACGTGCCGCTGGGCCTCGCGTTTCGCTCCTATCCGGTCATATCCACCGTTCACGCGCTCTTCGTTCTTGCTCTGGGTATCGGCTGGGCCCTCTCCGGCAAGGAAAAACGGGTGGCGGTCTGGGGCGCGTACGTGGTCGCCTCCGACGTATTGTGGAAGATGACAAGGGCATCGATTCCGTGGGAGTTCGCCAAGTATGCTCTCGTGCTGGTTTTCGGCCTTGCCATCCTGCGGTCAGGACGCCTTCGAGGTCCGTCGCTGCCCTTCGTTTACATGGGCCTTCTGTTTCCGTCGGCGCTTCTCGTGGTGTTGGATTTGGGTCCGCAGGTGGCATTCGATGGAATCAGTTTCAACCTTTCAGGCCCTCTTTCACTGGCCGTGGGAGTTTGGTTTTTCTCGCGCCTGACGCTGCGGACTTCGGATTATGCGGCGTTGCTGATTGCGATGATGGGTCCAATAGTCAGCATTGGAACACTTGCACTTTCTGGTACGCTTTCAGCGGAGGCAATCAGGTTCAAGCATGCCTCCAATTTCGCGACAAGTGGCGGGTATGGGCCGAATCAGGTTTCGTCGGTCCTTGGGCTTGGCGCGATGGCTGCGATCCTTCTGTTCCTGATGACGCGCAGGGGAAGATGGTTCAGGGCGATCAACTTCTCGCTGATGGTCGGCTTCGCGTGCCTATGCGCTCTTACCTTCTCTCGGGGTGGACTCTATACGGCTGCAGGCGCCATGGTGGCTGCGCTGCCGTTTCTAGTCCGGGATCGTGGCGCGCGTCGGCGGCTGATTCTCGGCGGGACCGTGACCCTTGCGCTCGCCGTATTTCTCGTGCTTCCCGGCCTGGAGTCGTTCACCGGGGGTGCGCTGGGAGCCCGCTTTGGCGACATTGAAACGACGGGCCGTGATCGCATTGCATTGGCGGATCTCGAGATCTGGAAGGAGAATCCAATTTTCGGCGTCGGAGCCGGGAGGGGACCGGCAAGCCGGCTGGCCCTGATGGGCGCTGCCCCCGCGGCGCACACCGAATGGTCGCGTCTGGTGGCGGAGCATGGTCTGCTTGGTTTCGGCGCGGCTGTTTGTCTCATTGCGATGGCCTGGAGGGCGGTGGGGAGTGATCGCCGGCCGTTTGTAAAGGCGCTGGCGGTCGCTTTTTCGGTCTGGGCTTTTCTCTACATGCTTCACGCAGGAATGCGGCTCGCCGCCCCTGGGTTTGCAATCGGGCTGGCGCAGTGCCGGGTCGGTCGATCTTCAGGCCAACCCGAGGCGCGTACGAGTATGACGGATCCCGTGCAGGAACCTGCTGCTGGTTGTGTCGGGTCACCCGGCGTACTCGTTGTGGGAAGTTTTCCCGGCACGGCGGCGCTGGAGCGCTATGTCAGTGGCGGTCTCGCTGTTCGTCTCGCGAGCCGAGGCTGGCGAGTCCTGACGACGTCGAGAGCGGAGAGTCGACTCCGCCGACCGTGGAACATGATTGGTACGGTTTTTCATGAACGCAGCCGGTACGATGTGGCGCTGGTCGACGTGTTCAGCGGGCCAGCATTTCTTTGGGCGGAAACTGTCGCACTTTCATTGCGAGCAGTGCAGAAGGCCGTTCGTGCTGGTTCTCCGCGGCGGTAATCTGCCCGAATACGCGCGTCTCTGGCCGGGCCGGGTGAGGCGGCTTCTTGATGGAGCCGCGGCGGTCACGAGCCCTTCGGCGTACCTGGCGAAGCGAGCTCGAGGGCTTCCGGGGGGACATCCGTTGTCTCCCGAATGCGATCGACGTAGCGCAGTTTGTTCCGCGGGCACCCGAGAGGAAGGGATTCGAGCTCGTGTGGCTTCGAGCATTTCACGAGATTTACAATCCGAAGCTGTGTCCGGCCGTTCTGGCGCGGCTCGTGGGGGAGTTCCCGGAAACGCGGTTGACGATGATTGGTCCCGACAAGGGAGACGGAAGTCTGGAACGGACGCGGCGGGCCGCCGCGGCGCTGGGTGTTTCGGATGCATGTCGATTTCTGGGCGAGTGTGGAGAAGAGCGAGGTCCCGGCCTGGCTCGCGAAGGGTGATATCTTCTTGAACACGACAAACGTTGATAACACGCCGGTCAGCGTGATCGAGGCGCAGGCAGCAGGCCTTTGTGTCGTCAGCACGAACGTCGGCGGGATCCCATTCCTCCTCGAGAATGGAAAGGATGCGCTTCTGGTTCCGCCGTGACGATGCTGCTGCGATGGCGGAAGCCGTCCGGCGGTTATTTGTGGAGCCGGGCCTGGCGGCCAGCCTGTCGCGAAACGGGCGGCTGAAGGCGGAGAAGTTCGACTGGTCGCACATATTGCCTGAGTGGGAAACGATGATCCGGGAAGCTGCGAAAGGACGTCCGTGAGCGGGGCACTCCACTCCCTGTACCGGATTCTGCCGTACTCGGCGCAGATTTCTCGTGTTCTCCGGATGACGTTCGCTGCAAGACCTTGAGCTTGGAAACCCGCGGGGAGTTTCCGGGGCGTTCCGACAGAAAACAGGCCGTAACGGCCCAGGCCGACTCGTGGGAGAGCCTGGTCGGTGCGCCGCAAGGGGCTTGACTCAAGGCCGATGGGACGCTGGGACGGACTCTACGCGCGGCTGCCGGTGGCGGGCCAGCACCTGGCCGTCACCGCCTACGGCCTCTACTGGCGCCGTCTCAGGTTCGGCCCTGGCTTCGAAGAGGCACTGGCCGGATTCCGCGTGCGGGAACACTGGAGCGCAGAGGAGTGGCGGACCCACGAGGCGAACGCGCTCAGGGCGCTTCTCGCGCTGGCGGCGGCAGAGGTCCCCTACTACCGCGAGACCTGGGGGGAGCGCGAGCGGAAGGGCGCGGCGGCAGGCCTGCTAGAGGAGCTGCCGCTCCTTCCGAAGGAGCCGATCCGGGCAAATCCCGAGGCCTTTCTCCGCGACTCGCTTCGAAGGCGACGTCTGCTGCGCTTCCACACGAGCGGCTCCACAGGGACGCCGATCGCGAGCCTCTGGACGCCGGAGGAAATCCGGGCCTCGGTGGCTCTTCGGGAGGCACGCTCGGCAGGCTGGGCGGGCGTCTCCTTCCGGAGGCCTCGCGCGACGTTCTCGGGCCGCCTCGTCGAGCCCGATCCGAAGAGCCGTGGCCCTTTCTATCGGTACAACGCCGTCGAGCGCCAGGTCTACTTCTCGGCGTTCCATCTCAGGCCGGACACGGCGGCCAGTTACGTCGAGGCGCTTCGGAGACACCGCGTCGAATGGCTGACGGGGTATGCGGTGTCCTACTTCCTGCTGGCCCGGATGATCCTCGAGCAGCGCCTCTCCGTGCCTCCCCTTGCCGCCGTCGTCACGACGAGCGAGAAGGTGACTCCGGAGATGAGGCGTGTCATGGAGGCCGCCTATAACTGCCGCGTCTTCGAGGAGTACAGCACGGTCGAGAACGCCCTCTTCGCGAGCGAGTGCGAGAAGGGCCGACTGCACGTAAGCCCGGACGCCGGCATCGTCGAGATTCTCCGTCCGGACGGATCACGTTGCGCGGTCGGTGAGACCGGAGAGGTGGTCGCCACGTGCCTCATGCGGACGGGCCAGCCGTTCATCCGCTACCGGCTCGGAGACCTCGCCCGCTGGAGCGGCGAGACTCTGCCCGTGCGGTCGCGCGATGCCCGTTCTCGAGGAAGTCGTCGGCCGGATCGAGGACGTCGTCGTCGGTCCGGACGGCCGCGAAATGGTCCGCTTCCACGGTATCTTCGTGGACCAACCGAATGTGCGGGAAGGCCAGATCGTGCAGGAGGCTCTGGACCGGATACGCGTCTGTGTCGTTCCGGCCGCCGATTTCGGCCCGGCTGACGAGGACGAGATTCGCCGGCGTGTTCACCAGCGCCTCGGGCCCGGGGTGACAGTGTCGGTGGAAAAAGTGGTCGGCATTCCTCGTACGGCGGCCGGGAAGTTCCGCGCGGTCGTTTCCCGTCTGCCCCGCCAGATTCGCGATGGAGAGGAGAGCCAGTAGTGATTCGCGTGCGGGGACGGCGGCGCGTTTGAGAGTCGGAATCCTGAGCCAGTACTACCCTCCTGAGATGGGGGCGCCGCAGGCCAGACTCTCGCATCTGGCAGGCCAGTTCGTGCAGAAAGGGCATCAGGTCTTCGTGCTGACGGCGATGCCGAATTATCCGCGCGGCCGTATATTTCCTGGTTATCGGGGGTTTCTGCGCCGGGAAACGCGAGACGGTGTCTCCGTGATTCGTTGCTGGCTATATCCCGCGCAGAGCCCGCGAACTCTGCCGCGTCTGGTGTCCTATTTCTCGTTCGTATTCTCCTCCCTGGTGGTCGGCCTGTTCTGCCTCGGGCGGCTGGACTATCTGCTGACCGAGAGCCCGCCGCTCTTTCTGGGGATCAGCGGATGGGTGCTCAAGCTCCGGACGCGGGCGCGCTGGATCTTCAATGTCTCGGACCTCTGGCCGGAAAGCGCCGTGCGTCTGGGTGCGGTGTCGGAGGGATGGGGCCTGAAATTCGCACGGGCGCTCGAGGCGTTCTGCTATCGCAAGGCCTGGCTCGTGACCGGTCAGAGTCAGGAGATCCTGGCGAGCATCCGCGGCCGGTTCCCGTCGGTGCGCTTGTATCATTTGTCGAACGGTGTCGACACGGAGCTCTTCAGCCCAGCCAGTCGGTCCGAGGCGGTTCGGAAGAGGCTTCTGGGTGGAGCCGTGGAAAAAGGCGCCTGCGTCGCGATCTACGCGGGTCTGCACGGGATTGCTCAGGGTCTCGAGCAGATTCTCGAGGCCGCGTCACGGGTGCGGGACGTCGCCGGCCTGCTGTTTGTCTTTGTGGGAGACGGCCCCGAAAAGGAGCGGCTGATGGCCCGGAGCCGGGAACTGGACCTTCCGCGCGTGCACTTCGTCGAGGCGCTCCCGCGGGAGGAGATTCCGGCGCTCCTCGCCTCGGCCGACATCGCGCTCGTCCCGCTGGGCATCTCGCTGCCCGGGGCGGTTCCATCGAAGATCTACGAGGCGATGGGTGTCAGCGTTCCCATCCTGCTGGTGGCGCAGGGGGAGGCAGCGGCGATCGTGAGCGGCTCGGGCGCGGGGCGGGTCGTCGCGCCGGGCGATATCGACGGCATGGCGGCGGCGCTGCGCGAACTCTGCTCGAGCGCCGACCGGCGTGCGGAGCTCGGCCGTGCGGGCCGTGCGGCAGCCCTCCGAGACTTCGACCGCCGGAACATCGCCGATGCTTTCATCCGCCATCTGGGGATTCCCGGGACATGCTGATCTGCAGTGTCGTGGGCGCCCGGCCCAACTTCATGAAGATGGCGCCGGTCGTCGAGGAGATCCGGAAGCGGGGCATCGCGCATTACTTCGTCCACACGGGACAGCATTACGACGACAATATGTCCCGCGTCTTCTTCGACGAACTGGGGATGCCCCGGCCCGACGCGGATCTGGACGTCGGCTCCGATACCGCGGCACGACAGACCGCGAAGATCATGGTTGCGTTCGAGGACGTCTGTCGGACCCGACGACCGGATCTCGTTCTGGTCGGAGGTGACGTGAATTCCACGTCCGCGGTCGCGCTCGTCGCGGCGAAGGAGAGAATCCTGCTGGGGCACGTCGAGGCGGGGCTTCGCTCGTTCGACCGGACCATGCCCGAAGAGATCAACCGTGTCGTCGCCGACCACCTTTCCGACTACCTCTTCACGACGGAAGAGAGCGCCAACGAGAACCTCGCGCGCGAAGGGATCGCCCGGGAACGCGTGCACTTCGTGGGCAACTGCATGGTCGACACGCTCAGAAAGCACGTCGCGGTCGCGGTGGAGCGTGCGCCGTGGGCCGACTTCGGGCTGAGGCCTGGCGGTTACGCCCTGTTGACCCTGCACCGTCCTTCGAACGTCGATTCAACGGCGGCTCTTACGGGACTCATGGCGGCGGTCAAGGGCGTATCCACCCGCATTCCGATCCTCTTTCCGGTTCATCCCAGAACGAAGGCTCGACTCGAAGTCGCGGGCATAGTTGCGACGGACCAGATGCGGTTCTGCGAGCCGTTGCCTTACGTGACGTTCCTCGGCCTGATGGCACGGGCCCGGTTCGTACTGACCGACTCCGGTGGAATCCAGGAAGAGACGACCGCGCTCGGCATTCCGTGTCTGACCCTGCGCCTGAACACGGAGAGGCCCGTTACCTTGACACATGGGACGAACCGCCTCGTTGGAAGTTCGGCCGAGGCCATCGAGGCGGGCGCGGAAGAGATTCTGGCCGGGCGGTGGAAAGCCGCACGGGAGGTGCCGCTCTGGGACGGCCGGGCGAGCGTCCGCATCGTGGACATCCTCGTTCGTGCGGGAATCGTCTGAAGCCATGCGAGGCCTTGGAACGGCACGACCCTTGACTCGTGCCTGGGCGGGAAGCCCGTGAGTTCGAACGACGACTCGCGAATTCTGGCTGAGCGCGAACGACTGCTCGCGGAGTACCGGCGGCGCGAGACACTTTCCCACCGCTATGCTCCGTGGCGTCCCGAAGAGATCTTCAGATCGCACGCAGAGGCGGCGCGTCGCGGCGCATCTCCTGGTGCGTGCAGGCGCATTCCCGCGGCGGGCCAGCCGTGCCTCGAGGTGGGCTACGGCACGCTCGGGTGGCTTGGGGAGCTGCTGTCGTGGGGTCTGCGTGAGAGAGACCTTCACGGAATCGAGCTGGATGCCGGGCGAGCAGGGGTCGCACAGCAGGCGTTCCCGGCGGCGGATCTTCGTGTTGGTGACGCGACGGCGCTTCCGTGGGAAAGTGCCTGCTTCACACTCGTCGTCGTTTCGACGGTATTTTCGTCCGTCCTGGATCCTCTGGTGCGTGACCTCCTGGCGCGGGAGATCGAGCGGGTGATCGCCCCCGGCGGAGTGCTGCTCTTCTATGATTTCGCCATGAACAACCCCGCCAACGACCAGGTGCGCGGAGTCCCGCGAGGAGAGATCCTGCGCCTCTTCCCGGGTCTTCGGGGCGAGGTGCGCTCAGTAACGCTGGCCCCACCGCTGGCGCGGCGCATCGTCCCCTGGAGCTGGACGCTCGCGACCTGTCTGGAGGCCGTCCCGTTCCTGAGAACTCACCTCGTGGCCGTATTGAAGAAACACGAATGAGCATGCCGTCAATCCCCTGTTGTCGCCTCGACATCATGGTCGGTTCCGGAAGGTCCTGACCGTGGGTCAATCGCATGTCTGGGGACAGAGTGCGGCGCCTCGCCTCGTCAGCGTGGGCGTGTTCGTTCTGGCAGCGGCCGCCGTCCTGGGTTTTCGTGCGGCCCTTCCGGCCGGGAAGGCCGTGAACGAGAGCTCGGACTTTACGTCGTTTCACGAGCCAGTCGCGCGGAATCTCATGGCGGGGCGTGGCCTCGTGCGGGACGACGGGAGCATCGCGCTGCGCTATCCGCCGGGATTACCCGCTGATCATTGCGGGGACGTTCACGCTCGGTCGGATTCTCGGGAATCTCCGAGTCGCAAGCGATCGGCGGCGTCTCTGCGGTCGCGGTGGGTGCGGCGGCGCTCTGTGTATTCGCGCTCGCCGCCACGGTCTGGCCGTGGCCTCGCGCGCTGGTCGCCGCCGGCCTTCTCGTAACGTATCCGCTTCTTTTGTGGCTGACCAAGCAGCCGAATAGCGAAGTGCCTTTCCTGGCGCTTTTCGCGGGGGGGTGCTCTCGTTCTGGACGGCCTGCCGTTCCGGCAAGGGATACGGCCTTGCTCTGGTGGCGGGTCTCTTGATCGGATTTTCGATGCTGGTCCGTCCGATTGCGATCGGAACAGGAATTCTCCTTGCCGCTTTCGCGTGGTGGTGGGGCCGCGGTTCGCGCCGGCATGGCGCCTTGATCGCGGGAATGCTCCTTCTGGGAAATGTTCTCGTCGTGTTGCCGTGGGAATTGTGGGCCTTCGCCCGGACCGGAAGGGTGATCCCGCTGAGCACGGTTGGCGTCGCTGCGGTTCGCGATGGGCTGGCGTTTGCGGGCACACGAAAGGGCTGGAGGGAGTCGAAGGCGATGCCGGCCGACGTCGCGGAGTTGACGGCTGAAATCGAAGGGCATTATCGGGAGCTGAGGACCCTGGGGGACGTGGCATCGCTCCTCGCGCGGGAAGCCGTCGAAACGACCGCTTGCGGTCGCGAAACTCCTGGCCTGGAAGGCGGCTCGAGTCTGGTATGCGACAGACAGCCGTCGTTATGAAGGGGCCATTGCACTGCTTCAGATTCCGTATCTGGTTCTTCTGGCGTGGTCTGGCTACAGGGCTCGGGGGCAGGGAGCTGAGCCGGCCCGCCTCGTTTCGTTGCTCGCGGGATGCTGCGTCTTGTTCTGGGCGATGGCGTTCGTGGCCCTCTCGATCGTCCGGTACGTCGTCCCGGCGATCGCTCTTTCCTTCGCGATCGTGCCGGCGGCTCTTCCGGCGCGACTTGATCTGGCGCGCGGTCTGAGGCTATTCCGCAGAGAGGGACGTCCTGATGGTGGTCGCACGTGAAAGCAGCATGAAGAAGGTTTCGGTTCCCTATTTCCGCCCGGATCTTTCCGGCGGCGAGATCGAGGAGGTCGTCGCCACCCTGAAGTCCGGCTGGCTGACGACCGGGCCCCGCGTGAAGCGCTTCGAGGAGGAGTTTCGCGCGGCCGTGGGCGGCCGGCATGCGGTCGCGGTCAACTCGGCAACGGCGGCGCTTCACCTGGCCGTCGAGGCCCTGGGCCTGAAGGCGGGGCAAGCCGTCCTCGTCCCGACGATGACGTTCGCCGCCACGGCGGAGGTCGTGCGGTACCTGGAGCGCCGTGCCGGTCCTCGTGGACTGCGATCCCGTGACGGGGAATCTGGACCTCGACGATGCATCGCGAAAGATCGAGGACCTCCGGGCGGGCCGCCTCTCACCGAAGCTTCCGCGCCGCGCGGAGGTCGTGGGGATCATCCCGGTTCACGTGGGCGGGCTCATGCTCGACATGGATTCTCTTTCGTCGTGGGCACGGTCCCGCGGCCTCTGGGTCGTCGAGGACGCGGCCCACGCCTTTCCCGCCGCATATCGGCGCACGAGTCGCTCACGCTGGCGGCGGTGCGGCGAGAAGACGTCGGCCGTGTCGTGCTTTTCCTTCTACGCCAACAAGACGATCACGACGGGCGAGGGGGGAATGGCCGTCACGGACGATCGGGCGCTGGCCGACCGGATGCGGTTGATGTCCCTTCACGGCCTCTCCCACGACGCCTGGGAACGGTACAGGGGCGGACGCAGCTGGGACTACCGCATCATGGCGCCGGGCTTCAAGTACAACCTGACGGACATCGCGGCGGCCATCGGCCTTCACCAGCTCGCGAGGGCCGAGAAGATGCGGCTGGCCCGGGAGCGCGTGGCGCGATCCTATCTCGCGGCTCTCCGCGACGTAGAGGAGATCGAACTGCCCCCGGACCCGCCGGACAGGATCCACGCGTGGCACCTCTTTCCGATCCGGCTGCGGCTCGAGAGGCTCGCGGTCGACAGGGACCGCTTCATGGAGGAGCTGAAAAAGGCGGGCGTCGGCTGCTCGGTCCACTGGCGCCCCCTTCACCTCCATCCGTACTACCAGAGGACTTTCGGCTGGCGGACAAGCGACCTGCCGGCAGCGACGGCACTCTGGCCCCGCCTCGTGAGCCTTCCGCTCTTTCCCGGCCTCACGAAGGACGAGATCGGCCACGTCGTCGGGACCGTGAGGGAACTGTGCCAACGTCACCGGCGCGGCCGGAGAGGTCGCTGAGGGCGGGGGTGCGCGAGGGGCGATCTACATGAAGGCATTCGTCGGGGCCGGTGTCCTGCTACAGTGAAACCGATGCGAGGATGCCCGCCATGCTCGGGTGATGTCGATGCTCGGTCCGACACTCCGTACCGAGCGATCGTCGGCGGGCTGGGACGACCACCTTCGGAGGATCGTTTGAGTAAGTCGCGCGCGGAGGGGCTGATGTTCGTGCTCGGTACTCGTCTCAGTGGCCGGAGGTGGTTCGTCCTCTCGGCCATCTTTGTCGCCTTGTCGATTGCACCGGCCCCGGCCGCCGCGCAGTCGTACACCGTACTCCATCCTTTCGGCTTCGAGTACCCGTTCCCGGGACAACTGATTCAGGCGAGCGACGGGAACTTCTACGGGACGACGATACCAGGAGGGCGCGAACAACCTCGGCAGCAGTCTTCAGGATCACGCCAGCCGGGGCGCTGACGACGCTCCACTCTTTCGTCGGGGAGCGACGGGAGCCATCCGTACGCCGGTCTCGTGCAGGGAACAGACGGGAACTTCTACGGGACGACGTATCAAGGCGGCGCGAACGGCTTCGGGACGGTCTTCAGGATCACGCCGGCAGGGACGCTGACGACGCTCCACTCGTTCTCGGGGAGCGACGGGAGCTATCCCTTACGCCAGTCTCGCGCAAGGAGCCGACGGGCTACTTCTACGGGACGACGTACCAGGGCGGCGCGAACGGACTTCGGGACGGTCTTCAGGATCACGCCGGCGGGGGCGCTGACGACACTCCACTCGTTCGCGGGGAGCGACGGGGCGAACCCGTACGCCGGCCTCGTGCAGGGAACCGACGGGAACTTCTACGGGACGACGCTTCGAGGGCGGCGCTAACGGACTCGGCACGGTCTTCAAGATCACGCCGGCGGGGGCGCTGACGACGCTCCACTCCTTCGCGGGGGGCGACGGAGCGAGTCCGTACGCCGGCCTGGTGCAGGGAACGGATGGGAACTTCTACGGGACGACGACTCAGGGCGGCGCGAGCGGTCTCGGCACGGTCTTCAGGATCACGCCGGCGGGGACGCTGACGACGCTCCACTCATTCTCCGGAAGCGACGGGGCGAATCCGCGAGCCATCCTCGTGCAGGGAATGGACGGGAACTTCTACGGGACGACGTCTCACGGCGGCGCGAGCCGGTAACGGAACGGTCTTCAGGATCACGCCGGCCGGGGCGCTGACGACGATTCGGTCGTTCGCGTGGGGTGACGGCGCGGCTCCTTATGCCGGCCTCGTGCAGGAAACGACGGGAACTTCTACGGGACGACGTGGGACGGAGGTCCGAACGGCATCGGCACGGTCTTCAGGATCACGCCGGCGGGGGCGCTGACGACGATCTATTCGTTCTATCGCACGGGCGGGGCCGGTCCGGACGCCAGCCTCGTGCAAGGAACCGACGGGAACTTCTATGGGACGACGAGCAGCGGCGGCGCGACAAATTCCGGCACGGTCTTCAAGGTCACGCCGGCGGGGGCGCTGACGAAGCTCTACTCCTTCTCGGGAAGCGACGGGTCAAGTCCGCATGCAGGCCTCGTGCAGGGAACCGACGGGAACTTCTACGGGACGACGTCTGACGGCGGCGCGCAGTCGGCTACGGCACGGTCTTCAGGATCACGCCGGCGGGGGCGCTGACGACGCTTCACTCCTTCGCTGGAAGCGACGGGGCGGATCCGCGAAGCCGGCCTCGTGCAAGGAACCGACGGGAACTTCTACGGGACGACGTATCAAGGCGGCGCGAACAGCTCGGCACGGTCTTCAAGATCACGCCGGCGGGGACGCTGACGACGCTCCACTCCTTCGCGGGGAGCGACGGGGCGAGTCCGCAAGCCGGCCTCGTGCAAGGAACCGACGGGAACTTCTACGGGACGACGTCTCGAGGCGGCGCGAGCGGCTTCGGGACGGTCTTCAGGATCACGCCGGCTGGGACGCTGACCACGCTCCACTCGTTCGCGGGGAGCGACGGGAGCTAGTCCGCGGGCCAGCCTCGTGCAAGGAACCGACGGGAACTTCTACGGGACGACGTATCAAGGCGGCGCGAACGGTTTCGGTACGGTCTTCAGGATCACGCCGGCGGGGACGCTGACGACGCTCCACTCATTTCGCGGGGAGCGACGGGCGAAACCCGTACGCTGGCCTCGTGCAAGGAACCGACGGGAACTTCTACGGGACGACGTATCAAGGCGGCGCGAACGACCTTTGGTACCGTCTTCAAGATCACGCCGGCGGGGACGCTGACGACGCTCCACTCACTTCACGGGGAACGATGGGAAAAATCCGCAAGCCGGCCTCGTGCAGGGAACCGACGGGAACTTCTACGGGACAGCCCATTCGGGGGGACCGCGTGCAGGCGGGGTCGTCTTCCGTCTGACGCCGGGCCCGGGGCCTTCGCCGACGGTGACGGGCGTCTCCCCGGCGAGCGGACCCGTTTCGGGCGGGACCGTCGTGACGATGTCGGGGACGGAGTTCCAGCCGGGCGCCACGGTGAGCTTCGGTGGTACGGCAGCCACCGGGGTCACCTATGTCTCGGCGACGACGATCTACGCCCTCACGCCCGTTCACGCGGCCGGGGCCGTGACCGTGACCGTGACGAACCCCGACCTTCAGGCGGGAAGCCTGCCGGCGGCGTACACGTACACGTGCACCTGGACACCGACGGCGCTCAATGGGGGACCCTACTGCGCCGGGGGCGACGATCTCACTCTGGGTGTCGACGGTTTCCGGCGCGACGTATTCCTGGACCGGTCCGAACGGATTCACGTCCGCAGCTTCAGAACCCGACGATTCCCGGCGCCACGGCGGCCAACGCGGGAATCTACAGCGTCACCGTAACCGTCGCCGGCTGCACGTCGGCCGCCGGGACTACGACGGTAGTCGTCAATTCGGTGCCGGCCGCGCCCGTCGTGACGGCGCCGGCGACGGTCGGGGCGGGCTCGCCGAACCGGACGGCGAGCGTCCCGGCGCACGCGGGCTCGATCTACGCCTGGACGATCGGGAACGGCACGATCACCGCCGGCCAGGGGACGAGCCAGATCACCTTCACCGCGGGTGTCGCCGGGATGCCGTTGACGCTCTCGGTGACGGAAACGAGTGCGCCCGGGTGCGTGAGCGCGCCGGGGAGCGCGACGGTCACGGTCGCCCCGGCGGGCTCGGCGATCCTTTTCTACACCCTCACCCCGTGCCGGGTCCTCGACACCCGCGACCCGAATGGCCCTCTGGGCGGTCCAGCGCTGCAGCCGCAGGCGACGCGGATGTTCGACGTGCTGGCCTCGTCGTGCGGGATTCCGGCGGGGGCGAAGGCGATCTCTGCGAATTTGACAGTTACCCAGGGCACAGCCGCCGGGAATCTCAGGATCTATCCGGGAGACGGATTGCCGACCACGAATGCAATCGTTTATCCGGCTGGGCGGACGCGGGCGAACAACGCGGTCCTTGGGTTGGCCGGAGACGGGTCGGGGACGATCGGGGTCTACACGAACTCGGATGGATCTGTGCACTTCGTTCTTGACGTGAACGGGTACTTTCAGTAGGAGGCGGATGGGTCGTCTCCCCCTTTCCTCGCCGGGGGCGACGCAGGTAAAGGCCGCAGATCCCGGTCCGTGAATCGCTATAGTCAGGATCGTGCCGGCAGCTGAATTTCTATCGAAACCGACGCCCGCTGTCCGCTGGACATTTCGGGTCCTCGTTCTTTGGACGGGCCTGCTTCTCTCATGGAGTGAGCGGTACTCATTCGACGGGGACTGTCTTTCTTACCTTGACATAAGTGACGGCGCATTCACGGGACAGGGCTCTCTCTTCGTCAACGCCTACTGGAGCCCGGCCTATCCTGCCGTTCTCGCCCTACTTCGGCCCGTCTGTCTCGCTCGTTACGCGCCGCGAAATCCTCGGCATCCATCTCATCAACCTGCTCTTTCTCGGCTTCGCCTGGGCAGCCTTCGAGGCGGTATTCGCTGTTCTGAGTAAGGTCCTCCCGAGAAGAGAGACCCGTGAAGACTCCACCAGGCGGCTGAACGGAATGCCGGGAGCCTCTCATTCGTCTTTCTCGGGCTTGTTTTCTTGTGGCTCTTCGCACGGCAGATAGACCTCGGAAAGACAACTCCCGACCTTCTCCTGTGCGGCGTCTTGCTGCTGGCTTTTCGCGAGGCCCTCCTCGCCGTCCACGGCCAGAGTCGCACGGCCTTTTTCCGGCTCGGCGTGCTCCTCGGTCTCGCCTACCTCACCAAGGCGGTCGTCTTTCCGATTGCCGTTTTCGCGTATCTTCTCTGCGGCATTGAGTTTCTTGGGAATCCACGCGGCGAGCAGCTCTGCTCTCGGGATTTCTGGCGTTCGCGGTCATCTCCGGAACTCTGGATCGCCGCGCTCTCGATTCAGAAGGAAAGGCTCACGTTCGGTGACTCCGGGCGATTGACGTACGCATGGTACGTCAACGGGGTGCGTAACTACCATCACTGGCAGGGCGAGGAGCAAGGTCTGGGCGTACCCCGGCACCCGACACGCGTTCTCATGCGAGCTCCCGAGGTTTTCGCGTTTGGAGGCGTTTTCCCGACGGTAACGTATCCGCCCTGGTTTGATCCCTCGTACTGGAGCGAGGGACTCCGGCCGAGATTTGAACTCGGACCGGGGGCGCGACATGCCGTTTCGCAGCTCCGCGCCCTGCGACGCATCGTCTTCGATGGCTTTGGAGTCGTCGTAGCGACGTGTCTGATCGCCTTATGGGTCTTTCTAGGGTCGCCGTTTCTCGCGCACGATACCGAATCGCGCCGGGCGCGACTCGCAATCGTTTCTGTGCCCCTCTTCGCGGTGTCTCTCCTTTCGTTAGTCCACGTAAACGGGCGTCTGGTCGGCCCCTTCCTCGTGCCGCTTTACCTCTACGTTCTGGTGCTTTTGCTCGCAAGCGCACCTGCGACCGCCTACCGGACAGTTCGCGCGATTCTCTTGGCAGGGAGCGTCACGCTTTGCGTTCTCTTCATCGATTTTGTCGTTACGGAAACCACGGCGTCGCCACCGCGGCGCGGGGTGAGCGTTTACGAGGAGGTGGCGGCGAGTTTGCAGCGCGAGGGGGTGGGGCCGGGAACCCGTATCGCCATAGCCGGCGACGCGTTCAATCTCTACTGGGCGAGAATCGCCGGCCTCCATGTCGAGGCGGAGGTAAACGCGTCGGCCGAGGACCTGTGCCGGCTATCTGACGAGGAATTCAGACATATCGAGGCAGTCTTGCAGCGAGAAGGCATCCATACAATCGTTTATCGAACCGGAAGAGATGGACTCCCGCCTCCCCTTTGTCATGGCGCTCGCGCTTTGAGCCCGTCAGTGAGCCTCTGGAGTTTTTGAATCCCGTCGATTCTGAGGCACCCATGAACGCAACCATCGACGCAGCGCGTAAGGCGGAGTCCAATACCGGCCCACACATCTTCTTTACACCGCCCGGCGACAATGGGTCGGGGTAAAACGAGTGGTTCCTGGTTCTGGATGTGCCGACAGACCAAAGCTGACTCAAGGTGATCTACTGAAGTGGACAGCGAGCCGAACGAGCCGAACGAGCTGCACTCGGGCCTGCCTCGAGCCGTCGAGGTCGTTCTCGCCACGGCAGGTCTCATTCTCGTGTTCCCTGTCCTCGCGGTCGCCGCGGTCGCCGTCGTGGCGGACTCGGCGGGCTCTCCCTTCTTCCGACAGGAGCGGGTGGGGCGCGGAGGCCGGCGATTCCTCCTCTGGAAGCTCCGGACGATGAGGGGCGCGGACGGACCGGAAGTGACTGCGGCCGGGGACGCCCGCGTGACCCGGGTCGGACGCTTCCTCCGCCGGTTCAAGCTCGACGAGCTGCCGCAGCTCTGGAACGTCCTCAAAGGCGAGATGTCTTTCGTAGGACCGCGGCCAGAAGTTCCCCGCCTTGTGGACTTTATGAGCGAGAACTGGCGAAGCGTTCTGAGAGTAAGGCCGGGAATCACGGACCCCGTCGCGCTGGCGCTGAAGGACGAAGAAGCCATTCTGGCTGCCGTAACTGGCGACCGCGAACGCTTCTATCGGGAAACGCTTCAGCCTTTCAAGTTGAGGGGCTACGTCGCCTATCTCTCCAGGCGGACAGCATGGACCGATCTGGGGGTCATCGTGAGAACCGTGCTCGCGGCCGCACACTTGCTCCGGATTCCTGCCATGACACTGGCGCATATCGAAACGGGGCCCGATCGTGACGTACCTCACAAATAGTTCCCGGATAGGGTGGCGGCACCTGGAATTCATACGCATCTTGTCAGGCACGCGGTTCGCTTCGGATCTGAAGTCCGGGAGGAAAAATGTCGCATCTAAGAGGAGGGAACGACAATTCCTGGTTGAGCAGGGTCAATAGGAAAGTGCAATCCTCACGCTCGCTGCAGGTCGAACGAATGCGAATTTTTTCACGCTATATCCCGAATATTCCCATCGGCCTGCTGACGAGGAGGATGCAGTTCATCCTGGATCTTCTGGCTCTGACGGCCAGTTTCCTCTTCGCCTACCTCCTGCGATTCGAGTTCGTCATCCCGCAGAAGGAACTCTTCGGCGCCTTTGTTCAGCTTCCGTATGTCGTTCTGATACAGATCGTTGCATTGGCCGTGGCGGGCGTCTACAGCTTCATCTGGCGCTACGTCGGCATGCGCGAGGCGCGGTCCTTCGTCTACGCGTTTTCTGGTCGGCTCTCGTTCTCAGGTTCTCCGGTTCACGCTTCCGGATCGGTTCGGCGATTGGCGCGTCCCCCTCTCCGTGATCTTGATGGGCTACGATCCTCGGCTTCCTGGGGGTGCTCGGCCTCAGGGTGGCGCGGCGGGCCATCTGCGAGGGGGAGGAAAAGGGCCGACGCCGCCTGCGCTCGCTCCTCTGGAGAGCACATTCCGACGCTCTTCTTCGGAGCGGGGGAAGCGGGCGTCATGGCGGCGCGCGAGATCGGAGGGCGCGCCCGATACGGACCTCGACGTCCGGGGCTTCCTCGACGACGACCCCAAGAAGCAGGGGATGGTCATCCACGGGCATCCCGGTCCTCGGGACGCGTGCAGATCTGCCGCGCCTCGTGAAGGAGCTCGGAATCACCCAGGTCGTCATCACGATCGCCCGGATCTGGCGTGACGAGATCCTGCAGCTGATGGCCTTCTGCCAGTCGATCCCGGTAACGTCTGCAGGATCATCCCGGGCTTCTCGGAGATTCTGGAGGGAAGGGTGAAGGTCGAGCCGGATCCGCGACCTGAGGGTCGAGGACCTTCTCGGCCGGGCGCCGGCTCGAGCTTGAAGACGGGGCCGTGAGGGGGCTTCTGGACGGAAAAACGGTCATGGTGACGGGCGCGGGGGGCTCGATCGGCTCGGAGATTGCGCGGCAGGTCGCGCGCTTCTCGTCCGGCGCGCATTCTTCTCGTCGAGCGGGCCGAGTTCGCCCTCTTCGAGATCGAGCAGGAGCTCGCCGGAATCCTCCGTGCCTTCCGGGAGATTCCCGTCGACGCTCTCGTCGCCGACATCGGCGACGAGGATACGGATGGGTGCGATCTTCTCGACCTACCGCCCGCAGGTCGTCTTCCACGCGGCTGCACACAAGCACGTGCCGATGATGGAGTTCAACCCGACGGAGGCGATCAAGAACAACATCCCTCGCCTCCTGGCGGCTCGGCGAGATTGCCGGACGATTCGGAGCGGAGGCTTTCATCATGATCTCGACCGACAAGGCCGTCCGGCCGACCTCGGTCATGGGGGCCTCGAAGAGCGTCGCCGAGATCGCCCTGCAGGATCTTGCGAACCACTACTCGACACGGTTCGTCGCCGTGCGGTTCGGAAACGTGATCGGGTCGGCGGGCTCCGTCATCCCTACGTTCCGCGAGCAGGTTCAGCAGGGGGGACCGGTCACGGTCACCCACCCCGAGATGAGGCGGTTCTTCATGACGATTCCGGAAGCCTCACAGCTCGTCCTGCAGGCCGGCGCGATGGGGATGGGCGGCGAGATTTTCGTCCTCGAGATGGGGACGCCGGTCCCGGATCCTCGATCTGGCTGATCGCCGTGATCAAGCAGATGCGGCCTGAAACCCTACGAGGAGATGCCGATCGCGTTCACGGGGCTCAGGCCGGGCGAGAAGCTGTGCGAGGAACTCGAGATGAGCGGCGAGGAGTTTGCCCGGACGCGGCACCCGAAGATCCATATCGGAATGCTCGTCGCCGATGCCTTCGCGAGAAAGTCCACGCGGCGCTCGCGCGTCTCGAGGCCGCAGCCCACGAGGGAGACGGGCACGAGGATTCGAATGATCCTGAGTGAGGTTCCTACCCGAGGCGAAACTGGAGATCGTGCCTAGTTTGCGGGTGAAGGTCGAACGCTCCGGAAACGAAAGAAGGAGGAGGTCCGCACGCCGCTTGACGCCGTACTTGGCCAGCACGTTCGAGACGTGGAACTTGGCGGTGCGGGCCGAGATGCGGCGCTTCCTGGCGATCTCCTTGTTCGAGAGGTTTTGGAGGAGGTCGTCCAGGATCTCGCGCTCGCGCGGCGTGAGGTTCGGCGTCCGCCCGACCGGCCGCCGGGGCAGGCTCGACGCCCGTGTCTCGTCCACGAAGCGGGAGAGGAGCGCCCGCGGCACCCAGAAGCCGCCCGCGTCCACTTCCTTGAGGACGCGCGCCAGCCGTTCGGAGGCCTCAGTGTAGGTGACGAGGCCTTTCGTACCGAGCCGGAGGAGCGAGAAGGCGGCCAACTCGCTGAACTGCTCCGCCATGACGATGGGCCGTGCCGACGGATTCGCGGCGAGTACGTGGGTGACAATCGTCTCGGTCTCGGGACCCAGCTTCTCGCCCTCGATCACGTACAGCGACGTCTCCGCCGGGAGAAGGCCTTCGAGGGAGGAGAGAGCCAGGGGGTCGATTCTCGCCGGGAGGAGCTCGAACGAATCGTCGGCGAGGACGCGCTGAAGCTCTGCAAGCGCCAGGGGATGCCTCCAGAGAAGGCAGACGCGAACAGGGGATGTCGAAGAGTCTCGGTTCACTTTCACCGGAGATTATTCCATTCGCGGGTCGTCGGGGAACGACGGCGCCCGGGTTCGATCCGGAAACGACTTTCGTGTGCCTCGATATACTGCCGTCGATGCCCCTCCTTCGGCTGGAATGGGACCTCCGCCCTGCCGGACCCGTTGCTCGAAGCCGGGGATCTTCCTGTGATTCGTTTCGGCGGAGCTAGAACCGAATGTCTTCGGATGCCGTGACTCCGCGTGTCGGGTGCATGGGTCCGGCGCGCGTGGCGGTCGCGGCTGGGATCCTGTTCATGCCGGGGCTCCTCGCAGGTCAGGTCCCGACTGAACCGGGGCTCTCGGAGCGTACGCTCCTGCCCAGGGCCGAAATCGACCAGCAGATCGCAGAGAGCCGTTTCCGGCTCGGCTCGGTCCATCTCACGCCGGTCCTCGCGATCACGCAGGCCACGTATGAAAACAACGTTACCGGTACGCCCGAGAATCCGGTCGGAGACTTCATCGCGACGGTCTCGGCCGGCGTTGGTCTCATCCTTCCGGCCGGGAAGAACGTCTTCCTTCGAGTGGGCGCCTTTCCCTCGTATACCTGGTACGCGGACCTTAGTGAGAGGAGCTTCTGGGGCGGGAAATACGGTGCGGATTTTCTCGCCTTCATGAACCGCCTGACGATCGGAGGAGGCGCCAGCTATTCGAAGACGGACGTAGTCTTCTCGACGGAGAATCAGACCCACGTGACCCTGGAACTCAGCACGGCCCGGTTCGACGCCGAATACCGGCTCTTGCAACGCCTCTATCTCTATGGGGAAGGGCAGCTCCAGCGTTTCCGCTACACGGGACCGGGAGCGGGGTCCGTCGCGGGAAGTCCGTTTACCACAGACCATACGACGGGACTCTACCGTGGCGAGGTCCGCTACCGCTGGACAGAGTATCTTCGGATTTCAGCCGGCTACCAGGGGACACAAGCCGATTTTGTCTACGTGCCGCAGCAGTACGACAACAAGACGAGGTCCGTCATCGGAGGCGTCTATTACGACCGTGGAAAGCTGTTCGTCAACGCGTCAGGTGGATACACGGAGGGGACCCCGAACCACGGATCGACGATCCCTCCGTTTTCGGGGTTCCTCGGGTCCGGCTCTGTCACGTACTCCCTTCTCCGCCGGCTCGATCTGCAAGGCTATGGTGGGCGATCCATTTCCTACGGAACCAGCAGTCCTTACTACGTCTTGACACGCTACGGCGGCGGCGTGGTGGTCACGGTGGGCTGGCGGCTCAGCCTGAGGGGGTTCGGATACCTGGGCACGGACAGCTATTCGACTCCGACGGAGGTTCCCGAGGTCGGGCTGGTCGACCGGGTGGACGACGTGACGGGCTACGGAGGCGGCCTCACTTTTCTTTTCTCCCCCCGGGTTCAGCTGCGATTCGTGGCGAGCCAGAGCCGATACAATTCCAATGTGCCGGGATTTGACCGATCGTACTACCGCTGGGCCGTTTCGCTCGGCGTCGGAGAGAACCTCTTGAAATGAACCGTGGCCGGGCGCTCCTCGCGTTCTTCCTCGTGGCGATTGCCGCCGCCGGCGGCGCGGCCGCGCAGGAGTTCAGCGGCGACTATCGCGTCGGGCCGAGGGATCTCCTCGAGATCAAGGTGACCGAGATCCCCGAGCTGAACGTCGAGCGGCGCATCTCCGAGGGGGGGACGATTACCCTGCCGATGATCGGTGACTTGCAGGTCTCGGGCCTCACGGCCTCGGAAGTTCGGACACAGCTCGAAGCTCTCCTTCGGGAAAAGTACGTCAACCGGGCGGACGTCTCGGTCGTGATCAAGGAGTTCGCGAACAAGCCCATCTCCATCGTGGGTGCCATCCAGCGCCCGGGTGCTCTGCGGACCTCCGGGCGCTGGCTACTTCTGGAGGCGATTTCCGCCGCGGGAGGCCTCACGGAATCCGCAGGTCGGACGATCTACATTCTGAGGAAAAAGGAGGACGGGACCTCCGAGACGCTCGAGATTCGAACCGAGAATCTGCTTCGCGGCGGGGCGGAGACGTGGAACATACCGATCTATCCGGGGGACGTCGTCAACATCCCCGCGCGAAGCACCGTCCGAATCTTCTGCATCGGCGCGGTCAAGGTGCCCGGGGCCGTCGAGTTCTCCACGGACGATCGGATTTCGCTCCTCTCCGTTCTCTCGAAAGCGGGTGGCCTGTCCGACAGGGCCTCGAAGAAGGTGCGCGTGAAACGCCGGGACGCCTCTGGCCGGGACGTTGAGACCGTTTACAACTACAACCGCATTCTCGCGGGGAAAGATCCCGACCCGGTCCTGAAGGGCGACGACGTCGTCGTCGTCAAGGAGTCATTCTTCTAGGCCGGCGCTCCCCGCCCGGGACGAAGCCGCCGCTTTGTGATCGACCTCCACTTCCATTGTCTTCCGCGCATCGACGACGGCCCGGCGAGCTGGGAGGAAGCCGTAGCCCTCTGCCGGGCCGCGGCCGCCGAGGGAACGAAGCAGATCGTGGCGACGCCGCACGTCTACCGCGATCCCTGGATCAACGCGAATCCGGTCGTGAGGGGTCGGCTGGTCGCCGCGCTCAATAATCGCCTGAAGGGATCGCCGCGCGTGCATGCCGGTTGCGAGTACCTCTTCTCGGAGGAGGCCGTCTCCCTGATCAGGCGGAAGGAGACGAACCCGCTGACCGGCCTCGCCCGGGGGTCGTACCTTCTCATCGAGTTCGAGCCGGGATTCGTTTCGCACCGAACGGCTGCCGTCTTTCACGAGTTCGCGGTCGCCGGCATCCGGCCCGTGATCGCGCATCCGGAGCGGAATCTCGTGTTCGCCCGGGAGCCGCAACAGCTCGTAGAGCTCGTCCGTCGCGGCGCGGTCGTGCAGATCACCGCTGCCAGCCTGCTGGGCGGGTTCGGACGCACGGCGCAAAAAGCATGCGACGAGTTCTTCCGGCTCGGCATCGTTCACGTCGTCGCATCGGACGCTCACTCGCTCGACAAACGTCCCCCTCGTCTCGCGGCGGCACACGAGTGGGTGAGGAAGGAGTGGGGCGTCGACGTCGCCCTCGCCCTCTTCGGCCAGAATCCGAGAGCGATCCTGAAATCCCTTCCCCTGCCGTATCCGCCCGGCTGATCGTGCGTAGAAGAAGCCGGCCCTACTCCTCGAGGTAGGTGTAGCGCGTCAGGGTCTGCTCGAAGTCCTTGGCGATGGCCTTGGCCTCGGCCTCCTTGACCTTCTTCCGCTCGGTGGCGCGCCGGAGCTGGCGCCACATGCCGTCGAGGATCTCGTCGCGGTCGTAGTTCATGTAGGAGAGGACGCGCTCGCAGTTCTCGCCGGGGAGGACGTCCTGGATCCGCGTCCGCCCGTCCTCGTCCACCGACGCGAGCACCTCGTGCGCCTCGCCGAAGAGGTTGTGGAGGTCGCCGAGGACGTCCTGGTAGGCGCCGACGAGGCAGAAGCCGATGTAGTACGGGCTCGAGCGCTTGAACTCGTGGAGGGGGAGCGCCTCCTTGATGTCCCGAAGGTCGATGAACTTCTCGATCTTGCCGTCCGAGTCGCAGGTGATGTCGGCGATCGTCGCCGACTCGGCCGGCCGCTCGCGAAGGCGGTGGATCGGGAGGATGGGGAAGAGCTGGTCGATGGCCCAGATGTCGGGGAGCGACTGGAAGACGGAGAAGTTGAGGACGTACGTGTCGGAGAGCATCGTCTCGAGGTCCTCGAACTCCTCGGGGACTTCCTTGAGCGACTTCAGGTGACGGCGGATCTTGTCGCAGATGTTCCAGAAGAGGATCTCGCCCGTCGAGCGGTCCTCGAGCGAGACGTAGCCGAGGTTGAAGAGCGTGAAGAGCTCTTCCTTGTACTGGAGGGCGTCGTGGTAGCTCTCCCGGACGTTCTTCGCGGTGATCCCCTGCCAGACGTCGTAGAGCTCCCGGACGACGTGGTTCTCGTCGCCGTCCAGCTTCACGACCCGCCCCTGCTCGATCCGGTCGGCGACGTCGACGACGTTCGTCACGAGGACCGAGTGGTAGGCCGTGATGGCGCGACCCGATTCGGTCACGAGCGTCGGGACCGGCACCTTCTCCTCGTCGCAGATCGACTTGATCGTGTAGACGATGTCGTTCGCGTACTCCTGGACGGTGTAGTTCATCGAGGAGTCGAACGCCGTCTTCGAGCCGTCGTAGTCGACGCCGAGGCCGCCGCCGAGGTTCAGGTACTGGATCTCGACGCCGGAGCGGTGGAGCTTGGCGTAGACGCGCCCCGCCTCCTTGATGGCCTGCTTGACCTTCCGGATGTCGGTGATCTGCGAGCCGATGTGGAAGTGGAGCATGACGAGGGCAGTCGAGCATCTTCTTCGACTTCAGGATCTCGACGGCCTCGAGCATCTCGGTCGTCGTCAGGCCGAACTTCGCCGACTCGCCCCCCGACTTCGCCCACTTTCCCGAGCCCCGCGCGTAGAGCTTCGAGCGCATGCCGAGGAGGGGACGGACGCCGCGGCGCTTGGCCACGTCGAGGATCCGCTCCAGCTCGGCGACCTTCTCGAGGATCATGATGACGCTCTTCCCCATCCGGATCCCGTTGAGCGCGAGCCGTGTGAAGGCCTCGTCCTTGTAGCCGTTCGTCGTGATGAGGCAGTCGGGCGAGAGGTCCGACGAGAGCGCCGCGAGGAGCTCCGGCTTCGACCCCGCCTCCAGACCGTAGCCGTACTTCCGGCCGGCCTGGATGATCTCGTTCACGACGACCTTCTTCTGGTTCACCTTGATCGGAAAGACGCCGCGGTAGACGCCGTCGTAGTCGTACTCCTTGATCGCGGAGACGAACGCCTCGTTCAGCTCCCGGACGGTCGCCGCGAGGATCTGCGGGAAGCGGACGATGACGGGCGTCGAGATGCCGCGGAGGGCGACGTCGTCGATGACGCCCTTCAGGTCGACGAAGCGGTGCTCCTCGCGCGTCGGGTGGACGAGGAGGTTGCCGTCGTCGGAGACGGAGAAGAAGCCCTTGCCCCAGTTCTCGATGCCGTAGAGCTTCTCGGCGTCGGCGAACTTCTCCGGGGCGCGGGCGCGGGAGACCGGTTTCGGGGCGCGCGGCGCGCGGGCGATCGCAGTGTGGGTCATCGGCCGCGAATGTTACAGACGGCGGGCGCGGCCGGCGGGCTTTTTTTCGCCCCGGCCCCGGCCGGCCCGGGCCCTTGGCCCGTGCGAGACTCCGCGGGATGACGCGCGCGCGGGACGGGCTCCTCCTCTACGGCGCCAACGGCTACACGGGCCGCCTCATCGCGGAGGAGGCGACGAAGCGCGGCCTCCGGCTCGTCCTGGCCGGTCGCCGCGCCGCGGCGGTCGAGCCGCTCGCGACGGCGCTCGGCTGCCCGAGCCTCTGCTTCCCGCTCGAGGACCCGGAGCTCGTGGCCCGGATGCTGGAGCCGTTCCGGGCGCTCCTCCTGGCGGCGGGACCCTTCTCGCGCACCAGCGCGCCGGCCCTGGACGCGTGCCTCGCGACCGGGACGGCGTACCTCGACATCACCGGCGAGATCGACGTCTTCGAGGCCTGCTTTGCCCGCCACGACGAGGCGGTGAAGGCGGGGGTGCCGGTCCTCCCGGGAACGGGCTTCGACGTCGTCCCGTCGGACGGTCTCGCCGCTCTTGCTCGCGGCGAGGCTCCCGGCCGCCCACCAGCTCCAGCTCGCCTTTCGCGGCTTCAAGTCGAGCGCCGGGACGATGAAGACGATGATCGAGGGGATTCCGAAGGGAGGCGCGGCGCGGGTCGACGGGCGGATCGTCCGCGTCCCGCCGGCCTGGAAGACCATGACCGTGCCGTTTCCCGACAAGCCCCGCCTCGCGATGACGATCCCGTGGGGCGACGTCTCGACGGCCTTCCGCTCGACCGGGATCGAGAATATCGAGGTCTACATGGCGGTCCCGCCGTCGGCGATCTCCGCCGCGAAGCGGAGCGCCTTCTTCGCGCCGGTTCTCGGCTGGGGGCCCGTCCAGGGCTTCCTCAAGGCCCGCGTCGAGAGGAACGTGACGGGCCCGACGGAGGAGGAGCGGCGGGCGGAGCGGTCGTACCTCTGGGGGCGCGTCGCGACCCGGCACGGGGAGCGCGAGGTGACGGGGACGCTCGAGACGCCGGAGGGGTACGCGCTGACGGCCCTGACCGCCGTGGCGTGCGCCGAGCGGGTCCTCGCAGGGAGCGTGAAGCCCGGGGCCTGGACGCCGTCGCAGGCCTTCGGCGCGGACTTCATCGAGACGATCCCCGGCTGCCGGATCAGGATCCCGGCCTGAGCGTATAAACGCTCCATGGCGCCCAACAGGCTGGCGGTCCGACACCTCCTGGCGCGCCCCCTCCGCTCCGCGCTGACGGCCGGCGCGGTCGCCCTCTCGGCGGGGTTGATGGGCTTCCTCCTCGTCCTGACGAAGGCGCTCGAACAGGACTGGTCGCCCTACATGGGGCAGCGCGCCATCGTGATGGCGAAGACGTCGTTCTTCGAGAAGCTCCCGATGGCGTACATGCCGAAGCTCGAGGAGATGCCGGGCGTCCTGTACCTCACGCCGTTCGACTTCGTCGTCGGGTTCTGGCACGACAACCGGCCGGAGAACCAGGTCCCGGTGAACGGCACCGACGCGGACAGCTTCGTCAAGGTCTACGTCGAGGCGAAGATCCCGAAGGCCGAGGTCGAGGAGTGGAAGAAGGACCCGACGGGCGCCGTGATCGGGCCGATCCTCGCGAACAAGTTCGGCTGGAAGGTCGGACAGCGGATCGTCCTGAAGGCTCCGGTGAAGGGGGGCGTCCTCGAGACGACCATCCGGGGGATCATGGAGTACAAGCTGGACAACGGCGTCTACCTCCACCGCCGCTACTTCGAGCAGGCGACGGGGGACGAAGGGCGCGTCGCGATGTTCTGGATCATGGCGAAGAGCCGCGACGACATCGCGCCGCTGACGGCCGCGATCGAGCGGAGCTTCGAGAACGCCCCGTACCCGATCCGCGCCATGAGCGAGAAGCAGTGGCAGCTGATGTTCATGCAGATGCTCGGAAACGTGAAGGCGCTGATCGGGTCGATCGGCCTCGCGACGGCCTTCGCGCTGCTCCTGATCACGAGCAACACGCTCGCGATGGCCGCGCGCGAGCGCCGGAGCGAGACGGCCGTCCTCCGGGTCCTCGGCTTCTCCCAGGGGTCCGTGCTCCGGGTCCTGATCGTCGAGGCGGCGGCCTACGGCGTCCTCGGCGCCGGGCTCGGCATCGGCCTGATGCTCTTCTTCTGCCGGGTCGTCGGCGCGGCCCTCGACAAGACCCAGATGGCGGGGATGGGCGAGCTCCTCGTCCCGGACGCCGGCTCCGTCCTCTTCGTCGTCGCCGGGGCGCTCCTCCTCGCCGTCGGCGCCGGGATCGTCCCCGCGTTCAACCTCTCGCGCCGCCCGATCGTCCAGCTCCTCCGCGAGACGGCGTGACGAGGACCCGGCACGGCTAAACTCCCGGCATGGCGATCCTCTTCCCCGAGCTGGAGCCCTACACGTCCTTTCGGCTGCGGGTCTCGGACCTGCACGAGCTGCACGTCGAGGTGGCGGGAAACCCGGACGGAAAGCCGGTGATCTTCTTCCACGGCGGTCCCGGCGCGGGGATCTCCCCGATCCACCGGCGCTTCTTCGATCCCGCTTTCTGGCGCGTCGTCCTCTTCGACCAGCGCGGGTGCGGCCGGTCGACTCCGTCCGGCGAGCTCCGGGAGAACACGACCTGGGACCTGGTGGCCGACGCGGAGCGGATCCGCGAGCAGCTGAAGATCGACCGCTGGCTCGTCTTCGGCGGCTCGTGGGGGTCGACCCTGGCGCTCGCCTATGCCGAGACGCACCCGGAGCGCGTCCGGGGCCTGATCCTGCGCGGCATCTTCCTCGGGCGGCGCGAGGAGATCGACTGGAGCTTCGCGGACGGCTGCCGGCGGATCCTCCCCGACGCGTGGGAGGCGTTCGTGGGAGAGCTCTCCCCGCGCGAGCGCGGCGACGTCATCCACGCCTATCTCCGGCGGCTGACGTCGTCCGACGTGGCGACCGCGCGATCCGCGGCGCGCGCCTGGAACCGATGGGAGGACAGCGCGAGCAAGCTGATCCCGAAGCTGGAGCCTCCGGACGACGCGGACGCTCCGAAGGAGATCGCGCTCGCCCGGATCGAGGCGCACTACTTCGTGAACGACTCCTTCTTCAACCCCGACGACCAGCTCCTGCGGAACGCGGGGCGGATCGCGGAGATCCCGGGCGTCATCGTCCAGGGGCGCTACGACCTCGTCTGCCCGCCGCAGTCGGCCTGGGACCTCCACAAGGCGTGGCCGCTCTCGACAGATCCGCTTCGTCCCCGACGCGGGGCACTCGGCCGACGAGCCGGGCATCGTCTCGGCCCTCGTCGAGGCGACGGAGGAGTGGAAGGCGAGAGCCGGCCGCTGAGAGGGCGCCGGGGCGCGCCGCGTCGGCTATCCTCTCGCCATGAAGCTCGACGGAAAAAAAGCCGGCTACGTCCTCCTCCGCCTCGCGCTCGGCGCGGTCTTCGTCCTCTACGGCGTCAACAAGTTCCAGGCCGGGGTCGGCGCGACGATCGACCAGATGGCGCGGCAGTTCGAACGGACGTTCCTGCCGTCGATCGCCGTGAAGGCCTTCGCCGGGGCGCTCCCTTCGGTCGAGGTCGTCCTCGGCCTGCTGGTCCTGGCCGGCCTCTTCACGCGGGCGGCGCTCGTTCTGGCGGGGCTCGAGCTGATCGCCCTCTCGATCGGGCTCGCCCTGCTCGGCAACACGGCGACCGTCGCGACCAATCTCCTCTTCCTCCTCGTCGTCTACGTCCTCCTCGCGCACGAGGAGGACAACGCCTTCAGCCTCGACGCCGCGCGGAAGAGCGCCTAGCGCCCTTCCCGCCGGCATCTGCTACGGTTCGGGGAGATGGGCGCGCCGCTCTCGCTGAGGCTTCTCTCGCTCTACCCGAAGAAGCTCGGGTCGGCGGCCGTCGGCGCGGCGTCGCGCTGGACGCTCCCGGAGGAATGGCGGGAGCCGCTGTTCGGCCGGTTCGCGAGGCGCTTCGGCGCGAACCTCGAGGAAGCGGGCCGCCCGCTCGCGGAGTACCGGTCGTTCCTCGACTTCTTCACGCGGACGCTGAAGCCCGGGCTGCGGCCGCAGGCGCCGGCGGCGCCGGGAGGCGTCAACTCGCCGGTCGACGGCGCGCTGATCGCGAGCGGAAGGGTCGAGGACGGGACGCTGATCCAGGCGAAGGGGCTGCCGTACCGGCTCGACGAGCTCCTCGACGGCGACCCGCTCGCCGGGGCGTTCGAGGGGGGGGCCTACCAGACGCTCTACCTCGCGCCGAAGGACTACCACCGGATCCACGTCCCGGTTCCCGGAGTCTGCGTCGGCGTCGGACGCGTCGAAGGGGAGCTCTGGCCGGTGAACGAGGCCTCGACCGCCTTCACGCCGCGTCTCTACGTCCGGAACAGGCGGGCCTACTGGATCGCCGAGGGAACGGGTTCCTGCGTGGGCCTCGCGGCCGCCGTCGTCCTCGTCGGTGCGACGCACGTCGGCGGCGTCGTGATCGAGGAGCGCTGGCTCTCGGGCCGGACGCTCCCCGCGCGCGGGCGCCTCGCCGTCGACCGACTCCCCGCCGCGGCGGGCGACCCTCTCGGGGTCTTCGAGTTCGGCTCCACGGTCGTCCTGCTTCTCGGGGGGGCCCGAAGCCGCGACTGGAAGCTCCGCCGGGCCCCCGGCCCGGTCCGGGTCGGGGAGAGGCTCGGCAGCTTCGGGTGATACCTTTCTCCGGACGGTGAGGAGAGCGGCGGCGGGGTGGGCCTTGGCGCTCGCGCTCTCGGCGCGGGGCGCCGCAGAGCCGCCGGAATTCCGCTGGGGAGGCGACGCCGAAGGCGGGCGCGCCGATCGTGGAGGCCGACCCCGCCGACCCGTCGCGGGTCCGCGGCTTCGACGTCGACATCGCGGCCGAGATCGCGAAGGGGCTCGGGCGGACGCCCCGGTTCGTCCAGGTCGCCTTCGCCTCGATCGACCAGTCGGTCGCGCGCGGGCGACTTCGACGTCGGGATGAGCGGCATCGAGGAGACGCCGGCGCGGCACGAGGCTCTGCGCGGTGACGGCGCCCGTATTTCGAGTTCCGCGAGGTGCTCACCGTCCGGGCCGCCGACCGGGACCGGTTCCGCGACGCTCGCCGACCTCCGGGGCCGGCGCGTCGGGACGCTCGGGGGGACGATCGCCTACGAGATCCTCCTCCGCGCGAAGGGCTCGGACGGGCTCGAGCCGGTCTCGTACGACGACGACGTGAACCCCTATGCCGACCTCGCCCGCGGACGGCTCGACGCCGTCCTCCTCGACCACATCCTCGCCGAGCGGTCGGTGAAGAAGAACCCGACCCTCGCGATCCAGCCCGGAGTCGTCGAAACCGGGCATTACGTCGGCGTCCTCGCGAAGGGAAACGGAGAGCTCCGGGAACGCGTGGACGAGGTGCTGAAGGCGCGGATGCGCGACGGAACGCTGAAGCGGATCTTCGAGCGCTGGGGCGTCTGGGACGCGGGGCAGCAGCGGCTCTTCGACCGGGTGGCGGGAGGGGCGCCGGCGGCCGGCGCGTGCGGCGAGCGGCCCGCCGTCGCTCGCGACGCTGACGCTCCGCTACCTGCCGTCCCTCTTCTCGGCGGCGCTCGTGACGATCGCCCTCTCCTGTCTCGCGATGGCGCTCGCCGTCGGCGCTGGGCGTCGCCGTCGCCACCGGGCGGATCTACGGCGCGGCGCCCGTCCGCGCGCTCCTGACCGGCTGGGTGGAGGTGACCCGCGGAACGCCCGTCCTCCTCCAGCTCTTCGTCCTCTACTACGGCCTCTCGCCGGTCGTGAAGCTCCCGGCCTTCGTCGCGGCGCTGCTCGGCCTCGGCCTCAACTACGCCGCGTACGAGAGCGAGATCTACCGCGGCGCGATGGAGGCGGTCCCGAAGGGGCAGCTCGAGGCGGCGCGGACTCTCGGCCTGACCGAGGGGCAGGTCCTCAGGCTTCGTCCGCGGCCCGCAGGCGTTCCGGCTGGCGCTCGCGCCGATGACGAACGACTTCGTGGCTCTCCTGAAGGACTCGTCCCTCGTCTCGGTCATCACCGTCGTCGAACTGACGAAGCAGACGTCGATCTTCGCCGTCAACATCGGGAGCTGGGTCGTCCCGGGGGCGCTCTGCGCCGCGCTCTATCTCGCGATGTCGCTTCCCCTCGCGCGCCTCGCCAGGAGGCTCGAGGCCCGCTGGAAGGCGCCGACCGCGTGAGCGCCGTCCTCACCCTCCGCGGAGTCGCGCTGTCGCGAGGCGGGCGAAACGTCCTCTCGGGGGTGAACGTCGCCGTCGGGCGCGGCGAACTCGTCGCGCTCATGGGCCTCTCCGGAGGGGGGAAGACGACGGTCCTCCGCGCCGTCGCGGCGCTCGACGCGTTCGAGGCGGGGGAGATCGACGTCGGCGGCGTGGCCCTCCGCCCGGGCAGCACGTCCCGCGCGCCGGCTGCGCGAGCTCCGGCGCAAGGTCGGGATGGTCTTCCAGCACCCTTCCCTCTTCGAGCACCTGACCGCCCTCGAGAACGTGACGCTGGCCCCGGTCCACGTCCTCGGGATGGCGCGGGAGGCCGCGGCGCAGCGCGCGCTCGGCCTCCTCTCCTCGCTCGGCGTCGGGAACCGGGCGGCGGCGCTGCCCCGGGAGCTCTCCGGCGGCGAGGCGCAGCGGGTGGCCATCGCCCGGGCGCTTGCGATGGACCCGCCGCTCCTCCTGATGGACGAGCCGACGGCCGCGCTCGACCCCGCCCGGCGGGCGGAGCTGGGCGAGGCGCTCGGGGCGCTCCGGCGGGACGGGCGGGCGCTGCTCGTGACGACGCACGACGACGACTTCGCCCGCCGCTTCGCGACGCGGGTCGTCGTCCTCGGCGACGGTGCGGTCGTCGAGGAGGGCGATCCGACGCGGGTCCTGACCGATCCCCAGCACCCCGAGACGCGCCGGCTGCTCGCCACGGGCGAGGGGCTGGCGCGCGGCCGGTGCTAACCTTTCTCCCGGGAACCCGATGACCGAGATCGCCCGGCTGAAGAGGGAGATCCTCCGGGAGGTGGTCCGCGACAACGCGGACCTCGTGGAGGGGCGCCGCCGAGAGCCGCTCCGCCCCGGGCAGCGGCGCCGACGGACGCTCGTCTTCGCCGTCGGATTCGTCGTCGCTCCGCTCGCCCTGTTCCTCTCCCTGAACGCCCTGACGACCGGGAAGGGGGAGCGGACCGACGTCCTCGTCGTCGGGAATCCGGCGGCGCCGGCCGCGGCACCTGCCGCCGCGTTCGTCCCCGCGCCGAAGGGGATGGAGCCGTCGCTCTTCCGGCTCGACGTGAAGACCGTGGTCCTGGACCCGGGCCACGGCGGCCCCGACCCGGGCGCGCACGCCGCGGGGGGGCTGTCGGAGAAGGAGATCACGCTCGACATCGCCCGGCGGGTCCGGGCGCTGCTCGCCGCGGCCCGGCTCTCCGTCGAGATGACGAGGGAAGGCGACGCGGGCCTCTCGCTCCGCGAGCGGGCTCTCTTCGCGAACGCACGGAAGGGAGACCTTTTCGTTTCGATCCACGTGAACTCGATGCCGACGGCCGACGCGGTCGGCGTCGAGACGTTCTTCCTCGGCGAGGCGGCGGACGCGCGCTCCGAGCAGCTCGCCGGCGACGAGAACCGCGATTCCGGCTACGCGCTCCACGATTTCAAGAGGCTGCTCGAGGGGGTCTACGCGGGGGTCCGGCAGGGCGAGTCGAAGACGCTGGCCTCGGCGGTGCAGGGCCGTCTCGTCGCGGCGCTCCGGAAGCGGAATCCCGGGCTCGAGAACCGGGGCGTCAAGAGCGCTCCGTTCGCCGTCCTCGTCGGGACCGAGATGCCGGGATCCTCGCCGAGGTGTCGTGCCTCTCGGCGCCCGACGAGGTCCGGCGGCTCGGCGACCCGGTCTACCGGCAGACCATTGCGCGCGCGCTGGCCGACGGCGTCCTCGCGTACGCGGAGTCCCGCAATCACCCGGCTGGCGGAAGGAGTTGAGCAGCATGGCGGCAGCGAAGGACGTTCTCTGGGTCGGGGTCGATCTCGGCACCTCGCGAAGCTCGATCTCGGCGTCCAACGGGAAACGCCACGTCATCGAGAGCTTCGTCGGCTGGCCCGTCGACATGGTGGCGCGCAAGGTCGTGAAAAAGCCGGTCCTCTTCGGGCACGAGGCGCTGGAGAACCGGACGATGCTCGAGCTTCACCGGCCGCTCGAGCGGGGCCTGATCAAGGAAGGGTCGGCACGCGACGAGGAGGCGGTCCGCGAGCTTCTGAACCACCTCTTCGCGCTCGCCGAGCCGGCGGCGGGGCAGAAGGTCCATGCCGTCATCGGCGTCCCGGCCGAAGCGCTCCGCGTCTCCCGGCAAAACCTCCGGAACGCGGTCAAGGGGCTCGCCGACTCCCTGATGATCGTCTCGGAGCCCTTCGCCGTCGCCTACGGGATGGACGCGCTCCTCCACACGATGGTGATCGACATCGGCGCGGGGACCACCGACTTCTGCGTCATGATGGGGCGCTTCCCGTCCGAGGACGACCAGCGGACGCTCACGAACGCGGGGGACTCCGTGGACGAGCAGCTACAGGGCCTCATCAAGGCGCGGCACCCGTCGGCGCGCTTCTCGATCTACATGGTCCGCGAGTGGAAGGAGAAGTCGAGCTTCGTCGGGGACCCGCCCGCGCCGGTCGTCGTGAGGTTGACGGTGAACGGGAAGCGGACCGAGGTCGACATCACCGCCGAGATGAAGCGGGCGTGCGAGAGCCTCCTCCCCCCGATCACCGAGACGATGCTCGACCTCCTCTCGCGCGTCGAGCCCGAGTTCCAGGAGAAGGTGCAGAAGAACGTCATTCTCGCCGGAGGCGGCTCGCAGATCCCCGGCCTCGCCGCGGCGCTCGAGAAGGCGCTCGGCGAGTTCGGCGGCGGCCGCGTCCGGGCGGTCGAGGACTTCGTCTTCGCCGGCTCGAACGGAAGCCTCGCGATTGCGACCGACGCGCCCGAGGGCGACTGGGAGCCGCTCTCCGCATGAGCCCGCGCGATTCGGGCGCCGGGGACCGCGGCGGCGCGCGCCGGATGCTCCCGTCGGTATCCGAGGTGGCGACCGAGCTGGGGCGGCAGGTGGCGGCCGACCCGGCCGTCCTCTACAAGGTGGCGCGTCAGGTCGTCGCCGAGGAGCTGGCCAAGGTGAAGCAGGGCCTCGAGTCGGCGCCGCTCGATACGCTGGTGAAACGCGCGCGGCGGGTTCTCGCCGCGAGCGAGCCGGCGTCCGCTCCGAAGCAGCCCGACCTCTTCGCCACGGGCGGCACTCTCTCCGCGGACGAGAAGGCCGGGCGCGACCTCTCGGCCCCGTTCGAGGTCGTGGCGCCCCCCCCCGCGCCGCCCGAGATTCCCGCGCCGCCGGCCCGCTCCCGCTCCGAAGAGCGCGGCCTCGTCGAGGTGCCGAAGACTCCCGGCCGCAGGTTCGACCGCGTCAGCGCCGAGCTGCCGGCCGAGGCCGTCAGCGGTCCCCCCCTCGCGCCGCCGGAACCGATGCCGGCCGAGCCGGCGCCCGAACCCGCGCCCGCTCCGGCCCCGGAGCCCCCCCCGCCGCCGCCGCCGCCGACGACGACGACGCCGTCGCCCGAGTCGTACCTCGTGAAGCCGGCGTCGCCGAGCCTCATCCGGCGGATCGCCGGCGACGCTCCGGCGGAGCCCGTTCCGGTGCCGCCGCCGCTCGTCGGTGGCGCGGGTCCGGAGACGCCGGCACTGGAGAGTCCCCCGGCGGAGTCGGGCGCTCCCGAGGGGCACATTCCCTCCGAGGACGAGGAGACCCTGTCCGCCGAGTTCAAGTCCTTCTCGACGGAGACTCTCGAAAGGCTCCACGTGACTCCGCCGCCGCTGGCCGCCGAGGTGCCGCTCGCGGCGCCCGCTGACGACCGGAGCGACGCCACCCGCCCGGTGGCGCCGGCGCCGCCCGGCCGGAGCCGGAGCTGGCGCGTCGCGATCCTGGCATTCGCGTTCGTGGCAGCGGTGGTCGCCGGAGGCGTCTGGTGGCTGATCTCGCAGGGCGGACGCGTCGTGAAGACGGAAGCGGTCAGGGTCGAGGCCCCGCCGAAGCCCGCGCCGCCGGAGGCCGCACCCGCCCCGGTTCCGACGCCGGCGCCGGCCGCGCCCGCGGCCGCCGCCGCGCCCAAGGCGCCGCCCGCGGCGAAAGGCCCCCCCGCGAAGGCCGCGCCGAAACCGGCCCCGCCGCCCGCTCCCGCGGCGGCCCCGGGGCGCGCCGCGGTGATGGTGACGAAGGACTGGACCGGGAAGCCGCCGGTCTTCGTCCTCCACTTCTCATCGCACAAGGACCGCCCGTCGGCGGAGAAGGAGGCCGCCCGCCTCGCCGCCGTGCTCTTCAAGCCGGGGCACGCCGTCGAAGTCGACCTCGCGGACCGGGGAATCTGGTACCGGGTCGTCATCGGGGAGTTCGGCCGGGTCGAGGAGGCCAGGGCCTTCCGCGATGACCTCGCCGCGAAGAACACGCCCGGCATGGGTTTCATTTTCGAGATGCGGGGGAAGTGACCGCCAGCGCTTAGCGCCCCGAAGCCGCCCGCCAAGCCTGCAAGTAGCGCGGCGCGCCGTCGGCGAATCCGCCGTGGCGCGGCTGCCAGCCGAGGAGCCGGACCGCCTTCGAGGAGTCGAGGTGTTGGGAGAGCGCGAGGCACTCGGCGTACGCCGCTCCCATCGCCTTTGCGGCCTCGGCGAGCGGCCACGAGACCGTCTTCCCGCCGGCGCCCGCCGCGAGGCTGGCCGCCCGCGCGCACTCGAGGACGGTGAAGCGGCTCCGGTCGGAGGCGTTGAAGACCTCCCCACCGTACGGCGACTCTGCCGCCCGGACGTAGAGGTCGGCCAGATCCTCGACGTGGACCATCGCCCAGCGGCTCGCGCCGTCGCCCACGAAACGGGAAGCCCCCTCCGTCACCGCGCTCTCGAACCAGGAGGCGGTCATGCCGCCCGGTCCACCGTAGACGCAGCCGGGGCGGAGGACGAGCGTCTTCAGGAGCGTGCCGTTCGCGTCCAGGACGCCGTCGTCGGAGGCTGGCCGCGGGGCGACGAGCGCGGGCGGCGCGAGCGCCGACGCCTCGTCGGCCACGCCGTCCCCGGTGTCGCCGTACACCCAGCAGCCGCTCGTCACGATAAGCCGGCGGGGTCGGCGGGCGCGGCGCGCGCTTTCTATCAGCGCCTCGACGGAGCGCGAATGGAGGTTCCATTGATTCTCCGAGTACTCAACCGCGCAGTGGACGAGGACGTCGCAGGCGTCCGCGGCGGCGCGCCAGCCGTCCGGGTCGTGGAGATTCCCGGCGACCGGCGTTGCTTCGGTCGCGGCGAGGCGCGCGGCCTTCGCCGGAGTCCGGACGAGCCCGAAGACGTGGTGACCCTTGCGCGCAAAGGCGGCGGCGACGGCCGCGCCGATGTACCCCGTGGCGCCGGTGACGAAGACCCTCATGTCGTTCCTTTCGAGCGCTTCATCCCGAGATCAGCTTCGCGAGCACGAAGGCGGCGCCGGAGGCGAGTGCGCCGACGAAGACCGTCCGCCCGGCTTCGCGGAGCGGCGGCCGGCCGGTGAGGCGACCCTTCACGGCGCCGAAGACGGCGAGAGCCGTCAGCGTGACGGCGGCGGACGCGGCGAGCGCCGTGAGGACGGGGACGTGGAAGAGGTAGGGCGCGAGGGGAATGGCGCCCCCCGCGACGTAGGAGCCGCCGATCGTCAGAGCCGAGACGCGGGCGCGCGACGGATCGGGCTCGGCGAGGTTCAGCTCCTCGCGCATCATGAAGTCGACCCAGCGCTTCGGCTCGGCGCAGATGGCGGCCGTCGCCGCCTCGAGCGTCTCGCCGGCGAGCCCCCATCCGGCGAGGATCTTCCGGACCTCGTCCCGCTCGTCGGCCGGGATCTCGCTCACCTCGGCGTGCTCGCGCCTGAGCTCGCTCGCCCAGGTGTCGGCCTCGCTCTTCGCGGCCAGATAGCCGCCCAGCCCCATCGCGATGGCGCCGGCGGCGAGCTCCGCGACGCCGGCGATGACGATGACGCCGGAGGTCGTGGCGGCCCCCGTGAGCCCGGCGGCGAGGGCGAACGGGACGGTGAGGCCGTCCGACATCCCGAGGACGACGTCGCGGACGATCTCCGAGCCCGAGAAGTGCTGTTCGACGTGATGGTGGCGCGGCCGCGTCACGGATTCGTCTGCCAGATCTCCACGCTCGTCGTGAGCGCGCGATCCTCCATCCTGACGACCGAGACGACGGCGTGCGCGACGTCGTCGGGAAGGATGGCGCGCGCGGGATCGACGTTCAGCCCCGACTCCTTGACGAGGTCGGTCGCCACGGTGGACGGAAAGACGCACGTCACCCGGACGTCGTGGGTGCGCGCGTCGTATCGCATCGCCTCGGAAAGGCCGACGAGGCCGAACTTCGAGGCGCAGTAGGCGCTCCCTCCCGCGAAGCCGCGCTTGCCGGCCGTCGAGGAGATGTTGACGATGTGCCCCCGCCGGCGGCTCTTCATCCCTGGCAGGACAGCCCGGCACATCAGGAAAGGCCCCCGCAGGTTGACGGCGAGGATCCGGTCGAAGACCAGGGCGTCGATCTTCTCCAGGGGGGCCTGCGCGAAGATCCCGGCGTTGTTGACGAGGACGTCGATCGGCCCGAGAGCCTGCTCGGCGGCCGCGACACAGCGCGACACCGTTCCCTCGTCGGCCACGTCGCCCGGGAGGACGGCGGTCTTCACGCCGTGGGGCTTCAGTTCCTTCTGGACCTCGAGGAGGTTCTTCTTCGTCCGCCCCATGAGGGCGACGTGCGCCCCCTCCTCGGCGAAGGCGCGCGCGATGGCCCGGCCGATGCCGCGGCCGGCGCCGGTGACCAGGACGACCCTGTTTCCAAGCTCCATGTTCTCTCCGGGCGGCGATTCTAGTCCCCGGAGTCGCAGGATCCTCCTGCTAGGCTGCCACTCCGATGCCGGCCGAGCCCTCGTCGCGCCTCGACCCGCGCCGCCGCCGGCGGGTTGCCGTCGCTCTCTTTCTCGTGACGGCTCTCGGCGCCTTCGAGTCGACGGTCGTCGCGACCGCGATGCCGACCATCGTGGCCGACCTCCGGGGCCTCGACCTCTACTCGTGGGTCTTCTCGATCTTCCTCCTCGGCTCCACCCTCGCGATGCCCGTCTACGGGCGTCTCGCCGACGTCTGGGGGAGGCGGCGGCTCCTCCTCGGCGGGATTGCGCTCTTCACGGCGGGCTCGCTCCTTTGCGCCGTCGCGCGCTCGATGGGCTTTCTCGTCGCCGCGCGGGGGCTGCAGGGTCTCGGGGCCGGCGGTCTCGTCCCCCTCTCGCTGACCGTCGTGGGCGACCTCTACACGCTCGAAGAGCGGGCGCGCGTGCAGGGCTACTTCAGCAGCGTCTGGGGGCTCGCGAGCGTCGTGGGGCCGCTGGCCGGCGCCGCCCTCACGATCCACTTCGGCTGGCGGTCGATCTTCGTCTCGGTCCTGCCGCTCGCGTTCGTTGCCGCCCTCCTCGTCTCCCGGGAGCTCGTCGAGGTCCGGCGCGGGCCGGCGGTGGGAGGTGAGCGACTCTTTCCCCGCGGCCTCCTGACCGACCGCGCGACGGCGGCGCCCTACCTCGCCGGGCTCCTCCTAGGGACGACGATCTACGGCGTGACCGCCTGGGTGCCGCTCTTCGTGCAGGGGGCGCGGGGCGGCACGGCGGGTGCCGCGGGAGCCGTCATCACCCCGCTGATCCTCTGCTGGGCTATCTCCGCCGCGGCGGCCGCGCGGGTCCTGCCGCGGGCGGGGTTCCGGAGGACGGCGCTCGCGGGCGGGTTCCTGGTCGTTGCCGGCCAGGCGGGTCTCCTCGCCACGGCGCGTGCCGACCTGGGCGTGGCCGCGTCGAGCGTCGCGTGCGCGATCATCGGGCTGGGGCTCGGGCCGTCGTCGCTCGCCCAGCTCCTTGCTGTCCAGCACGTCGTCTCCGAGAGCCGGCGCGGCGTCGCGACGAGCCTCGTTCCGTTTTTCCGGACCGTCGGCGGCTCGATCGGCGTCTGGGCGCTCGGCCTCGTCCTGATGGCGGGGTTGGGCGGGGAGGCCGGCGGCGGGCCGCCCGGGGCGGTTTCGGTAGTGTCTGCCGTCTCCCGCCGCGCGCCTCGCGCTCGAAAGGGCCCTCGTCCCGGTCTTCGCGGCGATGCTCGCTCTCGCGGTCGTGAACCTCGCGGTCGCCGCCCGGTATCCCGGCGTCCCCCGGCGCCCGGACGCCTGAGCACAGGGTGCCATTGGCGCGGCCCCTCGTTTTTTGCCATGCTCCGCGCTTCATGCGAGGGTCCGTCTGCTGCCGCTGGCGCTGGCGGCCGGCGTATTCGCGCCGGTGCTCCGCGCCGACGGGCCGGCCGACGACGACGTCGTCGTCGTCGACGCGCTGCCGAAGAGCCTCGCGGGAAACGTCGAGTTCGCCTTCGGCGACCCCCCGGAGGACCCGCCGGCGTCGACGCGCTGACCTGGAGGCGGATCGCCGTCCCCGGCACCTGGCAGGCCGCCGGTTTCGCCGGTCACGGCACCGGCTGGTACCGGTTCCGCTTCCGCGTGACGCCGGAGGTCCAGGCCGAGCCGCTCGCGTTCGTGGTGCCGCAGATCCGGGACGCCGACGAGGTCTTTCTCGACGGCGCTTCCGTCGGCCGGTGCGGCGGCTTTCCGCCCCGGTACGACAAGGCCACACTCCAGCCGCGCCTCTACGAGCTGCCGGCCACGCTCACGTCGTCGACCGGGACCCATACCCTCCTCGTCCGCGTCTACAACGCCGGACCGCGGGCGGGAGGGATCACGGCCGTGCCCGAGATCGACGCCGTCGGCGCGGCCTACTGGAAGCTGATCTTCCGGGAAGCGCCCTTCGCGCTCGCGGCCGCGGCGATCTTCGCCCTCGGCCTCTTCGCCCTCTTCGTCTTCTTGCGCGACCGCCGTCAGGTCGAGTTCCTCGTCTTCTTTCTCTTCACGTCCGGCGTGGCCATTTACATCTCGACCTGGCTCTCCGTCTGGACGGTCCTGAACGTGCCGCTTTCCCTCGTCTTCCGGCTGAATTTCGCCCACTCGTTCGCGCTCGCGGCCCTCTTTCCCCTCTTCTTCCAGCACTTCCTGGGAATCCCGATCCCCGCGTGGCAGCGGGTCGTGATGGCCGTCCAGGGGGCGGGGACCCTCGCGTCGCTCGCCTGGCCGCGGGTGGACGACCTCTACTACTTCCTTCCGGTGCTCTACGTCACGCTGGCGCTCACGGGGGGGCGGATCGCCTGGGCTCTCGTGTCGCGCTGGCGGCGGCGCGTCGAATACGCGGGCGCGGTCCTCCTCGGCTTTCTCATCATCCTCGCCTCCGTGCTCCATGACATCCTTCAGGACCTGAGAATCGTCCCGGAGGAGGGAACGATTCGCCTCGTCGGGTCCCGGGTTTCTGATCTTCGCGGCGATCTTCCTGACGGTCGTCGCGGACCGGATGGCCCGCCTCCGGATCGCCGCCTCGACCGACCCGCTGACGGGGCTCGCGAACCGGAAGACCCTCTGGGACCGGATCGCCCTCGAGCTGGCGCGGTCGAGGCGGGGCGGAAAGCCGCTCTCGCTCGCCGTCCTCGACCTCGACCTCTTCAAGGAGTTCAACGACCGCTTCGGCCACCTGGCGGGCGACCGCCTCCTGATGGCGATGGGTGAGACGCTGACGCGCGGCATCCGGGAGACCGACCTCGCCTCCCGGTACGGCGGCGAGGAGTTCGTCGTCCTCCTGCCGGAGATCGGCCGCGAGGAGGCGGCGACCTGCCTCGAGCGGATCCGCGAGGCCGTCGCCGCGATCCGCGTGCCCGGGGCCGACCGCGCGACGACGGTTTCGATCGGCCTCGCGATCCACGCCCCGGCCGAAGGCGCTTCGGTGACGGCCGCCGGGCTTCTGCGCGGCGCGGACGCCGCGCTCTATCAGGCGAAGGCCGACGGGCGAAACCGGATCGTCGTCCTGGACGGTTCGCCGGCGGAGACGGACGGCGTAAGATTCTCGACACCATGAGAAACCAACTCGCCGTCGCGCTCCTCGCGGCTCGGCCTCGCCGCGACGTCGGCCCTCGCGCAGGAACCCTCTCTGACAACGGCCGGCCAGACCGTCGTCATCCCGAACCTGCCCGGCATGGGGAACAACAAGGAGATCCGGATCGGCGGCCAGGAGATCCAGAACGCGGAGATCACCGGGCCGGAGCTCTCGGTCAGCGCCGAGGTCGTCCAGTGGGAGACGGGGCGCTCGATCACCGTGCGTTTGCCTGACGGGTCGACCCGCGTCGTGCCGGTGCCGTCGAACATCATCTTCCCGCCCGACCTCGCGCCCGGTCTCCGGATCACGTTCCTCGTCCGCCAGACGAGCGACGGCCGCTACCGCGTGACGGGGCTGACGACCGGCTCCACGTCGGTTCCGGCCCTCGTGGGCGGGCCTCCCGGCGCGCAGCCGCCTCCGGCGCCCCAGCGCCCCGCCGGCCGCCGCGCCCCCGGTGACGCCCGCGGCCGCTCCGCCGCCGATCCCCACGCCCGGGCCGTTGCCCCCGAGGGGGAAGGCCGTCCGCGAGGCCTCCTACCTGACGGTGCGCGGGACCATGACGGCGTACGAGAAGGGAGCCTCGCTCACGGTGACCCAGAAGAGCGGGAAGGTCCTGACGATCGCGATCGCGAAGGAAGCCACCGTGCCGTCCGACCTCGACGGTCGGGGAGAACGTCTCAGTCCGGGTCCCGCTGCAGAGGCCCTGGGACGGCCGGACCGCCGACAAGATCTCCAGGGCGAACCCGCCGAAGACGCCGATCCCGTCGAAGTTCAAGGCCGCCGAGTCGCCGAAGTACTGACGCCTCCAAGCGTCGTCTATCCTCCGCCACCATGACGCGCGTTCTCCGGATGGGGGCCGGGCTGGCGATCGTCCTCGTGGCGCTGTCGGTGGCCCACGTCGGGCTGAACCACGGCGGGAGGATCCGCGCGGCCACGGCGGCTCGCGGCGATCTCGCGGTCGGCCACCTCCCCGTGACGTGACATCTCACCTGTCCCGTCACCAGTTGGGTGACGACGCACTCGGAGAAGGGCTCGGTCTTCCAGTCGAAGCGCTACACGAACTTCTCGGCGATCACCGAGGACATGACGGCCGGGACCCTGAAGGCGTCGTTCATCCTGGCCCCGCTCGCGATGGTCCTGAACCGGAAGGGGGTCCCGGTGAAGATCGTCCACCTCGGCCACCGCGACGGCACGACCTTCATGGTCCGGAGCGACTCGCCCTACCACTCCTTCGCGGACCTGAAGGGAAAGCGGATCGCGATCCCGCACCGCTATTCGAACCAGCGGATCCTCGTGGAGCGGCTGAAGGACCGGTTCGGCTTCGGCCCCGACGACGTCACGCTCGTCGACTACCCGCCGCCCGAGATGCCGGCGGCGCTGAAGACGGGGCAGATCGACGCCTACGTCGTCGGCGAGCCGATGGCCGCGAAGGCCGAGATGGACGGGTTCGGGCGCGTTCTCTACTTCACGAAGGACATCTGGCCGGACTTCATCTCGTGCGTCCTCGCCGTCCACGAGGACCTGATCCGGACGAACCGCCCGCTCGTCCAGGAGCTCGTGAACGGCATCGGCGCCTCGGGCGAATGGATCGACGCCCCCGGGGAGGACCTCGCGAGCGGCGTCGTCGTGGAGCGGACGCCCCGGTCCCGGGGACGCCGGGGCGGGAGCTGCTGACGATCCTGAAGGACGGCTTCGGGAGGACGCACCGGATGCAGGCGGCGGCGATCGCCGCCCGCCGCGAGTACTACGCGCAGGACCCCGACCTCCTGAAGTTCGTCCTCTCGAATCCCCCCGATCGCGTCCGCTATTCGAATCTCCTCCCGGCCCGCAAGGACTTCGAGGAGATCCAGCGCTACGCGGAGAAGCTCGGCTACTTCTCGTTCCGGCCGGTGACGTCGGAGGACCCGTTCGGCTTCGACGACTACTGCGACCCGTCCTTCGCGGTCGAGCGCCTGAAGCGGAAGGAGGCCGCGAAGTGACGACGCTCCGCCGGCTCCTCCGGCCGTTCCTCGGCCTCGCCCTCTTTCTCCTCTTCTGGCAGCTCGTCACGCTCGGCAACAAGCGGACCGACGTCCCGGGCCCCTACCTGACGTGGATGGGGCTCCGGGAGCTCCTCGTCCAGGGAGTCCTCCTCCGGAACGTCGTCGCCTCGGTCTTCCGGGTCGCGTGGGGCTTCTCGCTGGCGGCGGTCGTCGGCATCCCGCTCGGGATCGCCCTCGGCCGCTTCCCGTACCTCAACCAGCTCTTCAACCCGCCGGTCCAGCTCCTCCGCCCGATCTCGCCGATCGCCTGGCTCCCGATCGCGACGCTGATCTTCGGCCCGGCGCGCTGGTTCGACCCGAGCGACCTCGCGGCGATCTTCCTGATCTTCCTCTCGTCGTTCTTCACGATCACGACGGCGACGGCGTCCGCGGTCGCCTCGATCGACCGGAAGTACCTCCGGTCGGCGCGGAACTTCGGCGTCACCGGCCTCGCCGCTCGCGACGAAGGTCCTCTTCCCGGCGGCGCTGCCGCAGATCCTGACGGGCCTCCGCCTCGCGCTCGGCATCTCCTGGGTCGTCGTCGTGGCGGCGGAGATGCTGGGCGTCTCGTCCGGCCTCGGCTTCCAGGTGAACGACGCGCGGAACAACCTCCGCTACGACCTCGTCGTCGCCGCGATGGTCGTCATCGGGCTCATCGGGATCGGCCTCGACGCCCTGATGCGCGGCCTCGAGCGCCTCGAGCTCAGGCGCCGCGGCGCGGGGCGGGCGTGAGCGCCGCCGCCCGAAGATCCGCGTCGTGGGCGTCTCGAAGTCCTTCCGCAAGGGGAAGGAGACGGTCGACGTGCTCTCCGGCATCGACCTCGACGTCGCGGCCGAGGAGTTCCTCGCCATCGTCGGGCCGTCGGGGTGCGGCAAGTCGACGCTCCTGAACTGCATCGCCGGTTTCGAGGAGCCGACGTCGGGGACGGATCGAGATCGACGGCGAGCGCGTGACGCGCCCCTCGAAGAAGCGGGTCTTCGTCTTCCAGGAGACCGGCATCTTCCCGTGGCTCCCGGTGCGCGACAACATCGGCTTCGGGCTCGCGGGACCGGACCGAGCGCGAACGGCGCGAGATCGTCGCGCGGTACGTGGCGCTCGTCGGCCTCGAGGGCTTCGAGAAGGCCTATCCGGCCGAGCTCTCGGGCGGAATGAAGCAGCGCGTCGAGTTCGCGCGGGCGCTCGCGGTCGACTCGGACGTCCTCTACCTGGACGAGCCGTTCGGCGCCCTCGACGCCTTCACGCGCCTCGAGATGCGGCGCGAGATCTCGCGGATCTGGAAGGAGACCCGGAAGACCTGTCTCCTCGTGACGCACGACGTGGAGGAGGCGCTGGAGCTGGCGGGGCGGGTCGCGGTCATGACGCGGCGCCCCGCGACGCTGGCGACGATCCTCGAGAACCCGCTCCCGCGCCCCCGCGACCCGGGGGCCCTGGAGTTCCGGGCGCTCAAGGACCGGATCTTCGAGATACTCGGCGTCGAGCGAAAGGTATGAAGCTCCGGAACCTCCTCGTCTCCGCGCTCGTTCCGCGGGACGCTCCTCGCCCAGCAGGTCGACCCGGGGCCGAAGGCGACGCCTCCCGTCGGAGTCGTCGTGCCGGCGGAGCAGAAAGCCGTCGTGCCGTCGTTTCCGAACGAGGAGAACCGGACGATCGACCTGAACGCCCCGCGGCCCGTCCCGACGAAACCGCCCGAGCCGGGACCCGTCGTCGGCCGACGCGCCGGCCCCCGGCGTTTCGGTCGCTCCGGCCCCGGCGGTCACGGGCTCCCCGCGCTCCGGGGTCTCGAAGAAGAAGGCGACCTCGAGGACGGCGACGGCGCCGAAGGCTCCGAAGAAGACGAAGAAGGAAGCCCGTCAAGAGCTCGATCGGGCCCGACGGGCAGGTCGTCCTCTCGAACGAGCGCTGAGCGCCGCGGGGTAGGCTTCGGCGCGTGATCCTCTTCGAGTCCGCGGAGGTCCTCGCGCTCGACAAGCCGGCCGGCGTTTCGATGGCGACCTCGTCGAAAGCGGGGAAGTCCGAGGCCGAGGTGATCGGGCGGCTGCTTTCGGCCTGCGACGCGCGAAACCCCGGGCCCGCTCCGACTCGTCCACCGGCTGGACGCGGGGACGTCCGGCCTCGTCCTCCTCGCGAAGAGCGCGGAAGCGCACCGCGCCCTCTCGCTCGCCTTCCAGGAGCGGCGCGCCGCGAAAACGTACCGCGCGCTCGTCTGGGGGCATCCCGTGCCGGCCGCGGGGGTCCTCGACGCCCCGCTCGCGCGGGACCCGGCGGACGGCCGGAAGATGCGCGCGGCCGGGGCGGGGAAGCGCGCCGTCACGCGCTACCGGACGCTCCGCCGCCACCCCTCCGTCGCCGACCTCGAGCTCGAGCCCGAGACGGGGAGAACGCATCAGATCCGCGTCCACCTCGCGGCCAAGGGGCACCCGATCGTCGGGGACGACCTCTACGGCGGGGCGACCCGCTGGAAGGGGGTCCGCGACGTGGCGCTGCGCGAGGCGCTTCGGTCGGTCGAGCGCCCGCTCCTCCACGCCCTCCGGATCGCGATCCCGGAGCTCGGCCTCGACGTCGAGGCGCCGCTGCCGGCGGACTTCGCGCCTGCTGAAATCGCGGCTCGACGGCTGACGGCGGAGCGGCGTCCGGCGGCTCAGGAGAGGAGCCAGACGCCGACGGCGCCGAGCGCGAGGAGCGCGGCGACCGCGGCCCCGATCCGGGCCGCGGCGCGGGAGACGGCGGGACGGGAAGACGCTCGGCCGGCGCGGTGCGGGGCGTCCGCAGATCGGCGCCCGCGGGATCCGTGGCGGGGCGCGGCGGTAGAGCGGCGGCCGGGGCGCCGACGTTCGGCGACCGCGGCGGCCACGGCGCGCATCTCGGCCGCGCTCACGCGCCGAGCCATCCCGAGGAGCTTGTCGGTCCGGCTGACGCTCCCCAGCTCGCGCCGGGCCACCATCAGGTCGAGGAGCATCTGCGCCGCGCTGCCGTAGCGCTCGGACGCGTCCTTCTTCAGGGCCCTCGCGAGGATCTGGCGCAGGACCTCCGGGATCGGGGCCGATTCGGGGATGACGTGCGCCTCCTGGGTCATCATCCGGGCCACCATCTGGGTCACGCTCGCGCTCGCGAACGGATGGGTCCCGACGAGCATCTGGTAGAAGACGATCCCGAACGAGAAGAGGTCGGATCGCTCGTCCAGCGGGTTGCCGAGCGCCTGCTCCGGGCTCAGGTAGTCGAGCGTTCCGACGATCATCCCCTCGCCGGTCTGGCGGGGCGAGGCGGCGGAGTCCTTCGCCCCCTCCATCATCAGCTTGGAGAGGCCGAAGTCGAGGATCTTCACGCGCCCGTCGGGCGCGATCATGATGTTGGCCGGCGTCACGTCCCGGTGGAGGATGCGCCGCTGGTGCGCGGCCTTCAGCCCCTCGAGCGACTGGATGCCGATGTCGAGGCACTCGTCGAGCGTCAGCCGCCGCTTCTCCATGATCTCGTCGACCGCGAGCCCCTCGAGGTACTCGAGGACGAGGTAGAGGATCCCCTTGGCGAAGCCGACGTCGCGCTCGTCCGTGACGCCGACGTCGTGGATCGTGATGACGTTCGGGTGATTCAGGCCCGCGACGGCGCGCGCCTCGTTCATGAACCGGCCGCGCATTTTCGCGTCGTTCGCGAGCGCGACGGGGAGGATCTTGATGGCCACCTGGCGGCCGAGCGCCGGGTCGGCGCAGAGATAAACCTCTCCCATCCCGCCGCGCCCGAGGAGGCGACGGACCTGATAGCGGCCGATGCTCGTCGGCAGCGTCTCGGAGTTCATCCGGCGTGTTCAGTATAGGGGCCGCCGAGCGCCCCGTCGGCGCCCAGACGACCGGAATCACACCTTTTCGGCGACCCGGATCTCGAGCTGGTACTTGTCGCCCTCGCTGTGGCGCGCGACGGGGCACCCGGATTTCTCGAAGACGCGGAGCATCCCCGTGTTCGTCGTCAGCACCTCCGCGTCGAAGACGGCGACGCCGTTTTCGCGCGCGATCGACGCGAGCCTGGCGAAGAGGATCGAACCGATTCCCTTCCCCTGGAGCGCGTCGGCGACCGTGAACGCGACCTCGGCGTGGTCCGGCCGCGCGGCGTTTCGGTGATAGCGGGCGACGGCCACGATCTCTCCGTCCTTGAGCGCGACGACCGCGAACTGGTCGTGATAGTCGACGTGCGCGAGGTAGTCGGCCTTCGTGGCGTCCTTGGCGGGGACGGCGAAGAAGCGCTGGTAGAGGCTCTCGTTCGAGAGCCGGTCGTAAAGGCGGAGGAGGGCGGGACCCTCGTCCGGTCGGATCGGGCGGAGGTGAAGGGACGTGCCGTCCTTCAGCGTCACGTCGCTCTCGTAGCCCTCCGGGAACGGCGCCTGCGGCTTCGCCAGGTGCTGCTGCTCCTCCTCCTTGGAGGGGATCCGCCGGATGATGCCGCTTCCCACGAGTCGGACGATACCGCTTGGCCGTACGGAGCGCGACGGAGCCGCCGGGCGCTAGCCGGCGGGGCCGTGCCCGTGGCCGCCGGGCAGCCGCCCCGTGAGCTCGACGAGGCGGCGGATCCGGGCCGCCGATGCCTCGGAGAACTGCGCCGGGCGGGCCCTCCACGACCAGTTCGCCTCGGCGCGACCCGGCACGTTCATCCGCGCCTCGCTCCCGAGGCCCGCCACGTCCTGCAGCGGGACGATCGCGCGGTCGGCGACGGAGGCGAAGGCCGCTCGGATGAGGTCCCAGGAGATGTCGGCGCCCGTCGTCCCGAGATAGTCGGCAACCCGGCTCCGCGACTCCCCGTCGAGCGTCTCCCACCAGCCGCGCGTCGTATCGTTGTCGTGGGTCCCGGTGTAGACGACGGCGTTCGGGACGAGGTTGTGGGGGAGGTAGAGGCTGTCGGGCTCGCCGAACGCGAACTGGAGGACCTTCATGCCCGGGAAGCCCGTCGCCCGGAGGAGCTCCCGGACGTCGTCGTCGATCGAGCCGAGGTCCTCCGCGATGATCGGCTTGTCGCCCAGCGCGCGGTGGATCGCGCGGAAAAGGGCGTCGCCCGGGGCGGAGACCCACCGCCCGTTCAGCGCCGTCGGCTCCCCGGCCTTCACCTCCCAGTACGCGGCGAAGCCCCGGAAGTGGTCGATCCGGACGACGTCGGCGAGCCGGAAATTGTGGCGGAGCCGCTCGATCCACCATCGAAAACCGTCGTCCGCGAGGACGTCCCACCGGTAGAGCGGGTTTCCCCAGAGCTGGCCCGTCGGGCTGAAGTAGTCCGGCGGCACGCCGGCTACGGTCTCGCGCCGTCCGTCCGCGTCCACCGTGAAGAAGCGCCGGTTCGCCCAGACGTCGGCGCTGCCGAACGCGACGTAGATCGGGACGTCCCCGACGATCCGGATCCCGCGGCGATTCGCCTCGCGCTTGACGCGCTCCCACTGCCCGAAGAAAAGCCATTGGCGGTAGGCGCGAAACTCGATCTCCGGCGCCAGCTCGCGCCGCGCGGCCTCGAGGGCGGCGGCGTCCCGTTCGACGATGTCGCGGGGCCAGGAGGGCCACGAGATCTCCCGGTTCCGGCCGACGAGCGCCGCGAAGAGAGTCCAGTCGGAGAGCCAGTCCCTCTGCTCCGGATGATCGGCGAAGGCCCGGAGCTCCTCGCGAAGGGAGCGGCGGTGTGCGAGGACGTGCTGCCAGGAGGCCCAGAGAAGATTCCGCTTCCACGTGATGATCGGCCCGTAGTCGACGTGGTCGTCCGGGAAGCGCGGCGCCCCTTCGAGCTGTCCGGCGTCGAGGAGGCCATCCACGACGAGCTGCTCCGGCGAGATCAGGAGCGAGTTGCCGGCGAAGGCCGAGAGGCATCCGTACGGAGAGTTCCAGTAGCCGGTCGGCCCGACGGGCATCGTCTGCCAGAGCGTGAGGCCCGCCGACGCCATCCAGTCCAGCACCCGGTCGGTGGACGGGCCGAGGTCCCCCACGCCGAAGCGCGACGGCAGGGACGTCGGATGCAGAAGGAGGCCCGCCGCCCGCGTCGACATGCGCGGATGGTAGACGAAGAGCGCCGCGCCGCAGTCTAGAATCCTCGGCGGTGGGAGCGAGTCGCCGGGCGTCTCTGGCCCTCGGGGCCGTCGTCCTCGCCGCAGCCTTCCTCCTCCGGATCGCGAACCTCGACGTCGCCTTCCTCGGCGGCGTGCCGCTCCTCTCCCCGTTCGACGACCTCTATCAGGCGAAGCGGATCGTCTACTCGGCGCGGCACTTCCCGGCGGTCCTCGATTTCGATCCTGACCGCGGGACGTCCGGAGCGTTCTGCCCCTGGCCCCCTCTCTACCCGCTCGCCGCCGGGGGCCTCGCCGCGCTTCTCGGCGGCCGTTCGACGGCGGAGATCCTGACGCGGGCCGCCTGGATCCCGCCCGTTTTCTCGTCGCTGGTCCTGGGACTCCTGGCCGCGGTCCTCGCCCGGAGGCTCGGATGGCTGGCGGGGGCCGCCGGAGGCGTCGCCGTGGCGGCGTCGATCCCCCTCGTCGAGAGCTCCCGGATCGGCGCGATCGACCACCACTTCCTGGAGTCGGCCCTTCTCCTCGGGGTGCTCGGGGCCACCCTCCGGATCGTCGCCAGAGGGCGCCGACATCGGCCTTTCGTCGACGGGCTGCTCCTGGGGCTCGCGCTCGTCGCGGCTCTCTTCGTCCAGACCGGCCTCCTGCCGGCGGCCGCGCTCTCGTTCGTCCCGATCTTCTTCTTTTTCGGCGACGACGCGGCGCTCCGCTCGGGGGCGACGGGATTCGGCGTGGCGGGCGCCGCGGTGGCCCTCCACCTCCTCGGTCGGCAGGAGGGAAGCCCGCCGGACGTCTGGTTCCTGGGCCTGCCTCACCTCGCGGCTCTCCTCGGGGCGGCGGTCGCGTGCGCCGTTCGCCTCGCACTCCGACGGCGCTGGAGCGATCGGTCGGCGTCGCTCGTCGCGCTGGCCGGCGGAGGCGGGGTCGCCCTGTCGCTTCCGGACGTTTCGTGGGCCTGGTTCGGCGGGGCGGCGTTCTTCGGCCGTTCGTCCTGGCTCGACACGATCGCGGAGTTCCAGCCTCTCTTCACGGGCGGCCCCGGAAGCGTGAACCTCGACGTCCTGAGGCTGGGTGGCGCGGCGTTCCTGGTCGTTCCGCTCGTCCTTCTCGCGCTTCGAACCCCCTCCCGCACCCTCCGGACGGTCGCGCTCTTCTCGGCGGCGTACCTCGTCGTGGCCCTGAGAAGCCAGCGATTCCTCATTCCGGCCGCCCCTCTCCTCGCCGTCGCCGCGGCGCTCGTCGTGAGCCACGAGCTCCAGGCCGGGCGGCGGCTCGTGGCCGCGGCCTGCGCGGCCCTCGTCGTCGCCGTTGCGGCTCTCGGCCTCCCCGTCCTCGTCCCGTCGCCGTCGGCGATCCGGACGATCTGGCTGCCGCCCATCCGGGCGGCGCACTGGCTGAAACAGGCCGGGGGACGCCCCGGTCACCTGCTCGGCCCCTGGTCGTGGGGGCACCTCTTCGACGTCATGGGAGAGCGTCCGGTTCTCGTCGACAACTTCGGCCCCTTGATCGAGAGCGTCGGGGGCCGTGCCGCCGTCGCGGCGCCCCTTCTCCCGGGCGAAGAGCGCCTCGCGACGTTCTGCCGCCGGACGGGCGTCCGCTTCGTCGCGCTCGAGAACCCGCTCCGGACGCTTTCCGCGGCCGTCGTGACCGTCGGACAGGACCCCTCGGCCTACCTCCGCCCCGGCGCGGCGGCCGACCGGCCGCCAACCTTCACGCGGCTCTCCCAGGCGAGCTTCTGGTGGCGGGCGTACTTCGACGGCGGCAGGGCCCGTCCCGAGGCGGGGCGCTGGGGCCGCCCCTTCCGTTCGTTCCGCCTCGTGTGGGCCGACAAGGAGGGCTCCGGCGACCCGGCGCCGTATTCGGGACCCGCCATGCAGATCTGGGAGTTCGTTCCCGAAGGCGTCCCCGGCGACGCCCCGGGCCGGTCCTAGAAGTAGTAGCGGACGCCGGCGTTTGTCGTGACGAAAGACGACGTGAGGCCGTTGACCGACCCGAGGCCGTGGACGAGCACCTCGCCGGTCAGGGCGATCCGCCGGCGGAAGTAGAACGCCACCCCCGCGCCGGCGTGGAGGCCGACGCGGAACGCGGTGCTGCCGTAGGGTGGGTCGACGAAGTAGAAGCCGAAGCCCCCGATCGCGTACGGCACGAGCGTTCCATGGGAGAACTCGTAGAAAGAGGAAGCGAGCAAGTAGCCCATCGAGCGCGAGGGGTTGCCCGCGAGATCGGTGCCGGAGTGTGTATAGGCCATCGTGCCGCGGAGGCCGGCCTGCTTCGAGAAGAGGTAGTAGTCGAACTCGGCGCCGACGTCCCAGCCGATCGAGACGCTGCTCTCGAAGGGAAAGACCGCGCCGCCGCCGAGACCGACGGCGACCTGCCCTTCTTTGGGGATCTGGGCGTCCGCCGGTGACGGGGCGAGGGCGAAGAGGGAGATTCCGAAGACGACGGGGAGGGCGCGGAGGGGGAGTGCGCGGCGGTTGGTCATCGGGGGGAGTTTAGGGGAGGCGGGGCCCGAAGCGGCTGCATCGCTTGACAGGCGTCCCGGCGGCCCTATCCTGATAGGCTGTGAAGAACCGGCGTGCCCCGGGAATCCTCCTCCTCGTCGCGGCCGCGGCGCTTGCCGCGGGGCCTTCGCTCAGGCTCGCGGCGGCCTCGCCTTGTGCGACCGGGGCGCCGATGAGCTGCTGCGGCGGCTCCGGCACCGATGTCGAGGAAGCCGCTCCGCCGTGCGGCTGCACACTGAAGCCTGTCACGCCCCTTTCCGCTGTCGTGGAGCAGGCACCGCCGCCCGTCGTCCTTGCCGAGGCGCCCGCCGACGAGGCGATGGCGGCCGACGGTGCGTCCGCACCCGCGGAGGCGCCGATCGCCCCCCGCGCCCGCGCCGGCCCGCTCTTCCTTCTCGGCTCCGCCTTCCTCAACTGACGCCGCGTCGTCCGCTCCCTCGGCCGCCCGCTCCGGGCGGCACCGATGAGATTGCGTTCGACGAGGTGACGTCATGTTCCAGGATTTCCGGGGCCTTCGGGCCCGCGTCGACTCCCGCCGGATCGCCGGCACGCTGATCCTCTTTTTCCTGATGTCCGGGCGCTCCGCGCCGGGGAGCGAGCCGGTTCGGCCGGACGACGCGGGCGCCGAAGTCGCGGCGCTGGTGGCTGAGGCGCTCCAGAAGAACGCCGAGCTGATCGCCGCCAGACAGGAGGCCGCTGCCGCCGCCGCGCGCGTTGGCCCTGCCGGCGCGCTTCCTGATCCGATGGTCACCGTCGGCTACGAGAACGAGGGCGCGGCCCCGTCGCTCGGGACGGAGCCGATGACACGCCTCGCGTTCGTGGCGCAGCAGGCGTTCCCGTTTCCCGGAAAGCTCGGCCTCGCCCGCGACGTCGCGAAGGCAGACGCCGCCCGGGCCGGCACGAGGCCGGAGCGGGTCGCACTCTCTCTGGCGGCCGGTGTCAAGCGCGCGTACGCCGACCTTCTCGAGGCCCGCGAGGAGATCCGGCTGGTCGACGAGCAGCTCGAGACATGGCGCGACATCGAGGGGGTCATCCGCGCCCGGTACGCGGCTGGCATGGGCACCCAGCAGGACATTCTCCGAGCCCAAAGCGAGAGGACCCGCCTTCTTCAGCAGCGCCGGCGCGACGAAGCCTCCGAAAGCCGGGCGCTCGCGGCCCTCCGGGGCCTTCTGTTCCGGGCCCCGGAAGCGCCGATTCCGACCGCGGGCCGGCTCTCGGGCGGACTGATTCCGGCGGCTCCGGCGGCCGCGGACATCCTGGCCAGGGCCCTCGAGGTGACGCCGGAGCTGAAGGACGCGGCCCTCGCCAAGGAACGGGCGAAGCTCGCGGCCGAGCTCGCCCGCCGGAACCTGAGACCCGACTTCGTCGCCTCGGCGGCCTACATGAACCGCGGCGGCCTTCCCCTGATGTGGTCGGCCGCCGTCGGTGTGTCCATCCCGCTCTGGGCCGGGGAGAAGCAGCGACCCCTGATCGTCGAGGCGGACAGCCTCTTCGAATCGGCCTCGGCGCGGGAGACCTCTCTCTGCCGGCAGATCCAGGCGCTGACCGAGGAGAGGCTGATCCGGATCGACTCCCTCGCTGCCGAAGCGACGCTCGACGCGGAAGGGATTCTCGTCCAGGACCGGCTCTCGGTCGACGCCGCGCTCGCCAGCTATCGGACCGGTTCCGTTCCTTTCGTCAGCGTTCTCGAAGCGCTCGGCACGTTCTTCTCCGATCGCCGCGCGGCCGTGTCGCGCCTCGCGAGCCTGATCCGGGCGGAGGCTGACCTCCACGAGTTTTCCCTCGACCGCAGCGCTCAGACGTCCATGGCCTCTCCGACAGCCGGTACCGCCGGATCGGCCAGCCCGAAGGTGTAGGAATCGACATGAAGAAGCACCGTTTCCTCACGATCGTCCTCGCCGCCTCCCTTTCCGCGGTGGCTGGTGTTTCCGCCCTGGTCTCGTCCGGATGCAAGAAGAGCGGCGGACCTGCGGCTGCAGCCAGGCGGTATCAGTGCCCGATGCACCCCGAAATCGTCCGCGACGCCCCGGGCGACTGCCCGATCTGCAGCATGAAGCTCGTGCCGATCGAGGAGGGAGCTCCGAAGGCCGCCGAAGCGGCGACGACCGGTCCCGAGGGCCTCGCCGCGGTCACGATCGACGCACAGAAGCAGCAGTTGATGGGCCTCAAGACGATCGAGGTGAAGAGGGCTCCCTTCGAGACGTCCATTCGGACGACCGGGCGCATCGCGGCCGACGAGCGGCGAGTCCATCACGTCCACACGCGTTACGAAGGCTTCGTGGAGCACGTCACGGCGGACTTCACGGGCAAGTTCGTGACGAAAGGCGAGGTTCTCGCGCACGTCTACAGCCCGGAGCTTTACGCGACGCAGCAGGAGTACCTGCTCGCCCTGAAGGCGTCCGGCTCGCTCGGACCGTCCGGGGTTCCGTCCGTCGCGCAGGGAGGCCGCGACCTTCTCGACGCCGCGCGCCAGCGACTCCTGCTCTGGGAGATCACGCCCGCCGACATCGCGGAGATCGAGAGACGGGGCGAGCCCATCCGGGCGATGCCCGTCTACGCTCCGATCTCCGGCTACGTCACGGGGCGCACGGCGTACCACGGGATGAAGGTGATGCCGGCCGACACGCTCTTCGACATCCTCGACCTCTCCGCAGTCTGGGTGCTCGCGGACGTCTACGAGTACGAACTCCCACGCCTCTCGCTCGGCGAGAAGGCGACGATGACGCTCTCCTACTGGCCGGGCCGCTCCTGGGAGGGCACGGTCACCTATGTCTATCCGTCCGTGGACGAGAAGACGCGCACGGTCAAGGTGCGGGCCGAGTTCGGAAATCCGAAAGGCGAGCTGAAGCCCGAGATGTTCGCGGACGTCACGATCCACGCCCGCCCGCGCACCGTGCTCCAGATCCCCGACGACGCGATCCTGGAGAGCGGGACGCGAAACATCGTCTTCGTGTCCGAGGGTGATGGGCGACTCGTGTCGCGCGAGGTCTCGGTGGGCGATCGCGGTGCCGGCGTCGTGGAGATCCGGGACGGCCTGAAGGAGGGCGAAGTCGTCGTCCTGGGCGCGAACTTCCTCGTCGATTCCGAGTCGCGGCTCAAGGCCGCCATCTCGGCCCTGACGTCCAGGGCGCCTGCCGGGAAGAAGGACGCGCCCGCGCCCCCGCCGGACACCGGGCACAAGCACTGAGGGGGATGGAATGAACCCCTACCCCCACGGCGAGCCGGGCCTCATCCAGCGGGTGATCCGCTTCTCCGCCGAGAACAAGTATCTTGTCATCGCGGTTTACGCGATCGTGATCGTCCTCGCGATCGGCGTCATCAAGAGGACGCCGCTCGACGCCATCCCCGACCTCTCGGACACGCAGGTCATCATCTACTCGCGCTGGGACCGAAGCCCCGACATTCTCGAGGACCAGGTCACGTATCCGATCGTGACGTCTCTTCTCGGGGCGCCGAAGGTCAAGACGATCCGTGGCTTCTCCGACTTCGGTTTCTCGTACGTCTACGTCATCTTCGAGGACGGAACGGATATCTACTGGGCCCGTTCCCGCGTCCTCGAGTACCTCTCGAAGATCCAGTCCCGCCTCCCCGCAGGCGTCAAGACGGAGCTTGGCCCGGACGCGACGAGCGTCGGGTGGATCTACCAGTACGCGCTCGTGGACGAGAGCGGGAAGAACGCGACCGACGAGATCCGCTCCTATCAGGACTGGTTCCTGAGGTACGCGGTTCAGTCGGTGCCGGGCGTCGCGGAGGTCGCCAGCGTGGGCGGCTTCCAGAAACAGTACCAGGTGACGCTGGACCCCAACACGCTCGCGGCGTACGGCCTGCCGCTCGAATCCGTCGTGGAGGCGATCCGGAAGAGCAACAACGAGATCGGCGGGCGTCTCATCGAGTTCTCCGGGCGTGAATACATGGTCCGGGGCCGCGGCTATCTCAAGACGGTCGAGGACATCGGAAAGATCGTCGTCAAGACCAACGAGAAGGGGACGCCGCTGACGGTCTCGGGCATCGGGCGCGTGTCGCTGGGTCCGGAGATCCGGAGGGGGATCTCCGATCTCGACGGCAAGGGGGACGCCGTGGGCGGCATCGTCGTGATGCGGAGCGGCGAGAACGCCTTGAGCGTCATCGAAAGGGTCAAGGCCCGACTCAAGGAGATCGAGCCGTCGCTCCCCCCGGGCTTGAGAATCGTCACGACCTACGACCGTTCGGACCTGATCAAGCGCTCCGTCGACACGCTTCGCGAGAAGCTCGTCGAAGAGATCGTCGTCGTTTCGATCGTCATCCTCGTTTTCCTCTGGCACGTTCCGAGCGCGATCGTGCCGATCCTGACGATCCCGATCTCCGTCGTCCTCGCGTTCATCCCGTTCAACGCGATGGGTCTGAACATCAACATCATGTCGCTCGGCGGCATCGCGATCTCGATCGGCATCCTCGTGGACGGAGCGATCGTCGAGGTGGAGAACGCGTACAAGAAGCTGCAGCAATGGAACGATGGCGGCCGGCCCGGAGACTTCCACAAGGTCCGGCTCGCGGCCCTCATGGAAGTCGGACCCGCCGTTTTCTTCTCGCTCCTCGTGATCGCCGTCGCGTTCCTGCCGGTGTTCACGCTCGTGGACCAGGAAGGACGCCTCTTCAAGCCGCTGGCCTGGTCGAAGAACCTCGCGATGGCGATCGCGGCATTCCTGGCCATCACGCTCGATCCGGCCATCCGGATGCTCTTCGCGCGAATGGACGGCTTCTCGTTCCGTCCGAAGTGGCTGGCCTGGGTCGTCAACCAGATCACGGTTGGGAAGTACTACGCCGAGGAGAAGCATCCGATCAGCGTGGTCCTTCATCGGCTCTATGAGCGGCCCTGCCGGGCCGTGCTGCGGCATCCGAAGAAGACGATCGCGATCGCCCTCCTCGTGATGCTTTCCACGGTCCCGGTCTTCCTGAAGCTCGGGTCCGAGTTCATGCCGCCGCTCTACGAAGGGTCGATCCTCTACATGCCGACGACGCTGCCGGGGATCTCGGTAACCGAGGCCGAACGGCTGCTGCAGGTGCAGGACCGCGTCCTCAGGTCGTTCCCGGAAGTGGAGCGCGTCTTCGGCAAGGCGGGCCGGGCGGAGACGTCCACGGACCCGGCGCCGTTCTCGATGATGGAGACGACGGTCATCCTGAAGCCCGAGTCGGAATGGCGGAAGAAGGAGCGGTGGTTCTCCTCGTGGGCACCGGAAGGACTGGCCAGCGTCTTCCGCCATGTGTGGGGGGACCACATCTCCCACGACGAGCTCGTGGACGAGATGGACCGGGCGCTGAAGATCCCCGGGACGACGAACGCGTGGACGATGCCCATCAAGGCGCGCATCGACATGCTCTCCACGGGGATCCGGACGCCGATCGGCATCAAGGTCTTCGGCGCCGACCTCAAGGAGATCGAGAGGATCGGCGCGGAGGTCGAGGCGGCCGTGAAGACCGTTCCGGGCACGCGTTCCGCCTTCGCCGAGCGGGTGGGCGGCGGCTATTTCATCGACTTCGACCTCAACCGCGACGCGCTCGCCCGCTACGGCCTCACGGTGGACGACGCGAACGCCGTCATCATGACGGCGATCGGGGGTGAGACGGTCACGACCGTCATCAAGGGGCGCGAGCGGTACTCGGTCAACGTGCGCTACTCGCGCGAGCTGCGCGAGGACCCCGACCGGCTCGCCCGCGTCCTGGTCCCGACGATGTCCGGCGCCCAGGTGCCGCTCGGCCAGCTCGCCGCGATCCGCCAGGTGCGAGGGCCGGCCATGATCCGGAACGAAAACGGCCTCCTGTCGGGCTATGTGTACGTCGACTTCGATACGTCGAAGGAGGACGTGGGCGGATACGTCGAGAAGGCGAAGAAGGCCGTTTCCGAAACGGTCAAGCTGCCGCCCGGCACGACGCTGCTCTGGAGCGGCCAGTACGAGAACATGATCCGCGTCAAGGAGCGTCTCAAGGTCGTCATCCCCGTGACGCTCGTCCTCATCTGGCTTCTCATGTACGCCAACACGAAGTCGGCGATGAAGACGATGATCGTCCTCCTCGCGGTGCCCTTCTCGATCATCGGCGCCGTCTGGCTCCTCTGGCTCCTCGGCTACAACCTGTCCATCGCCGTCTGGGTCGGGATGATCGCCCTCATGGGGCTCGACGCCGAGACCGGGATCTTCATGCTCCTCTTCCTCGACCTCGCGTACGGCGAGGCGAAGGCGAAGGGACTCCTCCGGAACGGGGCCGACCTCGACGAGGCGATCGTCCACGGCGCCGTCAAGCGGGTCCGGCCGAAGGCGATGACGGTGGCGGCGGCCTTCATGGGCCTCCTGCCGATCATGTGGTCGACGGGGGCGGGCGCCGACGTCATGAAGCGGATCGCGGCGCCGATGGTCGGCGGCCTCGCGACGTCGTTCCTCCTCGAACTTCTCGTCTACCCGGCGGTCTACCGGCTGTGGAAGGGGCGCGACCTTCCGGGTAAGACGACGCCGCGCACCGCGATCGTGGAGGTGACGGGAGGGTGAAGTCCGAACGAGCATGACCGGCGACGGAGACCGGGAGGTCCGTCATTTGATCCGCTCCCAGAACTTACGCCGGTTCGCGATGTTCGGAAAGACGAGCTGGCCTTCATGAAACGTGAAGGGCTGGGACCGGTGGCCCCCGTCCTCCCAGTCGAGGGAGAGGGAGGTGCCTTGGACGCTCCAGCGCCCGCGAGTGACCGGTGTCCTGTCGGACGCGGTGACGGTCCATGTCTCGGCGGTGCCGTCGGCGCGCAGCACGAGGTGCTCGTCGCGGGGGCTTCCGAAGCTGATCGACGTGCTGCGCCAGTGTCCCGCCACGGTTGAACCGCTGCTCGCGCCCGCGCTCTTCGGGGCGGCCCGCCGGGCGGCGTCGGCCAGACGTGTCGCGGCCGCCAGGGCCCCGGCTTCCGGCCAATCCCGGGCGAACTGCTGCATCAGTGGCAGGAGCTCCTTCGGCCAGGCGCCGGCGGGGGCGCCGAGCGCCTCCTGGACGAGGGACGGGTTCATCTCTCTCGCGAGCGGCGAGAACTTCTCGAGCGCCTTAGCGAACTGCTGCGGCGAGTCCGCCGACAGCGCATAGCCCGCAATGAGCCTGACCGACAGCAGGCGCGCGGCGGCCGCCGCACCCTGCAAACGACAGTCGAGCGAAAGCTGCCGCTCGAGAAGGAGCAGACCGCGCTGGTGGGCGGCGAGGGCCGGATTTCGAAGCTGCTCGTCCGCCAGTTCGACCGTTCGAGGGCTCCGGATGACGTCCTCGAATCGCGCGGTTGCCTCCACGATTTCGCGGTAGCCGTTCGAGAGTTCGACGGCGCCGACGGCCTGTCGGATTTCGAGATCGCTGACGTTCTTCCGGGGCGGTCCTGTCGAGGAAGGTTCCTGGCCGGACAGGACGCCGCCGATCGTCGCGAGCGGGAGGAGTGCCGCGACGAGCGGGGCGAACCGGTTCTGTCCTCTCATGCCCGGATCCTCCCTCGGAAGCCCCAAGTCTCAGTGGGTCTGACGGGGGCCTACCGCCCGAACGAGGTCTCGCGGTCGAGGATGCCGAGCGTCCGGTCGTAGAGCGCCTCGACCTCCTCGCGGCTGTTGCCGATCGCGGTCATTCCGAGCTTGCCGAACTGCGAGAGGGCGCCGATCAAATGGAAGAGGACGCCCGACTCGGTGTTGTGGCTGTAGTGGAGCGAGTTGATCGTCAGGATATCGGCGAGGTCCTCGGGCAGGAGCCCGCGGTACGTCTCCGAATGCAGGTTGTCCGTCGCGTGGTAGTACTTCGGCCTGCCGCGCGGTGAGAGGAAGAGGCCGCTCGTCGCGTCGAGCTGGCCCCCGGTGAGGAACTGGAGGGCGAGGTACGGGTGGGTCGTGCCTCCCATCCGGAGGTTGATCTCGATGGCCGAGTGGGTCCACGGCTCGCCGGGGCCGTCCCGGGCGACGAGGAAGTCGACGGCGAAGCGGCTCACGACCCCCTTCGCGGAGAGGACGGCCCCGATCCTCATCCCCGCCTCGTGGATCTCCCGCCGATACTCGTCGTGGGCGGGGAAGAGGCAGCCGAGGTAGACCTGACCGCTCGGCCCGCCGAGGAGCTGGTCGTGCGTCGAGACGGGGACCACCGCGCCGTGCGGGTCGACGCGGAGCTGGACGCTCGGGGACTTCTTTTCCGCCCCCTCGATCCACTCCTCCACGATGCCGCCCATGCGGCGGAAGCGGTCCATGTAGTCGTCGACCGTCTCCCAGTCGACGGAGAACTCGAGGCGGCGCAAGGCGTCCCGGACGGCGCCGGGACGGTCGCCTCCCTCCGCGGGGTAGCGGAAGAGCGCGTTGCCCTCCCCCGAGAAGCTGTCGTTCAGCTTCACGACGGCCTTCTCGAGCTGCGGCTTCCGACGCTTCAGCTCGACGAGCGCCCGCTCGACGTCGCCGCCGTCGGCCAGGTCCTCGAAGCCCGACGGGAGGGGGACTCCCGCCTCGCGAAAGACCCGGCGGCTCCCGGACTTCGAGCCCAAGTGAGAGAGGGACGGGTCGCAGCCGTTCAACGGGATGCCGAGCAGGACCGCGAGCTTCCGCTCGAGCGGCGTCGAGTTGAAGACGGTGAGGTACGAGCGGGAGGGGTCCGGGATGCCGGCGCGGATCCTCTCGATCAGCCGCGGCCGCTCGAGGATCTTCTCGGTCAGCGAGCGGGGCGACGCATCGTGCGCGCAGAGAAGGGTGAGGCGGGCCCGCGCATGGCTCGCCGGGATGCCGACGAGGAACTGGAAGTAGTACTCGAGGATGAGGGGGTGGACCGGCTGCGACGTGACGAAGACGACGCGCGCCCGCGGGTTTCGGAGGCGGATCAGGAGAAAGAGAAGGCGCTCCTCGTAGAAATTCGAGCCCTCGAGCTTCCGGAGCTCGGCCTGGTCGAGCGTCAGGGACGGGACGACGACCGACGTGTGGGGCTCCTCGTCGCGGAGCGCGATGGCGTTCCAGACCTCCCGGAGCCGCGGCTTGAGCCGTTCGAAGTCGGCCAGCTCCCGTTCGAGCGTCAGCTCCGACGCGAACGGCGGGTGCGGAATCACGCGCGAAGTATCGCCGTTTTCCCAGGAGGAGGCATACTTCTTGAATCCGCGTGATCAGGGAAGGCATGCATGTCGTGAGGGCTCGGCGGGGATTCACGCTGATCGAGATGCTGATCGTCGTCGCGATCATCGGGATCATCGTCGCCATTTCCGTGGCCAACCTCATAAGCGCGGTCCAGCGGGCCAAGCAGAGGCGCTCGATGGGAGACATGCGGACGGTGGCCCTCGCCGTCGAGAGCTTCACGACCGACTTCAACCGCTATCCGGCGGCGGCCGGGTTCGGCCTCCCGTCGGGCCTGAGCCTCCCGACGGCCACGCTGGGCGACGTGGTCTCGCAGCTCGCCCCGACTTACCTCAGGACCGTTCCGCTCCTGGACGGCTGGAACTCCTGGTTCACCTACTCGGTGAGCGAGGAGCGGTACGACTACGCGATCCGTTCGAATGGCGCGGACGGGGCGCCCGAGTCGGCGCCCCCGTTCGGTCCCACTCATCGCTTCGACAGCGACATCATCCTCGTGGACGGGATGTTCGCGCAGTACCCCGAGGGGGTGCAGAAGTGAGGGGAGCGGCGACAATGGATGGATGGGACGCAGTCGAGGAGCCGACAAAATTTGTCAGGTCGAGCGTCACGCGGACGGATTCTGTCCGTAAGTGTTGCAGGAACAGAGCTTGAACATCTGGCAACGAACTTGAATACCCAAGGCAGGAGGTTTTCAATGAGACTCAATCGGAGCAAGAAGGGTTTCACCCTCATCGAGCTTCTGATCGTCGTCGCCATCATCGGCATCATCGTGGCGATTGCGATTCCGAACCTGCTCAACGCCATCCAGCGGGCGAAGCAGAAGAGGACGATGGGCGACATGCGGACGATCGGCACCGGTGCCGAGGCGTACGCGGTCGACACGAACCGGTACCCGTCGGCGGCCGGTTATTCGCTTCCGTCGGGCATGAGCATGCCGACGACCACGCTCGGCGGCACCAACATGCCGAACCTGGTCCAGCCCACGTACGTCCGGGTGCTGCCGCTCCTGGACGGGTGGAACTCGTGGTTCATGTACACCACGACCGGTCAAGACTACATCATCCTCTCGAACGGCAAGGATGGCACAATTGACGGCGGCGCCCAGCCCATCGGTCCCACGACCGACTTCAACCAGGACATCATCTTCGCCGACGGACAGTTCCTCCAGTTTCCCGAAGGAATCCAGAAGTAACCGGCGACATCGGCCGGGCCTCTTGCCGGCCGGGAGAACGGGCCCCCGCCTCGCGGGGGCCTTTTCTTTTCGGGGCCCGGATCGCTCCGGGCGCTTCCGTAGAATCGGCCGAAGATGAAGGCGCCGCTCCTGGGAGCCCTTCTCGGGCTTGTTCTCGGTGGCGCGCTCCTTCTTCCGGCGGCGGTGTCGGGCGGGGTCCCGGCCCGCGGCGACCTGCCCGATTTCTTCTGGCCGATGAAGGCGTACACGGCCTCGCGCTGGGCGACCGGGAACGTGCCGCTCTGGAACCCGCTCTCGGGATGCGGAGAGCCCTGGCTGGCCCAGCTTCAGCCGGGGGCCCTCTTCCCGCCGGACCTGCTCTTCCTCCTCCCGGGCGCCGCGGGACCGATGGCGTCGCTCGCGTTCCATCTCGCGGTCGCCGCCGCCGGGATGGCCGCATGGCTCTCGAGCCTCGGCCGGTCGCGGCTCGCGTCGCTGGCCGGGGCGGCGGTCTTTGCGGGCGGGGGCGCGTTCGTCTCCCTGATTCCGGTCCTCAACAACTTCACGACCGCGGCCTGGCTCCCGTGGATCTTTCTGGGAGCGCAGCGCGCCGTCCGCGGGGAGGGCGTGCCGGTTCTCGGCGCCTCGACCGCGCTCGCGTTTCTCGGCGGCGAGCCGGCCCTTGCGGTGGCCGGAACGCTGGCCGCGGCCACGGTTTCGTGGGCCGCCCGTTACGAGGAGCCCGGTCTCGCCGGCGTCGTGCCGGGCCGCGCCTTCCGGCGGCTCGCCGCCGGCGTCCTCCTCGGGACCGGGTTGTCCGCCGCCGCGGCCCTGCCTTTCGTCGAGCTCGTCGTCGCCTCGGGCCGCTTGACGAACGTCACGCGGGAGGAGGCGCTCGCCCGGGCCGTCGGCTTCTCGGACCTCGCCGACTCGGTCTGGCCGCCTCCCGCCTCGATGACGGGGGGCGAGTCGGCCGGGCGAGGCGGCTACCTCGCCACGCTGGCGATCGGACCCCTCGCGTTCCTGCTCGCCGCCGGCGGAGCGGCAGGTCTCGAGGACCGCCGCCGCTTCCTCCGCGGGCTCCTGGCCGTCGCGGCCCTCGGCCTCGTCCTGTCGCTCGGGGCCCGGGGAGGGCTTGCGGCGCTGCTCTGGGACAGCGGCCTGGTCCGGGGCCTCCGCTACCCGGCGCGGTGGATCGTCTTTCCGCACCTCGTCCTCGCCCTCCTCGCGGGCGCCGGGGTCGACGGGTGGCGCCGGGAGAACGCCGATGGCCGGGAGCGGCTCTTCGGTCTCGCGACGCTGCTCGTCGCGGCGGGCCTCTTCGCCGCGGCCCTCCTCGAGCCCGGGCGCCGGGTCGGCGACGGCGTGGCGCGCGCCGCCGCCGGGTTCGCGGCGGCGGCCGGCGGAGCGGTCCTGCTCCGTCTCTGGCGGAGGCCGGGGGCGGGGGCGGAGCCGCGGGGCGCTGGTCTGCTCCTCGTCCTGGTCGCCGCCCCCCTTCCCTGGTTCGCCGCCGCCGCCGTCGCCGCGGCTCCCGCGCGCGATCTCCTCACGCCCGCCCGGATCGCCGGCGGTTCCCGCCCTGGCGACGCCGGCCGACTCCTCGTGGCGGTCCACGACCGGCATCTCCTCTCCCGCTTCGTCACGTCGGGGCCCGACACCTCGCTCGTCGCGATGGTCCGCCGCGCCCATGCCTCGATGGCCGGCTACGGGAACCTTCGGTCGGGGGTCGCGACGGCCGGCTCCGCCTCGCCGATCCAGGACCCGCGCCGCGCGCGCCTTCTGGGAGCCGCGCTGGGCGGCGGCGACGCCCCCGCTCTCCTCTCGCTCGCCGACGTCCGCGGGATCGTCACCCCGTATCCGACGACGATCCCGGGAGCGCGCCTCGCCGGGCGGGAAGAAGGCGTCCTCCGGTACGCGCTTCCGGCCCCGGCCGGCCGCGTCCTCTTCGTCCGCGAGGCCCGGGTTGCCGGAGACGACGAGGTCTGGCGGGCCCTGACGACGCCCGGATTCGAGCCCGACGCGGTGGGGTTCGTGGCAGGAGCGGAGGCCCCGCTCCCGCCGCCGCGTCCGCGGAACGGCTTCTCCGTGGCCCGCGTCGTCCACGACGAGCCCGAGGCTCTCGAGGTCGCCACCTCGACGTCCGAGCCCGGCCTCCTCGTCGTCACCAGGAGCTGGGACCGGGGCTGGACGGCGAGCCTCGACGGGAAGGCGGCGCCGCTCCTTCGCGCCGACCTCGCGTTCCAGGGGGTCGTCGTCCCCGCGGGGGAGCACGTCGTCCGGCTCGTCTACGCCCCCGCGTCGTTCCGGACCGGGTCCGCGGTGTCGGCCGTCTCCCTCGTCGTCCTCCTCGGCCTCGTGCTCGCGGGGCGGCCGCCGCTGGGGGCCCGAAGGTGAACCCCGCCGACGTCATCCACGCCGGGGCGTTCGCCCTCGGCGCGATCGTCGGGTCCTTCGCCAACGTCTGTATCCACCGGATGCCGCGCGGCGAGTCGGTGGTGACGCCGCCGTCGCGCTGCCCGGCCTGCGGAAAGCGGATCGCGTTCTACGACAACGTTCCGATCCTCTCGTGGCTCGTCCTCCGCGGCCGGTGCCGGAGCTGCCGCGCGACGATCCCGGTCCGTTACCCGGTCGTGGAAGCGACGATGGCGGCCGGCTTCCTCGCGGCGTCCCTCCTGTGGGGGGCCTCGGCCGCCACGCTCGCCGCGATGCTCCTCGGCGCGGCGTCGCTCATCCTCGTGGCGACCGACCTCGAGAGCCGGATCCTCCCGGACGAGGTCACGCTCGGGACCCTCGGCCTGGCGCTTCTCCTCGCCGTCGTCCGCGACGCCTGGGGGCGGCCGGCCGGCCAGCCGTTCCGCGTCGGGACGAGCGTCACGATGGAGGCGATCCTCGGGGCCGCCCTCGGCGCCGGCTTCCTCCTCGCGGCGCGGGCCCTCTACCTCCGGCTTCGCGGCATGGAGGGGATGGGGCTCGGAGACGTCAAAATGATCGCGATGATCGGCTCCCTGACGGGCCCCGCCGGCGTCCTCGTGGCGCTTTTTCTCGCCTCGCTCTCCGGAGCCGTCCTGGGCGGCGTCGCCGCGGCGGTCCGGCACGTCGGCTGGGCCCTGTCGTTCCGCCGCGCTCGGGCGGGGGGAGACGCTCCGGCCGCGGAGGCGCGGCGCCACGGCCTCCTCCTCGACCGGGAGGGGAGCGTCCTCGCAGCGTCTCTCCGCGTCGCCGGGATCCCGGGGTTCGCCGGGACCGGCGAGAGCGCGGCCGGGTCGGCGGGCGCCGCGCGTCCGTTCGCGGCGTTCGTCCGCCTCGCCCGCCGCCGCGCGGGGCAGGGGCGATCGACCGGGTTCGGACGGCTCGCGCTCGACGACGGAGAGTACTTCCGCGTCCTCGCGGTGCGCGCGGTTCCCGCGGAAGAAGGGCTTCTCGTCCTGGTCTCCCGGGCCGACATTCCGTTCGGCGTCTTTCTCGCCGCCGGCGGGCTCGCGGCGTTCGCCTTCGGCCGTGCGCTCCTCGCCCGCCTCGCCCCGGACCTGCCGCTCCCGGGGAGCCTCCTGCCGTGAGCAGCCGGCCGTTCGAACGGGAGGTCCGGCTCGCGGTGGTCGGCGGTGTCCTTTTCCTCCTCCTCCTCGCGGGCTTGTCGCTCGTCGTCCTCAGGAACGTCGTCGCATGGGGGGAACGGGAGGCGATCGCGCTCGCCGAGGCGCAGGACCCGGACGGTGGTGGAGAGGCTGCAGGTCTCCGGAGATCCGTCGCTCTCCCTCGGCGGCGACGCCGGCGTCGCGAAGCTGCTCGCCGACGGCCGGGCGCGGTACGCCGCCCTCTACGACGCCGAAGGGAATCGGCTCGGCGAGGCGGGCTTCCTTCCCGACGCGGCGCTCGCTCCGCGGAAGCTCCCGGCGGAGCGCCGTCCCCGGGGCGACGGCCTCCTCGCGCGCGACGACACGCAGGTCTCCCCGCCGGGCCTCGCGCGTCTCCGCCGGATTCTCCGGGGGGCGGCGGCTCCTGGCCGTCCTCTACGACGGGTCGGATTTCGTCGAGGCCCGGCGGAACGGGCGGATCCTGTCGTGGGTCGTCCCCGTCTCGGCCGTCGATCCTGACCGTCCTCCTCGTCCCCTTCTTCCGGCGGCTCATGCGGCCGATCGACGCGCTCACCGCGACCGCGAAGGGGGCGGGCGAGGTCGTGCGCGGGCCCGAGTCGCCGCACGACCCCCCGGGGCGCGACGAGACGGAGCGCGCCCTCCTGACCTTCCAGCGGACGATCGAGGCGCTGAAGCGCCGGACGGCCGAGCTGGAGGAGATGCGCGGGCGCGAGACAGCGGCGCGCCGACGACCTCGCCCTCCGCGCGGAGACGCTCGTCGTCTCGGCGAGCCGCCTCGAGCGGGAGCTCTCCTCGCAGCGCGAGCTCGCGCGCCTGGGCGAGATGTCGGCGGGCATCGCCCACGAGTTCCGGAACGCGACGGCGACGATCCTGGGCTACGCGCGCCTCGCGGCCCAGACGGAGGAGCCCGCCGCCCGTGCGCGGCACCTCGCGGCCATCGGGGCCGAGGCCGAGCACGTCGCGCGCGTGACCGGGGACTTCCTCTTCTTCGCGCGGCCCGAGAGGCTCGAGCTGCTGCCGACGGCGCTCGGACCGCTCCTCGCGGAGATCGCGGCGGAGCAGAGGCAGATCACGCCGGGCGTCGCCGTCGAGGTCGGAGGGACCTTCGCGACCGCCCCGCTCGACGCCGCCCTCTACCGGAGGGCGATCGTCAACCTCCTCCGGAACGCCGTCGAGGCGGCCCGATCCCGGGTGGTCCTTCTCGGCGAGGGGGAGGAGGGCGGGGTGGCCCGGGTCGCCGTCGAGGACGACGGCGCCGGCGTGACGCCGGACGCCCTCCCGAAGCTCTTCGTTCCCTTCTTCTCGACGAAGGAAGGGGGAACCGGGCTGGGGCTGGCGCTCGTCGCGAAGATCGCCGCGCTCCACGGCGGCTCGGTCTCCGCGGAGCGCTCGGCCCTCCTCGGGGGCGCGCGCTTCGTCCTGTCGGTGCCGGTCGCGCCTCCCGCCGCCTGATCAGCGGGGCGGGCGAGGTCCCGGCGGCCGGGGCCTTCGGAGCGGCCCGCCGCTTCTCGACGAGGCCCTTGAAGCTCTCCTTGTCGAGCGCCTTCTCGAACGCCTCGTCGGGCGCCACGAGGTCGGCCACGACGAGGTCCGCGAGGTACTGGTCCATCCCGATCATCCCGGCCCCGCGCCCCGTCTGGATGAGCGTGTTGATCATGGCCGTCTTCCCCTCGCGGATGTTGTTGCCGAGCGCCGAGGAGGAGCGGAGCACCTCGAACGCGGGGACGCGCCCTCCCCCCTTGCGCTTCAGGAGGACCTGCGCGACGACGGCCTTCAGGACCTCCGCGAGGACGGTGCGCGTCTGCTCCTGCTCCTCGGCGGGGAAGGAGTCGATCAGCCGGTCGACGGCTCTTGGCCGACGAGTTGGTGTGAAGCGTGCCGAAGACGAGCAGGCCGGTCTCGGCGGCCTGCAGGGCGAGGCTCATCGTCTCGAGGTCGCGGAGCTCGCCGACGAGGACGACGTCCGGATCCTCGCGCATCGCCGCCTTGAGGGCGCCGGCGAACGTCGGCGTGTCGAAGCCGAGCTCCCGGTGCGTCATGACCGACTTCTGCGGCATGTGGACGAACTCGACCGGGTCCTCGATCGTGATGATGTGGAAGGCGCGCGTCCGGTTGATCCAGTCGATGAGCGCCGCGAGCGTCGTCGACTTGCCCGAGCCGGTCGGCCCCGTGACGAGGATGAGCCCGCGCGGGAGCCGTGCCACGTTCGCGACGACGGGCGGGAGGCCGAGCTCCTCGACCGTGAGGACCTTCGGCGGGATCATCCGGAGGACGGCGCCGGAGCCGTGCTCCTGCCGGAAGACGTTGACGCGGAAGCGCGCGACGTCCCCCATCCCGTAGGCGAAGTCGGTGTCGCCGGTCGACTTCCACTCCTGGTAGAGGTTCGGCGGGGCGATCGGGGACGAGGAGTCCCTCGAAGTCGTCCTCCGTCAGGGTCCTCCATTTCAGTCTCTGGAGGTCGCCGTCCACCCGGACGATCGGCGGGGAGCCGACGGCGAGGTGGAGGTCCGACGCCTTCTTGTCCACGACGATCCGGAGGAGGGTGTCGATCCGGTTCTCGACGTGCGTCATTCGAGCGCCTGCCTTTCCTCCGAGAGCAGCTTCTCGAACGGATCCGGCTTCAGCGCCTTCGCCATCGCGACCTCCGGGTCGACCGTCCCCTCCTCGCAGAGACGGAGGAGCGACTGGTCCATCGTCGTCATCCCGACGTTCTGGCCCGTCTGGAGAAGGGAGGGGAGCTGGTGCGTCTTCCCCTCGCGGATCAGCGACGCGACGGCCATCGTGGACCGGAGGATCTCGAACGCGGCGACGCGCCCGGCGAACCCCCGGCGCGGCAGGAGCGTCTGGGAGATGACGGCCTTCAGGGAGTCCGCGACCATGACCCGGATCTGCGACTGCTGGCCCGGAGGGAACGAGCTGACGATCCGGTCGATCGTGGCCGACGCGTTCGTCGTGTGGAGCGTTCCGAAAACGAGGTGGCCGGTCTCCGACGCGGTGATCGCGAGCGAGATCGTCTCGAGGTCGCGCAACTCGCCGACCATGATCACGTCGGGATCCTCCCTTAGCGCGGCCCGAAGCGCGCGGGCGAAGGAGGCCGTGTGGTGGGGGACCTGGCGCTGGTTGACGAGGGCTTCCTTGGCGGGGTGGACGAACTCGACCGGATCCTCGACGGTGATGATGTGGCAGGGGCGCGTCTCGTTGATCCGGTCGAGGAGCGCGGCGAGCGTCGTCGACTTCCCGCACCCCGAGGGCCCCGTCACGAGGACGAGCCCCTGCGTGAACTTGAGGACGTCGGCGACCGACTCGGGGAGCCCGATCTCCTCGATCGACGGGATCGAAGCCGGGATGACGCGGAACGAGGCGTCGTAACCGCCGCGCTGGGAGAAGAAGTTCGCGCGGAAGCGCCCCACCTTCGGCACCGCGATGCAGACGTCGATCTGCCGCTCGGTCTCGAGGCGCCGGAAGTCGGCCTCGTCGAGGACCTCGCGGATGAACGCCTTCGCGCGGTCGGCCGAGACGGTCGGCATCTCGAGAGGTTCGAGGGTTCCCTGGATCCGGCGGTGAGGGACGAAGCCCGTCGCGATGTGGAAGTCGGAGCCCCCCCGCGCGACCGTGTCGGCGAGGAGCTCCACGAGCCTCGTGGAGTCGCGGATCTGCGCGGGAGCCTCCACCTTCGCGTCCTCGATCTCCGGCAGGCCGGCGAGCGCCGCCTCGCCCGAGAGCCGGCCGACCAGTCGCCGGGCCTTTCCCCGGACGCGGGCATCGATCTGGGGCGTCTGGACGATCTTCGCGAGCGCGGGGGCGACGCGGGGGTCCTTGGCGCCGAGGCGGGCCATGCCGTCGAGGACTTCCAGCTGCACGTCGGCGCGCGTCATCGCCTTCTTGAACCCCTCGAAGAGCGGACCGAGCGCGCGCGGGTCCCCGAGGTCGCCGAGCGCGGAGGCCGCCGGCATCGCGAGGTCCGGGTCGTCGAGGGCCTGCGAGAGCCGCGCGAGCACCTGGTCGTTCCCCGCACCGAATCGTCCCAGCGTCTCCACGGCCCGCGCCTTGACCCAGACGTCCGGGTCGTCGACGAGCTTCAGCCAGACGGGAATGGCCGAGGGATCGGCGAGGGCGAGCGTCATTTCCGACGCGGCCTTGGCGACGCCGGGGTCCGGTTCCTGGGTCAGCTTCAGGAGGGCGGGCACGAAGTTCGGAAGGCCCTCCTTCGCCGTCTCGACCGCGCGGTCGCGGACCCAGACAAACGAGCCGCGGAAGTGCTCCAGGATCCGGCGCGCGAGGAGGTCGGGCGCGTAGGGGAGGAGGAGGCCGAGGGTGCCGGCGCGGACGTTGGCGTTCCCGTCCGCGAGGAGCGGGACGATCTCGGGCGTGTGATCCAGCTTCGCGGAGGCGAGGAGCTTCTTCAGCGCCGAGAAGGACGCCTCCATGACGCGCCCGCCCCCCGACCTCGCCATCTGCAGGACGTCGGGGAAGTAGGTCTCGTTCGGGTTCTTCTCCAGGACGGCGAGCGCCGAGTAGCGGATCTCCTCGTTCTCGTCCTGGAGGAGGGGGACCGCGAGGTTCGCGGCCATCGCGGCGCTCCCCGCGAACGACATCTCGCTCACGGCCCGCAGCGCGCGGGCCCGGACGGCCGGGTTCGAGGCCTGCATCACCTTCTTGGCGATGTCGAAGGCCGTCTCCGCGGGCACCTCCTTCGCCAGCTCGAGCGCGGCGAGCCGCGCGAAGTCGTCCCCGTGGCCGGCGATCTCCGTGAGGAACGCGGCGAGGTGGGGGCCGGCGAGCTCCTTCAGGAAGCGCTGGACGGCGCGCCGCACGGCGTCCGAGCGCGTCCTGAGGAGCGGCAGCAGCGCCTGGAGGCCGGCCCGGTCCTTCCGGCGGCGAAGGATGTCGAGCGCGGCGGCGCGGATCTCGGGCACGGGGTCGACGGCCGCCCAGGCGATCCACGCGGGCTCCGGGTTCTCCAGGGCGAGGAACTTCCCGAGCAGCTCCTTCCGCTGGTTCTCGTTCGTGAAGCGGTGCTCCCGGAGCTGGACGACGAACGCCGGCTCGCTCCTGAGGCCCTTCCGGAGCCTGTCTAGGACCAAGAGACCTCCTTTCCCCTATCGTAGCCGACGGGTGACTCCGGCGACGGGAACCCGCCCGAGGCCCGCCGGACATGTTACGAAAAGTGTCGCTTCGAGCACGCGAGGCCCGGGTCGCCGGAGCCCGGCCGTTCTAGCAACTCTCTTGTATTGGAGTCAGTTCCACCCGGTTAGCCCATCCGGGCACGGAGTTCGCTAAGATGGTGTCGAGTTCTTATGTCCTACGTCCGAACATCTTCGCGGTCGGCTCCCCGTGGGTTCTCGCTCGTCGAGTTGCTCGTGGTGATCGCGATCGTCGGGCTCCTCCTCGGGATTGGCGGGATCGAGGCGGGGAAGGCGATCAAGCGGCAGCAGCCGGCCGCGGTGGCGCAGAACCTCCAGATCTTCGCCAAGAGGGTCTTTACGGAGAGCCAGCGGCGGGGCGCCGTCACCTTCCTCCGGATCGCCCCGGCGACGGTGGCCGACCCGAAGTCGATCCCGGTCCAGATCTGGGCGGACGCCGACGCGAGCGGAACGCTCGACACGACGCTCGACACGCTCGTCGAAACGTACGCGATCCCCCTCACGGACGCGGCCGGGAACGACGTCCAGCGGATCGCCCTCTCGACCGCCGCGAAGAACCAGGTGGAGACCCAGAACTGGTCCTATAACACCGATGGCGATTGGACGAAGGAGCGGATCCTCGAGTGCGATTTCCAGGGACGCGCGCTCGACACGTCCGGCACCCCGCCGGTGCAGATCGCCGGGGCCGCGACGCTCTCGGTGACGCACGCCGAGATGGTGGCCGGAAACCTCCGCGCGAAGAAGAACTTCCAGCTCCGCATCAGCCCGGCCTGGAACGTCCAGGTCGTCGACTTCCTCTACTGACGATGACGACGAAGATGAAGCCGCGCCCTCCCGTTTCCGCCCCCCACGCCTCCCGGGGCTCCAGCCTGGTCGAGGTCCTCGTGGCGCTGGCGATGATGGGGATCATGATGGTCGGGATCCTCCAGATGTTCTCCGTGGCGCTCGTCGTCAGCGAGGGAGCGGGGGCGCGGACGCAGCTCCTCTTCAAGTGCCAGCAGGTCGTGGAGAACATCCGGTACTACGTCTCGGTCGTCCGCTCGGGCGGCACGCCCCCCGCGAACACGGGGATCCCGCTCACTTTCACGGCGGGGACGACGTTCAACCTCCCCTACGACGGAACCCCGGCCGCAGAGTGGGCCTACTGGGGACCGAACGGGGCGAACGTCATGGAGCAGGTGAAAGGCCCCTACCAGATCTCCTACCGCGTGGAGCAGTCGAGCGCGAGCCTCAACCCGGTCTGGATCATCACGGTCACCGCGGTGCCGACGGCGGACACGACCGCGGCGCAGCGGTACCTCCGGGTCGGGCCCGGAACCAAGCGAGTGGACTATGTGGCGTCGTTCCCGCCGTAAGCCGCTCCGCGGCTTCAGCCTCGCGGAGGCGAGCATCTCGCTGACGCTCCTGATCATCGTGATGGTCGTGTCGCTGACGCTCCTCTTCTCGATGCGCTCCTTCGCGGAGCGCCAGCAGTTCGTCATGGAGCCCCGCCAGACGGCCCGCCGCGCCGTCGAGTACCTGTCGTTCTTCCTGGAGGGGGCCGCGGATCTCAATCGCGAGGGCGGTATGCCGAACGCGATCGTCACGTACTACAACTCCGACGCGTCGAACGACGCCAGCCTGGTGCAGGCCTCCTACAACAACCTCGCGGACGGCAAGGACGGGAACGCCGCCCTGAGCCTCGCGACACCCCTCGGGACGATTGCGAGCACGAATTTCGGCGACCTCGGGACGGACATCATCTCGGTCGCCGTGCCGACCGTCCGCCCCGCGAAGTACGCGATCTTCGGCGCCTTCCCGGGGAACGGGGCGGACCGGGACCTCTGGATCAACTTCCGGGAAGGGTGCGGCGTCAGCGACGCCAGGAACATGGAGCTCTTCAAGGCGGCCACGTTCGGCGGGCCCACGGACGCCGATTCCAGCCCGGACAACCTGACGGTCGTCGACAACAACGGAGTCTGGGCCTATCTGAAGATCGTCTCCTACGTTTCCCCGAGCAACTGCGCTTCGGCGAACCAGGTCATCCATGTCAAGGTCAGCCCCGGGCAGGCGCCGGGAAGCGGCGGGCCGATCGCGCCTCCGTTCGGCTCCCTCGCGGACCCGGCGGTCGGCGACCCGTCGTTCCTCGTCACCGGCCTCCAGTACTTCTCCTTCCGGGTCCGGACCGACGCGGCTACAGGGATCCCGAGCCTCGAGCAGAAGAACGGCCTCTTCAACCCGCTCACCGACAACCCCGGCGCCGCGTTCGTGCCGGTCATCGAGAACGTCGAGGACCTGCAGGTCGCCTACATGTACTTCACCGGCGAGATCTGGAACTCGGCCGTCCAGGTGATGTCCGCGGCAATGGCCAACTGCACGACCTGCCTCACCGACGTTCCGATCCAGTCGGGGCCGAAGGCGGCATCGTTCCAGCCGCTCGACGTCCTGAACGTGGCCGGGCTGCGCTTCAGCCTCGTCGGCCGGTCGCGGCCGATGAGCCTCCAGGTCCGAACCCAGACGAACATCTCCCCGTCCGGCGCCCCGGGCACGACCGGCAACCGGCACTTCCGGCCCGCCATCGAGGACCACACGGCGGCGGCCGCCTACGACAACTTCGACCACCAGCGCCTCACGACGACCCTCATGCTCCGCAACCGGATGCTGGGAAACTGACGATGAGAAGGAACCAGAACCTGACGCGGCCGACGCGGGGCAGCGCGCTCGTCACGGTGATCCTCGTGGTCCTGATCCTGACGGTCGTCGGGGTCGGCATCGCCTACTTCACGCAGATGGAGGACCGGCTCTCGGGGAACAGCCGCGTGATGCGCGCCGCGTTCTACGCGGCGGACGCCGGCATCCGGAAGGGGGAGACCGTCATCTCCGGCGTCAACTCCGCCGGCCTCCCGCTCGACACGATGCTGCAGTACCTCGGGGGGACGCCCCCCCTGAACCCGCCGGGCGGCGGGTGGCAGGCGGTCATCCTGAACGCGCAGGACCCGGAGGACTCCACGACCAAGGAGTTCCTCAACATGCCGATCACCCTGCCGGGAGCGGTCGTGGACCGGGGGGACTACTCGCTCTACGTGAGGAACAACCAGGAAGAGACCGATCCCTTGGCTTCGCCGACGGTGGACAAGGACAACATCATCAACCTGATCTCCGTCGGACGGATCGTCGCCTTCGGGGGCAACTACACGAAGATCCTGGAGGAGCAGCTCGTAGTCGGCTCCCCCGGCGTACACGGTGGTGGGCAGAAGGAAATCGACTCCGGCGGCACCGGCTCCGGCCAGAAGAGCGTCAATGCCGGAGGCCACCCGTGACTGTGAGGACGAAGTGACGTCACCCCGACTCCACCTGCGGTTTCCCGTGAGGCTGAGGAGGGCCTGCGCCCTCCTCCTCGGCTTCATCCTCGCGGCCGGAAGCGAGTGGCCCCTCTTCGCGGCGGAGGGCTTCGACCCGCTCCGCCAGATCAGCCTCCAGGTCGTCCGCGCCAACCTCGACATCGTCCTCGACAACAGCACGTCGATGCGCCTCGACGTCTTCGGCAACGAGCTCCGAGACCGGGAGGACTCGATCGGGCGCCTCGTCTGGTACGCGACCTGCGCGGATCCGAACCCCGGCCCGACCAACACGCCGACGGTGACGCCGACGGTGACGGTGACGGAGACGCCGACGGTCACCCCGACCGAGACGACGACCGCGACGCCGACGCAGACCCCGACGATCACGGCGACCATCACGCCGTCGACGACGCCGACCTACACCGAGACGGCCACTCCGACGGTGACGCCGACCGTGACGCCGACCTTCACCTTCACGACCACGCCGTCGGTGACGCCGACGGTTACGCCGACCTACACGCCGTCCCAGACCGCCACGGCGACCACGACGTCGACCCCGTCGATCACGCCGACCATCACGATCACGACGACGCCGTCGCGGACGCCGACGGTCTCGGCGACGTCCACGGCGTCGCGGACGCCGACGGTCACACCGACCTGGACGGTCACGAGGACCCCGTCGCGGACGCCGACCGTGACCCCGACCGGCACGGCCACGCGGACCCCCAGCCGGACGCCGACGCGCACCGCTTCCAGCACGCCGACGCGGACGCCGACCGTGTCCCCCACCGGCACCGCCACGAGAACGCCGACCCGGACCCCGACGCGGACGCCGACGCGCACGCCGACGCGGACGCCGTCGATCACGCCGACCTTCACGCCGACGAACACGGGCGTGCCGACCGCCACACCGACGATCACGCCGACGATCACCCCCACCTCGACGCCGACGAACACGCCGACCTGGACGGCGACCGGGACGCCGACGCGGACGCCGACGATCACGCCGACCTGGACGGCGACGGGGACGGCGACGGTGACGCCGACGTCGACGCCGACGAACACGGCGACGCGGACGCCGACCATCACGCCCACCTCCACCTGGACGAACACGCCGACGGTGACGCCGACGGTGACGCCCACCGCCACCCGGACGAACACGCCGACGGTGACCCCCACCTCAACGGCCTCGAGCACGCCGACGGCGACCCCGACCGTCACGCCGACGCCGACCGAGACGCCGACGCGCACTCCCAGCTACACCCCGACGATAACCGCGACCTACACGGCGACGAACACGCCGAGCGCGACACCCACGGCGTCGCCCACCCGGACGGCGAGCAACACGCCAACCTCGACGCCGACCACGACGCCGTCGAACACGCCGTCGAGGACGCCGACGGCGACGCCGACGCCGACCGAGACACCGACCGTCACGCCGACCGCGACGCGGACGAACACGCCGACCAACACGCGGCCGGGCGGCAGCGAGTTCCGGCCGCCGCTTCCGAAGGACGTCCCCCCGCGCCCGCCCGAGCAGTGGGCGCTCGCCGCGCCGCGCCCCGTCCCGCTCTCCGCGCCGGGAGCGGTGGCCGCGCTCGCGACGGCGATGCTCGCCGAGCCCCACGGCGGCTCCGAACGCCCGTCCGCTCTGGACCGGGGTCGGCGCGAGCCTGCCGGAAGGCCTCCTGCCGCGCGAGCCGCACGGGCCGCGCGGGATGAGCGCCGCCGTCCTGCCGGCCGTGGCCGCGATCTTCCAGGCCCCCCCGACGACACCGACGGCCGTGGCGAATCCTGGCTGCGCGACCTGGACGTACCACCTCCACTTCGACCTGCCGTCGCGCCTCGCCATGATGAAGAACGCGCTCGGCAACTCGCGTCACGCTCGTCACGAGCTTCACGGCGCCCGGTTCCGGGGCGCAGTCCGACTGGCCGGACGTGACGCTGGCGCCGAACTGGAACTACCCGCTCCGGACGCTCCCGGACTACGACCACGGCGGGTCGATCACCTACACCGTCGGCTTCGACCAGGGGGGCGTGCAGAACGACTGGGCCTGGACGGTCCGGTGGGGCTTCGACGTCTTCAACGGCATCATCTACCGGGACGACCCGGGGATCCCGTTCACGGCCTACGACAGCACGACGGACATGTCGGGGAACTCGATCCCGATGGTCACGGGCCGGCCGATCCTCGGGACGACGCCCGGCTCGTGGACCGTGGAGCCGCCGCAGAACGTCATCGGCAAGAACAAGGACCTCGTGAACTGGGGCCTCCTGAAGTACTACGACATCGCGCCGACCATCGACTCCACGAACTGCACGTATCCCGACAACTACGTCCGGGTGGTCCCGATCGACCCCCTCGACACGGGAGACGTCTCCGCGATCGAGACCGCGATGCAGGTGGCCTACTTCGGCGGGCTCAACATCAAGCCCCGCGCCGGGACGCCGAACAAGGGTGCGCTCGACCAGGACAAGGCCTACTTCCCGACGCTCTTTGCGAGCGACCCGAAGAACAAGTGCGACCGGACCTATGGCGTCATCCTCGCGACCGACGGGCTCTCGAACACCTGCAACCCGCCCGGCTCCCCGGGCGACCCGCCCGTTCCCTGGTTCTCCCCGGACCAGGGGTGCGCGATCAACCCGGCCACCGGGCTGGAGGAGTGCGCCGGAGGGTACGCGTCGGGCTCCTCTCCCGTCTGGTTCAGCCCGGGCGAGGAGTGGGTCAGCCCCTGCCTCGGGCGGTTCGGCATCGACGCCGGCTGCGCCGACCCGGCGAGCCCCCTCTTCGGGCGCTGCTGCGACCAGTACTCGAAGGCCAACGGCTCGGGCTACGACTGCAACGCCGACTACGTGACGTCGTACACGCTCTTCCCGCCGGGCTCGTCCGAGGAGATCTACAACCTCAACATGACGGTCGCGGGCCGGACGCTGGCCCCGGTGCAGCCACGCACGTTCGTCGTCGGGATAAGCCCGACGGTCGGCCGGTGCGAGCTGAACTACACGGCCTACCGCGGCCGGACGGACGCCAGCAGCCCGAACAAGGACGCCGGCTTCGACACCGACAACGACCCGCGGATCCCGAAGACGACCGAGGACGGCACGACGCCCGACCGGTACGGCGCGGCCCTCGGGGCGAAGAAGGACTGGGCGTTCTTCGCCACGGACGCGAAGGCGATGGCGAAGGCGTTCACGACGATCGTCGCCGCCACGGCGACGGGCGACTACACGACGGCGCCGCCGGTGTCGGGCTCGGTCCTCTCGCTCGGCAACATCGTCCTCCTCCCGTCGTCGGAGTTCCCGACCTGGAAGGGGCACATGTACGCCATCGACTCGACGAAGAACCCGGGAGACGTCGGCTACCTCAGGTGGGACGCCGGCAAGGCCCTGTCCGACCCGGCCGACCCCGGCTACGTGGCGCCCGGGAGCCGGAAGATCTACACGTGGGATACCTCGAACGCCCTCGTTGAGGTGATCGACGCGAACCAGGACACCCTGGCGAACCTCGCGGGGCTTCCGAACCCGAGCGGATTCGACACCTCGGCCTTCAACACGAAGGTCATCGACTTCATCCGCGGCAACGACGGGACCAAGACGAGCACCGGCCGCTTCTGGCGCTTCGGCCCGCCGATCAACGCGACGCCGGCGGTCATCGGACCTCCCGAGATCTACAAGCAGAGCAAGCTGCCCGACCACAAGCCGTTCGAGGGGGCGTACAAGACCCGGACGGCGCTGGCGTGGGTCGGCGCGGACGACGGAATGCTGCACGCCTTCAACTTCACGACGGGCGCCGAGGTCGTGGCGATCATCCCGCCGAACCTCCTCAAGCCGCAGGTCGACCTCTACAACAACTACCTCGCCGGCGAGTCGCTGACGGGCCAGAACGTCGACCTGACGAACCACATCTGGGGCCAGGCGAACTCGCTCCGCTACTACGACGTCTGGGACGGCTCCGAGTACCACACGATGGGGTACCTCACCGAAGGTCCCGCCGGCACGCTCCTCGCCGCCCTCGACATCACGCATCCCTCTCCGACCGATTCGAACTACGCCGATTTCGGCGGCGATCCGGTGAGGGTCGTCTGGACGAAGTCGCAGGCCGACTTCGCCCCCGTGCCGAGCCTTTTCAACACCTGGAGCGTCCCGGCCACCGCCGCCGCCGCGTACCTCGACTACCGGCTCTTCTTCGGGCAGGGGCAGAACACCGCCAGCACCGCCGCCGCGCAGGTGGACGCGAGCTTCTTCACGGTCGACTCCTGGAGCGGCGCGCAGATCGGCTCGACGAAGACGCTCGCGAAACTGGCGATCCCCGCGCCCTGGGTCGGGGAACAGTCGTTCGCCGACTCGGTCTTCTTCCAGACAGGCGCGCCGGGCTACTTCGGCGACAACTTCGCCAACCTCGCCCTCCAGGCCGACCTGAACGGGCGGATCTGGTTCAACTACGACGCGTCCGCGGCGTCCGGCTTCCCGGACGTAGCGATCGGCATCGACGCCACCGCCAAGGCCGGCCAGTCCCAGCCCCTCTACTATCCGCCGGCGGTGAGCGGCCTCGGGAAGAGCGGCTGCCAGGTCTACGCGTTCGGCAGCGGCACGGCGTACGAGCAGAGCCCGACCGTGACCGGGCGTCAGATCGGCACCTCGCCCAACTTCATCCCGCAGTTTTACCTGGCCGTCAACACCCAGACGGCGCCCGTCTTCAACACGACGGTCCCGAACACGCAGATCGTGACCGGCGCCTTCTCCTCGTTCCAGAAGCCGGCGGGCTCTCCGGACTACCCGGGCCCGCTGGGCGTCCGGACGATGCTGACCTCGTCGCCGTTCCTTCTCGTCCCGGGGGACGGGAAAGGCGTGGCGAACGCCCTCTTCCTCCTCTTCGACCCCGACGTCGGCTGCAACGGCTGGTCGTATGTCGCCATCGTCTCGTTCAACCTGACCGCCTGCGCGTCGGACTTCTCGGTCAACCCGATCACGAAGGTGGACGTCTTCGCCGCCGGTGCGGGTGCGGCGTCGGGCTTCGCCCTCGCGGGCACGGAGATCGTCGTCGCCAAGTCGGGCATCGGCAAGGGGGCTTCGGCGGGTCTCGTCAAGCCGGGCGTGAACATCACGGCCTATCTCGGTCTCGGAAATATTGCGCCGAACTTCTGGAGAGAGCTGAAATAGGGGCTGACGCCGCCGGGGCCGCGCGCCCCGGCGGCCGCCCGGCCTAAGATGAGGCCGGGATGCGGACGTCGCGGAATTCAACCGGGAGGAGGAAGCCGGCCGGCTCCCTCCTCCGCGGCTTCTCCCTTCCCGCGCTCCTCGCGACCCTCCTGGCCTGCGTCGTCCTCGTCGCGGCGGCCCTCCTCGTCGTCGACCGGACCACGCGGATCCGTCCGGCGGCCTCCGCCCCGAAGCTCAAGACGTCTCTCGACGCCGCGAGCCGGGCCCTGGCACGCGACCTCGAGGCGGCTGCGGGAGGCCTCCTTCCGACGCGAGAGGCGGTCCGGCCGCTCGCGGACAACTTCGAGGGGACCCGGCTCTTCACGAACGTCTTCGGCCAGGCGACGCCGGTTCGGGCCGGAACGGACATCCTGGGACTCCGGGGGGTCCTCCGGGCGCCCGTGCTGCGTCTCGACGGGGGAGCGCCCGCGGAGTTCGGCCAGCCGAGCGCCGCGCCTCTCCGGATCACGGGAGCCCCGGGACCCCGGAACGAAGCCCTCGTCGCGACGGCGGCGAGGCTGCGCGCCCGGGACCTCGCCGGGCCGGCCCGGCGCTTTTTCCTCGTGGTGGATGCGGCGGGCCTCTGGGCAGTGGCGCGGGTCACGGCCTTCGACGCGTCGGGGCTTGACGGCTGCGAGGGGGGGGTCGGGGGATCGACCGCCCGTCCCTGCGGCCTCGGGCTGACGCTCGACTTCACGGATCCTGACGCCGTCGCCGGGAATCCCGGAGGGAACCCTGCGGCGGCCTCGCGCCTCGGCCCCCTCGTGGCGGCGGGGCTCTACGACGAGGTCGCTTTCTTCGTCGCCCTTGGCCCAAGCGGCCGCCCCCCGGACTACTTCGTCGTGAACGACCCCCCCTCCATGGCGAACCCCCACCCGTTCCTCGCCGCGGCGGAGGCGGCGGGCGCCGGGCGCTGGGAGGTAGCGCGGGTCGCGGACGACATCGAGAACCTCCAGGTGGCGTTCGGTCTGAAGGGGGCGGACGGGGGCGAGGTTTGGGTGGGGGAGCGGCCCGGAGCGCCGGTGCCGGCGGACGGGATCGGGCCCGATGTCGGGATTCCGGCGCGGCTGAAGGCGGTTCGCTGCGCCCTGGTCGCGATCGGACCGCGCCGGAGCGGAGCGGGCCCTGCGGATTTCGCCGCGGCGCTTCCCTTCAACGCGCCACCGGCCGGCGAGGGATCGACGCCCGTCGGCTGGGCGTCCGTGGCCCGGAACCAGATCGCCGTCGCGCGGGAAAGCCGAGTCGTGGAGGTGCGATTCCCCGCCTCCCCCTGAGGACGAGGGGTATGATTTGGTGTTCACCGGAGGTGTCCATGCGTCGCCTTCTTCCGTCGACGATCCTTGCGACCGCCCTCCTCTTGGGCTTCGGGGCGGTTGCGGACGATGTCATCCTCAAGGACGGCCGGGTCATCCGGACAGTCGGACCTCCCATGCTCAAGGGACGCATGGTCATCCTGAAGACGGCCGACGGCCAGCTCCTCTCTCTCCCGGCGGGGGAGATCGACCAGGAGAAGACGGCGGCCGCCCGTGTCGCGCCGACGCCAGCTCCCGCTCCGACGGCGACGCCGAACCGCCCTCTGACGCCCGCCGAGGCCGCCCGCCTGACGAAGGGGAAGAAGGCCACCGTCGTCCTGACCGATGACCAGGTCGCGGGAGGAGAGCTCGCGGGAGCAGACCCCGAAAAGAAGGAGGCCGGTGAAGAGCGTGTCGACGTCGCCAACGCGTCGGCGACGAAGACCAAGGAGGGCTACGCGTTCACCGGGTCGCTCGTCAACAGCGGAAAGGTGGATGTCTCGGGCGTGGGGGTCACGATCGAGGCGATCGGCCCGGACAACAAGACGATCGTCTCGGGGTTCGGCCAGGTCGCGAAAGACAACCTGGGTCCGGGCGAGAAGAGCGCGTTCACGGCGGCCCTGGCGACCGACGCCGAGGCGGCCACGTTCCGCTACGTCCCGCAGTGGCAGGTCAAGATGGGCGTGAAGGGCGCGAGCGGAAGCGGATCGGGCCCCTCGGGTCCCGCAGGGGCCGCGGATTCGAGCGGCATCGTCCCGACGCCGACGCCCGGCGTGATCCCGTCGCAGGTCGGTGAAAAGGCGGACAGGCTCCCCGGCGACAAGGCGGCCGCGCCGCCGCCGACGCCACTGCCGCGGCCCGACATCGCGCCGCAGTCGCCGAACGCCGCGATCGGCGCCCCCGACAAGCCGGGGGGGACGTTCATCCCCAAGCCGACCGGCGACCAGCCGAAGCCTCCGTCGGGGAACTGAACGGGAGACGGCGGTGCCGAAACCGCTCGCGCCCTAGGGACGGGCCCCGCCACGCCATGCCGGCCGAGATCCTGCTCGTCGAGGACCGGGAGTCGCTCCGCGCGATGCTGGCGGAGACTCTCGAGCGGCTCGGCTACGGCGTCGAGGCCGTCGCGGCCGGCGACGAGGCCGTCCGGCGGCTGCAGGCCGGCCGCCGCTACGCCCTGGTCCTCACGGATCTGAAGCTCCCCGGGGCGGACGGGCTTGCGGTGCTCGCCGCCGCCCTGGCGGCTGATCCCGGGCTGCCGGTCGTCGTGTTGACGGGATTCGGCACCGTGGAGACCGCGGTCGCCGCGATGAAGGCGGGCGCGGCGGACTTCCTCAGCAAGCCGGTCGACCCGGACCTCCTTCAGCTCCTCGTGGCGCGGCACGTGGCGGCCCGGCGCGGCGCGGTCGCGCACGCCCTCCTCGCGGCCGAGGCCGGGCTCTCGGGCATGCCGGCGATCGTCGGCTCCTCGCCGGCCCTCGCCGAGGCGCTCGAACGGATCCGGCGGGCCGCCGAGACCGACGTGACCGTCGTCTTGACCGGCGAGTCCGGGACGGGGAAGGAGCTCTTCGCGCGCGCCCTCCACGCCCTTTCCCCCCGTTCCGCGGGGCCGTTCGTCCCGGTCAACGTCGCGGCAATCCCCGAGGGGCTCGTCGAGAACGAGCTCTTCGGGCACGAGCGGGGCGCGTACACGGGCGCCGTCGAGCGGCGGGCCGGCCGCTTCGAGCTGGCGGACGGCGGGACGCTCTTCCTCGACGAGATCTCCGAGCTGCCGGCGCCCTCCCAGTCGAAGTTCCTTAGGGTCGTCGAGGAGCGGCAGTTCCACAGGGTCGGCGGGACGGTGCCGGTCTCGGTCGACGTCCGGATCGTCGTCGCGACGAACCGGGACCTCACGGCCCTCGTGAAGAGCGGCGCGTTCCGCGAGGACCTCTTCTACCGGCTCGAGGTTTTCCCGGTCCGGCTTCCGCCTCTCCGCGCGCGCAAGGAGGACCTGCCGGCGCTCGCGCGGTCCTTCGCCGAGAGCGCCGCGCGCCAGATGCGGAAAAAGGCGCCGGAGTTCTCGCCGGCGGCCCTCGCGCGCCTCGCCGAGCACGACTGGCCCGGGAACATCCGCGAGCTGAAGAACGTCGTCGAGCGGGCCGTGATCCTCTCCCGGGGAGAGACGATCCGCCCGGCCGACATCGTCCCCGGCCTCCCGGGCGAGACGGCGAGCCCCCACCCGTCGCTCGACGGGGCTCTCGACGACGTGATCGAGAGGTGGAAGCGGGCGGGGGAGACGGCCCGGATCCGGCGTGCGCTCGAGGAGGCGGCGGGCGACCGCGCCAAGGCGGCCGAGGAGCTCGGCATCCCGGCGCGCCGCCTCGCCCAGCGGATGAAGGAGCTAGGCGTCTAGGTCCGGGAAAGCGGCCGCGAGCTCGTCGTCGTCCTCCGGCGCGACAGTCCGGAGGTCGAGCAGGACGCGGCCTTCCTCGAGGCGCGACACGACCGGGAGCGGCCGCCGCCGCAGCGCCGCGGCTAGCTCGTCCGCGGAGAGGCGCGGGTGGCGGAGGGCGACCGCCCGCGATGGAAGGGTCGACTCGGCTCCTGTGCCCCCCCCGCGACCGCGACGGACGGGACGACCTCCGCCGCGAGGCCGGCGGCCCGCGCCGAGGCGGCGAGGGCCTCGGCGCGGCGCGCCAGCTCCTCGAGCGACGCGCCGAGCATCCGGTAGAGGGGAATCTCCGCCCGACGGCCCGCGAGGTGGAGGTCGAGCGTGGCGGCGAGGGCCGCGAGGGCCAGCTTGTCCGGGCGGAGCGCCCGCGCGAGCGGGTTCCGCGCGCACCGCTCCACGAGGTCGGCGCGGCCGAGGAGGATCCCCGCCTGGGGCCCGCCGAGCAGCTTGTCGCCGGAGTAGCAGACGAGGTCCGCCCCCGCGTCGAGGGCGGCGGCGGGAACCGGCTCGTCCGAGAGTCCCGGTCCCGGCAGGCGCTCCGGGACGCCGGATCCGGCGTCGAAGACGAGCGGGACCCCGTATTCCCGGGCCAGCGAGGCGAGCTCGGGAAGCGGCGCTTCCTCGGTGAAACCGACGATCCGGTAGTTGGACGGGCGCACCTTGAGGATCGCCGCGGCGCCCCCGTCGAGCGCCGTACGGTAGTCCTCCGGGGTCGTCCGGTTCGTGGTGCCGACTTCCGCGAGGGAGGCGCCGCTCTTGGCGAGGATCGACGGGACCCGGAAATCGCCGCCGATCGCGACGAGCTCGCCGCGCGAAACGGCGACGGGCCGCCCGTTGGCCGCCGTGTCGAGCGCGAGGAGGAGCGCCGCGGCGGCGTTCGTGACCGCGAGCGCGTCGACCGCCGGGCGCTCCGGGGCGAAGAGCGCCACCAGGAGCGGCCGGACGTGCTCGCCCCGCCGTCCCCGCGTTCCGGTCGCGGGGTCGTACTCGAGCGTGCAGTAGCCGCCGGCGTCGATCACGGCCGCGAGCGCGGCCTCGGCGAGCGGAGCGCGGCCGAGATTCGTGTGGAGGAGGACGCCCGTCGCGTTCAGGACCGGGCGCGGCCCGGCAGCCGCCCGCCCCTCGAGCGCGGCGCGGGCATCGGCGAGGAGCGCACGCGCCGCGCCGTCGCCGCTCGCGTCGATCTCGCCCCGGCGCAGCCGTCCGGCGGCCTCCCGGAGGACGGCCTTGACGCGGGTCCGGCCGTGCCGGTCGGACAGGCGCCGTCCTTCGGCCTCCCGGAGGAGGAGATCGATGGCGGGGGGCGGACGGGGGGCGTGGCCATCGTCGGAAACTGTAGACTAATCGCGTCGCCATGCCGGACACCATCGAGAACGAGCTCGCGGTGCTCGAACGGGGCCTCACGGCGCTCCGCGTGGAGTACGAGCGCTTCTTCACGGGCGACCTGAAGAAGCCGCCGGTCCAGACGAAGAAGCGGATCGAGGATCTCTTCCGGCGCCTCGAGGACGTCCACGTCGACCGTGCCGCCGACCGGTTCCGGCTCCAGAACCTCCAGAGCCGCTTTTCGTCCCTGACGGAGCTGTGGGAGAAGCGGCTCCTGCAGCGGGAGCAGGGAAAGCTCGTCCCCGCCCGCCCTGCGCCTCCGCCCTCCCGGGAGGAGGCGGCCCCGGCGCCGGGGCGCGACGCGGAGGCCTCGGCGTCCGTAAGCAGGAAGGGACGAGTCGACCTGATGCCGATCTTCGAGCGCTTCTGCGACGCCCGGCGGGCCCTCGGGGAAGACGTCTCCCGGCTCAAGTACGAGCGGTTCGAGGAGCTCCTGAAGAAGCAGGCGGCCGCGATCCGGAAGGAGACCGGGGCGTCCCGCCTCGTCTTCGAGGTCCTCACCGTCGAGGGAAAGCGTCCGCCTCGTCGGCCGCCCGGCCACCCCGAAAGGAAACCGATGAGACGCTTCCTCGCCGCCGGCGCCGCCGCCCTCCTTCTCGCCGCCGGTCCCATGGCCGGCAAGGACGTCTACAAGGCGTTTCTCAGCCCCGAGGTGCCGCACCATCGCGCCATCCAGGAGATCCTCGCGCAGATCGAGGCGCATCCTGACGACGCGAGCCTCTTCAACGACCTCGGCTGCCTCGTCGCGTGGGACGGCTTCTGGCGCGACGCGCTCCGGAACTTCGAGACCGCGGCGAAGCTCGACCCGGCCGACACCCGGCCCATGTTCAACGCCGGCATCGTCTATGCCTACAAGGGGGAGTGGGGCAACGCCCAGGAGCGCGTTCCACGAGGCCGTGAAGCGAGGGCCGGGGAACTGGGCCGGATGGTGGATGCTCGGCTACGCCGAGGAGCAGCTGGGCCATCTGCAGTCCGCCGTCGATGCCTATCGGACGTCGCTCCGGATGGACACGTCGCTCTTCGACGTGAAGCGGAACCCGTTCGCCGCCAACTCCCGGCTGAAGGCGATCGTCCTCACGGCGACCTATGAGAAGAGGCTCGCGCGGTCCGCCATGCCCCGGGCGGAGGAGTTCGCGGACGAGGCCCGGATCGGCGCCCTCCTTCAGCCGACCAAGGCCGCGCCGCGAGCCGCGGCCGCTCTCGCCGCCGAACCGGAAGCGCCGTCCGTCCGCGACGGGCCCGGTCATCACGAACGTACCGCCGGCCTCGACGGCCCCGGCGCGAACCGGGAAGCGTCGCTCCCGCCCCACCGACGTGCCGCCCGATCCGCGACCGCGCCCGGAAGCGAGCCGGCGTCCGCGACCGGCACCGCGTCCCGCAGACGGACACGTCCCGCCGGATTCCCGGGACCGGGAGGCTTCGAGGCGACGCCCGGCGCGCCTCCGCGGCCCGCCGGCGTGCCACGCACCGCGCCCGGGGCGCCGCAGACCGCTCCGGGGCACCGCAGACGGCGCCGGGCGCGCCGGTTCCGGCGCCGACGGCCGTCGTCCCGGGACCCGGCGCCGGGGCCTGACCGCGCCGAGTCAGTCGTTCTTCCAGCGCGGGACGTAGAGCGTCGGGGAGCCGGCGCCCCCGCCGGCGCCGGTCACGAACTTGAGGTCGTCCCCGACGGCCTCGACCCGCCGGAGAAGGTCCGAGAGCCGTCCCGAGACGATGGCCTCCGAGATTCGCCCCGCCGCACGCCCCTTCTCGATGAGGTACCCGCCGGTCTGGAGCCGGAAGCGGTTCGCGGCGACGTCGACCGCCGGGACGGGAGAGGAGGATCGCCGCGTAGAAGCCCCTCGCGGCGCCGCCGAGGAGATCCAGCGGCGAGACGCCGGCCGCCGGGTCGACGAAGAAGTTCGTCACCCCGATGGAGGGAGGGTCGGACCAGGCGCGGCGGACCGCGTTTCCCGTCGGGGGCGTCCCGCGCCGTGCCGCCGCCGCCACGTCGGTCAGCCGCGAGACGGGGACGCCGCGCTCGACGACGACGTGCCGCGCCTGCGGCGTTCCCTCCCCGTCGCGGGGCGTCCGGACGGGCCCCCCGGGAGCCGACGCGTCGTCGACGAGCGTCACGAGCGGCGCGGCGAGCGGATCGCGGCCGTCACGCGTCCGGGCCGCGAGGAGCGCGTCGGCGTCGTCGCCGAAGAAGAGCGGGGCGAGGCGCGCGACGACGTGCGCGGCGACATGGGAGTCGAGCAGGAGGTCGAACCGGGACGCTTCGAGCGGCCGACCGTGGAGCGGGAGGAGGACGCGGTCCGCGGCGTGGCGCGCGAGGCGGTGGAGCGGCAGCTCTTCGGGCACGCGGCCGCTGCGCGACGACGCGGGCGGAGATCGCGCCCGCCGGCGCTTCGGCCGACGACCGTGCCGACGAGCGAGGCAGCCACGGGTCGTCCACGCCGCCTCCCGGCCGGCGGTCGTCGCGATCCGCTCGCGCCGCTCGCCGAGCGCGATCGACGCCTCCGAGAGCGTCACGGCTCCTTCCCCGGCGGCGCGCGACGAAGCGCCGGAAGCCGGCGAGCAGCTCCCGGGCGAGGGCTTCGTCCGGGGGACGTCAGGTCCGTCGCGGCCTCGCGAACCGGCGCGTCTCCCGGAGACCGGCGGTGCGGCGCGGGCTCCGCGGCGCGCGCGGGAGCGGGGAAGCGCGGCCCGGGCGCGATCGAGGAGGCCGGCCACGGCCTCGGGCCCGCCGGCCGCGAATGCGGTGCGGCCCGACCGGTAGACGCGGACCGCGAATCCCGCGCTCGCGCGATTCCGAGATCCGCACCCCGTCGTCGTCCTCGGAGACCTCCAGCGCGGCGCCGCGGCGCTCGTAAACCTCGGCGCTCTCTCCGTCGCGCTCGGCGGCGCGCGCGGCGTCGAGCAGGCCGTCGAAGAGGGGGTCGCCGCCAGGCGGCGGGGCTTCACGAGCCGCCTCCCGCGACGACGAGGGCGCGAAGCGAGGATCGCGCGGCGACGCGCCGCCGACCGGTACGGCGTCGCCTCCCTTGAGGCAGAGATCGAGACCGGAGGCCGGGAGGGAGGCGTCGCCCCGCGCGGCCTCCAGCTGTCGGAGCGCCGACAGGAGGTCCCCGGAGAGCGCGAACCGGGCGACGGGCGCGCCCGCTTCGCCCGCGGCGGACGAGGTCCGCCGCCTCGACGACGAGCAGGAAGCGGCCCGATTCGGGGTCGGCGGAGCCCGCGGAGATCTCGCGGACGTAGAGGCCGGAGCCGCAGCGCTCGAGGAGCGCGGCGAGCGGGAGGCCGCCGGCGGGCACGACGAGGTTCGAGAGGCGCGGGCGAGGGCGGCCGCCGGTAGTCCGGACAGCGCCCGTGTCCGTTCGAAGCGGCGTTTCCCGTCCGGCGGTCGGTCAGGAGCCCCGTGACGCGGCCGTCCTCGAGGAGGGGCACGGCACGCGAGGGCGTCCCCTCGTCGTCGTAGTCGAAGCTCCCCGGCAGGTCCCGCCGCGTCGGGTCGGCCGAGACGAAGAGACCCGGCGGCCCGACCACGGCGTTCGGCACGCGCGCGAGGACCGACCGGTGCTCGCCTCCCTCGGCCTCGAGCGGATGGCCGACGACCTCGTGCCAGAAGACGGAGGCGGCGGCGGGGGAGAGGACGACGTCCACGCTCCCGGCGGGCGGCGGGGCGGCGGAGACGGGCCGCGCGGCCTCGGCGAGCGCGCGCGAGAGCGCGTCCGACGGCGCTGCCGAACGCCGCGGCCGACTGGAAGGCGAACGGTCGCGTGCCGTCGGCGCGCCGGATGAGACCCGTGGCGACGAGACGCGACGCCGACCCGCAGAGGACGAAGCGCGCGCGAGGTGACGACGGCCCGCGTCACCCGGACGCGGGCGATCGAGAGCGACACGGAGAGTCCGCGCGGGTCGGGGAAGGCGCGGGCGATCGCGGCGGCGAGGGCGGCGGTCCGCTCCTCCTCGCCGGCCTCGAGGGCCGCGGCCGGCGGCGGCGCTTCCTTCGGACGGGCCTTGAAGAACGGCGAGCCGCCTGCCCGCCGCGCCGCGTCGCGGACCACCTCGCGAAGCGCTTCGGGACCGTCGCCGCCGCGCGCGATCAGCAGCGCCTCACGCCCTCGCCGGATCCGGGCGGCCGTGCCGCGTTCTTCGGAGATGCGACGGGCTGGAGGAGACCCGCCTCCGAAGCGCTCCAGGCGACGGTCGTCCGGCGCTCGCGGAAGACCTCGCCGTGGTCGCCCCGGCGCAGGAGCCCGGAGACGATGCGGACCGCGTCGTCGGCGTCTTCGGAGATCTCGCGCTCGGGGCTGATCAATCTGCAGGATTGTAGGAGGGGACCGGTCTTCCGATATTCTCCCGCGCCATGGCCCTCTCGGATTCGCGGATTCGCGCCCAGGCGGCGTTCGTGGCGCGCCGTTTGCTGGCCGAAGGCCTCGTGAAGACCGCGTCGCCCGCCGAGCTGCGGCGCGCGATGGAAGCCGGTTCTCGCGTTCGACCGGGACCGGGAGCGGGCGCTGGACGACGAGGTCAAGGCCCTGCTCGCGAAGAACGCGTCGGCGATCCGGGGCCAGGGCGTCGACTACGCCGAGATGTTCCGGAAGGCGAAGAGGATGCTGGCCGAAAAGAAGAAGATCCCGCTGTGAGGGCGGCGACGCCAGGGGCGAGAAGAGAGGCGACGTGAAGACCATCGACTCGAAGCTCGAGAGGCTCGCGGAGCTCCGCGCGGCCTCCCGCCTCGGCGGCGGCGAGGAACGCCTGAAGAAGCAGAAGGCCGGCGGAAAGCTCTCGGCCCACGAGCGCGTGGAGCTGCTCGGAGACCCCGGATCCTTCGACGAAATCGACCCGTTCGTCGTCCAGAACTGCCGTGACTTCGGCATGGCGGCCGAGTCGAACCAGATCCCGGGCGACGGCGTCGTCGCGGGGAGCGTCCGCGTCGACGGGCGCCTCGTCTTCGTCTTCGCGCAGGACTTCACGGTCTTCGGCGGCTCCCTGTCGGAGACGAACGCCGCGAAGATCTGCAAGGTCATGGACCTCGCGATGAAGGTCGGCGCGCCGGTCGTCGGGCTGAACGACTCGGGCGGCGCGCGGATCCAGGAAGGCGTCCTGTCGCTGGCCGGCTACGCCGACATCTTCCTGCGCAACACGCTCGCGTCGGGAGTGATCCCCCAGATCTCGGCGATCCTCGGCCCCTGCGCCGGGGGCGCGGTCTACTCGCCCGCGATCACCGACTTCATCCTGATGGTCCGCGGCACCAGCTCGATGTTCGTGACGGGGCCCGACGTCATCAAGGCGGTCACCCACGAGGACGTCACGAAGGAGGCGCTTGGCGGCGCGGACACGCATGCGGGGACGTCGGGCGTCGCCCACGTCGTCGCGGACAACGACGCCGACGGCCTCCTGAAGATCCGGACGCTCCTGTCGTTCCTCCCGGCGAACAACCGCGAGGACCCGCCTCGCCGCGTCACCTCGGACCCCTCCGATCGCGAGATCCCCGAACTGGACCGGTTCATCCCCGACTCGCCGAACCAGCCCTACGACATGACGGCGCTGATCCGGATGGTCGTCGACGACGGCGACTTCTTCGAGATCCACGCCGACTGGGCCAGGAACATCATCGTCGGTTTCGCGCGGCTCGGCGGGCGGCCGGTCGGCGTCGTCGCGAACCAGCCCGACCACCTGGCCGGCGTCCTCGACATCGACGCGTCCGTGAAGGGAGCGCGCTTCGTCCGCTTCTGCGACGCCTTCAACGTCCCCCTCGTCGTCTTCGAGGACGTTCCGGGCTTCCTTCCCGGGACGAAGCAGGAGTTCGGCGGCATCATCCGGCACGGCGCGAAGCTGCTCTTCGCGTTCGCCGAGGCGACGGTGCCGAAGCTGACGGTCATCACGCGGAAGGCTTATGGCGGCGCCTACTGCGTCATGGCGTCGAAGCACATCCGGACCGACTTCAACGTCGCCTTCCCGACCGCCGAGATCGCCGTCATGGGGTCGGAGGGCGCGGTGAACATCCTCTACGGAAAGGAGCTGGCGTCGGCGAGCGAGCCGGTGGCGGCCCGGAAGGAGCGCGTCGAGGAATACGAGGAGCGCTTCGCGAACCCCTTCTCGGCCGCGCGCAAGGGCTACATCGACGACGTCATCGAGCCCCGGACGACCGGCGGCGCCTCATCCGCGCGCTCGACATGCTCGGGAACAAGCGCGAGCCGATGCCGCCGAAGAAGCACGGGAACATTCCGTTGTGACCGCTCCCCGGCTCCTGATCGCCAACCGCGGCGAGATCGCCATCCGGATCATCCGGGCCTGCCGCGACCTCGGGATCACGCCGGTGGCCGTCTACTCGGAGACGGACCGGATGTCGCTCCACGTCCGCCTCTGCGACTACGCGGTCCCGATCGGTCCGCCCCCGGCGCGCGAGTCGTACCTCGTGCCGCAGAAGATCCTGGACGCCGCGAAGAGGACGGGAGCCACGCTCGTCCATCCCGGCTACGGCTTCCTCGCCGAAAACGCCGCCTTCGCGCAGGCCGTCCTCGACGCCGGCCTCGCCTGGGTCGGGCCGTCACCCGCCTCCATCTCCGCCATGGGCTCGAAGACCGCCTCGCGGGCGCGCATGCTCGCGGCCGGCGTTCCGGTCGTCCCCGGCATGACGACCCCGGCGAAGGACGCCGAGGAGATCGCGGCGTTCGGCGACGCGAACGGCTTCCCGCTGCTTCTCAAGGCGGCGGCGGGAGGGGGCGGGAAGGGAATGCGCGTCGTCCGGAGCCGCGACGAGGTCCCGGCGGCCTTCGCCCGGGCGCAGAGCGAGGCGAAGTCCTACTTCGCCGATTCGGCCGTCTACGCGGAGCACTTCGTCGAGAACCCGCGCCACATCGAAATCCAGGTTCTCGGGGACGCCACGGGAAAGGTGCTCGCCCTGGGCGAGCGCGAGTGCTCGCTCCAGAGGCGACACCAGAAGGTCCTCGAGGAGTGTCCCTCCGCGGCCGTCACTCCCGACCTCCGCCGCCGGATGGAGGAGGTCGCCGTCGCGGCCGCGAAGGCGGTGAACTACGTGTCGGCCGGGACGGTCGAGTTCCTCCTCGCGAAGGACGGCCGCTTCTTCTTCCTCGAGATGAACACGCGGATCCAGGTCGAGCACCCGGTCACCGAAGTCGTCTACGGCGTCGACCTCGTGACCGAGATGATCCGGATCGCGATGGGCGAGCCGATGTCGATCGCCGCCCGCCCGGAGCCGCGCGGTCACGCGCTCCAGTGCCGGATCTACGCGGAGGACGCCGCGCACAACTTCGCCCCGTCGCCCGGGAAGATCCGGCGGCTCAGGCGGCCCCAGGGCCCCGGCGTCCGCGTCGACTCGGGCGTCGAGGAGGGGGACGTCGTGCCCCTCGACTACGACCCGATGGTCGCGAAGTTCGTCGTCTGGGGGAAGGACCGCGACGAGGCGATCCGGCGGACGCGGCGGGCGCTCGACCGAGTCGCGCGTCGAGGGAATCGATACCACGATCCCGTTCTTCCTCGCCTTGCTCGAGGACCCGGACGTCCTCGCCAACCGCGTCTCGACGCAGTTTCTCGACGGATGGAGCTACTCCCCGGCGGACCTCGGGCCCCGGGAGCGCCAGACGTCGCTCGCGGCCGCGGCACTCGACGCCTTCTCGCGCGCGGCGGCCGCGCGCCCCGACGTCGCGCCGCCCGTCGCCTCCGCGTGGCGGACCGCGCGCCCGACCTTCGGAGTTCGCGAATGAAATTCCGCGCCCGCTCCGCCAACGGCGCCGCGGGCGAGACCCCGTTGACGCTGGAAGGCCCGGCCCCGGCCTTCTCCGTGACCGTCGATGGCACCCGCGTGTCGGGAAACGCCGTCTCGGAGAGACCGGGAACCTGGTCTCTCATCCTCGAAGACGGCCGGCAGATCGAGGTGAGCCTCGAGTCGCGGCCCGACGGGACGCTTCGCTCCCGGTTCGGCAACGGCGTCCTGGCGTTCGAGCTCGTGGACGAGCTGGCGGCGCTCGCGCAGGCCGGCGGTGGCCGTGGCCGTTCGAAGAAGGGCAACGTCGTCCCGGCCGCGATGCCGGGACGGGTCCTCCGCATCGCAGTCGCGCCCGGGGAGACCGTGACGGCGGGACAGCCGCTCCTGGTCCTCGAGGCGATGAAGATGGAGAACGAGGTCAAGTCGCCCCGCGACGGGACCGTCGATTCCGTCGCCGTCGCGGCCGGGCAGGCCGTGAGCGCTGGCGACGTTCTCGTGAAGCTTCGCCCCGAAGGCTGAACGGCCGCGGGTTCGCGTAAGCTCCGGGTTCGAGTCCGATTCGAGGAGGGCTTTCGACACGATGTTCACGCTTCCGCGCTACTGCGTCGCCGCCGCCGTCTCCGTCGGCCGCGTTCTCCGCGGGCGGGCTCGCTCCCGCCGCGCAGGCGCCTCCGAAGGGCGCCCCGCCCCCGAAGGAGGCGTCCACGTCGGCTCCGAAGGCTCCCGAGGTGAAGGACGCGGCGCTGACCGCGTGGCTCGAGGGCTTCTTCACCTGGGGCCCGGGGGAGGTGAAGGTCGAGGAGGTCCCTCAGGTGAAGCTCCCGGGCGAGAAGCTCGTCCGGGTGACGAAGAGCTACGCCGGCGACGCCCGGGCGAACGACCAGCTCTTCGCGGTGCTCGAGGAGGGGAGCCGCAGCGTCCTGATCGGCGACGCCTTCGGCGACGAGGAAAAGCTGAAGAACCCGGCCCCGGTCCGGACGGACGGCGATCTCGCCGGGCTGAAGGAGTCGCTGAAGAAGTACTTTCAGGCCCCCTTCCGGATGACACTCGATCCGTCGCTCGACCGGAAGGGGTGGAAGGGCGTCTGCTCCGCCCCGAGACGGGCTACGGTTCGTACCAGCTGGCCGCCTACGTCTCGGCGCAGGACGGCGGGGTCTTCTTGATCGGGCGTCCGTGGGACAGGAACCGGAGCGTGGCCGAGCAGCGCCGCGAGATGATCAAGCTCGCCGACACGCCCTCGGCCGGCCCCGCCGACGCGAAGATCACCGTCGTCGAGTTCTCGGACATGGAATGCGGCTTCTGCAAGAAGCGGACGACGGACTGGGAGGCGCTCCTCGCGAAGATGAGCAAGGAGCTGAAGATCAGGCGGTATGTCAAGAGCTTCCCCCTGACGGTGGCTCATCCCTGGGCTTTCCGCGCGGCGTCGGCGGCCCGCTGCTTCTTCGACCGGAGCCCGGAGCTCTACTTCCGGTTCAAGTCCAACATCTACGCGAAGCAGGAGGAGCTGAACGTCGCGGCGGTCGACGCTTTCGCACTCGACTTCGCGGCCGCGAACGACGTTCCCGAGGCGGCCTTCAAGGCGTGCTACCTGCAGGCGAAGGCGAACGAGAAGGTCCTCGCCGACCTCGGCGAGGGATTCGCCGTCCGGGTCCGCGCGACGCCGACGTACTTCGTCGACGGCGTCGCGGTCTCCTGGTTCTCCGACAACCTCATGGAGGAGTTCCTCAGGAAGACCTACCTCGGAGGCAAGGGCCTGCCCCTGCCGGCGCCTCCCGCCGCCGCCAAGTAAGCCCGCCGGCTACTGCGCCACGAAGGGGACCTGGACCGTCATCCAGGTCTTGACCTTCCGGCCGTCCTTCGTGGCGGGGGTCCAGGTCCACCGCAGGACGGCCGTCCTCGAGGTCTCGCCGAGGCCGACCTTCGGCGTCGTGTCCCGGAAGACCTCGACCTCCTCCGACTGCCCGCGCTCGTTCACGAGGACGCGGAGGAGGACAGTCCCGGCGACGCGCCGGGCCCGCGCGAGCGGCGAGACCTCGGGCCGGACCGACATCAGGACCGACGGCTCGGTGTCGACCTTCGAGAGCTCGACGAGGTCGCCCTCCTTGACCGGAGGATCCTCGGCGGCCCGCGCGGCCGCGCCGGCGGCCTCGTCGGCGCGCCGGCGCGCCTCCTGGGCCTCTTTCGCGAGCCGGAGGGCCTCGTCCCGGTCGTTCCGATCGCGGGCCACGCGCGAGGCCTCCTCCGGCGTCGCGCGCCCGGCGCGCCTCCTCGGCCGCCCGGTCCTGCTCGGTCTGCTTCTTCTTCTGCGCGAGCAGCAGCTCCTGCTGCCGCTGCGCGTCCCGCTGCTTCAGCTCCTCCTGGAGCCGCGCCTGGACCGCCTGCTGGAAGAGCGGATCGTCCTTCCCGACGACGACCGGGGTCGGCGTCTCCGGGGGCGCCGTCGGCGCTGCCGTCGGGACGGGGGTCGGCGCCGCCGGCGGTGGGGAGCCTCCGCCCCGCAGCTTCCAGACGCCGGCACCGAGTGCTCCGAGGGCGAGGACCGCGCCGACGGCGACGAGCCAGGGCGGAACGCCGCCGAGCGCTCCCTTCCGCGGCGGGTCCGACATCGTCCGCTCCGCCATGCGCTCGGGCGGGGCGGCGCGTCGCGCGCCGCTCCCGTCGACGCGCGGCCGCGGCGCCGACCCGGATCCGGCGACATCCTTCCGCGGAGAAGGCTCCGGGGTGGACGGTGGCGGAGGCGTCACCGGGGTGCGGCGGCGCCGGCTTGTCCGTCCCGAGCTGCTCCTCGGCCTCCCGCTGCCGGGTCTCCGCGGGGATCGACTTTTCGAAGAGCTTCTCCACGTAAAAAGCCAGGTTGAACGTGCTCGCCGCGTAGGGACCGCCGTGGACGAGGCGCCCGACGTCGCGGCGGAGCGCGGAAACGTCCCTCTCCCGGCGGGCCGGGTCCGGGTCGAGGCCCCGGCGGAGAAGTCTCCGGACGTCGTCGGGGAGAGCCGCCCCGCCGATCGCGAGGCGCGCCGCGTCGACGGCGCCGAGCGTGCCGACGGGCGCCGGAGGGTGGCCGACGAGAGCTTCGAAGAGGAGTGCGGCGACCGAGAAGACGTCGCCCGCCGTCGTCGGCCGGGTCGAGAGGAGGACCTCGGGGGCGACGTAGGGCGCGTAGGCCGCGCGCAGCGCGGGATCGTGCAGCGCGGGAAGGAGGCCCGGCGCGAGGCCGAATCCCCAGACCCGCGGCTCCCCGTCGTAGGAGACGTGGACGAACGAGGGGACGAGAAAGCCGTGCGGCGCGCCGGTGACGATCTCCACGGGGCGCGCGGCCTCGAGCGCCGCGAGGAGGCGCTCGGCGATGAGGAGGGCGTGCTCGAGGGGAAGGCCTGAATCGGCCGTTCGCGGGTGAAGGAGCGCCTCGAGCGTCTGCCCGGGGACGTCCTCGATGGCGGCGAACGGCAGGTCGTCGACCGCTCCGAAGACGGCGCCCCGGGCCACCGTGGGGCCCGCCACGTCGTCGATCACCTCGACGGCGGACTCCATGGCCAGGAGGAGCGCCTTCCGGTCGACCGCGGCGCCATCGAAGAGCCGGAGTGTCAGGAAGGGCTTCAGCCGGGGCCGCCCTTCCGTGCCGGCGCGCCAGAGGGTTCCGAGCGGATCGGCGGAGAGATGGCGCAACAGCAGATAAGGCCCGAACGGCCTCGGAGAGGGCGGAGAGTCGCTCATGTCGAAGGCAGGAACGATTCTAGCGCTCGGAGCTCCCGGCCTCCCGGGCCGCCCGGCGCGCCTCGAAGTAACGCGCCACGTTCCGTTGCTGCTCCTCGTAGCTCTCCGAGAAGAGGTGCGACCCGTCTCCCTTCGCCACGAAGAAGAGGAAGGAGGCGTCGGCCGGCTCCACCGCGGCCTCGAGCGCGGCGAGGCCGGGGTTGCAGATCGGGCCGGGCGGGCAGGCCGGCGCGGGCGTAGGTGTTGTAGACCTCGTCGACCGTCAGCTGGGAGCGCGGGAGATTGCCCCGCCACTGCCCGAGCCGCTTCAAGCGCGTAGATCGTCGTCGGGTCGGCCTGCAGGAGCATCCCCTTCCGGAGGCGGTTGGCGTAGACGGCCGCCACGAGCGGCCGCTCGTCGGCAATGGCCGTCTCCTTCTCCACGAGCGACGCCAGCGTCACGGCCGCAAGGACGGTCATCCCCTTCGCCCGCGCCCGCTCCTCGTAGCGGGCCGGCAGCTTCCGGGCGAACTGTCGGGTCATCGTCGTCACGATCTCGCGCGAGGACATCGAGCGGGTCACCGTATAGGTGTCCGGGAAGAGGAACCCCTCCAGCGACGGGGCGCCGGCCGGCACTCCCTCGAGCTCGGCCGGGTGCTCGAAGAGCCAGCGGTAGTCGTCCGGAAAGCCGAAGCCCTGCGACGTGAAGAGGGTGAAGACCTCGTCGGCCGTGAAGCCCTCCGGAACCGTGATCCGGTAGGTGACGACGTCGCCGGCGACGATCGAGAGGATGACCTGCTCCGGCGTCCGCTCCCCCGTGAAGCGGTACTCGCCCGCCTTCAGCGTCTTTCCGTGGTGGACGACGCGGAGCGCGACGAGCCCGAGCCTCCAGTCGCGGAGGACGCCCGCCCTCTCGAGCGTCGTCAGGATCTCGACCGTCGGCGTGCGCGGCGGGATCTGGATCAGGATCGAGTCCGCCGTGAAGCCCCGGTAGGGCATCTTGACGCCGACGAGGACGAGCCCCGCGAGCGCCATCACGGTCACGACGAGGGAGACGGCGGCCCAGATCGCAATCGGGTAAAAAATGCCGTTTCCGGGCGGCGGAGGTCTTCAGCATCGTCACGCCGGTCCGTCCGTCATCCGCCCGGCCGGCGGGCACGCCGGTCGGAGAGGAAGTCGCGGAGGAGGACGGCCGCGGCCTCGGCGTCGCGGAGCGCGTCCCGCCGTCCGGCGCGGACGCCGGCGTCGGCGAGGTTCCCCTCCGCCGCGCGCGAGGTGAGCCGCTCGTCGTGCAGGGAGACCGGGAGACCGAGACTCCTCCGAAAGGCGCTTCGCGAAGTTCCGGGCGCGCCGCGCCATCGGGCCTTCCGCGCCCGCCTTGCCGAGCGGGTGTCCGACGACGATCCGCCCGACCTCGCGCTCCCGGGCGGCCCCGGCGACCTCCCGGGCCGCCTGGGCGTCGCTCCGGCGGCCGATCGGTTCCGACCGGAAGGACGATCTCGCCGCTGTCGTCCGAGACCGCGATCCCGATCCGCCGCTCGCCGAAATCGACCGCGAGGACGCGCATCGGGAGATGGTAGCAGCCGGTCCGCGCCGTCGCCGGCGCGGCCCGCGGGCTGCGCCCCGCAGGCTGCGCCCGCGGCCTGCGGATACAATGGGATTTCGCCCGCGGCGTCCCGCCGGCCGGGTCCTGAACGGAGCAAGCGCCACATGAACGACGTCCTGATCCTCTCCGCGGCCCGGACCCCCATCGGGTCGTTCCTCGGGTCGCTCTCCACCCTCTCCGCCCCGAAGCTCGGCAGCGTCGCCATCGCCGCGGCCCTGGAGCGCGCCGGCGTTCCCGCCGAGCGCGTCGAGCACGTCTGGTTCGGCAACGTCCTCCAGGCCGGCATCGGCCAGGCCCCCGCGCGCCAGGCGGCTCTCGGCGCCGGGCTCCCGCCGGCGGCGGGCTGCGTGACCGTCCACAAGGTCTGCGGGTCGGGGCTGCGCGCGGTCATGGACGGCGCCAACGCCCTCCGGACGTCCGAGTTCTCGGTCGTCGTCGCGGGCGGCATGGAGTCGATGTCGAACGCGCCGTACCTCGTGCCGAAGGGGCGGCTCGGCCTCCGGATGGGGCACGGCCAGCTCGTCGACTCGATGATCTCGGACGGGCTCTGGGACCCGTACAAGAACGTCCACATGGGGAACTGCGCCGAGATGTGCGCGGGAAAGTACGCCTTCACGCGGGAGAAGCAGGACGCCTTCGCCCTCGAGAGCTACCAGCGCGCCAAGCGCGCGAACGAGTCGGGCGACTTCAACGCCGAGTTCGCGGCGGTGACGATCGAGGGGAAGAAGGGCCCGACGACCGTCGACCGGGACGAGGAGCCGTTCGCGACGCCGCAGGAGAAGCTCGAGAAGATGGGGACGCTGAAGCCGGCCTTCCAGAAGGACGGCACGGTCACGGCGGCGAACGCCTCGAAGATCAACGACGGCGCGGCAGCGCTCGTCCTCGCAACCGAGGAGGCGGCGGCATCGCTGGGCGCGAAACCGGTGGCCCGGATCATCGCGCAGGCCTCCCACGCGCAGGAGCCGGAGTGGTTCACGACGGCGCCCGGTGGCGGCGGCGAAGAAGGCGGCCGAGCGGGCCGGGCTCTCGCTGGCCGACATCGACCTCTTCGAGGTGAACGAGGCCTTCGCCGTGGTGGCGATGGCGTTCGTCGAGGAGCTCGACCTCGATCCGAACCGGGTCAACGTGAACGGCGGCGCCGTGGCGCTCGGGCACCCGATCGGCGCGTCGGGGGCGCGGATCCTGACGACGCTCGTCCACGCCCTTCGGGCGCGGAAGAAGAAGTACGGCCTCGCGTCGATCTGCATCGGCGGGGGCGAGGCGGTGGCGGTCGTCGTCGAGGCGCTCTAGAGACGGCGGAAGAACTTGCAGCGAGGTCGACGTGATCGATAAAGTGGTCAAAGCGGCGTCGCCGCGCGAGGCCGCCGCGAAGGCGGTCGCCGACATCCCGTCGGGCGCCACCCTCATCGTCGGGGGCTTCGGGCTCTGCGGCATCCCGGAGAACCTCATCGGCGCGCTCGCCGAGCGGGACGTCTCGGGGCTGACCTGCGTCTCGAACAACTGCGGGGTCGACGACTGGGGACTCGGGATCCTCCTCGGAAAGCGGAAGATCCGGAGGATGCTCTCGTCCTACGTCGGCGAGAACGCCGAATTCGAGCGGCAGTTCCTGGCCGGCGAGCTGGAGCTCGAGTTCTGCCCGCAGGGGACGCTGGCCGAGCGGATGCGTGCGGGCGGCGCCGGGATCGCCGGCTTCTACACGCCGACCGGCGTCGGCACGGTCGTGGCCGAGGGGAAGGAGACGAAGACGTTCGACGGGCGCGAGTACGTCCTCGAGCGCGGGCTCGTCGGCGACTTCGCCCTCGTCGCCGCCTGGAAGGCGGACCGACTCGGCAACCTCGTCTACCGGAAGACGGCACGCAACTTCAACCCGATGGCGGCCACCGCCGGGAAGATCACGATCGCCGAGGTCGAGGAGCTGGTGCCGGCCGGCGCGATCGGGCCGGACGACGTCGACACGCCGGGCGTCTACGTCCACCGCGTCGTCGTGGCGCCGCGCGTGAAGCGGATCGAGAGAAGGACGGTCAGGAAGTAGCCATGGGAAAGCTCGACCGGGACGGCATCGTGAAGCGCGCCGCGCAGGAGCTGCGCGACGGCATGTACGTGAACCTCGGCATCGGCATGCCGACGCTCGTATCGAACCTGATCCCGAAGGAGATGGAGGTGATCCTCCAGTCCGAGAACGGGATCCTCGGCATGGGGCCCTATCCGGTGGAGTCCGCGGTCGACCCCGACCTCATCAACGCCGGGAAGGAGACCGTCACCGTCGTTCCCGGGGGCGTCGTTCTTCTCGTCGGCCGACTCCTTCGCGATGATCCGCGGAGGGCACATCGACCTCTGCATCCTCGGCGCGATGCAGGTGGACGCGGAGGGCTCGCTGGCGAACTGGATGATTCCCGGCCGCCTCGTGAAGGGGATGGGCGGGGCGATGGACCTCGTCGCCGCGGCGCGGCGCGTCGTGGTGACGATGGAGCACGTCGCGAAGAGCGGCGAGAAGAAGATCCTGAACCGCTGCACGCTCCCGCTGACGGGACGCCGGTGCGTCCACAGGGTCATCACGGACCTCGCCGTCCTCGACGTCGTGCCGGGCGGCGGCCTGCGCCTCGTCGAGCGCGCTCCGGGCGTCGGGGTGGAGGAGATCCGGGCCGCCACGGAGCCGCCGCTCGACGCCTCGGGCGACGTCCCGGAGATGAAGCTCTGACCTTCCGCGTCCCGGGAGGCGCCGCGCTCCTCTTTCTCGCGGCGCTCGCCCCGCCCCTCCTCGCACAGGCGACCTTCGAGAACGACCCCTTCGCGAGCCGCTTCAAGGAGCGGCCGCACTTCGAGGTGAAGTTCCGGACACCGGAGGCGGGGGGGAAGTTCGACGTCGTCATTCCGGCCGGCGAGCCGGGCGGGCCGCCGGGTCGCCAGACCTTCGTCGGGGAGTCGACCTGGGAAGCGGAGGCGCCCCCCGGCAAGGTTCTCACCGGTGACCTACCAGGACATCCGGCTCGAGGCGCACAAGGTCTGGGCGGACCTCGCGGCGAAGACCCTCGCGGCCGAGGGGGACGTCGTCCTCGAGCAGGGAGGCTCGCGCCTCCGCGGCGAGAGGCTCGACCTCGACGTCGCGCAGAAGATCGGCGTCGTCACGAACGGGACGATCGACCTCGAAGGGGGTGTCCACCTGAAGGGGGAGAGGATCGCGAAGGTCGGACTCCGGAGCTACACGCTGACCGACGGGATCGTGACCTCCTGCGACGGCGACAACCCGGCGTGGTATTTCCGGGTCCGCAAGGCCCGGTTCACGCTCGAGGAGTACGTTCACCTGACCGACACGACCTTCCGGCTCGGCGGCGTGCCGCTCCTCTACTCGCCGTACATCCTCTGGCCCGCCATGCGCGACCGCGCCTCCGGGTTCCTGGTGCCGGGCCTCGGCTACAACACGTCCCGCGGCTTCTACCTCGGGCTGACCTACTTCTGGGCCATCTCGCGGTCGGTGGACGCCACCGTCGCGGCCGACCTCTGGACGAAGGGGTGGTACGGAGCGGGCGGCGGAGTTCCGCGCGCAGCCCTCCCTCGGGACGCGGATCTCCGCCCTCGGCTACACCGTCTGGGACCCCGACGCCGCCGCCTGGAAGTGGAAGTCGTTCGGGACGATCGTGAGCGACGACCTCGGGAAGAACCTCCGCGGCGTCGTGAACTGGGTCTGGTTCTCGGACCTGAACTTCTGGCAGAGCTTCGAGCGCGACTTCTCCCTCGCGTCGACGCGGAGCGTCGCGTCGCAGGGCTTCGTGACCTGGAGCCCGGATCCCGTCGCCGTCAACGTCCGGATGTCGCACGAGAAGGCGCTCTTCGGCGACACCTACGTCACGCTGGAGCGCCGGCCCGCCGTGGAGGCGTTCCTCCGGCCGACGCCCGTCTTCGGTCAGCTCCTCTTCGTCGAAGGGCAGGGGCAGGTGGACCTCCTGAACGTCGTGCGCGGGGTGAACCAGCCCTCGGGGACGTACGGACGGTTCGACCTCTTTCCGAAGGTCTCGGCGCCGCTCCCGGTGGCGCCCTGGCTGTCGCTCCAGGCGACGCCGGGGCCCGCCTGACGTCCTACACGAAGTCGGTGAACGACGCTCAGACCGCGCTCGTCGACGAGCCCTACAACCGGTTCTTCGGGAGCGCCGCCGTCGACCTGACCGGCCCCTCGTTCTCGCGCGTCTACGACGTCGCGTGGGGCAACATCACGAAGATCAAGCACGTCATCGAGCCCCGGATCGACTACGAGTACGAGAGCGACGTTCCCGACTACTCGCGGACGCCGATCTTCGACGAGGTGGACGTCTTCGCCGGCATCAACTCGATCACCTACGCCCTCGTCCAGCGCCTCCTCGCGAAGGAGAAGCCGGGGAGCACGCGCGAGATCGCGTCGCTCGAGTTCAACCGCTCCCACCTCTTCCGCCTTCCGGGCGAGGGGACCCCGGCCGGGCCCTCCCCGTACGCGGAGAGCGACGGGCCGCTCAACGCCATCCTCCGCGTGAACGCGTCGTCGGTCGCTGAACCTCGACGCGCGCGCGTCGTGGGACCTGAACGCCGGGCCAGATGACCTCGGCGAGCGTGACGGCGATCCTCGACCGGGAAGGAGAGCAATCTCGCGCTGTCGCTCTTCTCGAGCAATCCCGTCATCGCGCCGCCGCCGCCGGTTCGAGATCCCCGTCGACCACCTCGACGCAGATCCGCGTCTACGGCGGGATGCCGATCCTGCCGAAGCGCCTCCGCCTCGACGTCCAGGCCAACTACGACATCTCGCTCGGCCGGATGCTCGAGTCGCGGACCCTCGTCACGTACGAGCACCCCTGCTTCAAGATCCTGGCCGAGTACCGGAACATCCGGGTCGGGAGCGTCCCGTCGCAGGACTACCGGGTCGCCCTCACGCTCCGGAACGTCGGCAGCTTCCTCGACTTCACCGGGAGCCTCTGGTGACGGGCGATCCCGGCCGCCGAGTGGAAGACGGAAGGCCGTCCACGTCGGCTCGGGCCTCTTCGCCTTCCTCCTCCCCGTCCTGACCTGGCGGCAGGCGGCCCTCGCGGCGCTCGCGGCCCTCGCCTTCAACCTCTTCGTCCTTCCCCGCGCTCGGCGGGCGGGCGCTCCTCCGCGACGAGGAGGCCGGCCGGACGCACTCGCTCGGCATCGTCCTTTACCCGGGCGTCGTCCTCGCGCTGATCCTCCTCTTCCGGAGCCGGCTGGAGATCGCCGCGGCCGGCTGGGCGTTCCTCGCCTTCGGGGACGGGGCGGCCACGCTCGCGGGGATGGCGCTCGGCGGCCCGCGCCTCCCGTGGAACCGCGGGAAGAGCGCGGCCGGGCTCGCCGCGTACGTCCTCGTCGGCGGCGCGTCGGCAGCCCTCCTCTACGGCCTCGTCCGGGGGAGCGTCCCGTCGGCCGGCGAGATCGCCTGCCTCTTCGGCGCGGCGCTCGCCGGCGCGGCGGCTCGAGAGCCTGCCGTCCGAGCTGGACGACAACCTCCTCGCGCCGCTCGTCGGCGCCGGGGCGCTCGCCGCGCTCCTCGCGGCGCTCCCCGGGTGGCCCGCGTTCCTCTCGGGCGGCGGGGCGGGGCGGGCGCTCGTCGGGCTCGCGCTCAACGGCGCCGTGGCCTCGCTCGCCGGCGCGCTCCGGGTGGTCCGGCCGTCGGGCGCGGTCGCGGGCTTCGCCTTCGGAACCGTCGTCTACGCGTTCGGCGGCGCTGCCCGCCTACGCACTCCTCTGGATCTTCTTCCTCGCCGGGACGCTCGCGACGCGCTTCGGGCAGAACGCGGAAGGAGGCGATGGGGAAGGCCGAGGAGGCGGGCGGGCGGCGCGGGGCCGCGAACGTCTTCGCGAACGTCTCGGTCGCCGCCTTCTGCGTCGCGATCGCGGCGCTGGCGCCCGGGAGCGCCGCGGCATGGCGTCTCGCCGCGGCCGCCGCCCTCGCGACCGCGCTGATGGATACGATGGGGACCGAGGTGGGACAGGCGATCCGGACCCCCACCGTGCTGCTCCCCGATTTCCGGCGCGTCCCGCCGGGAACCGACGGGGCGGTCTCGGTCGCCGGGACGGCGGCCGGCCTCGCCGCCGCCGCGCTTTTCGCGGCCGCCGCCGTGGGCCTCTCGTGGATCGGCCCGTTCCCGGCGGCGGCTCTCGTCGTCGCGCGCGGCGGCCTCCGGGACGGTCGTCGAGAGCCTTCTCGGGCGGGAGGGAGCGCCGTGGCGCGTCTCGAACGGCCACGTCCTGAACTTCCTGAACACGCTCGTCGGGCGCGCTCGTGGCGCTGCTCCTCGCGCCTCTTCGCAGGGAGCGCGGCATGACCCTCGCGACGGCCGTCCGCCTCACCCGCCCGTTCACGCTCCTGCCGCCGCTCCTCGGCATCCTGTCCGGCGCGGTCTGTGCCTTCGGCAGCGCCCACAACCCCGACCCGGCGCGGCCGGGTGACGCTCGGCCTCCTTCTCGTCGTCGCCTTCGGCTCGTTCTGCGCGTCGCTCCTGAACGCGGCGTCGAACGTCCTCAACCAGATCACCGACCTCGAAGTCGACCGCGTCAACAAGCCCGACCGGCCGCTCGTCACCGGAGAGGCCTCGGTCGCGTCGGCCTGGCGCCTCGCGGCCTGGCTCTACGCGCTCGCCCTCGTCCCCGTCTGGTGGATCGTCGTCCCCTCGACCGGCGGGTTCCTCGAGCGGGCCCTCGCGCCGCTCCCCCGGCACCAGTGCTTCTTCCTCTTCCTCGGCGGCTTCCTCGCGACCCTCGTCTACTCGGTGCCCGCGTTCGGGCGGACGAAGCGGTTCGGGATCTGGGCGAACGTGACGATCGCCCTTCCGCGCGGCTGCTGGCTGAAGGTGGCGGGGTGGACCCTCGTGGCGTCGGCGGGATGCTGGGAGCCGTGGGCCATCGGGACCCTCTTCATGCTCTTTCTCGTCGGCGCGAGCTCGACGAAGGACTTCAGCGACGTCCCGGGGGACCGGGCCGGCGGCTGCCGGACGCTCCCGGTCCTCTACGGAAACCGGAAGGCGGTCGCGATCATCGCGCCCTTCTTCGTCCTCCCCTGGATCCTCCTCGCGCTCGCGGTCCTGCTTCCCGATCCGGCGGCCGCCCGGGCGGCCGCTCCTCACCGGAAACCACGCGCTCCTCGTCGCCCTCGGGCTGCTCCTCGCCGCGTGGGGGAGCTACACCGTCTGGCTCCTGGCGCGGAATCCGGACGAGCTGTCGACCACCGAGAACCACCCGTCGTGGACCCACATGTACCTGATGCTGATGACGGCGCAGGTCGGATTCGCGGTCGCGTACGTCGTCCGCTGAGCGATCCGACTTGACGCGCGGGCTCCCCGGCGGGTTTCTCATGGCGCCGTGAGCTCGACGCCCTGGCCCCAGGCGCCCGCCGGTGGATCTGCCGGCCCTGACGGTCCGGTGGGAGGGCCTCGTCGTGGCGATCGACGCGATCACGCTGAACGAGGCGGCGCGGAAGGCCACGCGGAAGGTGCCCGAGATCGTCCAGATCCTCGTCGAGCCGGAGAACGGCCGCCTCGGCCTCACGGTCCGCCTCCGGAAGGGGATCCGGGTCCTCTTCAAGAGCCACCTCGAGTCGCTCCGCTTCAAGGACGGCTTCCTCGGCTTCGCCATCGTCGACCTGACGGTCTTCGGCTTCGTCCCGATCCCGAACTGGGTGATCCGGAAGGTCGTCGAGCGGCAGCCCGAGGGGCGCGCCTTCTTCTACCCCGCGGAGCGCGTCCTGGTCGTGAACCTCGCGCCGTTCCTGCCGCCCGAGCTCTCCGTGCACGTGCGCGAGGTGGTCTGCGAGAACGGCGAGATGCGGTTCGTCTTCGGCCCGTGCCAGTACCGTCTCGACCGGTTCATCGAGGAGCTCGGCGTTCAGCGACGAGATCGGGCGGGCGCCGTCCCGGCGGTCAGGGCGAGCCGGGCTCGCGCCCCGAGCCCCCTGAGCTCGACTCGATCCAGACCCGGACGTGGGCGTCCTTCGCCTTCACGTCGAGGAGCTCGCCCCGGTCCAGCGCACGGAGCTCCGAGAGGATCGCGTCGACGTCGAAGCTCTTCCCTCCGGACGCGACGGCCGCGAGGAGCCGTGGCCGGGATCCGGATCGTCACCATCTCGGCGTCCGGGTCGGACGCGTCCTTCGTCACGACGAGGGTGACGATGTCGCCCTGCTTCGTGAACGTCAGCTCGTCGAAGTCGTGCTTCCGGACGACGGGCGTCCCTTCCGGCTTCTCCGAGAGCTCCTGCCAGATCCCGCGAACCTCCTCGGCCTCGACGATCGAGTCGCTGAAGTGGAGGTCCATCTCCCGGCGGAGCCGGCCGAGGCTCGCGAACTTGAGCCCGCCCCGGACGAGGCCGTAGGGGACCGAGAAGGAGACCCTGTCGGGGCGCTCGTGGCCGTGGCGTGAGATCCTCGATCTGCATCCTCAGGAACCGCGGGCCGTGAAGGCTCGAGACCGCGTGCCCGGGCGGACGAGCCCCCAGACGAAGAGGAAGAGGACGAAGAGGAAGGCGGCGTTGACGGCGGCGCGGAGTTCTCTCATGGCTCCTCCCCGCCCGGGGGGTGTCGGTCCGGGGTCCGGGCGGGTCTCGACGAGATCAAACGAAAATCCCCGGCAGGAGGTTCCCGTCCGGCGCTCAGCCTTTCGGGGCCTTCCGGGTCCTGGGGCCTCGAGGCGACGGCGGCGAAGTCGGCGATCTGCTGCCGGAACCCGGGTGCGTTCCAGTCGATCGCCCCCTCGTACCGCTCCAGGAGGGTGCCGTCCGCGGTGATGACGTAGGTCTCCGGAAACTTCTCCGTCCCGAAAGCCTTCGCGGTCAGCCGCTTCGGGTCGAGGGCGACGGGGATCCCGGCCGCCCCCGATTTCTTCAGCCAGCCGTCGACGGCGGGCCAGCCGTCGTCCACCGAAACGGTCAGGAGCTCGACGTTCGGATTCGACCTGAACTCCTTCCAGAAGGCGACGACGCCCGGGAACTCCTCGACGCACGGGGCGCACCAGGTGGCCCAGAAGTGGAGGACGAGGAGCCGGTCGCCCGGCGGCTTCGAGAGGTCGCGCGTGCCGCCCCCCGGGAGCTCGACGAGCTTCGGCAGGTCCGGCGCCGCCTTCGCCGGCGGCGCCATCCGGACCTCCCTCGGGAACGGCGCGGACGACGACCGGGGGCTTCAACGAGTCCCGGGCGACGAGGGCGAGGGCGGCCGCGACGGCGGCGGCGACGGCGACGGTCGTGAGGCTCTTCCGGTCGATCATGGCGTCGATGACTCTCTCTTCGCGGCTCCCGGGCGGCGCGAGCCGGCCCGATCCGCTCGTGGCAGACCGGGGCGAGGGCGCACCGCTCGCAGTGGCGGCGGGTTTTCTCGGTGACGCACTCGGCGAGGATTCCGAGGCGGGAGAGGGCCCAGTCGTATCCGACCGGGTCGGCGGGGGCGAGGCGCGCGAGCCACGCCGTCGCTTCCCGCGAGGCGGCGAGGTCGGGCGTCCTCCGGGCCGTGAGGCCGAGGTAGCGGGAGATCCGGTGGACGTGCGTGTCCATCGGGAGGAGGAGCCGCGCGGGCGAGAAGCGGCCGCCCGTCCAGAGGCCGAGGTCGAGATCGTCGCGCCGGATCATCCAGCGGAGGAAGAGGTGACGGCGCTTCAGGCCGAGCCGGCGGCGGGGGACGGGAGGAGGAAACGGACGCCCGCGCGACCGGGGGCGCTCGCTGCGAGAGAGAGCGACGAAGATTTCCGTAGAAAGGAAGAAAGGGCGGCGACGAAGTCGCTCCCCCCGTACGTCGCCCTTCGCGAAAAGTCGCGCCGAGGGAGCCGTGGGCGCGCCGCGCCCTCTTCACCATTCGAAGAAGCTCCTCGACGTCCTTGCCGATGACCCACCGGTGCCGGAAGGTGCGCAGCTCGGGAGATCGCTGCTCGTCCCACCCCTCGAGGAAAGCGGCTGGCGACGGCCCGAGGACCGCGAGAAGGCGCTCGACCGACGCCCGGATCGACGCGACGCGCCCGAACGCGAGGGACGCGGCGAGGAACGCGACGACCTCGCGGTCGCCTCGGCCCTCGAAGCGGTGGGGGAAGAGGAGCGGGTCGGAGTCGAGGCGGCGCCCGCGCCACTCGGCCCGGAGGGCGTCGAGCCGCGCGCCGAGGCGGGGGAGGTCGGGGCGGCGGGTCCGCGCCATCGCCGATACGCTAGCATCCCTGACGCGTGAAGCCGACGCCGAAATCCGCGGCCGCCGCGGAAATGCCGCGGCCGCGCAGCAACCGGGCGGTCCTCGTCGGCGTCTTCGGCCGGCAGGAGAGCCGCGCCGCGGCCGAGGACCACCTCGACGAGCTGGAGCGGCTCGTCGACACGGCCGGCGAGGCCGGGTCGTGGCGCGGGCGCTCCAGGAGCGGAGGTCCCCCGACCCGGCGACGTACGTCGGGAAGGGGAAGGTGGAGGAGCTCGCCGAGCTGGCGCGCGCGCAGGGGCTCGGCTGGACCGTCTTCGACGACGAGCTCTCGCCGTCGCAGGTCCGGAACCTCGAGAAGGCTCTCCCGACGCACGTCCTCGACCGGCCCGGCGTCATCCTCCAGATCTTCGCCGCGCGCGCCCGCTCGCGCGAGGCGATGACGCAGGTCGAGCTGGCCCGGCTCGAGTACCTCCTGCCGCGGCTCGCCGGCGGCGGCGAGAGCCTCGCCCAGCAGCGCGGCGGCGGCGCCTTCCGGGGCGGAGCCGGCGAGCGGAAGATCGAGCTCGACCGCCGGAAGATCAGGCGGCGGATCTCGACGCTCAAGGAGGAGCTCTCGCGGATCGAGCGGGGGCGGAACGTCCGACGGAAGAGGATGCGGCAGGTCCCGGTCGTCGCCCTCGTCGGCTACACGAATGCCGGTAAGACGACCCTCTTCAACCGCCTGACTTCCTCGGCCGAGTTCGCCGAGGACCGCCTCTTCGCCACGCTCGACCCGCGCCACGCGCGGCTGCACGGCGTCGGCGGGCGGGCGATCGTCGTCACGGACACGGTCGGCCTCCTCCGGAAGCTCCCCCACACGCTCGTCGCGTCGTTCCGCTCGACGCTCGCCGAGGTGGAGGAAGCCGACCTCCTCGTCCACGTCGTCGACGCCTCGTCGCCCCAGGCCGACGAGCAGCGCGCCGTGGCCGAGGAGCTCATCGCGGAGTTCGGCGTCCCGAAGGAGAAGGTCCTTCTCGCCTACAACAAGATGGACGTCGCGCCGCTCCCCGGACCCGCCGGCGAGGACGTTCGGATCTCCGCGGCGACGGGCGACGGGCTCGCCGAGCTGCGGGCGGCCGTCGTGTCACGTCTCGAGGCGCTCGGCGTGAGGATGCCGCTCTACGGCGCCGGCCCGGCCGGCGACTCCTCCCGCAATCGCGGGGACGTCACGCCGTCGTAATAGGATCGGGCGAAGGGGAGGGATTCATGACGATCCCGGTGGACTATCGCAGGCGGGGCCAGGCCGTCTGGCTGGACAGCATCTCGTCGAAGATGATCCTGACGGGGCAGCTCGCGTCCCGGATCGCCTCGGGGACGATCTACGGCGTGACGTCCAACCCGACGATCTTCGGGCAGGCGATCGAGAAGAACGAAGGGGACTACGAGGCGGTCCTCGTCGCGGATGGCCGCGGCCGGGGCCGACGCGTTCGCGATCTACGACGAGCTGACGCGTCGCGACATCGCCGCCGGAGCGGACCTCTTCGCCGGAATCCACCGGACGAACCCCGTGGACGGGTGGATCTCGCTGGAGGTCCTGCCGGGCCTCGCGCGCGACGAGGAGGGGACCGTGAAGGAGGCCATCCGCCTCTCGGGCCTCCTCTCGCGGCCGAACGTCTTCATCAAGGTCCCGTCGACGCCCGAGGGCGTCCGGGCGATCCGGCGGCTCATCGGGAGCGGCGTCTCGATCAACGTCACGCTGATGTTCAACCGGAAGCACTACCGCGACGTCGCGGGCGCCTACCTCGCCGGCCTCGCCGACCTCGCGGCGAAAGGGAGGCGACCTCTCGAAGGTCCACTCCGTCGCGTCGTTCTTCGTCTCGCGCGTCGATACGCTCGTCGACAAGCTCCTCGACGAGAAGATCGCGGCCGCCTCGGGCGCGGGGAAGGCGGCGCTCGAGGCGCTGAAGGGGAAGGCCGGCCTCGCGAACAGCAAGGTCGTCTACCAGGACTTCCTCGCCGCGTTCGGAACGCCGGCGTTCCAGGCGCTCGCCGCGAAGGGGGCCCGCGTCCAGCGCCCGCTCTGGGCGTCGACGGGGACGAAGAACCCCGCCTACTCCGACCTCCTCTACGTCGAGAACCTGATCGGGCCGGACACGGTCAACACGATGCCCGAGAAGACGCTCGAGGCGCTCCTCGACCACGGGACCTGTCCCGGCGACACGGTCCTCGACGGGCGTCGACGAGGCGCGGAAGACGCTCGACGCCCTGAAGGCGGCCGGGATCGACGTCGAGGCCGTCGGCGAGAAGCTGCAGGCCGACGGCGTCGTCCTCTTCTCGAAGTCGTACGACGAGCTCCTCGCGACGATCGAGAAGCGCCGCGCGGACGGGGCGCGGGCGTCGAAAGGCGCGAAGGCCGGGGTGGCCGGGTGATCCTCGGCAACTTCGACCCGCCCGAGCTGACCGAGGAGCAGATCGCCAGGCTGGATGAGCTCGGCGAAGCTCTGCCGGGGCGACATCCTGAAGATGACGACGCTCGCGGCTTCGGGCCACCCCGGCGGCTCGATGTCCTCCATCGACTTCGAGCTCGTCCTTTGGGGCTTCGGCAACTGCGATCCGCAGGAGCCCTTCAAGGCGGACCGCGACCGCGTCGTCATCAGCCACGGGCATACCTCGCCGTCCGCCTACGCCGCGCTCGCGCGGCTCGGCTGGTTCGACTCCGGCGTTGCCGCTCCTCGGCTTCCGCCGCGGGGGCTCGCCCTTCGAGGGGCACGTCGAACGGGACGTCCCGGGCCTCGACTGGGGGACCGGGAACCTCGGGCAGGGCCTCTCCGCCGCCGTCGGCTTCGCGCTCGCGGCGCGACTGAAGGCGGGGGGGACGTCGACCGTCCCCTCGCGGCCGGCCGGGGTCGTCCCCGCACCCCCCCGATCCCGCCACGCCCCGGGTCTTCTGCACGATGGGGGACGGCGAGCAGCAGAAGGGACAGCTCTCCGAGGCGCGGCGCTACGCGGCCAAGTTCGGCCTGACGAACCTCGTCGCCCTCCTCGACTGGAACCGGATCCAGCTCTCCGGCGACAACGCCGACATCCTGCCGCAGGACATCCTCGCCGACTGGCGGGCCGACGGCTGGGGCGTCATCGAGGTGGACGGGCACGACGTCCACGCCGTCTACCGGACCGTCCGCGCCGCCCTGAACGCCGACAAGCCGACCCTCGTCGCCTGCCAGACCGTCATGTCGAAGGGCGTCCCGTTCATGGAGAAGGAGGGGTACAAGTGGCACGGTGCGGGGCTGCCCGTGGACCGGTGCCGGGAGGCGCTCGCGATCCTCGGCCTCCCGGACGACCTCGACCACTGGGTCGCCGAGCGGAAGAAGCCCGCCCCGGACTGGCACGCCGCGCTGCCGCACCGGCCGGACGAGGCCGTCGTCTTCGCCTCGGCCGGGAACGCCGCGGAGCTACGCGGCCGACGCCTCCACCGACAACCGGACGGCCTTCGGGAGCGCGCTCCAGGACCTCGGGGACGTCGCCGCGGCCTCGGGGCCGAAGATGGCGGTCCTCGACTGCGACCTCCTGAAGTCGACGAAGACCGACCTCTTCGCGGCGAAACACCCCGGAGGGTTCTTCCAGGGAGGGATCGCGGAGCACCATGCCGCCGTCACCGCGGGCGCCCTTTCGCTCGCGGGTGTCTCGGCCTGGTGGGCCGACTTCGCGATGTTCGGCATGGCCGAGGCCTACAACCAGCAGCGCCTGAACGACATCAACGGCGCGAACGTGAAGCTCTGCGTGACGCACGCCGGCATCGACGTCGGCGAGGACGGGAAGACCCACCACTCGATCGACTACTTCGGCCTCCTGAATTCCACGTTCGGGTGGAAGGTCTTTACCCCCGCCGACCCGAACCAGACGGACCGGATCGTCCGCTGGATGGCGCGCCACCGGGGGAACCACGCGCTCGTCATGGGGCGGTCGAAGATCCCGGTCATCACCCGCGAGGACGGGGCCCCGTTCTTCGCCGGGGACTACGCGTTCGACCCGGCGCGGGCCGACCGCGTCCGGGCCGGAGACGGTCCGACGCTCGTCTGCGCCGGGAACGTGCTGCCGCACGCCCTCGACGCCTGGAACCTCCTCGCGAAGGAGGGCCTTCGCGTCGACCTCGTCTCCGTCGCCGCGTGGAGCGACCTCTCCGACGACGACGTCCGGCACATCGCGCGGCACGGCGCCGCCGTCACGGTGGAGGACCACAACCCGAAATCGGGCCTGGGCACGTGGCTGCAGGTGCGGCTCAACGAGCTGGGGCTCGCCGCGAAGGTGCGGAAGCTCGGCGTGACGTTCTACTCCTCCTCCGGCCCGTCGAAGGAGCTCTACCGGCTGATGGGGCTGGACGGCCCGGCGATCGCGAAGGCGGTCCGGGAGGCCCGCGGATGAGCACGCTGCCGGCCGGCGCAGCCGGCCACGATCGTCATCTTCGGCGGCTCGGGCGACCTCTCGCGGCGGAAGCTCGTTCCGGCGCTCTACGAGCTGCACCGCGAGGGGCAGCTCCCGCCCGCGACGGCGATCGTCGGATACGCGAGGACCGGGGAGTCGGACGAGACCTACCGCGCCGAGATGAAGGCCGCGGTCGTGGAGTTCGCGCGGACGAAGCCGCTCGACGAGGCGGCGTGGGCGTCGTTCGCCTCCCGCCTCTTCTTCTTCCGCGGCGACCTGAACATCCCGAAGAACTTCGCCAGACCTCCGGGCGCGGCTCGAGCTGATCGAGAAGGAGAGAGGCCTTCCGGGAAACCGCCTCTACTACCTCGCCATCCCGCCGTCGGTGATCTCGCGCGGTCGTCAGGAACCTCGGCGAGGCGGGCTGCGTCTACAAGCTGGACGGCGGGCCCCTGGTCGCGCGTCATCGTCGAGAAGCCGTTCGGCAAGGATCTCGAGACCGCCCGCGCGCTGAACGACGAGATCGCGGGCGTCTTCCGCGAGCGGCAGGTCTTCCGGATCGACCACTACCTCGGGAAGGAGACGACGCAGAACATCCTCGTCTTCCGGCTCGGGAACGGCCTCTTCGAGCCGCTCTGGAACCGCCGGTACGTCGACCACGTGCAGATCACGGTGGCGGAGTCGATCGGCGTCGAGGGGCGCGGCAAGTTCTACGAGGAGGCCGGGATCTTCCGCGACATCATCCAGAACCACGTCCTGCAGCTCCTCTGCCTCGTCGCCATGGAGCCCCCCGTCGCCTTCGACCCGAACGCCGTCCGCGACGAGAAGGTCAAGGTGCTCCGCTCCATCCAGCCGCAGACGCCGGACGAGATCCTGCGCGACACGGTCCGCGGGCAGTACGGGCCGGGCGCGGTCGGCGGCGCGCCGGTCGCGGGCTACCGGAGCGAGAAGGACGTCCACCCGATGTCGCTCCGCGAGACGTACGCCGCCTGGAAGGTGCAGGTCGAGAACTGGCGCTGGGCGGGGGTCCCGTTCTACCTCCGCGCCGGGAAGCGGATGCCGAAGCGCGTCACCGAGATCGCGATCCAGTTCAAGACGCCGCCGATCGCCTTCTTCCGGAAGTCGGGGATGGCTCGGCAGGAGCCGAACACGCTGATCCTCAGGATCCAGCCCGACGAGGGGATCGCGCTGAAGTTCGGCGCCAAGCAGCCCGGCGCGACGATGAAGATCGACACCGTGACGATGAACTTCCAGTACTCGGAGTTCTTCGGCACCTCGCAGCCCGAGGCGTACGAGCGGCTCCTGATGGACGCGATTCACGGCGACTCCACGCTCTTCGCCCGCCGCGACGAGGTGGAGGCCGCGTGGGAGCTCGTGACGCCGGTCCTGGACGTCTGGCGCGACAACCCGCCGACCGACCACCCGAACTACGAGGCGGGAACGTGGGGCCCCGAGGCGGCCGTCGCGCTCCTTGCCCGCGAGGGGAGACGCTGGCGGAGGCCTTAAGCTCCCGTCACGAGGAAGGAGGTCCGCCCATGAGCCCCGCCCCCCGCCTCGGCATGCGCCTCCACCGGTTTCTCTTCGAGTCCGAGCAGCAGTTTCCGCAGGCGACGGGCGAGCTCTCGGCCCTTCTCTCCCAGCTCGGCCTCGCGGGGAAGCGGATCTCGCGCCTCCTCTCGGCCGCGGGCCTCATCGACGTCCTCGGCGTCTCGGGGAAGGTGAACGTGCAGGGGGAGCAGCAGCAGAAACTGGACGCCCTCGCGAACGAGATCTTCCTCGACGCCTTCGCCTGGGGACAGCTCGTCCCGACCGTCGTCACCGAGGAGATGGAGCTCCCGGCCCACCTCCCGGAGAACGTCCAGGCCGGGAAGTACATCGTCTTCCTCGACCCGCTCGACGGCTCCTCGAACCTCGACGTCAACGGCGCCGTCGGTTCGATTTTCTCGGTCCGGCTCCTGACGCGGACCGGCCCGATCGCCTCCGAGGACGACCTGATGAAGTCGATCTCGACGGAGCAGGTCGTCGCCGGGTACTTCTCGTACGGCCCCTCGACGACGCTCGTCTACACCGCGGCGGGGAATCCCGGCGTCCACGTCTTCACACTCGACCCCGGCATCGGCGAGTTCCTTCTCTCGGCGCCGGACGTCCGGATCCCCGACCACGGGCCCTACTACGGCGCGAACGAGGGGGGGATCCAGGAGTGGGGCCCGGGGCCGCGGCGTTTCGTCGAGTGGGCGCAGGAGCGCGACGCCGGCCACGGGCCGCCCGTACTCGACGCGCTACTCGGGCGCCTTCGTCACCGACTTCCACCGGATCCTGCTCAAGGGAGGGATCTACCTCTACCCGGGGACGCGGAAGAACCCGGACGGGAAGATCCGGCTCATGTACGAGGCGGCGCCGCTCGCGGCGGTCGCCGAGGCTGCGGGGGGCGCGGCGAGCGACGGAGTGCGCCGGATCCTGGACGTCGTCCCCGCCTGGAACCACCAGCGGACCCCGATCTTCATCGGCTCCACGGCCGACGTCGCTCGCGTCGAATCGTTCGTGGCCGATGCCGCAAGTCGTGTCCCGGCAACGCGTTGACGCATTCTCAATGATTGCTTGAGGCATCAGAATCAGGGTTTCACCGCAACTTCGTCCCTAGAATCGGCGGCGCGGGGAGGCACCCCGCGGAGGCCTCCGATGCAGAACGTACCGCGGCGGGTCGTCATTCTCGGGGCGGCGGGCCGCGATTTCCACGACTTCAACACCGTCTTCCGGGACGACCCCGGCTCGCGCGTCGTCGCCTTCACGGCGACGCAGATCCCGGGGATCGACGCGCGGCGGTACCCCGCGGCACTGGCCGGGCCGCTCTACCCGGACGGCATCCCGATCGTCCCCGAGGAAGAGCTCGACGACCTGATCCGGCGGGAGAAGGTGGACCGCTGCGTCTTCTCCTACTCCGACGTCTCGCACCCGACGGTCATGCATCTCGCATCGAAGGTGATCGCCGCGGGGGCGGACTTCCTCCTCCTCGGCGCGAACCAGACGATGCTGAAGTCGAAGGTGCCGGTCGTCGCCGTGACGGCGGTCCGCACCGGGGCCGGGAAGAGCCAGACGACGCGCTACCTGTCGCGGATCCTGAAGGAGCAGGGAGTGAAGGTCGTGGCGGTCCGGCACCCGATGCCGTACGGCGACCTCGCCGCCCAGGCCTGCCAGCGCTTCGCGACGTACGCCGACCTCGACCGGGAGAAGTGCACGATCGAGGAGCGCGAGGAATACGAGCCGCACCTCGACAACGGCTTCGTCGTCTACGCGGGGGTCGACTACGGGCAGATCCTCCGCCGGGCCGAGGCGGAGGCCGAGGTCATCCTCTGGGACGGCGGCAACAACGACCTGCCGTTCTACGTCCCCGACCTCCACATCTGCATCGCCGACCCCCACCGGCCGGGGCACGAGACGGCCTACCACCCGGGCGAGGCGAACTTCCGCCGCGCCGACGTCATCCTGATCAACAAGTGCGACACGGCGGACGCCGGGAACATCCACCTGATCGAGGTCGCGGCGGCGTCCTTGAACCCGAACGCGCGCGTCCTCCGGTGCAACTCGCCGGTCGTCTGCGAGAAGCCCGAGCTCGTCCGCGGAAAGCGGGCGCTCGTCGTGGAGGACGGCCCGACGCTCACGCATGGCGGCATGACGTTCGGCGCCGGCCTCGTCGCCGCGAAGAAGGCGGGCGCGGCGGCCATCGTCGACCCGAAGCCGTTCGCCGTCGGCTCGCTGGAGGCGACCTACCGGAAGTACCCGAACGCCGCGGGGATCCTGCCGGCGATGGGCTACGGCGACGCGCAGGTGAAGGACCTCGCCGAGACGATCGAGAGGACACCCTGCGACGTCGTCGTCGTCGGGACGCCGATCGACCTGACCCGCGTCGTCAGGCTCGGGAAGCCGGTGGTCCGCGTCCGGTACGAGCTGGAGGAGGCCGTCCCGGGCCGGCTTGCCGCCGAGCTCTCGAAGGTGGTCCGGCCCGTCCCCGCCCCGGCACGCTAGACTCCCGTCCCGGCGCTCCGGCCGCAACCGCCGGAGGAAAGGAAGTGCCTTGAAGATGAAGATGCGCGTGTCCGCCCTCCTCGCGGGGGCCGTGCTCGTGGCGGTGCCCCTCGATGGCGCAGGAGAAGGCGAAGCCGGCGGCTCCGGCCGCTTCAACGGGCGATCCGAAGAAGGAGTCGAAGATGATCACGACCCCGTCGGGCCTGATGTACGAGGACCTGAAGGTCGGGACGGGCGCCTGCGCCCCAGCCCGGTCAGACCTGCGTCATGCACTACACGGGCTGGCTCTGGGAGAACGGGGTCAAGGGGAAGAAGTTCGACAGCTCGGTCGACCGCGGCAAGCCGTTCCCGTTCCCGATCGGGGCGGGGCGCGTCATCCGGGGCTGGGACGAGGGGGTCGCCACGATGAAGGTCGGCGGGCGGAGGATCCTCATCATCCCGCCGGACCTCGCCTACGGCGCGCCGGGCCGTCCGCCCGTGATCCCACCGAGCGCGACGCTCTGCTTCGAGGTCGAGCTGCTGGAGGTGAAGTAGCTGCTCCTTCTCTCGCGGACGATCCACTTCAACGCCGCGCACCGGCTCTGGAACCCGGAGCGGGACGAGGCGTGGAACCGCGCCACGTACGGCGAGGCGACGAACCCCTGCGGGTACGGGCACAATTACACGCTCGAGGTGTCGGTGGCGGGGGAGGCCGACGCGGACTCCGCGATGATCGTGAACCTGACGGACCTCGACCGCGTCCTCAAGGAGGAGGTCGACCGCCCGCTCGACCACCGGAACCTGAACGCCGAGGTCGCCGAGTTCTCGCGCCGGCCCCCGACCGCGGAGAACCTCGCCCGGTGGATCTGGGACCGGGTCGCCGCCCGCCTCGCGGCCGAGGGATGGCCCTGCCGCCTCGCGCAGGTCATCCTTCGCGTGACGCCCGGTTTCGCGGTCGAGATCGCCGACCCTTATCTCGCCGGCCGGCTGCTCTAGGGCGGGAGGGGGTGCCGGCGGCGCTCCCGCCGGCGAAACGAGACGTGCTCGCGGATCCCGGCGCTCCGGGCCGCCGCGAGGACCGCGTCCCGTCCCCAGGCGACCTCGGCGGGCGCGTGCGCGTCCGAGGAGAGGACGACCGAGACGCCGGCGGCGGCGAACCGCGAGAGGAGCGCCGGCCCGGGATAGATCTCGCCGACCGGCTTCCTTAGCCCGGCGCTCGAGATCTCGACCGCGACGCCCGCGGCGCGCGCCGCGGCGACGGCCCGCGCCTCGTCCGGGGCGAGAACCTCGGGCCGCCGGTGGCCGAACTTCTTCGGGAGGTCGAAGTGCGTCATGACGTCGAAGAGGCGGGTCGCGCAGGCCTTCTCCATGAGGCGGAAGTACTCCCGCCAGAGGGACTCGCTTCCCTCGGTTTCGTGCCGCTTCCCGGCGCCGGGCGCGTCGATCCACGCGCCGGCCACCCAGTGGACCGACCCGAGGACGACGTCCCAGTCATAGGGCGAGAGGATCTCCGCGAGCGCCTCTTCGTGCCCCTCGGCGTAGTCGGCCTCGAGCCCCAGGAGGACGTCGATCCGCCCGCGGAACTCCTCCCGGAGCGCGAGGACCTCGTCGACGTAGCCGGGCAGCTCGGCGCGGGTCATGGCGAGCGTCGGGCCGGGGTCGTCTCCGGGGAGGAAGTAGAGCGGGACGTGGTCCGTGATCGCGATCTCGGAAAGGCCGAGCGCGACGGCCCGCTCGACATAGGCCCGCGTCTCGCCCCCCGCGTGGCCGCAGCGAAACGTGTGGACGTGGTAGTCGGTCCCGTACTCCGCTTCGGCCATCGCGGCGAAGTGTAATCTCCGTCCACCGCGGAGGGAGCGACGATGGCGATCCGGATCAACCGCGTCTACACGCGCGGCGGGGACAAGGGGGAAACGAGCCTCGTCGGGGGCCAGCGCGTCTCGAAGGACTCGATCCGGATCGAGAGCTACGGCACGGTCGACGAGCTGAACGCCGTCCTCGGCCTGGTCCGGGAGGCGAACCGGGCGCCGGGCGCCTCGAAGAGGAACCGGGAGCGGCTGGACGCCATCCTGACGCGGCTCCAGCACGAGCTCTTCAACCTCGGCTCCGACCTCGCGACGCTCCCCGGCGACCGGCATCCGAAGCAGCCCGTCATCGAGGCGCGGCACGCGAAACGGCTCGAAGCGGAGATCGACGAGCTGAACGCCTCTCTCCCGGAGCTGACGTCCTTCGTCCTTCCCGGCGGCGGCGCGGTCGGGGCCTTTCTTCACCAGGCCCGGACGGTCTGCCGCCGGGCGGAGAGGTGCGTGACGTCGCTCTCCCGGCAGGAAGCGGTCGGGGCGCACGCGCTCGTCTACCTGAACCGCCTCTCGGATCACCTCTTCGTCCTCTCCCGTTGGGCGGCGAAGGTGCGGCGCGAGCCGGAGTCCCTCTGGGACCCGGGCCGGGACCTGAACCCTCTTCCCTTACACTGGGACGGTTGCCTGTCTCCACGCGGTCTCGCGCCTTTTTCCGGCACCTCGTCCCGGCGCTCGTCGCGCTGGGCGCGGCCGGGCACGGGGCGGCGGCCGCCGGCGGGGCGGTGATCACCGAGATCGAGATCCGGAGCGAGAACGTCTTCACGAAGAGCGAGGCGGCCGAGGCGTTCTTCCCCTACCGGCTCGCGAACGCGCTCCACGCCGTGAGCCGGAAGAGCACTGTCGAGAAATACCTCCTCTTCAAGGTGGGGGACCCCCTCGATCTGAACGTCCTCGCCGACACGGAGCGGAACCTGCGGGCGACCGGGCTCTTCCGGTACGTCCTGATCCGCGCCGAGGGGACGAAGGTCATCGTCGAGACGGCCGACGCCTGGACGCTCCTCCTCCGGGGGTCGCTCTCGAAGAAGGCGGGCGTCCTGACCTACCAGGCCGGCGTCGAGGAGGCGAAACTCGCCGGCACGGGCCGCGGAGCTGAAGTTCCTCTACGACAAGGGGACGGAGCGGATCTCGCGCTCGTTCTCGTTCGCCGATCCGGCGTTTCTCCGCCCGTACACGCTGCTCCGGCTGCTCTACTCGGACCTGTCGGACGGGACCGCCTACGAGGCGAGGCTGCAGCGGCCGTTCTACGCGCTCGACACGCCGTGGTCGGGCGGGGTCTTCTACCACCAGGCCCGATTCCAGCCGACGACGTACGCGGGAGGCGAGGAGGCGTCCTCCTGGATCGAGCACCAGACGGTCTTCCGCGCCGAGGGGGGGATGCTGAAGAAGGCCACGGCGAATTCGGCGATCCGGCTCCTCGCTTCGGGCGAGTGGACCTACACGACCCTGGGCGCCGGGGACTTCGGTCCGCCCCCGCCGCCGGGCGGCCTTCCGAGGCGGTTCCTCTTCCTCGGGGCCGCCGTGGAACGGGACGCCCGGCGCTGGATCCAGCGGGTCGACGTCGACAAGATCGGCCGCCTCGAGGACATCAACCTCGCGCCGGTCGGGCGCTTCGAGCTGGACTTCTCTCCCGAGGTGTTCGGCGCGACGGGCGCCGCGCGGGTCCTGGCGCGCGGCAGCATGGGGACCCTCCTTCCGCACGGCTTCTCGACCGCGACGGTCACGGGCGAGACGCGCTACGAGAACGGGCCACAGAACGCGATCGTCAACGCTCGACGTGCGGGCCTACTTCCAGTCGCCCCGCTTCACGTTCGTCGCGCGCGTCGGGGCCGTCTCCGGCTGGAACCTCGACCCGGAGGTCCAGTTCTATCTCGACGGGGAGAACGGCCTCCGCGCCTACCATCTCCACGCGGTCTCCGGCACCGGCCACGTCGTGGGCAACCTGGAGCTCCGAACGGTCTTCTTCTACGACGTCCTGAAGCTCGTTTCGTTCGGCGCGGCGGCCTTCGCCGACGTCGGTCTTTCCTGGGGCGACCCGGACGGCCTCTGGCGCCTCGCCGACGCCGGGGTGGGCCTCCGGTTCGGGCTCCCGCGCTCCTCCTCGAACTCGCTCCTCCGGCTCGACATCGCGCGCGCGTTCCGCCCGGACCCGCTCGGCCGGACGGGGTGGCTTCTCACGTTCGCCTCCAGCCAGGCGTTCTGAAGCCGGCGGCGCGGCCCCGGGTATACGATTTCGGGATGGCGTCCCTCGACCGCGACTGGGCGAACACCGGCTTTCTCCTCGTGACTGCCGCCGTCGGGGTCGGAGGCACGGCGCTTTACGCGGCCCGGTACGGCGTGACGTGGTGGGAGCCCGTCCTCTGCCTCGCCCTCTACCTCGCCGTCGGCCTGGCCGTCGGGGCCGGCTACCACCGGTGCTTTTCGCACCGGTCGTACGACTGCCACCCGGCGGTCGAGGGGGTCTTCCTCGTTCTCGGCGCGCTGGCGATGGAGTATTCGGCCCTTCGCTGGGCCCGCGACCACCGGAACCACCACCGCTGGGCCGACACGGATCTCGATCCCCACAGCATCCGGCGGGGAGCCCTCTGGGCCCATTTCCTCTGGCTCTTCCACAAGGAGGCTCCGGGCACCACCTGGGACAACGTGCCGGACCTCCTCTCGAACCCGCGGGTGATGTGGCAGCACCGCTGGTTCCGGTCCCTGGCGCTCGGCCTCGGGCTCGGGATTCCGACGCTCGTCGGCGCGCTCCTCGGCCGGCCGCTCGGCGGGCTCCTCTGGGGCGGCTTCCTCCGGATCGTCCTCGTCCACCACGCGACGTTCTGCGTGAACTCTCTCGCTCACCTCTGGGGCTCCCGCCCCTACACGGTCGCCTGCACGGCGAGAGACAACGCGCTCATCGCGTTCCTCACGCTCGGAGAGGGGTACCACAATTTCCACCACGCCTTCCCGTCGAACTTCCGCAACGGCCGGCGCTGGTACCAGTGGGATCCGAACAAGTGGCTCATCCGGGCCCTCGCGCTCGCCGGGCTGGCCGGGAATCTCCGCACGACGCCGGAGCCGATCATAGAACGGGCGCGCTTCTCCGTCCTTCAGGCGGCCGGCCGGACGCGGCCCGCCACCTCCTGATCCCGGGATTCCGGGAGCGCCGGCGGCCGCGCCGTTGTAGGATGCGTTAATGCAGACCCGCGAGCGCGACTGGACGAACATCCTCTTCCTACTGCTGAGCCCGGTGGCCGGCATCGCGGGAACGGCCCTCTATGCCTCCCGGTACGGCGTGGCGTGGTGGGAGCCGGCGCTCTGCGCCGTGCTCTTCATGACGGTCGGGGTCGCGATCGGGTCGGGCTACCACCGCTGCTTCTCGCACCGGACGTACGAGTGCCACCCGGCGGCCGAGGCGGTGCTCCTTTTCTTCGGCGCGTTCGCGCTCGAGAACTCGGCGCTCCGGTGGTCCCGGGACCACCGGAACCACCACCGCTTCGTCGACACGGACGGCGACCCGTACAACATCCAGCGGGGCGGGCTCTGGGCCCACATCCTCTGGGTCTTTTACAAGGAGCCGAAGGACGCCAATTTCGAGAACGTCCCGGACCTCCTCGCGAACCCGCGCGTGATGTGGCAGCACCGGTGGTACCGCGCGCTCGGCGTGGGGCTGGGGCTCGGCCTGCCGACGCTCGTCGGCGCGATGTTCGGCCGGCCGCTCGGCGGCCTCCTCTGGGGTGGCTTCCTCCGGATCGTCCTCGTCCACCACACGACGTTCTGCGTGAACTCCGTCGCCCACCTCTGGGGCTCCCGCCCCTACTCCACGGAGAACTCGGCGCGCGACAACTGGTTCCTCGCCTTCTTCACCCATGGCGAGGGCTTCCACAACTTCCACCACCGGTTCCCGTCGGACTTCCGGAACGGCATCCGCTGGTACCAGTGGGACCCGAACAAGTGGTGCATCCGGGCCATGAGCCTTTCCGGCCTCGCCCGGAACCTCCGGGTGACGCCGCCGCCCGTCATCGAGAACGCGAAGCTGGCCGTCCTCGCGGAGCGGGCCGACGAGCGGCTGGCGCGGACGCCGGCCGGAGGTCGCCGACGAGCTCCGGGCCGGCCTCGAGCGGGGCCGCGCCCGCGTGGACGAGGCCCTGCGGCTCTGGAAGGAGGCCTACGCGCGGCACGGCGAGCTCCGGGCGGCGAAGGCCCGCGGCCAGAGGCCCCCGTCCGACGTCTGGAGCGCCGGGAGACGGAAGGTGCGCGAGTACGAGCGGCGCTTCCGCGCCACGAGGCTCGAATGGCTCGCGACGCTGGAGAGCTTCCTGGAGACGGCGAAGAGCCCCTCCTGACCCTCCGGTCTCCCCGGACTCAGTGGATTCCCCGGGCCCCCAGCCATCTCTCGGCGTCGATGGCGGCCTTGCAGCCTTCGCCGGCGGCCGAGACGGCCTGGCGGTAGACGAAGTCGGCGACGTCTCCCGCCGCGAAGATCCCCTCGACGGAGGTCCGCGTGGAGGGGTGCTGGATCCTGAGGTAGCCCGCGTCGTTCATCTCCAGCTTCCCCTTGAAGATGTCGGTGTTCGGCTGATGGCCGATCGCGGCGAAGTAGCCTGCGACGGGGATCGTCCGCGACGCGCCCGAGACGAGGTTCTTCACGACGACGCCCTTCACGCCGCTCGCGAAGCCGGAGCCGCCCGGCTCGCCGAGGATGTCGGTTACGGCGCTGTTCCAGAGGATCTCGATCCTCGGGTTCGAGAGGACGCGCTCCTGCATGATCTTCGAGGCGCGGAAGGCGTCCCGACGGTGGACGAGCCAGACCTTCGCGCAGAGCTTCGTCAGGAACGTGGCCTCTTCCATCGCGGTGTCCCCGCCGCCGACCACGACGACCTCCTTCCCTCTGAAGAAGAAGCCGTCGCACGTGGCGCAGGCCGAGACGCCGTAGCCGAGCAGGCGCTGTTCGGCGGGGAGGCCGAGGTACTTCGCCGAGGCGCCCGAGGCGACGATGACGGCGTCGGCCGTGACCATTCCGCCGCTCCCGAGGGTCAGGGGGAACGGGCGGGCTGCCGTGTCGACGGCCGTCACCGTGTCGATGACGAACTCGGCGCCGAAGCGCTCGGCCTGTTTTCGCGTCACGTCCATGAGGGCCGGCCCCTGGATGCCGTGCTCGAAGCCGGGGAAGTTCTCGACCTCGGTCGTGGTCGTGAGCTGCCCGCCGGGTTGCGCCCCCTCGACGACGAGGGGCGCCAGCCCGCCGCGGCTTGAGTAAATGGCGGCGGTCAGCCCGGCGGGGCCGGAGCCGATGATGACGACGGCGTAGTGGGTCTTCGCGGGCATGGGCGGACTTTACTTCGTCGCGGCGACCGAGGCCGCCTTGCGCAAATCAGGGGGCAGGATAAAGTGCTCCCCGGTAACAAGCAGTTTAGATGAAGTCCAGAAAATGTCCAGAGCCCCTTGAATCTTTCTTATACCGAGTCTAAAGTCCGTTCCACCACGAAGGAGGGAACATGGCTCAGCTCAAAGGAACCAAGACACACGAGAACCTGAAGCACGCGTTCGGCGGCGAGAGCCAGGCCAACCGCCGGTACCTGTACTTCGCCGACAAGGCGGACATCGAAGGCTACCCGGAGATCGCCGGCAACTTCCGCGACACCGCCGAGGGGGAGACCGGCCACGCCCACGGCCACATGGACTACCTCAAGGCGGCCGGCGATCCGGCGACCGGACTGCCGTTCGGTACGACGGACCTGAACCTGAAGTCGGCGATCGAGGGCGAGACGTACGAGTACACGCAGATGTACCCGGGCTTCGCCAAGACCGCCCGCGAGGAGGGCTTCGCCGAGATAGCGGACTGGTTCGAGACGCTGGCGCGCGCCGAGAAGTCGCACGCGAACCGCTTCTCGAAGCTCCTGTCGACGATCAACGCCTAGAGCCCGGCTCCCGGCGTCCGGCCCCGGGGGGCGCCGCCCGCCCCCGGGTCCCTGCCCGCCCCCCGCCCGGTCCTCTGCCGCAGAAAGGACACGCTGATGGCCGCTGTCGGCCAACCGGTCAAGGTCACCGATGCGAAAACGCTCGCGGAAGAGCTGACCCGCATCGCCGACATCTGCCACGGCTGCCGGCGCTGCTTCTCGCTCTGCCCCTCGTTCGACGTCCTCTTCAAGGGGCTCGACGTGCCCGAGGTAGACGGGGAGGCCACGAAGCTCTCCCCGAAGGTCCTCGAGGACTTCGTCGACCTCTGCTACGAGTGCAAGCTCTGCCTGCCCCACTGCCCGTACATCCCGCCGCACCGCTGGCAGGTCGACATCCCGCACCTCGTCCTCGAGGCGCGCCGCGTCCGGATGGACGAGAGGGGCCTGCCGCTCCGGGAGCGGATGCTCTCGAACCCCGACCGGCTCGGGAAGCTCTCGAGCCCGATGGCGCCCCTGGCCAACTTCGTCAACACGCTCCCGGTCGCCCGCTGGGCGATGGAGAAGGCGCTCGGGATCTCCGCGAAGAAGGAGCTGCCGCGCTTCGTCGGGGAGACGTTCACCGCCTGGTTCCGGAAGCGGCCGAAGCCCGACCTCCCGGCCGAGCCGACCGCCCGCGTCGTCTTCTACCCGACCTGCTCGGTCGAGTGGAACCGCCCGGAGATCGGGAAGGCAGCCGTCCAGGTGCTGGAACGGAACGGCGTCGAGGTGGTCGTCGAGTACCCGCGCTGCTGCGGGATGCCGTTCTTCGACGTCGGCGACACGGCGTCGGCCGGAGCCGCGCGGACGGACGTCGTGGCCTGCCTCCTTCCGTGGGTGGAGAAGGGGTACACCGTCGTGACGCCGGGCCCCTCCTGCTCGCTCATGATCAAGAAGGAATACACGTGGCTCCCGGGCGCCGACGACGGCGTCGCCGCGGTCGCGAAGGCGACGCGCGACCTCGGGGAGTTCCTCGTCGAGCTCAAGGCGAAGGGGAAGCTCGACCTCCGCTTCCCGGCGGCGCCGAGGTCGGTCGCCTACCACCTGGCCTGTCACCTGAAGGTCCAGAACATCGGCTACAAGTCGCGGGACCTCCTCGCGCTGACGGGCGCCGCCGTGACGATGGTCGAGAAGTGCTCGGGCCACGACGGCACCTGGGCGATGAAGGCGGAGTACTTCGACGAGTCGATGAAGGTCGGGAAGAAGCTCTTCGACGGCCTGGCCGACGCGAAGGCCGACGTCGTCTCCTCGGACTGCGCCCTCGCCGGCGTCCAGATCAGGCAGGGCATGGGCCGCCCGGTGAAGCACCCGATCGAGGTGCTGAGGGACGCCTACGGGATCGCCCCATGAAGAAGATCGAACCGTCCGACGTCAAGAACCTCCACGAGTACGAGCTGATCCGCGACGACTGGCGGAAGAGCGTCATCGAGACCAAGGCGCGCCGGCGGATCCTCCTCGGGCCCAAGATGTCGCTCGTCTTCGAGAACCGGCTCACCGTCCTGAATCAGATCCAGGAGATGTGCCGGGCCGAGCGGATCGTGAAGCCGGACGCGGTCCAGCAGGAGATCGACGTCTACAACGAGCTCCTCCCGCGCGACCGGGAGCTTTCGGCGACGCTCCTCATCGAGATCACCGAAGAGCGGCGGATCCAGCCGGAGCTGGACGGACTGATCGGCCTCACGACCGGGCGCCATCTCTTTCTCGAGGCGGGCGGGCGGAAGGTCTGGGCGGTCTTCCTCGAGGGACAGTCGCGCGAGGACCGGATCGCCGCCGTCCAGTATCTCCGCTTTCCGGTCGGGAGCGAGCCCTTGGCCGCGAAGGCGCTCGCCTCGGGGAAGGGTCCCGTCGTCCTCGGCGTCGACCACCCGGCGTACCATGCCGGCGTCGAGCTGCCGGCCCAGACGCGACAGGAGCTGGCGCGCGACCTGGAGGCCGACTGAGATGCTGATCCACCTGCTCCGGCACGCCGAGGCCGAAGACGTTTCGCCGTCGGGGCGCGACGGCGACCGGCGACTGACCGAGGCCGGGCGGAAGCGGATGAAGGCCGTCGCGAAGGCGATCGCGCGGATGGACCCCGACTACGACGCCGTCCTCGTCTCCCCGCTCGTCCGCTCGCACGAGACGGCCGAGCCGGTCGTCGAGGCGTGCGGGTTCGACGGCGACATCGCTGAGACCCGCAGCCTCCTGCCGAACGCCGATCCGAGGAGGTGCTGCGCGAGCTGTCGCACCTCGGCGCCGGAGCGCGTCCTCCTCGTGGGCCACCAGCCCCATTTCGGCCGCCTCCTGGGCCGGCTGGTGGCGGGGCGGCGGGACGTCGAGGTCCCGATGAAGAAGGCGGGGCTCGCCGAGGTCGAGACGGAAGGAGACCCCGCGCTGGGCCGCGCCGAGCTGAAGGCCTACCTCCCGCCGCGCCTCCTCGAGGAGCTGGGCGGGCGGCGAGCGAGCGGACGCTTCACGGCGTCTTGATACGATCCGCGGCTCCGGAGGTCAAGAGACGTCATGGGCAAGAGCCTCGGTCTCGGCTGTCTCGTCCTCGTGCTCGTCGGGGTCCTCGTCTTCGGAGGCCTCGCCGTCGGGGCGTACAACCGGCTGAACGTCGCGGACCAGAGCGTCACCGCCAAGTGGGCGCAGGTGGAGAACCAGTACCAGCGCCGGCTCGACCTGATCCCGAACCTGGTCGAGACCGTGAAGGGCGCGGCGGACTTCGAGAAGTCGACCCTCGAGGCGGTCATCAAGGCGCGCGCCTCGGCGACGCAGGTCAAGCTGGACGCCAACACCGTCAAGGACCCGGAGGCCTTCGCGAAGTACCAGCAGGCGCAGGACCAGCTGGGCGGCGCGCTCGCACGCCTCCTCGTCTCCGTGGAGAAGTACCCCGAGCTGAAGGCGAATCAGAACTTCCGCGACCTGCAGGTGCAGCTGGAAGGGACCGAGAACCGGATCGCGGTCGCCCGGAAGGACTTCACCGACGCCACGCAGGCGTACAACACGCTCCGGCGCTCGTTCCCGACCGTCATCGTCGCCAGCTTCGCCGGCTTCAAGGACCGGCCCTACTTCAAGGCGACCGAGGGCGCGGAGAAGCCGCCGGCCGTGAAGTTCTGAGGCGGCGGCCCGGCCCAGGCCGCCGGCGCCGGCACTCCCCCGCAGGTCCGTCGATGAAACGCCTCGTCCCCGGGCTTCTTCTCGCCGGCGCGCTCCTCGCGCCGCTCGCGGCGGCCTCCCCGGCGATTCCGCCGGCGCCGACCCGGCACGTCACCGATCACGCGGGCATCCTGGCCGGAGGAACCGTCCGCGCCCTCGAGGAGCAGCTCTCCTCCTTCCAGGCCGCGACGTCGAGCGAATTCCTCGTCTACACCGACCGGAAGCTCCCGGAAGGAACGGAGCTGGAGGAGTGGACCGTCGCCGTCTCCCGCGCCTGGCGCGCCGGACAGAAGGAGCGAAACAACGGGCTCGTTCTCTTCGTCTTTCCCGAATCGCGGGCGGCCCGCTTCGAGGTCGGCTACGGCCTTGAGGGAGCGCTTCCCGACGCGCTCGCCGGCCGGATCCTGCAGAACGAGGCGATCCCGAGGTTCGAGAAAGGGGACTGGGACGGGGGCATCCGGGCCGCCGTGGACGGCGCGATCTCCGCGACGAAGGGGGAGTACAAAGGAACGGACCGGACGCCGCGGAGGGGGCGGCGCGACGAGGGGATTCCGCTCTGGGTCGTCCTTCTCCTCGTCTTCGTCGTCCTGCCGATCCTCTTCGGCGGGAGCCGGAGGAAGTACTGGTACATCGGGGGAGGCGGCTTCGGAGGAGGCGGATTCGGCGGCGGGTTCGGCGGAGGCGGGGGGGGCGGCTGGTCGGGCGGAGGCGGGTCGTTCGGCGGCGGCGGCGCGAGCGGACGCTGGTGAGGTGACGATGGCGAAGGAGGGCGCGCGGGACTTCTTCGAGAGCCTCGACCGGCGGGCGATCGTGGAAGCGATCCGCCGCGCCGAGGAGAAGGGCTTCGGGGAGATCCGGATCCACCTTCAGCACGGCCGGGTGGCGGACGCCCGCGCCGAGGCCGAAAAGACCTTTGTCCGGCTTGGAATGGAGAAGACCGTGAATCGGACCGGCTGCCTCGTCTTCATCGCGCCCGAGGAGCGGGCGTTCGCCGTGGTCGGCGACCGCGCGATCCACGAGCGGGTCGGCGACGCCTTCTGGCTGGAGGCGCGGGACGCGGCGGCGGCGCTCTTCGCCGAGGGGAGATTCACCGAGGGGATCGTCGCCGCCGTCGACCGGGTCGGGGCGGCGCTCGCCGCGCACTTTCCGAAGGGGGCCGGCCAGGCGGATACGAACGAGCTTTCCGACGACGTGAGCGAGTCCTGAACCCGGTTTCGCTGTTTTGACAGGGGAAAGACGCTCTGGTATTTTCAGCGGCCCTTTTGACCGCTTTGTGGTCGGGGTTTCAGGAGAAGCCATGTACGCAGTGATCCGAACCGGAGGGAAGCAGGTCCGCGTCGCCGAGGGGGACGTGGTGCGCGTCGAGCGGCTGACGAAAGAGCCTCTCGCCAAGGGCGCCGAGGTGACCCTTCCGGAGGTCCTCGCGATCGGCAGGGAGGACGGCCTCCACCTGGGCTCGCCGGTCGTGGCGGGCGCATCGGTCAAGGGCGTCGTCGTCCGGGAGATGCGCGCGCCGAAGGTCCTCATCTACAAGAAGAAGCGGCGGAAGGGTTACCAGCGCTCCCAGGGGCACCGGCAGAACCTCGTCGAGATCCGCATCGCCAGCATTACGGCCTGATCCGGCCGCGGAGAAACCGTCATGGCACACAAAAAGGGGCAGGGTTCCTCTCGGAACGGGCGGGACAGCAACAGCCAGCGCCTCGGGGTCAAGCGCTTCGCCGGGCAGCTCGTTTCGGGCGGCTCGATCCTCGTCCGGCAGCGGGGCACGCCGCTCAAGGCAGGCGCGAACGTCGGGCGCGCGAAGGACGACAGTCTGTTCGCCAAGGTCACCGGCGTCGTGAACTTCCACGACAAGGGCCGCCTCGGGAGGTTCGTCTCCGTCACCCCGGCAACTCCCGCGGCTGAGTGACCCGGGCGGGGACGCCCCGCACCCATGTTCATCGACGAAGCCCAGATCCACGTCGCCGGGGGCGACGGCGGGAACGGCTGCGTCGCGTTCCGGCGCGAGAAGTTCGTGCCGAAGGGGGGGCCGTCGGGAGGCGACGGCGGGGACGGCGGCTCGGTGACGCTCACCGCCGACTCGAACCTGAACACTCTCTATCCGTTCCGGTTCACGAAGCGATTCGTCGCCGGCCGCGGCGGCCACGGGAAGGGGGCGAACCGGCACGGCGCGAACGGCAAGGCCACTGGAGGTGGCCGTCCCCGTCGGGACGCTCGTCGTCGATTCCGGCTCCGGCGAGACGCTCGGGGACCTGACCCAGGCCGGCCAGAGCCTCGTCGTGGCGAAGGGAGGGCGCGGCGGGCGCGGAAACGCCCGGTTCGCGACCTCCACGAACCGGACGCCGCGCCGGGCGGACCCGGGGACGAAGGGGGAAACGCTCGATCTTCTCCTGACGCTGAAACTCCTCGCCGACGTCGCGATCGTCGGGCTCCCGAACGCCGGGAAGTCGACCCTGATCGCGGCGATCTCCGCGGCGCGGCCGAAGATCGCCGACTACCCGTTCACGACGCTCGTCCCGAACCTCGGCGTCGTCTCGTGGGACCGCTTCAGGACGTTCGTCGCCGCCGACATTCCGGGCCTCATCGAAGGGGCTCACGACGGGCACGGCCTCGGCATCCGGTTCCTGAAGCACGTCGAGCGCTCGCGCCTCCTCTGCCACCTCGTCGACGCCTCGTCCCTCGACGTCTCCGACCCGGAGGCCTCAGCCGAGAAGGCGGTCGGGACGATCGAAGCCGAGCTGGCCGCCTTCGACCCGAAGCTCGCCGCCCGCGAGCGGGTCCTCGTGGCGACGAAGCGCGAGATCTCGACGCCGGTGCAGCTCGCCGCCGTGAAGGCCGCGGCGCACCGGCGCGGCCGGAGGTTCTTCGCGATCTCCGCCGCCGCGCACCAGGGGCTGAAGCCGCTCGTGACCCACCTCGGCGTCCGCCTCGAGGAGACCGCCGCGTGAACGACGACACCGACGCCCGGCCGCTCCTCCCCAAGATCGGGGTCTACGGCGGCTCGTTCGACCCGGTTCACAGGGGGCACCTCGCGCCCGTCGAGGAGGCGCGGGCGCGGCTCGGGCTCTCCGAGATCCTCTTCGTCCCCGCCTACTGTCCGCCCCACAAGCCGTCGGGCCCCTCCGCCCCCTCGCATCACCGTTTCGCAATGCTCGCGCTCGCCCTCGAGCCCTACCCGCGCTTCCGCCTCTCGGACTTCGAGGTGGCGCGCGGCGGGACGACGTACACCGTGGAGACGCTCCGGCAGATGCGGGCGCTCCACCCGGACGCCGAGATCGTCCTTGTCCTCGGCTCCGACGCTCTCGTCTCGTTCGAGTCGTGGCGGGCGTGGCGCGAGATCCTCCAGGGCCACCGGTTCGTCGCCGTCCACCGGGCGCCGTTCGACTGGACCCGGACCGCCGAGGCGCTCGGCGCCGAGATGCGGGCGCGGCTCGCGCCGCCCGGAGCGTTTCTCGACGAGGCGCCCGAGGAGAAATCGATCTTCTGGGGAGGCAACGCGCCGGTTACAATTTCGTCCACGTGGCTAAGGCGCGCCATTCCCGCGGGAGAGGACCTCAGCGGAAGCCTTCCCCCGAGCGTCGCGGCGTACGTCCGGCGTCACCGCCTGTACCGGGACCCCTGACGCATCCCGTGCCGGAGATCGGCGCCGTCGACGACCTGATCGCCGAGACCGTCCGCCGGGTCACCCCCCGCGCGGGTGGGCCGGCCGCTCCGCCGTCCCCCGCCGCCTCCGCGGCCGCGCCCCGGCCGCGCCCCTCGGACGAGCGAGGCCGACGCCCGGCTGACGGCCCAGGTGAAGAAGGGGGTCGCGGCGCTCCTCGACAAGAAGGCCGAGAAGCTGGTGGTCCTGAACCTCGCCGGCCTCACGGCGATGTCGGACTACTTCGTCCTCGCGACGGCCACGAGCGACCGGCAGTCCCAGGCGCTCGCCGACGCGGTGGAGGCGGCCCTGAAGACCGAGGGGCGGCGGCCGCTCTCGGTCGAGGGGTACCAGTCCGGCACCTGGATCCTCCTCGACTACGGCGACGTCGTCTTCCACGTCTTTCACGACGTCGCGCGGCGTTTCTACGGCCTCGAGCGCCTCTGGGGCGACGCGCCGGACCTGACCCCCCACTTCAGCTAGGTCCGATGGCCGGACGACGCCGCGCCGAGGCCCCCCTCTTCGCGACGCGGCACCGCGGGCTGAAGCGGCAGCTCGAGCGCCTCGGCCGGAGCCTCGACGCAGACGCGACCGTCCTGATCCTCGGCGCCCCGGGGACCGGAAAGGACCGGCTCGCGCGCCTGCTTCACGAGCGCTCGGCCCGCCGGGCCGAGCCGTTCGTGAGGATCGACCTCGCCGCCGTCTCGGACGACCTCTTCGAGAGCGAGCTCTTCGGCCACGAGCGGGGCGCCTTCACGGGGGCGGTGGCGGGAAAGCCCGGCCTTCTCGAGGGCGCGGGCGCGGGGTCGATCTACCTTGACCGGATCGATGTCGTCTCGGCGCGCGCGCAGGGAAAGCTGCTGCGCGTCGTGGACGAGCGGATCTTCCGGCGGGTCGGCGGCACGCGGCCGCTGCCGATCCGGGCGCGCCTCGTCGCGTCGGCGTCGCCCGACCTGCCGCGGCGCGTCCGGACCGGGGACTTCCGCGAGGACCTCTACTACCGGCTCGCCGTCGTCACCGTGAAGCTCCCGACGCTGGCCGAGCGCGCCGAGGACCTGCTCCCCGCGGCCCGGGCGGCGGCGCGCGGCGCGGGGGGCCCCGACGCGTTCACGCGGGCGGCGGAGGCGGCGCTCCGCGGCCACGCCTGGCGGGGAAACTGGCGGGAGCTGGAGAACGTCGTCCGACGCGCGACGCTCGAGGCGCGTGCGTCCGGCGCCGAGGCCGTCGACGTCGACCACCTCCGACTCGGCGGCGGGGATCCGGAGGCGCTGCTCGGCGAGGCGGCGCGTTCGGGCTGGAGCCTCAGGCGGCTGACGGACGCCTACATCGGCCTCGTCCTCGAGGAGGCGGGAGGGAACGTCGCCGAGGCGGCGCGCCGCCTCGGGATCGCGCGGAAGACGCTCTACGAGAGGCGACGGGGGCGGGGGTGAAGATCCGCCTCCTCTTCGTCGGCAAGAGCGGCGACGCCGAGTACGCCCGCGGCATCTCCCGGTACGTGGAGCGGACGAACCGTTTCGTCCCGGCGGAGGTCGTGGTCGTCCGGGACGAAAAGCCGGGCGCGAAGCCGGACGCCGCCCGAATCCGGAAAGCCGAAGGAGAACGGCTGCTCGCCGCCCTGAATCCCCGCGATTTCGCCGTTCTCTGCGACGCCTCGGGCCGCGAACGGACGAGCGAGGAGTTCGCCCGGGAGCTGCGCGGCTGGCTCGACCAGTCCCCCTCGTCGGTGACCTTTCTGGTGGGGGGTGCCTTCGGGCTCGACCCGCGCCTGCGCGGGCGGGCGCGTGCTATCCTCCCGCTCTCCCGGATGACCCTGCCGCACCAATTGGCACGCCTGGTGCTGGCCGAGCAGGTATACCGGGCGGTCGCGACGCTGAAAGGCGTCGCGTATTCCAAGTGACCGGGGGATGACGCCACATGGCCCTTAAGAGCGCCGCAGCCGCCAAGACCGCTTTCAAGAAGGATGGGCTCGAGAAGATCCGGAAACGGCTCCTGGCGAAGAAGGATGAGCTCCTCAAGGACCTCGCGAAGAATCGCGAGGTGACCGACGAGACCGTGGACGAGTCGGCGCAGGACATGGTCGACCGCGCCACGTCCGCGTACACGAAAGAGTTCGCCTATTCGCTCTCGGAGGCGGACCGCCGGGTCCTCATCCTGATCGACCAGGCCCTCGAGCGGCTCGACGCCGGGACGTACGGAACGTGCGTCCACTGCGGCCAGCCGGTCCAGGAAAAGCGGATCGAGGCCGTGCCCTGGGCCCGCCACTGTCTCGACTGCCAGGAACTGCAGGACAAGGGTCTTATCTAGGCCGCGGCCATGAGCACCCGCGGGATGCCCGACCCGTTCGGGGCGCTCTCGCCGGTCCTGGCCGCTCTCTCTCAGGCGCCGCTCCCCCCCGCGTTTTTCGTCTCCGGTGACGACGACTGGATCGTCGCGGAGGCGGTCCGGCGCGCGACGGCGCGCTTCTCGGCCGCCTTCCGCGAAGGAGAGGTGGCGGCGTACGACGGCTCCGGCGACGGCGTGAAGGAGGCCCTGGCCGACGCCGCCACGGTCGCGCTCTTCTCGACGAACCGGCTCGTCACGCTGGACGCCACGGACGTCCTCCGGAAGGGGAAGCTCACGGCCGAGGAGCTGGACGGCCTGCTCGACGAGGCGGCCGAGGCGCGCCCCGAAGGCGCCGCGCCCCCCTCCGCTGCGCTCCTCCGGGCCGCGCGCCGCGCCCACGCTCTCGCCGGCGCGGCGGGGATCGAGCCGTCGGAGGGGCCGGCCGAGGCGGCGCGGAGGCTCGCCGGGAGGGTGCGGCGGAGCGAGCGCGCGCGGGAGCTGGAGGAGCTGCTCGCGCTGCCGTCCGGTTCGGGCGAGGCGGCGGAGACGGCGGCCGGACGGCTCGTCGCTTACCTGGAACGGGCCGCTCCCGGCGACAACGGCCTTCTCGTCTTCGCCGTCTTTCCCGAGGCCGAGCACGGCGCCACCGCGGCGCTCCGGCGCGCCGGGCCGTCGGCGGACCTCTCGGCGGCGGGCGACGAGGCGAAGCGGGCGCGGCTCGTCGGGCTCGGCGTCGAGCGGGCGGTCGACCGGAACGCCCGCGTCGACCCCGAGGTCTTCGACGTCCTGACGGAGCGCGGGCATCTCGCCGCGCGCTCCTTCCTCCTCGACCTCGACCGGCTGATCGACATCACCGCCGGGAAGCGGGTGACCGCGGAGGACGCGTTCCGCCACGTGGACCACCAGGAGAAGGCCTACGGCTCGGACTTCGTCGAGGCGGTCGCGAAGAAGCGGCCGGTCGACGCGCTCGGGATCCTGGAGCGGCTCCTCGCGGGCGCCGACTTCACCGCCTTCCGGCCATGGGGCCACAAGGAGGAGGCCGCGCCGCCGCGAAAGGGGCCGCGCGGCGACGCCGCGTTCTTCCCGATCCTCGGCCTCCTCGCAGGGGAGCTCCGGAGGATGCTGGCGGTGAAGTCGGCCCTCGAGGAGCGCTCCGGCGAGGAGCGCTCGCGGCGCGCCGACTACCGGACTTTCGCCGACCGCCTCCTGCCGGCGCTCAGGGCGCCGCGGGCGGGCCTCCCCGCCCCGGGCCTCGACGGGCACCCGTTCCTCCTCCACAAGTCCTACCTCGCGTCCCTCGAGTGGACGCTGGAGGAGCTGGCCGGCGCCCTCTCGGACCTTTCGGCCGTCGACCGGGGGGTGAAAGGGGGCGGCGGGTCGGGACCCGATCTGCTCGAGGGGTGGCTCCTCGCCCGGGCGGCGCCCCGGGGGCGCTGATCCCGCCCGGCGATCCCGGATTGGCGATCAGCGGCCGCTCGCGCGCCGCCATTCCCACTCCGACAGGCGCTCCGCGGCGCCGAGGCCGATGGCGCGGTGGAGGTCCGCGAGGAGGCGGGCGGCCGATTCGTCGGCGAAGGGGGGCGGGCCCAGCCGCGCGAGGACGGCCTCGGGGTGGTCGGCGGCGGTGAGCGAGGTCGCCAGCGAGTCGAGAGGGAGGCCGGGCTTGAAGAAGCTCTCCGGACGGGCGAGGACCCCCTCGGCCAGCGGCACCGGAGCTTCCTCGGCTGGAAGGGCCGCGCCCCGGGGGGCGCGGCTCCGTCGCCCGCCGGAAGCGCCTCGAGCGCCCGGTACTTCCGGAGCGCGGCGACGACCTCCTCGCGGTCCCGGCCCCGGAGCTCGAAGAGGAGGAGCGGGTCCTTTGCGAGCCGCGCGGCGAGCGAGGCGTGGACCGCCGCCAGGTGGGAGCAGAAATCGCGCGCCCCGCAGGAGCAGGACTGGATCACGTCGTCGGGGTGAGAGGGCAGGAGGCGGTGCCGTCCCGGGAAGGCGCGCTCGACGTCGTCCGGCACGCGCCCCGCGAGCAGGCTCGCGGCGGCGGCAGCGCGCGAGGCGAGGCGCCGCATCGCCGCGTCGAAGGTCCGCGGCGGCACGGGCGCGAGGCGGAAGCTGACGTGCTGCGGCGGGCCTCCGGCGCGCACGGTCGCGGCCACCCCGTCCCGCGCGATCTTGAGCCGGACGGTCCGGCCCCGCGGAGCGGGCACGATCCACCCGAAGGCGCGCAGGGCGGCGATCCAGCGCTCCCGCCAGCCGGGCAGGTGCCGGGAGATGTCGGCGAGCGACAGCTGCGGAACGGGGACGCGGGGGCTCACTCGCCGGCCTCCAGGTCGACGGCGTCCTTCGAGAGGGCGACGAGGCGGGCCAGCTCGCCGTCGGACATCTCGGTGAGCCAGGTCTCGCCGGGACCGACGATCGTCCGGGCGAGGCTTTTCTTCTCGTCGATGAGGCGGTCGATCCGCTCCTCCAGCGTTCCGCGGCAGACGAACTTGTGGACCTGGACGTTCTGCGTCTGGCCGATCCGGAAGGCCCGGTCCGTCGCCTGCTCCTCGACCGCGGGATTCCACCAGCGGTCGAAGTGGAAGACGTGGGACGCCCGGGTGAGGTTCAGGCCCGAACCGCCGGCCCGGAGCGAGACGACGAAAACGAGCGGGGGATCCTCGTCCTCCTGGAAGCGCCGGACCATCTCGGCGCGGCCCCGGCGCGGGACCCCGCCGTGGAGGAAGAGGACCTCCGACCCGAAATGCTCCTCGAGGGCGGCGACGAGGAGCTTTCCCATCTGGGCGAACTGCGTGAAGACGAGCGAGGGGCGCCGTTCGGCGCTGGTCTCCTCGAGAAGGGAGACGAGCCGCGCCAGCTTCGCCGACCGCCCGTGAAGCGTCGCCGGCTCGCCGGCGACGAGCGCCGGGTGGTCGCAGATCTGCTTCAGGCGTAGGAGGAGGAGCAGGACCTTCGCGCGGCGGCTCCGGCCCCGGGCGGAGCCGATCCCCTCGAGGAGCGTCCGGGTCGCGGCACGGTAGAGGGCGGCCTGCTCGCGCGTCAGCCCGACGTACTCCTTCGTCTCGATCTTCTCCGGGAGGTCGGGGATCACCCCGGGGTCGGTCTTGGCGCGCCGGAGAAGGAACGGCCCGGTGAGGCGGCGGAGCCGCTCGGTGGCGAGCGGGTCGCGCTGGCGCTCGATCGGGACGGAGAAAGCCCGCCGGAAGTCCTCGTCGGATCCGAGGAGCCCCGGGTTCAGGAAGTCGAAGATCGACTTCAGCTCCGCCAGGCGGTTCTCGACCGGCGTGCCGGTGAGGGCGGCGCGGCGGCGGGCGGCGAGCGCCCGGACCGCGCGCGACTGCGCCGCCGCCGGGTTCTTCACGTTCTGCGCCTCGTCGAGCGCGACGTACTCCCAGACGACCGACTGGAGGAGAGCCCGGTCCCGGTGGGCGAGCCCGTACGTGGTGACGAGGAGGTCGGTCTTCCCGAGGAGCTCGGAGAAGGCCGAGCCGGCGGCCCGCTCCGGGCCGTGGTGGACCGCGACCGAGAGCGACGGCGCGAAGCGAGCGGCTTCGGTGAGCCAGTTCTCGGCGACCGAGGTCGGGCAGACGAGGAGCGACGGCCGGATCGACTCGCCCGACTCCTTCGCGCCGAGCAGGACGGCGAGGAACTGGATCGTCTTGCCGAGGCCCATGTCGTCCGCGAGGCAGGCCCCGAGGCCGCGGGACGTCAAAAAGCGCATCCAGGCGACGCCGCGCTCCTGGTAGTGGCGGAGCTGCCCGACGAGCGCGGCGGGGGGACGGATCGCGGCGATCTCCTTCCGCGCCTCGGACGGGTCGAGGAAGGTCCCGAGCCAGCCGTCTCCCGTCATCGACTCGATCGGGTAGGCGCCTCCCTCGCCGTCCAGCCCGCCGGCGAGGCGCAGGACGTCGCCGAGCGTGGTCCGGCCGGCGGGGCGGCGGTCGAAGATCCGGAGCGTCCGCGCGAGGTGCTCCCGGTCGAGCAGGACCCATTCGCCCCGGATCGAAACGAGCGGGATCTTCCGCGCCGCGAGCTCCTCGAACTCGGCGGGGGAGAGAAGCGTGTCACCCACGGCCACCTGCCAGTCGAAGTCGACGACCGTCTCGAGACCGAACCGTGTCAGCGCCGTCCCGCGGCCTCCCTCCCCGACGCGGAGCCTGAGGCCGACCCGCGTCAGCTTCCCCTCGCCCGGCAGGAGGACGCGGACGCCCGCCTCGGTGAGGAGCGGGGCCTCCTCGGTGAGGAAGCGGTAGGCCTCGTCGAGGCTCAGCTCCGCGCCGACCGGGTGGCGCTCCTCGAGGCTCTGCGCCACGGCGCGTGACAGCGCGGAGGCGCTGGCCAGCCGCGCCAGGAGGGCTTCCTGCGGATTCGGGAAGAGGCGGCCGGTCCGGCGGAGGCCCGGCGTGGCGCTCTCCCAGACCTCGCCCGCGTCGACCTCCACCGACGGGTCCTCGGCGAGGGAGAGCTGGTACCGGAGCCGCCACGGAGTCTCCGGCTCCGCGGGCGGCGGCGGGAAGACGCGGATGGAGAGCGCGAGCGCCCCTTCGGGGAGCGGCTCGAGGAGCGGCAGGCTGTACTCGTAGAGGCGGGCCAGGACATCGGTCTCGAGCGGCGGAACGGAGGCCGATGCGAGAGCGGCCACCGCGGCGGACTCGGGACCCCCGTTTCCGCGGCGCTGCTCGGCCGGGATGACATCCCGGATGAACTCCCGGGCCGCGGCGTCGATCGTCTCGTCGAGGAAGGCCCTGAGGACGGCCGCCGGCGGGCGGGAAGCGCTCGGCGGAGCGCGGCGCGCCCGGCAGGGCCGCCGTCCGCCCCGAGGCCGGCAGCGCGGCCGCGAAACGCGCGAAACGGCCCCGCTCGTACGGGTCCGAGAGGACGGGTCGCCATCGTGGCCGCGCGCCGTCGGCCGTCGGCGCCACGCGGCGCCGAAGGAGTAGGTCGAGCGTCCAGCGCGCCACCTCGGCCCAGAAATCGACGTCGTCGCCGGTGTGGAGCGCCTGCGGCCGGGACCGGAGCGAGGCGACGAGGTGGGGGAGGATGTCGAGCGCCTCCACGGCCGAGAGGCGGAGGGCCGGGACGTCGAACCACTTCAACGTCGCCGGGCCCGTGGCACCGTACGCCGACGTCTCCCGGAGCCCCGGCAGCGTGGGGACGGCCCGCCCGTGCCGGACGGGGAGGGCGACCGAGGCGAGCGCCGGACGCGGGAGCGGCGCGAGCGGGAACCCCGCCCCGCGGAGCGCGGCTTCGATCTCCGCCGCCTCGAGGGCGCGCGGGTGCCGCTCCCGGGACTCGGTCACGGGGACGGCCCCCTCGGCCCATAAGAAGAAGCCCGTCAACGGAGGTTCCGCGAGGCCGGGGACGCAGGCGCCATGGAGGACGATCAAGCCTGCCATTGTCGCAGAGCCTTCCGAGCGAGGTGAAGCGGCGACCTTCCGGTTATCCTCCCCGCCGATGAAGGCCCACGAGCTCTTTCGCCATCTCTCGTCCGCCGAGGTGCGGGAGGTCGTCGTCCGCGCGTGCGAGGACGACGGCGTGCCGGACAAGATCGCCGGCGCCGTCCTGACGTTCCAGAACATCCCCCTCCGGCGATTCGAGAGGCTCCCCGAAGGGACCCGCCTTTCGCTGGTGCGGCGGACGCTCCGGGACAAGCGGGCGGCGGACCTGTCGCTCTACGTTCTCTCGGCGGCGCTCGTCCGGACCCGCGCGCGCGCTGATCGAGGCGTTTCTCGACGCCGTCGGCCTCCCCCACGACGGGCCGAACCTCTCCGTCGAGGGGGCGATCCCGGAGCCGCCGGCGAAGAAGGTCGGCGCCGCCGTGGACGCCGCGCTGGCCGGATTCGACGCCCGGGACGTCGCGCTCTACCTGCACGCCTTCGCGGCTCAGCCCGACGTCGCCTGGCCGTCGCTCGACGCGCGGCTCGCCGGCGACGAGCGCCTCCGCCTGGAGGACCGCTCGGCCGCCTGAGGCTCAGTCCGCGCCGTCCCCCGGCGGCGCGACGGCGAGGGCGAGCTCGCCCTTGACGCCCGGCCGGGCCTCGAGAGTGCGGCCACCTCCGAGGCGCGGCCGCGCAGGATCTCCTCGTGGAGCTTCGTGAGCTCGCGGCCGAGGGCGACCGGGGTCGCCCCACGCCGCCGCGAGCGCCTTCGAGAGACTCGACGACGCGGAACGGCGACTCGAAGAGGACGGCGGTCCCGGCGCGGGCGGCGTGCCGCGGCGTACCAGCGGTCGCGCTCGCCGCGCCGCGGCGGGGGGAAACCCGAGGAACGTGAAGGGGACCGCCGGGAAACCGCGACACCGAGAGGATCGCGAGTGACGGCCGACGGGCCCGGGAATCGCCTCCACGCGGTGGCCGGCCTCGGCCGCGGCCGCCACGAGGCGCTCGCCGGGATCCGAGACGAGCGGCGTCCCCGCGTCGGAGACGAGCGCGAGCGTCTCGCCCGCCTCGAGGCGCGCGAGGATCTCGGCGATCGCGGGCGTGCTCGTTGTGCCCGTGGCAGGAGACGCGCGGCGTCGTCGAGGCCGTGGCGCGCGAAGAGGTTGTCCGGTGCGCCGCGTGTCCTCGCAGTAGACGACGCGACGCCGTCGCTCAGCGCGTCCCGCGCGCGGGGCGACGAGGTCGTCGAGGTTCCCGATCGGCGTCGCGACGACGAGGAGGCGGCCCGTGCGCCCATTGTCGCAGCGCGCGTCGCGGCGGCGTCGTACCCGGCGCCCTGCTAGCATCCGGCGCGTGTTCGCGCTCGCCTCGGCGCGCTGGTCTTCGCCGTGCGGCCTCCGGCGGCCCCGGCGCCGGGCCGCGCCTCCGGCCTCGACGGCCGGCCCGGCGCCGACGGGCGTCGTACCTCGACCGGATCGCGGCCGTCGTCGGCGACGACCTGATCCTCGAGAGCGAGCTGACGGAAGCTCGTCGGGGTGGGGTACGTGCCGCCGCGAGGCGGGCGAGACGCGAAGCCGCCTACCGCGACCGCGTGCTCGCCGGCCGCGTCGTCGAGGTCCTGCGCGAGCGCGCAGCTGCGCAAGACGGGCGGCATCGAGCCGAAGCGCGAGGAGGTCGAGGCCCGCGTCGCGCTCCTCTCGAGGCGCGCGTCGTGAAGGAGCGCGGCGAGACGCTCGACGCGATCCTCGCGCGCGCCGGGGCGACGACGCGAGGAGCTCACCGCGTTCGTGAAGCGCGGGATCGCCGCTCGAGACCTTCGTGAGGGAGCGCCTCTCCCCGGCCATCCGGACCACGGACGCCGAGCTGCGCGCCTACTACGACGGACCGTTCCGCGAGGAGGCGCCGCGCGCGGGGCGTCGCGACGCTGCCCGCCGTACGAGGACGGTCGCGGAGCAGATCCGCGAGCTCGTGCGCGAGACGGAAGCTCAACGCCGAGATCGAGCGCTGGACCGAGCAGCTGCGCGCGGAGACGCGGGTCCTCATCTACCGCCGGTGACGCGGCGCCGGCCGCCCGGCGGCTCCGACGAGCCGGTAGAGGATCCGGTTCGCGAGGACGCGGCGGACGTACGTGCGCGTCTCCACGTAGCTGATCGACGCGAGGAGAGCCTCGACCGGGCGCTCGTCGCCCCGCCGCCCAGAGCGCGGTCTGGCCGGCGCCCGGCGTTGTAGCCCGAGGCCGCGAGCGCGGCGTCCCCGTCGAAGCGCGGCGAGGAGGTTCTTGAGCGTCCGCGCGCCGAGGCGCAGCGACCGCGCCGGGTCGTAGAGGTCTGGAGGTAGGCGGGCGGGCTCTCGTTCAACTCGCGCGCCGCCTCGCCGGCCGCCGGCAGCGTGAGCTGCATGAGGCCGCGCGCGGCCGCCGGCGAGGCCGCCTCGCGGTCGAAGCGGCTCTCCTGCCGCATGACGGCGTAGAGGAGGTCGCGCGGGACGCCGCTTCTGGTCGGCCGCCTCGGCGGCGAGGCGGTCGAACGGGCGCGGGGCGAGGCGCGCGCAGGACCGCGCGCGGGCGCGAGCTCGAGGAGGAAGTCGTCCGGCACGATCCGGTCCAGAGCCTCGGCGGCCTGGAGCGCCGCGGGGCCGGCGTCCGCTGCCTCCGCGAGGCGCGCCGCGACGAGGCTCCCGAGGATCGTGTCGAGGCGGCGAAGCGTCGCGCACGATCGGCTCGGCCTCGCTCGGCGAGCCCGAGCTGGAGGAGGCGGCAGGCGGCGGCGTCTCCGCAGAGCGTCGGAAGCGCGTCGTCCGGGAGGTCGGGCGCGAGGAGCACGTCCGCGTAGCCGGGCAGCGAGCGGTAGGCGAGCTTCAGGAGGTCGCGCGCGGCCGCGTCCCCGAGAAGCGCCGCCGGGCAGGAGGCGGCGCTTCGCGGCGCGCGGCGCGCCCCGCCTGCGAGCGGCGCCTCGCCGCGGCGCTGGGTCGCCCTGAGGAAGGCGGCGCGCGGGCCTCGGGCAGGGCAGCGCCTATCCGCGCGCGCGCCCGCTCGCCGGCGGGCCGTACGGGGCGCCGGCGAGGAGGTCGGCGTAACCCTGCGAGGGCGCCGCGCGACGTCGCCCGACGGCCTCCGCGACGCGGCCCCGCCAGAAGGGCAGCTCGCAGCGCCACGGCTCGGGCAGCCGGCGGGCCTGGGCGAGCGCCTCGACGGGCGCGAGGGCGCGCCGCGCGCCGGGCCCGTCGCCGGTCTCGGCGCGGCGCTCGGCGAGATGGATGAGGCCCTCGATGCGGCCCGGCTCCTTCGCGAGGGCGGGCTCCCGGAGGATCTTCTCGGCCCCGTCGAGGTGCCCGCGCCGCAGCTCGAGGCGCGCGCGCTGCAGCGCGGCGAGCCGCGACGGGCCCGACGCGGCCGGCCTCGACGCGCTGGAACTCCCTCGCGGCGGCGTCGGGATCGTTCAGCTTCTCGAGCGTCGCGCCGAGGTTGAACCGGACGCGCGCGAAGAAGCCGGCCGTGCCGGGGGAGTCGTCCTTCTGCTTCGGCGGCCTTTTCTCGCGGGCGGGCTCAGGTCGAGAATCGAGCGGAATCCGGCGGCGGCCTCGGCGAACCGGCCGCGCGAGGCGTCGCAGGCGGGCGAGGTCGAAGCGGGCCGCGAGCGCGCGGCGGCGTCGGCGCCGGCCTGCGCCCGCCGGTCCCGCTCGGCGAGGAGCCGCTCGGCGAGGTCGAGGTCCCGCTGCGCCTTCGCCGTCTCGATGAGGAGGGGGAGGAGCCGGTCGGGCACGTCTTTCGGCTCGCGCGCCGCGCATCTCGCGCGCGAGGACGATCGCCGCCGCGTCGTCGCGCTTGCGCCTCACGCAGGATGTCCTCGCGCAGCGCCGCGGCCTCCTGCGTCGCCCGGACTGCTCGAGGTCCTCGGCGCGCAGCGCCGCGAGGCGGCGCCGCTCGCGCGGGGCGGCCGGGGGGCGCGCGGAACGAGGCGGGCCAGCGTCGCCGCGTCGAGGCGCGTCTCGAGCGCGTCGAGAGCGATGCGGAGCGCGCGCCGCGCCACGAAGCGCCGCCCTTGCGCTGGAGGAGCGGCAGGAGGAGGTCGATGGCGCCGAGGCCGTCTCCGGCCGCGAAGAGGAGCGGGCCGGAGGCGAGACGCGCGGGAACGTCGAAGAGGTCCGCCGGCACGACGAAGCGCTCGAAGCGGGCGAGCGCCGCGTCGGTCTGGCCGGTCGAGGCGAGGGCCCGCGCGGCGAGGTAGTCGAATCGGCCGTCCGCGTAGCGCTCCGGGTCGGCCTGCTTCAGGCGCGCCGAGGAGCTCGAGCGTCCGGCTCCACTCGCCGGCGCGCGCCGCGGCGGCGGCGCTGCGCGCGCGAGGTCCGGCTCCTCGGCGGCGGCGAGCGGCGGGGAGGCGAGGAGCGCGGCGAGCGCGAGAGCGCGTGTCTCAGCCGGGGGGCCCTCAGCCGGGGGGCCAGCCGAACGAGCGCCCGGCGAGGAGGTGGAAGTGGAGGTGGTAGACGCTCTGGCCGGCGTCGGCGCCGTCGTTCATGACGACGCGGTAGTCGCGCGGCCTGAGCGTCCGGCGATCCTCGCGACCGCCACGAGGAGGCGCGCCAGCTCGGCGCGTCGGCCGGCGACGCCGCGGAGAGCCTCGCGACGTGCGCCTTCGGGTACCACGAGGACGTGCGTCGGCGCCTTCGGCGCGACGTCGTGGAACGCGTAGGACGTCGTCGTTCTCGAACGCGATCTTCGTCGAGGGAATCTCGTCGCCGGGCGATCCGGCAGAAGAGGCACGTGGGGTCGAACGGCAGTCTCGCTGGCCACGGGCGGATTATCCGTCGGAATCCGCTCGACCGCGGCGCCCCGAGCGCTCCGGAGCTTCACGTCCATCCCGCGTAGCCCCGGTCGAGGTGGTAGATCCGCCGGACGCGCGTCTCGCCCTTCGCGACGAGGCCCGCCGAGGACGAGCGCGGCCGAGGCGCGCAGGTCGGACGCCGTGACGGGCGCGCCCTCGAGCGGCGTCGGGCCGCGCACGACCGCCGTGCGGCCCTCGAGCTGCACGTCGGCGCCGAGGCGGAGGAGCTCGGCGGACGTGGAGGAAGCGGTTCTCGAAGATCGTCTCGACGATCCGCGACGTCCCCTGCGGCCTGCGTCATGAGCGCCAGGAACTGCGCCTGCAGGTCGGTCGGGAAGCCCGGGTGCGGCGCCGTCGTGATGTCCGTCGCGCGGAGCGGGCCGGTCCGCCGGACGCGGACGCCGTCCGCCCCGGCCTCGACCTCGACGCCCGCGCGCCGGAGGGCGTCGAGGAACGCCTCGAGGTCGGCGGGGCGGGCGTTCGTGACCGTCACGTCGCCGCCCGTGATCGCGCCGGCGGCGAGGTACGTCCCGGCCTCGATGCGGTCCGGGACGACGGCGTGCGGCGTCTCGCCGGTGCCGCCGAGCGCTCGACGCCGTCCACCGTGATCGTCGGCGTCCCCGCGCCCGCGATCCGCGCCCCCATCCGCGACGAGGAGCGCGCGCCGCGTCCTCGACCTCGGGCTCGAGCGCGGCGTTCTCGATGACGGTCGTCCCGCGGGCGAGCGCCGCCGCGAAGAGGACGTTCTCGGTGCCGGTGACCGTCGGTAGCGGGAAGCGAGATCGTCGCCCCCGTGAGGCGCCCGCGCGCCGGGGAGACGCGCGAGACGTGCGCGTGGATGTACCCCTTCTCGACGGCGATCGCGCGCCCCCATCGCCTCGAGCGCGCATGAGGTGCAGGTCGACGGGTCTCACGCCGATCGCGCAGCCGCCGGGGAGCGAGACGCGCGCCTCGCCGAAGCGGGCGAGGAGCGGGCCGAGGACGAGGATCGACGCGCGCATCGTCCGGACGAGGTCGTAGGGCGCCTCGGTCGACGTGACCCGGTCCGCGCGGAGCGGACAGGCGCCCGGGCGACGGGCGCGCGACCGCGACGCCCACGCCGCGCGAGGAGCGCCGCATCGTCCGGACGTCCGCGACGTCGGGGACGCCGTCGAGCGAGACGCGGCTCCGCGTAGGAGGGCCGCCGCGAGCGCGGGGAGGGCGGCGTTCTTGGCGCCGCTCGCGGCGACGGTGCCGGCGAGCCGGACGGGGCCGCGGAGGAGGAACGCGTCCATGGGACGCGCGAGTCTAGCGGCTCCGGACGGCCGGTCGCCGTGCCGCGGGATTCCCGCCGCGTCGAGGCGGACGCGCTCGAGGCGGAACGCGCCGGACGCCTCGACGAGCGCGCTGACGTCGTTCGCCTGGCCGTAGCCGAACTCGAAGACGAACGGGGCGCCCGCGCTCGAGGAACGGCGGGCAGCGTCGCGAGGAGCGTGCGCAGCGGGTCGAGGCCGTCCGTCGCCGCCGTAGAGCGCGAGCGCCGGCTCGTAGTCCGAGACGGTCTTCGAGAGGTGCGGCGCGTCCTTCCAGCGGGACGTACGGCGGGTTCGCGACGACGAGGTCGAAGCGGGCCGCGGGCCCGAGCGCGTCGAGCCAGTCGGACGCGAGAAGGCGGACGCCGCGGCGACGCCGTGCCGGCGCGCGTTCGCGGCGGCGAGGGAGAGCGCCGCCGGCGAGCGGTCGAGGCGCGACGACGTGGCGCGACGGCCGCTCGAGCGCGAGCGTGACGGCGAGGACGCCGCTGCCCGTCCCGAGGTCGAGGATGGCGCGGGCCGCGGGCGCGGCGCTCCGGCGCGACCTCTCGACGATCGCCTTCCGTCTCGCCGCGGGGGATGAGCGCGCGCGCGTCGACCGAGAACGTCCGGCCGAGGAACTCCCACTCGCCGAGGAGGTACTGCAGCGGCTCGCCGGCGGCGCGCCGCGCGACGAGGGCCCGGAACGCGGCCGCGTCCGCCGGGACAGCCGTCTCCCGCCGCCGGGCGTGGAACCACGCGCGCGGGCGGCCGGCGGCGCGCGCGAGGAGCTCCTCGGCCTCGAATGCGGGGTATTCGGGCCCCGAGAGAGCATCCGGCGCCTCCGAAGGAGGTCGGCCCAGGTCGGTCCCGCGCCTTCCGCCATCGCCGCTTCGCCCTCTCCCCGTTCGTGATTAAGATCGCCGGGTGGCGTTCCCCCGTATTCTGACGCTCGTCGCCCTGGCCGCGGGAGGGGTGGCGCTGCTCGCTGGGCGGCGCCGCCCTCTCGGGACCGGTCTCGCGCGGCATGCCGTCATCCCGGCCGCCCTCGTCGTCGCGGGGGCCGTCGCCCTTCTCGTGGCGGGAGCGCTTCGTGAGAAGGGACCGACCGAAGCCCCGCGCGGAGCGGCTCCGGCCCCGTCGGCGAGGACGGCGTTCGGACCCGCTCTCGACGCGGCCGAGGCGGTGGCCGTCTGCTCGGTCGACCGGAGCGGGCGCCTCTCCTACTGGAACGCGGGGCCGAGCGGCTGTTCGGGCTGAGCGGCCGCGAAGTCGAGGGGGCCTCCCTCGCGGGCAAGATCGTGCCCGCCGAAGAGGAGGGCGAGCTCCTCGCCGAGATCGAGAGGACGTTCGAGACGGGGAGGTCGCGCGGCGTCCGGCGGACCGCGGTCAACGGCGACGGTCGGCCGCCGGGCCGACGCCGTCTGCGCGCTCGTGCCCCTCCTCCGGTACGGCAAGGTCGTGGAGGTCGCCCTCGTCTTCGTCGAGACCCGGCTCGCCGGCCTCGACGACCGGCACGAACGCCTGCTCGACGCGGTCGCCCGCGGGACTCCTCGGCCTCGACGGCGAAGGCCGCATCGAGTCGGTGAACCGCCGTTTCGCCGAGTGGACGGGGCGGCGGGTCGAGGTCCTCGAGGGGATGGACGTCGAGCGGGCCGAGGTCCTGCCGGAGGATCTCCGGCGCGATCTCCGCGCGCTCGCGCTCCTTCGCCGCCGGGCCGGCGAGCTTCCCGAGCCGGCGGAGTTCGACGAGACGCTCGTGACCCCGGACGGTGATCCGCGGCCCGTGCACGTCGTGGCGGCGGCGCGCCCGGGCGGCGGCGCCGACGTGCTCCTCGTCGACGCCGCGTCGAGGCGGCGGCTGGCGGGCGAGCTCGCGGCCGCCCGCAGCGCTCTCGCCGAGGCGCGGGAAGCGGCGGCCGAGGCGATCGTCCTGACGACGCGCGATCTCGAGGTCTCCGTCGAGAGGATCGCCGCCGCGGTGCGCCGGGCGCGCGACGAGCGGTCCGGGCCTCTCCAGCGGGCCGAGGCGGACGAAGCGCTCGACGTGACGACCCGGGAGATCCTGAAGCGGCTCCAGGCGGCGCGGTCCCTCGCCCGGACGCCGGTCCCGTCGCCCGGCGTGCCGGCGAGGCCCGCCGTCCTGCTCGTCGAGGACAACGAGGAGAACCGCGAGCTCCTCGCCCACATGCTCCGCTCCCGGGGGGCCGACGTCGTCGCGTGCGGATCGGGGCGCGAGGCGCTCGAGGCGGCCGCGCGCGAGCGGTTCACGATTCGTTCTCCTCGACCTCCAGATGCCCGAGATGGACGGGTACCAGGTGCTGCAGCGGCTCCGGGCGCTCCCCGGCGGCGAGCGCCTGCCGGTCGTGGCGCTGACCGCCCTGACCTCCGAAGACGTCCGCCACCGGTGCGAGGCCGAGGGGATGGACGACTTCGTGACGAAGCCCGTCACGCTCGGCCGGATCCGCGAGCTCCTCGACCGGTGGGGAACGCCCGCCGCGCCGCGTCAGCCGAAGCTGAGGCGGTAGAGCATCACGTAGACGACGACGCCGGTCACCGAGACGTAGAGCCAGATCGGCAGCGTCCAGCGCGCGAGCTTCCGGTGCGTCTCGAAGCGCCCTCTCCGCGCGAGGACGAAGGCCGTCACGGCGAGCGGCGCGACGGCGGCCGCGAGGACCGTGTGCGTCGCGAGGATTCCGAGGTAGACCGTGCGGACGGCGCCGGTGCCGCGGAACCGGACGCTCCCGACCTGCGCGTGGTACGCGAGGTACGAGACCAGGAAGAGGGCGGAGCAGGCGAACGCCGCGGTCATGACCCGGCGGTGGGCCTCGCGCCGTCCCGCCCGGATCAGGAACCAGCCGAGGACGAGGAGCGCCGCGCTCGTCGCGTTCAGCGCGGCGTTCAGCGTCGGGAGGTCGCGGACGGTCACCGGGCTCCCGCCGCGTCGGCGGCGAGGCGGCGCGCGTCCTTCGCGAGGAGGACCCTCTTCCCGGCGTCCTCGCTGTCGTACCAGCCACGGATCGTCCCTTCGGCGTCGACGAGGACGAATCGCGAGGAGTGGAGGATCGGTTCGGCGCCGGACGGGTCGGCGTCCTCGACGGGGAGCTTGAAGCCGTCGCGGGCGAGGGCGCGGATCCGGTCGCGGCCGGTCCTGAGGAAGCTCCAGCGCGACGGGTCGGCTCCCGCCTCCTTCGCGTAGCGGGCGAGCGCCTCGACGGTGTCCCGATCCGGGTCGACCGAGAAGGAGACGAAGCGGACGTCCGGCTCGTTCCTGAGGTCGGCCGCGAGCGCTTTCATCCGCGAGGTCATGACCGGGCAGATCCCTCCGCAGCTCGTGAAGATGAAATCGGCGATCCAGACCTTGCCCTCGTAGGAAGCGCGCGTCACGCGCGTGCCCTGCTCGGAAACGGCGTCGAACGGCGGGACGAGCGCGAGGCGGGGCAGCCCGGCGGCGGCGGCCTGGCGAACGACGGTGTTCCGGAGATGGATGGCCCAGACGAGGATCGAGAAGGAGAGGAGGAAGCCCAGCCCGGCGAGCGCGAAGGGAAGCCGGGGAAACCGGCGGGCCGGGGCGGCCGGGGGCGCGGCGTCGGCGGGGGCCTTCATGGGCGGAGTTTGCCCCGATCCGGGCCGTTCGGCATCCGCGCGACGACGGCCGTCGGCGGCGGCGAAGAGTCCGGCGGCGAAGGCGGCGGTCACCGCGAGCGAGAGGCCGGCGCCCGGGAGGTCGGGCGCGCGCCTCCGAGGGCGCGCCGGAGCGCGGCGACGCCGTACGTCAGCGGGTTCGCGGCCATCAGCGGCGCGGAGCCACGCGGGAGCGCCGCTCGCCGGGAAGAAGGCGCCCGAGAGGAGCCACATCGGGATCAGGAAGAGATTCATGATCGCGTGGAAGCCCTGCGTCGACTCGAGCGACCAGGCGATGAGGAAGCCGAGGGACGTCAGCGCGAAGGCGAGCGCCGAGGAGGACCACGCCCCGCCGTCGCGAGCGCGCCGTCCGTCGACGGGAAGGCCGAGCGAACGGGACGAGGACGAGGAGCGGCCCTCCCTGCAGGAGGCCGAGGAGCGTCCCGCCGAGCGACCTTCCCGAAGGCGATCGGCGAACGGGCGGAGCCGGGGAGACGAGGACGCCCTGCAGGAATCCCTCGCGCCGGTCCTCGATGACGGAGATCGTGGAGAAGATCGCCGCGAAGAGGACGACGAGGACGACGGTGCCGGGGAAGAAGTAGGCGAGCGACGCCGGCGCGCTGGCCGGGCCCGCGCCCGCGGGGCGGAACGAGCCGCTCGAAGCCCGAGCCGACGAGGAGCCACATCAGGATCGGCGGCGCGACGGCGCCGACGACGCGGCTCTGCTGCCGCGCGAACCGGACGAGCTCGCGCTTCGCGAGCGCGAGCGCCGGCGCTCACGCGGCCTCCGGCGGGGCTGGCCTCGTCCTCGCGGAAGCGCCGGCCCGTGGCGTCGATGAAGACGTCCTCGAGCGACGGGGCGCCGAGCGTCAGCGAGCGGAAGCGGCCCGGGAAAGGCCTCGACGAGCCGGGGGACGAACGTCGTGCGCCTCGGGCCCGCTCGAGGCGCACGGCGCCGCCGACGGCCGAGACGTGGCCCGCCTCCGGCGCCGAAGCGCGCCGCCGATCTCGGCCGCGAGGGCGCGGCGCGCCGCCCGCGTCCTCGCGCGTCTCGAGGGTGATGACGTCGCCCCCGACCTTCGCCTTCAGGGCGGCGGGGGCGCCGAGGCGACGAGCCGGCCCGCGGTCGAGGATCCCGATCCGGTGCGCCGCGTCGGCCTCGTCGAAGAGGTGCGTCGTGAGGAGGACGCGCCGTCCCGCTCCTTCGAGAGGTCCGCAGAGAAGGGCGCTGAGGTCGCGCCGGGCGCCGGGGTCGAGGCCGGTCGAGGGCTCGTCGAGGAGGAGGACGGGCGGGCGGTGGAGGAGCGCCTTGGCGATCTCGACGCGCCGCGCGAGGCCGCCCGAGAGCGTCTCGACGAGGTCGCCGGCGCGGTCGAGGATCGAGAAGCGCCCGAGCAGCGCGTCGATGCGCGCGGCGAGCGCCGCGCCGCCGAGTCCGTAGAGGGCGCCCTGGATCAGCGAGGTTCTCGCGGACCGTGAGCTTCCGGTCGAGACTGGGCGACCTGGAAGACGACGCCGAGAGAGCGCCGGAGCGCGCACGGCCGGCGCACGGCGTCGCAGCCCGGCGACACGAAACGTCCCGGACGTGGGCGCGAGGAGCGTCGCGAGGATCCGGAAGAGCGTCGTCTTCCCCCCGCCGTTCGGCCCGAGGAGGGCGAAGATCTCGCCGGGCGCGACGGAGAGCGAGACGCCGTCGAGCGCGAGGCGCGCGCCGTAGGCGCGCGAGAGCGCGTCGGCCTCGACGGCGGGGGCGGTCGAGGGGCTCGGCGGATCAGATGCGGTCGGCCACGAGGAGCACGAGCACGGCCGGGAGCCAGCGCGATCGAGGCGAGGAAGAGCGACGGCGCGCGGCCGTCGGTGACCTCGCGCGCGAAGCGGAGCGACGCCGCGAGGAAGAGCGAGCGTCAGACGCGAAGGCGCCGACGCGCGTAGAGCGAAGCCCGCCGTGCCGACGGGCGACGGGAGGAGGCTCGATCGGGAGAGAGGACGGCGACCAGCAGGAGCGTCTGGCGGCGCCGTCGCGCGGCCCGTCGGGTCCACGACCGGGAGGATCCGGACGCCCGCCTGCGCGTAGTCCGCGCGGTGGCGCCAGCCGATCGCGAAGAAGTGGGGGAGCTGCCAGACGAAGAGGATCGCGAAGAGCGCGAGCCCGGGCAGCCGCGATCGAGCCCGTGGACGGCCGTGAAGCCGCCGAGCGGCGGGAGCGCGCCCGGGACGGCGCCGACGATCGTCGAGAGCGGGCGAACGCGTCTTCATCGGCGTGTAGACGAGCGACGTACGAGAGGAGCGTGAACGCGGCCGCGAGGGCGCGGTGATCCGGGTTCACGAAGAGAGCCAGCTCGGCGATGCCGGCGACGGAGAGGGCGCCGGCGAAGACGCAGCGCCGCCCGCGGCGAGAGGCGGCCCGACGGGGAGCGGCCGCGTCGCCGTGCGCGCCATCCGCGCGTCGAGAGCGATCTCCTAGACCTGGTTGAACGCGCTCGTCCCCGAGGCGACGAGGGCCGTGCCGAGCGAGCGTGTGGAAGAGGAGCGCGGCGTTCAGCCCCGAGAGCGGGCCGCTTCGTGCCCGGCGACGAAGCCGACGAACGCCGTCATCACGACGAAGAGCGTGATGCGCGGCTTCGTCAGCGAGACGAGGTCGCGGAAGCGCGGGGCGGGCTGCCCCGGAGACGCGCCACCCTCATCGCGCGCGCGCTTGTCCGAAAGCCCGCGGCCGAGCGAGAGCGCGCGCGAGGACGCCGGTGACCCAGCAGGAGCGCCCCGACGGCGAGGTGCGCGGCGGTCAGCGGCACGGCCTCGGCGGTCCAGATCGGAGAGCGCGCCGAGGAGGACCTGCAGGGCGACGAGGACCGGCCCAGGCCGCCGGCGAGGGGCCCGAGGACGGGGATCCGGGCCCCGGAGCTGCGCGCGAGCGCCGAGCGCGCGAGCGACGAGGAGGGCGACGACGACGGCGCAGAGCGCGGTGGGCGAGGTGGATGGGCAACGCCGCGGCGGGCGAGCTCGGCGGCCGTCGGGCGAGCCGCCCGAAGGAGAGTCGGGAAGTCGGGGATCGCGAGGCCCGCCCCCGTGTGGCGCATGACGGCGCCGAGGACGATCTGGACGTAGACGGCGACGGTCGCGAGCGACGACGAGCCGGAACGCCCGCTCCGACGCCCTCCGCATCCGTTCGCCGAGACGCCGCTCCACGATCGCGCCCGAGGTCCAGGTCTTCGAGCACATCAGGCGACGCGGCCGTGAGCGCGAAGACGATCTCGGCGAGGGCCGCGTGGGCGGAGGACACGGCGGGCGGCAGAAGGAAGAGGACCGTGAGCCCGCCGAGGAGCGCCTGCAGCGAGGATCGCGGCGAACGCGAGCGACGCCGAGGCGCTTGACGGTCTTCTCTTCTCTCCCCAGAAGAAGAGAACGCGCCAACTGGAGGCCGACGAATGTGGAGACGGCCGCCGCCACGAGCCGGTGGCCGTGCTCGTAGAGGATCCCGCCGACCATCGGCGGCATGACCGTGCCGTAGGAGAGGGGCCAGTCCGGGACGGCGAGGCCCGACTGCGTGGAGGTGACGAGGGCGCCCGCGATCAGGAGCAGGAAGACGGCGACGGCCACGAGCGGGCCGTCCGGCGAACGATCGGGTCTTTCCGCTGGTCCATTCGTCCGATTCCCCGAGGGACTCCGCCACGCACCGGCCTTGAACGTGAAGGGCACGGCCTTGGTGTCCGTCGCGCCGACCGTGACCTGCTGCGTCTGCGTGCCGAACTTCTCGTGCCACGCCTCGATCGTGTAGGTGCCCGGCGGGCAGGTTCTTGATCGTGAACGTCGCCGTCGGCTGCCGTCACGGCGAAGAACGGGTGGCGCACGACGCCGCAGTACGCGGACATCCAGCCGTGGACGTCGCACTTGATCTTGACCATGACCTCGGGCTTGTCGAACTTCTTCGTGTACTTCATCCCCTGCACGGGCATCCCGAGGTTGAACGCCTCGTTCTTCTCGGCGAGCGAGTGGATGTTGTGGAGCGTGTCGGTCGCTGTTGAGGATCTCGATGTTCTGGCCGCGCCACGACGCCGAAGACGTGCGGCGCGTAGCGGCAGCCCTTCTGGTCGATGACCGCGGCGCCGCCGGCGGGGGATACGTCCCGTTGATGCCCGACTTCACGTAGACGAAGACGTTGGCGAGCCCCTTGTCCGTGTCCGATGTCGATGTCTTCCTTCGCTCATCGTCGCCCGGGTGCGCCTTCGCGCAGAAGGCGTCGGCGGTCATCTTGTACTTGTCGGGGGCGGGGGCGGCGCGCCTCGAAGACGATCTTGCCCGGTGACGGACGCGGCGCCCGTGGCGCCCGGCGCCGCGGCCGGCGGCGGACGCGGCGGCGGCGGCGGGCGCGGCGGCGTCCTTCGGGGCGCCGGCGGCGCGCGAGGCTTTCGGGCGGTCCTCGTCGTCGTCGCCGCCGCCGCAGCCCGAGAGCAGGGCGGCGGCGCCGAGGAGAAGCGGCGGCGAAGAGAGGCGCGAGGCGAGTCGCGGAGACGTCGTGTATGAACCGGCGTCCGGAAGGCGGGATCATCCTTCGAGGGCCGGAATCGTTTTTCGGGTCGGTCCCCTCTCGGCGAAGGGATCGGATGATAGACAATCGACCCATGCGCGTCGAATCCGCGGTCCTCAGGCACGTCGAGATGCCGCTGAAGTTCCGCTTCCGGACGTCCTTCGGCGAGACGACCGTCAAGAAGTTCCTCCTCCTCGAGCTGCGCGGCGAAGGCCTCTCGGGCTGGGGCGAATGCGTCGCCGAGGAGGGGCCGTTCTACTCGCCGGAGACGCTCGTCGACGGCGGCGGCCGATCCTCACGACGTATCCTCCTGCCGCTCGTCCTCGGCAAGGACGTCGCGTCGCCGGCCGCGTTCGACGACCTCGCGCGGCGCGTGCGCGGGAACCGGATGGCGAAGGCGACCGTCGAGAGCGCGCTCCGCGACCTCTTCGCGCGCGCGGCGGGCGTGCCGCTCGGCGAAGGCGCTCGGGGGCACGCGCGACGCGATCGAGGTCGGCGTCTCGCTCGGCATCTCGCCGACGGCCGCCGAGACCGTCGAGAACGTGCGGAAGCACGTCGCGCAGGGCTACCGGCGGATCAAGCTGAAGATCGAGCCGGGCCGCGACGTCGGACCGCCTCGCGGCCGTCCGCGAGGCGTTCCCGGACGTCCCGCTCACCGTGGACGCGAACGCGGCCTACACGCTCGCCGACGCGGACACGCTGCGCTCCCTCGACGCGTTCGGTCTCGACTACATCGAGCAGCCGCTCCACCACGAGGACCTCGTGGCCCACGCGGCGCTCGCGAAGACGCTGAAGACGCCGATCTGCCTCGACGAGTCGATCCGCTCGGCGGCGGACGCGCGGGCCGCGATCGCGCTCGGCGCCTGCAGGGTCATCAACGTCAAGATCGGCCGCGTCGGCGGCCACGGCGAGGCGCGTGCGCATCCACGACGCCGCGCGCGCCGCGGGCGTCCCGTCTGGTGCGGCGGCATGCTGGAGGCGGGCGTCGGGCGCGCCCACAACGTCGCGATCGCGAGCCTGCCGGGCTTCTCGAAGCCGGGCGACACGTCCTCGTCGTCGCGCTACTTCGAGGAGGACATCGTGGAGCCGCGCGCTCGAGGCCGTCGGACGGCCTGCATGCCGGTCCCGCCGGGCCCGGGGACGGGCGTCGACGGTGCGGCGCGACGTCCTCGCGCCGGTTCACGACGCTCGTCGCGGAGCTCCGCGCGTGAGCCGCGCCGGCCGCTCCGGCTCTCGGCCCTCTTCGCGGCGCGCCGGGAGCGCCTCCTCGCCGACCTCGAGGCGCTCGTCGTGCGCGAGAGCCCGTCCGACGAGCCGGCGCGCGTCTCGCCCGCTCGCGCTCTGGATCGCCGAGCGCCTCTCGCGCGCGGGGCTCGCGGCCGCGTGCGTCCCGTGCGAGGGCCGCGGCGACGCCCTCCGTCGTGCGCCTCGGGGACGAGCGCGGCGGGACGCTGCTGCTCGGGCACCTCGACACGGTCTGGCCGGCCGGGACGCTCGCCGAGATCCCGTTCCGCGTCGACGGAGGGCGTCGCGACGGGCCCGGGCGTCTTCGACATGAAGGCCGGGATCGCCGTCGCGCTCGCGGTCTCTCGACGCGGTCGCCGCGGGCGACGTGAAGCCGCGCGGGCGGCGTCTCGCTCGTCCTGACGCCGGACGAGGAGGTCGGGAGCGGCGCCTCGCGCGGGCTCCTCGTCGAGGAGGCGCTCCGGCGCGAGCCGGGTGCTCGTCCTCGAGCCCTCGGGCGACGGCGGGGCCGCGAAGATCGCGCGGCAAGGGGACGGGCTTCGTGAAGGTCGCGCTTCTCGGGCGTCGCGTCGCACGCGGGGCTCGAGCCGGAGAAGGGCGCCTCGGCGCTCCTCGAGATGTCGCGCTTCGTCGCTCTACGCCGACGCGCTCGCCGACCGCCCGGCCGGCACGTCCGTCGTCCCGACCGTCGCGCGCGCCGGCAGGGTCACGAACGTCGTCCCCGAGGGCGCCGAGCTCACGGTCGACTTCCGCGTCTGGACGCAGGCGGAGGGGGAGCGCGTCGATGGCGGGCCTCGCGCGCCTACCGCCCCGCGGACCCGCGCGTCCCGGTCGAGCATCGACGGCGGGCCTGAACCGCCCGCCGATGGAGCCGACCGAGGCGTCGCTCGGCGCTCTACCGGCGCGCCGCGGCGCTCGCGCACGCGCTCGGGTTCGAGCTGCCGGCGGCGCGCGTCGGCGGCGGCTCGGACGGCAACCTGACGGCGGCCGCGGGCGTTCCGACGCTCGACGGGCTCGGCCCGGCCGGCGGCGGGGCGCACGCCCGCACCGAGCACCTCCTCGTCGACGACCTGCCGCGCCGCGCCGCGCTCCTCGCGGCCTCCTCGAGGAGGTGCGACGCCGTGAGCGGCCGCGTCGTCGTCCGGGAGCTCCGGAACGCCCGACGAGTTCCATCGAGACGATGGACGTCTCGAAGGCCGCGTGGGGCTTCTCCGAGCGCAGCCGTCTCGCCCGCGAGCGACCTCGATCGCCGCGACGCACGCGGGAGGGCTGACGGCCGGCGCGTTCGACGGGCGGCGGATGCTCGGCTTCGTCCACGGCTTTCCGCGCACGAATCTCGGCGAGCCGTGCCAGTACTCGCACCTCCTCGCCGTGCGCCCTGAGGCGCAGGGGCGCGGCCTCGGCGGTGAAGCTCAAGCTCTTCCAGCGGGGCTGGTGCCTCGCGCGCGGGATCCGCCTCGTGACGTGGACGTACGACCCGTTCCTCCTGAAGAACGCGACGCTGAACATCGTGCGCCTCCGGGCGACGCGCGGACGCTTCCACCCGAACTTCTACGGGCCCATGGGCGGCATCTACGCGGACCTCCCGACCGACCGCTTCGAGGTCACCTGGCGGCTCGACGCACCCGGCGTCGTCCGCGGCGGCGGCGCGGCGGGACCCGCCGGCGCTCCCGGACGTGCCCGGGCGTTCCGCGTCGCGGCGCCCGCGGCGGCTCCCGGACGCGCCGCGTCGTCGCTGCTGCCGTTCCCGGCGGGCGCTCCCGCGCATCTACCGGACCGACCACGACGGGACGCTCCGGGCGCGGCGGCGGTTCGCGGCGCGCGGCGAAGGAGCTCTTCGCGCGGGGCTACGAGGTCAGCGGCGTCGCCGTCCGGGACGCGGGCGCCCGCGTACCTCCTCACGCGCGGCTGACGAATTCCCGTTTGCTAGAGTTCAGGGACGATTTCGAGAAGGAGGGTATCCATGAAGGCACTTCGCGTGGTCCTGGCGGTCCTCGTCCTGACGGCGTTCTCCCGCCGGCGTCGCCGTCGACCTGAAGACCGACAGCTTCCAGGTGACGGGCACCGTCAGCGCGATGGACGACTCGTCGATCACGGTGATGAAGGGGAAGGAGATCGCTTCACACATCACACAAGGACGCCGCGACCAAGGTCGAGCGGCAAGGTGAAGGTCGGCTCCAAGGTGACGCGTCCACTACAAGATGTACGCCGTGGACGTCGAGGGGAAGGCGGCTGCCGGCCGCCCGCCCCGTTGCCAACGAAGAATCGTCCGTTCCCGGCTTCAGCTTCTTCGCGAGCTCCGCCTTCAGCTTCTCGGCCTGGTAGTGCGCGACGAGCGGGTCGATCAGCTCGTCGAGGCGGCCGTCGAGGATGTCCGCGAGGCGGTGGGACGTGAACCCGATCCGGTGGTCCGTCACGCGGCGACTGCGGGAAGTTGTAGGTCCGGATCTTCTCGGACCGGTCGCCCGAGCCGACCATCTTCTTGCGGTCGGCGGCGTAGGCCGCCTCCTGCCGCTCCCGCTCGACCTCGTAGAGGCGCGACTTCAGGACGCGCATCGCCTTCGCCTTGTTCTTGATCTGCGAGCGCTCGTCCTGGCACTGGACGACGATGCCCGTCGGGAGGTGCGTCAGCCGGACGGCGGAGTACGTCGTGTTGACGCCCTGCCCGCCCGGGCCCGAGGCGCAGAAGAGGTCCACGCGGACGTCCTTGTCGTTGACGACGACGTCGACGTCCTCGGCCTCGGGCAGGACCGCGACGGTCGCCGCCGAGGTGTGGATCCGCCCTGCGTCTCCGTCGCGGGGACCCGCTGGACCCGGTGGACGCCGCCTTCGTACTTGAGGCGCGAGTACGCCCCTTCGCCCTCGATGATCGCCTGGACCTCCTTGATGCCGCCGACGCCGCCGGAGTCGCTGCGGTCGATGACCTCGACCTTCCAGCCGCGGCCCTCGGCGTACCGGACGTACATCCGGAAGAGCTCCTCCGCGAAGAGCGCGGCTTCGTCGCCGCCGGTGCCGGCGCGGATCTCGAGGACGACGTTCTTCGAATCGTTCGGGTCCTTCGGGAGGAGCAGGAGGCGCAGCTCCTCCTCGACGGCCGGGCGCCGCGCGCGCAGGGCGTCGAACTCCGGCTGGGCGACGGCGCGGAGCTCGTCGGCGGGCGGCAGCGTGTCGAGCAGCTCGCGGGCGCCCGCGAGCTCCTTCTCGAGGCGCTGCCGCTCGCGCATCTTCTCGACGATCGGCGCGATCTCGCGCATCGCGCGGGCCGTCTTCGTCGTAGGCGCGTGGTCCGGAGCACCTCGGGCGAGGCGGCGCGCGCCTCGAGCTCCGCGTACTGCCGTTCGATCTCGTCGAGCTTCTGGAACATCGTGGTGGGGGCTCCTCCGGCGTCTCCGGGAACGCGCGCCGGACGGGGTCGGGACGGGGCGGAGCGCCTCAGGCCGTCTTGGGAGCGGTTCTTCGCGTAGCGCTTCTGGAAGCGCTCGACGCGGCCCGCGGTGTCGACGAGCTTGGCCTTGCCCGTGAAGAACGGGTGGCAGTTGGAGCAGATCTCGAGCCGGAGCTCGTTCTTCGTGCTGTGCGTCTTCCAGGTGTTCCCGCACGCGCAGTGCACGTTGACCTCGTGATACTCGGGGTGGATCTTCTCCTTCATGGGGCCCTTTCGTCGCGCCGGCCGCGTCGTGAGCCGGTCCGGAACCGGGGAAGATAGCACGCGCGGGTTCCCGTCCCGCGAAGGGGCGCAAAGCTGCGGCTGCTAGACTCGCGCGCGTGCTGATCCTGAACGTGAGGGTCCCCGGGGAGCCCGCGCGCCGGATCCGGCTGGAGCGGCCCGTGCTGACGCTGGGCCGCTCGTCGACGAACGACGTTCCGCTCGCGGACCGGACGCTCTCGCGCGTCCACGCGCGGCTCGAGGTGTCGGACGGCCATCAGGCTCGTCGACCTCGGCTCGCGCAACGGGACGCTCGCTGAACGGCTCGCGCATCCGCGATCCGGCGATCCTCCGGCCGGGCGACCGGATCCAGCTCGGCGAGACGCTGCATCGACGTCCTCGAGGAGTCCACGACCCGCGTCGTGATCGACGCGCGCGACGGACGAGAGCCTCGAAGAAGACGACGTTCCTCCAGTCGTCCAGGGACCTCCTGCGCCCCCACAAGCAGGCCTGGGACTCCAAGCTCGGCGCCGAGGAGCTCGCGCGCCTCGAACGCCTCGCTCCGGATCCTGAACGAGGTCTCGGTCGAGCTCCTCGGGGACATCCCGCTCCAGAAGCTCCTCGAGCTCATCCTCGAGAAGATCGTTCACCTACCTCCAGCCCGACCGCGGGCTCCTGATGCTGGCGGACGAGAGCGGCGAGCTGAAGCCCGAGCAGGTGAAGTTCGCCGCGGCGTCGACCCGTCCGACATCCGTCTCTCCAAGACGCTCATCCAGTCCGTCGTGGAGCAAGAAGAACGGCATCCTCCTGATCGACGCGGCCACGGACGCCGGGCTCGGGGCGGCCGAGTCGATCCGGATCCAGGGCATCACGTCCTGCATGGCGGCGCCGCTCTTCGTCGAGGACAAGGTCATCGGCCTCATCTACCTCGAGGTGCGCCTCGGGCGGAAGAGCTTCACCGAGGAGGACCTCCGCCTCCTCACCTCCCTCGCGAACACGGCCGCGATCAAGATCCAGAACCTGCGCCTCCGCGAGGGCGCGGCGGCCACGGCAGCGCATCGAGCGCGAGATGGCGCTCGCGTGGGACATCCAGCGGCGGCATGCTGCCCGGAGGCCGAGCCCGATCGCTTCCGAACACGGAGATCCTCGGCCGGACGATCCCGTCGCGGACCGTCTCGGGCGACTACTACGACTTCTACGAGCGCGGCGACAGGACGCTCGACATCGTCGTCGCGGACGTCTGCGGCAAGGGCATGGGCGCGTCGCTCCTCGCCGCGTCGGTCCAGGCCGCGTTCCAGGTGTGGGCGGGCGAGGACTTCCCGCCCGACAGGCTCTGCTCCGCGCCTGAACGACCTCGTCTATCGCCGCACGAGCCCCGAGAAGTTCGTCACGTTCATCCTCGCGCTCTACGACCCGGAGTCCGGCGGCGTCGTCTACACGAACGCGGGCCACAACTCCGGGCATCCTCGTCGCGCGCGGACGGGACGCGTCGAGATGCTCGGCGCGCACGGCCCGCCGCTCGGCCTGTTCCCCGGCGAAGACGTACGGCTCCGGCAGCCTTCACGATGCGGCCCGGGGGACCTCCTCGCGCTCTACACGGACGGCGTCACGGAGGCCGCGAACCCGGACGACGAGGAGTTCGGCGACGGACCGGCTCGTCGCGACGCTCACGGAGCTCCGGCCGAAGCCGCCTCACGGAGCTCGAGGTCGAGCTCGCCGCGACGCTCCTCGACCTTCACGGGCGGGAACGCCCTTCGGCGACGACCGGACGCTCGTGCTCCTCAGGCGCGGTTAGCGGGCTCGGGCTCCGGCTGTCGCTTCGCGTCGCGCGGGAGCATCCCGTGCCGCTTGAGCATCTCGTTCAGCGTCGTCGGCTTGAGGCCGAGGAGCTCGGCGGCGCGCTTCTGGACGCCGTTCGCCCGGCCGAGCGCGGCCGAGAGGAGCGCGCGCTCGTACGCGCCGACCGCGTCCTTGAAGTTCGAGAGCCCTCGGCCGGGAACGCGGCGGGGCGCGGGACCGAGCGGCGCACGGCGTCGGGAGCTGGTCGAGGTCGATGACGCCGTGCCCGAGGACGAGCGCCCGCTCGAGGACGTTCTCGAGCTCGCGGACGTTCCCCGGCCAGTCGTGGTCGAGGAGCGCCTTCATCGCGGCGGGCGTCACGGACGGGAGGGCGCGGCCGTTCTCCGCGGCGGCGCGCGCGACGAAGCGTCTCGACGAGGAGGGGGACGTCGTCCTTCCGCTCGCGGAGCGGCGGCAGGTTGACCGTGATGACGCAGAGCCGGTAGAAGAGGTCCTCGCGGAAGCGGCCTTCGGCGACGAGCCTTCGTGAGGTCCGCGTTCGTCGCCGCGATCACGCGCACGTCGGAGCGGATCGGCTCCACGGCGCCCGACGGGCGTGAACTCGCGCTCCTGGAGGACGCGGAGGAGCTTGGCCTGCGTGTCGAGCGGGCACGGTCCCGATCTCGTCGAAGAAGATCGTGCCGCCGTCGGCGGCCTTGAAGAGGCCCTTCTTGTCCGCGACGGCTCCCGTGAACGAGCCGCGCACGTGCCCGAAGAGATTCGACTCGAGGAGGTCGGGCGGGAGCGCGCCGGAGTGGACCGTCACGAACGGGCCCGGCGGCCCGCGGGCGACAGGCGGTGGAGAGCCTTCGCGACGAGCTCCTTGCCCGTGCCGCTCTCGCCGGTGACGAGGATCGTCGAGCGCGCCGCCGCGGCCTGGCGCACGTCTCGTAGACGCGCTCCATCGAGGCCGAGCGCCCGACGAGCTCGCGGAGGCCGCCCGGGGCGTCGAGCTTCGCGCGCAGGGCGCGGTTCTCCGCGACGAGCCGCCGCTTCTCGAGCGCCTGCCTGACGACGTGGACGACTTCCTCGTTGCGGAACGGCTTCGGGATGTAGTGGAACGCGCCCTCGCGCATCGCGGTGATCGCGCTCTCGACGGACGAGTAGGCCGTCACGACGACGACCGGGATCTCGGGGTGGCGCGGCGCGGACTTCGACGAGGACCTCGAGGCCCGGGCTGGTCCGGGAGCATGAGGTCGAGGAGGAGGAGGTCGATCGGCTCCTTCTCGAGGCGCGCGAGCCCCTCGGCCGCCGTCGCGGCCTCGCGCGTGGCGTGGCCCGCCTTCGCGAGCACCGAACCGAGCACCTCGCGGATGACGGGCTCGTCGTCGAGGATGAGGACCGTGGCCATGTGTCAGGTCGCGGCGGGAAGCGAGACCGTGAAGCGCGCGCCGGGGGACCCGGACGCCGCGGGTCAGCGTCCCGCCGTGGGCCCGAATGATATCCCGCGCCATCGAGAGGCCGAGGCCCGTCCCGCCCTGCGCCGTCTTCGTCGAGTAGAACGGCTCGAAGACGCGTGCGGCGTCCTCGGGGGCGAGGCCCGGACCGTTGTCCGTGACGTCGAAGACGCACGCACGCGCCGGCCTGCCGCGACCGCGAGGACGACCTCGGGCGCGGCGGGCCGCCGGCCGCCGGGCGCGGTCGCGGACTCGATGCCGTTCTTCACGAGGTTCACGAGGACCTGCACGAGCGCGTCGCGGTGGCCCGCGACGGCCGGGAGTGCCGGCCGGCGATCGCGAGGCGCAGCGGACGCCCCGCGCGCGGCGCCCTCGTCCTCGAGCGCGCGCACGGCCTCGCGCGCGACGTCCGCCGGGTCGAGCGGCTCGATCTCGCGCGGGCGGCCGCGGGCGAGGTCGAGGAGGCTGCCGACGAGGCGCGAGGCGCGGAACGCCTGGCGCTCGATCTTCTCGACGAGGGGTCGCGGCGCGGGTCGTCGCCCGGCGTCTCGTCGAGGAGCAGGCGCGCGAAGCCGGCGACGCCCGCGAGCGGCGTGTTCACCTCGTGCGCGACGCCCGCCGAGAGCGTCCCGAGCGCGGTGAGGCGCTCGCGGTCGGCGAGGGCCTTCTCGAGGCGGGCCGTTCTCCGTCGCGTCGACGAGGACGAGGACGCGCGCGCTCGAGCCCGCGGGCGCGCCGGGGAACGGCGAGACGGCGACGTTCAGGACGCGCGGGCCGGAGCCGAGATCCGCCTCGACGCGCGCGGGCGGGTCGCGGCGGCGAGAGAGCGCGGGCGGGAGGACTCCGCGGCGCGAGCAGCCGAGGAGGGACGACGGCGCTCCGGCCGACGAGCGCGGCGAACGCGGGGTTGACCGACGTGAAGCGTCCCTCGCCGTTCGTCGCCGCGATCGCCGCCGCCGAGCCCGCGACGACGTTCTCGTGGAACTCCTGGAGGTCCCGGTAGCGGTCGGCCTGCGCGCGGAGCTCCTCGAAGAGGCGCGCGTGGTCGAGCGCGAGCGCCGGCGGGCGCGAGGACCGTCTCGAGGAGCTCGGTGTCCTCGGCCGAGAGCGGCGACGCGCCCGCCGCGGTCCGCGACGGCGAAGAGCGCGAGGAGGCGGCCGCTGCACGGTGAGCGGCGCGAGGGTCCGGAAGCCGGCGCGCCTCAGGCGCGCGACGGCGGGCGTCGGGGCGCTGCGTGAACGTCCTGGCGCGAGAGGCGCGTCGTCCGGGATGCGCGCCGGCCGGCAGCTCGGCGAGCGAGGAGCGGACCGCCGCCGTCCACCGGCACGCCGTCGGCGGCGCCGCCCGTCACGCGGGAGGAGCGCGGCGCGCGGGACGCCGAGGCCGCGCGCGACGCGCGCGACGAGGAGGGCCGTGAGCTCGGCCGAGCGGGCGCGGCGACGGCAGCTCGCGGAGGAGCGCGAGGAGGCCGTCGCGGTCGCGCGGCTCGTCGCGGTACTGGAAGCGCGCGGAACGCCGCCGACAGGCCGCGCCGGACGGGCACGAAGCTGAGCGCCATCGGCGAGGCCCGCGGACGGTCTGCAGCGCGCCGCGCGCGTGCGGGACGCGAGCGCGAGCGGGTGCGCGAGAAGGATCTCCGCGAGCGGTGAAGAAGCCGGCGCCGACGAGGAGCGCGCCCATGACGGACGCCGTCTCGCGCCCGAGGACCTCGACGTCCCAGAGGCGGTAGCGCGTCAGCGCGGCGAGGAACGCGGCGGGCACGAGCGCGAGGGGAAGCAGCGCGAGCGTCGAGAGGATCGGGATGGACCCGCCGAGGAGGCGCGGGACGAGGTTCAGGACGACGAGGGGGAGGAGGCCGACGTCGTTCCGAGGAGGAGGAAGCGGACCTGCTTCTCCGTGAGGAGGTCGGTCGGCCGGCGCGAGACGACGACGAGGCGCACGGCCGCGAGCGCGGCGCCGCGAGCGCCATCCAGGCGATCTGCGCCCGGTCGAGGGCGGCGACGGCGTCGGGCGCGTTCGCGACCGGCGCCGAAGGTAGGTCCGTAGGCGGTCGGCCGCGAGAAGCGCGGCCGCCGGGACGAACGGACAGCCAGGCGGAACGCGGCGGGCGCGCCGCGGGAACGTGAAGGACGAGGGAGAGCAGGAACGCGGGGAAGAGCGCGCGCGCCGCGTCCTCCGCGAGGACCGCGACGCGGAACATGCCGTCCAGCGGCGGCAGCCGGCGTGAGCGTGAGGACGAGCCCGACCGAAGCGCGAACGCCGCGAAGAGGAGCGCCTCGCGCGAGGGCCGCGCGGGCCGCGGAGCGCGCCAGCGCCGACGCGAGGAACGCGCCGTCCCGACGGCGAAGAGGAACAGGTACCGGCAGTCCCAGGGGGCGGGCGCGGGCGTCGTCTCAGCCGCCGCGCGGCGCCGTCGCGCAGAAGGACGACAGTCGGCCGGCGCGGTCGGCGAAGAGCTGCGCGGGCTCGCCGGCGTGCGCGCGGCCGCCCCGTCCACGAGGAGGAGGAGGTCGCCGGGCAGGAGGCCCGAGCGCGCGGCCGACGGACCGACGTGGCGGACTCTCTGAGCGCCGCGCGGGGGCTCGACGAGGAGTCCGCCCGCCCGAAGATCGAGACTTTGCGGACGAGGCAGAGCGCCGACGGAATCAAGGCCAGCGACGAGGACGCGACAGCAGCGCCCGCCGGCGCATGGCCCGAGTCCGTCGAACTGTCCACCGAATGCCATGTCTGCATTCAGCAAGCAGAATGCCAGAGATCCGCCGGACTTTGAATCGCGGAAATCATTGCTGCAGAGCGACTTCCACTTCAGGAGCCCGCCTCCGCGGCGCGCGGGTTCTCAGACGTTTGAATTTGTTCCGGCGATTTGGAGGGCGGTCAGAACGAGACGGCGAGGCCGCCAGCGAGACGGCGGTTCGACTGCTCCTCGTCCTCGCCCTCGCGCCGCTTGCCGAACTCCACGTTGAAGAGGGCCCGCCATTCCGACGCGATCGACTGGAGGATCGGAATCGGGAGTCTCTGCGCGAACGAGAAGTCGACGGCGTGGAGGTCGTTCCTGAGGACGTCAGGCCGCGCGTCAGGGCCTGCGACGACCTCCGGTAGCCGACGCCCACGCGTCGTCTCCGTCGCCGCGCAGGCTGCGGCGCCGCCTGCGCGACTCCCTAGTGCGCCTCGTCCTGGGCGATCGACCCGTCGCGCTCGCCGGCGACGCGGCCGGCGCGCCCGCCGAGCTTCGCGTCGATCCCCTCCGAGCGCCTTCACCGTGACGACGGACGACACCTCGCTCGCGACGTCGCTCGGGAAGAAGTAGAGCGAGTCGAGCCGGTCGAGGAAGTCGGCGTCAAGAGGAGCCGGTACGTGCCGTTCAGATCTCGCGGCGGCGCGACGTCGACGGAGACGCCTCGCCCTCCCGCCCCTGCTACTGCGCGCCGACGCCGTAGAGGCTCTGCGAGAGGCGCGCCGAGGTCGGCGACGTCGGTGCCGGCCTCGCCCGGCGCACGAGAGCGCGTGTCCGTCAGGCCGCCGAATCGCGCGACGCGAAGCCGTAGACCCACGTCCGGAACGCGCCGGGCGTCGAACCGCGAGCGTCAGCTCGGGCGTGACGCCGCGGCCTGCGTCGAGACGGTCGCCGGTCGCGCCGGCCTCGACGACGAGGCTTCCGCCGAGGCGCATGCCCGCGACGCCGCCGACGCGCGCTTCGTGCTCGAAGGCCGACGTCGGGAGCGCGTCGCCGGCAGCGGCGGCGCCGTGAGCGACCTGTAGGCGACGCTGAAGCGGACGAAGCTCGCGGCGCCGAGGTCGGTCCTGGTACCGCGGCGGAGACGTCGAGCGCGTCGGACGAGTTCGGCGAAGAGGTCGGCGGCCGGACCGTCGGTGAAGCCCGGTTCTGGCTGACGAGGCGGGCCGAGAGGGAGGCCTGCGACGCGTTCGCCCGTAGCGCGCCGTCCAGTCGACCGCGTGGGCGCGAAAAGCGCGAGGAGTCGGCCTCGTCGAGAGGCCGGTTCTGGCGCTGCGTCGAGAGGTGCACGGTTCTGCGAGGTGCCGGCCTGGACGTCGACGGCGACGCTGCGAGGCGTCGCCCGTCCGGAAGCCTTCCGTCGGTCGGCGAGGCGGCTGTACTGTCCCTCGACGCCCCAGCGGACGCTGCCGCCGAGCGAGCCCGAGACGTCCGAGCAGGTCCGCGAGAGCGGGGGAGCGCCGGACCGCGCCGAAGCCGGTCGTCGAGCGTCACGGAGGCGTGGATCGGGACGCGCAGCGACGGCGTTCGCTCGCCGGCGCGCCCGCGAGGCGCCGGCGCCGGGGCGTCGGCGGCGGCTCGTCGAGCGCCGCGAGGATCGCGGCCACGTCGCGCAGGACGTCGCCCTTCACGACGGCGCGCGCGTTCCACGGGTCGGCGTCGCCCGTCGCGCGTGTCCGGGAGGACGCCGCCCGAGGCCGTCGAGGTCGAGGCGGACGAACGACACGGCGTTCGGCGCGGCGGTGTGGAGGATCCGCGCCGTCGCGCGCCGGAAGCCGGGCACGAGCGCGAGGATCGTGTAGGTGCCGCGGGGCGCGTCGGGCAGGACGAACGTCCCGTCGGCCTCGGTCTTCAGGAACGCATGATCGTCGACACGCCGCCCGTCCGTCACGGCGCGCACGACGACGCGTGGCGCCCCCGAGCGCGGCCTCGCCGACGCGGACCATCCCGGAGAGCGGCGCGCGACCGGCGGGGCGGCCCGGAGGCGCCGCGGCGGCAGGACGCACCCGGCAACGACGCGGCAGAGGCCGCGAGAGGGCGGCGGAGGGCGAACCGATTCCGGTTCACGGCATACCCGCTCCGGGGGAATCTTCCGCCCGTCTTCCGGAGGCCGCGTCAACTGCCGTCGGAGGCCCGTCAGGACCGCGGCCGGGCCCGAAGCCCAGGGTGGACGTTCAGGATCGTGCCGGGCGACGGACGGGATTCTCCTTCAGCCGGCGCGTCGAATAGGCGTACCAGTCGTTGCCGTACGGGACGTAGACGCGCAGCCGGTGGCCCGCCGCCGAGGAGGACTTCCGGAGGAGCGGGTCCACCCCGAGCAGCATCTGGAACTCGTACCGGTCGGGCGCGGACCTTCAGGCGGTCGATCGTCGCGAGGGCGGCCTGCACGCAGGCCTCGTCGTGGGTCGCGATCGCCGCGTAGCACGCCGGCCGTGAGCTGCTTGTCGACCAGCGCGGCGAAGTTCCGGACGACGACGTCGCGGTCCTTCCAGGCGATCTCGCGGCGCTCGACGTAGATCCCCTTGCAGATCCGGACGTTCATCTTCGCCGCGATGCAGCGGTCGAGGTCGGCGAGGCTCCGGCGGAGGTAGGCCTGCAGGACGACGCCGACGTTCGGGTACTCGGCCTTGAGCGCGAGCGCGAGGCGGAGGGTCGACTCGGTGTACGGGCTGTCCTCCATGTCGAGCCGGACGAACATCCCGTGCTCGCTCGCCCGCGCGCAGATCGCCGCGAGGTTCTCGCGCGCGAGGGCCGGGTCGATGGCCAGCCCGAGGGCCGTCGGCTTGACCGAGACGTTCGCGGGGAGGCCGCTCGCCGCGATCGCGTCGAGCGTCCGCAGGTACTGGTCGCGGGTCGCCTCGGTCTGCTCCCGGCGCGTGACGCTCTCCCCGAGGACGTCGAGCGTGGCCATCGCCCCTTCGGCGGCGAGGCCGCGCACGCGCCGAGCGCGTCGTCGAGCGTCTCGCCCGCGACGTAGCGCGAGGCGACGCGCCCGACGAGCGCGCGCGGGACGAGCGGGAGGGTGGTGACGACGAGGCGGTCGAAGAGGCTCATGTGTCCGGGCTCCGGAGTGCTCGCCAGGACGAGGAGGCGGACGGTTCGGCGCGCCCGCGTCGCGCAGGGCGGGCGCGGCCGCAAACGGCGGTGGCGCCCGTCGTGACGACGTCGTCGACGAGGAGGAGGGAACGGCCCGCCGCGGCGGGCCGGGCGGCGAAGGCGCCGGCCACGTTCGCCGGGCGCTTCGACGCGGGGAGGTCGGACTGGGGAGCGGTTTCGCGGGTGCGCGCGAGGAGAGCCTCGACGCGGCCGGCCGAGCCGGCGGGCGGCCTCCGACGCGAGGAGCGCCGCAGGGTCGTAGCCGCGGCGGCGGTTCCGCCCGCGCGTGGAGGGGACGGGGACGACGGCGTCGACGCCCTCGTCGAGGCGCGTCCGCCGGGCGAGCGCGGCCATCCGCGCCGCCGCCGGCGCCGCGAGGAGATCCCATCCCTCGAACTTGAAGGCCGCGATCAGCCGTCTTCAGGCCGCCGGCGTAGGGACCGACCGCGGCGGCCCGCTCGACGGGCGGCGGGCGGCGCTCGCAGCCGCGGCACGGTCCCGCCCCCGGTCGGGAGCGCGCAGCGCGGGCAGGTCTCCGCGGCGTCGAGAGCGGGGAGGGCGCGCCAGCAAGCGGGCAGACCCCGCCTCCGCCGACGCCGCGCCGCGGCTCGCCGCAGGCGGCGCAGCGGGACGGGACGAGGAACGCGAGAAGCTGCTCGAGAAAGGGCCGGCGGCGCGGAGGGACCGAGGCGATCAGCGCGTCCGGCGCGGGCACATCGCGGGATTCTAGACGAGGCGGGCGGCGGGTCCGTAGACTCGTCGTGACCCGATTGACGCCTCGCGTTTGACGCTCTTCCCGAAGCGCTCCTATGCTCCGCGGATGACCTCCACAACCGCCCGCGAGACTCCGGCTCGGTCGCCCTTCTCCTGGCCGCGCGGCGCGCTCGCGCTTCGGCCCGCCCCGCTCGCCGCCCAGAGCTTCGCCGCCGGCCTCGGCGCCGCGGTCTACGCGGACACCGGCACGTCCACCGAACGTGAAGGGATTCGCGAACGTGGGGCGGCGACGCTTACGTCGAGGTCGTCCTCGACGAACGTCGACCAGCTTCGCTCACGGTGCTGCAGGGGCGGCTACTCGCGGTTCCAGCTTCCGGGCACCCAGGCCGACGCCGCCGAACGTCCAGGTGAACGCGGGAATCGCCCGCGTCTCGTACCGCTGGCGGGACGACTGGTTCCAGGCCGGGTTCTTCGGCGGCGGCGGCGTCTTCTGCGTGTCGCCGAAGAGCCCGGCCGCCGGGCCAGGTCGCGGTCGACGCGAGCGAGACGGCCGCCGGGGCGACGTTCGGCGTCGAGACGCTCTTCCGTCGTCACGCGGCCAGACTCGACTTCCGGCTGGAGCTCGGCGGCGACTACATCGCCACGACGGCCACCATCGCCCCCTCTTCATCGGGGGAAGCGTCAGCTACAGGTTCTGACCGGGGCCCACGTCCGTGCGTCCATTCCGCCTGGACGGCGGGATCCCACCCGACCTTGCGGTCGGGCGGGAATTGCGGCGGCGGGATGATTATCTGTGCGGATTAGGTTGAGGTAGGACGAAGGTGGTGGGCCCGCCGACCGTCCGGCCGGCGGCTTCTGGGGTTGGACTTGAAGATCGCCTTCATTGCATTTGACCTCAATGTCGTTTCGATCTCCTGCCCTTATATACGCAAACCGGATGCCCCCGGTTTACTCCGCGTCCACGTTGTCGTCATAAGTCGTTCGAGGAGAATGTGTTCCGCTTCGAGTTCCCGAATTGGCGAGCGCAGCGCCACCATCCCGTTTCGGAGACATTTGAGGCAAAATGACGCGTTTCGGGAAGATCGGAACGGGACTCAGGCGCCTTCGGCGAGGGGGAGGAGCGTCGAGTCCTTCTTGACCGAGAGCGAGAGGTCGACGCGCGTCCGGGCGACGCCGCGGAGCGTCTGGATCTTCTCGCGCAGGACCCGCTCGAGGTGCTCCACGTCACGCGCCCTCACCTTCAGCCGGTAGCCGAACTCGCCCGAGATCGCGCAGCACTCCTGGACGTCGAGCAGCGCCTCGATCTCCTCGAGAAAGACGCGCTCGAAGCGGGGATGCTCGAGCCCGACGTCGACGTACGCGATGAGGGGCATGCCGATGAGGCGCGGGTCGAGGAGCGCCGTGAAGCGCCGGATGAAGCCCCGGGTCTCGAGCTTCTTGATCCGCTCGTTCACCGACGGCGTGGTCAGACCGACCGCTTCGGCGATCCGAGCCTGCGAGATCTTGCCGTCCCGCTGCAGAAGGTCGAGGATTCTGCGGTCGATCTCGTCCATATAAAATTCGGTTCAGGAAACCGGAACCCGAATTTTATACGGAGAACCCGGGCCAATTCAACCGGGAACGGGCGACCCGGCTCGAGACGGACGGGATCTCGACGCCCTTCGGGAGGACCACGACGCCCCCGTCGGAGACGTGGAAGCGCTTCCGGTCCTCCTCCTCGTCGAAGCCGATCTCGATCCTCGCGGGGATCTTCACGCCCTTGTCGGCGATCACGCGCCGGAGGCGCGCGTAGCGGCCCACCTCGACGCCGTCCATCAGGACGCACTCCTCGACGTGCGAGAAGGAGTTGATCCTGACGCGCGGGAAGAGGATCGAGCGGTGGATCGTCCCGCCCGAGATGATGCAGCCCGCGGCCACCATCGAGTCGGTCGCGAGGCCGATCGCGCTGCGAGACCGAGTCCGCGAAGACGAACTTCGCCGGCGGCAGCTGGGGGAGTGGCTCTTGATCGGCCACTTCTGGTTGTAGAGGTTCAGCGGCGGCGTGACGGAGATGAGGTCCATCGACGCGTCCCAGTAGGAGTCGACCGTTCCGACGTCGCGCCAGTACGGGGCGAGGTCCTCGTTCCCGGGACGCGGTTCGAGGAGAAGTCGTAGGCGTAGAGCCGCGCGCCCGCCCTTCAGGAGCGACGGGATCAGGTTCTTGCCGAAGTCGTGCGACGTGTCCTGCAGCGCGTCGTGCTCGAGAGCCTCGATGAGGACGTTCGCGCGGAAGACGTAGTTTCCCATCGACGCGAGCGCCAGGTCCGGGCTGCCCCGGCATCTCCCGCGGCTCCTTCGGCTTCTCCTCGAAGCCGACGATCCGCCCTCGGCGTCCACCTCGAGGACGCCGTAGCGCGAGGCCTCCGCGAGCGGCACCGGGAAGGCGGCGATCGTCAGGTCGTACCCGCCCTCCTCGTGGAACGCGAGCATCGGGTTGACGTCCATCGACGTAGATGTGGTCGCCGCCGAAGACGCAGACGTGCGACGGCTCCTCGTCGAAGATGAGGTCGAGGTTCTGGTAGACGGCGTCGGCGGTGCCGCGGAACCAGTGCGGCCCGCGGCGCATCTGCGCCGGGACCGGGTCGACGAACTGCCCGATGTCGAACGTCAGGCGCCAGGTCCGGATGATGTGCTCGATGAGCGAGTTGGACTTGAACTGCGTGAGGACCTTGACCTTCGTGAGGCCGGAGTTCACGAAGTTGTTCAGGACGAAGTCGATGATCCGGTAGCGTCCGCCGAACGGGACCGCGGGCTTCGCGCGGTCGCGCGTGAGCGGGAAGAGCCGCTCTCCCATGCCGCCCGCGAGGACGACGGAGAGGACGTCGCGGTGCTGGAGGATCTTCACGACGACGCCTCGACTCGGCCGGCGGCACCGGCGTCCCGCGACGCCCCGGCCCTTGGTGTTGAGCTATCTTAGGAGAGAACGGCCCGGCCGGCGCAGAAAGTCATCCGCGACATGAAAGATCCGTACGAGATCCTCGGGGTCGAGCGGCGCGCCACCGACGCCGAGATCAAGAAGGCGTACCGCCGGCTCGCGCGGAAGCACCACCCCGACGTGAATCCCGGGGACGCCTCCGCGCAGAAGAAGTTCCAGGAGATCGCCGCCGCCTACGAGCTGCTGAAGGACCCGAAGCGGCGCCAGCGGTACGACGCGACGGGCGACACCGGCGACGTCCCGCCGGGCGGCGATGCCTCCCGGCGCCGGGCTCGCCGTTCGGCAGGGCCGGGCGGCGGCGCGCGGCGGGTTCCGGTGGTCGGGCGACTTCGGCGACCTCTTCTCCGAGCTCTTCTCGCGCGGCGGCGGCGCCGGCTTCGGCACGGGGCCCTTCCCGGAGGAGGAGGACGACGACGCGGCGGCGTCCCTGACGGTGCCGTTCCGCGACGCCGTCCTCGGCGGGACCGTGACGTTCCGGGCCCGGATCCCGCGGCGCTGCCGCCGCTGCGGCGGCTACGGGCACGGGCGGCGACGCGGCCTGCCCCGTCTGCCACGGCGGCGGCGACGGTCGTCGAGAACGAGAAGCTCACGGTGCGGATTCCCGGCGGGCGTCGCGACCGGCTCGAAGATCCGGGTGCCCGGCAAGGGCCGCTCCGCGGAGGGAGACCTCTACCTCTCGCTCACGGTCGAGCCGCACCCCTACTTCTCGCGGGAGGGCGACGACATCTCCGCGGAGGTCCCGGTCACGGTCGCCGAGGCCTACCTCGGCGCCGAGATCGACGTGCCGACGATCCAGGGCCCGGTCCGCGCGAAGATCCCGCCCGGGACGGCGAGCGGGCAGCGGTTCCGGCTCAAGGGCTACGGCGTCGAGAGCACGCGGACCGGCACCGACGGGCGACCACTACTACCGCGTCGAGATCGTGATGCCGTCGCGCGCGCACCGCCGAGGGGCGCGCCGCGGCCGAGGCGTTCGCGAAGCTCTACGAGCGGAACCCGCGGGCGGCGCTGCCGAAGGGGCTCTGAGGCCGGCCTACTGCTTCTCGGCCATGTCGCGCACGGTCGAGATGGCGCGATCCAGCGAGAAGTCGGGGCGGAGCGGGATCTGGATCGGCGGCGCCTGCGACGGCGTCGCCGCGGAGGACCTTCAGGACCGCCCCTCGGGCCAGTAGAACGTCGGCGTTCCGCTCACGGGGGAGATGGCCGTCGAGAGCGTGCCCGTCGTGTCGATCCATGCCGGGACGCTGGCCCGCGAACCGCGTCCGGCCGATCGGGTTGTGCGCCGCGTGCGTACGCCGTCCGCGACGAGGCCGCCGAGGACTGGAGGTCGGTGCAGGTCGCTCGGGAAGGCGATCGACAGGACGACCTGCTTCTGCGGAGACGAGGTTCGCGAAGGAGACGAGCACGCCGCCGTTCGTCGTCGGGTCGCGCTGGATCGCCGGGGAACGTGTACGCCGAGAGCGGCAGCCCCTGGAAGTGCCGTCGGGCCGCGCGAGCCGACGAGGTCGTTCAGGTCGAAGGCGACGGTCTCGTCGAACCGGATCTGCGCCGTCCTCGAGGAAGACGAACGCGACGCGCGCCTGCGACTCGCGAGGTCGCCTCCCACCAGACGAGCACAGGATCGAGCGCCGACTTGTCGACCGGCGCGCCGTGCCTCGTCGAGGTCGCGTACTGCTGCCGCGTCACGACGAGCCGCGGGTTCATCGAGAAGTAGAGGCCGGCGTTCGCGAGGAACCCGCCCTGGGTCCAGGTCCGGTCCGCGGTCCGCGCGGCGAAGTGGATGTCCGCGTAGAAGCCCTGCGACTTCGTGTAGGCGACGAAGACGGCCTGCGTCGACTCGTCGTACTCGATCGACTCGCTCCACTTGTCGTTCCCGTCGAGGGTCCCCTCGACGAGCTCGACCGAGGGCGGGCCGCCCGACGGCGTCGATGCGGAGCGCGAGGACGCTCTGCGCGCCGTCCGGCGTCGCCGGCGGCCGTCGGGGACGATCTCGCCGTAGGTCGTCGGGAAGACCTCGTAGAGCGTCCCGTCCTGCGAGAGGACGGCGGTCGCGGCCGCGGCGCGCGCCGGGCGCCGAGCAGGGCGACGCCGAGGAGGGCCGCCAGCGACCGCCAGGGCGAGGCGCCCGGCGCGCCTTCACCGCGTCCCCCGGAGGTTGATGACGTTCCGGAAGTCGAAGACCTCGAGGTACGCGCGGAGGTTCCGGAACTCGGGGTAGAAGCCGGCGAGCCGGTCGAAGTAGCCCTTGGCCGAGCCGGGGTCGCCCGAGAGATGGCAGGCCTCGCCGAGGAGGTAGAGCAGGTTCTTCTCGAGGAAGGGGTCGGGCGTTCCGTCCTCGGCCAGGCGCGTCCAGCGCCGCCTCGCCGAAGAAGCGGGCCTCGGCGTACCGGTCCAGCTTCAGGTAGCCGAAGCAGAGGTCGGCGAGCGGGATGACCGTGTAGCCGCGGGCGCCGTTCGTCTCGAAGACCTCGAGCGCCTCGTGCACGAGGGCGAGCCCCTCGGGGACGCGGTCCGCGCCGATCAGGTCGTAGCCGAGGTTGTCCCGCCAGATCGCCTGGACGACGGGCGACACGGCGCCGGTCCTCGCGGCGCGTCTCGAGCGCGCGCCGGTGGGCGGCGGCGGCCTCCTCGAAGCGGCTGTCGGCCGACAGCACGTTTCCGAGCTGGTTGTCGCAGCTCGCGAGGAAGTAGACGTCCCCGAGCGAGTCCGCGTAGTCGCGGGCGCGGGCGTTGTACGTGGCCGCCCGCTGGTAGTCCCGGCGGAGCTCGTAGATGCGGGCCGCGGCGTAGGCGGCGCGGAACGCCGTCCCCGGCTCGCGGGCCCGGAGGAGGATCTTCTTCAGCTCGACGAGGACGTCGTCCGAGGGGGCGACCTCGGCCGCCGCGGCCGCGCGGCAGACGTAGATCCAGTCGGCGAACGGCGGCGTCCTCTGTGCGGGCCGCGAGCGCGCAGGCCTCGTCGTAGCGCGCGAGCGCCGCGGCGAACTCGCCCTTCTCGAGAGGGCGAGCGCGTCCTCGCGCGCCGGCCTCGGCGAGGCCGCGGGCCTCGGCAGGGGCGGGCGGGGCGGCCGGCGCGCGTCGACTCAGCCACGCGACTCGTCCTCGTCGTCGTCCATGCCGTCCGTGGATTCCGCGCGACCGCGGTGGAGAGGGGGCCGAGCGGCGCCGGGATCGCCGGCGGCCGCTCGTCGGCGCGGCGTCGAGGGCGGCGCGCCGGAAGTCGTTCTGCATCCTCTTGAAGGCGATGAACTCGCGCACCTCGCGCCGGGCCTCGGGCGACGAGGGACTCCCAGTCGCGCGCCAGCTCCGGCTCTTCGGCGAACGTGCCGGGCTCGCGGGCCCCGGCCGGCGCCGCGGCGGCGGACGCCTCGTCGGCGGCGGGCTCGTTGAAGAACTGGCTCATCGAGAGCTCGAAGACCTGGAGGATCCGGAACAGCGTGTCGAGGCCGACCTTGTACTCGCCGTTCTCCATCCGCGAGAGGTCGGACTGGGTGATCCCGATCCGGGCCGCAAGATCCGACTGCGTCAGATGCCGGCTCTTCCGGATCTGGCGGATCTTCTGACCCACCAGCCGGATCTGCGGAGCACGCGCGGAAAACACGACGGCACTCATGCGCCTTTGCTTCAAGATATTCTCCCACAGAATACTGTCAAGGGCGATGGTCAGAAAAAGGCCGCGGAAACGTTGAAAGGCAAGCTCTTCCTCCTGTCCCAGCTCCTCCGCCGGGACCTCTCCTCCCGCTACGCGGGGAGCTTCGGCGGCCCGTTCTGGGCCCTCCTCGAATCCCCTCATCCTCTGCCTCCTCTACGCCTTCGTCTTCGAGGCGATCCTCCGGATGACGCCCCCGCCCGGGTTCCCGGGAAGCTAGCGGAGTTCCTCCTCGCCGGGCTCCTGCCGTGGCTGGGGTTCCAGGAGGCGCTCCTCCGGTCGACGACCTCGGTGACCGACCAGGCGCACCTCGTGAAGAAGATGCAGTTTCCCGTCGAGCTCCTCGTCGCTTCCAGCATCGGGGCGGCGCTCGTCCTCGAGGTGGTCGGCCTCGCGATCCTCGGCGGCTACGTGGCGGCCTCGGGGCGCGGAGGGGGCCTCCAGCCGGGGACTCTCCTCGTCGCCCTCGCGTTCCAGGCCCTGCTCCTTTCGCGGGCCGATGTCTCGTCCTCGCGTCGCTGAACGTCTTCTTCCGGGACCTTCCACAGCTCCTGTCGCCCGCGCTGACGATCGTCCTCTGGATGACCCCGATCCTCTACCCGGAGTCGCAGGTGCCCCCGTCGATTCGCGCGTGGTTCTCGGGATCAACCCGGTCCGCGACCTCGTCGCCCTCTACCGGCAGGCGCTTTTCGGGGAGGCCGCACCCGACCCCGTCCGCCTCGCCACGTGGTCCGCGGTGTCGGCGGCGGCCTCGGCCGGAGGGCTCTGGCTGTTCCGCAGGAGCCGCCGCGTTTTCTCGGATCTGCTCTAGAATCCGGCCTTCTCACCCGGCGGGCCGAAGGCTCGCCGGGCTCCGTGCGCCACGAAGGAGTTCTCTTGAACAGCCCGGTCCGTCTGCTCGTTCTCACGCTCTCCGTCTCGGCGTTCGCCTGCTCGTCGGCGAAGGCGCCTGCGCCGCCGGCCAGCGGCCTCGAAGGCCGAAGCCGCCCCGACCCCCGCCCCGACCCCGAAGCCGGCGTCCGCTCACCCGCGACGAGTTCTACGAGCGATCAGCGGCGGGAAGCTCCCGACGGCCGGACCGCCCGAGGACGAGGTCGAGGGCTCCAGGCCGAAGTCCGAGGCGATGACGGTCATCGTCGACCCGGTGACGAAAAAGAGGCTCCGCAAGGTGCCGAAGGGGCCGCCGCTCTACGAGAAGGACGGGCACCTCTTCAGCGGCATCGTCATCGGACGCCAAGGGCATTCCGATCGTCCGCCAGGACGCGGACTTCTACTACCTCGAGGCGCCTGCCCGAGGCGACCCCGGAGCAGCGCGGAAGCGAAGGCCAAGGCGCAGGCCGCGGCGGCGGCCGCGGAATCCCGAGCTCCCGCCCATCGTCGAGCTGCCGAAGGAGGAGGCCGAGGTCGTCACGCCGAAGCTCTCGGCGAAGAAGCTCCGGCTCGCCGAGATGCTCGGCCGGGCTTGCCGAAGGCGGGGATCTGGCGCGACAACTTCGCGCTCGCCGACGTCGACGGCGACGGCCGGCCGGAGATCGTCTCGCCGCCCCCGCGGCTCTCGGGGCACGGGCTCCGGATCTTCCGGCTCACGGGCGACCGCTGGAAGTCGGTCGACCCCCAGCTCGAAAACCCGGAGAAGCTCGGCATCGGCTACGGCGGCGTCGCCGTCGGCCCGCTCGCCGGCGACGGGAAGAACGACATCGTCTGGGGCGGGCACGGCGGAGGCACCTGGGCGGCCTACAACCTCGGCGGCCTGAAGTTCCGCGTCGATCGGCGCGGCCTGCCGGGCGGGATCTCGACGCGCGCGATGGCGATCGGCGACCTGGACGGCGACGGCCGGAACGACGTCCTCGTCATCTCCGACATGCCCGAGTACCAGTACACCGGCGGCAAGCCGAAGGCGAAGGCCGGCGGCTACGTGCGAGGGCTACGACGTCCGCGCGGAGATCAACAAGCCCGACCGCTTCGTGGAGCTGACGTCCGGGCTCGACCGGCCCTGCTTCGGCTACTCGATCGCGCTCTTCGTCCCGAAGGACGCGAAGGACGGGAAGCCGTTCTACGTTTCGGGCTGCCGTTACTTCGGCGGGCTCCACGTCCTCTTCGAGTTCGACCGCGAGAAGTCCGCGTTCCAGGTGGCGGGCGTCGACGCCGTCGAGAGGAACTCGGGGCACGAGGGGACGGCCGTCGGGCGTTACGCCGGCTTCCCGGCGGCGTTCGTCTCGTACATCAAGAACACGCCCCGGAAACGCGGTGCCCGACATCTCCGGCGACGGCGTCTCCGTCTACTACCGCGACGGCGAGACCTGGAAGCGGAAGCGCGATCTTCAAGCGGCTGGGCCTCGAGCGCGCGACGTCGCAGGCGATCGCCGTCGGCGACCTCGACGGCGACGGCCTCGACGACGTCGTTTTCGCCGACGATCTCGTCGCACCGGGTCCGGGTCTTCTTCCAGACGAAGGGCGGGGAGTTCGAGGAGCTGGCCGAGGCCCTCCAGCCGACCTTCGTGAACGCCGCCTCGGCGGTCCGGATCGCCGACGTCGACGGCGACGGCCGGCCCGACATCGTCTTGATGCTGCACTACTTGACGGGACACGAGACGAGGGCCGGCGGCTTCCGGTTCTTCCGCAATCTTCCGTCACCCTGACCGTATGGCCGGGCAGCATAAATTTTCCTGAAGCCCTTGACTTTCACGAATTTCGCCCCTAACGTGTGCATCAATGAAGCCGGATATCGCTCTTTCCGCCGCCAATGCCCTGTCGGGCGAAGGCTCGCGGAGCGGAGTTACAAATAAATTTCCGGAGGTGATCTCTTATCGCGTTCGCACGGACGTCGAAACTCAGGATCGTCAGTCTTCTTTTCCGTTCAACAAACTGGTAGGAGAAAAAATGAAGAAGTTTTCCGTTCTCATCGCGCTCGCCCTGCTGGCGGTCGCGGGTACGGGCTACGCGGTCACCTGCGCGTACGACAACGTGCCGGGCGCCACGCTGCTCGTCCCGTACTTCTGCGTCTGCGGCACCGTCGACTCCAGCGGATACGTCACCACCGCCGCGACCGACACGAAGATCTCCTTCGTGAACGTCTCGACGCCGGGCATCATGGCCCACGTCACGGTGTGGAACAAGTACTCCAAGGCCGTCCTCGACTTCAACGTCCCGATGACGGGCAAGGACGTCGTTTCCTTCAGCATGGCGACGTGCTCAACGGCAATCTGAACGTGAACCCGCTCACGCAGATCACGCCGACGGACTCCGACGTCTGCGGCATCAACCTCGGGCAACAACGCTCTACGCGCCGAAGATCGGCTGGGGTCAGACCAGCTTCATCCGCTTCTCGAACCCGGCGTCGCAGACGGGCGGCAACGACCACCTCGTCTCGGTCTCGAAGTACGCCGACGCCCGACGCCTTCGCGGCGTTCCGCGGCCGCGTGATGGACTCGCTCGACGAGTCCGGCGACATCAGGAGCTTCCAGAGCTCGGCGGGCGCCAACATCCTCGACGTGACGAACCCGGCCTGCGGCCTCGGCCCCACGAACGGCGACGTCGCGACGCTGTCGGGCTCGTTCACGGGCTACGTCACGGTCGACGTCGTCAACTACTGCACGAACTTCTTCCCCGACCAGGCCAGACTTCTACACGAACGACGCGATCGCGACGCGCGGGTGGGGCCCGACCTACACCCCGAACGTCCTGATCGGCGACGTGTTCTACGTCGACCACGACCGCCAACACCGGCAACATCAGCGGCGACCAGGCGGTCGCTCTCGAGTTCGACCAGCCGCCTCGAGCTGGGGCGGCATCGGCACTGTACCGATCCCGCAGACGTTCTACGGCCGCTTCGTCGACCTGCTCTCCGGCACGGCCTGCGAGACCACCGGCGGCGTCGGCGTCGGCTGCCAGGCGACGGCTCCCACCTTCGCGTTCGGCAGCGACGGCCGCGAGCCCCTCGGCGACCGGTACGGCTTCCGCTACCTGTCCGACGAGTCCGCCGGGTACCGCACCTGGATCCTCGTGTGGCGCGGCGACGAGACGCTCGACCCGATCACGCTCGGGCTGACCTCGAATCTCTGCGACTGGCTCGTCGGTGATTCCGCGCAGGGCGAGAAGGGCTTCGGCTTCTACGACGCGGACCACCAGATCATCTACTCGACGCTACGACAACGACGAAGGGATCTACACGGTTCCCGGCAGCGGCGGCCCGTCGGGCGGCGGCACGCCGGTGGCGCCGGTCGACTACGTGTTCCTCGAGGCGAACCGTATCGACCTCCTCGGCAACACGCAGATCATCCCGGGCTACAGCGCGGCGACCGGCGCGTTCAACGGCGGCTGGATCGACTTCCAGCTCCGCGACACGCGCCTACATTCAGCCGCTGCAAGTACAACCAGGGCTGGATCGGCGTCCAGCACTCGGGCCCCGGCACCACGATCAACGTGGGCCACTGCGGCGACGAACCTCAACGAGCAGTTCGTCTGCACGGCAGCCGCCTTCTTCCCGCAGCCCGCCGAAACGGCGTCTCCGACCGCTAATTAAGTAGTCCTGAATTCCGAATCAGGAAGGCGGGCGGCTTCGGCCGCCCGCCTTTTTCTTGTCATCTCGTTCCAGGGGTGAAAGATCAGGGCGCGTCGCGACACTTCCAGCGCCATGCCGCGTGTCGTTGCGCGGCCCCGCACGGGGCGAGAACCGGGGATCCCCGCGGGCGCTTGCCAACGCTGTGCGAATGCCGTACGATTCAACGGTTCCACATTTCTCCCCTCCTTCGGGAAGGGGAATCTTTTAGAGGGGTTCAGGGAATCCAGATGATCGAGCGAATCCGGTCGATTGCTGTCTTCCGCCGGTGCCGCGGTGCCGTCGCCCTCGCCCTGCTCGGTATCGTCGCCCTCCTTCGCGGCGGGAACGGCATCGGCGCAGTGCCAGTCGCGAGCGGGCCCGTACAACGTCTTCTCGAACCCGAACTGGCCGCCGGGCTTCACCTCGATCGGCGTCAACGACGCCATCGCCTACTCCTCCGGGACGCGGCTCTACGCGAACGCGAACTTCGGGTTCGGGATCTACGACATCTCGATCGAACCCCGCAGCGCCGACGAAGCTCGGATGGGTCAGCCTCGCCGACGTCCTCGGCTTCCACTGCGGCGACGGCCAGACCGACATCTCGACGTCGGCGATGTCGGCGGACGGCGACCGGCTCGTCGTCAGCATGGACCAGCAGGCCTGCCACGGGAGCAACCTCGTCTTCGTTCCGGGGAGCCCGTTCTGCGCGCTGAAGGGTGACTTCGGCGGCTCCCGGCGCAGTCGCGTCCAGCAGGTCGGCACCCGGTACATCGGCTACGCCTCTCGCCCTCCTCGGGCGGCTCGCTCGCGGCGGCCGACATCACGAATCCGCCCGGCTGGATCCCTGCTCCCGACTCCCTCCATCCAAGGGAAACATCCCCAGCGAGCAGAACGCGGCGCTTTCCCGGAGGATCCAGCTTCTTCCTGGCGGACGGCTTCCTCTTCTACGATCGCCGCCACAGGGCTCCATCAAGGTGATCGACGCCCGGAACCCGGGTCGTCCGGCCGCCGCTCTCCATCACGCAGCGGGCTTACGCACCGGCGGCGTCATTCCGCTCATCGGCGTGGGGGCGCCCCGGCGGCGAGTCGATCAGCGCCTTCTCGGCCGCGGTCGACCCGGCCTCGGGAGGCACCCGGATCTACGTCGTCGCGGAATTCCGTCGGCGGCCGGGACGCGTCGGCCGGCTTCGCGCTGATGAAGCTGGAAGGCGGCACGACGACCGTCGTCAACACCTTCGTCCCCCCGCGCCCTACTCGGGTGCGGGCTCCTACCCGGGAAGCTCGGTCTCGCTGCAGAGCGACGCCGTCGACCGGGGACATCAACATCCTGATGTGGGCGAGGTCGCGGGCGGGCTGCCGATCCAGTTCGTCCTCTACTCGACGAGCGCGATCGGCTGGACCCTCGGCTCGCAGCCCGCTCGCCTCGGCCCCGTCGACGGCGACCGTTTTCGGTGGCGGAAAGATGAGCGTCTACAAGCGGTCGGGGACCGAGACCGACGTCTTCCTCGCCGACGGCTACAAAGCCTGGGCCATGACGCTCAACTGCACGCCAGCCGAATTCCCCGGCGGCCGCGAGCCTCAAGGTCGAGCTGGTCCCGTGCCCGGGCGGCGGGACGTCGTGCCCGCTCGCCGACGGGGCGACCGGTCTTCTTCGGCGACACGCTCAAGATCTCGCCTTCCGTCAGCCCGCCGACACGCCATCCTGCCGATCAGCGGCTGGCGCTTCGACCTCGACTTCCACCCGGGCCGTTGAGGACGCCGGCGCCTCGGTTTCCGCGGCTCAGATCAAGTTTCCGGACTACTCGGGTTCCGGAGCGCCCACCGGCGTCCTTCACGCTCGTCGGCCCGTGCGACACGACTGCGAGCGGGAACGTGGCCGACCCGGCGACGGGCGCGGGCTGCTGGGACTCGGTCACGAGGCCAACGCGGCGTTCGGCGGGCCCGACTTCACGCCTCCGAGACGCCAGGTGACGCGCCGAAGTCGCTCCAGATCGCGTTCGAGGCGAACAACGACCTCGGCTCGACGAATGGCAAGGCCACATTCAGACCTGACGTGGAAGGTCCCGACGGTCCGGCTGGCGACGCCCGCGATCCTGCGCGGGGGCGTGCATCGCAGGATGGCTCCGACGGCCATCCGTCGGCCACGGGCTACAAGTGGTACTTCGGGGCGAGCCCGACCTCGCCTCCCGGAGAGACGCTTGACCCTCGACGCGGCTGCACGGGCCCGACCTGCTCGCACGCCTTCCCGCGGCACGGGCAACTACAACGTCTGGCTGACCGTGCCGTACCCGAACGGCTACTACGACGCCCGACTGCGCTAGTCCTTGTCGGGCTTCCGTGGTCTCCGCGCCCCTGACCGTCAAGGTGACCGAGGTCGTCCCGGCCTTCAAGGTCGGCGGGCTGACGACGCCGCCGACGACCATCCCGATCGCGGCGGGGCAGGTGCCGATCGACGACGCCGGGACGCAGAAGGCCGGCGGCATCACGATCGACCAGCTACTACTGGTGCACCGTCGTCGCTCCGGGCATTGCGACCCGGCAGGCGCCGCGCAGACGTTCAATTCGCTCCCAGGCCCAGATTCCGCTTCCCCCGGTCGGCAACTACAACCTCTTCGTCAAGGTCAATTACACGGGCGGCACGCAGTCGTCCGTCGACTGGACGCCGAACAACCCGGACGCTGAGCGACCCGAAAGCCTGGCGCCTGAACGTCGTCGACGCGCCGCCGACCGATCGGCTTCGTCTCCGGCGCTGCAGCCCTGCTTCGTCGGCTGCGGATACGGACGTCTACACGAACGTCGGCGACGCAGGTCGACCGCGAAGGAATACATCGGCGGCAGTCCGACGGCGGCTCCCCGTCGAGCAGCTGGGCGATCGGCCGTCGACCGGCGTTCGAGCCCGAGCTCCGCCGGAGCGGCGCCACATTCACGTTCACGCCGAGCCAGCAGCAGGGACCTACGTCTGACCCTGACCGACAGCGGCCAGACGGCGCCTTCGGAACATGAAGGCGCTGAACGCCGACGCCCCTCGGCGTCAGCAGTCTCGGCGAATCCGAACCCGACGTCGCCGAGCGCCCGGCCAGAACATCTCTTCGCGCCTCGGGCAGCGGCGGGACGGGCCGTACACCAATTACACCTGGTCGTTCGGCGACGGGCTGTCCGGCACTGCGCGTCGGTCGAATCACGCCTACGCCAACGCGGGGACGTATTCGCGCCGCGCTGCACGGTCACCGACAGCTCGAGCGCCACCGCGGCCGCACCGTGCCGATCACGGTCAGCTCCGGCGGCGGCGGCGGCGGCGGCGGCGGCGGGGCGGCGGTGGCGGCAGCGGCAACGTCGACTTCGACGTCCTCCTGAACGGGTCGCCGGCCGGCGGCGGGAGCACCGCAGCAGCTTCGTCGCCCCGGCGGGCGCGACCCTCACCTTCGTCCCCTACGGCAACTCACGGCTGTACGACTGGGACTTCGGCGACGGGACGGCGCACAGCAACGCTCCAGAGCCCGACGCACGTCTACGCCTCGGGCGGCACTTCACCATCCGGCTGACGACCGAGTCGCGGCAACCGGAGCGCGACGATCACCGTGACCGGCGGCGGGATCGGAACGCCCGAGTTCACGCTCACCGACGCTGCGACGGCGCTCGAACATCCCGCTCGTGAGCGGCGCGTTCACGATCTTCAGCGGGCAGCAGGTCCGGTTCACGCCCGTCGACGCCGCGAACGGCAACCAGGTCTTTCCGGGCGCCGTCTCCTGGAGCTTCGGCGACCCCGCGGGCTCGACGTCCGTCCTCGAACCCGGCGCTCTTCACTTACAACGTCGTGGCCGACAGCACCTTCCCGTGCAGCTCACGGTCACGGTCGGCAGCAAGAGCGTCTCGCATCGGTGAACGTCGTCCGCCCGGTCACGGGCGCCTACACGTTCCTCTACCTCGACGGGTCGGCCGCCGAACGTCGAGCAAGATCGACGCGGGACGCCCGCTCGCCTTCACGGCCACGGAGGGATGGGCCGACGCGTACGACTGGGACTTCGGCGACGGCTCGCCCCACGGCACGACGCCCTCGGTGATCCATTCGTTCTCGACGCCCGGGACGTACACCGTCACCCTCCGCCAGTCGAAGGCGGGGCGGGCGGTCACGACGCCCTGCCCGACCGTCTTTTCCGTTCTCGAGGCCCCGCTCTGGGTGATCCCGGGCCTCGCGTCGGCCAAGCAGGGACAGCTCCCGGGCTCGTCGTACGTCTCCGACGTCGTCATCAACAACCCGTCCTCACAGAAGGCGCAGCTACCAGATCGCCATCCTCGACGGCAAGCCGCTCGAGTGGAAGACGTTCACGTTCTTCCCGAACCAGACGATCCTCTTCGACAACATCGTCGGCAAGTGGTTCCAGCTCGGAGGGCGCCTACGCGCTGCTCGTGAAGGGCGACGACGCGAACCCGACGCCGCCCGTGATTTCCGCCACGACCTACAACAACAACCAGGGGGACGCGACGAAGGGGACCTACGGCGTGGCGCTGCCCGTCCTCCGGACGTCGAGCGCGCTGAGCGCGGGGGCGTCCCCGCTGGTCGAGCTCCCTCGCCGGCCTCCGCGACGTGCCGAAGCAGCCGGACACGGACGCCCTCAAGCTCATGACGAGCTGGCCCAACGTCTCGGCCGCCTACACGAACATCGGCCTCGTCAATACCGGGACCGAGACCGCGACAGGTCGAGGTCCACTTCAAGACGACGACCGGCGACCCGCTCGGGGACGGGCTCGGCTCGTCGTTCACGGCGTTCGTCGCCCCGAACCAGACGGTCCAGTTCACGAAGCCGCTCCAGAATCAGGCCGGCGTCGACGTCCTGGCGAACCCGGTCGCCTTCCTACCTCTTCTCGATGAACATCGTCTCCGGGACCGGCGTCGTCCCGTACGCTTCCGTCTCCGACATCGGCTCCTCCGATCCGGTCTTCGTGAGCCCGCGCCCGCAGGGGCCGCTTTCGTCGACGTATCGGGTGCCGGGAGTCGTCCGGTCCTCAGGCGCGAACGGCACGTTCTTCAAGAGCCGGTTCGTCCTCTACAACCCGTCCACGTCGACCGGAGCCGCACCGTGAGCCTGACACTATTCGTTCCGCGCCTGCGACGCGAACGGATACCTGTACCCCCCGGCTTCAGTCCCCTGTCGACTCAGTCCCCGATGGCCGAGACGCTTCGCGCGGGCGAGACGAAGACCTGGGAGGATTTCGTCGCCGAATGGGTCACAGCGGACCCCGACAACCTGACGCGGAACTTCGTCTCGGCGTGGATCGACGTGGCGCCCGGCCGACTCGAACAACGACCCGCTCGGTCGTCCGGGCCGACACGTACAACGACCAGCCGACCGGGAACTTCGGCACGCAGGTGCCGGGGTTCGTGCCGGCGCAGGACGGCGTCTCGGCGGCCGGCCCGAACAAGCGGCTCGTGATCCCGAGGGTCGTGCAGAGCGCCGACCCGACGACCGGATACCGGACGAACCTCTCGTTCTTCCTCCTGTCCGGGCACGACGGCCACCGCGAAGGTGACGTTCTACGCGAGGAACGGGCCTTCCGCTCGCGGTCGATCCGCTCTACTACACGCTGACGGGGGACAACGCCTTCTTCCAGCTCAACTCCTCGAGCGCTTCTGGAGCCAGATCGCGTCGGACGCCAAGGCGGCGGGCGTCTCGGTCGTCATCGAGGCGATGGACGGCGTCCTCGGCGCCTATTCGTCGCAGGTCGACAACGTCTCGGGAGACCAGACCCTGGTCCCGGGGACGCCGCTGCCCTGAGCCTCTCGCAGACGCTTTCCACGCCCGAGTTCTTCGGGCTCATCCCTCAATTCGGCCCGGGCCAACGCCCGGGCCGCTTTTTTGGCAACATCCCGGCGGATGACCGTCGCCGCGGATCCCGGCCGGCCGGACGCCGGACTCTCGTTCACGGACGTCTGCAAGGAGTACCGCCTCTACGCCGCGCCCCGGGACCGGCTGATCGAGGCGCTGACGGGGCGCTCGCGGCACGCGGCGGTCCAGGCGCTGAACGGCGTCTCGGGGCGGATCGAGAAGGGCTCCGTCCTCGGGCTGATCGGCGAGAACGGCTCGGGAAAGAGCACGCTCTTCAAGATCCTCGCGGGGACGACGAGCCCGACGTCGGGCACGGTCGACGTCCCGGGGCGCGTCGGCGTCGATCCTCGAGCTCGGCTCGGCCTTCCATCCCGAGGAGACCGGGACGGCGGAACGTCGTCCTGCAGGCGGCGCTCGCGGGCCTGACGAAGGGGGAGGTGGACGCCGCCCTGCCGGAGATCGAGGCGTTCGCCGAGCTGGGCGACTTCTTCGACCGTCCCGTGAAGACCTACTCCTCGGGGATGCAGATGCGCCTCGCGTTCTCGGTGGCGACGGCCGCCCTGCCCGACATCGTGATCCTCGACGAGGCGCTCGCCGTCGGCGACGGGCGGTTCCAGAAGAAGTGCGTGGACCGGATCCTCGAGCTGAAGGCGTCGGGCCGGACGATCTTCTTCTGCAGCCACGCCATGTACTACGTCTCGACGATCTGCGACGGGCCATCTGGCTCCGGGGCGGCGAGGTCGCCGCCGCAGGGCGACTCGCAGAAGCGTCGTCCTCGAGTACGAGCAGTACCTCGCCGCGAAGGAGCGACGCCGCCGCGCCGGACGCCGCGCCCCACGCGAGGACCCACGGCCGCTTCCTCGACGTCGCGCTGACGGGCGCGGACGGGACCCGAAGAACGCCGAGTTCCGGCCGGGTGAGCCGTGGGCGGTCGAGCTTGAGTTCGAGGCGGACGAGCCCGCGCGGCCGCTCCAGATCCACCTCGCCGTCTCGACGCGCGACAACGTCGTCTGCTTCTCGGCCGACTCGCGGCTGGACGGCGCCGGGCCGTTCGTCGGGAAGAGCGCTACCGCGTCCGGATCGCCGTCGACGCCCTGCCGCTCGGGAAAGGGGAGTTCGTCGTCTACGCCTACCTCGCCGACGAGAACTCCCTCGCCCTCTTCGACTCGCGGAGCGACCGGACTTTCCACGTCGAGTCGCCGCGTGGCGGAGCGGGCTGATGGCCGTCCCGGCGGTCTGGAAGCGGCTCGACGCCGGATGAGGATCGTCTACGTCCTCGAGTCGCTCGAGCTCTCCGGCGGCGTGAAGGTCGTGGTGGAGCATGCCGAGGGGCTTTCGGCGCGCGGGCACGAGGTCTCGCTCGTGACGAAGGACGCCCGCCACGACTGGATCCCGATCCGCGTCCCGGTCGTCGAGGTGCCGCGGTTCGACGCCGCGACGCTCCCCGCGGCCGACGTCCACGTCGCCACCTGGTTCCCGACGGTCGCGCCGACCGTCCGCGCGGGGCGGGCGCCGAGGATCTTCCACTTCTGGCAGGGCTACGAGGCGCCGCACCCGCACACGCGCGACCGCCTCGGCGAGATCGAGGAGGCCTACCGGCAGGAGATCCCGAAGATCCTCGTCTCGGCGCATCTCCTCCGCGACCTGGAAGGGCGCTACCCGGGGCCGTTCCACGTCCTTTCGCAGGTGATCGACGCCGAGGCCTTCCGCCCGCGCGGCGTGGAGCCGCTCGAGGCGCGCTGCCCGGCGACCGTCGGCGTCGTCGGCCCGTTCCTCGCGGAAAAGAAGGGGATCGGGGTGGCGCTCCGCGCCGTCGGGCGGCTCCGGGCCGCGGGGCGCGCGGTCCTCCTTCACCGCGCGAGCCACATGCCGATGGCGCCCGACGAGCCGGCGATCACGCCGGTCGACGCCTACGCCCACGCGCTCCCCGCCGCCGCGATGCCGGCCTGGTACGCCGCGCTCGACCTCCTCCTCCACCCCTCCTTCGACGCCGAGGGATTCCCGCTCCCTCCGCTCGAGGCGATGGCCTCCGGCGTCCCGGTCGTCCTGACCGACATTCCGTCCTACGCGCCGATTCCGCGCGACGCGGCCGGCTTCGTCCCGCGAGGGAGATCCGGGCGATGGCGGCGGAGGCCGCGCGCCTTCTCGACGACGGCGCGCTCTGGGCGACCCGCCGCCGCCGGGGACTCGAGGCCGCCTCCACCTTCCGGCTCGGTCCGGTCCTCGACCGGCTCGAGTCGATCTTCCGGAAGGCTAGAAGATCTCGTGATCGGCAAAGCGGTAGTCGAACGCGCGCCCCGCGGCGGGCGTGTCGAAGGCGGGGTCGAGGGGGCGGACCTCGAAGTGGCAGTCCGAGGGCGCGGGACGGAATCCGAACTCGGCCTCCAGCCGGCCCGCGAGCCGGGAGGAGGACGCCGCGCGAAGCTCCAGCCGGTCCGTGCCTCCTCGAGGACTCGAGGACGGCCTCGAGGAGGTCGCCGACGTCGCCCGAGGATTCGTCGCGGACCTGCAGGTCCGCGAGCAGGGCCCGGTCGCCGGCGCGGCGGAGCGCGGCGTAGCCGCGCGAGGCGCCGGACCGGTCGAGGAGCTCCACGACGCGGTAGGTAGCGCGGGCGTGCGGGGCGAAGCGCCAGTCGAGCGTCGCGCGCGACCGGTCGCTCCGCCAGCCGGGGCGCGCGTGGAGCGCCTCGGCGAGGGAGTCGTGGGCCCTCGAGACGCCCGTCCCGACGTTCGCGCGGAGGAACCGGCTCCGGAGTCGGCCGAGAAGGCTTCGGCCGAGGGGGCGCAGCCAGTGCCTCGCGGGCTCGATCGAGACGTAGCCCAGGCTCATCTCTCCCGTCCGGCGGTGTCGCTCGTTCGGGAAGCCGAAGACGAAGGGCGCTCCGCCCGCCGCGGCTGTCCGGAAGAACTCCAGGCCCAGGTCGACGAAGAGGGACTGCCGCCCCAGACGCCGGTTCGCCGGGTGGGTCATGACGTCCGCGGCCGCGACCCCGGCGAGGTCGCCTCCGGCGCCGCGGTACCGCGTGCCGACGCCGCCGAAGAAGCCGACGACCTCCCCGTCGTGGAGCGCGACGACCGACGTCGACGGGTGCGGGTTCCGGTCGTACTTCCACGCCCACGTCTCCGGATCGGCCGGGGAGCCGAAGGCGGCCTCGAAGAGCCGAAGGAGCGCCGGCCGGTCGGCGGGAGAGGCAACGCGGAAGGCGAACGGCACCCTTCGGTGGAGTCTAGCAACCGCGCGCGAGGCGTCCCGCGATGATCTCCGCCGTCGTCGTCAGCTACCGGTCGGGCGACCTCGCGCGGCGGGCGATCGCGGTGCTGCGCGAGGACGCGGCGCGGCGGGCCTTCCGCTCGAGGCGGTCGCCGTCGTCAACTCGGGAGACCCGGAGGAGGTCCGCGCCGTCTCGGACGCCGCCGACGTCACGATCGACTCCGGAGAGAACCTCGGCTACGCCGCGGGCCTGAACCGCGGCGTCGCGGCGGCGCGGGGTGACGTCCTCTTCCTCATGAACCCCGACGTGACGCTCCGCCCGGGGGCGACCGGCGCTCTCTTCGCCGCGCTCCGCTCCGCTCCCCTGACGATGGCGGGCCCCGCCATGTTCCTGGACGAGGAGGAATCGCTCCTCATTCCTCTCTACGACGAGCCGTCGCCGCTCGACCTCGCCCGCCGCCGGATCCTGCTCGATCCGCGCGGCGCCGCCCGCGTCTTTGCCCGCCGCCTGCCGCGGGTCCTGCGGGCCTCCGAGGCCGTGGCGCGCCGCGAGACGTTCACGGTCACCTCGCTCTCGGGCGCGATGATGGCGGTGACGCGGGAATCGCTCGAGGCCGTCGGCCCGTTCGACGCCCGGTACCGCCTCTACTTCGAGGAGAACGACTGGCAGCGCCGGCTCCGCCGGCGTGGCGGGCGCCTTCTCGCCGTGGGGGGCGCCCGCGCCGTCCACCCGTACGGACGGACGACGCAGGGCGAGCCCCGCGCCGCCTCCTGGTTCGCCGAGTCGGAGCGGCGCTACTTCAGCGAGCACTTCGGCGCGCGCGGGACAGCGGCCCTCGACGCGCTCGCGGGCTCGGCCAGCAACCTCGCCCCCTGGCCGAAGCTCCCCGTCGAGGGCGCCCTCTCCTGGGAAGGGGAAGCCCTCGGCGTCGCGGTGTCGCCGCTCCGCTCGTTCGACGTCTTCGGCTTCGGCCTGCTGCCGGGGAGCGCGCGAAGCTGGCGGCCTCCCGCCGGGTTCCGAGAGATGCTCGCCGGCTCCACGTGGCACGCGCGCGCCGTCGCCGACCGGTCGGGGACGGCGCGGGCGGAGGTCACGCTCCGGGCGTGAGCGCCTTCTTCAGCCGCCGCCAGGGCTGGACGAGCCGCCGGGCTTTCGAGTGGTATTTCGCCTCGAGTGTCGGCCGGGCGGAGAGGAGGTCTTCTCGGGCGTCCGGTGCGGGAGGGGACCTCCGGCAGATCTCCCGTCCCAGGAGATCGAGGAGCGCCCGCTCGCGGGGCGACGGCGGCTCGGCCGGTGGCAGCGCCGCCATGAACTCGCGGTAGCGCGCGGCCGTCCGCTCCCAGGTGAACCGGCGGGAGGCCTGGAGTCCGGCGGCGGCCAGCCTGTCGCGAAGCGCCGGGTCGTCGACGAGTCGGAGGACGGCTCGCGCGATCGCCACCGGGTCGCGGGGCGGGACGATGAGAGCGTTTTCGCCGCCGATCGCGTACTCACTCACCCCGCCGCTGTCGGTCAGGACGCACGCGGTGCCGCACGACAGTGCCTCGAGCCCCACGAGGCCGAAGCCCTGGTAGTGCGAAGGGTCGATCACGACGTGGGCGGACGCCAGAAGGGCCGCCACGCCCTCCTTCGGCAGGACCCCGACGTGGCGGTGCGGAAACGACGCATCCGGCGGGACGCGCTCGAGCCCGAACAGCACCACCTCGACGTCGGGACGGCGCGCGACCTCGGCGAGAGCGGGGAGGAGGGTGGCCATGCCGCGGCGCTCCTCGCATGCGGAGCATCGCGGCGATACGGACCGGCGGCGCGGCGGGCTTCGCGCCGCGCGGGTGGAAGACATCCGGGTCCGCGCTGATCGGGACCGGCACCGGCCGGAGGCCGTGCCGCCTCTCGATCTCGTCCGCGAGCCAGGTCGAGACGGCCGTCATCCGGGGGATCAGGGCGTAGGTCTCCCCGACGAGCTCCGGGCCGTCCGCCCCGAACCATCCTTCATAGTCCTGAACGAAGTAGGCCGTCTGCACGCGGGGGCGGCGTCCGGCCGCGGCCGCGACGAGCGGGACCGTCTGGTAGGCGGTCGCGACCAGGAGCTTCGTCGGCGGGCAACGCTCGATCAGCTCCGCGGGCGTCATCCGGTAGGGCTCGAAGTAGCGCTCGCTCGCGATCTCGGGGTGCGCCTCTCCGGTGACGACCACCCCGGCCCGGACGCCGTCGAGGATGAGCGCGTTCACGAGCTCGAGGACGGCCGCCACGCCGCCGGCCACGCCGAACATCGGGAGGACGAAGAGGACGTCGTGCGCGGCCTCGGGGCGGTCGTCGGGGAGGGTCCAGGCGAAGGTCCTCGCGTCGCGAACGACCCCGAGGGCGTTCCTCCGGTCGAACTCCACGATCTCACGGCGGTGGACGGTGCCCCACCGGCTCATCACGATCTCGAGGTTCTTGCGGGTCCTCTCGCCGCCGTCGGAGAAGCTGGCGCCGTGCCGGTGGTAGACGAACGTGTCGTCGGCCACGACGCACCTCCAGCCCGCGGCCCGGGCCCGGTAGTGGAGGTCGGTCTCCTCGCCGTAGCCGCGGCCGAAGACCTCGTCGAAAACGCCGATCGCCTGGATCAGCGCGCGCCTCACGAGGAGGCAGAAGCCGACCACCGTGACGGCGTCGGGGTAGAGGGCGGGGCTCGTCCGGGCGACGCGCGCGCCAAACGAAAAGACGTCCTCCCCCGGCGGCATCTTCACCGAGAGGTTCACGGCGCTGTTCGAAAGGGGACAGGCGAGGCCGATCGACGGGTCCCCGTCCCCGCGGGCCACCATCCGTTCCAGTGCCCCTTCGGTCAGGAGCGTGTCGCTGTTCAGGAGACAGACCCACGGAGCGTCGGAGAAGAGGAGGCCGCGGTTGGCGCTCTTGACGAACCCGAGGTTGACGGGGTTCTCGAGGAGGAGGATTCCGGCCTCCCCCCGCAGGAACGCCGTCGTCTCCGCGTCGCTCGCGTCGTTCACGACGACGATTCGTGCCCACGGAGGCGCGAACCGCTTCACGCTCCTCAGGCAGTGCTTCGTCGAGCGGAGCGCGTTGTAGACCGGGACGACGACGTCACAGCGGACGGGAGAGGGGGGCACCGTCATCGATTCAACAAGCTCTTCAGCTTCCACCAGGGCGTCGCGAGGCGCCACCAGAGCGAGCGGTGGACGGCGTCGAGGGTGCGGGTGAGCTCCTCGTTCCGGGGGAGGGTGTCGGAGAGGCTCTTTGCCAGCGCTGCCTCGCGCTCTCCCGAGGCTTGCGCGGTCCGGGCCGCGTCGGCGCGGAGGGACCTGAGGTCCTCCTCGAGGCGGGCGACGCGCGCGCGCGCCTCGGCGGTCCCCCCGCGGCCCGCCCGGCCCTCCCGCCCCGCGGTGGCCAGCGCCTCGCCGAGCTTTCGGATCTCGCTCCGGGAATCCCAGAGGTCGCGGTCGAGGCTGTCGATCACGCCCATCTCGCTCTCGGGCCCTCGGAGCGCCGCGTGCTTCGCGAAAAGTCGCCGGCGAGCCGCCTGCGCCCGCTCACCGAGCCATGGTGCCCCCGTCGTGGCGTTCGAGTCGTCGTCGCGGAGCCGGTAGGTCGCGGTGACGGCGGGGAGGTGGTGGAGGCGCGTGAGCCGCGAGAGCCGGATGAGGAAGTCCCAGTCCTCGAACAGGTCGAAGGCCTCGTCGAAGCCGCCGGCCCGCTCGCCCAGCTCCCGCCGATGCATCAGCGCGATCAGCGGCACGTCGTTCTTGAAGAGGATCCGGTTCCGGTCGAACGCGTGGCCGAAGACGAACCAGATCTCGTCTCCGTGGTAGCGGCCATCCACGCCCAGGGTCTGGACGACCTGCTGGACGGAGGAGAAGACGGCGCCGTACTCGTCGGTTCCGTCGAGAAAGCCGGCCAGCGTCGCGAGGTGGTCGGGTCGGTAGAGGTCGTCGTCGTCGAGATAGGCCAGGTAGCGCCCCGTCGCGGCCGCGAGACCGGCGTTCAGCGCGCTCGTCCGCCCGCCGGGGGCGGGCGGCGTGACGACGCGAAGCCGCCGGCCGGGTGCCGGCTCGAGGATCGCCGGATCGATCGCCCCACCGTCGTTGACGACGAGCGTCTCGAAATCCGGGGTCGTCTGCGCCCGGAGGCTCGCGAGCGCCTCGGCGAGAAGCCGAGGCCGGTCTTTCGTCCGCAAGACGACCGAGACCCGCGGCGCTCCTCCGGGATCGTCGTTCAATGCGGGAAACCTCCTTCGGAATCGGGGAAAAAAGGGCACGGGTGCCCAGGAAATGGCCCGGGCAGTCTCGCCGTCCCCTCCCGGAGTGTCAAGGCAGGGGCCGGCCCGGGCGGCCGAATAGAATGCTCCCGAATGGGAACGGCACGCCGATGACCGCCTCCAGCCCGGAGGAGAGGCTCGTCCCGTACCGGGCCTCGACCTTCGAGGCGCGGCGCGTTCTCGTCCTCGCCCCCCACGCCGACGACGAGGTCTTCGGCTGCGGCGCCGCGCTCGCCTCCCTCGCCGCCGCGCGGCGCGGCGGTGACGGTGGTCGTCCTGACCGACGGCGCAGGCGATACGGCGGACGACGGAGAGCGGCGCCGGATCGCGGCGATGCGCGTCGCCGAGTCGCGCGCGGCGCTCGCGCTGCTCGGAGGCGGAGAGGTGCGCGAGGCCGGCTTCCGGGACCGCCGGCTCGGCGACGACCCGGCGGCCCTCCGGGCGGCCCTCTCGCGGGAGATCGTGACGGCCCGGCCCGACCTCCTCTTCGTCCCGTCCCCCGTGGAGATCCACCCCGACCACCGCGCGCTCGCGGCGGCGTTCATCGCGCTCTCCTCGGAGGGAGAGCCGGTGCTCGCGGGAGCCACCGTCGCGTTCTACGAGGTGTCGCAGCCGATCCGCCCGAACTTCCTCTTCGACTGCGGGGCGTTTGCGGAGGCGAAGGCGAGCGCGGGCCGGGCGTTCGTCTCCCAGAGCGGCCTCAGGGACTACACCGGCTTCGTCGCCGCGCTCAACACGTTCCGGCGCCTGACCCTCCCCGAAGGGACGACCGCGGCCGAGGGCTACTGGGTCGCCCCGGCAGCGGCGCTTCTCGGGCAGACCCTTGGCGGCCTCGCAGCGCGGATGGGCCCGTCGGCCGACCTCCCGCAGGAGCGCCTCTCCCTCGTCGAACGCCTGCGGGTCCTCGTGACCGGGCTGTCGTCCCGGTGAAGGCGGCCGCGAGATGTCGAGGCAATCCATTGCGAAATAAGCACTTGTGAAAGGCGAACGCGCGGGTTGCCGGGGCCGGAAAGTGCCGCCCGTCCCGAACGGGGGAGGCAAGCGCTTTGCTTTAATGTACAGAGCGGATGAACGCCCGTCACCTGAAGGTGAGGGAGGGAACCGCATACGGGGGTGAGCCATGAGATCGAATCCGAACGGACCGGCACCTGAGGCCCTGCGAGGCCCGTGGCCGGGCCGCGCCTCGGTTCTTCTCGCCTCCATCGTGTCGCTGATTCTCGCGGCCCCCGCGGTCGCGCAGAGGGGGGGCGGCGGCTCCCATGGCGGTGGCGGCGGTGGTTCGCACGGTGGCGGTGGCAGCCACGGCAGCTCCGGTGGCGGCATGCGCGGCGGTTCGGGCGGAAGCTCGGGGGGAGCCCGCGGCGGCTCACCCGGCTACCATGGCCCTAGCGGCGGTTACCGAGGATCGGTCGGCGGCACCCGTGGCTCGGCTCCGGGCGCCCGGAGCGGCTATCGGCCCGCCTGGGGGAACGCTTCCGGCCGCGCGGCCGGATACCACGGCGGCGGCTACCATGGCGGTCGTCCCGGTTACGGATACGGCCACGGCGGATACCGCCACGGTTACTACCCCGGCAACTACTACCGCGGGGCCTACTGGGGCGGGTACGGCTTCTACCCCTGGTACGTCTCGACCTGGTGGTGGTGGGGATCCCCGTACTGGGGCTGGGGCTGGAACTGGTGGCCGCCGCAGAGCTACGTCGTCGCCGAGGACGCCGCCTACGGCCGCGTCCGCTTCGCCGCGGTGAAGACCGACGTCTCCCCTGAGGAGTCCGAGGTCTGGCTGGACGGACAGTACGTCGGGACCGCAGACGACTTCGACGGCTACCCCGACTACCTCTACCTGAAGCCGGGGAAGTACCACCTCGAGTTCAAGGTGGTCGGCTACGAGCCGGTGAGCGTGGATCTCGAGGTGACGCGGGGCGAGCTCACGGCGATCGACCAGAAGCTGAAGCGGCTCGCGGGCACCAGCAAGTTCCAGGAGTTCCCGAAGTCGCGGGGGATGCCGTACGGCCGGTACTTCGGCCCGGGCGGCAAACCGGCCGGCGACGAGCGGGCGCCGCGCGTCGGCGAGCGTTACGACGTGGTGCCTTACGGCGCCGCCGCCGCGGACGACGACTTCGACCTCCCGCCGCCGAAGGCGGAGCGGATGCCGCCGTCCGCCGCGCCCTCGACGAAGCCCGGCCGCGCCCGGGTGCGGTTCAGCGTCCTGCCGGAGGATGCCGCGATCTACGTCGACGACAGGTACGTCGGCGCGGGCGAGGACCTGAACAACTCGCCGCGTGGCCTCGTCACCGACCCGGGCCCGCACACGGTCGTCGTGACGCGGCCCGGCTTCAAGTCGAAGACGGTCACGGTCGAGGCCAAGGCAGGCCAGCCGGTCGACGTGGTCGTGGATCTGGAGAAGCAGTAAGGCGTCTCGCCAGCGATCCGTCTCGAGAAGGGCCCGGTCCACCGGGCCCTTTTTTCGTTTCGAAGATCCAGGCGGTGCATTCATATGCAGGACCCCTACAATGCGCGCGAGTTGAGTCCGCCGTCGATGGAGTCGCTCCGCGAGGAGCTCGAGAAGACGCGTGCCGATCTTCAGCACGCCCGCGAGCAGATCGCCTGGATGGAGACGAGCCGCTTCTGGAAGTTGCGGAAACTCTGGTGGAAGCTCCGCGGTCGCGTGTCGCGCGGCGGGTACGTCCCCGCTCTCCTCCGTCCCCAGAGCGAGGACGGGAGAAGCTGGTGGACGCCCGGGACCCGGCCGTTGGGCCCGCCGCCGCGCGACGCTTGCGTCGACGTCTTCGTCCTCGAGACGGCGTCCGATACCCGCGCCCTCGACTCGGTCACGCGGCGGAGCCGCCCGCCCGTCCGGGTCGATCGGACGGCGTCGCCGCCGGATCTCGCGCGCCTGGCGTCGTCGTCGTCCGCGCCGTACCTTGCGCTCGTCGACGCGCCTGTCGAGGTGCCGGAGGAGTGGCTCGAGCGGCTCGTCGCCGTCCTCGAGGCCGAGCCGCAGGCGATGGCGGTGACGCCGCTGTCGCGAGGGATTCCGGGCCTCGCGGAATCGTGGGACCGTGCCCGCTCCGACTTCCCCTCCTTCGCGGAGTTCGCGGCGCAGGTCGCCGCGGACTCGGCGCGCGTCCGGCCGGTCGCCTGCAGCGTTCCATCCGGCCTGCTGCTCGTTCGCCGTGCGGCGTTCGGGACGCCGTTCGTGGACGTGACGTCGCTCGCCTGCTCGATCGCCGAGCGCGGCGGGGACGTTCTCTTGGCCGACGATGTCGCGGTCGAGCGACGCGGGGAAGCGGAGTCCGCCGGAGCGGGCTCGCCCGGCCGGGTCCTCGCGGGAATCGCCGGCCGGCTGCGCGGCGTCGCGGCCCGGCGCGAGGCGCGTGCGGCTGCAGCGCGCTTCGAAGGGAAGCGCGTCCTCTTCGTTCTCCCTGTGAAGGATCGCGGGGGCGGCGCCAACGTCGTCTTCCGCGAGGCACGGTCCATGGTGGAGATGGGCGTCGACGCGCGGGTCGTGAATCTCCGGGAGAACGGGTCGGTGTTCCGCCGGAGCTATCCCGAACCGGACGTGCCGGTGACCTTCCTGCACCCCGCGGAGATTCCGGCGCTCGCGCGCGACTTCGACGCCGTCGTCGCCACGGCGAACAACTCGGTCGAGTGGCTCGTCCCGCTGGCGAAGGACGCCGCCCCCGTTCTCGGCTACTACGTGCAGGACTTCGAGCCGTATTTCTACCCGTCCGGCTCGGCCGGACACGGGCAGGCCCTCGCCTCCTATTCGCTCATCCCGCGCCTCGTCCGCTTCGCCAAGACGGAGTGGAACGCACGCGAAGTGGAGGCGCGCTGCGGTGTCGGGTGCGCCGTCGTCGGAGCCAGCCTCGACACATCGGTCTTCGGGCCCCGGCAGCCGCGCATGCCGGTACCACCCCTCCGGATCGCCGCGATGGTTCGTCCCAGCTCGCCGCGGCGCCAGCCGGAGCTGACGCTCCAAGTTCTCGAAGAGGTCTGGCGCCGGCACGGGCGCGACGTCGAGATCGCGCTTTTCGGCGAGACGCGGGAGGTGGACGGCCGGCCGATCCGGGCGAACTTCCCGCACCGCCACGTGGGAATGCTCGATGCGGAAGGGCTCGCGCGCCTCTTCAACGAGATCCACGTCTTCGCCGACTTCTCCTCGTATCAGGCGATGGGTCTGACCGCGTTGGAGGCGATGGCTTGCGGCGCTGCGGTGATCGTCCCGAGGGCCGGGGGTGCGGCGGCGTTCGCGGTAGACGGGCGGAACGCCCTCGTCGTCGACACCACGTCTGCCGCCGCATGCGTCGCCGCCCTCTCGAAGCTCGTTGAGAAACCGTCCCTCGCCGGAAGCCTCGGTGACCGGGCGCTCGCCGACGTCACCGCCTTCACGCCCGACGCCGCGGCGCTCCGGATTCTCGAGGCGCTATTTCCCCGTGCGTGATCTCCACGTTCTTCACGCGGAGTACGGGCCGGGCCTGCCGCACAGTTGCACCTATATCCGGCTACTGCAGCCGCTGTCTCATCCGTCGGTGACCTCTCACCTCTCGTTCACGCACGGAACGCAGCTGCGGAAAGGGAGCGGTCCCGATCTCGTTGTCGTTGAGCGGCAGCCTCCCGGCGTCTCCGACGGGCCCCTTCCGGAGGCGGAGCGGCTCGTCAGGACACTCGCGGAACGACGGGTCCCGTTCGTCTTCGCGACGGACGACAACCTCCTCGATCTCAACCGGGCCCGCCCGTGGGAGGCTTTCCCCGAGGACGAGATGCGCGCGGCCGTCCGCCTTCTGGCGCGCCGCGCCGCGGGTATTCTCGTCTCGACCGAGGCGCTCGACGAGCGCTTCCGGCGGCTGAATTCTCGAACCGTCGTCGTTCCGAACGCGATCGACGAACGCCTCTTCGGCTCCCCGGACAAGATCCGACCTCGGGGCGTTCCGTTCACGATCGGCTACATGGGGACGCGGACGCACGACCGCGACCTCCGGATGGTCCTCGGGCCGCTCCGGAACGTCCTCGCAAGGGCATCCGGCACCGTTCGCCTTGAGGTCGTCGGCGTCGCGGACAAAGCGAGCCTCGCCGCGTACTTCGAGGGGCTTCCCGTGACGCGTCTCGACCCCGGGGCGGATGAGGCCTATCCCCGGTTCCCCGGATGGATGCGCCGCTCGCTCCGCTGGGATCTCGCCCTCGCGCCGCTCGAGGCCGACGAATTCACGATCTGCAAGTCCGACCTCAAGTACCTCGACTACGCCGCACTCGGCGTTCCGGGGGTCTTCAGCGACGTCCGGCCCTACCGCGAGACGATCCGACAGGGCGAGACGGGTCTCCTGGTTCCCGACGAGCCTGCCGCCTGGGAGGAGGCGATCGAGGCTCTTCTTGCGGACGAGCCGCGCCGACTGAGCCTCGCGAAGGCCGCCCGGGACGAGGTCTACCAGAGCCGCACACTCGCGACGCAGGCGACGCGATGGCTTGAAGCTTTCACCGAGCTGATGCCCGGCGCTGTCACCGAATTCCGCGATCCGAAGGGGTCGCGACCGGCGTAAGACGCAAGACCTGATCCGGATATCGCCAGAAATACGGGAAGACGGGAGTGGGTGTCGCCCCGAACGCCTCTTCAGCCGCGAGTGACGAAACCCACTGGTTCCAGTCGAGGTAAGCGGCGGCAGCGCGAGGCTCGGAGATCGGTGCGGAGTCGAAGACGCCAACAAGGGCCAGGTCGTAGTTGCCGCTTTCGGCGAGTGTCCTGAGTTCGGTCCAGGGCGCGATGGTGACTTCCGCCTTTACCCGTTTCAGCTCGCTCGGAAGGATCGCCAGTTCACGCTCGACGAGGAGGCGCTTTCCGTCCCACGCACCCGACGCGAGGACGTCGACCGCTTGGACGCGGGTGTTGCGGACGGTCCGCATCCGTATGGCCTCCCGAACGCCGGGGACGAGGCCGGCGACGAGCGCCAGAATCAGCAGGGTAGAGGCGGCCCGCCACCTTGGGCGGATCGACTCGTTAAAGAAAGCAACCGCGATGGCGATGAGAAGGATGGGAACGAGCGGCAGAGCATTTCGGAATGGCTGGTACACGTGCGTCAGGAGAGGCACCAGAAGCAGCGCACCGAACGCCAGCCAGGCCAGCGCCGTCGTGCGGGTCGAGCGCCGAATGGCGAGAACGAGGATCGCCGCGAGGCCGGCGACCGCCAGCGCCGGGCCCAGTTCTTCGGGTCTCAGGCCTTGGCGTAGGAGCCCGAGACCGGGTGGAGAGAAGAAGCTGGATGGATCCGCATATAGCCGCGACTGCTCAAGCAGGGCCCAAGCCACGCGGCGCGCCCTCAGGACGAGAGCAGGCATCGTCAGGACCGCGGCCCCGATCCCAGCGACTGCAGCGAGAAACGACAGGCGGATCCGCTCCCGGAAGTTTCCACCCCCCACGACGATCACGACGAGGACCGCCACGAAGACGACGGCGGCCGGGTACTTGGCCGTCGCGGAGACGCCGGAGAACACCCCGGCGAGAATCGCCTCCCGGCGCGCCGCACGCGACGCGGGCCCGGATTCCGAGAGGACTTCCTCGAGCCGGCGCGAGCAGAGAAGCGCGGCGGACACAAACAGCGTCGAAACCGTGTCCACGATGACGATCGGACTTCGCTGCACGAGCGCCGGGCAGACGGCCACGAGCAGCCCCGCGGCGAGGCCGGCCCCGCGGCCCCCCATCCGGCGAGCCAGCGCCATCGCCACAACGACGAGGCCCAGGCCCGCCGCCACGACGACGCATCGTCCGACGAGGATCAGCTCGGGAGGCGAGACGAAGTCGTAGAACGACTCGTCCTGAGGCAGGTCGTCGAGGAGAGAATGCCCGCGAGCCATCCGGTAGGCGGGCCGAAGGAGCTGCGCCCCGACGGTAATGGCCTCGATGGTAAGCGATGGGTGGAGATACCAGCCGGGATCCCATCCGTTGCTGCGCAGCATTCGAATCACCGGGTGCAGGACGTGCCCCTCGTCCACGTAAGCGAGATAGGGAAGGCCCTGGGTCAGGAGCGGGACCCGAAGTGCGGCCGCGAGCAGGACAATCGCGGCGGTCGCGATGCCATGGATGCGATGAGGGACGGATGGTTCCGTCCCTGCGCCGCGATCCGCGCCGGCGCTCACAGTCCCAGCGCGAACGCCTCGGCCGCGAGGCGGACGTTCAGGCGGGAGCCGTCGAGGTCGGCCGCGAGGCGGAGGGCGCGCTCGGCGGCGTCCAGGAGGACGGCCCCGTCGACGGCGCCGAGGCGCCGGAGGTCGGCGAAGCGCTCCCGGTGGACGACTACGGCTCCCTCGGGGTCGACGGCCGCGGCGGCGGCATCACATAGAAGCATGGCGAGGAGCCCGAGCCGGTCGGCCGCCAGCGCAGCGTCGTCCTCACCGATGCGGGCGGCAAGGTCGAGCGCCCAGGAGACCGAGCCCGTCAGGAGAAGCCCCGAGATCGCCTCGAGGAGGCCGTCCCTTTCGGCGCGCGCCGCCTGGAGGTCGAGTGCGGCGGCGTCCTCGGGGTCGGCGGGAGCGAGCGCCGCGCGGGCCTCGGCCTCCTCGGCCCCCATGCCGCTCGCGCGGAGGACCGCCGCCGTTGCGGCGCGCGGGACCGCGGGGAGCGTCCGGACGGTCACGCGCGAGAGAATCGTCGCGGGGAGGAGGCGCGGGCGGGTGGCTGTCAGGAGAAAGACCGCTTTCGAGGGGGGCTCTTCGAGGATCTTCAGGAGCGCGCTGTAGGCGGCGGGCTCGGTCCGGTCGACGTCGAGGAGAACGATGGCCCGCCGTTTCGCCTCGTAGGGGAGCTGCGTGGCGGTCGCCGCGACCGCCCTGACGAGCGCCGTCGGCAGCGTCGTCTCCTTCGAGCCCGAGGTCTCCTCGAACGGGGGCGTGTGGACGCGGCGCCGGCTCTCGGGCGCAGCGACGAGGACGTCCGGGTGCTCGCCCGTGGCCACCCGCCGGCAGTCGGGACAGTCGGGCGGTGCGGTCCCCGCTGCGTGCTCGAACCGGCAGACGACGTGGGCCGCCTCGGCGAGGGCGAGCGTTTCGAGCCGCTTCGCGCCTGGTCCCGCGAGGAGGACGACGGGCGCTTCCGGGAAGGGGGTCACGCCGGGTCCCCGGGGACGGCGTGGCCGTGCGTGCGGAGGAGCGGAGCAAGGTCGCGCCAGAGCGCCGCGAAGACGGCATCCTCGGGGCGTCCCGCGTCGAGGATCAGGATGCGGCGCGGCTCCCGCCGCGCGCGGCGGCGGTACGCGGCGCGAACCCGCCGGTGAAAGGCGAGCGACTCGCGCTCGAACCGGTCGGCGGCGGCGCCGCTCCGCGCGGCGACGCGCGCGAGCGCGGCCTCGACCGGGCAGTCGAAGAGGTAGGTCCGATCCGGCGTCAGGGGGGCGAACGTCCGGTGGAGCGCGTCGACCGCCGCCTCGCCGAGACTCCGCCCCGCCCCCTGGTAGGCACGCGAGGCGTCGGCGTAACGGTCGCAGAGGACGATCGCGCCGCCGGCGAGCGCGGGCTCGATCGTCTCCGTCAGGTGCTGGCGCCGGTCGGCGACCATGAGGAGGAGCTCGGCGGCGGGGTCGAGACGGCCCGGGGAGTCGAGGAGGATCCGGCGCAGCTGTTCGCCGGCGGCGGTCCCGCCCGGCTCCCGGGTCGCGAGGACGGGGAGCCCGAGCGCCTCGAGGCGAAAGCGCGCGCGCGCGAGCTGCGTCGATTTGCCCGACCCCTCGATCCCCTCGAACGTGACGAAGAGGCCCCGCCGCCTCCGTCCGCTGCCGCTCACGGCGCCGGATTCTCGCACGGCGAACGGACGTGGCACGCGGTTCGTATACTGCCCGGAGGATGCCGGAATTGTCGCGGGTGAGGAGCGCGGAGACGTCCGCCCCGGCGGTACGGAGCCCGCGGGGCCGGGCGCTGCTCCTCGCGGGGGTGGCGGGCTGCCTCATCGCCGTCCTCTCGGTCGTCGACATGTTCCTGCCGAAGGCCTTCGACGGCGTCGTGCCGGACCAGTATTCGACGGCCGGCATCGTCGTGCGCGACCTCGTCCCGGGCGGCGCGGGGGAGGCGGCTGGCCTGAGGCCGGGCGACGTGATCCTCGGGATCGGCCACCGGATGCTGAACAGGGCCGTGGACGCTCCGCCCGAGCTTCGCCGGCACCGGATCGGCGAGTCGGTGACCTATCTCGTGCAGCGGGGCGGCCGGATGTTCGAGGCCTCCGTCGTCCTGACGCCGTTCCGGCTCGGGTCCTATTCCTACTTCTACTTCGCGTTCCTCGGGGCCCTCTTCTTCGCGCTGGGGACCTTCGTCGTCTCCCGGCGCCCGGACGACCCGGCCGTCGGCGTCTTCTACCTCCTCTGCGTCCTCTTCATGCTCTTCTTCGTCTGCCGCCTGCGGCCGGCGAGCTACTACTGGATCGACTACTTCGTGCAGGTGGCCGGGACGCTGGCGCTCTTCCTCCTGCCGGCCGTCTTCCTCCACTTCTTCCTCCTCTTTCCGCGGAAGAAGGTGCTCCATTTCGCGGACCGCGCTCCGGGCGACCCCCCCGCGCCGGCGCTCCTGCGGGCGCTCCAGGCGATCCTGAACGGATCGCCCCTCCTCTTCATCGTCCTCTACACGCTGCCGCCCGCGCTCTACGTGCTGCAGATGGGGGCGCGCGAGGCGGGGCCGAGGCGCCTGATCTACGGCGCGCCGACGCTGAACTGGATCGTCCTCGCGGACTACCTGATCCTCGGCCTCCTCGCGCTCGCCCACTCCTTCTGGACGAACGACGACCCGGCGGCCCGCCGCCCGATCCTGGTCCTCCTCCTCGGGACTCTCGCCGGGATCCTCCCCTTCGTCGTCTTCGCCGTCTATTTCCCGTCGTTCTTCCGGAACGAGCGTTACCTCGCGTGGGGCGTCGTTCCGATGGCCCTCATCCCGCTGACGTTCGCCTACGCCATCGTGAAGTTCCGCGTCTTCGACGTGGAGGTGATCGTCCGGAAGTCGATCGTCTACGGCGTCCTGACCGCGGTCGTCACGGGGCTCTACGCCCTCGCCGTCGTCCTGGGCAACGCGGTCGTGTCGGCGTTCTCCTCGACGAGCCTCTACTCGTCTCCCGCGTTCGCGGTCCTCTTCGGCCTCCTCGTCGTCCTCCTCTTCGACCCGGTCCGCCGTCGGGGACAGCGGGTCGTCGACCGACTCTTCTTCCGCGACCGGGCGGACTTCCAGGCGGCCCTCCTCGACATGAGCCGATCCGTCGTCGCGCAGGTCGAGCGGCCGAAGATCCGCGAGCTCCTGACGACGAAAACCGCCGACCTCCTCCGCCTCGAGAGCCTCGACCTCCTCTTCCCGCGTCCCGAGGACGGCGCGTTCTCCGACGGGCGCTCCGACGGCCGGCCGGCCCTGCCGATGGGGAGCCGGCTGCCGCAGCTCCTCGCGAAGGGCGCGGCGCCGCTCCGCCTCCGGGACCTCGACCCCGGCTCCCTCGACGAGGCCTCCTTTCGCTTTGTCGACTCCGAGCGCCGCCGCGGCGTGCAGGTCCTCGTCCCGGTCGCGACGCGCGGCAAGCTCCTCGGCCTCCTCGCGGTCGGCCCGAAGCGCTCGGAGCAGGAGCTGACCGACGAGGACCTCGACCACCTGATGACGATCGGGAACCAGGGGGCGCTCGGTCTCGAGGCCGCCGGCCTGCACGAGGAGCTGACGCGTCGCGCCGAGATGGAGCGCGACCTCGAGATCGCGCGGGACATCCAGGTCAGCCTCTTCCCGCGCCAGCTCCCCGAGGTCCCGGGGGTCGAGTTCTTCGGCGTCTCGAAGCCCGCCCGGGTCGTCGGGGGGGACTTCTACGACTTTCTCGAGGTGGACGGAGGGCCGGGCGGGCGGCTCGGGCTCGTCCTCGGGGACGTCTCCGGAAAGTCGATCCCGGCGGCCCTTCTCATGGTCGCGGCGAAGGAGATCGTCTACGCGCGCGCCATGTCCGACCCGGACCCGGCCACCGTCTTCCGGGAGGCGAACCGCCGCCTGTACGAGATCAAGCGGCGGATGTTCGTTTCGCTCGCCTACTTTCTCTTCGACCCGAAAACCCTCACGTTCCGGTACGCCTTCGGCGGCCAGCCGGCGCCGCTCCTCCTCCGCGGCGGGACCGCGGCGGCGGCCGAGATTCCGTCCCCGAAGAACCGGCTTCCCCTCGGCGCCTTCCGGGACGTCGCGTACGACGCCGCGACCCTCTACCTCTCGCCCGGCGACCTTCTCCTCTTCTACACGGACGGCCTGAACGAGGCGATGTCGGTCGACATGTCGGCGTACGGGGAGGAGCGGCTCAAGGCCTCCCTCGTCCGGCACGGATCGCTCCCCCTGCCGGAGATGGCCGACGAGCTCCTCGAGGATATCCGGCAGTTCACCCATGGCGCCGAGCAGTACGACGACCAGACCTTCGTCCTGATGCGGGTGAAGGGGCGATAGAGAGAGTTCCGGGCCCGAAACCCGCGGGATCCAGGGTGCGTATCATGGAAAGGACGGACGTCCGTATGGCTCGAATTCCTGTCCGCCGCGCCGCACTTCTCGCCCTCGGGGGCCTCCTGACTGCCGGTGTGGCTCTCGGCGCCTACTCGTACCTCGGAAGGCGGGAGGTGACGACCTCCTCCGCCGAGGCCTACCGGCTCTACAAACTGGGCCGGGAGAACGAGTTGAAGATGTATTACAAGGACGCCGTGGCGAACTACGCCGAGGCGCTCTCCCACGACGGCCATTTCGTCATGGCGACCGTGCGCCTGGCGGCCCGCATCTGCGCGAGCGCGATCCCGAGCACGCCAAAGCGCTGATGGACGGGATCGAGTGCTTCAAGGAGTCGGTCTCGAAGCGCGAGCAGCTGAAGATCAGCATCTACGAAGCGATGTGGCAGGACGGAGACCGGAAGACGAAGGACGACGAGTTCGGGACTCTCCTGGACGAGTACGTCCGGCGGTATCCGGACGACCCGGACGGCTACTTCCTGCGGGCGAACTTCTTCATGAAGACGAACCGCCCGAAGGAGGCGATGGCCGAGTACGAGACGGTTCTCCGGTTCAACCCGAACTACGCTCTGGCCTACAACTCGCTCGGCTACTACCACCTCGCCGTCGGGGAGCTACGCGAAGGCCGAGGACTACCTGAAGCGGTACCGGTTCCTCGCCCCGGACCAGGCGAACCCCTACGACTCGCTCGGCGAGTTCTACGCCACCGTCGGCCGGTACGACGACGCCGAGGAGTCGCTCAAGAAGGCGCTCCAGATCAAGCCCGACTTCTTCCCGATCCGGAAGCGCACCTCGGGACGGTCGCGGTCGGCCGCGGCGACGTCCGCGCGGCCTCGGAGCATTTCCGCCGTGCGGCCGAGGCCGCGGACTCCCCCCAGATGCGGGCGCAGTTCGAGTGGCTCGCGGCCCTCGTCCTCTCGACCGCCGGCCTCCGCGACGAGGCGCTCGCACAGTTCGAGCGGATTCCCGCCCCGAAGGCGCCGGCCGGAGGCGACCCGGAGGAAGCGAAGCGCGCCGAGAGCCAGTACCTGTTCCAGCAAGGCGATTCTCCTCGCGCGGGTGGGCCGGGCCGACGAGGCCGAGAAGGTCCTCGCCGTCCTCGAGCCGCTCGTCCTCCGAAGGCGGGCGAAAAGGAGCCGGGGAAGAAGGGCGTCGAGCGGGACCTCGCGTGCGCTCCGGGGGCTGATCGCCGACGCCCGCGGGCAGCACGAGCAGGCGGCGCGAGTTCCTGCGCGACGCGCTACCCGACCGGGTCATGACGGAGGGCCTCGGGTACTACCCGAGCGAGCCGATGGTCCGGTCTCTGATCGCCAAGAACCTCGCTGCGGCGGGAAAGAAGGCGGAGGCCGAGGAGGCGCTCCGGCCGGTCCTGCTCCGGAATCCGAATTTCGCGCCGGCGCTCGCGGTCGCGACCGCGCAGAGGCTCGAGGTCCCCGCGCCCTCCGAAGCCGGAACGCCGGCGGCGCGCTGACGGGAGCCGCGTGTCGGCTCCGCGTCCGCCCGCGCCGCGGTCCGGCGAGACGTTCGACCTCAAGAAGAAAGTCCTCCGGCTCGAGAGCCTCTACGACGTCAGCCGGTCGCTGACCGGGGCGCGGGACGACCGGGCGCTCCTCGAGGAGGCGCTCTCGCGGGCGGTGCCGCTCCTGGACGCCGCGCGGGGCTTCGCGGTCGCCTTCGAGGACGGCCGGAGCGCCGGCTTCGCGGTGTCGATGGGCGTCCGGCCGGAGCCGGACGTGATCGCCGCGGGAGGAGACCCGTTCGTCCTCGACCTCTGCCGCGCCCGCGCGCCCCTGTCGCGGGCTCACGAGTCGGTCCTCGGCCACCCGGCAGAGAGCGTGGCGGGCGTCCCGTTCCTGGCGCGCGGGCACGTGCTCGGCGTCCTCGTCGTCGCCGACCGCGAGGCCCGCGGCACGGAGCCGGCCGCCTTCGACGAGGAGGACCGCCGCTTCCTCGGCTCCCTCGCCGCCCTCGTCGCCCCCGCGCTGGAGGGGGCGCGCCAGTTCCAGGCCCTCTCGGCCGACGTCGACCGCCTGCGCGAGGAGAACCGCGCTCTCAAGGGCGCGCTCGAGGTGGACGACGTCCTCGTCGGCGACTCCACCGAGATGCGCCGGGTGAAGGACGTCATCGCGCGGGCCGCGGTCTCGCGGGTGAACGTCCTCGTGACCGGCGAGAGCGGCACGGGCAAGGAGCTCGTCGCGAAGCTCCTGCACGCCGGCTCGCCTCGCCGCGAGGGGCCGTTCCTCGCCCTGAACTGCGCGGCCGTCCCCGAGGCGCTCCTCGAGGCCGAGCTCTTCGGCATCGAGAAGGGGGTGGCGACCGGCGTGGAGGCGCGCGTCGGGAAGTTCGAGCTGGCGAGCGGAGGGACGATCTTCCTCGACGAGGTCGCGGACGCGCCGCTCTCGATTCAGGCGAAGCTCCTCCGCGTCCTCCAGGAGCGGGAGATCGAGCGCGTCGGCGGGCGGCACCGGGTGCCGGTGGACGTGCGCGTCGTCTCGGCCACGCACGCCGACCTCCCGTCGGAGATCCGGGCGGGGCGCTTCCGCGAGGACCTCTTCTACCGCCTGCGCGTCGTCGAGATCCGCCTGCCGGCCCTCCGGGACCGGCGCGAGGACATCCCGCGCCTCGCGGCCACGTTCCTCTCGCGCATCGCCGCGCGGGAAGGGCGCCCGCGCGGTCTCGCTGTCGCGCGACGCGGTGAAGGCGCTCCTCGATTACCCGTTTCCCGGCAACGTCCGCGAGCTGGAAAACCTGCTCGAAGGCGCGGCCGCTCTCGTCGGGGGGAACTCCCTCGAGGCGGCCGACCTCCAGTTCGGAGCGGCGCGAAGCGACGTACCGGCGTTCGGTTCCTCGGACCTCCGCGCCATCGAGCAGGCGCACATCCGCCGCGTCCTTGCTTCGGTCGCAGGGAAACAAGAGCCGGGCCGCCAAGATCCTCGGGTGTCAGCCGGCGAACGCTCTACCGTAAACGCGTCTGATTGGCACTACGTAACTTTCTGGCACTTTGCGTGTTAATTCTTTATTTTTCAATTGATTGCCTGCGCGGTTACAGTTGACGCCGCCGTAACGTAGCCAATTGGCACATCTGTCACCCTGATTGGCGCCCGGCGGAAATCAACCTTAAGTAATTCTAAGAACTGGACCTGGAGCGCCTGAAGATTCGTCCGGGACGAATGGCCTGAGCCTTGCTGTCACCCCAGCATCCCGAAGGAGTAGGAATGGTGGGGACAGGCAAGGCAACAAGCGAGGTCGTCGGCACGTTCCATCCCGCCTTCGACTTCCCTCGCACGGAGTCGGCCGTTCAGAGTTCCGGCGCGTCCCTCGCGCCGTGGAGCCTCGCGGCCTTCCTCGCGCTCGAGGCCGCCGTCTTCGCCGGGGCGCTGGCGTCGGGTAAGATCCCGCCGTTCGTCCTTTCCCTCTTTCGAGCGCTCCTGACATTCTGAAGAGAGGTTCGAAAAGCGAGATGTCCTCGAGGCGCGAGGTGCACCTGACGATCCCGATCGCGCCCGAGATGGAGATCACGGCGACGGCGCAGGTGGCGGCCCTGGGCGAGTGGATGGAGATGGGCCGTGACAAGATCGACGAGGTCAAGATGGCCGTCGTGGAAGCCTGCATCAACGCTTTCGAGCACAGCTACACCCCGGACCGGAAGGTGGAGATCGACTTCCGGATCGGCGTCGAGGACGCCGGGCAGCGACGCTCCTACCTCGAGGTGGACGTCACCGACGCCGGGAAAGGGCTTCGACCCGTCGCGCGTGGAGACGCCGAGCCTGCCGGCCAAGCTGAAGGCCGACCGGAAGCGGGGCTGGGGGATCAAGATCATCGAGAGCCTGATGGACGACGTCCGGATCGAGAGCGGCGAGCACGGCACGCGCATCATCATGAGGAAGTACCGCTGACGGGCTCGTCCCGGGAAAGAAGGCCATGAGCGAGACGTTGAAAGTGACCGTGGAGAGGCCGGACGCGACGGTGGCGATCCTCCGGACCGACGGCTACATCAACAACGCCGGCGGCGAGGAGATCGCGCGGCAGGCGTACGCGCTGATGGGCGGCGGCGTCAGCCGCCTCCTCCTCGACCTGGAGAAGACGAAGATCGTGAACTCCATCGGCATCTCCATCCTGATCGAGATCCTCGAGAAGCTCCTCGACCAGGGGGGCCGCCTCGCGTTCTGCCGGCTCACGCCGACGATCGAGAAGACGTTCCAGATCATGGGACTCGCCCAGTATGCGCGCCTCTTCGCCGCACCCGAACCCGCCCTCGCCTGGCTGCGAGGGGAATCCGAGTAGGACCGTCGGCGTGGCGGCGGGCGCCGACGTCCTGGGCGCCCACGCCCGCCTCGCGTCGCTCGACCCGGCCGAGCCGAACGAACGGCTCCTCCACGACGTCCTCGGCGCGCTCCTCGCCGGCTCGGGCGCGATCGCGCGGCGTGGCCGTCGACCCGGCCCACCCGTCGCGGCACGCGGCCGAGGGCTTCGTCCCCGACGAGGCCGCGCTCGGCCGCCTCGCCCGCGCCGTGGAGGCGGCCGGGCCCACGGTCTCGACGCTGCCTCCCGAGCTCGTGCGGGGCCTGCTCGACGTCCCCGACCCCCGGGTCCTGCCCCTCACCGCGCAGGACGAAACGCTCTTCCTCGCGGTTCTCGACGCGCCGCCCCGCCGATCCCGTCGCCTTCGCGTCCGTGACCGCCCACGCCGCATCGATCCTCTCCGTCATCCGGATGTCCGAGCGGGTCCAGCGCGCCGACTTCGAGCTGAAGTACCGCGATCTGGGAGCTGCAGAGCCTCTACGACGTCGGCCTCTCCATCGCCGGAACGCTCGACCTCGACTCCCTGGCGGACGACATCCTCATGAAGTCGGTCTCGCTCCTCAACGCCCGGACGGGACGCTGATCGTGAGGGACGACGCCCGCGAAGGGGGCGTCCTCGCGAAGCACTTCGGCGACCCCGCTCCTTTCCGGCGTCCGCCTCGAGGAGCTGCCCGACCGCGTCTGCCGCTGCAACCGGCCGGAGGAGCGGGTCGGAGCGCTCGTGGACGCGCCCGGCCGAAAAGCTCCTCCTCGCCCCGATCGCGGCCGAAGGGAGGCCGCTCGGCGTCCTCGTCGTCGCCGACAAGGAGAACCGCGCGGGCGGGATCGACGACTTCACGGCGGGCGACGAGCGGATCCTCTCGCTCTTCGGCAACCAGGCCGCGATCGCGCTCGAGAACGCCCGCCTCCACCGCGAGTCGGTCGAGAAGGAGCGGATGGAGCGGGAGATCGAGCTCGCGGCCTCGATCCAGAAGACGATCCTCCCCGCGTCGCTCCCCGGCGTGCCGGGACTCCTTCTCGCGGGCGGGAACCGGCCGACGAGGCAGGTCGGCGGCGACTACTTCGACGTCTTTCCGCTCCCCGACGGCCAGACGGCGTTCTGCGTCGCCGACGTGGCCGGGAAGGGGGTTCCGGCGGCGCTCCTCGTGTCGACCGTCCACGCCTGCCTGAAGATCCTCCTCGACACCGGGATCGCGGACCTCCCAGGATTCGTCGGAAGGATCCACCGCCACCTCCTCGGTTTCAGCTCCACGAGGAAGTTCGTCACTCTCTTCCTCGCGGTCTACGACCCGGCCACGTCCCGGCTCCGCTACCTGAACGCCGGCCACAATCCCGGCCTCCATCTCTCCGGCGGCCGCGCCGCCCTCCTCCCGAGCGGGGGCCCGCCGATCGGCATCCTGCCGAATGCCACCTTCAAGGAGAGCGGGATCTCCCTCGCGCCGGGCGACACGGTCGTCCTTTACTCGGACGGCATCACCGAGGCGATCAACGCGGCCGAGGAGGAGTTCGGCATGGAGCGGCTCATCGCGCTCTCCCTCGACGGGGACGCCGAGCCGCCCGAGCTCCTCTCCGGCCGCATCTTCGGGGCGGTCAGCGAGTTCACGCGCGGCGTCGCGCAGTACGACGACCAGACCGTCCTGATCGCGCGCGCGTGCTGACGGCACGCCGCCGCGTGGACGCGGCGCGGGTCCTCCTCGGGGCCTTCGCGGCCGCCGGCGCCTGCACCTTCTCGCGGGACGTCCGCATCCTCCCGCACCAGCTCGAGACCCCGTTTCCGCCCGATGCCGTCACCGCTCTGAACGCCGGGGAACAGCTCGAGCGCGGCTTCGTCCCGGAGGTGCTGGCGTACCTCGCGGGCCCCGGCGCGCGCTCCCTGGCGCCGGACGCGGCGCTCCAGCTGCTCGGCCGGGCGCGGCTGGAGTCCGGCGACTTCGCCGGGGCCGAGTCCGCGCTGAACCGGCTCGTCGAGCGGGAGAGCCGGCCGCAGGCCCGCGCCGGGGCGCTCTGGATGCTCTCGCAGGCGGCGTACTGGCGGGATGACTTCGCCGGGGCGGCCCGGTTCGCGCTCGAGACCCGCGAGGCGGGCCGCCCGGTGCCGGAGGGCTGGATCGCCTTTCTCCGCTCGGGCGCCGGAAGGAGCCTCTACGCGGGGGCGGCGCCGGGCGCCCGGACGCCGGTGCTCCCGCTCCGCTTCGGAACGCCGGACCTTCCGCGGATGCAGGTCCGGGTGAACGACCAGGCCGCGGGGGAGCTGATCCTCGACTCCGGGGCCTCGCTGTCGCTCCTGACGGAGAGCGTCGCGCGAGCGGCTCGGCGTGGAGCCGGTGGCCGAGGCGATCACGGCGTTTCGCGGCCTGCACGAGGCGGAGGTGACGATGCGCCTCGGGTGGGCGCGTTCGGTCGGCGTCGGCGGCCTGACGCTCTCCGACGTCCCGTTCGGTATCCTCCCCGACGGGACCCTCACGTTCGAGTCGACGGGCCCGGTCCCCTTCGCGCCGCCGGGCGTCCTCGGCGCCCACCTGATGAAGGAGTTCGACTGGCGCTTCGAGTTCGGAGCCGGGCGGGTCCAGGCGATCCGCGTCGAGGCGGCATCGGCGCGCGGGGCGTCCGCGCCAGAACCTCTTCTTCCGCCGGATGAAGCCGATGCTCCGCGTCTCATTCAACGGCCGGCCCTGGTCGCTCTTCCTCCTCGACACGGGCTCGGAGGCGACGATGGTGACCGCCCCGGCCTCGAGGCGAACCGGTTCCGGGGCCTGGAGACGAGCGCGCCCATCACCCTCGAGGGGATCGGACAGAGCCGGGTCTCGTGGGCGAAGGTCTCCGACGTCCGGATCGGCTCCGGCAGGTGGATGGTCTGGTTCCGGAACCTCGTCGTGAACGAGGAGGGGGCGGGGATCGGCGACGGCATCGTCGGGGATGTCCTTCCTCGCGCCGTTCGACGTGGACCTCCGGTTCAGCTCCATGACGCTCGGGCTCGAGAGGGCGCAGGGCGCGGCGAAGCGCGCCATCCCGAGTCGGCCCTCCCGCCCGGATCCGTCGTCGAGCCGCGAAGCTGACCGTCCCGTCCGGAGGACGGCACGCGTCTCGCTAGAATGGCGCCGTGGCTCGTGTCATCCTTCCGCTGATCGGAGGAGCCTGGCTCTTCCTGGCCTGCGGACGCCCCGTGGACGTGACCGAGCAGAAGCGGAACGCGATGGTCGAGAAAGATATCGCCGCGCGCGGTATCAAGGATCCCCGCGTTCTCGACGCGATGCGGCGCGTTCCGAGGCACCTCTACGTCCCGCTCGGCGCAGGAGGCGCACGCGTACGAGGATCGCCCCCTCCCGATCGGGAGCGGCCAGACCATCTCCCAGCCCTACATCGTCGCCTTCATGACCGAGCAGCTGCACCTGACCGGCAAGGAGACCGTCCTCGAGATCGGGACCGGCTCCGGCTACCAGACCGCGGTCCTCGCCGCGCTCGCGCAGAAGGTCTACTCGATCGAGATCCGGCCCGAGCTCGCGGCCGAGGCGACGGAACGGCTGAAGCGGCTCGGGATCACGAACGCCGAGGTCGTCGCGGCGGACGGCTACCGGGGCTGGCCCGAGCACGCCCCGTTCGACGGCATCCTCGTGACGGCGGCGCCGGAGCGGATTCCGCCGCCTCTCCTCGAGCAGCTCGCCGACCGGCGGGCGGATGGTCATTCCGGTGGGCGGCTTCTACCAGGAGCTGAAGGTGATCGAGCGGAGCGGCGGCGGCTACACGGAGAAGAGCGTCCTCCCGGTCCGCTTCGTCCCGTTCGTGGGGGAGGCCGGAAGGAACGCCGTCCCCCGCCCCGACGCCGGCGCGCTGAATGGCGCCCCGGAGAAGCGCCGGGCCGCCCTCATCCGTTCTCGCCCTACCGCCGCCGCCGCCGGCTTCTGGCTCTTCGAGAACGCCTCGATGCCGCGCCTCCGCGCGCGCTTCGTCCCGGAGATGAAGCGCCTCGAGGCGCTGCGCGACGGCCTCGACGGCCTCCGGCGGGCGATCCGGCGCCGGGCGCCCGACGCGCCGGGCCTCTCGGGCGCGGCGCCCCTCGTCGGCTGGGCCTGGAAGGACCTCGTCCGCGTCGACTGGGTCGAGTTCGACGTCCTCGGGGCGAACGACCTCGGGACTGCCGTGGAGGCGCGCGCGACGTTCGGCGTCGGCGGCGTCGCGGTCGACGGCTCGCGCGTCGAGCGCGAGGGGGTCGTCCCGGTCCGGGTCGCGATCGGCCCGGGAAACGCCGGGGACGGGAGTCGCGGTCGTGGAGGACGGCTGGATGCTCCGGGCGTCGGAGCGCCGCGAGTCGCGCCCCCGCTTCCGGAACGCCACCGCCGAGGCGGGGCTCGGCGCGCCCCGGAACGACCCGGATCAGCCCCGGCTCGTGAATCACCTCATCGAGGGGATCTGGCCCGGCTCGGGCGCGGCGGTCCTCGACATCGAGGGCGACGGAAAGCTCGACCTCTTCGTGGGCGACGGGCGCGCGTCGATCCTCTACCGGAACGACGGCTGCGGCCACTTCACGAACGTGACCGAAGGCGGCCGGGCTCGCGGGCCGTCCCGCGACGGGCGTCCTCGCCTTCGACTTCGACGGGGACGGCCACGAGGATCTCTTCGTCACGGACAACTTCGGGCCGTCGCGCCTCTTCCGGAACCGGGGCGACGGGACGTTCGAGGACGTGACGGCGAGGGCCGGCGTCGGGGCCTCGTTCCGGAGCCGGAGCGCCGCCGCGGCCGACGTGAACGGCGACGGCCTTCTCGACCTCTTCGTCTGCTCGACGGGCGACTACTACGGCCGGATGCCCGACCCGCCCTTCGACGCCCGGGACGGCGGGCCGAATCGGCTCTTCCTGAACAACGGCGACGGCACGTTCACGGACGCGACGGAGCGGTTCGGCCTCGACGGAGACGCGCTGGTCGCTGACGGCGCAGTTCGCGGACCTCGACGGCGACGGCTGGCCCGACCTGATCGTCACGAACGACTTCGGCCTGAAGAACGTCTACCGGAACGAGGAGGGGCGCCGTTTCGTCGACGTCGCGAAAAAGGCCGGCGCCGAGGACCGCGGATACGGCATGTCGGCCGCCGTCGCCGACTTCTCGGGCGACGGGAGGCTCGACGTCCACTTCTCGAACTGCTACACGCAGTGGGGGTTCCTCCACGACTTCCCGTGGGTCCCGCTGCCGCTCCCCGGGCGGCTTTTTCTGCCGGTCGCGCGCGACTGGATGAAGAAGATGTGCCGCGGCAACACGCTCCTCGTCTCGCGCGGCGGCCTCCGGTTCGACGACGTCTCCTCCGCCGCCGGCATCGCGAAGGCGGGGTGGTGCTGGACCGCCGTCGCCGGGGACCTCGACAACGACACGCGCCCCGACCTCTACGCGGCGAACGGGATGTGGGACGACGGCCGCGACGGCGACCGGGAGCTGGAGTTCTGGTGGGAGACGCTGGCCTACTGGGACGACTTCATCGCCGGCCAGCGGACGTTCGACCGCGGCGGGAAGGGGGTCCAGGGGGCGCGAGCGGAACCGCTTCTTCCGGAACCGCGGCGACGGCACCTTCGAGGAGCGGAGCTGGCTCGAGGGGCTCGACCTCTTCGCGAACGGGCGGTCCGCCGTCCTCGCGGACTTCGACGGCGACGGCTCGCTCGACGTCTACGTCCGCTCGGTCCAGCACCCCGAGATCGCTCTTCCTCGGCCACCGGCGGCCCGGGGAGCACTTCCTCGAGCTCGTCCTCGCGCAGCCCGGGAGGAACCCCTCGGCCATCGGGGCGCGCGTGACGGTCGAGCTCCCCGACGGGCGGGGTCTCCTCCAGGAGCTCCAGACGACGAGCGGCTACCTCGCGAGCGGCGCGAAGCGGCTGCACTTCGGTCTCGGCGCCGTTCCGGCGACGTCCGGAAAGTCACGGTCCGCTGGCCCGACCGGACGACGGAGGTCTTCCGCGCCGGAGCGGTCGACGCGGTCGTCCGGCTCGAGCGCGGACGGGGAGGCGCCTCATGATCACCGGAATTCCCGTCGAAGTCCGCCGCGCCGTGGCCCTCCTCGTCGCGGCGCTTCTCCTCGCGGGGGCGCCGTCGGCCGTCCGGGCGGAGGAGGCCCCGCCGCCCGCCGCCGCGCCGCCGCCGTCCGACGTCGGCGTCCGCCGAGCCGCCTCTCTTCTCGCTGAAGGAGACGGGGCAGCTCGTCCTCCTCGACGCGAAGGGGATCTTCCTCGCGCCTCTCCACTGGGACGGCGAGGACTGGCTGAAGTTCGGCGTCGGGAGCGCCGCGGTGATCGTGACGGGGGTCCTCCTCGATACAGCCGATCCAGGAGGCCTCGCAGCGAAGCCGCACTCCGTTCCGCGACGATTTCGCCACGACGATCCAGCGTTTCGGCGCGGAGTACTCCTGGGCCGTTCTCGGCGGCTACGCCGTCTTCGGCGTCGCGGCGAAGGACCGCGAGGCGATGAACGTCGCGGTGGACGGCGTCCTCGCCAGCCTCTTCGCCTCCGTGATCGCGACGCCCGTCCTGAAGTTCGTCGATCGGGCGCGCCCGCCCGAACGCGGACCTCGGGAGACCACTACTTCACGCCCTTCTCGACGACCAACCAGTCCTTTCCGTCCGGCCACACGACGCAGGCGTTCGCGGTGGCGTCGGTCATCGCGGCCCACGACTCGCACCTCTGGGTGAAGATCGTGGCGTACGGGATCGCCGGGACGGTCGGCCTCGCCCGGATCGAGCAGAACGCCCACTGGACCTCGGACGTCCTCGCCGGGGCGATCCTCGGAACGGTGATCGGGAACGCCGTCGTCGTCCTGAACGACCGGCAGCGCCGGGGGAGCGCCACGTCAAGGTGTCGTTCGCGCCGCTCGTCTTCCCGCACGGCGGCGGCCTTCTCCTCACCGCGTCGTTCTGAGCGGTCAACCCGCCCAGCCGGGCTCGATCCGCCGGTAGCCCTCGCCGACCGCCCAGAGGTCCATCGGGCGCGAGGCCAGGTCGTCGACCTCCGGGAGCGCGCTCCTCTCGAGGTCGAGGTCGATCGACTTCACGTAGAGCCGGCAGCTGTCGCAGGCGTCGAGGCGGATGGCGGGGAAGAGCTCGGCCTGGAAGCGGGGGAGCTTCGCCGAGCTCGTCCTCGAGGCAGGAGGGGCAGCGGGTCCGGGAGAAGCGCCAGGTGGCCCCGCAGAGCCCGCAGACCAGCCCGCGGTGGAGGCCGGGCATCTCGGGGTCCCCCTCGCGGACCGCGACGATCGGGCGTCCGCCGCAGGTCGGGCAGTGTCCCTCCCGCCGCGGCCGGTCCGGAGCGATCCCGGCCCCGGCCAGCGTCTCGACGTACGGACGGAGGAGCGCCCGCGACAGGAAGTCGTCGGCCGCCTCCCGTTCGCCCGCCCAATAGAGAAGGAGGCGGGAGCGGGCGGTGTCCGGCTCGTCGACCCGCCGGGCCTTCGCGATCTCGGCCAGGTCGGGCGGCCCTTCGCTCTCGGCGAAGGCGAGGACCGCGTCCGAGAGGTCGAGCAGGCGGTCGGAGTCGCGATCCGGGTGCCCGGAGAGGGGCGGACTCCTGTGCGCCTCCGCGAGCGCCTTCGCGATCCTCTCCTGGAGCCGGAAGAGACCGGCGGCGAAGCCGGAGCGGCTCGGCGACGGCGGCGTAGACGTCGGCGAGCTGGAGCGCCCGGGCGCGACGCTCGTCGCTCGACGCGGCGCCGCCCATCGCGTCAGCGGGGAAGTCGCCGGGCGCCGGGAGGTCAGGCCTCCGGCCACCTGCGTCCTGCCTCGAACCCGCCCGCACTTTCCGCCGCTTGGATGTCGAGAGGAGAATCCTTTTCGCCGCCGTTGTCAAGGAGAGAGGTGCATTAACGCGTCCCGTCGCGTCCTCAGCGCGTTCCGTCGGCGGTGGAGAGGACGCCGTAGAGCTCCGGCCGGCGGTCCCGGAAGAAGCCCCAGGAGGCGCGCGCGGCGCGAACGGCCGCGAGGTCGACGGTCGCCACGATGACGCCCTCCTCCTCGAGCCCCATCTCCGCCAGCTTCTCGCCGGCGTGGTCCACGATGAACGAGGAGCCGTAGAAGACCTGGCCCCCCTCGTTCCCGACCCGGTTCGCCGCGACGACGGGGGTCACGTTGCAGACCGCGTGGCCGATCATGGCGCGCTGCCAGCGCTGCCGCGTGTCGAGCGACGGGGTTCCCGGCTCCGAGCCGATGGCGGTCGGGTAGAGGAGGACGTCGGCCCCCCGGAGGACGAGGGCCCGCGCGCACTCGGGGAACCACTGGTCCCAGCAGATCCCGACGCCCAGCACGGCCGGCTTCGCCGCCCAGGGGAGAAACCCGGTCTCGCCGGGGCGGAAGTAGAATTTCTCCTCGTAGCCGGGGCCGTCCGGGATGTGGCTCTTCCGGTAGACGCCGAGGAGGGCGCCGTCCGCGTCGACCATCGCCATGCTGTTGTAGTAGGCGGGGCCCGCTTTCTCGAAGAACGAGACCGGAATCGCGACCCCGAGCTCCTTCGCGAGCCGCTGGAACCGCTCGACGGTCGGGTGTCCCTCGGCGGGGCGCGCCCAGGAGAAGTAGACGTCGTTCTCCTCGCGGCAGAAGTAGGGCCCTTCGAAGAGCTCGGGAGGAACGACGACCCGGGCGCCCCGGCCGGCCGCTTCCCGGACGAGCCGCTCGACGGTCGCCACGTTCTCGTCGACGCTGCCGCCGAGCGCGCACTGGACGGCGGCGAGGGTGAGGGACTCCGTCATGTCGCTTCTCCCTTGGGTTCCTGCTGCGTAACACAGTGCCATGCCCCGCCCCCCGAAAGGAGATCCTTCGCGAAGACGGGGACGACCCGCCGTCCTGGGAAGAGCGGCTCGAGCGCTTTCAGCGCGTCGTCGTCGTGCGGGGTGCCGTAGACCGGGACGACGACCGCGCGGTTGCCGATGTAGAAGTTCACGCTGCTGGCCGGCATCGCGTCGCCCTCCTCGTCGAGGACGAGGCCGGGCGACGGGATCTCGACGACCGTGAGGTGCCGCCCGCTGGCGTCCCGGAACGAGGCGAGGTCGCGGGCGATCGCGGCGAGCGCCGAGGCGTTCGGGTCGTCCCTCCCCGAGGCCCGCATGCAGACGGCCGTTCCCGGCGCCAGGAAACGGGCGACCGTGTCGACGTGTCCGTCGGTGTGGTCGTTTAGGAGGCCGTCCCCGAGCCAGAGGACGCTCTCGACGCCGAAGGCGCCGCGGAGGCCCTCCTCGATCTCGCCCCGGGACATCTCCGGGTTCCGGTTCGGGTTCAGGAGGCACTGCCGGGTCGTCAGGCAGGTCCCGTCCCCGTCCACCTCCACCGACCCTCCCTCGAGGACCCACGGGAAGGTGAACGCCCGCATCCGCGCCGCGAGGGCGACGCGCGCCGAGACGAGGTCGTCGTGCGGGAGGACGTATTTCTCCCCCCAGCCGTTGAAGGCGAAAGAGACCGCCGCGACCCCCTCGGCTCCGGCGACGAAGACCGGCGCCGTGTCGCGGAGCCAGATGTCGCCGAACGGGATCCGGTGGAAGCGCGCCGGAAGGCCGGCCATTCTCTCCCTGGCGAGCGCTTCGTTCGCGGCGTCGGGGACGAGGACCTCCAGCCGTTCACCGCGGGCCGCGGCCGTCGCGGGGTCGACGTCGGCCACGGCGACCGCCATCCCGAGCCACGCCCTCCGGACCGGCTCCAGCGCCTCCTCCCAGAGGTCGGCGTGCGACGGCCACGCGATCCAGACGGATCGGTGCTCCGCCCATTCCGCCGGCTGCCGGAAACCGGCGGCGCGCGGGGTGGCGGGGCTCTCGGCGCGGGCGCTCGTCGGCATCGACGGGGACTATAAGGGACCGTCGCGACGAGCGCCGTTTCCTACTTGTTCTTCGTCTCCTTCCCTTCCATGACGGTCTTCCATCCCCCCTTGTCGTCCTCGACCTGCCACGAGAAGGAATAGGAGGTCGGCGAGAGCTCCTTGATGACGTACCGGCTCTTGATGATCTTGCCGTTCATCTTCGAGGAGCTCGTGTAGGTCCATGTGTCGCCCTTGAGGGTCCCCCGGCCGGAATCGCCCATCCCCATGCTGTCGATGCCGTAATAGGTGTAGACCTTGTCGGACGCGTCGTAGCCGAGGAGGCCGAGGCTCTTCATCTCGCCCATCGGCGTCTTGCCTTCGCCGGTGCACTTCAGGAAGAAGCCCCCCGGGAACCACTCGCAGACGTCGCTGCCCGAGGTCTTTCCCGCGGGTCCGAACGGGCTCTCCTTCATCTCTCCTTCGCTGGTCCACTTCCCCTCGAAGTAGGCGAGCCGCTTGTGCTCCGGTCCGGGCTGGGGCGGCCCCTTTGGCTTCTCGTCGGCCAGCAGGAGCTGGGTGGAGAGGGCCAGCAACGAGATCGCCAAGCAGAACATTCGAGTCTTCATCGGAGTCCTCCTTTCGTTTCGCCGAACGCTACACCCGTTCCAGGCCCGGCGGATCAGCGCCCGGGCCCGCGGCCGAGAAGCTGCATGAAGAGGGCGACCCCCAGGCCCCAGGCACCGTTCAGGAGGAGCGCGCCGACGAGGAGGTCGGGCTTCCAGCCGCCCCCGACGGGCAGGCCCTTGAGCGGAAAGACGACGAGGAAGGCGACGAGGGTCGGCAGGACGGCGCCGAGGACCGCGGCGAGGAGCCAGTGCCGGAAACCCGACGCGCCGCGAATCATCAGCCAGAGGGCGACGCCCCAGACGCCCCCCCAGAAGGCGAGCGAGATCACGGACGGAATCCCGAAGGGGGGCGTCGGCGCCATGACCCACGGCTTTCGCGGCGTGGCGCCCGCCCCGTGAAGGATCGCCAGAACGCCCTGGTGGAAGACGAGCGTCGAGAGGAACCCGGCGAGGAACGCTTTCGCTGGCGCCATGGGCGAACTCTAGCGCGGCGAGCCCGCGCGCGGCGCGCCCCGCCCTCAGTTCGGCAGGAACTCCCGCGTCAGGTTCCGGTTCCGCTCGACCTCCACGTGGACGTCGTCCTCGATCCTTATGCCGCCGCAGCGCGTGAGCCGGTCGATCAGCTTCCAGTCGAAGGCTGACGCGTCCGGCCCGGACCGGAAGGGGTCGAGGAGCATCGGGATGAAGTAGAGGCCCGGCTCGATCGTGAAGACCATCCGCGGCTCGATCGTCCGCGTCGTCCGGAGAGACGGGTAGTCGGTCGGCGGCGGCACGGTCGCGCCGTCGCGCGAGGCCTGGCGCCCGGCCACGTCGTGGACCTGGATGCCGAGGAAGTGGCCAAGTCCGTGCGGGAAGAACGGGAGGGTCAGTTTCCGGGAGACCGCCTCGTCCACCGAGACTCTCAGGACTTTCGTCTCACAGAGAAGCCCCCCGATGCGGCGGTGGGCCTCGCGGTGGAGGTCGACGTAGGAGCGGCCGGGGCGGGCGCCGAGCGCGAGGGCGCGCTGCACGTCCTTCATCCCGGAAAGGAGCGCGGCGAAAACCGGGTCCGCCTTCGGCCCGGCGAAGGTCCGCGTGATGTCGGAGCCGTACATCCTCGCCGACGCGCCGGCGTCGATCAGGAGGACGTCCCCGGGGGCGGCCTCTCGCCCGCGCTTCCCGTGGTAGTGGAGCGTCGCGGCCCGCTCGTCGAGGGCGACGATCGTCGTGTAGGGGAGCGCGTCCTCGACGTCCCCGATCGCCTTCATGTAGGCGTGGTGGATCTCCAGCTCGGAGGCGCCCGCGCGGAACGCCGTCTCGGCGGCGGTGAACCCGCGCGCCGCCTTGGCCGTCGCCTCGGCGAGCGTCGTCACCTCGTAGGGGGTCTTGTAGGAGCGCTCCCAGTCGAGCCGCGCGAGAAGCTCCTTCGGGTTCCGGGCCGCCGCGGGAAAGCCATGGTCTCCGGCGCCCGCCTCGTCGGGTCCGACGAACGCCGACGCGGTGCCGTTCCCGCCGATCGCCGTCCACGCCGCTTCCGGCGTCTCGACGTCGAGGACGTCGAACGCCTCCCGGACGAAGTCGGGGGCCGGGGCAGGGGGGGCGTACCAGTAGTCGCGCGGCGTCACCCGGACAATCTTCGGCTTCGTCCCGGGAACGTAGACGAGGAGGTGATGCGGGCCCTCGACGGGCGCCCAGTGGGCGAAGTGGGGCGTCGAGTGGAAGGGGGCGTCGTTGTCGTCCGCGAAGTAGGTGAAGGGAACACCCGAGTGGACGACGAGGCGCGCGAAGCCGGTCTCGGCGAGCGCCCGCGCGGCCGCGGCGGCCCGTTCAGAGACGTGGGCGGAGAAGACGACGGGAAGCGCCGGGTCCTGCATGGGCCCGATGTTATCGGAGCCGGCCGGACGAGGCCTCAGGCGGGGGTCGGCGAGGGGCCGAGGCGCTCCTCGCCGGCGGCGACGAGGCGGTCGAGCGTCTCGGCGAGGTGGAGCCGCGCCCGGTCGATCTCGGCCCGCAGCTCCTCGAGGCGCTTCTCCGCCGCGGTCCCGGCCCGGTCGAGCGCCGCGAAGTACTCCTCCTGCAGAACCTCGACGCGGCGGGCGGCGTTCGCGCGGGCGGCCTCGAGCTCGGCCAGCGCCTCCTGCGCGCTCGACCGGGCCCGTTCCGCAATCTCGTCCCAGCGCTTCGACAGCCGCTCGATCCGGTCGGCGGCGCCGTCGCCGGCCGCGTCAAGGGCGGCGTCGAGGCGCGACTTCGTCGTCCGCTCGGTGTCGAGAACCTTCGTGACGGCGGCCGAGGGGGCGCGGCGAAGGCCCTTCACGAGCTTCGCGCGTTCGAGGAGCCAGAGGAGGTAGTAGCTGGCGTCGACCTGCCACCAGACGAAGCCCTGCGCCGCGGAGCTCGGGTAGTAGTGGTGGTTGTTGTGCCACCCCTCGCCCATCGTCACGAGCGCGAAGATCATGCTGTTGCGGCTCTGGTCGCGCGTCGGGAAGACGCGCTTCCCGAAGACGTGCATGACGCTGTTGATCGAGAAGGTGCCGTGCCAGAGGAGCACCGTCGAGAGGCAGAAGCCCCAGAAGAACCCCGTCCAGCCGAAGAGGAGCCACGCGGCGAGGGCGTAGAGGAGGACGGGGGCGTACTGGTTCCGGTTGAGCCAGCGGAGCTCCGGGAACTTCGCGAAGTCGGGGATCAGGTCGAGACGCGTCTCCTCGAACTGGCCGGAGAGGATCCATCCGATGTGGCTCCAGAAGAAGCCGTCCTGGACGGGACTGTGCAGGTCCTGAGGCAGGTCGGAGAACTTGTGGTGGTGGCGATGGTGCGCGGCCCACCAGAGGACCCCCTTCTGCGCGGCCGTCTGTCCGAGGAAGGCGAGGAGGAACTGCGGCAGGCGGGAGAGCCGGTAGCTCCTGTGGGCGAAGTAGCGGTGGAAGCCCGCCGTAATGGCGAACATCCGGAGGTAATACGAACCGATGCAGAGGAGGACGCCCTTCCACGAGTAGCCGACAGCGAGGACGCCGAGGGCGAGGAGGTGGACGAGGGCAAACCCGAACGCCGAGGAGGGGCGGAACGAGCGGTCGGCATGGGCGCGCCGGGCCCCGACGCGGGCTGACATCGACCCATCCTATCGTCCGAGATGCGGGGGGCCAAGGGGAATCGCGGGATGCGGGAAGCCGCTAGACTGAACGGTGCGGAGGACCCCGATGGCCGAGACGACTCCTCAGACCTACGCGAATCACCGGCGGTACGACCCGCCGTTCCACTTCTTCACGTTCGGGGTGCTCGCGATCTCGTTCTGCCTCGCGGTCTGGCGGACCGTCCGGAACCCCTCCTTCGAGAATGCCTGGTGGACCGTGGTCGCCGCGGCGGCGCTCGTCCTCATATTCCGGGTCCGGATCTACGCGCTCAAGGTGCAGGACCGGATCATCCGGCTGGAGGAGCGGCTCCGCCTCGAGAAGCTCCTCTCCGGGCCGCTCCGGGGCCGGATCCCCGAGATCACGGAGAGGCAGCTCATCGGCCTCCGCTTCGCCTCGGACGGCGAGGTGGAAGGCCTCGTGAAGCAGGCGCTCGACGAGCAGATCTCGGGCGAGGAAATCAAGAAGCGGATCCAGGTCTGGCGCCCCGACACCCTCCGGGTGTAGGCGCTACGAGATTCCCGGCCCCGCCTCGGCAATCAGCGCCCGGCGCGCCGCGTCCATCGTCGCGCGAACCCGCCGCGAGAGGGCGTCGATGTCGGCCTCCGTGAGCCCCGCCGTCGGGATCGGCTCGAGGACCCGTGTCCGGATCGTCCCCGGCCGGTTGAGCCAGCGTCCTGCATCGAAGACGGTCCAGACGGGTCCGACGAGGACGGGCAGTATCGGAACTTGTGCCGCGATGGCGAGGTGGAACGCCCCCTTCTTGAACGGGAGCATCTCGAGGCCGAGATTCCGGTGCCCCTCGGGGGCCATCCAGACGTTCAGGCGCTCGGAGCGGATCCGGTTTGCCGCGTCCTGCAAGGACTTGCGGGCCTTCTCGGCGTTCTCGCGGTCGATCAGGATGTTCTTCGTCCCCTGGTAGATGTACCCGAAGAGCGGGATCTTCCGGATCTGCTTCTTCCCGACGACCACCGTCGCGGCGGGGAAGAAGCGCGCCCAGAGGACGATGTCCAGGTTCGACTGGTGGTTGATGACGACCACCGCGGGGCGCGACATCTCGAACCGCTCCTCCCCCTCGACCGGCATCGTCCACCCGAGCACCGCGCTCATGACCCGGTACCAGGGGTGGATCCACCGATCCATCACGACCTGCCGGTCGCTCTTCAGGACGGCGATCCGGAAGATCGCCATGAGCGAGAGGGTTGCGAAGTAGGGACCTCCGACCAGGCAGGCCGCCACGAAGTGAATCCGGTATCGGAGGCGGCGGAAGAAGCCGCCCGGGCCGCTCGCCTTGGGCATGCGCCATTATCCCGTCATGGAGCGAGGGCTCGTCGTCGTCGGAGGAGGGGCCGCCGGGCTGATGGCGGCTCTGCGCGCGGCCGAGGTCACGGGAGGCGGCGTTCTCGTCCTCGAAGCCGCGAAGGAGGCCGGACGGAAGATCCTCGTCTCGGGCGGCGGGAGGTGCAACGTCCTCCCGGCCGGGGAGGCGAACGATCGCTTCGTCTCGGAGTCGCCCGGCCGCCTCGTGAACCGCTTTCTCGCGCGCTGGCCGCTTCCGGAGCAGCGCGCCTTCTTTGAGGAGCTGCTCGGCGCCCCGCTCGCGCTCGAACAGGAATCGAAGAAGCTCTTCCCGGCCTCGAACCGCGCGAAGGACGTCCGCGACGCCCTTCGCGACGCCGCGGTCCGCGCCGGGGCGGAGATCAACGCGGGGTCGGCGGTCCGCGAGATCGAGGCGATTCCGGGCGGCGGCTTCCGGCTTCGCTTCGAAGGAGGCGACCTCGCGGCGCGGGCCGTCGTCCTCGCGACGGGCGGCCGGTCGGTCCTGCCGTCGGGGGCGGACGGCCGCGGCTTCGAGTGGGCCGCCGCCCTCGGTCACACGGTCCGGCCCACCTACCCGGCCCTCGCGCCGCTCGTCGGCAACGCCCCGGCCCACCACGCCCTCTCCGGTGTGTCGGTGAGGGCCCGGGTCACGGCACGATTTGGAGAGGGGGTCGGCGCCGAAAGTGCGACGTCCGAGGGTGGTTTTCTTTTCACGCACCGCGGCTGGAGCGGGCCAGCCGTCCTCGACGTTTCGCACATTCTCGAGAGGGCGCCGCTGGCGGGACGGAAGGCGGACGTCCGGGTCTCGTTTCTCCCGGGCACGCCGTGGGACGAGAAACTCGTCGCCGGCGCCGCGTCGGGCGGTTCTCTCTCCTCCCTTCTGAGCAGATCTTCACTCCCCGACCGTCTGATCCAGCTGATCCTCGCTACGTGCGACGTGGCAGACGTTCCTCTCTACCGCCTCACGCGCGACGCGCGGCGCCGCCTCGTCGACGCGCTGACCGGGTTCCCGATCCCGGCGACGGGGACCGAGGGCTATCGGACGGCGGAGGTGACCGGCGGCGGCGTGGCGCTCGAGGAGGTCGACCCCGGCAGCGGCCGGAGCAAGCTCGTCCCCGGCCTCTTCCTCGCGGGCGAAATCCTCGACGCCTTCGGCCCGATCGGCGGCTTCAACTTCCAGTGGGCCTGGGCCACAGGCCGCTCGGCCGGCGAAGCCGCGGCGAGGAGCCTCACCCCTTCACGTTGAGACCGCGCGCGGCGAGGAGCGTGCGCAGGCGCTCGCGGTGGTCGCCCTGGATCTCGACGGCGCCGTCGCGGACTGCGCCGCCGGTGCCGAGGGAGGTCTTGAGCGCCTTGACGAGCTCCTCGAGGAAGGGCGCGTTGCGGGGAAGGCCGTCGACGACGGTCACCGCCTTTCCTTTTCGCCCCTTCGTCTCGAGGCGGAGCTTCGCCGTCACTTTCGGCGGCACCGGCTCGTCGAGGCGCGAGGAGCAGCGGCAGTCGGCCTTCGGCCAGCCGCAGGTCGGGCAGACGGAGCCCTTGTCGGTCGACCAGACGAGGCGGCGGTCGGTCACGGCGGAAAGATACCGCGGGGAACGCCACGGGAAGCGTGACTTAAGATTTCCGCATGCCCGAGCCGATCCTCGTCACCTCCGGTGTCCGGGTTCTCCCCGGCGCCCTCGAGGTCCACGCCGTCCGCTCGAGCGGGCCCGGCGGCCAGAACGTCAACAAGGTCTCGTCCAAGATCCTCCTCTACGTCGACCTTTCGGGGATCGAGGGGCTGGACGCGGCGTCCCGGAAGCGGCTCCTGACGATCGCGGGGCGGCGGATCGACGCCTCGGGGAGGCTCCTGATCACCGCGCAGGAGAGCCGCGACCGCTTCCGGAACCTCGAGGACGCCCGCGAGAAGGTGCGGGTCCTCGTCGCCCGATCCCTCGTCGTCCCGAAGAGGCGCCGGCCGACGGGTCCCACGCGGTCGTCGAAGGAGCGGCGGCTCGCAGGAAAAAAGCGGGACGCGCGGATCAAGGCTGTGCGGCGCGCCCGGCCGGTTCCGGACGAGGACTGACCGTCAGCCCTTCCGGATCGGCGTCGGCTTCGCGGTTCTCGTCCAGGTTCACGTAGACGATGTCGGCCTCGGTCACCTTGACGGCCTCTCCGGGCTTTCGCCACCGCTCGGCCTCGACGTCGACGTGGACGGTGATCGAGGTGTTCCCGATCCGCGTCACGCTCGCGTAGAAGCTGACGACGTCGCCGACGAGGACCGGCTGGTGGAAGACGACCTCGGTCATCTTCACCGTCACGACCCGCTCGCAGTGCGCGCGCGTCGCGATGGCGCCCGCGTGTCGATGTAGGAGAGGAGGATGCCGCCGAAGATCGTTCCCTGGGCGTTCGTGTCCTTCGGCATCATCGAGACGCGGATGGCGGGGTCCCGGCTGTCGGCCATCGCGCCGATTATGGCCGGGGCGACGATAAACTCGACGGCATGGCGAACATCAAGGGGCTCTTCCTGGGGCGGCGCGTCGACCCGGCGACGGGGAAGACCGGCGCCGAGGCGCTGGCGTTCGACCCCGACGACCTGACGACGCACGGGCTCATCGTCGGGATGACGGGGAGCGGCAAGACCGCGCTCGGCATCGTCCTGATCGAGGAGCTCCTGATGACGGGAATCCCCGTCCTCGCCGTCGACCCGAAGGGGGACCTCGGAAACCTCCTCCTCGCCTTCCCGAAGCTCGCGCCGGCCGACTTCGCGCCCTACCTCGACGCGAAGTCGGGGACGACGGCCGAGGCGGAGTCGAAGAAGTGGACGGAGGGCCTCGCCGGCTGGGGGCTCGGCCCCGCCGACGTCGCCCGTTGCGCGGCGAGCCGCGAGGCGACGATCTACACGCCCGGCTCCACCTCCGGGACGCCGATCGACCTGGTCGGCTCCTGCCCGCCTCCGCCGAAGGAGGCCGACGACGAGGACCGGCGGGACGTCGTGACCGCCTTCGCGTCGGGGCTCCTCGGCCTCGCCTCGATCGACGCCGACCCGGTCCGGTCGCGCGAGCTGATCCTTCTCTCGGCGTGCATCGAGGCGCTCTGGGAGAAGGGGGAGACCGCCTCGCTCGAGTCGCTCGTCGGCGCCGTGGCGGCGCCGCCCTTCGCCAGGGTCGGAGCGCTCCCGCTCGAGACGTTCTACCCGGCGAAAGAGCGGCAGGGGCTGGTCCTGGCCCTCAACAACATCCTCGCGTCGCCCGCCACCGCAGCGTTCCGGAAGGGGAACGCGCTCGACGTCGGCGCGATGTTCGCGCCGGGTGCCGGAGGAAAGCCGAGGCTCTCGATCGTCTCCATCGCGCACCTTTCGGACGGCGAGCGCGCTCTTCGTCGTGTCGACGCTCCTCTCCCGCGTGAAGGCGTGGATGCGCTCGCAGCCGGGCTCCTCCTCGCTCCGGGCGCTCCTCTACATCGACGAGATCTTCGGCTTCTTCCCCCCGTCCGCCGAGCCGCCGACGAAGAAGCCGCTCCTGACGCTCCTGAAGCAGGCGCGCGCTTTCGGCGTCGGCACCGTCCTCGCCACGCAGAACCCGGTCGACCTCGACTACAAGGGGCTCGCGAACTGCGGCTGCTGGTGGGTGGGGACGCTGCAGGCCGAGCGGGACCGGGACCGCCTCGCGGCCGGCCTCGCCGACGCCGGGGGCGCCGACGCGGCGCAGCTTCTCGCAAAGACGCGGAAGCGCGTCTTCCTCCTCCACGACGTCCACGCGAAGGGACCGGCCCTGATGGAGACCCGCTGGGCGATGAGCTGGCTCCGCGGCCCGATGACGCGCGAGGACATCGCCCGCGTGAACGGATCCGGCGGCCTCGACCGCGGCGACGGCGCGCGACCGAAGCGGATCGACGCGGCGGAGAGCACCGAAAGCGCCGCCCCGCCCCCCCTCCCGTCTTCGTGGAAGCCCCGCTGGGCGGCGAAGCGCGGCGCCGACGTGGCGGCCCCGTACCTCTACGTCCGCTACTCGATCGTCTACCGGGACGGGGCGACGAAGGCGCCGGAGACGCCCGGCGTGAAGCTCTTCCCTCTCGCGGTCGACGACGTCTCGGAAGTCCTCGAGAGCGAGGCGCTCGACGTCGCCCCCGACGCCCTCCTCGCGGAGGCCCCTCCCGCCGTCCGCTACGGCGAGTTGCCGGCCTGGATGGGGCCCTCGGCGGTGAAGGCGCTCGAAAAGTCGGTCCGCGAGCGGCTTCCCGAGAAGCTCGCCACGACGCTCTACCGGGATCCCGTGACGAAGGGCCTCTCGGCTCCCGGCGAAACGCCGGAGGCGTTCGCGGCGCGCGTGGCCGGGTCGGTGGCGCCGGCGGCCCTCCGCGAAAAGCTCGAGAAGAAGAAGCGCGACCTCGCCGCGGCCATGGCGCAGGAGCAGGGACGGACCGTGGAGAAGTACACGGCGATGGCGACGGCGGCGGCCGACATCCTGGGCGGGCTCCTCGGCAAGAGGAAGTCGCTGAAGGTCGGAAAGGTCGGCTCGGTCCTGACGAAGAACCGGATGGAAGGGACGGCCGAGGCGAAGGTCGAGACCCTGAAGGCCGAGATCGAGGAGCTCGAGGCTAAGGTCGCGCCGCCGGACGCCTCCCGCTTCGAGTCCGTCTCCGTCCTGCCGCAGAAGTCGCACGTCGACGTCCTCTCGATCGGGGTGGCCTGGGTCTCCTGACGGACGTCGCGATGCATCCCGTCGAGACGATCCTCCTCCTTCTTGGGCTGACGACGCTCCTCGCGGTCGCCGCGAAGAAGGTGGACGTGCCGTGGCCGATCTTCCTGGTCCTCGGCGGGATGGTCCTCGCGTTCACGCCGGGCCTCCCCGCGGTGCGCGCTCGACCCCGAGCTCGTCTTCGTCCTCTTTCTGCCGCCGATCCTCTACGCCGCGGCCTACTTCACGTCGTGGCGGGACTTCCGGGACAACCTGCTCTCCATCTCGCTCCTCGCCGTCGGCCTCGTCGCCGCGACGACGGCGGCGGTCGCCGCGGCGTTCCACGCCCTCGTCCCCGATCTCGGCTGGCCCGTGGCGTTCGTCCTCGGCGCCATCGTCTCCCCCCGGACGCCGTCGCGGCGACGGCGATCGCCCGGAAGCTCGGCCTCCCGCGCCGTCTCGTGACGGTCCTCGAGGGGGAGAGCCTCGTGAACGACGCGACGGGGCTCGTCCTCCTGAAGTTCGCGACGGCGGCGGTCGTGACGGGGACGTTCCACGCGGGCTTCGCGGCGGTCGATTCGTCCTCCTCGTCGCGGGGGGGATCGCCGTCGGGCTCGCGGTGGGGTGGATCTTCGGAAAGGTGGAGCGGTTCCTCGACGACAGCGTCCTCGCGGCGACGGGGTCGGTCCTCGTCTCGTTCGCGACGTACCTCCTCGCCGAGCGGCTCCACGTCTCGGGGGTCCTGGCCGTCGTGACGGCCGGCCTCGTCCAGGGCCGGGTCGTGCCACGCCTCTGGACGGCCCGCGTCCGGCTCGAGGCGACGGCCGTCTGGGACACGGTCGTCTTCGTCCTGAACGCGCTCGTCTTCGTCCTCATCGGGCTCCAGCTGCGCTCGATCGTGAAGGGGCTCGGCGTCTGGCCCCGGACCGCGGTCGTCGACGCCGTCTTCGCGGTGATCGCCGCGACGATCGGCGTGAGGATCGTCTGGATGTTCCCGGGGGCGCGCCTGCCGCGCCTCCTCTTTCCGGGGTACCGGAAGAAGAGCCCGATGCCGCCCTGGCAGTGGATCACGGTGGCCGGGTGGGCCGGCATGCGGGGCGTCGTGTCGCTCGCGGCCGCGCTCGCGCTCCCGCTGGAGACGGCGGACGGCGCGCCGTTCCCCGGCCGAGACCTGATCGTCTTCACGACCTTCGCGGTGATCCTCGCGACGCTCGTCCTCCAGGGGCTGACGCTCGCGCCGTTCATCCGATGGCTGGCGATCGGCCGGGACCGGACCGGCGCGGACGAGGAGCGCCACGCCCGCCGGCTCCTCGCGGAAGCGGGCCTCGCGCGCGTCGACACGCTCGCCGAGGAGCAGATGCTCGGCGCCCACCAGTTCCACGGCATCCGGCAGGAGCTGGTCGACCGGCTGCGCGCGCTCGTGAAGGCCGACTCCCTGGACGCGGAGGCGCCGCTCCCCTCGTCGACGCCGGCCGTCCTCCGCCGGCTGCGCCACGAGTCGCTCGGGGCCCAGCGCGAGAAGCTGCTCGAGCTCCGGGGCACCGAGGTCATCGGCGACGACGTCTTCCACCGCCTCCAGCACGAGCTGGACCTGGAGGAGATGAGGCTGGGGCGCTGAGGCGCGCCGGGGACTCCTACTCCTGCTTCTTCGTGCCGAGGATGACGAGGACGATCAGGAGGAGGAGGACGATCAGGCCGATGACGATCGTCGTCGTCCGCGAGGCGCCGCCGGGGACCTCGGGGGCGGTCTTCTCGGACGCGGGCTTGATTTCCTTCGAAGCGGCCGGAGCCTCCGCGGGAGCCGCCGTCGAGGCCGTGGGCGCGGCGGCGGTCGACGCCGTGGGGGCCGAGGCGGGCGGGGCGGCCTTGTTGTCCGCCGACGCCGGTGCGGCGGTCGCGGCGAGAAGGGTGCCGAGAATCGAGACGGCGAGAGTGCGGCGGAGGGTCATCGGATCTCCTTTGCGGGGGACGGGCGGAAGTTCGCGCGCAACGCTAGCGGCTCGTCCCGGACGCGTCAAGGGCGCCGGGGCCGCTAGACTCCCCTCGTGACGACGCGCGAGATCCTCCGGCTGGAAGCGGCGGTCTTCCTCGCCGGGGCGGCGCTGATGGGTCTCGAGATCGTCGGCGCGCGCGTCCTCGCGCCGGTCTTCGGCACCTCGATCTTCGTCTGGGGCTCGCTCATCACCGTCTTCCTGGCGTCGCTGGCGGCCGGGGCGGCGCTCGGCGGCCGGCTCGCGGACCGCCGGCCCGAGAGCCGCGTCCTCTCGAACCTCCTCGTCGCGTCGGGCGTCCTGACCTGGCTCATCTTCGCGGCGCCCGCCCCGGTGATGGAGTTCTTCGCCGAGGCGCCGGTCCCGGACCGGTTCCGGTCGCTCCTGGCGGCGCTCGCGCTCTTCGCGGCCCCCTGCACCCTGCTCGGCATGGTGACGACGTTCGCCGTCCGGCTCGCGGCCCGGGAGGTCTCGACGATCGGCGCGGCGGCGGGGAGGCTCTCGGCCATCTCGACCGCAGGTTCGATCGCGGGGACGTTCGGGACCACCTTCTTTCTGATCCCGGCCTTCTCGACCCGCCCGATCCTCTTCGCGTTCGGGGCCGCGCTCCTCGTGGCGGCCTGGCTCGTCCCGGCGCCGGTCTCTCCGATCCGGTTGCTCCGGCGACCTCGGCCTCGCGGCGGCCGCGGCCGCCGTCTACCTCCTGACGCCCGAGTCGATGCGCTCGCTCCCCCCGCTCGGGACCCTCGTCTACGAGAAGGAGACGGCCTACCACCGGATCCGGGTCGTGGACCAGGGGCTTCGCCGGCTCATGTACTTCAACAACCTGACGCAGGGCTTCGTCCCGATGCGCGCCGGGGACGTGGCGGGGCCCAACTACACGGACGGCCTCCTGCTCGCCCTCGCCCTCCCGCCGAAAATGCCGCACAAGGTCGTCGTCATCGGGCTCGGCGCCGGAATGATCCCGACCCTCCTCGGTTCCCGCGCGCCGGAGGTCGAGACGACGACGATCGAGATCGACCCGGAGGTCGTCGACGTGGCACGGCGCTACTTCGCCTTCGCCCCCGACGCGAACGACCGGATCCTCGTCGGCGACGGGCGGCGCGAGCTGTCGCGTCAGGTGACCTCCGCCGACATCATCGTCGTGGACGGCTACTTCGCCGACAGCGTTCCGTTCCACCTCCTGACGAAGGAGTTCTACGAGCTCTGCCGCGACCGGATGAGCGCCGACGGGGTCGTCGCCGCGAACTTCGTCGGGGGCCTTTCGGGGAAGGACAACGCCCTCTTCTGGGCGGCCGTGCGGACGCTGGAAGAGGTCTTCCCGCGGGTCTACGTCTTCTCGTCGGAGCTGGCGCAGGGAAAGCCGACGTTCGCGGCGAACGCCATCGTCATGGCCACGCGCTCGCCGCTCCGGCTCGACCGGGGGACGATCGGCGACCGGGCGGCCGCGCTCGCCGTCCGCCTGGGACGCCCGCCAATCGCGGGCTGGGCCGCGGGGCTCTACGACGGGGAGATGAGGACGAAGGGCGCCCCGGTCCTGACCGACGCCTACAGCCCGACCGACGCCCTCCAGCACTTCCGGCGCTGAGCCCGCCCTTCCGGGGCGCTCAGTGGGACGGGCCGGGAGCGCGGCCCTTCAGGAGCTGGCTGATCTCTCCCCGGAGACCCTCGATCTCCCCGAGGAGGCCGGCGCGGTCGGCCTCGGGGAGGGCGCTCCGGACGGAGTCCTGTCCGAGGAGCCCGGCCACCTCGGCGAGCTTTCCCGCCGCCTCGCCGAGCGCGCGGTCGGCGTCCTCGCCGGGGAGCTCGAGATAGGCCTCCCCGAGGAGGGAGGGAACCGAGACGATCGTCCTCCGGAGCTTGAGGCCCGCGTCCGTCGCCCCCAGCCCGCGCGACTCCACCGTCACGTAGACGGTATGCGCCAGGTCGACCCCCTTCTTCCAGGCAGGCAGCTTCCGGTCGTCGCTCATCGGCCCCGCGAGACTATACGTACGGGGGGGGTCGGACGTTCCGGGGCCCGGGGCGCGGCTAGGCAAATGAATCATTCTCCCGCTCAGAAACGCGGTGCTAGGCTCTCCCGCTGACCGCGAAATATCCGGGGTGGCCGACCGCCACCAACCCGACAAACGAGGAAGGATGAACACTATGCGACGGAAAGTGACCGTAGTGGGAGCCGGCAACGTGGGGGCCACCGCGGCCCAGCGTCTCATCGAGAAGGAACTGGGCGACGTCGTCCTCGTCGACGTGATCGAGGGCGTCCCGCAGGGCAAGGCGCTCGACATGTACCAGTCGGGCCCCGTGGAGGGGTTCGACGGGAAGATCGTCGGCTCGAACGGGTACGAGGAGACGGCCGGGTCCGATCTCGTGATCCTGACGGCGGGCCTCGCCCGGAAGCCGGGCATGTCGCGCGACGACCTCCTCAAGAAGAACGAGGAGATCGTGGCGAGCTGCACCGCAGGGATCATGAAGTACTCCAAGAACCCGACCATCATCGTCGTGACGAACCCCCTCGACGCGATGTGCGAGGTGGCGCGCCGCGTCTCGAAGCTCCCGAAGAACAAGGTCGTCGGCATGGCCGGCATCCTCGACACGGCCCGGATGCGCGCCTTCATCTCGATGGAGACGGGCTACGCGATGTCGAACATCCACGCCACGGTCCTCGGCGGACACGGAGACACGATGGTGCCGCTTCCGCGCTACTCCACGATCGCGGGCGTCCCGATCACCGAGCTCCTCCCGCCCGAGAAGGTCGCGGCCATCGTGAAGCGGACGGCGGGCGGGGGCGGCGAGATCGTCGCCCTCCTGAAGACCGGCTCGGCCTATTACGCCCCCTCGGCGGCGGCCGTCGAAATGGTCGACGCCATCTTCAACGACAAGAAGAAGATCCTCCCGTGCGCCGCCTACCTGGAAGGCGAGTACGGGATCAAGGGGCTCTACGTCGGCGTTCCGGTCGTCCTGGGCCAGGGCGGCGTCGAGAAGATCATCGAGCTGAAGCTCACGGCCGAGGAGGCCGCCGCGTTGAAGAAGTCGTCCGACTCGGTGGCGGAGCTCTTCGGCATCCTGACGTGCTGACCGCGGCGGAGATTCCGTCGAGAGGAGGGGCGACGCGGATGTCCCGAGCCCTCGTTTTTCTGAATTCATCGGTCGGCAAGAAGATCGTCATGGCGGTGACGGGGATCGTCCTGTCCCTCTTCATCCTCGGGCACATGTCGGGGAACCTCCTCGTCTTCAAGGGCCCGGAGGCGATGAACCACTACGCCGCCTTCCTCCAGGGCCTCGGGACGGGGCTCTGGGTCATCCGCTTCGTCCTCCTCGCCGCGGTGGGCCTGCACGCCTGGGCCTACCTCACGACGATGAGCGAGAGCCTGAACGCGCGCCCCGTCGGCTATCGGAAGACGGCGTACCAGGAGTCGGACCTCGCGTCCCGGACGATGCGCTGGACGGGGCCGATCCTCGCCGTCTTCATCGTCTTTCACCTGATGCATTTCACGATCGGAAACGTCCACCCGTCCTTCAAGCACCTGGACGCTTACGGCAACGTCGTCCGCGGCCTCTCCGTGGTCCCCGTCGCGGTCTTCTACGTCGTGGCGATGGCCTGCCTCGCGGTCCACACGTGGCACGGCACCTGGAGCATGCTGCAGACGCTCGGCCTTTCGCACCCCCGCTTCGACCCCGTCCGCAAGAAGATCGCCGTCGTCTTCACCCTCCTCGTGGCCGGCGGGTTCGTCGCGGTTCCGCTGGCCGTCCTGTTCGGCGCGGTCCGGTGAGGCGGGAGGAAGCGAGATGGAACTGAAATCGAACGTCCCGTCCGGTCCTCTCGAGAAGAAGTGGTCGAAGCACCGCTTCGACATGAAGCTCGTCAATCCGGCCAACAAGCGGAAGTACACCGTCATCATGGTCGGCTCGGGGCTCGCCGGGGCCTCCGGCGCCGCGAGCCTCGCGGAGATGGGCTACAACGTCCTCTGCTTCTGCTACCAGGACAGTCCGCGCCGCGCACATTCGATCGCGGCGCAGGGCGGCATCAACGCCGCCAAGAACTACCAGAACGACGGCGACAGCGTCCAGCGCCTCTTCTACGACACGATCAAGGGGGGCGATTTCCGCGCCCGCGAGGCGAACGTCTACCGGCTCGCCGAGGTGTCGGTCAACATCATCGACCAGTGCGTGGCGCAGGGGGTTCCGTTCGCCCGCGAGTACGGCGGATCACTCGCGAACCGCTCCTTCGGCGGCGCGCAGGTCTCCCGGACCTTCTACGCGAGGGGCCAGACGGGCCAGCAGCTCCTCCTCGGCGCCTACCAGGCGCTCGAGCGGCAGATCGGGCTCGGCGCGGTGAAGATGTTCACGCGGCACGAGATGCTGGAGCTGGTCGTCGTCGACGGGCGAGCCAGGGGCATCGTGACCCGCGACATGGTCACGGGCGCCATCGAGTCGTGGGCGGCCGACGCCGTCGTCCTCGCCACCGGGGGTTACGGGAACGTCTTCTACCTCTCGACGAACGCCAAGGGGTGCTCGACGACGGCGATCTGGCGCGCCTACAAGAAGGGGGCCGGATTCGCGAACCCCTGCTATACGCAGATCCACCCGACCTGCATCCCGGTCACCGGCGAGCACCAGTCGAAGCTGACGCTCATGTCGGAGTCGCTCCGGAACGACGGCCGGATCTGGGTGCCGCTGAAGAAGGGCGACAAGCGCCCGCCGGACCAGATCCCGGAGGAGGAGCGCGACTACTACCTCGAAAGGAAATACCCGAGCTACGGGAACCTCGCGCCGCGGGACATCGCCTCCCGGGCCGCCAAGCAGGTCTGCGACGAGGGGCGGGGCGTCGGCCCGACGGGGCTCGGCGTCTACCTCGACTTCAAGGACGCGATCGCGCGCCTCGGGGAGAACGTCATCCGCGACCGCTACGGCAACCTCTGCGACATGTACGAGCGGATCACGGACGAGAATCCGTACAAGATCCCGATGCGGATCTTCCCGGCGTCCCACTACACGATGGGCGGCCTCTGGGTCGACTACAACCTGATGTCGACGATCCCCGGCTGCTTCGTGGCGGGGGAGGCGAACTTCTCCGACCACGGCGCCAACCGGCTCGGGCGCGAGCGCCCTCATGCAGGGGCTCGCCGACGGATATTTCGTCCTGCCGTACACCATGGGGAACTTCCTCGCCACGACGAAGCAGACGAAGGTCGACGCGACCCACCCCGCGTTCAAGGAGGCCGAGACGCAGGTGGCAGGGCAGATCAAGAAGTTCCTCTCGATGGGCGGCAAGAGGTCCGTCGACACCTTCCACCGGGATCTCGGGAAGATCATGTGGGAGTTCTCCGGCATGGGGCGGAACGAGGCGGGGCTGAAGACCGCCCTCCAGAAGATCCCGGCCCTCCGCGAAGAGTTCTGGAAGGACGTCCGGGTCCTGGGCGAGAACGAGGAGATCAACCAGTCCCTCGAGAAGGCGGGGCGCGTGGCCGACTTCCTCGAGCTGGGCGAGCTGCTCTGCCGCGACGCCCTCGAGCGCCGCGAGTCGTGCGGCGGCCACTTCCGCGAGGAGTTCCAGACGCCGGACGGAGAGGCGCTGCGCGACGACGCCAACTTCTCCCACGCGGCCGTCTGGGAATACGCGGGCGAAGGGAAGGCCCCGATCCGGAACGTGGAGCCGCTCGCGTTCGAGAGCGTCCAACTGGCGACGAGGAGCTACAAGTGATGAATCTCACGCTGCACGTCTGGCGGCAGAAGAACGCCGGGAGCGAGGGGCGTTTCGTCACCTATCGGGCGAAAGAGATCAGCCCCGACATGTCGTTTCTCGAGATGCTCGACATCGTGAACGAAGGGCTCATCGGGAAGGGAGAGGACCCGATCGCCTTCGACCACGACTGCCGCGAAGGGATCTGCGGCATGTGCGGCGTCGTCGTGAACGGCGCCCCTCACGGCCCCCGTCAGGCGACGACGGCCTGCCAGCTCCACATGCGGAGCTTCCGGGACGGCGACGAGGTCGTTCTCGAGCCGTGGCGGGCGAAGGCCTTCCCGGTCCTCAAGGACCTCATCGTCGACCGGGGCGCCTTCGACCGGATCATCGCCGCGGGGGGCTTCGTCAGCGTGGCGACGGGGAGCGCGCCGGACGGAAACGCCATCCTGATCCCGAAGCCGGCCGCCGACCTCTCCATGGACGCCGCCGCCTGCATCGGCTGCGGCGCGTGCGTGGCGGCCTGTCCGAACGCCTCGGCCATGCTCTTCGTCGCGGCCAAGGTCTCCCACCTCGGCACACTGCCGCAGGGGCAGCCGGAGCGGTACTCGCGTGCGCTGAAGATGGTCGCGCAGATGGACGCGGAGGGCTTCGGCACCTGCACGAACCACGGCGAGTGCTCGAAGTCCTGTCCGAAGGAGATCCGGCAGGAGTTCATCGCCCGGCTGAACCGCGACTTCCTGAAGGCCTCGATCGTCTACCGGGCGGAGAGCGCGGGGGGCGGCGGCGGCTGAGCCCGCACTCTCCCGACTCACTTCTCGCCCTCGCCCGGGGATTCCAGGAGAGCCGGGTCCTCCTGACCGGGGCCGAGCTCGACCTCTTCACGCTCCTTTCGCGCGAAACCCTCACGGCGGACGAGATCGCCGCCCGTTGCGGCGCCGACCTCCGGGCGCTGACGGTGGTCCTCGACGCCCTCGCGGCGATGGAGCTGCTGTCGAAGGCCGGGGAGCGGTACCGCACCTCCCCGGAGGCGGCCCCGCTCTCCTCCGAGGCCCGGAACGGTCTCCCGATGCTCCTCCACTCGGCGGCCCTCTGGCCCCGGTGGTCGGAGCTGACGCGGAAGGTGGGCGGGACGCCGTTCCCGACCGCGCGCCGAGGAGGCGCTCCGCGCGTTCATCGGCGCGATGCACGTCGTCGCTCGCCGCTGGCGGACCGGATCGTCGCCGCGGCCGGAGTCGGCGACGCGAGGCGGCTCCTCGACGTCGGCGGCGGCCCGGGGACTACACGATGGCGTTCCTCAGGGCGGGCGGCGCTCTCGGCGACGCTCTCGACCGGCCGGAAGTCGTCGAGATCGCCCGCCATCACCTGACGCGCGAGGGGCTCGCCAGCCGGGTGACCCTCGCCGCAGGGACTTCGACACGGAGCTGCCGGGAGGACACGACCTCGCATGGCTTTCGGCCATCATCCACCAGAACGACTCCAGCGAACGACGCGCTACGGCGGATCCTCCGCGCCCTCGTCCCGAGCGGCGTTCCTCAGGACCCGCGGAGCGGGCCGGCGCTCTCGCGGCGACGCTCTTCGACCGCCGGGGACCGCACGGTGCACCTTCGAGGAGATCGCGCCGCGGCCATCTTGCGCGCACGGCCGGCTCATCGCCGAGAGGGTGGACGTTCGCGGCGGGAGGCCTTCCGACGCGGACGAGCTGCCGGGCGGACACGTACCTCGCGTCGGCTTTCTGGCCAATCATTCCACCAGAACGACCCGGCGGTCGGAATCAACGGCGCTGGCTATCGGCCGGCCTCTAGCCGCGGCGCCCTCGTGGCGCCGGGAGGCCGGCATCGTCCTCCGCGACTTCGTCAGATGGGATGCCCGGGGAGCTGGAGCAGGCGGCCCTACGGCGGGCTCCTCAGGGGCCCCCTGGCTTCGACGCCGGCTGGCAACGCATCGCATCGCTCGGGGACCGCCGAGGGCAGGGGACCTACACGTTCGAGGAGATCGAGTCGGCGGCGTGAAGGAGCTCGGCTCCGGCTCGTACATCGCAGCCCGCCAAGTTGCGGCCTCGGATCGCCTGCAAGGCGGGAGAGCGGAGTGCGACGGTCTCGTCAGCAGAGCGCGGCATTCGACCTGATCCCGGATGAGAAGAATAGGCCCGGTCTATAATGCCGCGCCGCTCCGGACGTCCGGGGCGGAGAGGCCCATGAGCGAACCGTCGATTCCGGACCGCCGCGCGGCCCTCCTCCTCGCTTCTGGCGCCGCCGTCCTCTTCTTCGCAGGCCTCGGCGCCCGGGACCTCTGGAACCCGAACGAGCCGCTCTACGGCCGCGCCGTCGCCGAGATGGCCGAGCGTGGCGACGTACTCGTTTCGACCGTCAACGGGCGGGAGTTCGCGGAGAAGCCGGCGCTTTACTACTGGCTCGCCCTCGGCGCGGCGAAGGCGTTCGGCGGCGTGAACGAGTTGACCCTCCGGCTCCCGGCGGCGCTGGCCGGGCTCCTCGGCGTCCTCGGGCTCTTCTCGCTCGTGAAGGCGTACGCCGGAACGCGCCGGGCGCTGCTCGCGGCGGCGGCGCTCGCGACGACCTACATGTACTGGTGGTCGGCGCGGGCGGTCCAGATGGACATCCTGGTCACCGTCACGGCGCTCTTCGCCGTCGGCGCGGTCGTCCGCGTCTTCGACCTCGGCGCGCCCCCGGCGGCGGGCTGGGCGGCCGCCGGCCTCGCGACCGGGCTCGGTTTTCTCGCGAAGGGGCCGGTCGGGCTGATCTGCCCGGGCCTCGTCGTCCTCGTCTACCTCGCGGTCACGCGGCGCCTGAAGGAGATCCGGATCGGGCACGTCCTCCGTCGCTGCGGCGGTCTTTCTCGCCGTGGCGGCGCCGTACGTCGGCGCGCTCTGGCTCGCGGGGAAGAGGGAGTTCCTCGCCGAGATGTTCTTCCGCCAGAACGTCACCCGCTTCCTCGGCGGATGGGACCACCGGCAGCCCTGGTGGTACTACCTCGAGTACCTCTTCATCGACATGGCGCCCTGGGCGCTGCTCCTTCCGGCCGCCGCCGCGCTCCCGCAGAGCGGGGAGCGCGAGCGCCGGCTCGCGACGCTCTCCTGGGTCTGGATCGCCGCGGTCGTCGTCTTCTTCTCGCTTTCGGACAGCAAGAGGAGCCCCTACATCCTTCCGGTCGCCCCCGCCGTGGCGATCCTCGCTTCCGACGTCCTCGACCGGCTCTGGACGGGGGCCGCGCTGTCGCGGCGGCGGGCGCTCTGGTGCGGGGGCCTCGCCGCGGCGTCCGCGTCGGCGCTCGTCGGCGCCGGCCTCTTCTTCCTCCTCCGGGCAGCGGCGCTTCCGCTCCCGTCCCCTCTTTTCGCGATGGCGCGGGTCGCGGCGGTCCTCCTCGCCGCCGCGGGGGCCGCCGTCCTCGTCGCGCTCGCGCTCCCGCCGCGCCGGCGGGCCGTCGCCACAGTCTTCGCGGCGCTCTTCGCGCTCTACGCCTTCGCCGGCGCCGCGGCCCTCCCGGCCGTCAACGCCGTCAAGTCGTCCCGGACCTTCTGCGTCGGAGGTCTCGAAGCTCCAGAAGGAGAGGCGGCGCGGAGCTCGTCTCGTACGGCCTCTGGGAGTGGCGGGCGAGCTACATCTACTACCTCGGCCGGAACGTGCCGAACCTGACCGACCCGGTCGCGCTCGAGGCGCTCTGGCGCTCGGACCGGCGAGTCCTCCTGATCGTGGAGGACGAGCGCGTGGAGGAAGCGCGGAGGATCGTCGGCGACGCCGCGCCCGCTCGTCTCGTCGCGCGTCGGGAGCGGGAAGGTCTTCCTCTTCGGGAACGCCGGCTCGTCTCGGCGGGATCAGAATCCCGGCGGACGCTCCGCGCGCACGTTGAACGCCGTCTCGAGCGCGATGCCCGCCCGGCCGATCGTTCCTTCCTCGAAAAGGCGGCCGACGAGCGTCACGCCGTGCGGGACCCGACGCTTCGGAGAGAACTTCGGGAGCGGGCGGTCCGGGTCGGGCGCCCAGTCGCTCCGTGCCGTGTCCACCTCGACGAAGCCCGCCGGGAGCGTCAGCGAGGGGTGGCCGGTGAAGTTCGTGACGGTGAGGATCTCGTCGCGGAGCGACGGTACGAGAAGGAGGTCGACCGTCTCGAAGAGTCGCGCCATCTCCAGCGCCACCTTCCGGCGCAGCCGGTCGGCCTGGACATAGTCCACGGCCGAGAGGAATCGTGACTGCCGGAACGTGTTCGGCCACGCGTCCGGCACCTGCATCTTGAGCTGGTCGACTCCGCGCGAGAGCGTCAGCTCCTCGAACGCCGCGGCCGCCTCGGCGAAGAGGATCGTGTTGAGCGAGCCGTATGGCCAGTCGGGGAGGCTCACCTCGACGGGAGTCATCCCGAGGCGGCGAACCGTCTCGAGCGCCGCCCGGTCGACCTCGGTCGCCGGGCTCTCCTTCATCCAGGCGGGGAAGACTCCGACGCGGAGACCCGTGACCGGCCCGTCGGCCTCGAAGTCGAGCCGTGCGGGCACGCTCGAGGCGTCGACCCGGTCCGGCCCGGCGATCGCCGCGAGAACGAGGAGAGTGTCCTCGACGCTCCGGGCCATCGGACCGAGCTTGTCCATCGACCAGGCGAGGGCCATCGCGCCGGTCCTCGCGACGCGGCCGAAGGTCGGCCGGAGGCCCGTCACGCCGCAGCGCATCGACGGGTCGACGATGCTCCCCTCCGTCTCGCTTCCGATCGCGAAGCCGACGAGGCCGGCCGCGGTCGCCGAGCCCGGGCCGGCGCTGCTTCCGCCCGAGCCCTCCTCGGGGAGCCAGGGGTTCTTCGTCTCGCCTCCGAACCAGACGTCGTTGAGCGCGAGAGAGCCGAGGCTGAGCTTGGCGACGAGCACCGCGCCGGCTCGGTGGAGGCGCTCCACGACGACCGCGTCCGCGTCGGGGACCCGGTCGCGGAACGGCTCGGCGCCGTAGGTCGTCGGGATCCCCTTCGTGTCCAGCAGGTCCTTCGCCCCCCACGGGATGCCGTGCAGCGGGCCGCGGATCCGGCCTGCTGCGATCTCGGCGTCGGCCCGCCGGGCCTGCTCGAGCGCGAGATCCGGGGTGAGCGTGATGACGCACCGGAGTTTCGGGTCGAATCGCTCGAGCCGCCCGAGATAGATCCGGGTGAGCCGCTCGGACGTGAGCGCCCGGGACTCGATCCAGCGCGACTGGGAGGTGACCGGGGCGAAGGCGATCTCCTCGTCGCGCGCCGGGAGCGGCCCGGGGTCCCGCCGGCTCCGGACGAACCGGTCGCGCGTGGGGCCGGAGGCGAAGCCCGGCAGGACGGGGTTCCACGTCGAGGCCGGCGGGAGGGACTCCTCGAGGTGGACCTTCCGGGGTCCCGTCCGCCGCTCCATCGTCGGGGCCATCGCCGAACGCCAGTTGACGGCCACCTGCGCGCGCTCCTTGGGGGTCAGCTCCACTCGGGCCATCTTCGCGGCTTCGGCCACGGTGTCCGCAGTGACCTCGGGCCCGACCGCGGGCGCGGTCCCGAAAGCGGGCGGCGTCCCGGCCGCCGGCGTCTGCTGCGGGGCGGGCGAGGGGCCGTCGGCGCGCGCGTTCGCGGCGATCCCGGCGACTCCGGCGGCGACACCGGTCAGGAACTCCCGTCGGGTTTTCGGCATGGCCCTACTTTACGTAAGGAGCCGGCGTCGGACCATCTGCCCCGAATCCGGAGAGTCACGCCTCCCAGGGGCGGAAGAAGAGCGCCTGCCGCTTGACCGGTTCGGCGAGCGCCTCGAGGCCGGCGAGCGACAGGACGTAGCGCATCGCCGCGCGCCCTTCCCTCGCAGCCTGAAGGCGCTTGTTGCGGCGCTCCCTTTCAGTGCTTCCCATATGCCTTCTCCCCGGCCGGAATCCGGATGGGGAGGCGGTTGGGCGCGGGCGGGAGGGGGCAGGTGGCGTAAGGGGTGAAGACGCAGGGGGGGTTGATGGCCTGGTTGAAGTCGACGACGACGGTGCCGTCCTTCGGCGGGAGGGTGTAGAGGAACCGGCCGCCGCCGTAGGTCTCGGTGCCGTTCGTCTTGTCTCCGAAGATCAGGAAAAGCTCGCCCGAGTCGTCTTCCTTGACCGCTTCGAGGCGGAACTTTTCGCCCTTCACGTCGAAGACGACGGCGCCGGGCGACTCGTCCGCCTCGGTGCTCCCGAGGATGTTCGGGACGTCGATCTTCCGGGGCGGGTCGTACGGCTCGAAGCGGGCGACGAGGCGCCAGAGCGGGTTGACGGCAAAGGTCGGGACGCCCTTGAACTCCTTCAGCGTCGACGCCTCCCTGTCCTTCACGCGGACGCCGAGGCGTGCGCCGCGCTTGATCAGGTAGAAACTGAGGGAGCCGTGGGCGAGCACGGTCGGCTTGCCGGAGGTGTCGGGCGCATGGCGAGGGAGGTGACCGGCTTCCCGCCGGCGGTGACCGCCGCGCCGGACGCGGCCACGAACGAGGCGGCGCCGCTCTGGAGGCGGATCGCGCCAAGCTCCGCCGGCGCCTTTCCTGCGGGGAGGAGGACGCGGCTCTTCGGCGCGCTCCCGACCGGGTTCTCCCCCTCATCGAGCCACGAGAGGCCGACGAGCGTCAGCCAGCCGTTGTCCGACCTGAGTCGGGCGTCCCGCCGGGCCCGGAACGCGGCGATCTCGGCGTCGTACGGCGTCGGGGGCGGCGGCGCGGCGGTCGCCGGAAGGAGGACGAGTCCGACGAGGAGGCCGGCGGCCGGGAAGCTCCAGCCCCCCGGACCCCCTTCAGTGCTTCTTCTTCTCGGGCGCCGCGTAGAACTGCTCCTCTTCGGTGGAGCCCTTCAGCGCCGAGGTCGAGACCTCGCCGCCGGTGACGGTCATCTGGACCTGGTCGAAGTAGCCGGCGCCGACGAAACGCTGGTGCTTCACCGCCTGGAAGCCGGCGCTCCGCTCCATCTCGAACTCGTGCTCCTGCAGCTTCACGAAGGCCGCCATCCCCTCCGTCCTGTAGCCGTGCGCGAGCTCGTACATCGAGGCGTTCAGCGTGTGGAAGCCCGCGAGCGTGATGAACTGGAACTTGTAGCCCATCGTCGCCCAGCTCCTCCTGGAAAGCGGCGATCTCGGCGTCCGAGAGCTTCCGCTTCCAGTTGAAGGAGGGCGAGCAGTTGTAGGCCAGCATCTTCCCGGGGAACTTCTCGTGGACGCCCTTCGCGAAGGCGCGCGCCTCGCCGATGTCGGGCGTTGCCGTCTCGCACCAGATCAGGTCGACGTACGGGGCGAAGGCGCGGGCCCGGGCGACGGCGTAGTCGATGCCCCCCTTGACGATGAAGAAGCCGTCGGCGGTCCGCTCGCCGGTCAGGAAGTCCTGGTCGACCTTGTCGATGTCGCCGCGGATCAGGTTCGCGCCGAGCGAGTCGGTCCGGCCGATGAAGACGGTCGGGACGCCCATGACGTCGGCCGCGAGACGCGCCGCGATCAGCTTCTGGATGAAGTCGTGGATCGGGACGAGCACCTTTCCCCCCATGTGCCCGCACTTCTTCAGCGAGGAGAGCTGGTCCTCGAGGTGGATCGCCGCCGGCCCCCGCCTCGATCATCGACTTGATCAGCTCGAAGGTGTTCAGCGGGCCGCCGAAGCCCGCCTCCGCGTCCGCCACGATGGGGGCGAAGTAGTAGACGTCGGTCTTCCCCTCCATGTGCTGGATCTGGTCGGCGCGCATCAGGGCGTTGTTGATCTTCCGGATGACGCTCGGGACGGACGTCACGGGGTAGAGGCTCTGGTCGGGGTACATCGTCAGGGCGTCGTTCGCGTCGCCCGCCACCTGCCAGCCGGAGAGGTAGATGGCCTTCAGCCCGGCCTGCACCTGCTGGACCGCCTGGTTCCCGGTCAGGGCGCCGAGGGCGCGGACGAACTTCTCGGTGTGGAGCAGGTTCCAGAGGCGCTCGGCTCCCATCCGCGCGATGGAGTGGTCGAGCTGGACCGTCCCGCGCAGCTTGTCGACGTCGCGGGCGGTGTAGGGACGGACGATCCCCTTCCAGCGCAGGTCGTTGGCCCAGGAGCGCTCCAGCTCGTTGATCGACTGCGTACGGTACATGGGGTGACCCTCCTCGCCGCCCGACGTCATCGGGGAAAGACTGCCTTCACGGGCTCATTCTGTCACCGGGGCGGAGGCATCACCGGCCGCGCCCCCTCCCGGAGTGGGCGCGGACTCTAGCAGAGAGCGGGCCGGCCACGACGGGAGCGCGCTACGGCGCCGCGGCGACCGTCATCCGCGCCTCCCCGAACGTGTTGAACTGCTGGAGGACGGGGAATCCGAGGAAGGCCCCGCCGACGAGCTGGCCCAGAGGTCCCCGCGACGGCGTCGTCAACTCGAGGTCGGCCGTTCCGATCCGGATGTCCGGCACCACGGTCTCCATCTTGACGGAGCCGGCCCTCGTTTGCCGCCACCAGTTGGCGGTGAAGGAGCCCGAGGGGGTCTGCGACTCGACCACCGTCCCGTCGAGGGCGAGACGGGGATCGCCGGGCCGCCGCACCGTCACGCAGAAGGGGGCCGCCCCTCCGGTCGACTCGAAGTCGACGTCGATCCGCTCGACGTGCTGGGCTGGAACGCCCGCGTCCTGGAGCGCTCGAGCCAGCGTGGCGTCGGAGGTCTCGTACCAGAACGTGTAGTTGTTGATGTCTCCGGTGAAGTCGGGGGGAACGATCACGGCGCCGATCTGCACGATGGCGCCGGGCCTCGACCTGCGCCCGCCGACCGCGATGCCGCCGCAGCGGGAGGTGCGGGCGACCAGCGGCGTCACCGGCTGGCCCTCTCCGACGAGAAGAGTGCCGGGGGGCACGAGGGCCCGCGCGCTTTCGGTCGCGACGAGGCCTACGCCGATGCTCTCGATGCAGTCGGTGAACTCGACGGTGAGCTCCGACGGGGGCTTGGCATCCAAGGGTCCGGCTCCCAGTCCAGCCATGGCGAGAGCGATCACGAGGCAAGACAACGGGATCTTCGAGCTGTTCATCTTCTCCTCCTTCCGGTCAGAACGAGAAGTTGATCATCACCGTGGCGACCCAGTAGTCGGCGCTCCGTTTCTCGTTGAAAGCCTGCTCCACGTCCTTCAGGGAATCGACGCTCAGCCAGATGTACCGGAGGTCGCCGCTCAGGAAGAAGGGCCGCCGAAGCGGACGTCGGTGCCGGCGCCCAGGTGGGCGCCGAAGTTCGTCGAGGTCACCTTGCCGTAGGAGATGTAGCTGTTCACGCCGCTCGAGCGGGTGAAATAGGCGCCGCCCCCGCCGAGAGCGTAAAGGCGGATCGGGCCGAGCGTGAGGGGATAGAGCAGGACCGAGGCCTGGACCGGGATCTGCTCGACCTCGAGAACCTTGTTCCCCTGCGCCTCGACGTTGTCCCGCCGGTAGCCCGGCGAGGAGCTCGAAGCCGAACAGGGGAAGGAACTTCAGCCGGAGCTGGGCCCCGCCGGTGAACTGGCCCTGGCCGTCGACCGTCTTCGAGTAGCCGAGGTTCGCGCCGATCGCGGACTCCGCGCGGGCCGGGCGCCGCCGCGCCGGCCGCAGCCGCGAGGGCGATGAAAGCCGCCGTCCGTGACAAGGGGGCTTCTCAAGGCAGGCTCCTCCTTGTCGATGAGTGACGACGGCTCACGAGGAGACGTCGGGCGAGTTTACGGCCGCGGCGCTCTCCGAAGACGAGGACGTTCCCGGCCGGGCGGAAGCCGACGCCGCCGTAGACCCGTCCCGCGCGTTCGTCGGCCGCCGACAGGAGGACGGCGGAGACGCCGCGCGAGAAGGCGAGCGCCGCCGCCGCGTGCGTGACCGCGGCGCCGATGCCGCGCCGGCGCCAGGGCTCGAGCGTGGCGACGCCCGCGATCTCGGTCAGGCCGTCGAGCGGGTGCGTGAACATGCCGGTGGCGACCGGCTGGCCGTCGAGAAAGGCGAGGAAACGCGCGCCCGTCGCCGAGCGACGTGACGAGCCAGGAGGCGTCGGCCTCGGAGACCGGCCCGGCGCGCCGGCATCCCGAACGCGCGCCGCTGCACCGAGACGAAGCTCCGAGCGGATTCGAGGGGCGAGCGGGGCGTCAGGACCTCGACCGTGAGCCCGGGAACGGCGCGGGGGCTCGCGGAGGCCGCCGGAGCCGAGCGTCATCAGGAGGGGTCGCGCCTGCCTCGGCGAATCCCTCCTCCGCGAGCGGCGCAGGCAGCGAGGGGGCGAAGGCCTCGACGAACTCGAACCGGGGAACGCGCTGCCGCGCCGCGAAGGCGGACCGGACTGCCGCGGCGACGGGAGCGACGTCGTGGCGTCGCGTCGGCGTCGGGGATCGCGTAGTTCAGCCACGGAAGGGGATCCGTGGGGTGGAAGAAGAGCGTGAAGGGCGGGAGGGGAACGGCCTCGTACTGGCGCTTCGCCACGCGCCGGAAGTACGACTGGATCCTCCGGGGGCTGGGCATGCCGCGGAGTCCCCGGGAGCCGCGGCCCGGGCGACCCGCCGGGGATCGTGAAGCGTGCGCCAGGCGCTCCAGGGGTTCTTCCCCGCGGTCGGGCGCTGCGAATCTCGCGTGCAGGCGGTAGCGGCCGCGGTTGACGAACTGGGGCGCCGAGAACGTCTTCCGCCCTTCGACGGTGAGGACATACGCCCGATCGACGGGCTGCGGGATCCACGCCCCCGTGACCGGATTCAGCCACTCGAACGGATCTCGAAGAGCGCGGGGAATCCGCCGGCGCGCCGGGCGGCCTCTCGAGGACGACGTCGACGAGGTCCGGGAGCACCGAGTCCTCCGCGGGCGCGGCGACGACCGGGCGAGGGCGCGCGTCGAGGCCCGCGGCCTCGGCGAGGAGGCGGGCGCGCATCGTCTCGGGGATGCGGCCGGCCGACTTCGGGATCGGCGGGTCCGGTGTAGGAGGCGGGGGACGGGCTCCCCCTCGGGCCCGAGGAAGGAGACGAGGGTGCAGCGGGCGCCGGTGAACCACGGGTCGTCGGGGCAGGTCGCCTTCAACGTCGAGCCGTGACCCGGCGGCTGCCGGAGCGCTGGATCTCGATCACCTCCAGGGCGGCGTGCTCCGCCGGGACCCACTGCGCGTGGAGGGTGTATCCCGCTCCTCGTCGAGATGCCGTTCTGCTCGAACGTGCAGGTCCCGGCGAACTCGTAGGTCCGGGCCTCCACCTCGACGGCCGTGAAGGTCAGCCGATGGGGGGGAAGGCAGCCGTTCCAGCCGCCCGCCTGCTCGGCCGGCGTGACGGCGCGGCCCGGCCGGGCGGGGGCGAGAGCCGCGAGGAGGGCGAGGGTGCCGAGGGCGGAGCGGAGGCTAGGGGACGCATCGTTCCCCCGATTTTGCCCCGTCCGGGGCCCGTCGGGGCGGTCCGGGATGATTCGTCCGCCTCATGGGAGACCGCGCCCCTTCTGCTAGTCTTTCGGCCCGCGTGCGCTCCCGCACGACGAAAGGCTTTCACCGATGAAAGTTCACGAATACCAGGCGAAGGAAATCCTGCGCGGCTTCGGCGTCGCCGACCCCGCGCGGACGCGTCACGGACTCCGTGGAGGAGGCCGGGCGGCTCGCGAAGGAGTTCGGCGGCCGCGCCGTCGTCAAGGCGCAGATCCACGCCGGCGGCCGGGGCAAGGGAGGCGGCGTCAAGCTCGCCAAGAGCCCCGACGAGGCGATGGAGCTGGCCAAGAAGATCCTCGGGATGCAGCTCGTGACCCACCAGACGGGCCCCGAGGGGCGCAAGGTGAAGAAGATCCTCGTCGAGGAAGCCCTCGACATCGCCCGCGAGCTCTACCTCGGCATCACGCTCGACCGCGCCCTCGGAAAGCCCGTCATGATGGTCTCGGCGCAGGGCGGCATGGAGATCGAGGAGGTCGCGGCGAAGGACCCGAACGCGATCGTCAAGGAGCCGTTCGACCCGGCCTGGGGCCTGCAGCCCTACCAGGCGCGGAAGCTGGCGTACGCGCTCGGGCTCTCGGGCGACACGCACAAGAAGGCCTGCGGCTTCCTCGTCGCGCTGGCGAAGGCGTACGTCGAGACCGACGCCTCGCTCGCCGAGATCAACCCGCTCCTGATCACGGGCGGCGGCGACGTCCTCGCGCTCGACGCGAAGATGAACTTCGACGACAACGCCCTCTTCCGCCACCCGGCCATCAAGGAGTACCGGGACCTCGACGAGGAGGACCCGCTCGAGGTCGAGGCGTCGAAGTTCGACCTGAACTACATCAAGCTCGACGGCAACGTCGGCTGCATGGTCAACGGCGCGGGCCTCGCGATGGCGACGATGGACATCATCCAGTACGCCGGCGGGAAGCCCGCGAACTTCCTCGACGTCGGCGGCGGGGCCAACGAGGAGCAGGTGAAGAACGCCATGCGGATCCTGCTCTCGGACAAGAACGTGAAGGCCGTCCTGATCAACATCTTCGGCGGCATCATGCGGTGCGACATCATCGCGACCGGGGTCGTGAACGCCGTCAAGGAGATCGGGATCAAGGTCCCGGTCGTCGTCCGGCTCGAGGGGACGAACGTCGAGGAGGGGAAGGCGATCCTGAAGAGCTCGGGCCTCGCGATCATCCCCGCCGACGGGATGAAGGACGCGGCGGAGAAGGTCATCGCGGCGCTGGCGTCATGATCGCGGGGGTTTCTCGATTCTCCCGCGCCCCCCACAAGAGGAGCTAACGATGTCCGCATGGGTTGATCTGAACACGAAGCTCGTCGTCCAGGGGCTGACCGGGCGCGAAGGGACCTTCCACGCCCTCGCCGCGAAGGCGTACGGGACGCAGGTCGTCGCCGGCGTGACCCCGGGCAAAGGGGGCGCCTCGGTCGAGGGGATCCCGGTCTTCAACACCGTGGCCGAGGCGGTCCGCAAGACCGGCGCGAACGCGTCGATGATCTTCGTCCCGCCGGCGGGCTGCGCCGACGCGATCATGGAGGCGGCCGACGCGGGCGATGCCGCTCATCGTGGCGATCACCGAGGGGATCCCGGTGAACGACATGATCCAGGCGAAGGCCTACCTCGCGAAGTCGACGTCGCGGCTCATCGGCCCGAACTGTCCGGGGATCATCCGGCCCGCCGGCGAAGGTGAAGATCGGCATCATGCCGGCGCGGATCCACAAGCCGGGCTTCGTCGGCGTCGTCTCCCGCTCGGGAACGCTCACCTACGAGGCGGTCGGGCAGACCTCGGCGCTCGGCTTCGGGCAGTCGACCTGCATCGGCATCGGCGGCGACCCGATCAACGGCACGAACTTCATCGACGCGCTGACGCTCTTCCGCGACGACCCCGACACGCAGGCGGTCGTCATGATCGGCGAGATCGGCGGGAGCGCCGAGGAAGAGGCCGCGGCCTGGATCCGGGCGAACCTGAAGAAGCCGGTCGTCTCGTTCATCGCGGGGCGGACGGCGCCGCCCGGACGGCGGATGGGGCACGCGGGCGCGATCATCTCGGGCGGCAAGGGGACGGCCGCCGAGAAGGTGAAGGCGCTGAAGGAAGCCGGGGTCCACGTGGCCGACTCGCCGGCCCTGATGGGCGAGACGCTGAAGAAGATCCTGCCGGGGCGGGACCAGCCGCCGGGGACCGGACGCCCCGGCGGCGCGCGCCGCCCGCCTGCTGCTCCTCCTCGGGGTGGCGTGGCGGCTGCTCCGGTACGCGCAGAACTTCGCGCTCTCGACCGACGAGTCCTACGTCGCCCTGAACCTCATGGACGGGGACTGGGCGGAGGTCTTCCGGCCGGCGAGGGCGCAGGCCGCCCCCGCGCTCTTTCTCGTGCTCGAGAAGGCGGCCCTCGCGCTCTTCGGGCCGTCCGAGTACGGCCTCCGGCTCCTTCCGCTCGCCGCCGGAGCCTTCTGGGGATCGTCCTCTTCTTCCGGCTCGCCAGCCGGGCGCTTCCCCCCTTCCCGCGGCCCTGGCCGACCGGCCTCCTCTCGGTCTCGTACTTCCCTCTCCGCTTCAGCGCCGAGGTGAAGCCCTACTCCCTCGACCTCCTGGCCGCCGTCGTCCTCCTCGATCTCGGACTCCGGGTCCGGGAGGACCCGGGACGGCTCCGGCCGCTCGGGCTCCTCGTCCTCGTCGCGCCGCTCGCTCGTCGTCCTCTCGTACCCGAGCTGCCTCGTCGTCGCGTCGGTGAGCGCCGTCCTCCTGCCCGTCGTTCTGCCGGCACCCCGGCGGCGGGCGAAAGCGCTCTTCGCGGCGTACAACCTCGACGGCGCTCGCCGCGTTCCTCGCGTCGTAGCTGCTGGTCGGGGTCGGGCAGTTCCGCGGGGAGGGGGGGTTCCTGAAGGAGTTCTGGCAGTACCACGGCTCCTTCCCTCCGGCCGGGCCGTGGGCGCTCCTCGTCTGGCTCTTCCGGCTGGCGACGGGGCTCGTCTTCGCGTACCCGCTTGGCGACGTCACGGGCGCCGCCGCGCTCACGTTCCTTCTCGCCGTCGTGGGAGCCGTGTCCCTCCGGAGGTCGGGCCGGCCGGGGGTCCTCGCCTTCTGCCTCCTTCCGTTCGCGGCGACCTTCGCCGTCGCGGCCGCGCGGCTCTACCCGTTCGGCCCGCATCCCCGGCTCGCCCAGCACCTGGCCGCGCCGATCTGTCTTCTGGCCGGAGCGGGAATCGCCGCGCTTCTGAAGCGCGGAACGCGTCTTCCGGGGCGGTCTTCTCCGGCGCACGCGGCGGGTGATGGCCGTGTTCGCCGTCGTCGGCCTCGCGGGGGTGGCCGTGGACATCGTCCAGCCGTACCGGTCGAAGCGCGACGAGGCCTTCCGCAGGCTGGCCGCCGAGGTCGGCTCGAAAGGCGGGCCGGAGGACCTGGTCGTCTACTGGCAGGACCCCGGCGACGCGGGGCGAACGGCCGTCCCCGCTGGAGTTCTACCTCAGGAAGGAGCGGCTCCGGTTCTCGTGGACCGACCTCCCGGACCTCGACGCGCCGCCGCGGCCCCGGCAGGTCTGGGCGGTCGCCTACCGGATGGCGGCTCTGCCGGAGGCGGTGACAGAGGCGCTTCGAAAGCGCGCGGCCGCCGTTCACCTGGTCTCCGAGGAGCCCCATTCGTCCTGCACGTCGGCGCGCGCGGGGCCGACGTCGTCCGCTGCTCGGTCTCGCACTGGCGCCGCCCGACCTCCTGAGACGCGGAGCCCGGGGCGTCGCCTACGCGCCGAACTGCCGGAGGTGATGGTCGAGGTGCTTCCACATCATCCGGCCCCATTCCTCGCCCGTGAGGCGCCCGAGGAAGGAGTGGATCCGGCCGTCGGCGGCGGACGGCCCGCGGATCGCAGAAGCGGTTCACGAGCGCCGTGAGGCGGGCCTTCTCCTTCGCGAAGTCGCGGGGGCCGGTCACGATGAACCCGGGGTCGGTCGGGGAGTCCTTCGAGAAAGGCTGCTCGCCGAGGATCTTCCCCTTGAAGAACGGCGCGAGGAGCCGGCCGAGGAACATCTGTGTTCGGGGAGCGTCGCCCGTGGCCGACCTCGAGCGCGGCCGCGCAGTGGGCGAGCATCTGCGCCGCGGCCATCTTCCCCACATCCGCCTGGCCGCCGGCGGCAGCTTGTCGAGGCGGTCGAGGATCGCCTTCCGGTCGGGAGCCGTGAAGAGATTGTTCATGGCGCGGCAGCCTACGGCAGAGGGGGCGGCGGAGCAACGACTCGTGGCGCGGCGCCCGGATCCGCCGCGTATACTCCCGCCCCGCATGGAAAAGACGTTCGCCATCGTCAAGCCCGACGCCGTCGAGTCGATCGAAACGCCGGGAAGATCCTCTCCCGCATCGAGAAGGAAGGCTTCCGCGTCGTCGCGCTGAAACGGTACCGGATGTCCCGTGCCGAGGCCGAGGGTTTCTACGCCGAGCACCGCGAGAAGGGGTTCTTCGGCGCGCTCGTTTCCTACATGACGTCGGGACCGGTCTACGTCGCCGTTCTCGAGCGCGAGAACGGCGTCGCCCACTGGCGTGCCGTCATGGGTGCCACCGACCCGGCGAAAGCCGACGCGGGGACGATTCGTAAGGAGTTCGGCCGGTCGATCGAGCGGAACGCCGTTCACGGCTCGGCGAATCCTGCCGACGCCGCGCGCGAGGTCACGTACTTCTTCCCGGCCGCCGACCTGCTCTGACGTCGCGCCGGCCCTCCGGCGCTCCCCTCGCGTAGGATCGGCTCCGTGGGGTGCCGGCGGTGAACGTTCTCGAGCTGACCGCGCTGCTCGGGGCGGGAGTCCTGCGCCGCCGGCTTCGTCGGCTCCCTGACGGGTCTCGGGGGCGGGGTCGTCATCGTCCCGCTCCTGACGCTCGGCCTCGGGGTCGACATCCGGTACGCCGATCGGGACCGCGCTCGTCTCGGTCATCGCGACCTCGTCCGGGGCGGCGGCCGCCTACGTGCAGGGAGGGCTACTCGAACCTCCGGCTCGGGATCTTCTTCGAGGTGGCGACGACCCTCGGCGCGCTCGGCGGGCGCGTTCCTCGCCACGTGGGCTCCGACCCGCGCCGTCGCGATCGTCTTCGGCCTCGTGCTCCTCTCGTCGGCAGCCCTGTCGTGGCGGCGGCACCCGGCCTCGGTCCGGAATCGCGCCGCCCGACCCTCTCGCCCTCCGCCTGAAGCTCGCGGGCACTCTCCCGGAGGCCGACGGCCCGCGGGCGTACGCGCCGCGGCAGATCCCGCTGGCGTTCGGCCTGATGGGGATCGCCGGCGTCCTCTCGGGGCTGCTCGGCATCGGCTCGGGCGCGTTCAAGGTCCTGGCCATGGACCGCGTCATGCGCCTTCCGTACAAGGTCTCGACGACGACGAGCAACTTCATGATCGGCGTGACGGCGGCCGCGAGCGCGGGGATCTACGTCTCTCGCGGATACGTCGACCCGGGGCTCGCGATGCCGGTCGTCCTCGGGGTCCTCGCGGGCGCGGCCCTCGGGACGAGGGTCCTCGCGACGGCGCAGGTCGGCGTGCTCCGCGCTGTTCTTCACGGCGGTGATCGTCATTCTCGCCGTGGAGATGATCGTGCAGGGCCTGAAAGGAGCGGTCTGAAGATGGCCGACCGCGCCGACGAACGCCGCTCCCGCGCCGTCGGGCCGCTCCTCCGGGCCGGCGTGATGCTCGCGGCGGCCGTCGTCGCGGCGGCGCCGATCCCGTATCTCCTCGCGCACGGGCTCGAGCGGCCCGACTACTCCGTCTTCCGGGGCGAGCCGCGGATCCTCCGGTCGGCGGCCGGCATCGTCCGCGACGCTCTCTCGGGCGACAGCCGGGGGATCCTCCAGCTCGGAATCCTGATCCTGATCGCGACGCCGGTCGCCCGCGTCGTCCTCCTCCTCGCCGATTTCGTGAGCCGACCGCGACGCCCTCTACGTCGCCGTCACCGCGATCGTCCTCGGCGTCCTGGCGTGCAGCCTGTCTCGGGTCGGGATTCCTCTGATCCGGCGCGCACTTGGCAACCGGCGGCCGTGGGGGCCATCATGGTGGCGTCACTACGCGATGTGGGGCGCGTGGAGGAGTTCTCCTGAATCGTGTGGCCTCGGCTCTCGCCCTGGCTCTCCTGGCCGCGACCCGGAGCGCCGCGGCCGAGGAGCCGTCCGCGCCGCCGAAGGCGGCCGCCGTCTCGGTCGGTACGGTCCTCGTGCCGGTCGTCGTGACCGACGAGAAGGGGCGGACGATCCCGGGCCTGAAGGAGCGGGACTTCTCGCTCCTCGTCGAGGGGAAGGCCGTCGTCCTCGACCTCTTCTCCGCGAGCGACGACTCGCCGGTGTCGTTCACGATCCTCCTCGACGGCTCGGGCTCGATGGGGCTCGCCGGGAAGATGGAGGGGGCGCTGCGCGGCCCTCGAGGCGCTCGTCGCGCGCACACGCCCCGGCGACGATTTTTCGCTGCACGTCTTCGCGGAGGGAGACGGTGCGTGAGCTCGTGCCGTTCACGGAGGACGGCGGCCGGGTCGTCCGTGCCGCCGCGGTCCGTCAAGCCGTGGGGCAAGACGGCCTTCTTCGACGCCCTCGCGAAGATGCCGGACCGGACGCTCCTCGGCCGGAACGGCTCGCGGGCCATCGTCCTCCTGACCGACGGCATCGACAACGCGTCGGCTCCTGTCGCGCGAGCACCTCGAGGAGCTCCTGCAGGGGCTCGACGTGCCGGTCTACCCGATCGGCCTCCGCGCGCCCGCCTCCGGACCGGCGCGGGGGGAGCCGGGAGAGCGCGACGTCGACATCGACCTCCTCCGGCGGATCGCGTTCGAGACGGGCGGACGCTTCTCGCTCGTCGAGGAGCCGGGCCGAAGCTCCCGGCCGCGATCGAGCGAGATCGAGAAGGACCTCCGGTCCCAGTACCTCCTCGGATTCACCCCGACGGGCGCGGGTCCGGTAAAGTACCGTACCCTGTCCGTCACGATCGGACAGCGGATCGGCACTTACCGGACCCGTTCCGGATATCGAGGCACGGAGCCGCCGTGGCTTCAGGTCCGCCGAACGAAGAAAGGAAACAAGACATGACCCGTCGCACCCTCCATTCCTCCCGGGGCTCCTCGCCCTCGGCGTCGCGGCCTGCGCCACGACGTCGGACGTCGACAAGAAGATCGCCGAGTCGCAGGCGAAGACCGAGAAGAAGATCGACTCGGTCGAGACGCAGGTGGAAGAGCTTCAGTCGAAGCAGAAGGCCACCGACACGAAGCTCGAGGACCAGAGCAAGGCGATCGAGCAGCTCGGCCAGTCGGCGAAGGAAGCGCTGCAGCGCGCCAACGAAGCCGGCGTCCTCGCGAAGGGGAAGATCGTCCTCCAGGTGTCGTTCACCGAGGACCGCGTCCGCTTCAGGACGGCGTCCTACGAGCTGACGAAGGACGCGAAGGTCTCCCTCGACGAGTTCGCGGGCCAGATCAAGCAGCTCGACAAGGGGATCTTCATCGAGATCCAGGGGCACACCGACGACACCGGCGGCCTCGAGTTCAACGACATGCTCGGCCAGCAGCGGGCCGAGGCCGTCCGGCGGTATCTCGCGCGGGCGCACAAGATCCCGCTCGGCCGCATGTCGACGATCTCCTACGGCGACGCGATGCCGGTCGCCTCGAACAAGACGGCGGCGGGGCGCGCCCAGAACCGGCGCGTCGTCATCATCGTCCTGGAATAGGAGACCGAATTCTTCGAAGGCGCGAGAGGCGCTGCGGGCGGGAGACCACGGCCCGTCTGGTGACGCCGCGGCGCCACTCAACCTTTCGAAGAAATCTCTTTCGGGGCTTTGTTCTTCGCCGCCGAAGCGCGGCAAGCAGGGCTGGAAGTCGGCGGGAGGCTCTGCCTCGGCCAGGGCCTTCGTCCCCTCCGGCGTCACCCAGCCGAGCCGTCCGGCGTGGAGCGCCTGGCGCGGGAACGGGACGGGGAACGGGGGCCGTCCGGGATCGCGGTAGACGGGGTCCCCGACGAGCGGGTGGCCCGCGTGGGCGAAGTGGACGCGGATCTGGTGGGTGCGCCCCGTCTTCAGCCGCGCCTCGACGAGCGTGGCGAGGCCGAACCGCTCGAGGACCTTCCACTCGGTCACGGCGCGGATTCCCTTCACGCCCGGCTTCGCGACGCCGCGCCGGCGATCGCCGCGATCCTCGACGAGGTCCTGGTCGAAGGTCCCGGCGTCTCCCTTCACGTCCCCCTCCACGACGGCGACGTAGCGGCGGTCCATCGCGTGCGCCTTGAGCTGCGTCTGGAGATCGACGAGGCCGCGCCGGCTTCTCGCGAAGACGAGGACGCCGGACGTCTCCTTGTCGAGCCGGTGGACGACGGAGACGTAGGTGCGCCCGCCCGCGCCGAACCGCCGGTGGGCCCAGAGCGAGACGCGGGACAGGAGGGTCTCCTTCTCCTTCGCCTCGGTCGGGTGGGTCAGGAGGCCGGCGGGCTTCAGCACGGCGACCGCGTCGTCGTCCTCGTAGAGGACCTTGAGCGACGGTGTCGACGTGCCTCCGGATCTGCCGGTTCCGGTCCCAGACGACGGCGGCGTCCTCGGGCACGACCGCGCCGGCGTCGTCGACGGCGCCTCCCGTCCACGGTCACCTGGCCCTCCAGGACGGCGCGCTTCAGCCGGGTGGCGGAGACGCCGGGGTAGAGCTGCTGGAGGCGGCGGACGATGCGGAGGCCGGTCACGCTCGACATCCTCGCACGGCGCGCCCGCGTCATCGGCGCGACGACGTGCGATTAGACTTCCGCCGTGAGAAACGACCTCTTCGCCCGCCGCCGGAACCGCTTCTACGATGCCATGGGCGAGGGCGTCGCCCTCCTCTTCCCGGCCCCCGAAGCCTCGCTCGGCTGGGACACGCACTACCGCTACCGCCCCGACCCGGACCTCTTCTACCTGACCGGTTTCGCGGAGCCGGACGCCGTGGCCGTCCTCGAGGCGGACCGGCGGAAGATGACGCTCTTCGTCCGGAAGAAGGACCGCGAGCGCGAGACGTGGGAGGGGCGGCGCGCCGGGCCCGAGGGCGCGGTGAAGGAGGTTCGGCGCCGACGCGGCGTACCCGGTCGGCGGACCTCGCGAAGCGGCTGCCCGACCTCGTCCGGCGGTCCGGCGTCCTCTGGCACGCGTTCGGGCTCGACGCCGGCCGCCGACCGGACCGTCGCCGAGCTCCTCGGCCGCTTCCGGCGCGAGGCGCGGGACCCGCGGCGGGGCCCCGTGACCGTGAAAGACCCGACGACGATCCTCCACGAGATGCGCCTCTTCAAGGAGCCGGCCGAGATCGAGGCGATGGAGCGCTCGGCGGCGATCGCCGCGCGCGCGCACCGGGACGCGATGGCTCTCGCGAAGCCGGGGCTCTACGAGTACGAGCTCGAGGCGGCGATCGAGAAGCGCTTCAAGAAGGAGGGCGCGCTCCGGCCCTTCCTACGCCTCGATCGTGGCCTCGGGCGAAAACGCCACGATCCTCCACTACACGGAGAACCGCCGCCGGATGGCGGCCGGCGACCTCGTCCTCGTCGACGCGGGGTGCGAGGTGGACGGCTACGCGTCGGACATCACGCGGACGTTTCCGGTGTCGGGGACGTTCTCGCGCCCGCAGAAGCGGGTCTACGACGCCGTTCTCGCGTCGCAGCGCGCGGCGATCGCGACGATCCGGCCGGGCGCCCCGTACGACGCGGGGCACAAGGCGGCCCGGGAAGTCCTCCTCGACGCCTGCCTCGAGATGGGGCTCCTCCGGGGGAGGCGGTCGACGCTTCTCTCGAAGAACGCGGCCCAGCGGTTCTGCCTCCACAACGTCTCGCACTGGCTCGGCCTGGACGTCCACGACCGGGGCCGGTACCGCGACGGGAAGGGAAAGGTCCGGAAGCTCGAGGCGGGGATGGTCCTGACCGTCGAGCCGGGGCTCTACGTGAGGCCCGACGAGAAGGGCGTTCCGAAGGAGTACCTCGGAATCGGCGTCCGCATCGAGGACGACGCTCTCGTCACGGCCGACGGCGCGCGGATCCTGACCGGTCGGCGCGCCGAAGGAGCCGCGAGGAGATGCTGGCCGCGATGGGGGGACGGCGCTGAGAGCTCCGGCCTCAGGCGGTCCGCGCCACGACCGCCCCGACGAAGAAGTCGGGGTAGTGGCGGGCGAGGTCGTCGACGTCGGGGATCACCTCGACGCCCGCGAAGCCCGCGGCCGCGAACGAGCGGCGCCACGCCCCGGGCGACAGGAACCCGTGCGTCGGCCGGAGGATCGGGTCGGTCTCGACGGCGGTGAAGCTCTCGAGGAAGTCGAAGACGAACTCGACGTAGGTCGGCCGGTCGTGGATTCCGGGGCGGAGGCACTCGGAGACGACGGCGACGCCGCCGGGCTTCAGCGCCCCCCTCGCCTCGCGGAGGACGAAGCCGAGGTCTTTCGCGACGTGGAAGCAGTTCACCGAGTAGACGGCGTCGAAGGAGCCGGGGTGGATGCCCTGCTCTCCCCACGGCCGGGACATGTCGAGCTTCGCGGCCTCGACGGCCGTCCCCGCGGCAGCCGCCGCGCGCGCCGCCCGCTCGCCGCGGCGGAGGAACGCCGGGACGACTTCCGTGAAGCGCCAGCGGGCGACCCGGGCGCCGAGCCGGCCGAGCGCCGCCTCGGCGGCGCTGCCGCACCCGCCGCCGACCTCGAGCACGGACGCGGCGGCGGGAAGGACGCGGGAGAGGACCTCCGCCCCGAGCGCGTTGTTGACCGCGTAGAGGACGTTCGCGTTCGAGAAGTAGCGGATCCAGAGCGGCAGCCGCGCCGGCGAGAAGAGGATCTCCTCGCCGGTCTTCTCGCCGCGGAAGAACGCCGGCGCCTCGGCGACGAGGATCTCCACGATCTCCGCCCCGACGGCGGCGTCGGGCTCCCGGGCGCGGAGCTCGGCGGCCAGCGTCTCGACCGCGGCGGGGGGCGCTTCGGCGCGGTAGAGGGAGCCGCCCGAGCGGCGGAGAAAGCCGGACGCGACAGCTTGGCGAAGAGGTACCGGAGCGCCGGGCGGGCGCGGGCGGGGAGGCCGGCGTCGTCGAGCGGGGACGCGCTCGGGGCTGCCGCCGGCCTGCCGGAAGCCTGCCGAGCGACTCCAGGATCCGCCAGGCAGGCGGCGTCGACGAGGTCGTCGTAGATCTCCGTCGCGGCCATGAACCTCTCGCTGAAGAGCCCCTCGAGGCCGGCCGCGGCGAGGAGCGACGCGACCTCGGGGTGGCGGGCGGCGCGGGCCATGCCGGGATGATACGGAGGCTCGTCCTAGAATCCGCCCGTGCGCCTCTACATCGTGCGACACGGGGAGAGCACGGGGAACCTCGCCGGGACGCTCCAGGGGTGTCGCGTCGACGAGCCGCTCTCGCCGCGCGGCGTGCAGCAGGCCGAGGCGCTCGCGGCCCGCCTCGCCCCCGAGCCGCTCGACGCGGTCTTCTCGAGCCCGATGCTCCGGGCCCGGCAGACGGCCGGGATCCTCGCCGCGCCGCACGCGCTCGACATCGCGCTCGACCCCGATCTCGTCGAGTTCGACTGGGGTGTCTGGTGCGGCCAGACGCTGAACGCCGCGCTCGAGACCGAGGTCGCGGCGATCCGCGCGCGCTGGCGCGCCGGGGAGCTGGACGCCTCCCCCGACGGGGGCGAATCGCCGCTTCGCGTGCAGGCCCGGGCCGGCCGCTTCCTCGACCGGCTCCGGGCGAGCGGCCGAACGGCGCCCCTCGTCGTCGCCCACGGCCGCTTCGACCGGATCCTGATGGCCACGCTCCTCGGGCGCCCCCTGTCGCGGATGGACGAGATCCGCCAGCGGAACGGGTCGGTCTCGACCTTCGACTGGGACGGCCGGGACGCCGCCACGCCGGTCCTCCTGGACGACGTCGGCCACCTCGCCGAATCGCTACGGTCGCTGGCCGGCGGCAGTGACTCGCTGAAGTAGCTCGCGCGCCGGCCCGACTGCCTTAATATTGAGTCTCAGAGGAGATGGACATGCGAGCCTTCGTCCGTGCGGGATTCGTCTTCGCCGTCGTTCTCGGCCTCGCCGCGCCGGCTCCGGCCGAGCAGACCAACAAGCCGTCGAGCTCCGTGCCGTTGACGGTCGCCCCGGCAGGCGGGGGCGTCGTCAAGGTTCCGCAGCCCGACTTCCACGGGTTCGCCGACGGCCAGTACGTCTTCGTCATGAACGGCGGGGAGAAGGACTACACGGGCCCGCTCGACATCCGGGCGAAGTGCAAGTCGACGGCGCCGAACCCGCCCGCGAACGCCTGCGGCCCGAATTTCCCGCTCGGGAGCTTCACGCACCACGAGGACCACTTCGAGGCGGGACACGGCCCGGCGGTCGCGCCGATCAAGGGCTCGGGGAACGCGCAGCAGGTCTCCGGGTACGGCTGGCAGGCCTACTTCATGGGGCTCCCGCCCGGAACCTACGAGATCACGCTTGCGATCGACCCGATGAACAAGGTCGCGGAAGGGAACGAAGGGAACAACATCTCGACGAAGACGATCACGATTCAGGCGCCGCCGCCGCCGGGAGGCGTCATCAAGGTGAATCCGACGGTCGTTCCCGTCAGGGTCAACTGACCCCCGTCGGACCGGGCGCCGGCGGGGCTTCGGTCCCGTCGACGCCCGCGCTCCGGATCGCCCGCGCCGCGATCCGGGCGATCAGGGCGGTCGCGACGACCGCGGCGACGCCGAGCGCGATCCGGATCCCCTTCTCGAGCGGGGTCGACGCTCCCGTGACCTCTCCGAGCGCCGAACCGAAGTAGACGTAGGCGAGGGTCCCGGGGAGCATCGCGACCCAGCTCGAGAGGACGTACGCCCCGAGCGTCACGGGCGTCAGGCCGAAGAGGTAGTTGACGATCGTGAAGGGAAACGCGGGGGAGAGCCGGACGAGGGTCACGATCTTCGCCCCCTCCTTCGCGATGGCGAGGTTCAGCCCCGCGAACTTCGCGTTGCCCCCGGCCATCCGCCGGACGCGCTCCCGCAGCGCGCCGCGCGCGAGGAGGAACGCGAGCGTCGCCGCCGTGACCGAGGAGACCGAGACGAGGGCGGTTCCGGCCACGACGCCGTAGACGGCCCCCGCCGCCAGCGTCAGGAGGGCCGCCGGCCCGCCGGGGACCAGGGACGCGGCGACGTAGACGAGCCCGAAGACGACGGCGCCGGCCGCCCCCTGCTCCTTGCCGTACGCCTTGAGCGACTCGATCCACCCGGCGACCGGAAGGAACCGGAAGAGCGCGAGGAGCGCCGCGAGCGCCAGCGCCGCGACCGCGATCCTGGGAAGGAGCCGGGACTTCGGCGGTGCGGGGACGGTCTCGGCCACGGGTCAGCTCCGGAGGAACGCCGCGAGCTTCGTAAGGAGCCGCTTTCGCCCCGGCGTGAGCGACGCCTTCAGGACCTCGCGGGCGACGGCGCCGTGGATCTCGGAGAGCGTCGGGTAGGCCCGGATCACGGAGCCGAGCGCCGAGACGGGGAGGCCGTGCTTTTTCGCCAGGACGATCTCGGCGATCAGTTCCCCGGCGCGCGGGTGGACGATCGTGGCCCCGAGGATCCGCCCCCGGTCCCCGACGAGGACCCGCGCGAACGTCTCCTCGGAATCGCCGTCGCAGACGGCGCGGTCGTTCCGGTCGAAGCCGGAGGTGACGGCCGTGAACCTGAGACCGCGCGCGCGGGCCTCCGACTCGGTCAGGCCGACTTGCGCGATCTCCGGCTCGGTGTAGGTCACGCGCGGGACGTTCTCGGCGTCGAACGTCGCGAGCGCGACGGGGGAGAGCGTGTTCCGCAGGACGACCCCCGCCTGGTGCCCGGCCCAGTGCGTGAAGAGGAAGCCGCCGGCCACGTCGCCGATCGCCCAGACGGACGGGACGTTCGTCCGGCACTTCGCGTCGGTCTCGATCCCCATCGGCGAGTGGCGGACGCCGACGGCGTCGAGGTTCAGCCCCTCGACGTTCGGCCGCCGCCCGACCGCGACGAGGATCTCGTCGGCGTCGATGGACGTCTCGCCGCCGTCCCCCTTCCGGACGACGACCCGCTTCCGCCCGTCCCGGGTCTCGACCCGCGTCGCCCGCGCGCCGTCCAGGATCTCCACCCCTTCCTCGCGGAGCCTTCTCGCGAGGACGGCGGCCGCGTCGGGGTCCTCCTTCGGGCAGGGGTGGGCGGAGGAGGAGACCATCGTCACCTTCGAGCCGAGGCGGGCGAACGCCTGCCCGAGCTCGGACCCGATCGGGCCCCCGCCGAGGACGACGAGGGACCCGGGGAGCGTCCGCAGGCCGAAGACCGTCTCGTTCGTGACGTAGCCCGCCGCTTCGAGTCCGGGCACGTTGGGGATGCGGGGCCGCGAGCCGGTGGCGAGGACGACGTGCCGCGCGCGGAGGACCGTCCCGTTCACCTCCACCTCGCGCGCGGATCGGAGCCGCCCCGGCCCCTCGAAGACCTCGGCGCCGAGGCCCGTGAAGCGCGCGACGGAGTCGTGCGGGGCGATCAGCGCCTGCCGGGAGCGAACCCAGTCCATGACTTTTCCGAGGTCCTGCGGGCCGGGATCGCCCGCGCCGCGGATGCCGAACCTCGCCGCCTCGCGGGCGTGCTGCGCCGCCTTCGCGGCGCGGATCAGCGCCTTCGAGGGGACGCAGCCGAAGTGGAGGCAGTCGCCCCCCATCGCCCGGACGGAGCCGCCGGGGCCCGCGTAGTCGACCGGGTGCTTCTCGACGAGCGCCACGCGGGCGCCGAGGCTCGCCCCGCCGGCCGCCACGACGAGGCCGCCGGAGCCCGCCCCCACGACGACGAGGTTGTAGCTCTCCATCGCGCCCCGTCTCCTTTCCTCCTCCGGATATCCGGAATGGCCGCCGGAACATTCCGCGAGGCCGCTTCCTTGACGGAAGAGGCGGCGGGCGGTATCTTCGCCGGCCCCGGAGCGATTCTCCGGGCGGTCTTTGCCATTCGGACGTCCGGGATCCCCCCGCGGGAGGTTAGCTCAGCTGGTAGAGCACCTGCTTTACACGCAGGACGTCATCGGTTCGAGTCCGGTACCTCCCACCAGACTCGCCCTTGACCTGGCCGGACCGCCCGATTCTCCGAAAGTCATGCGGGGTCGTAGCTCAGTTGGTTAGAGCGCAGGCCTGTCACGCCTGAGGTCGCGGGTTCGAGCCCCGTCGGCCCCGCCATTCACCCGTTAGCACCTCTGGGCCGCCCGGACAGGGCTGCATTCTTTCCAGGATTCGAGTCGCCGTTCACGCCGACGGCCCGTCGCCGGGTGTCGCCCGAGCCGACGAAAGAACTTGAAATCGGACTCGCCCCGCTCGCGGTGCGCTCCCGGGTCGTCCGACAGACGCCGGGCGGAAATGTCTTGAGGCTTCTTCCCACGATTGGGTGCGAAAGACAGTCTGAAGGCCGAGATTCATCGACGCATCCAGGAAGAGGGTTGAAGGGAGAAGCCATGAATCGTCGAATCAGCGTCGCGGTTGTTTGTCTGGCTCTCGCGCCGCTTTCTCGCCTTCTCGCGGCGCCCGCTGGCGGACCGGTTCCGCGGGCCCCGCTCGTGGAATCCGCGCTCGTTCCCCCCACGGCCGTGGACCTTCCGGCGGCGCCGGATCCCGAGGTCCTCCTGCGGTTGGAAGATCCCGCCCGAGGAGGCGTGCTCGAGGCCGGGCACGAAGGGCTCGCACTTCTCGTGGGTCCGGCCGAAGAGGAGTGGTTCCAGGCCCGCGTCGGGATCGAGTTTCTCGAGGCCGACACGACCGTCGAGGTTCGGGTCATCGATGCCGACGGAACTCCGCTGAACTCCGTGATCATCTCGTCCGACGTCCCGGCGCGGTGGAGCGGAAACCTCTGTGCGGTGAAGGCGAGTCCGGATCGGGTCAGCAGCATGGAACTGTCCGTGAAGACGGGCCGGGCCGTCGGCACGGCCTATCGAAGCGGTCGTGAGTACGTCACGACTGTCCCGATCCTGAGCCGGACGGCGCTGAAGTCCGCGCGGGGTGGAACGGCGGCGTTCTCGACGTCGGCGTTCCAGGCGCCGCGTATCCCGTCGGTGCCGTCCGGGTCCCCGGAGTCGGTCTCGGAGCTGGCGGCGGCGGGTCAGAGCTCGTACGTCGGAAGCTACAACTGGCCGGGAACGAATTTCGTCTTCAAGGTGTATGGAGGTCCGCCGAACACGTGCGGCGACATTCACACGTTGCGAAACGGCGCCTGGGTGATCGCGTACGGCTGGATCTGCACAGACGGTGCTGGGAACGCCACCAAGGGGCCCTGGTACATCACCTCGACCTTTCCGGGACAGAACCAGACGGATAACCCCACCTACATCCAGTGGCCCGATGGAACCACCACGACTCAGAGCTGGCACGTGATCGACACGATCCATCCGACCGTGTCTGTCTATACATCGGGTGTCATGTTCCATGGAACCGCCACGGCCGCGACCTGGGGAAGTGGCTTCAATGCCGCCTGGACGTCCGTGCAGCTGTATTTCCAGGACAAGACGACAGGGCTCTACTGGAATTCCAAGTTCTGTCCGGCGCCCGGCATCAACTGCTTCATGTCTGGAGTTCCCGAATACCTCACCGCCGCCACAAATCTCACCAACACATACCCAAACCCCACCGTGTTTCAGTTGAGCTGGCTGTATCAAGCGTCGTTTCTTTACCTGGAGGTCGGCCACCATTACTCGCTTCACGTCAAAGTCAACGACATGTGGGGGAGTGGAACGCTGGAGTGGCAGTTCAAGTGAGCTCGCGCGCCTGAGCGGCGGCCCCTGTCGTGCCCGAGGTCGCGGGTTCGAGCCCCGTCGGCCCCGCCATTCACTCGTCAAGAAGCGCCGGTCATTCCGGCGCTTCTCACTTCTCTTGGAGTTGGGCTTCCCGCACCGGATCCTCGAGGCGGTCAGAGCGAGCGGCGCGGCGAGAGAAAACGGGGCGCGCGGCCAGCCGCGGACTCCGTTCCCGTCCCCGCCGGCGTTGCCGTCTGTCGTGGCGCGAAGTCGCGCGGAAGGAGCGGCCGTTCGGCCACGACGAGCACGAAGTCACGGCTCTCGTCGCCTCGGTACAACTTCAAGCGGACGGTCTCTCCGACCTTCAGGGTCGTGAGGACCGAGTCGAGCTGGTCCGGCTTGTCGACGGGGACGCCGTTTATTTCCGAGAGGACGTCGCCTCCGAGGAGGAGCGGCTCTCCGGCGATGATCAGGTCGAGGTCCCCACCCTTGACGCCGAGCTTTCCGGCCGGGCTGTCGGGCTCGACGACTTCGACGAGGAAGCCTTCCGCGAGGGGGAGGCGAAGGAGCTTTCGGAGATCGGGGAGGATGAACTGCCCCTGGATCCCGATCCAGGGCCGGATGACGCGCCCGCTCGCCATCAGATCCGACAGGACGCTCTTCACGAGGTTCACGGGGATCGCGAACCCGATTCCCTGGGCGTCCGGGAGAATCGCCGTGTTGATCCCGACGACGTCGCCGCAGACGTCGACGAGCGGTCCGCCGGAATTTCCGTGGTTGATGGCGGCGTCGGTCTGGATCATCGGCTCGCGGAGGGACCATGAGGAACCGGGAAGGACCCGGTTGACGGCCGAGACGATCCCGCGCGTGAGCGTCTGGTCGAGGCCGAAGGGATTCCCGATGGCGAAGACCTCCTCCCCGACCGAGAGCTTCCCGGAATCGCCGAGCGTCGCGGCCGGCAGCGGGGCCGGGCCGGGCTTCGGGAGCCGGATCACCGCGATGTCGAAGAGCGGGTCGGCCCCCACGACCTGCGCCGGCATCGACCGGCCATCGTCCAGCGTCGCGGTGACGATGGACTGGCCGAAGACGACGTGGGAGTTTGTGAGGATCAGGCCCGACGGGTCGATCAGGACGCCCGATCCAGCCTGCCGCTGCATCCGCTCGAGCGTGTCGTAGGGGTTGATCGACGTGGCCGTGATTGAGACGACGGTCGGCGAGATCCGGCGGTAGAGATCCGGGACCGACTCGCGGCACGCGGAGGTCCGCGGCACCGGGGCGTCTTCTGCCAGTCCCGTGCTTCCCAGCAGGGCGACGACGGCGATCAGCAGTGCGGCAAGATGTACGGCATAGGTGCGGCCAGAGAGGCCTGGAAGGAACCGGCTCATTCTGTCACCCCATCCCGACGGACGCAGGGATCGGGCCAATCGTTTACGGCGGCCTGCCGCCGCGTAGAATCGCCCGCCGCGGAAGGGCTGCCGGCCCGCCGGAAGGAGTCGAAGCCGTCATGAACGTGCCGAACAGAGCCGTCGTCTCCGTTCTCGCCGCCGTGCTCCTCGCGTCCGGTGCGCGTGCCGCGGACGGCCCCGACGTCCGGGCAAAGGTGACGGCCCCCGCGAGCCTCGCCGCCGGCGCGAAGGCGACCGTCGTCGTCGAGATGACGATGGGGCCCGGCTGGCACGTCAACAGCCACACCCCCTCGGAGAAGTTCCTGATCCCGACGAACGTGACGCTCGCGGCGTCGGCCGGAACGCTCTCGTCCGTCCGTTACCCGAAGGACGTGGAGAAGCGCTTCGCGTTCTCGGAAGCGCCGCTCCGCGTGTACGAGGGGACCGTCCGGTTCGAGGCGGATCTCGCGCTTCCCGCGAACGCGGCCGGGAAGGTCGTGCTCTCGGGCGCGGTCTCGTACCAGGCCTGTAACGACCAGCAGTGCTTCGCGCCGGCGAAGATCCCGCTGGAGGCGAGCGTCGCGGTCTCGAAGCCCTGACGCGAGCCGTCGTCGCCGGCGACCGGCCGCTGAGCCGCGGGTCCTCGTTTTGGCGTGGCGTTTGCACTGTCGTCTCCGTGGGGGAGCCCATGAGACGAATGACAATTCCGATCGCTTCGCTGGCCTTTGCAATTCTGACAACGTTTTCTCCCGGGCCCGCGGAAGCGCGCGTCGACGTGAGCGTCGGCCTTTCCTTTTTCTACAGCGACCTCGCTCCTTACGGGAATTGGGTGACGGTCCGCGAATATGGTGATGTCTGGTGCCCGCGTGCCGTGGCGGTCGGCTGGCAGCCGTACTTGCGCGGAGAGTGGCGCTACACGGACTACGGATGGACCTGGGTGTCGTTCGATCCGTGGGGTGGCGTTCCCTATCACTACGGCACCTGGGTGATCACCCCCGAGTGGGGGTGGGTCTGGATCCCCGGCACCACCTGGGCGCCGGCCTGGGTGACGTGGTGCTTCCACGGGGACACCATCGGCTGGGCCCCCGTTCCGCCCAGCTTCAGCCTGGGGCTCGCCGGCTACGGCGGTCCGGCGATCGTCGCCCCCGCCCGAAGCTACGTCTTCGTTCCGATGCGGAGCTTCGTCGGCGTCGACGCGCGGACGGTGCGGCTCGATCCGGCCCGAAACACCCGGTACGTCTCGGGTGCGCAAAAGGCGACGAGTTTCGCCGTCTCGGGCGGGATCGTGAGAACGGGCGGTCCGGCCGTTTCGCGCCTCCGGACGGTCACCGGCGCTCCGATCCGGACGTCCAGCCTGAGCGAAGCAAGAACGCGGGCCATCCCGGTCACGTCGTCGGCCTCGACGTCGAGAAGGAGCCTCGCCGTCGTGGCGCCGGCGCGCGAGCGGGCCACCGCCTGGCATGAACACCAATCCCGAGGCGGGAAGACGACCGCGCAGAACCGGAACGAGCCCGAGAGAAGGCGCAGCGCGGGCGATACGGGCGTTCGCATGCCGGCGCCGAAGAAGAAGGTCGAGCCGGCTCATCTCCAGAGCCCGGCGCGCGCCTCGGGCGGGACGTCACCCGCAGTGGTCCGGTCGGTCGAACGGCAGTATGACGTCAAGCGTCAGGCTCCAGCCTGGTCGGGTGAACGAGTTCACGAGGCGAAGCCTCAGGCTCCGGCCCGGTCTGCTGAACGAGTCCACGAGGTGAAGCCTCAGCTTTCGGCTCAGCCGGCCCGACGACCTCACGAAGTGAAACCGCAGGCTCCGGCCCGGCCCCCTGAACCGCCGCGCCAGATGAAGGCACAGGCGCCGCAGCGGCCGGCGCCGCCCCCTCACGAGAAGAAGGCGTCCCGTCCGGCCAAGAAGCCGGAAAAGCCGGAACCGCACGGAAACTGAGCTAACGCCGGATCCGGAGGCTCTCGTACGAGACGACCGGCGTCGTCAGGCCGACGGAGAGCCCTTCCACCTCGGGGCGCGCGAACCTGTAGTTCTGCTCGTGAAAGAGCGGGACGAGGATCGCGTCGCGGGCGAGGATCTCCTCGATCTGCCGGTAGAGCGCGTGGCGGATCCCGGGGTCGGCCTCGGCGCGGCCCCGCTCGGCGAGGGCGTCCGTCTCGGGGCGGCCGATGTACCGGCCGAGGCTTCCCACCTCGGAGTGGGCCGCGCCGTGGACGAAGGTGTCGGCGTCGGGGAAGTCGGCGAGCCAGCGCCCGATGTCGATGTCGGTCTCGCCCCGGCTGGAGACGGTCAGGTACTCCGCCATCGACTTCGTCGCCGGCTTCAGGACGACGCCGAGGTCCCGGAAGGCGCGGAGCAGCTCCTTCCAGAAGGCGGCGTACTCGCCGAAGAAGATCGGGTGGACGGCGGCCGTGACCTCGAGCGGCTCCTTGAGGGGCGGTCCCGGCACGCGGGCGCCCCGCTCGGAGCCGGGCGTGAAGCCGAGGAGGCCCGGCGGAATCAGGCCGCTCGCCGGGATCGCGCCGCGTCCCAGCGTCCGCCGGACGAGCGCCGCGGCGTCGAAGCCGTCGGAGACCCGGCGCCGGAGCGCGACGTCGGTGAACGGACCGCGGTGGACGTTGAAGGCGGCGTAGTACGTGGAAAGCCGCGGGCTCTCCCGGTAGCCGGAGGCGAAGCGGGCGTCGTTCCGGAGCGCTTCGGCGTCGGCCGGGAGAAGGTCGGCGGCGATCGAGAGCCGGCCCGCGAGGAACTCGGACCGGATTTCCTCGGGGGACGCGCCGAACCGGAAGACGAGGCCGTCGGCCAGCGGGACTCCCTCCCGCCAGTAGTCGGGATTCCGTTCCAGCTCGAGCCGTTTCCCCGGCTCGAACCGGACGACGCGGAACGCCCCGGTCCCCGCGCACCCCTCGCGCCAGTTCGGGCCGAGAGCGGACGTCCCCTCGGGAACGACGGCCGTCGACGGATGGGAGACGACGGCGGGGAAGAGTGAGAGGGGCCGCTCCAGCTCGACGGTGAACTCCCCCGGGGAGACGATCCGGAACCCCTCGAGGTCGCCGACCTTCCCCTCGGCGAGGGCCCTCGCGCCCCGGATCGGCGCCAGGAGCCAGCGGCTCTCGCTTTCGGGGTTCTGGAGGTGCCGCTCGAACGAGAAGCGGACGTCCCGCGCCGTGAGCGCGCGTCCGTCGTGGAACCGAACGCCGCGCCGGAGCCGGAAGCGGAAACGCGTCCCCCCTCTTCGGAGATCACCTCGGAGGCGAGCCACGGCACGATCCGGGCTCCCTCGACGTCCCGGGTGAGCGACTCGAAGACGTTCGGCGCCACCTCGATCTGCTCCCCTGTGTAGACGAGCGGGGGATCGATCGTCAGGACCGTCCCGGCGACGGCGGCGGTCACGACGCCGCCCCCTTCCCGCGGCCGGGCCTCCGGGGCGGGACCCGACGCCGCCTTGCCGATCGCCGCGAAGTTCACGAAAGGGGCCGTGTTCTCCAGCACCAGCCCGCGAACGCCGGCGCCCGTCATCCGGAAGTCGACGTCGTGGAAGAGGGGGACGAGGACGGCGTCGTCGAGGAGGATCTGTTCCACCCGCCGGTAGAGCGCCTCCCGGACGGCGGGACGGCTCTCGAGGCGCGCCTCCTCGACGAGCTTGTCGACCTCGGCCGAGGAGTAGTAGCTCTTCAGGAGCCCGTGCGCCGAGTGGAAGAGCCCGAGCGTGAAGTTGTCGGGGTCGTCGTAGTCCGGGCTCCACCGGCCGACGAGCATGTCGATGCCGTCGTTCCGGGACCAGGCGTCTAGGAAGCCCTCCATCGTCGGCGTTGCGCTCTCGACCTCGACGCCGAGCTCCCGCCAGAGCGCCCAGACGGCGCCGGTCAGCGCGCGGTACCGATCCTGGAGCGTCGGGTGGACGGCGGCGGCGAGCTTCCAGGGCGGGGCGACGCCCGAGGCCTCCACCATGCCGACCGCCTGCTCGCGCGGCAGGAGCGCGCGGCGCCGCCCCGGGTCGTGCCCGAGGATCCCGGGAGGAAGGATCCCGGTGGCCGGGACCGCGAACCGGCCGAGGGCGCCCCAGACGAAGTCCTGGCTCCGGACGACGCCGGCGAGCGCGCGCCGGAAGTCGGGGTTCGCGCCGGGGCCCCGCTTCGTGTTGAAGACGGCGAAGTAGGTGTTCTTCTTCGGGACCTCGACGAGGCCGGCGCGGAAGCGCGGCTCGCGCAGGATCTCCTCGAGGTCGTGCGGGGCGAGGTCGCGGACGACGTCCAGCTCCCCGGCGCGAAGCTGCGTGGCGATTGCGGAGGCGCTGAGCGACGTCCGGAACTCGATGGCGTCGAGCCGGGCCCCGCGGTCCTTCGCCGCGTGCGGATTCTTCTCGAGGAGGACCCGTTCGGGCGTCTGCGCGGCGATCCGGAACGGGCCGGTCCCGAGGACCTGCTCCGGTCCGCCCGCCGCGCCGGGAACCGTGCGCGTCACGGCGACGATCGTGTCGGTCAGGAGCGCGGGGAAGATCGGAAGCGGCTCGCGGAGGGCGAACTCGACGACGTCGTCGGCGGGGAGCGCCACGCCGGCGAGCGTGTCCGCCGTTCCGGCGAGGAACTCCGCGGCGCCCTGGATCGCCTCGAAGGCCGCGGGGAGTGCGTCGTGCCGGACGCGGATGGCGCGCTCCATCGAGGCCCGGACGGCGGCCGCGTCGAACGGCGCCCCGTCGGAGAACCGGACGCCCTGCCGGAGCTTCAGGCGCGCGGTCCGACCCCCGTCCCGGAGGCTCCACTCGACGCAGAGGTTCGGCGCGAGGCTCCCCTCGGCATCGGTCGTCAGGAGCGTCTCGAAGACGCACGCGAGGACCTCGGCCTCCTCGATCGTCTGCTGCTCGCCCGGCTCCGTCGCCGCGACCGGGTTGGCGAGGCCGACCACGAGGCGCCCGCCGGACGGGATCTCCTCGGCGACCGCCTTCTCGGCGGGCGCCAGGCGTTCGAGCTGCGTCTGGTACGACGCCGCCTTCTGGTACTCGCCGCGCAGGTTTGCGACCGTGATGGCGAGCGAGAGGAGGCGGGAGAGCGGCTCCGCGCTCCCGGCGGCCGCGGCGCTCTCGATCCCGCGCTCCACCCACCGCCGGGTCTCGTCGACGCGCCGCCCTTGCCAGGCCGACTCCGCCGCCGAGAGGCTCGCCGCCGCGGCGCGCTCGGGCTTCTTCTCGCGTTCGAAGACGCGGCTCGCGGCCTCGGCCTCGCGGAGCGCCGTGTCGAGGTGCCCGGCCATCTGCGCGGCCTGGGAGAGGAGCAGCCGCGCCTCGCCCTCCTCCGCCCGATCCCCCTCCCACTCCTCGTCCTCGAGGTACTCGAGGGCGGTCCGGGCGACGCGCATCGCCTCCTCGGCGCTGAACGACTCGAGGGACTTCCGGGCCTGCTTGAGCGCGTACTCGACGGCCTTGTCCGGCACGTCCGCCTCGGAGAAGTGGTGGAGGAGCTCCGGGTAGATCCGCTCGAGCCGCCCGGCGTTCCGGCGCTCGAGAAGGTCGGCGTACTTCCGGTGGAGCGACTTCCGCTTCCGCCGGGAGAGACGGCCGTAGAGGACGTCGCGCATGATGCCGCTCGCGAAGACGAGCCGGTCCCCGCGCGACTCCCGCTCCTCCTCGAGGATCCCCTCCTTCACGAGCGCGTCGACCGCGTCCTCGAGGTCGGCGCCTTCGACGAGCGTCTCCAGCTCGCGGAACTCGAAGCCGCGCCCGAGGACCGAGGCGACCGCGAGGAGCTCCCGCAGATTCTCGGGGAGCCGCTCGATCCGGGCCTCGACCGCCTGCTGGATCGTCTCGGGGAGGGCGTCGGACGAGATGCCGGCGGCCCCCGAGAGGTTGAGCGCCCCCGAGTCGTCGGCGGCGATGCCGCCCGAGTCGACGAGCGACCGGACCAGCTCCTTCGTGAAGAGGGGGTTTCCCTCGGTCGCGTCGAAGAGGCGGGTCGCGAGGCCGTCCGAGAGCCGGCCCGCGCCCGCCACCTGCTGCGCGAGCGCGCGGTGCTCCGAGGGGGTGAGGGGCCCGAGCGTGATCGAGGCGAAACGGGGGTCGCCGCGGAACGACTCGAGCATCCGGACGAGGGGGTGCCGCTTGTCGATCTCCGTCTGACGGTAGGTCCCGACGATGAGCGTCGGCGTCGGGCCGAGGCGGCGGACGATGTACTGGAGCGCCTCGAGCGAGAGCTCCGCGCCGTGCAGCTCCTCGAGGAAGAGGAGCAGCGGCCGTCCCCCGCCGATCCGCGTCAGCGTCCGGGCGATCAGCTCGAAGACCGCGATCCGGTCCTCGGCCTTCCGCCCCTCCGGCCCGCGCCCCGGCGCGGAGTCGCCCGCGGCCGTCCTGAGGTCTCCGATCTCGGAGAGGACCGGGAAGAGCGCGAGGAGGTCGGCGGCGAGGTCCGAGAAGTCGGGGCGGGACGCCCCCGAGCTCCCCGCGTCGCGGGTCCGGAAGTAGTCCTGGATCAGCTCGCAGAAGCCCTGGTGCGCGAAGGCACGGTCGTGCTCGACGAAGCGCCCCTGGAGGACGGCGATCTTCCGCGCCCGGCCGAGGGTCTTCAGCTCGTCGAGGAGGCGCGTCTTCCCGATTCCGGGCTCTCCGGCGATGACTGCGAACTGGCACTCGCCGGCGACGGCCGCGTGGAGCCTCCGCTGCAGCTCGGCCAGCTCCTTCTCGCGGCCGATGAACGGCGCCCCCGCCGCGGGGCGCGCGAGGATCCGGCTCGAGTTCAGGACGACGGAGCGCGTGTACTCGTCCTCGTGGAGCGAGGAGCGGAAGCGGCGGAGCGCCTCGGCGACGTGTCCGGCCCGGCGCGGCCGCTTCTCCGGGTCCTTCTCGAGGCACTGGAACAGGACCTCCTGCAGCGCCTCCGGGACGTCGACCCCCATCGCGCGAAGGGACGGCGGGACCTCGTGGGCGATCCGGTAGAGGACCGACTGGACCTCTCCCGTGAACGGGGGCTCGCCGGCGAGGCACTCGTAGAGGACCGTCCCGAGCGAGTAGACGTCCGAGCGGCCGTCGAACGTCCGGGCCGTGATCTGCTCCGGGCTGAAATAGGACACGGTCCCGACGAGCGTCCCCGTCTTCGTCAGCCGGTCCTCGGAGGTGGCGAGCGCGAGGCCGAAGTCCATGACGCGGGCGCGGACGCCTCCCCCGTCCTCGCGCGCCGTCATGATGTTCTCGGGCTTGATGTCCCGGTGGACGATGCCACGCGCGTGGCTGTAGTCGAGCCCCTCCGAGACCTGGACGCCGACGTCGAGGACGTCCCCGAGGCGGAGCGACCGGTCGCGGAGGAGGTGCCGGAGGTTCGTCCCCGGCAGGACGGGCATCACGAAGAAGAGGGCCCCCTCGTGGCGGCCGAAGTCGTAGATCGGCACGACGGCCGGGTGGTCCATCTGCGCGACGATCTGGGCCTCCCGCTGGAACCGCTCCTCGGCGTCCTTCGTGAGGTTCCCGGGCGGGATCAGCTTGACCGCCACCTCCCGGTTCAGGACGGGGTCCTTGGCGCGATAGACGATCCCCATTCCGCCGCGGCCCAGCTCGGCGAGAACCTCGTACCGGTCGGCCAGTCGCGTCCCGATCATCCTCAGCCCTTCGTCCGGAGGTTCGAGTAGTCGACGACCGTCGCCGAGATGCTGACGGAGAGCCCCTCGACCTCGGGCCGCGCCAGGCGGTAGGTCGACTCGTGAAACAGCGGGATGAGGAGCGCCTCGGCCGCGAGGATCTCCTCGGCGTTCCGGTAGATGCCGTGGCGGAGGCTGGGATCGGCCTCGGAGCGCCCGCGCTCCGCGAGCGCATCCAGCTCGGGGCGGCCGCAGAAGCGCCCGAGGCTCCCCTCGCGGGAGTGGAGGATGCCGTGGACGAACGTGTCGGCGTCGGGGAAGTCCGCGATCCAGCGGCCGATGTCGAGGTCGGCGCCCCCCTTGCTCGAGAGCTCCAGGTACTCCGGCATCGTCCGGTTGAGGACCGTGACGTCGACGCCGATCTCGCGGAAGGCGCGGATCAGCTCCTGCCCGAGAGCGGCGTACTCCGCAGTGAAGATCGGGTGGAGCGCCGCCGTCAGGGCGACCTTTCCGATCGTCTGGGGCCGCGGGTCCGTCCGGGCGGGGCGCTCGGCGTGCGACACGTGGCCGAGGAGACCCGGCGGGATGAGCCCGCTCGCCGGGATCGCGATCCGTCCGAGGAGGCGGCGGACGAGGGACGCAGCGTCGATCCCGTCCACGATCCTCCGGCGGAGGGCCGGGTCGACGAGGGGACCGCGGAGCGAGTTGAAAGCCACGTAGTAGGTCGAGAGGCTCGGGCTCTCCCGATACCCCGAGGCGAAGCGGACGTCGTTCCGGAAGGACTCGGCGTCGGCCGGCAGGAGGTCGGACGCGATGGAGAACCGCCCGGCCAGGAATTCGCTCTTGATCTCCTCGGGCCTGACGCCGAACCGGAAGACGAGCCCCTCGCTCCGCGGGTACCCCTCGCGCCAGTAATTCGGGTTTCTCTCGAGCTCCAGCCGCTGGCCCGGCTCGAAGCGGACCACGCGGAACGGCCCGGTGGCGGCGCCGCCTTCGCGCCAGTGTCCGCCGACGCGGACGGTCCCCTCGGGGAGGATCGCCATCGAGGGATACGAGACGATGGCCGGGAAGAAGGAGATCGGCTGCTCGAGGTCGATCGTGAATTCGTGCGGCGAGACGATCTGGAAGCCCTCGAGGTCGGTCCGCTCGCCCCGGATCAGCGCCTTCGCGCCGCGGACGGGCGAGAGGAGCCACCGGGTGTCGGCCTCGGGATTCTGGAGGAGGCGCTCGAAGGAGTAGCGGACGTCCCGGGCGGTCATCCCCCGACCGTCGTGGAAGCGGACCCCGCGGCGGAGCCGGAAGCGGTACCGCATCCCGCCGCTCTCCGCCTCGATCTCCTGGGCGAGCCACGGCGAGATTCGCGCGCCCTCGACGATCTTCGTCAGCATCTCGAAGACGGGCGTCAGCGTCTCCGTCTGCTCGTTCGTGCTGATGATCGACGGCTCCAGGCTCTGGACCCTTCCGGTGATCGGGACCTGCAGGACGCCGCGCGCCGTCTCGAGACGCGGGGCCCCGACGGCGGCTCCCCGCACCTTTCCGATCTCCCCGTAGCTCACGAACGGAGGCGTGCTCCGGAGGGCGACGCCGCGGACGCTCGCGCTCGCGATCCGGTAGTCGACGTCGTGAAAGAGCGGGATGAAGACGGCCTGATCGAGGAGGAGCTCCTCGAAGCGGCGGTAGAGGGCTTCCCGCGCCGGGCGCCGCGTCTCGGCCCGCGCTTCCTCCAGGATCCGGTCGGCCTCCGCGAGAGCTGTACCAGCTCCGCAGCTGGCTGGCCCGCGAATGGAAGAGCCCGTAGGTGAAGTCGTCGGGATCGTCGTAGTCGGCGTTCCAGCGCCCCACCAGGACGTCGTACGGGGCGGGGTGCTGCCAGGAGTCGAGGTATTCCGCCATCGTCGGCGTCGCGATCTCGACCGAGACCCCGAGCTCCCGCCAGACGGCGAAGAGCTCGTCGGTGAGGGAGCGGTACCGGTCCCGCAGGATCGGGTGGACCGTGGCCTTGAGCGCGAGCGGGCGGGGCGCTCCCGAGGCCTCGATCGAGGCGCGCGCGGCCTCCTTCGGCAGAAGCGGGCGGCGGCGTCCGGGGTCGTGCCCGAGGATGCCCGGCGGGATCAGCCCCGTCGCCGGGAGGGCGAACCGGCCGAGCGTGGCCCAGACGAAGTCCTGGCTCCGGACGGACCCGGTGAGGGCGCGCCGGACGGCGGGCGGAGAGCGCGGCGGGGCCGCGCGCGTTCAGGACGACGAAGTAGGTGTTCTTCTTCGGGACCTCGACGAGGCCCGGCCTTGAGCCGCGGCTCCCGGAGGAGGGCCTCGAGGTCCTGCGGGAGGAGGTCGCGCGCGAGGTCGATCTCGCCGGAGCGGAGCCCCGAGGCGATGGCCGAGGCGCTCATCCCCGTCCGGAACTCGACGGCGTCCAGCCGGGCGGCCTCCCTCCAGGTGTGCGGGTTCCGCTCCAGGATCACCTGGTCCCCCGACCGGCGCGCGAGCTGGAACGGGCCCGTCCCGAGGAACCGCTCGCCTTCCGGGGAGGGGCCGGGAGCGACGCGGACGACGGCCAGCCGGGCGTCGGAGAGGAGGGCGCCGTAGATCGGGAGCGGGTCGACCAGCTCGATCTCCAGCCGGTCCTCCGAGAGGACGCGGATCCCCGCGACGTCGGAGGCGGTGCCGTCGCGATACTCGGCGGCGCCGCGCACCGTTCCCAGCGCGGGGAGAAGGCCGTCCTGGCGGATCCGGGCGGCGCGGGAGAGCGACGCCTTGACCCCTTCGGCGGTCAGCGGCGCGCCGTCGGAGAAGGCGACGCCCTTCCGGAGGCGAAGGCGCGCGCGGCGTCCTCCGTCGAGGAGCTCCCACTCCTCGGCGAGACCGGGGACGAGGCTTCCCTCCGCGTCGGTGGCGAGGAGCGTCTCGAAGACGCCGCCGAGGACCTCTTCCTCCTCGATCGTCTGCGACAGCGCCGGCTCGCTGGCGGGCGTCGGGTTGGCGATCGCGACGACGAGGCGGCCTCCCGGGACGATCTGCTCGGCTCCGACCTCCTCCTTCGACGAGAGCCGGTCGAGCTGGACCTGGTACGCGGCCGCCTTCTGGTACTCGCCGCGCAGGTTCGCGACGGTGATGGCGAGCGCGAGCAGGCGGGAGAGCTGCTCGTGCCCTCCCGCCTCGAACGCCGCCTCGATCCCCCGGTCGACCCAGCGGCGCGTGTCGTCGAGGCGCCGCCCCTGCCAGGCGACCTCGGCCGCGGTCAGCATCGCGGCGATCGCCCGATCGGGCCTCTTCTCCTTCTCGAACACCTTCGCGGCGGCTTCGGCCTCGCGGAGCGCGCCGTCGAGGCTCGCGGTCATCTGCAGCGCGCGGCGCGAGGAGGAGGCGGGCCTCCCCCTGCAGCGTCCGGTCGCCCCGCCATCCCTTGTCCTCGAGGAACTCGAGCGCCGTCTTGGCGACGCGGGTGGTCTCTTCCGGGCTGAACGCCTCGAGGGACCTCCGCGCGAGCGCGAGCCCGTATTCCACCGTCTTCTCCGGAACGTCACCCTGCGAGTAGTGGTGGACCAGCTCGGGATAGACGAGCTCCAGCCGGTCGGCGTTCTGGCCCTCGAGGATCTCGGCGTACTTCCGGTGGAGGGAGCGCCGGTTGCGGCGGGAGAGCCCGCCGTACAGGACGTCGCGGACGATGCCGCTCGCGAACGCCAGCCGGTCGCCGCGCGACTCCCGCTCCTCCTCGAGGATCCCTTCCCGGAGGAGGCGGTCCGTGGCGTCGTCGAGGTTCGGCGCGTCGTCGGCCAGCGCCTCGAGGTCGCGGTAGTCGAAGCTCTTGCCCAGGACCGAGGCGGTGGCGAGGACGTCGCGGACGTCGTCCGGAAGCCGCTCGATCCGCTTCTCCACCGCCTGCTGGATCGTCGTCGGCAGGACGTCGGAGGAGAAGCCGGCCGCCCCCGAGAGCTGCAAGGCGCCCGTGTCGTCCTTCGCCATCCCCCCCGAGTCGAGGAGGGAGCGGACGAGCTCCTTCGTGAAGAACGGGTTCCCCTCGGACGCCTCGTAGAGCCGCTCGGCGAGGCTCGGCGCGAGACTCGCCGCGCCGGCGATCGACTCCACGAGCGCCCGGTGCTCCGAGGGGGAGACCGGACCCAGGGTGAAGGACGAGAAGCGCGGATCGTCGCCGAAGGACTCCAGCATCCGCGGGAGCGGGTGCCGCTTGTCGACCTCCGTCTGGCGGTAGGTGCCGACGATGAGCGTCGGCGTCGGGGCGAGCCGCCGGACGATGTACTGGAGCGCCTCGATCGACGCGTCGGCGACCTGCAGGTTCTCGAGAACGATCACGAGGGGGCGCCCCTGGGCGATCCGGGTCACGGTGCGCGCCAGGAGCTCGAAGACGCTCGTCTTGTCCTCGGCCCGCCGCGGCTCGGCGGACGGCTTCGCCTCGCCGCTCCGGCCGGCGTGGAGCTCGCCGATCTCCCCGAGGACCGGGAAGAGGGCGAGCAGGTCGTCGGCGAGGTCGGAGAAATCGGGCCGGGACGTGGCGCTCGAACCGGCGTCCTTCGTCCGGAAGTAGTCCTGGATCAGCTCGCAGAAGCCCTGGTACGCGAAGGCCCGGTCGTGCTCGACGAAGCGGCCCTGCAGCACCCGGATCTTCCGGGCCCGGGCGAGGTTGACGAGCTGCTCGACGAGCCGGCTCTTTCCGATCCCCGGCTCGCCGCCGGCGACGACGAACTGGCACTCGCCCGCCACGGCGGCGTGGAGCCGGCGCTGCAGCTCCGCGATCTCCTTCTCGCGCCCGACGAAGGGCGCCGCCCCCGCCTGCGGCCGCGCGATCATCCGGCTCGACGTCAGGACGACGGAGCGGGTGAACTCCTCCTCGTGGAGCTTCGACCGGTAGCGGCGAAGCGCCTCGGCGAGGTGCCCGGCACGGCGCGGCCGCTTCTCCGGGTCCTTCTCGAGGGCCTGGAGGACGATCGACTCCAGCTCCTCGCCGACGTCCGCTCCGACCGTCCGGAGAGAGCGCGGCAGCTCGTGAACGATCCGGTAGAGGACCGCCTGGACCTCTCCCGAGAAGGGGGGCTCGCCCGCGAGGCACTCGTAGAGGACCGTCCCGAGCGCGTACGTGTCGGTCCGGCCGTCGAAGCTGCGCGACGTCACCTGCTCCGGGCTGAAGTACGAGACGGTGCCGACGAGCGTCCCCGTCTTCGTGAGGCGGTCCTCGCTCGAGGCGAGGGCCAGCCCGAAGTCCGCCACGCGGGCCCGGACGTGGCCGCTCTCCTCGCGCGCCGTCATGATGTTCTCGGGCTTGATGTCCCGGTGGACGATGCCGCGCGCGTGGCTGTAGTCGAGCGCCTCGGCCACCTGGGTTCCGACGTCGAGGACGTCGCCGAGCCGGAGCGAGCCCTCGCGGAGGAGTCCGCGCAGGTTCGTCCCCGGCAGGACGGGCATGACGAAGAAGAGCGCTCCTTCGTGCTGGCCGAAGTCGTAGATCGGGACGATGCCCGGGTGGTCCATCTGGGCGACGATCTGGGCCTCGCGCTGGAACCGCTCCTCGGCGTCCTTCGTCAGGTTCCCGGGGGGGATCAGCTTGACCGCGACGTCGCGGTTCAGCGCGGGGTCCTTCGCGCGGTAGACGATCCCCATCCCGCCGCGGCCGAGCTCGGCGAGAACCTCGT
>CAWGDR010000012.1:0-312683 GCA_963821435.1 uncultured Acidobacteriota bacterium
TTCCATTCGCACACCTGGATGTTCCGTTCGGGGAAAACGACACGCCCCCTCAATTCCCGGAATGTCCGCGAATGACCCAGCGAATCGCGCACACAACGTTTACGCTGCAACATAATCACTATTTCTCCGGGACTCAATGTGCATTCTGTTCTTGCCCTTCGCGGGGGCCTGAGGGTTGCTTGTCAGTATATCAAGCTTCATTCCCTCTCCCATACCATTTACGGTTGGTCATATTGTCCGTCTGCCTTTTATCTGGATTCCCAGGCCATCTATTTGGCGTTGTACGTTGGGTGTAATCGCACAATGAGATCGGGCAATACCCACGAAACGTTAGCGAATAGGCGTTGTTCATCTGCATTACCGCCCGGTTAGCGTAAATCACTTAAGGTGCGTGGCGGAAAGTTCCGACGATCTCCTTGTGGGGGTGATACGGATACTGCTCACCGCGCGCAGGGCCTATACCCTGTTAAATGTCCCCTCGGACATGCCACTCGCGCCGATAAATGCCAGCTTACGGGTAAAGCGGACATACTGTCCGCTTTGACTTAAAGCAGAACTGCGGAAATGCCTAAGGTAGTGTCAAAGCGCGTGAACAGCTCGCGAGCGGATGACAGGGACATGACACCCATTGGCCATCCACGCATAAAATTGGCTCATTCCTCACCAGGGCCTTTTCTCATTTCACTCAGATTGGGGATCTGGCTTATCTCGCTTTTCGGCGAGCTCCAGATGCTTGCGCCATAATTACAGTTGAGCGTGCTGGCCTGTTAATCCTGAGTGATTTGCATACAGGTACCGCAAGTGAAGGCCCGAGCAGTATTGAATGGATGATGGCGTCGTTGCAAAAGTGATTTGAAGGTTTTGGCGAACACTGATTCCGTCTTCTGACGATATTTTGCGTCGGAGACGGGCGATGATGGGACGTCAGAACAACGACCAGGGTCCTCTGTTCTATGAGTTCCGTCTTGATGAGGCGGTGCCTGCTGATCATCTGGCGCGCAAGATCGACGCGGTTCTCGATCTATCATGGGTCCACACAGAACTAGCGCCGCACTATCCAACGCTCGGCCGGCCCTCGGTTGATCCGGTGCTGATGATCCGGATGCTGATCATCGGCTATGTTTTCGGGCTGCGATCCGAGCGGTTGTTGTGTCGTGAGGTACAGGTGAACCTTGCCTATCGCTGGTTTTGCAAGCTCGGCATCGAACACAAGATCCCTGATCATTCGGCGTTCTCGCGTGCTCGCAATGAGCGCTTCCGCGACAGCGGCATCTTTCGTCAGGTATTCGAGCGTGTGGTCGAGGCTTGTATCGCAGCCGGCCTCGTTGGCGGCGAAGGGTTTGCCGTAGATGCGAGCCTGATCCAGGCTGACGCCAACAAACAGCGCTCGATCCCGGCCTCAGAATGGCAAAAGACATGTGGTCGCAAGACGGCGAGCCGGGCCATGCAGGAGTATCTGGCAACCCTTGATGACGCGGCCTTTGGTGCGGCGAGCGACACCACCCCGAAGTTCATCTCGCCATCCGATCCGGCTGCACAATGGACGGGGGCGATGCGGGGGCCGGCGTTCTTCGCCTATTCCGACAACTATCTCATTGATGTGAAGTTTGGCGTCATCATGGACGTGGAGGCCTCGCGCGCCATCCGCCAGGCCGAAGTCGGCGCGGCGAAGACCATGGTTGAGCGCACCGAGGAGTGCTTCGGTATCAAGCCCGAGCGGCTCGCTGGTGATACGGCCTATGGTTCGGGCGCGAACCTCAACTGGCTCGTCAACGACATGGATATCGCGCCGCACATCCCGGTCATCGACAAGTCGAAGCGCGACGATGGAACCTTCAGCCGGGAAGACTTCAAGTTCGACAAAGAGCGCAACGTATACGTCTGCCCGGCGAACAAGACCCTCACGACGACTGGCACGGTGATCAACGATGGCGAGACACTTCGTTATCGCGCGGCTACATCCGACTGTCGGGGCTGCCCGCTCAAGGTGCGATGCTGTCCAAAGACATCTTTCCGCAGGATCCCACGCAGTATCTATGAACAGGCGCGCGACGTTGCCCGCGCCTTGGCCAAGACCAAGGCGTTCGAGATATCACGTCGCGAAAGAAAGCGTGTCGAGATGCTGTTCGCCCATCTCAAGCGCATCCTGAGACTTGGTCGCCTTCGGCTACGCGGTCCTTATGGTGCGCAAGACGAGTTCACGCTGGCAGCCATCGCCCAGAACCTTCGTCGGCTCGCCAAACTGGTCGTTCGGCCACCGCCATGAGCGCCGTCTGTGCTGCGTAAGCGTTGCGGGTGTCAGTGCCGCTACCTCAAAGTCCCCCGCCGCCAAATGAAGCGGGCGCAGTAGAATGGGTTCAATACATCGAGGCAGATGCCGCGCTCTTCGCATCGCCGACTTTTGCAACAAAATCGGCACAAAGCGGACATTTGATTTTTGCACTGAGCGAATGTCCGCGTTCGGCGGTAAAGCGGACATCCTGTCGGTACGTTTAACGAACTGTTTCTGAGCTACATCGGGCCCTTTCCCAGCGCAGGTTTAAGCCGCTACGATGCCTCGTCCTGAGCCTCGGGGGAGGCAATGAGAGAGCGCGACAAAGAATAAGGGTGGCAAAGCAGCAAAAACACAACGTCCTAAGACGTTGAAGCGCCGCAATGCGCCGAAGGCTGCACGCCGCCGCAAATCCCTCGCTGCCGGCAAGGAAACAAATGTCGAGCAGCTCACCCGCGAGCGCGACGATGCTCTAACGCAGCCACTATTTAATTGCCTAACCATTTGATAGCTGGCGCTATTCCGACTTGACCCTGGCCACTTAGTTGGTTTCAGGTACCTCTTCTAAACAACTACCCCTGTTGCGTCGGCCATTTCTCGGGTGTTTGCTTTTTCCATGCAGGCGGAGCAGCTCAATCGTCGTTGATCCAAAAAGTCCTGGCAGCATCAGCTCGCCGCACGGCCTGATCCTGTTCGACGGCGTGTGCGTCCTATGCTCGCGCGGCTGCGGCTTTGTGAACAAACGTGATCGCCGCGGCTATTTTCGCTTCGTTCCGATGCAGTTGGCCGAGGGACGTCCCCTCGCTAGCAGCTTGGCATCAATCCTGATCGCCCGCATTTTGCGTTCGTGGAAGGCATGGTGGAGGCCTATGTAAAATCCGAAGCCGTGCTGCGTATTGCGCGCGAGCTTCCGCGCTGGCAGTGGACGTGGCTCTTTCACTTCATGCCACGGGTGATCCGCGACGCAATCTATGACTTGGTCGCGCGCAACCGCTATCGCTGGTTCGGGCTGTTGTGACGTCTGCATGCTGCCGAATTCGGATCGTTCGTGGCCATCGTGAACCACCGCCGAGGCCAAGAACCCGGCTCGATGCCACCGCAAGATTGTGTTGCTGCCACGCCGACGAGGATGATCTGGACCCACGCGACAAGCCAGCACAGCGGCTATTACGGAAGATGCTCGATGCTGGCTTATTGCGGGGGGTAAAGCGGACATCGCTCTCGCGTCGCAAACTGTCTGCTTTTGACCCAAAGCGGACATCGGCAAGCACCGATAATTAAACTTGCCGTTCAAACTGCAAAAAGCGGCCCTGGTTAACATTGTCCGATTTCAGCGAATTGCGAAATCAAACTGGACTCCGCCTTTTTACCCTCGCCAGTGGCCAGCCACCTCTTTAGCTCTTGATCCGAATCCGGTTGACTATCCTTTATGCCTTCGAAGGCATCACGCAGAATTTGGATCAGTGGAATTCCGCCACTAAACTCATCGCCGTAAGCAGAAAGCCCCGTGGACTCAAACATCGTTGCTTGCTTGCCTTCGTCAGTGGCGAGCCACTCTTTTAGCTCCTGATCCGATTTCGGCTCTACTACCTTTCATGCCTTCGAAGGCATCGCGCAGAATTTGAATTTCACTTTTCGCCGCTTTGTCTTTTTCGCTCATGGCTATCAACTCCGTGCGAGAGGCCGCAAAGATTAAGTGCCCGCCATCGGGAGTTATTGATTTAGCGCAAAAGAGGCTCGAGACCCCAGAACATCACAGAAACCTGCCCCGATGTCCGCTAATGACCCAGAGCGGACAGTCGAGGCGCTTTTTGAATTGCCGACGCGACGCGACTTGCAAAGCCAGTTTGCCATAGGGGAAATAGAACTGAATGAATAAAATGCCAAGGTTGTAAGGCCTGGCTTGAGCGCGGCTGCGAAAGCTTGCAGTAACTCATTTTTCTTTCGGCGCTTCCGGTTCGGCCGCCCATCCAAAATGGTCTCGACCGGCAGGCCCGAATGTTTGGATATTTCTTCAGCCGCCTTGTCTCTAGACGCCGGTTGGCCCGCGTCTTTCAGCCTGTCCCTAAGTTTTGCAGGAACCCCCGTAGGGCGCGTGCAGCTTTAATTCGCTGCCAAGTGGTAGTGCTGCCCCGGCCACGACCAGCAAAACCCTCACGCAGCAGCAACGCGAGCACTAGATAAGCGGGCACCCTGAGCGGTCCCGGTTCGTTCACCCAATCCAGGAAACACAGTTCGATTGCCGCATCGATAGCTTTGTCGTCGTGCGACCGGCCATAGGTTTGGCGATAGGCCTCCGGCGTGCTTGCATTAGGCTACGCTGCTCGATTATCCGGTAGATCCAGATTTCGTCGTGACCTTTCATCGCCCGACCCCGCCGTTTCGATCCTGTGGATAGGCATCACATTATCATCGATTATCACGGAGTTTTCTGCGACCGCCATCACAGCCGGGAGGCCAGCGCCGTCCTAAATTGCCACGTATGAACTTCCAAAGGAGTAGGGAACGGCCATGTTCACCTTCATCAACTGGACCAGCCGAGCCGCTATCGAAGGCCATATCTCAGAACGGCGCGGCGCCAATGACTGGAATGAGTTGAAGACGCGAGGCGATTACCACCTGCCCTTCGGAAAGGCTGAAGCCCGGGCAGAAGCTGCGAAGTGGCTCTGTCAGGTTTAAATTCGCCGTCCGAGCAAGAGCCGCGCCCCGAACTGGCGCGGCTTGGGCTATGAGTATCGCAAAGCTGTCTCGGCTCTCTATGATACCCCGAGCAGCCAGGCCGAAGGAAGCGCCAGCGCGGCCCGCCGCCCGAAGGCCGCTCCGCGCAAGCCGGCGAGGAGCGCCAGCCCGAGCGCGGGAACGAGGTCCTCGGGGCTCGTCAGGAAATGAACCAGGCCGTCGTAAAGCGGCCCCATGCCCGTCGAGTTGAGGTGGGCCTCGGCCACCCCGGGGCCGAGCAGCGCGCCAAGCGCGAACCGAAGGCGCTCAGGCGCCTCACGCCAGCGCCTTCCACATGAAGAAGGCGCCCCCGAGCGCCACGACGGCCCCGGCCGCCCGGACAAGCTCCGTCCCCAGCTCCACCGGTGGACGGCGCCGATGCCGATCCCGGTCGCGTGGAGACACCCCGTCGCGATCACGAAGCCGACGCTGTAGAGGAGGGGGCTCTGTCCCGGCGGAAGCTCGGTCCCGTGCGCGTGGCCGTGGAAGATCGCGAAGAACGCGACCAGCAGAGCCGTCACGACGAGCGGCGCGCGCACCTCGAACATCACCGCGGCGCCGAGCAGGAGCGCCGACGCCGCGATCCCGATCTCGATCCCGGAAGGGGGACTCCCATCAGGCCGAGCATTCCCCCCGAACGCCATGACGAGCGGGAAGGCGACTGGCAGCACCCAGATGGCCGGGGCGCCGAGCTGCGCGCCCCAGAGGCCGACGGCGACCATCGCGAGGACGTGGTCGAGGCCCGAGATCGGATGGCGGAAGCCGGTCAGGAAACCCGCCGCCTCCCCCTTCTGGACGTGCGCGAGGGCGCTCTGCGAGAGGAGGAGCGCGGCGAGGAGCGCGCCTCGGCGCCGCCCGCAGCCGTCCCGCGCCGCTCACCGCCCGCTCCGAGGAGAACCGCCACGCGCTGCACCGTCCAGTAGGCCCCGAGCGTCCCCACTGTGTACCCGGGAAGGGCCTCCACCCAGCGCGGCCAGCGGAATTCGAGAACGCGGAAGGCGCGCTCCATCGCCACGACGACGGCGACGAAGGCGAGCTGCCCCAGCTCGACGCCGACGTTGAAGCTGACGAGCGCGAGCGGCACCTCCGCCTTCGGGAGCCCGGCGCTCGTCAGCGCGCTCGCGAAGCCGAACCCGTGCAGGAGCCCGAACGCGAACGCCACGACCCACGGGTGCCGGATCGTGAAGCTCGTCTCCCCTCGCCAGGTCCGGACGATCTCCGGCCCGAGGAAGAGGATGCTGAGGGCGATCGCGGCGTTCAGGGGGAGCGCCGGGGCCTCGGCGTACCCGAGCGTCGCGACGGCGAGGGTGATGCTGTGCGCCACGGTGAAGGCGGTGACCGTCTTAAGGAGCATCCAGCGGTCCTTCACGATCAGGAGGAGCCCGAGCACGAAGAGGAGGTGGTCCGCGCCGAACAGGATGTGCCGGATCCCCTGCACGGCGTAGGTGCCAACGACCTGCCACCGGGATTGCGCGGCCGCGATCTCCAGCCACGGCTGCGGCGGGCGGACGATGGTGGACCAGGTCCGGCCGTCCAGCATCTCGACCCGCACCAGCACGTCGGTAATCGTGAACTGGAGCCCCGCGATCTCGATCCGCTTGCCGGCGAGGCCGCCCGGTCCGGCGTCGATCCAGCGCCGCTCGACGAGCGAGTCGGTCAGCTCCTGCACCACGGGCTCCTTGAGGTTCCGGACGTCGCCGGGCAGCTTCAGCGCGATCGGGAGGCGCATCCCGGCGAGGACGGGCGTCCTCCAGAGGATGCTGAACTGCCCCGGGGCCGTCTCCTTGATCTCGAGGTAGGCGGGACGGACCTCGTGCGCCCGCGCAGACCGGGACGCGAGCGCCGCCGCGAGGAGGACGCCGGCCGCGAGCCGGCCGCGGAGGCCGGTCAAAGCGGCTTCCACCCGGCGCGGCCGGCGGAGGCCGCTCCGGGGGCGCCGGGAGGAGCACCGTGTACTTCGCCCGCATCGCCTTGTAGGCCTTCTCCCAGGCCAGCGCCTTCTGCTCGCCGAGCCAGGCCGTCTTCACGTCCGGCTCCACCTCCTCGAACGCGGGCACCCGCCCGGGGATCAGCGTGTCGACGAAGACGAGGTGCCAGCCGAAGCCGGACTCGACCGGGCCCTGCCACGAGCCGGGCGGGAGCTTCGCGACGGCCAGCGCGAACTGCGGCCCGAACTCCTTCCCGAGGTACTCGGGGGCGCGGTCCCGGTAGTAGTCCTGGAACATGAAGGGGTCGGCGAGGGACGCGGCGAGCTTCGAGTCCTCGGGCTGGCCGGCCAGTTTCGCGAGCGCCTTCGCGGCGTCCTCGCGGCGTGCGTCCCCCGGCTGTCGGGAGAGAAGTAGAGATGGCGGAAGCTCAGCCGGCTCGGGAGCGCGAACGCGCGCTGTTCTTCTCGAACCACTCCTTCAGTTCCGCCGTCGTCGGCTCCTTCGCCGCCGCGACGTCCTCGGCGAGGAACTGCATCTTCTGCGCCATCCGGCGCTTCACGATCTCGTCGTCCTTGTCGAGCCCGGCCGCGAGCGCCTCGCGGTAGAGGACCTCGCACTGGATCCGGTTCTCGACGAGCCGGCTGAACTCCTCGGGCGTCGGCTCCCGCCGCCACTGGGCCTGGAAGAGCGTCGCGAGCTGCGTCAGCTCCTCGAGCGACAGCCGGATCTCCTTCGGCGGCGCGGCCGCCCCCCGGGCCTGCGGCAGGTGCGGCGCGGCCGCGAAGAGGAGCGCGCCGAGCAGGAGGAAGTGGACGAGGGGCTCGCGGAGGAGGCGCTTCATGCTTGGGAGAGTACCCCGTCCGGACGGCGCGGACGCCTCGCGAGCGGCCCTTGGCCCGTTCGCCGCTTACGCTGGCCGACTCTCGGTCGCTCTCTCGATCATCCGTCCAGTGGAAGTCGCTTTCCAGCTTCTGTTTCGCCTCGCTCTCCATCCTCTCGACGAACCGCTTCCGCATCGCTTCGCGCATGGCCTCGAACTTCTGCTGCTGCGCCGGGTTGATCAACGGCCTGAGCTTCGCGTCGAAGGAGTGCCGATCTCCCGGAGCCGCTCGACCTTCCGGAGCGCGCCGAGCGAGGTGTCCTTCTTCAGGGCCATGAGCTGATCGATCTCCTCCTTCAGGATCGGGAGAATCTGCTGCTTCTGCTGCGCCGTCAGCCCCAGCCCGATCGAGAACTGCTGGGTCACCTCCGTCAGCGGATTGGAAGCGATCTGGGGCGCCGGAATGATCTCGTAGTTCGCGTAGCCGAATTCGTTGCTCCGCGCGCCATAGTAAGTGTTCCCGAGCTTGTAGAAAGCGATCGCGTACGGATCCTGCGAGACGAGGGTGACGAGCTTTCCGCCCTCGATCCTGTACGGGGTGGTCGTCCCCTGGTAGCCGTCGCGCATCAGGCTGCCGAAGCCGCTGGGCACGGTGGCGTACCGGCCGACGCGGAAGACGGTCATCTGCCCCTCGGCCGTGAAGATCGAGCTGAAACTGTCTCCCGTGACGTTGTTCCGCACCCAGAAGGCCTTGCCGACGATCAGATCTTTCAGCTCCGCGTCGTTCAGGGGCACGGCGCCCTTCGCCTTCAGGGCTTCGGCCGTCATGCCCACGGGCGCGTTCTTCCGGGCCTCGGCGCCCGGCGTGTACCAGATCGGCGACGCCCAGGCGCGCTCCTGTCCGGTCAGCGGCACGATGTCGGGCGGGGGAAGCCCCGACTTGACGGACTGGATGAGGGTCCACCGCGGCGTCGGGATCTCCAGGACGCGGGCGTAATAGAACGCGTGCAGGCTCGCGTCGAACTCCGGGTCCGTCCAGACGGTCTTCAGCTCCACCGAGCCGACGTCGTTCGTGTAGGTGGCCGTCTCGAGGTCCACCGTGCTCCGGATGGCCGGCACCCGGCCGGTCCACTTCTCGGGCTTCCGGTCGCCCGACCAGGCGACGTCGAAGATCTTCTCGAAGCTCTGCCCGTTCCGGCTCCACCCCTTGACGATCTGGATCCGGTCGAGGTTGGCCGAGGTGGGGTCCTTCACCGCCCAGACGACGAAGGTCGGGGCCACCCCCGTCCCGGACGGCAGGGGCGGCAGGTCGGCGCCCATAGGGACGCCGCCCGCGTACGACTTCCGGACCCAGTCGCCCGAGCCCAGGAGCTCCTTGCCGTAGCCCCAGCCGCCGAAGAAGCGGACCTTGATGTGCGGGCCGCTGACGCCGAAGGTCTCCTTGCGGTACATCGCGTCCCAGAGCGACGTCCGCGTGTTCTCCTCCGCCCACACGCCGGTCAGCCCGGCGGGGTTTTCGAGCCGCACGTCCATGGTGCCGCCGATCAGGACCCCGGCGAACCGCCTCTCCACCGTCCCGTCCGCCTCGGCGTGACCGCCGTAGAAGTTGTCCTGGCGGTAGGGGGAGCCCGTGTTGTGCGAGTCCGAGGCGGCCCCGAACCCCATCTTGTACGGGTTGTATCCCCGGACTTCCTGCATCGTGATCCCGTCCTTCAGGGCCTGGCGGGCGAAGCTGCCGGTGATGTGGTCGACGCGGCCCACGTCGGCCGGGAGGCCGAGGAGGGCGCTGTACATCTCGTAGCCGGCGAACTCGTCGTTCGGCGAGAGGAGCGGGTGCGTCTCGGAAGCCCCCTTGATCTGCTTGATCTCGATGAGACGCTCGTTGCGGTCGCGCGATGAGGCCCAGGCGGCGTCGATCGGCCGTCCCTTGCTGTCGAGATCGACGGGATACATCCAGCCGTCGCTGACGTTGGCGTTGTGCGAGATGGCCAGGAGCTCGTTGCCCGCCTTGCGCTGCCCGTCCATCCAGGCCCAGAGGTCCTCGGGATGCTTGGAGTCGAGCGCGCTGTAGGGCATCTCGGGGACCTTCGCGCAGTCCCTGAAGAAGATGTTGCGATGCAGGTTCCGCTGGTCCGGCATCGAGGTCCACTCGTACGAGCAGAACGCCGTGAACTTCCCGGGATGGTTGTTCTCGTTGCGAGCTTGATGTTCTCCGCCCAGACCGTGCCGGCGACCTTCGGCTGCATGAACGCTTTGACGGGGGCGCTGGCGGCCAGATGGAGCAGATAGGAAAAGACCTTCGACTGCTCGGCCTGCTGTTGGGATCCTTCATGATCATCGGCTGCGCCTCGGGCATCTTGCTCACGAAGCTCCCGGGAGTGTTGGCCTGCTTGGTGACGCCGACGTACTCCGAGTGGTCAGTCACGCCCATGAAGTCCATCGGCGTGTCGATCCGGATGTCGAACCCCATCGGGTGCTTGATGGACTGCCCCTGGGCGTACTGCAGGGCCTCGCCCGGGCCGGTGATCCGGTTGCCGAAGATCCAGGCGTCCACCGACCAGCTCGTGTGGATGTGCGTCTCGCCGAAGTAGGCGTTCCGGTCGGGGTTCTTCTCCTGGGCCGCCGCAGGGAGGGCGATCAACCAGGCGGTCAGAAGGGCCGCGAAGCCGAGAGAGGCGGCTCCCCGCAGCAGCGGTCGGGCACGGCGAAGAGTCGACGATCTCACCTTCATGGTGCCTCCTTGTTCATTCGGATTTCAGCATCCATCGGTCTTCTGCCGCCCGGACCCGGGGGCCGGCTGCATCCCGCGCGAACCTTTTCCGACTGATCGCATCGTCTCGATTCATTCCGACTCTTTCCAGCCTACCACCTCGAAACGCCGGAGGCGACTTGCATTTCTCTCGATGCACTCGCGCCAGGAAGGGGGCGCGATATCGTTCGGGGCAGGAGTCGCGCTCACCCATGGGCCCTCGCACGCGAACGCCGCGATGAAGAAAATGCTCTATCTCGCCGCCGTGGCCGAAGCCGCGACCGGGGCCGCGCTGCTCGTCGTTCCGTCGCTGGTCGGACGACTGCTCCTGGGCGTCGAGCTGACCGGCATCGCCGTGACCGTGGCGCGCGTGGCCGGCATCGCCCTGATCGCCCTCGGGATCGCGTGCGGGCTGGGCACGCCGCGGATCGGCATGGCGACCTACGGCGCGGCCGTCACGATCTACCTCGCATGGATCGGACTCGCGGGCGGTCCGACGGGCATCCTGCTCTGGCCGGCGGTCACCCTGCACGCGATCCTGACGGCCCTCATCATCCGGGGGTCGGCGGGAGACAGGGAGCCGAACACGGGAGCGTCGTAGCGGCCTCGGCGGCGGCCGCGGAGGCTTCGCTTGCTGCCGTGGCGGACGCGGCCTCTACCGGACGCCAACCCCCCGGCGACCGACCCCCACGCCGTGGAATCCGGGGCCGACGCCACCACCCACCCCGACCCGGTCGATGAACAGGGCCGTGGCGCCGCCGGAGTCGGGCAGCTTCCCTTCGACCATCTGGTAGCTGTAGACAAGATCATCCCCGTCGACGACCGGCTGACTGATCTTCACGACCGCGATCGAGTTATCGGGCTGCCCCGGTTCGTAGGCCGAGACCACGGCGTTGGGCGGGTCGGCGCCGAGGTTGTCCTTGCCCGCCTCCGCCGTCCACTCCCTGAGGTACGCCGGCATCTTGATATGCCCGGCCATACGGTTCGGCCGGTCGGAAAACCACAAGGTCTGTTTGTTGACCTTCACGAGCCGGAGGGTGCTCTTGGCAGGGTCCACTTTCAAGTCCTCCGCGACCTGCACGAACATGAACGAGGGCGCCTCAGGAGCGGCCTTGGCGGCGGTCGTCGAGGCGGGAGCGGCGGCCGGCGCGGCCGCCGTCGTCGACGACGGCTTTCCACACGCCGCCAAGATGAGCGCCACGGTCGCGAGCATGAGTGGGGGGCGGAAGTCCTTCGGGACCCTGCTGACGTCGAAGAGAGCTTTCAAGGGTCGCATTCCTCTGTTCACTTCGTGAGCTGGTTGATGATCTTCTGTTTCGCGGCCTCGTAGTCACTCTGGCTGATGAGGCCCTGCTTGTAGAGCGACTCGAGCTCCTGGAGCTGCTGCTGCGGCGTCTTCTGCTGGGCCGCCGGCTGCGCGGCCTTGTCCGCCGCCGCCGCCGCCTGCTGCGCCGCCGCCGCGGCTTGCTGGGCGGCCGCCGCGGACTGCGCCGCCGCCTGTTGCTGTGCCGCTGCCGACTGCTGCTGCGCCGCTGCCGCCTGCTGCTGCGAGGCCGCCGCCGCTTCCTTGGACGCCCCGGCGCTCGCGCCCACGGAATACGCCACCACGGCAGTCCGCCGCCTCACGCCGAATATCGCCGAGCCGGGGGGCGCCCACAGCGAGCAGGACGAGAGCGCCCAGAAGGACCCTTACCGAGAGGGTCTTGTGAATGGTGTTTCGCATGGTGTCCATCCTCCTTCCTCGCCGCGTCACGGCTTCTTTCGCGTGTACTGGAGCTCCATGACCTTTAACATCTTGCCTCCCGGATCGCCTTGCCACAGCTCCGTGACGTGATCGTCGTTGGCCGCCCTTAGAACCCTCATCTCGGCGTGGACGGGCGTCCCGGTGATGGCGTCACGGACCGTCGTTGTCAATTTCGAGAGCTTGCCGTCCGGATCCATCGTCCCCGTGTACCACTCCATCCCCGTGCTGCCCGAATCCATGTAGGTCACGACGTACTTCTTCGCGACGTTGTCGTACCCCGCGTAGCCGATGCCGCTCCAGGGCTCGCCCATCACGTACCCGGACAGCATGATCTGGACGTAACGATTGCCCAGCACCCAGGTGGCGACCGACGTCGCCGTGGACTCGAACGGAGGCTTCGAAGGGTCGACCCACGTGCGGATCTTGATGTCGAACGTCCCGACCAAAAAGTCGAGCTTCTTCTGTGCCTCCCCCGGCTCCATGGCTTTGACCATCGCCTTCACGAGCGACGCCTCACCTCCCGCCGGCTTCGCCTGCTGGGCGCCCGCGGAGGACGCGAGGCCGAGGGCGACGGCCAGGGCCATCACCGCCGGAATCTGAATTCGACTTCTCATTGTCTCCTCCTCAATTCTTTCTTCATTCCGGAGATTCCGGATTTCGGGCGATCCGGTTGCGGTTCACGAGCCTGGGAGCGCTCGACGCTCAGCGCACCCCGACTCTGTTCACGGGTCCCCCAAGATTCGCGGGCGCAGCGCCCACGCCGGGTGCGCCCACCCCGACTCCCGGCGCGACGCCCACGCCCGGCGCCCCGACCCCGACTCCGGGCGTGACACCCACGCCGGGCGCACCGACGCCCACGGTCGAGCGCCGGGCCACCCCGGCATAGCTGACCGGTGTCGCCGGCCTTCCCACGATCGCCTCCGCGGCGCCGGCCATCAAGACCGTTCCGGCAGCGGCCAGCCCGAAGATCAGAACCTGCCTGCTCTTGCCGTGTCTCACTGTTTTCCTCCGCGTGGTTCATCCTGCGGCAATTCGTCGAGGTCGATCAGAGCGTCCGGACTCAGCTTCTTCGCCGTGGCCGGCGGGACGAACGAAAAGGCACCGGGCGCCGGCTTGACGTCCTTCTTCCAGCTCTTGATGCGAACCGTGTATTGAGGTGCGTTGTTCAGGGTCTTGCTGGTGATCACCATCTTTCGCGGGATGGGGTTCTTCCCCGCCTCGACCCAGAGCTGCCAGTCCGTGTCGAAGTTGCGGAAGGCGAGGTGCTCGCAGGAGACGCCGTCGATGATGCCGCGGCCTATGTGCTTGGCTTCCTCGACCCCGGCGACAAGGACGTCATAGGAATTCGACAGAAGCAGATCCGCGCCCGGCATCGCGATGCCATGACCGGCCCTCAGCGCTTCGATCAGGTGGTCCACGGTGCCCGGAGCCTCGAACTGCGCGTAGCCGTTGCTACTCTTGCCGAAAATGCTGACGGTCTTGCCGTCGAAATAGAGCGCGACGTCCGCATGGCCGCTCACCCGATGGGCGCGAAACCTGTCCGGGCGGGCGAGCAGGGCCTCGCCGGAACTGGCGAACTGGATCTTCTCCAGCTGCGGGGTGATGATTTCGATGTCACTGTCGAACGAGAACTCGATCGTTTCCTGACTGCGCAGGTAGTCCGACATGGCCCTGAGGATGTTCTTCGCATCGCTTCCAGGCGCCGAAGTGGCTGACCCGGCCGGGACGCCCTCTTCGCGGGGAGTCGGGCCGTCGGCTGCGGCTGCGTTTCCCGTGAGTTCGAACAGCAGCAGGACGATGGCGGCAGGCACCACCCTGAGGGTTCCGGACCTCCGCATCTGCTCTCCCTTTATCCTTTTCACTTTCGAGTCGCGGCCGACATTCTATTCCTGGTGCGTTCCGGACCGTCCACGATGGACTGCCGGCTTCCCACAACTGCTGTATTCGGCGATCGCGGGCCTAAGATGAGGTCCAGCCGCCGGGAATATCGCCTTCGAGGCCGACGTCAGAACGAGGAGGCATCGTGAACCCTGCCCTCATCGGCGTATTCGTATTCGCCTCCACGCTCGGGGCGGCGCTGGCCGGCATGTGGCTGCACAAGCGGCTGCCGGAGCATCACCTCAACTCCGAGTCCAAGGAGTCGGTGAAGCTCTGCGTCGGCCTGATCGCGACGATGACCGCGCTCGTCCTGGGCCTCGTCACGGCCTCCGCCAAGAGCCACTTCGATACCGTGAGCACCGCCGTGAACCACGCCGCCGTGGACGTTCTGACCCTCGACCGCCTTCTCGGGCGCTACGGTCCGGAGACCCGAGAGATCCGCGAGGTCCTGCAGCGCACCGTCGCCCTTCGGGTCGACCTGCTCTGGCCAAAGGATGACTCCCGCCCCGCCGAACTCGACCCGGCGCGGGCGGCCTCGGGCATCGAGGCGTTTCCGGACAGGATCCGCGCCCTGACGCCTCGAGACGAGCACCAGCAGGCCCTCCGGTCGCGGGCCATGGATCTCAGCGAGAGCCTGCTCCAGACCCGCTGGCTCGCCTCCGAGGAAGTCGAGCCGTCTGTTCCGACGGCGTTCGTCGTGATCCTCCTCTTCTGGCTCACGATCACGTTCACAATCTTCGGGCTGCTCGCCCCGGGAAACGCCACGGTCCGGACCGTCTTCCTCGCCTGCGCGCTCTCGGTAGGAAGCGCGATGTTCCTGATCCTCGAGCTGGACGGCCCGTTCCACGGCCTTATCCGGGTCCACTCGGGCCCGATGCGTTACGCGCTGGCGCATCTTAACCAGTAGGCGGGTTCCGGGCGCGTAATCTCCTCCGCGAAGGAGCCGCCCCCATGCCGAAGATCCGAATGTCGAACATCCGGAAGTTCGTCCGCCCCTACCGGATCACCGACGGGAGGAAGTTCCGCCTGAAGGACTGGGACCCCGCCGACACGGCCCACCTGAAGGAGGAGAAGAAGAAGGCGAAGGACCTGCTCGCGACCGGCGTGGAGAAACTCGCCGAGCTGCAGGGCAAGCTCTACGCGCAGGACCGGTGGGGAGTCCTCCTGATCTTCCAGGCCATGGACGCCGCCGGGAAGGACGGGACGATCAAGCACGTCATGTCCGGGGTGAACCCGCAGGGGGTCCAGGTCTACTCGTTCAAGGCGCCCTCCGCCGAGGAGCTGGACCACGACTTTCTCTGGAGGACGACGAGATGCCTTCCCGAGAAGGGGCGGATCGGGATCTTCAACCGCTCGTACTACGAGGAGGTCCTCGCCGTCCGCGTCCACCCGGAGTTCCTCGAGAAGCAGCGGCTCCCCCCGCGGCTCGTGAGGAAGAAGATCTGGGAGGAGCGGTTCGACAGCATCGCCGACCTCGAGAGGCACCTGGCGCGGAACGGCATGATCGTCCTGAAGTTCTTCCTGTACGTCTCCCGGAAGGAGCAGAAGAAGCGGTTCCTGGAACGGCTGGACCTCCCGGAGAAGAACTGGAAGTTCTCCGAGGCCGACGTGAACGAGCGACGGCGATGGAAGGAGTACATGGCGGCCTACGAGGACGCCATCCGGGCGACCGCGAGGCCGTGGGCCCCGTGGTACGTCGTCCCGGCCGACAACAAGTGGTTCACGCGCCTCGTCGTGGCGGCGGCGATCATCGACACGATGGAGAAGCTGGACCTCCGTTACCCGAAGGTGGACGACGCGAAGAAGAAGGAGCTCGCGGCAGCCCGGAAGCTCCTCGAAACCGAATAGCCGGCCGCCCGCGGGGAATCTGCCCGAGGCGAACTCCTGTCCCCTGATGCATTTGGGTCATGTTCAGGCGGCGCCGACGGCCCAGACTTCAGGCGGGCGCCCGCCGGCACCGGTAGGCCTCGTGCGCCCCCCGAGGCATGGAAGAGACCCGACTCCCCTGGCGGCGGCGGCTGAGCGTCGAGGTGATCGCCGCGGTGGCCGGCGTGACGCTGGCAGCGCTCGCGCTCTTCGCCTTCGTGACGATCCGCGCCCAGCGCGCCCAGATGCAGGAGGACGCCATCCGAGGCGCGGCCGTCTTCTCGGACTCGATCAAGACGTCGACCCACGACCAGATGCTCGCGGGCCGGAAGGACGAGGCCTACCGCGTCATGCAGGCGTTCGCCGACCGCGAGGAGGTCGAGAAGGTCCGGATCTTCAACAAGGAAGGGCGGATCATGTTCTCGACCGCGCCCGGCGAGACCGGGACGATGGTCGACAAGAAAGGCGAGTCCTGCTACGCCTGCCACGCGGCCGGCCAGCCGCTCGTCCGCCTCTCGGTGCCGTCGCGCGCCCGCGTCTACCGCGCCGCCGACGGCCATCGCGTCGTCGGGATGGTGACGCCGATCTACAACGAGCCGGTCTGCGCGGCCGAAGGGTGCCACGTCGCCCCGGCGGTCCAGAACGTCCTGGGCGTCGCGGACGTCGCCATCTCGCTCCGCGAGATGGACGCCGAGACGGCCGCCCGCGCGCTCGGGACGATGCGGCTCGCGGTGCTGGTCGTCGTCCTCATCTCGCTGACGCTCGGCCTCGTTCTCCGCCGCCTCGTCCTGAAGCCGGTCGCCGGGATGGTGGCGGTCACCCAGCAGTTCGCGCGCGGGAAGCTCACCGCCGTCGTTCCGGCCGGCTCGCCGAACGAGCTGGGGAAGCTCGCGGAGTCGCTGAACGACATGGCGACGACCCTCGCGAAGGCGCGCGCCGACCGGCTGGAGCTCCTGAACAGCCTCGAGCAGAAGGTGGAGGAACGGACCGAGGCCCTGAAGAGCGCCCAGAACCAGCTCCTGCAGACCGAGAAGCTCGCGTCGCTCGGAAAGCTCTCCGCCTCGATCGCGCACGAGATCAACAACCCGCTCGCCGGGATCCTGACCTTCTCGAAGCTCCTCATCCGGATGCTCGAGGAGGGGACCGCGCCCGACGAGCGCCCGCGAGCTCTTCCTGAAGAACCTGCGGCTGATCGAGCGGGAGACGGACCGCTGCCGCGGCATCGTCCGGAACCTCCTCGACTTCGCGCGGCAGCGCCCCCTCGTCCTCGGGCCGGTGGACGTCTGCCGGGCGCTCGACGAGTCGCTGACGCTCCTCGCCGACACGATCAAGGTCCAGAACATCGCGCTCGAGAAGGCGTACAAGGGATCCCTCGTCGTGAACGCCGACTTCGGCCAGATCCGGCAGTCGTTCGTGAACATCCTCCTGAACGCCTGCGAGGTGATGCCGAAGGGAGGCCGCCTCGGCGTCTCGGCGGCGCCGGCGGACGGCGGCCGGACGGTGACGATCGCGATCTCGGACACCGGCCCCGGCATCCCGGCGGAGAATCTGACGCGGATCTTCGACCCGTTCTTCACGACGAAGGAGATGGGGACCGGGCTCGGCCTCTCGGTCGTCTACGGCATCGTCGAGAAGCACGGGGGGACGATGCGCGCCTCGAGCAGCCCCGCCGGGACGACGATGACGATCTCCCTTCCGCTCGCCCCCGAGGCGGCGGAGACGAAGGCGTGACGGAGGACGGCGGAGAGTGCGTTGAAGGACACCGTCTCTCTCTGGTGGATCGGAGGCGGGCCGGCCGCCGGCCCCGCTCATCGAGGGCGTCTCGCACGTCGTGGCGGCCGAGTTCGGCCTGCCGGTGAAGCCGCACGTTCCCGCCGAGCGGCCGGTCGAGGCGTTCGACCCGCGGCGCGGGCAGCACGCGTCGGGGACGATCCTCTCCTGGCTCGACGAGCGGACGCCGCCCGCGGTCCGGCGGGTCCTCGGCGTGACCGACGCGGATCTCTTCATCCCGATCCTGACCTTCGTCTTCGGCGAGGCGCAGCTCCACGGCCGGGCGGCGGTCGTCTCGACGGCCCGCCTCGCGGGACTCGACGCCGTGCCCGCGCCGGACGCCGTCCTGCTGCTCGCGCCTCACGAAGGAGTGCGTCCACGAGCTGGGGCACACCTTCGGCCTCGTCCACTGCCGGACCGCCGGATGCGCCATGGCCCGCTCCGCGAGCCTTCGCGACGTCGACGCCAAGACCCCTCACCTGTGCGGCGAATGCCGCGAACGGATTCCCCATCACCCCCGCGAGGAGCCCTCCCATGAGTCGAAAGAACACCCGAATCCTGATCGTCGATGACGAAGAGATCGTCCGCGAGTCGCTGGGCGGCTGGCTCGAGAAGGACGGCTACACGCTGGGCGGCGCGCCCGGACGGCGAGTCCGCCCTGAAGTCCGTCGAGGACGGCGACTGGTCGATCCTCTGCGTCGACCTGAAGATGCCGGGCATCGACGGGCTCGAGGTCCTGAAGCGGGTCAAGGAGAGGCACCCCGAGATCGCCGTCGTGATCATGACGGCGTTCGCCACCGTCGACACGGCCGTCCGGGCGATGAAGCTCGGCGCCTACGACTACATCGTGAAGCCGTTCGACCCCGAGGAGCTCTCCCTGATGATCCAGAAGATCGTCGGGCAGCAGATGCTCGTCCGCGAGAACATGCATCCTCCGGAAGGCGCTGAAGCGGGAGTACCGTTTCCACGACATCGTCAGCAAGAGCCCGCTGATGCGGGACGTCCTCGAGCTCTCGAAGACGGCCGCCCGGAGCTCCTCCACCATCCTGATCCTCGGCGAGAGCGGCACCGGGAAGGAGATCCTGGCCCGCGCCATCCACGCCGAGAGCCCCCGCGCCGGCAAGCCGTTCGTTCCCGTCTCCTGCGCCGCGCTGACCGAGACCCTCCTCGAGTCGGAGCTCTTCGGCTACGAGAAGGGGGCCTTCACGGGCGCCGCGGGCCGCCACGAGGGGAAGTTCGAGGCCGCGAGCGGCGGCACCCTCTTCCTGGACGAGATCGGCGACATCAGCCCGAAGCTCCAGCTCGACCTCCTCCGGGTCCTCGAGGAGCGGCGGGTGACCCGCGTCGGCGGGACCGAGTCGGTGCCCGTCGACGTCCGGATCGTCGCGGCGACGAACCGCAACCTCGACAAGGCGGTGGCGGAGGGGCGTTTCCGGCAGGACCTCTACTACCGGCTGAACGTCATCGCGGTCCGGCTCCCCCGCCTCTCCGAGCGGCGCGAGGACATCCCGATCCTCGTCGACCACTTCCTCGAGCGGCTCGGCGCCGAGATGGGGCGCGAGGTCGAGGGGGTCTCGTCCGAGGCGATCTCGCTCCTCATGGCCCACGACTGGCCGGGCAACGTCCGCGAGCTGCGAAACGTCCTCGAGCGGGGGCTCGTCGTCGCGAAGGCGCCGGTCATCGAGGCCGCCGACCTCGGCCTCTCGCTCTCGGGGCACGGCCCCGTGCCCGAGCGGCCGGCGTCGCTCTCGGAGATCGAGAAGCAGCACATCGCCTACGTCCTCCAGCACGCGCACGGAAACGTCACGCAGGCGGCGCGGATCCTCGACATCGACCGCGTCACGCTCTACAACAAGATCAAGAAGTACCACCTGCGCGACGTCCAGGAGCACGAGGACGCCCCGGAGCCGGCGACGCCGTAGGATCGCGCGCCCGCCGCTTCGGCGACTCGCGAAAGCGCCGCGTCGTTGCTCCGGAGGGCTGTCGGGAATCCGGCCGAGCCGGTGGCGACGGATGGGGAGGGGACGGCCGAGCGGGAGCGACTCCTGCGGTCACCCGAGTGAAAGAAGATGGCAACCTGTCCCGTCTGCCGGAACAAGTCCGCAGAGATCTCGAGCTCGAAAAGGATTCCCGGCCAGCGGGATTCGAGCTGGTTCGTCAAGTGCCCCACATGCCCGATCCCGTTCGAGATTCCCGGCCGGACGTGGAACCTGGCTATCACGGACCCGGATGAGATGGCCCGCAGGCGGCCACAGTGGGAGGAGTTCCTCCGTCGGGCGGCCGAGAAGGGGGACTACTTCACCAAGCTCTATTGAGCGTGGCCGCTAGCCCGGTAACGGGCCGGAAAACCCGATGTCACGAATCGGATCGACGACCGTGAGGTCGCAGTGCTCCGTGGCAAGGAAGGGGGGAGTGTTTACGCGTCAGGGGCAGGCGCTCCCGAGCTCGGTCTTGCTCCGGTCGGAGGGCTTCGCGCCCTTCGCGAAGAGCTTCTCCGCCACCTGCCGGAAGCTCGCCAGCTCGTCGACGCCGTCGGCGGCCGCCCTCGAAACCTCGATCGTCCGCGCGCCGTCCGGCATCACCCACTCTTCCACCCTGAGTCCCTCGGCGTTGTACCTCGTCATCGAGACCGAGCAGCTTTTCGGCCTCGCATTCAGGGAGGAAGGGGGCGTCGCGGCTTTGAGCGTGCAGGAGTAGGAGTAGACGCGGGCGACCTTCCCGCCCTCCCCGACCGAGACGTCCACTTCCTCCTCCGGCTGGAACCCCTCTCCCGCCGGACAGCTCCACGCGGTGAGAGGCGCCGGAAACCGGTATTTCAGCCGGAACTCGGTCTTCCCGCCGGCTTTCGACCGCTCGCGCAGGATCGGGACGGCGTTCGGCGGGGCCGAGGACGGAACCGGCAGATCCCAGTAGCGGACGCGATAGGTCTCGGCTTCCGGCACCGGCAGTTCGAGGAGCGTCAGAACCTCCTGCGGCGTCTGCGGGCCTCCCGCCGCCGGGTCCCACCGGAACGCGTATTCGGCGCTCCCTGGCCACGGCGGTGCCGCGGCGCGCGGCGAGGAGCACGCCGCCACGAGGAAAACGAGGGCCGGCGCGGCGCGCCAGGCGTGCGACACCGCGGTCCAACGACGGAGCGTCCTCAAGATTCACGCGTTCACCCGCCGCTGACCGCGCCTCGGTAACGCTCCAGTCGCGTGTCGCTACGGCTCATGATGACGAAGGATGTCCTCGATGTCCTGCAGCGTCCAGTCGTTGAGCTGGACGACCGTCGTCTGCTGACGGAAGGCCGGGGGCACGATGCTGCGGGCCTCGTTCTTGCTGTCGACCTCCACGATCATCCACGACTTGTGGACGCCGTCCTTGCACCCCCAGTCCGCGTGGGTCAGGTAATGGGAGCCGCTCTTCAGAAAGACTTCGATGGCCCGGGCGCACGCCACGGTGGCCTCCTCGTGCGGAACCTCGATGAGGAATCTCGCCGCCACATCAATCTCCTCTCTGTTGGGGACGAGGCACTCACCATCTTTTCAGAGCGGCGGGTAGTCGTCCCCGGCCCTCGGCGCAGATCCGCCGTCTCCCCGGCCCCTCGTGCGGCTTATTTCGGGTTGATCTTCGTGATCTTGTTGCCCTGGATGCCGAGGCCCGCCATCAGCCCCTTCTGGCCGAAGATGAAGGCGTAGATGTCGTCCTTCATCGTCGTGGTCGTCATCGACTTCGCCTTCCCCTCGTCCATCACGACGACGGTCGGGCCGACGCCGACCTCGAACCCTTCGGCCTTGTCGAGCTGCGCGGCCGCCCCGGGGTTCATGAAGAACATCGCGTAGCCGTACTTCTGGGCGCCAATCTGCAGGCCGACGGAGGCACCCGCGGTGCTGTAGTACCCGATGGCCTTGCCCTTCTGGAGCAGCGCGCCCTCGCCGTACTGGCCGCCGACGCCGAGGCCGGCCTTCGTCACGCTGGGAAACACCAGAACCGCGTGCGCCTTCTGCCCGATCGACTTGGCGGCCGGGACCTGCGCGTAGAGCCTATTGAGGCTCGCGTTCGCGTCCGCGGCGAGCTTGGCCGCGTCGGCCGCGCTCGCCGTCTGGCACACCCACGCGAGGGCTGCGCCGAGGAGAATTCCGCCCCATGCTCTTCTGTTCATTTTCGTCCTCCTGTTGTCGTTGAAGCACGCTGTCCCTGCCCGGGTGACCACCCGGCCCGTCTCGACGCCGTTTCCCGAAAAAAATGCATCCGGAACCGCCTTCTGCTCACGCGCTGGCCGAGGTGGACTGCGCCTCGGCCCGTTTCATTCCCGCCAGGAGCTCCTTCGAGCCCCCGCCCCATTTCGAGATGACGCTGACCGCACGCGTGAAGGGCACATCCACCGGATGCACACGCGCCTTCGCGATGATGTAGATCGTGCCCGCAGCGGGGGTCGGAACCGACGGAACGAAGATGGCGACACGGCCGTCGTCGCACTCCTCGACGAGAAAGGCCGGAACCAGCGCCTCCTCGATCTCGGCGAGCACGACGGTGAAGGTCTGCTCGTCTTCCTTGCCGGCGATGCGGCCCGCCAGTCCGCGGATGAGCGCATAGCCGGGGATCTTCTCGAGGAGGGCGCGTTCGAGCGGCGTTCTTCGCCCGCAAGCCCGGACCGGTGCGCACCGCGACTCCGCAGACGAAGCAGGCCACGATCAGGAGAAGGATCGCGAGCACGTCGCGAAACGGCAGCGCCTCCGGCAGTCCGCGAGCGATCGGCGACAACGAGCCCCGCCACTCCGGCGAACGCCTTCAGCAGCAGGAGCACGCTCACGTAAATCGGCAGGAGGACGAGCACGCCACCCAACAGCGTCGTCTTCGTGAACTCCGCGAGGGACCGCATTCATCCTCCTCGCCGACATCCGGCCGGCATCGGAGAAGCCATGAACAGGATACCGCTGTCGTCGTTCTAGGCGAACATCGCGTCGCCGAGGCGCTTCAGCATCGGGATGCCGCGGATCTCCGTCTCGTAGAGCGGGACGATCGCGCGGACGCTGCCGTCGAACTTCTGCCAGACGGTCTTCATGTGCTCGTCCTGCATCGCGACGCGGTTCTTCACGAAGTCCGCCGCGCCGGCGTCGAGGGAGGCCTTGTCGATCAGCATGTTGACGAGGACGCCGCCGACCGGGATCCCGAAGTCGTGGAACCACTGGATGAAGCGCGTGATGACGGCGATCGGGAGCGCCTCGGGCAGCGTCACGAAGAAGAACGACGTCTTCTCGGGGTCGGTCAGGAGGACGCGGCCGTGCTCCATCCGCTCGCGGAAGGAGACGAGGTACGCCATCAGCGGGTCCTCCTCCTTCTTCTTCGTGAACGAGAGCAGCTCGCGGAGCGTCCGCGCTTCCTCGCGGCTCTTGAGCATCTTGTTGACCCAGAGCCCGTAGACCTTCGACATGCCGAGGAGGCGCCGCGCGTTCGCGGTCGGCGCCGTGTCGAAGACGTAGACGTCGTACTCGTTCTTGAACATGAGGTCGATCATGTTCTCGAACATGGCCGACTCCTCGAACGCGGGGTTCATCGTCGCGGACTCGACGAAGTCCTCGGCCTTCGTCGAGATGTCGGCGAACTTCAGGAACCACTGGATCTTCTCGCGGATCTCGACCTTGCTGCGCTCGATCGTCTCCTTCGTCTCGATCTCGTAGGCCCAGAGGTTCGGGACGCCGTCGACGGGCGTGTGCTTGCCGAGGACGTTCTGGCCGAGGAGGCTCGAGAGGCTGTGGACCGGGTTCGTGGAGGCGAGCATCGTCCGGCGGCCGAGCTGGGCGTTGTGCAGCGCGGTCGCGGCGGCGAAGACCGTCTTGCCGACGCCGCCCTTCCCGCCGAAGAAGATGTACTTCAGGCCGGCGTGCTCCTTGATGTAGTCGCTCATGGAGGTCTGGATTTCGGGCATGGCCGTCTCCTCTTCGTCCCTCTCAGCCGAGCTTCCCGTCGCCGTACATGATCTTCGCGAGCTTCTCGATCATCCCGAGGCCCGTCACGTCGCGCTCGAGCTCCGGGACGTAGGCGAGGACGTCCTTGCCGAAGGTCGTCTTGATGTTCCCGATGTACTTGTCCTGCATCTGGATCCGGTTGCGCAGGTACTCCGGGATGTTCTGGTCGATGAGCTCGTGGGGGATGACGCGGTTGACGACGTAGCCGCCGATCGGGACGTCGAACTGGGCGAAGAGCTTCGCGGCCTTCTCCGTGTCGACGATGATCATGTCCTCGGGCGTCACGACGAAGAAGAAGGCCGTCTTCTCCTTGTCCGTGAGGATCTTCGAGGACGCGTTGATCCGCCCCTTGATGTAGATGAGCTCCTTGAGGATCTCGTCCTGCTCCGTGTCCTTCTCGCGCTTCAGGCGGCTGACCATCTCCTCGTACTCGCGCATGTCCTCGCGGAGCTTCGTGACCTTGTTGATCCACTCGTCGTAGACCTTGGCCATCGAGAGGTAGTAGAGCGCGTGGCCCAGCGGGACGAGGTCGTAGATGTAGTAGTCGTAGTCCCTCTGGACGACGACGTCGACGACCGCGTCGAAGATCGCGCTCTCCTCCATCGCCGGCTCGGCGCTCGCGGCCTGGATGTAGCTCTCGATCTCCTCGGGCACGGCCGCGAGGCCGTACATGTCGCGGATCTTCTTGCGGATCTCGTCCTGGTACGCCTTGATGTGGCTGTCGGCGTCGATCTCCTGCGCCCAGAGGTTCTCCATGATCTTCACCGGCCCCTTCCCGAAGATGTCCTTCTGGAAGATGTCGGTCAGGGAGGCCTGCGGGTCGACGGAGAAGACGAGGACCTTCTTCCCCTGCGAGGCGAGCCAGTAGGCCGTCGCGGCCGAGAACGTCGTCTTCCCGAGCCCGCCCTTGCCGCCGAACATGATGTACCGGCGGCCCGGGTTCTTGTCGAAGACTTCCTTCATCCCCATGTTGCCTCTCGTTCGAATCGCCCGAGGACGTTCCCGGACTCAGAACATCGCGTCCGAGACGTCCTTCTCGCGGAGCATCCGGCGCTTCCACGTCGCGATCTGGGGGACGACGTGCGGGAGCAGGCGGAGGCTGTAGTACGGCGGGAGGATCGGGATTCCGAGGAGGTCGCCCATCGTGATGAGGATGAAGAGGTGCTCCATGGACGCGCGGGTCCGGAGCGCCGCGCGGCTCATGTCGTGCGCCGACATCCCGTAGATCGTCTCCTTGAAGCCCTGCCAGAGCCCCTTCAGGCCCCCGGGCCTCTCGGGCTTCTTCTCGACCATCCCGTCCTCCTTTTCCGCCTCCCCCGAGCCTACGGGCTCGGGCGCGGCGCTGCCGCGATGCAGATGCATCAAGGAGCCTATCTCAACGACTTCCGGCGCGTCAGACCCCGTGGAGGTGGTGCTCGTGGTCGTCGCCGAAGCTGCCGTTCGCGGAGGACCCGGCGCTTCCAGCCGCGGAAGGGGTCCGAGCGTGTACGGCAGGAGCCGGAGCGCGTAATAGGGCGGCAGGACCGGAAGCCCGACCATGTCGCCGAAGAGGACGGCGAGGAAGAGGTTCTCCATCGAGGCGCGCGATGTCGCGGGCCTGCTCCACGTGCTCGTACAGCGAGCATCCCGTAGAGGAACTCGCGAAGGCGCCTTGAACCTCGGCCCGTCGCCCATGCCTGCGAGCCTCCGTTCGCCGGGCACGCTAGCACGCCCGCCGGCGTCTGCTATCTTCCCGGCCGGACGCCTCCGATGACCGAAGCGCTCATCGCCCTCGTGGTCCTCGTCCTGGGCTGGTTCGCGCGTCGGCAGCGCCGCTGAACGTCCGGCGCGGGAAACGCCGCCCTGCAGTGGCTCCAGGGCGGGCTGAAGCAGGTCGGGGACAAGGCGACCGTCCGCTGGATCGGGACGACGGCGGTCCAGCTCGGTCTCGCGGCCGCGAAGGCGCCGTTCGAGGCGGCCGTAGCTCGTGATCTTCCTCGAGCCGCGGGACCTGCCGTGGCTCTGGGCCTTCTCCCGCTTCCGGGGACGGCGCGACACGCTGATCCTCCGCGGGAAGCTCGCACGCCCGCCGGTCGAGGACCTGGAGCTCCTCGACCGCGCGAGCTGGTCGGGGCGCGACGCCCTGCGCGGCATGAAGGACGAGCGCTGGTCGGTGCGGGAGCCGGCGGCGCCCGGCGGCGCTCCGGCCTTCTACAAGTTCGAGACGGCCCTCGGCCCGGGCCGACGCGCTCCAGCTCGCGATGCACGGGCTCGGGTGTCGACGGTGCGGCGGCTTTCGGTGCGCCGGAACGAGCCGCACCTCCAGCTCCACATGGACCTTCCCGCGGCGTCCGTCGACGCCGCGGGCGTTCTTCAGGGCCGTCCGCGCGCTCGGCGAGCTCGCGGCCCGCCGGCGGTACGTGATGACGGCCATTCTCTGCGCGGCCCTCGGCCGTCGCCTCCGCCGCCGCCGCCGGCGAAAGGCCACCCTCGAGCGTCTACGTCCGTCGTCCCCGCCGACTCCCCCGGCGCGCCGGAAGGCCGCCTGCTTCGCTGCGCAGGGAGGCGGCGTCGAGGAGATCTTCTTCGAAGGAAATCCCCTCCTCCTGGATGATCGGCAGTCGCGCGCGGCCGATCCGGTCGTCGGCACCGGGCGGCGTGCGGAGAGGTGCGCCTCGTCCTGACGCCCGACGGAGCTCGGACGCTCTCCGAACTGACGCGCGTCGAAGCGTCGGAAGGCGCCTGGGCATCGTCGTGGACGGCCGGCTGCGCGCGGCGCCCGTTCGTCGCCGGCCGGCATGGCGAACGGCATCCTCGTCGTCGGCGGGCCTTCACGCTCGGCCGAGGCGCCGGCGCTCGCGACGAAGCTGGGGCCGCCGTCGCCGTCGTCCGGCCTGCGACCGTCCCGGCGCCGTTCGCGGACCCGCGCGGCGCGCGGGTCGTCCTGCGCGTCTCCTGGACGGGAACTTGGACGCTGCGGAGCGCCGACGATGAACGGCACAACCCGTGCCCGACCGCGAAGTTCTCGAGCGGCACCTGGACGTTCTAGGGCGGGCACGCTGACCGCGACGAACGGGGTCGGGGAGACCGGCCGCTTCACGCTCGCGATCGACGCCGCCGCGCCCGACACTTTCCGTCTCGAGCCCGTCCCGCCGTCGAAGGAACGCGGCCGGATGGATGTTCTTCAGGCGCGAGGGCGAGAGGCTGACGGCTCGCCTTCTTCGACGGCCTCGGGGCGCGCCCGGAGGATTTCGCGCCGGCGCCGAAGAAGGTCGTCCTGGAGCTCTCGCGCAAGGATCCTCGCTGACGGAGAAACAAGCCGCCGCGACGGGTGTCGCGGCGGCGCGGACGGACTTGCGGGACTGATTCGAGGCCGCGGGAGGTCAGGCTGCTCGCAGGCGCCGGTTTTGCCGCCGGCGGGCTGCGCGGAGTACTTCTGGTAGGCCTTCAGGCCGTCCCAGCCGATGACGAGCGCCGCGACGAGGAGGAGCGCCGCCACGACGATCATGGCCCATGCCCCGGCCACCGGGAGCCCGCTCATCCCGTCCTTCGCCGCGATCGTGACGTAGAGGTTCCGGGCCGTGACGACGTGGCGAAGAGCGTCGTGAAGTACATGAAGAGCATCGGGTAGAGCGCGTAGCTCGGGTTCCGCTTCTCGGACTTCAGCCAGACGGTCACGACGAGGAGCGAGAGCGCCGCCATGAGCTGGTTCGAGGCGCCGAACATCTGCCAGAGGTAGACCCACGTGCCCGTCAGGACGAGCGCCGCCGTGAGCCCCATCGAGATGATGCTCGCGACGTGCATGTTCCGGAAGAGCGGGACGGTGTCGCCCATCCACTCGGCCAGCGTCACGCGCATGACGCGGAAGACGAGCTGGGTGACGGTCAGGACGATCATGACGAACGCGCCGAAGCCGAGCGCGGTGCCGTAGATCTCCGGGATGGCGCCGAACGTGCCCGCGAAGATCAGCTTCCCGACGCCCGCCGCGAACCGGCCTCCGCCGCCGCCGGCGCCCGGGATGGAGACGGCCGTCAGCGAGAGGATGCGCGAGCGAATACTCGCCGAGCATCGAGCCGGCGCCGACGGGAAGGCCGTCGGTCTCGTACTCGAGCTGCCGGGCCGTGCCGATCGAGCCGACGAGCGCGTGCCAGCCGGAGATCGCCCCGCAGGCGATCGTCACGAAGAGCATGGGCCAGAGCGGCTGCCAGGCCTTGCCGGCCAGCGGCGCCGAGAAGCCGAGGTCCTTGAACGGCGCCAGCGCGAACGCGCCGATCGTCTTGCCGGCCGCGTCGACCGCGCCGGTGAGCGGCGCGACGAACATGCCGACCGCCGAGAGGACGATCGTGATGAGCATGATCCAGAAGCCGATGTAGTTGACCGGCTGGGCGAACCGCCAGATGGGCATGTTCGCGCCGCAGTAGGAGAAGACGAAGAGGAAGAACATCCAGAGGAGGTAGTTCGGGAGCGTCTTGATCTGCCCGGTCGCCGCGTCGTACACGGCGGTCGTCGGCCGCTTGCCGTCCGGCCCGGGGACCGGGACGCGCGGGTCGGCGTTCGTCGGATCGACGAGCGACATGATCGGCTGCTTGCCCGACATGTCGTCGACCGACGGCGTTCAGCGAGACGATCGCTGCGCCGACGGGACCCTGGACGAGCCCGCCCTTCTCGTTCCTCGTCTGGCCCCACGGGCCGAGCGCCATCGCGAGGATCGTCACCGCGACGGTCACGACCGTCACGAGGACGAGGTCCATCTTCCAGCGGTACATCATCTGGCCCGCGAGGAGCCCCATGAGCGCCAGCATGACGATGCCGAACGGGACGTCGGGCCGCGCCGAGAGGATCGCCGCGAGGATGCCGACGAAGGCGCCGGCGAGGAGCATCAGGTAGAAGAAGATGAAGACGAAGAGGATCCGCCGCGTCCGCGGCGCGATCAGCTTGTGCGAGATGGCGCAGAGGCTGTTGCCGTCGTTCCGGACGGCCACCATGATCGCCGAGTAGTCGCTGGCCCAGCCGACGAGGCGTGACGCCGATGACGAGCCAGAGGAGGGACGGGAACCAGCCCCAGATGTTCGCCGCGATGATCGGACCGACGATCGGTCCTGCGGCCGCGATCGACTTGAAGTGGTAGCCGTACAGGACGTTCTTCGACGTCGGCATGAAGTCGACGCCGTCCATGTACATCTTCGCCGGCGTCGCCCTCTTCGCGTCGGAGCGGATGACGTTCCGGTCGATCCGCCGCGCGTAGTTGTAGGCGGTGTAGATCACGATGGCCGCAATCAGGACGATCCAGAGAGTGTTCATCAAGAAGCTCCTTTCACCGGATCGAAATGCGCCGGAGCAGGCTCCACTCGAATCTGGTCCTATCGGGAGACTATTGCGTCGCGTACCGTCTGGCAACAGCGCGTCTGCATCAGGCCGGGGTGTTGAAGAACGCAAAACGCCGCCGGGAATCTCAACACCCTCCTCAACGTTCAGAATGCCGCCGCCACAACGGTCAGGTCGCGGGGCCGCCGTTGAGCGCGTAAAGGAACTCTACGAGAGTCTCCCGCGCCGTCCGGGACCTCTCCGCGCCGGTGATCGCGTAAGAACCCTCCCGTCAACGCGTTGCGGAGCCGGGGCCGGAGCTGGCGCGCGTCGTGCAACGCACGGGTTGCCATGAGAAACAACCCCATGACTTGCCCCTACCTCAAGGAAGTCGTGATGCTCTATTGCGACGCCTGCCCCTTCAAGAAGATGGTGCCGCTGGACCATCTGGTGTCGGCGAGTCCCTGCCTCGCGCAGGACTTCAAGGGCTGCCGGCATTTCCTGGAGGCCGTCGCCACCGCCGCCGCCGCCGTGGCCGCCGCCGCGGAGCCGGGGGCCGTCCCCCGCGCGGGCCCGAACGGCCCGATCTCCAAGGAGGTGATCCCGTCATGATCGCTTACTTCCCTCTCGCACTCGCCGCGCTCCTGATGCTGGGCCTCCTGGAGCTCACGGGCCGCCGCCGGCACAACACGCTGAACTCAACGAAAGGAACGAGAAGAAACACCATGAACGTGAATCGAAGGCAACTCTTCAAGCTCGCCGCGGCAGCCGGCGCCGGAGCCGCGCTCCCGGTCGGCGCGGACGGCCAACGCCGCCCTCAGCCGGCCGTCCCCGGACGCCCGCGCGGTCCTCGTCGACACGACGAACTGCGTCGGCTGCCGCTCCTGCGAGACGGCCTGCGCCGAGGCCAACAAGCTCGCCGAGCCCGCCGCCGGACGACGACTTCGCGTCGCTCCGGACGACGGGCACCCGACCAGTTCACCGTCGTCAACCAGGGGACGACGAAGAGCGCCGCGGGCGAGGACCGCTTCGCGAAGACGCAGTGCATGCACTGCGTCGAGCCCGCCTGCGCCTCGGGCTGCGTGGTCCGCGCGCTCGAGAAGACGAAGAACGGCCCGGTGATCTACCACGCGGACCGCTGCCTCGGCTGCCGCTACTGCATGATCGCCTGCCCGTTCGGCGTCCCGAAGTACCAGTTCACGAAGGCCGTGCCGATCGTCCGGAAGTGCACCTTCTGCGCCGAGCGGCAGGCCGAGGGCAAGCCGCCCGCCTGCGCCGAGGCCTGCCCGAACGGCGCGCTGCACGTTCGGGAAGCGCGCGCGAGCTGATCGAAGAGGCGAAGAAGCGGATCTACCAGCACCCCCGGGAAGTACGTCCCGAAGATCTACGGCGAGCACGAGGCCGGCGGCACGAGCTGGCTCTACATCTCCGACGTGCCGTTCGAGTCGCTCCGGATGCCGCAGGGCGTCGTCGGCCGAAGTCGTACCCCGAGATGGCCGACCGGGCGCTCTCGGCGGTCCCGTTCGTCATGACCCTCTGGCCGCCGCTCCTGATGGGGCTCTTCGCCTTCAACAAGCGGAAGGAGGACGTGGCGAAGGAGGAAGGCCATGAGTGAGCCACGCATCCGCCGCTCGCCGCCACCGCCGCCAGCTCCTGGGTGAGGGAGAAGATCTTCCTCGGCCTCGCCCCGCGCGACTACGTGCAGAGCCTCTTCACGCTCCCGAACCTCGTCATCGCCGTCGATCCTCGCCGCCGGCATCCCCTGCCTCGTTCTCCGCTTCGCGAAGGGGCTCGGCGCGGTCTCGAACCTCTCGCAGACGAACCCCTGGGGCCTCTGGATCGGCTTCGACGTGATCAGCGGCGTCGCGCTGGCGGCCGGCGGCTACACGGTCGCCTGCGCCGTCTACATCTTCGGCCAGGAGCTCTACCAGCCGGTCGTCCGGCCCGGCGATCCTGACCGGCTTCCTCGGCTACCTCTTCGTCCGTCATCGGCCTGTCGTCGACCTCGGCCAGCCGTGGCGGCTCCCCTACCGTTCTTCCTGACGCCCGGCACGACCGTCGGTGATGTTCGAGGTCGGCTGGTGCGTCTTCCTCTACCTGATGGTGCTCGGGCTCGAGTTCGCCCCGGCCGCCCTCGAGTGGCTGGGCCTGGCGAAGCTGCGCCGCGTTCCTCGGCGGGCTGACGATCGGCGATCATCGTCCTCGGCGTCATGCTCTCGACGCTGCACCAGTCCTCCCTCGGAGCCTTCTTCCTGATGGCGCCCGGGAAGCTCCACCCGCTCTGGTACTCGCCCTTCCTCCCGATCTTCTTCTTCGTCTCCTCGATCTGCGCCGGCATCGGGATGGTGATCTTCGAGAGCTCGCTCTCGCACCGGGCCTTCCACGACCGGCTCGACCCGAAGGAGCACGTCGACCTGGACCGGATCACGCTCGGGCCTCGCGCAAGGGCGGCGCGATCGTCCTCTTCGCCTACTTCTTCCTGAAGCTGCAGGGCCTCGCCGACTCGCGGCCGCTGGGACCTGCTGCCGACCGGCTGGGGCGCCTGGTGCGCTCGTCGAGACGCTCGGCTTCGTCCTCGCTGCCGTCGCTGCTCTTCGCCGTCGCGGTCCGGAACGCAGAACGTGAAGCTCGCCCGCGCGGCGCGGCGTCGTGACGGTCCTCGGCATCCTCCTCAACCGCTTCAACGTCTCGCTGATCGCGTTCAACTGGACGCTCCCGAACCGCTACGTCCCGAGCGGGACCGAGATCCTGATCTCCCTGACCATCGTCACCCTCGGTGTCGTCGTCTTCCGCTGGATCGTGAACCGGATGCCGGTGCTCGCGCCGCACCCGGCCTTCCGCGACGGGCACTGAAGAAGGAGCCGAAGATGCACGAATCCGAACTTCTCAGCCCTTACGCCACGAAGGCGGTCGAGTACGGCCTCGCCATCCTCTACCTGGCCCTCTTCGTCCCCTTCTGGCGCTACCTGAACGGCCCGGCCCGCGTCCGCGTCCCCTCCACCGCCTGGCGCTTCGCCGACTGGTTCTACGTCCCCGACGGCGTCCACCTGCACGCCGGCCACACCTGGGCGAGACCGCAGGCGGACGGCGTGGCGGTCGGGATCGACGACTTCGGCCACGACCTCGTCGGCCCGCTCGACGGCGTCGAGCTGCCGGCCGTCGGCCTCCGGGTGAAGCAGGGGCAGCCCGCCTTCTCGATCCGCGCGGGCGGAACGAGCTTCCCGGTCCTCGCGCCCGTCTCCGGCACGCGTCGTCGCGGTGAACGAAGACGCCGCCCGGCGCCTCGACGCGCTCCACAGCGACCCGTACGACGCCGGCTGGCTCTTCCGCGTCGAGCCGACCGGGCTCGCGCCGGAGCCTCAAGAAGCTCGTCTCCGGACAGCGCGCCCGGCTCTTCCTCGCCGAGGCCGCCGAGACCCTCCAGCAGGCCTTTCACCCGGGAGCTCCCGTCCTCGCGCAGGACGGCGGCACGCCCGTCCACGGCATCGCGCGCGACCTCGACCCGGAGCAGTGGGAAGACCTCGTCCGGTCGAGCTTCCAGGTCCGATAGGGGAAAGGAGCACGCCATGACCCCCCTCATCGACTTCCTCCAGGCCTCCGGGATCTTCCTCGCGGGACTTCTCGTCCGGCTCCTCTTCTTCCTGGCCGTCCTCGCCGCCGCCCTCGCGCCGATCCTGGTCGTCTACGGGATCGTCCGCGGGATCCTCGCCCTCCGCCGGCGCCAGCAGGGGCTGGAGGACGTCGAGGGGCTCGCCCTCGCGACCCGCCGCTTACTTCACGAAGGGCCACGCGTGGCTCAAGGCCCGCCTCGGCGGCGGGCTGACGATCGGCCTCGACGACCTCGCGCAGCGCCTCTTTCCGCAGATGGCGCTCGTCGAGCTGCCCCGCCGCGGCACCTTCCTCCGGGAGGGCGAGCCGGCGGTCCGTCTCCGCTCGAACGGCCGCGAGGCCTTCCTGCCGGCGCCGGTCTCCGGGCTCGTCGTCTCGGTCAACAGCCGCCTCGGCCCGGAAGCCCGGCCTCCTGAACGCCTCTCCGTACGGCGCCGGCTGGCTCTTCGCCCTCGCCCCCGCGAGCAGCTCCTGGCGCGACCTGCCCGAAGGGGACCTTCGCGCGGGAGTGGTTCCGCGGCGAGGAGGTGCGCCTCCGGCAGCGTGCTGGAGGGCGAGCTCGGCGTCGCGGCCGCCGACGGCGGCGAGCTGATCGAGCACCCGATGAACGTCCTCCCCGAGGACCGCTGGGGCTCGGTCGTCACGTCGTTCCTCGGGGCGACGGCCCCGACTTCCGCTCCTGCGGAGCACGCGGACGCCTGATTCCGAAACCGCGGCTCCTCCGACGTCCGGCCCGCCGCTCGCGCGGCGGGCCCTTTTTCTGCTCCGGGGGCTTTCGACCCGATGCCCCGTTCTGCCGGAAGCCCCGATCGCGATATCGTCCGGCGACGGACGAGGACCGCGACTCCGTCCCGGCGAGGGGAAACCAGATGGCCGACTTCAAGCCAAACGTGCCAGTCGAGACGCCCGATCCGACGGTCGAAGTGACGGTGTCGCCCGCCAAGCCGCTTTCCGTCGGACGGCACGACTTCCAGCTCGTCGTCGAGGACGATTCGGGCAACTCGTCGTCACCGGCCGTCGCCACGGTCATCGTCCGCGACGCGCAGAACCCGACCGCCGTGATCGACGCGCCGAGCCTCGTGGACTTCGGCAAGAGCTTTCAGCTCTCGGGAGCCCGCTCCTCCGACGTCGGCGGGGGCGAGTCGTGAGGTACCGGTGGACGCTCCTCAGCCTGAATGCCCGCCCGGGCGGAAAGGGATCGTTCATGTTCGCTCTTCCGTTGATCTTCCTGGCCGCGTTCGCCGCGGCGCAGGACTCCCCGCCTCCGGCCCGCGCCGTCACCTGCACCCTCTCGAACCCGTCCTACTCCGGGTACTGCAGGGTCACGGAGCAGGCGCCGGCGGCGCAGAGCGCGAACGACGCCTGCCAGGCCGTTCTCGACTGCCTGAACAACGTCCAGTGCCTGAAGACGTACTGCGACGCCACGCAGATCCGCGGCGGCTGGCAGCTCGTCTCGGCGGTCGACGGAACGGGCAACTGACGGCGGCCGCCCGGCGCCGGGATCGGGGAGGATCGTGAAGTTCGCCGTCATCGGAGCGGGAGGCGTCGGCGGGTACTACGGCGGGGCGCTCGCGCGCGCGGGCCACGACGTCACGTTCCTCGCCCGCGGCGCTCCCCTCGAGGCGATCCGCGCGCGCGGGCTCGAGGTCCGGACGCCCGAGGGGACATTCACCGCGAAGGTCTCCGCGACCGACGATCCCGCGCGGCTCGGCCCCGCCGATGTCGCGATCGTCGCGGTGAAGTGCTATTCACTCGCGGAGGTCGCGCCGGCGGTCCGGCTCGTCGCCGCCGCGGGGGCGGACGTCGTCCCGCTCCTGAACGGCGTCGAGGCGGCGGAGCGGCTGATCGCGGCCGGGGTCCCGAAGGAACGGATCGTCGGGGGACTGACGAGCGTCAGCCTGGCACGCGTTGGACCGGGGATCGTCGAGCGGCGAAGCCCCTTCCAGAAGGTGACGCTCGGCGAGCTCGCCGGGGGGACGTCGGAGCGCGTCGCCCGGATCGCCGCGGCCTTCCGGGACGCGGGCGCCGAGGTGACGGTTTCGCAGGACATCACCACCGACCTCTGGCGGAAGCTGGCCTTCATCGCCTCGATGGCCGCCGCATGCGGCCTCGCGCGCTCCCCCGTCGGGCCGGTGCGCGCCGCGCCCTACGGCAGGCTCCTCTTCTCCCGCGCCGTCCGGGAGGTGGGCGCCGTCGCCCGGGCGCGGGGGATTCCGGTCACGGAAGAGGACGAGGAGAAGACGCTGGCCTTCATCGACTCGCTCGCCGCCGGGCTGAAGCCGAGCCTCCTCCTCGACCTCGAGGCGGGCGGCCGGACCGAGATCGACGACCTCTGCGGGGCCGTCTCCCGCCTCGGCCGGGAGGTCGGGATCGAGACGCCCGTCCACGACACCGCCACGGCGGCCCTGAGCGTGAAGGCGGTCAGCTGACGAGCAGCTTCCGGACCAGCTTCCCGATCTCGATGCAGCAGGTCAGGCCGGGCGAGTCGATGCCGAGAAGCTGGACGAAGTTCGGATGCGTTCGCGTCGCGCCGGACGATCCAGTCCGTCGCGCCCTTCAGGTGGACCATGATCCCGGCGTAGTCCAGCTCCACGTCCGAAAGGGTCAGCCCGGGCATGAAGCGCCGGGCGCGCTCCACCAGGTACGCGGCCGGGAAGCGGTTCGTCTCGTAGTCGTCGCAGGAGGGCGCCTTCCGGAACTCCGGGCCGACCGTGAAGACGTCCCCGGGCGCCGTCGCGCCGTCGGGCGCCATGGAGAACGTCGGCGTCAGGTGCGTCCCCACCATCATCGGCTGTTCGTCGCCCAGGTCGAGCGTCTCCGGGACCGGGTAGATGTTCCGGCCCGAGAGCCAGAGCCCGGGGCGGTGGCGGCGGTTCATCCGGGCGTACTCGCCGCGCAGGGGGACGACCTTCGCGTCGAGCGATGGATCCACCATCCGCCCCACCTCGTCGCAAAGGAGACCGGCCGCGTTGACGACGGCCTCCGCCTCGAACGTCTCCTCCCGAGCGTCCCGCCCCCGGCGCCGGCCGGTCACCTCGAAACCGCCCCCCGCTGGCCGGATGGCGGTCACCTCGAACCCGGTGAGGACCGACCCCCCGCTTGCTTCCGAAAGCCGCGCCAGAGTTCCTACCAACCGTGGCGGGTCGACGATGCCCGTCGTCGGAACGAGGAGGGCCGCCTCGACCGAGAGGCCCGGCTCCAGCGCCGCGGTCTCACGACGGTTCAGGAGCGAGACCTCCGGGACGCCGTTCCGGGCGGCCCGCCGCCGCACCTCCTCCAGCATGGGAAGGTCGGCGGACGTCGGCGCGACGACCAGCTTGCCCACTTTCTCGCACGGCACCCCGTGCGCCCGGGCGAACTCGTAAAGACGCGCGTTCGCCTCGACGCAGAGCCGCGCCTTGAGGCTCCCCTCGGCGTAATAGATGCCGGCGTGGACGACGCCGCTGCTGTGACCGGACTGCTCCTCGCCGGGCCGCGCGTTCCGCTCGAGGAGGACGACGTTTCCGAGTCCCGCTTCGGCGAGCTGCCAGGCCACCGCGCAACCGACCGCTCCCCCGCCGATCACCGCGGCACCCACCCGGCCCATCCTTCACCTCCGAATCCCGATAGCCTGAGACGGCGACGGGCCTCCGTCAAGGCTCGCGGCGACGCCTGACGAACGACGCCGCGAAGGGCCGTATCGTCGTGAATTCTCCAGCCCTATCCTCTCCGGCAGGGAAACGTGGTGTACGGTTTTCTCGCGGACGCGATCGCCATCGTTCATTTCCTGTTCGTCGTCTTCGTGGTCGCGGGTGGGCTGGCGGTACTGCGCTGGCCTCGCGTGGCGTGGTTGCACCTTCCCGCCGCCGCGTGGGGCGCGCTCGTCGAGGTTATGGGGTGGGTCTGCCCCCTCACGCCGCTCGAGGACCGGCTCCGCGTCCTCGGCGGCGCGGCGGCGTCTCGCGGCGACTTCGTCGCGAGGGTCATCCTCCCCGTTCTCTATCCGGAACAGCTGACGCCCGGCATCCAGAAGCTCCTCGGAGGGCTCGTCCTCGCGGTGAACGTCGTCGTCTACGCGTTCGTTCTGCGGAGGTGGCGGAGAGCCGCCGGAAGCCCGTCCTGAGCGCCGGCCGCCGGCGTCAGCGCCCCTTGGGCGTGCCCATCAGCTCGCCCCGCTCGTTGACGTAGCAGGCGCAGTTCCTCCGCAGCTCGGCGAAGAGGCTGTTGCGCGCCCTGTGGAGCCGGATCTTGACCGTGCCGACGGAGACCGACAGCCGCCGGGCGATCTCTTCGTTCGAGAGTTCCTCGAACTCTTTGAGAACGTAGACCTCGTGGTACTTGGGCGGAAGCTGTCTCACGTAATCGAGGTAGCACTCCACCATCTCGGTCCGGATCGAGGCCTCCTCGGGCGTGCGGGCCGCTTCATCGGGGATCAGCGCCAGCGGTTCGGGGGAACCCGGGACCCGCCGATCGCGGAGGGAAGAACGCTTTTTCGCGGCATCCCGGACCGCGTTGAGCGTGATGGCCCAGATCCAAGAACCGAGCTTCGAAGGCTCGGTGAGCGTCCCGAGGGACCGCCGGACCCGGATGAAGACCTCCTGCACGACGTCGTCGGCCTCCTCCGGGCCGATCAGCTTTGCCGCGTAGGCACGCACCTTCCCCTGGTAGCTCTCGAAGATCCGGGAGAAATCCGGTGGCTCTTCCTTCATCGGCCGAATCTCCGCTGGAAGTCTCTCCCGCATTCTCGCACCGGCCCTCCCCCTCGGGCCGCCGCGTATCTTTCGGCCGCCGGCACCGGTCATAGACGGCAGGAGGTGCCACCATGATTCCTGCACCCGACAGATCCCGATCTTCCAGGATTCCCGGGATGCCACGGGCTTTTCTCGTCGCGATCGTGGCGACGGCGCTCCTTCCGCTTCCGGCTTTGGCCCAGAACCGGTACGCGGGGACCAAGGTCTGTGCTTCGTGCCACGATTCCCACTTCCGTGACTGGCAGAAGAGCCGTCACTCCGGCGCGGTTCGGACCCTCGCAAACATGGACGCGGCCGGGGATGCGCGGCGGATCGAGGGACTCTGGATCGTCAAGATGGGTCGCGGAGAGAAGTACGGCCTCCCCGTTCCGGCGGCGGAGTTTCCGCATTGCCTGATCTGCCACTCGACGGCCGTGGGCGCCGGTCCCCGGCTCGTCTCCGAATCGCTGGATCGCAAGGAGGGGGTCCAGTGCGAGGCGTGCCACGGCCCCGGCTCGGCGCACGCGAGGGTGGAGACGCTGAAACGGAGCGGAAAGCCGATCCCGGCGGAGGAGGTCGCCGCCGCGCTCGACGTCGCGAAGTCGGTCACCCTCAGGCGTTACGCCGGCGACAAGGAGATCGAGGCCCTCTGCACGAAGTGTCACGACGGGATGTGCGGCGATTTCGAATTCCAGAAGGCGTGGCCGAAGATCAGGCACTAGCGGCATCCGTGGAGCGCGGCGCCGCTCTTCCCCGGCCGGACCGCGGCGGCGGAACACGACCGCCCTTCCCGTTCCTTGCGTTCGCCGAGGGCGCCTCGTAAGCTGGCGAGAGCGCCCTTTCAGCGACACCAGGTCGGAGGAGCTTTGTGGAGACGAGCCGGCGGACCCTGCCCGAGAACGCCTACCGGCCCCTGAAACCGGGCGAGACGTACGAGCCGATCGTCCCCGCCGACCGGCCTGTCGCCGAGTTCACGGGACGCTCGCTCGGCCTCGGCCTCGTGATGGCCGTGGTCTTCTCCGCCGCCGCGGCGTTTCTCGGCCTCAAGGTGGGGCAGGTCTTCGAGGCGGCCATCCCGATCTCGATCCTGGCCGTCGGCCTCGGCTACGCCTTCCGCCGCCGCTCGACGATCCTCGAGAACGTCATCGTCCAGTCGGTCGGCGCGGCGTCGGGGCTCATCGTCGCGGGGTCGATCTTCACCCTCCCCGCCCTCTTCATCCTCGGCCTCGACGTCGACCTCGTGAAGCTCTTCGTCGTGGCCCTCCTCGGCGGGATCCTCGGCATCCTCTTCCTCATCCCGCTCCGCCGCTACTTCGTCCGGGAGATGCACGGGGAGTTCCCCTTCCCCGAGGCGACCGCCACGACCGAGGTCCTCGTCGCCGGAGAGGCGGGCGGGCAGCAGGCGCGGGTCCTCGTCCTCGCCGCGGCCGTCGGGGGGATCTTCGACTTCCTGATCATCCACCTCGAGGCGTTCGCGGAGGTCTTCACGTCGCGGTCGCTGTCCGGTCCTGAAGGAGCTCGCCGAGAAGGCGAAGATCGTCTTCAAGCTGGACGTCCTCGCCTCGGTCATGGGGCTCGGCTACATCATCGGCCTCCGCTACTCGGCCATCATCTGCGCGGGCTCCTTCGTCTCCTGGTTCCTCCTCGTCCCGCTCGTCGCCCATTTCGGCGCGCAGCTCTCGACGGCGATCCCGCCGGCGGCCGGCGGGACGCTCATCGGCTCGATGTCGGCCGAGGTCGTCTTCCGGACCTACGTCCGGCAGATCGGGATCGGCGGCATCGCGGCGGCCGGGATCATGGGGATCCTCCGGAGCTGGCGGATCATCGCGAAGGCGTTCGGGCTCGGCTTCAAGGAGCTCCTCGGCGGGAAGCGCGCGGCGGCCCCGGCGACCGAGCGGACGGACCGCGACGTCTCGATGGGCCTCGTCCTCGTCGGCATTCTCGCCGTGGCCCTCGGAACGTGGCTCTTCTTCCGGTTCGGCGTCCTCGCGAGCTCGGACCGGCCGACGCCGCAGTCGCTCATCGCGCTCGCGGTCGTCATCGTCATCTCGTTCCTCTTCACGACGGTCGCCGCGCGGGCGATCGCCGTCGTCGGGACGAACCCCGTCTCGGGGATGACGCTCATGACGCTCATCCTCACGTCGATCTTCCTCGTCGGCGCGGGGCTCACCGGCAAGGCCGGGATGCTCGCCGCGCTCCTGATCGGCGGCGTCGTCTGCACGGCCCTCTCGATGGCTGGCGGCTTCGTCACCGACCTGAAGATCGGCTACTGGATCGGCGCCACCCCCGCGGTGCAGGAACGGTCGAAGTTCCTCGGCACGATCGTGGCGTCGCTCACCGTCGGGGCCGTGATCCTTCTCCTGAACCAGGCGTACGGCTTCGCGCCGTCGGCCGCCCACCCGGAGAGCGAGGTCCTCGTCGCGCCGCAGGCGAACGCGATGGCCGCGGTCATCAAGACGCTCATGTCGAACGAGCCCGTCCCGTGGCTCCTCTACGGCGTCGGCGCGCTGATCGCGATGACGATGCAGATGATCGGCGTCCCCTCGCTCGCCTTCGCCCTCGGGATGTACATCCCGCAGGAGCTGAACACGCCGCTCCTCGTCGGCGGCCTCGTCGCCTACTTCGTCTCGAAGTCGGCCGGGAAGGACGAGAAGCTCGAGGCCGCGCGCACCCAGCGCGGGCACCCTCATCGCGTCGGGCTTCATCGCGGGCGGCGCCATCATGGGGGTCATCGCGGCGCTCCTGAAGTACCTCAAGACGAAGGTGAGCCTCGGCCCGCTCTCCTACAGCTTCGAGAACGCGAACGGCGAGCTCCTGGCGGGGTTCCTCTACCTCGTCCTGATCGCCTACATGTACTGGGATTCGAAGCGGGCGAAGGCGGAGTAACGCACGGGATTCCCGGCTGCAGACGTTCGTTCTGGCAGCCTCTTTCGTCGGGTACTAGGCTGCAGGCAGCGCCGCCTAGATTCGGATCGAATCTAACCAGATTCCCGGGCGTAAACTGAACCGCGACAAGGGCATTTCGATGAATCTCGGCTTCAACGGTCTCCGGGATAGGCTGCAGTCAGTGCAGCCTAAACGGCCTTCTCCCGTGCAGCCGAATACTAGTTAGACCTAGGCCGATGTGATCATTGAGATGACAAAAGGAGACACATTGCCGATCACTGCCTTCAACAGTTTCACCGACGGCCTCGATCCGAGTCGAAGGAGCCGCGAACACTTTATTGCCAAGATCAACGTCGAGGACGACCGCCTCTGGGTTCCTTATGCGGAAGGTGTGTGGTTCCAGCCGTGCTGCTTTAATGTCACGTCTGGAGGATTCAGCGTCATTCTGAAGGGTCTCCCCGGCGCCAAGCTGGGCGTTCACTACCACGTTGGCACTGTTCATGGCTATACGATGAGTGGTCACTGGCGGTACCTGGAGCATGACTGGGTTGCAAAGCCCGGAACATATATCTACGAACCCGCCGGCGAGGCTCACACGCTGGTCATCACCGACGACTCACCGGAACCAGCGCTGATCCTTTTCATCGTCGAGGGCGGCCTCATCTATCTGGACAAGGCGGTCAACGGTGGCTTTGCTGCCTACGAGGATGGATTCACCGCTCTTGAGCTGACTCGGAAGTACTATCGCGAGGCCGGTCTCGATGTGCGCAAACTGGATCTGCTAGTTCGTTAGTTGTGGCACACGGTCTAACAAGCGGTTGCAGCTGGACGGCGCTGCGCGCCGCCGCTGAACCGCGGCGTTAGGCGGATCTTCAAGTCATGAGCACTTCACAGCTGAGCACCCAGTCTGCGGTGGCGCGACGATCGGCAGAAGCCGAGTTGCGTACGCTTATCGCCAAGTTCGCGCCCGCGCATCAACGGCTCATCGGCGCAATGCGACGGTGGCTGCGAAAGCGTCTGCCCACCGCCCATGAGGTGGTGTATGAATATCGCGACTGCTTCGTCATCAGCTATTCACCGAACGAGCGCGGGTACGAGGGCGTTCTTGCAATCCGCGCGAGCGCGGACGGCGTGAGGCTGTACTTCAATCGTGGTAAGGGATTGCCGGATCCTGAGAAATTGTTGCGGGGGTCCGGCAACCAGACGCGCTGGATTCACCTGGAGGGCGCGTCCACACTCGCTCGTCCGGCGGTCGCGCGCCTGATCGACGAGGCCATCGCTCGCAATCGCGTGCCGTTTGCGCGCACCGGCCGCGGGCCGGTGGTCATTCGTTCGGTATCGGCCAAGCAGCGTCGGCGGCGTCGCCCCGCCTAACAACGCTGCAGCGGACTCGCTACGCTCGCCGCTGAGCTTGATATCGTTAGGCCGCCCATTGAGCAGCGTCTCGTTTGGCTCACCCCGACTCGGCGGAGTTCCACTCTGGTTCGTCGGGCTGTGCTTGTCTGGCGGCGCCTTCGCCCTGCTTCGCCTAGTCCCGGGCTCCCACGACATACTCGACGGCCTCCTCATCATCGTCCTATTCCAGGGTGCTCTGCGTGCTACTAGTGGGTACCGGACGCCAATACTGGCATCTTCACGGCCGCGGTTCTCGGCTTCGTTATTGCGGCAGCGGTCATCTTCTGGGCCTGCCTCAGCTTCGACTCATGGCGTGGCACAACAAGGCTCGCTGCGGCACAACCCGAACTAGCTCGCAAAGCGTTAGCGGAAATCGAGAGGGTACGCCAGAAGTACCAGTCGTCGCCTAACCCAGAAGTCCAGGAGGCGCTGCGCACGAAGCTGCCTGCCTCCATTGAACACACTCGTCGTGGATATGCCGAATCGGAGGTCCGCCTCGTTCAGGAGGCGGCGTCAAAGGCCAGAGTGTTTCTTCTCTCTATCGTCACGGCCGCGGGCACTCTACTTCTAGCTGCGCTCTACGCTCGTTCGTACCGACGGTTCAGGGCGGCATAACACCTCATTGCGGCGGACGCGCTTGCGCGCGCCGCTGAACGCGATATCGTCAGGCTCGGCTATGACGAAATTCACAAGGGACGTCTCTGCTCTCTGGTTCTTCGGCGTTGTGTTTTGCGGATCCGCCGCTGGGCAAGCTCCGTGGAGTCCCGGTGAGAATCCGCATCCATCGGCGATTCTCGACGAGGCCAAGGCCGATGTTACGTCGGGTCGGTATGCCGAAGCGCTAGCGAAGCACGTGTGGTTTTTTGAGAACGCCTTGAAGTACGCGCCTGCGATGTACGGAGTTCGACTGTCGTTCGCTTTGAGCTACTGGAAGACGCTTTCAGACTCCTATCCCCCGGCACTAGAGAAACTGAAGGCTGAACGAGATGACGCGGCCGCCAAGGTCCGTGAATCGAAAGACTCTCGTCACAGCTTCCACGATTTCAGGTCCATAAACGGGGTGCTCGCCGAGGACGCGAAGACCGTAGAGCTTTTTCTTTGGCTGGACGCGAATAGCCCGGCCACGGCTTCGGCCGTGTATGACCTCGCGCAGCCTTCGTTGGTCACGGCTAAGGAATATGGCGTCTGTGGCAGATATCTATTAGACCCGGATCGTTCTCTGGAGCGGATGGTTCGGCTCTACTCGGAAGAGAAGAAGATCGCAGGCGACTCTGAATTTCGACAGGAGATGAGCGACATTGCCGACAAGAGTCTCTCAAATGGTGTCGGGACCCTCGTCGCGCTCTTGGTGGTGAATGGTCGGACGGCGGAGGCCAAACGAGTCGCCGATGGAGCCATGAAGGCGCGCGGAGACTCGGCGTTCCGAGCGCGAATCGAGAGCGCGCTAAAAGGAGAGGTGCCGCCCCCGTGGCCCTGAGGTGACGAGGCGTACTTCGTGTCGGCGCCTAACCCCGCGTTGCAGCAGAACCGCTACGCGCGCCACTGAGCCGATATCGTTAGACGGCTGGAAGGAAGATTTCCGAATCAAGGAGGTGCACATATGAAACTCTTCGTACTGATGACGGCGGTCAGTCTTTCAACGGCGGCGCTCGCCGAAGAGGTGGCCAGGCCGGCTCCACCGGCGACGGAGGGCGACGCGCCGCTGATGGTGTCGTTCACGGATCTAAGCTGGACCGACCTGCCACAGAGGAAGGGCATGCAGTTCGCCGTGCTCTCGGGTGACCCTACGAAGGGCGCGTATACGCAGATGCGCAAAGTGCCCGCCGGAACGGACAACCCACTCCACGCACACAGCAGTGAGCTGAAGAATGTGATCATCAGCGGGGTCTGGTACACCGGCACAGACACGGCGTCGGCCAGGGATTTTGGCCCAGGGTCGATCGTCTTGATGCCAGCCAACTGGGTGCACGTGAGCGGTTGCCGCCCCGGAAGCAACTGCGTGTTCTATCAGGAGGGCAAGGGCAAGTTCGACTTCAAGCCCGCTGCGGAGGGACGTCCCAGCAAGTAGTGGAATGCTCGCCGAAGATGCGAGACGACCGCATCGGGCGCAGTCACAAGCACTGCCGTCTCACAACGCGCTGGAGCGGACTCGCTACGCTCGCCACGGAACGCGATATCGTCAGGCGGCCTGGTCCTTGGCGAAAAGGGACGACACAGTGCCACTAGCCGCCCCTCACTCTCGTACCGAATCATGAAGAACATTACGGAACTCGTGTCGTTCGCACTCGCCGCGCTCTTGCTTCTCTACGCAGGCCTGTCACCGGCCCTTGAAGGCCGCCCACTTAATGTCGTCTTCCTCAGCCTCGCCGGCCTGTCCGTCATCCTTTTCATCGCCGTCTTGATGAAGGCCAACCGTGATTCGCGGCCGCGGAGTTAGCGATTCGTTCCGTGGAAGTCCGACCGCTGCGTGTTTTCCTGCAGCGGTGAACGAGTGCACCTGAGCGCCTCATGGGTGTGCCGCACGGCCCACCACGCGTTGCAGCGGACTCGCTGCGCTCGCCGCTGAGCTTGATATCGTTAGGCCGCATCAGGTCGAGTGTCCGGCGGGCAGGAAGTGGACCATGAGACACACGCGCATCGTCGTTACTCACTACGGCGGGCCTGACGCGCTTCAGGTGGTTGAAGAAGAGTGCCCCGAGCCGAAGAACGGCGAAGTTCGGGTTCGGGTGCAGGCCGCAGGAGTCTCCCTCCCCGACGTGATGGCGCGCGAGGGCACACATCCCGAGACGCCCCCGGTGCCCTTCACACCGGGTTGGGATCTGGTCGGTGTGGTCGATCGGCTCGGCGCCGGCACCTCTGGCTTCGAACCAGGCCAGATCGTTACCGCGCTGCCCATCCACGGTGCGTACGCGGAGTACGTCTGCCTGCCGCAACGTGAGCTGGTCCCGGTGCCATCCGGGTTGGACGCCGCCGAGGCTGTTAGCCTCGTGCTGAACTACATCACGGCGTACCAGATGCTGCATCATTCGGCTCACGTCAGGCCGGGCCAGCGCGTGCTGATCCACGGCGCTGCAGGCGGGGTCGGCACGGCACTCCTGCAGCTTGGTCGTGTCGCCGGATTGGAGATGTACGGGACCTGTTCATCGCGAAGCGCACCGGCCGTTTCCGACCTGGGCGGTATCCCGATCGATTACCAGAATCAGGACTACGTGAAGGAGATCCACCGGCTCACGGGCGAGGGCGTGGACGCCGTCTTCGATCCGCTCGCCGGCAGCCACCTCTGGGAATCGCGCCAGGCTCTCCGTCCTGGCGGAAGGGTGGTGGGCTATGGCCTCACTACCGCGCTGCGAGGCGGAGCATTGGCTGCAGATCGCCCAGGTCGTCGTCAGCGCTTTCGTGGAACCGCCCTCTTCGGTTTGTACATCGTCGGCGGCTGGCTTGTCCCGGGGCGGAGGCGGGTCGTCCCTTACAGCATCCAGACTCTCAAACGGCTCAAACCCGCGTTGTTCCGACAGGACTTGATCGCCCTTCTTGACCTCCTCAAGCAGCAGAAGATCAAGCCGCTGGTCGCACACCGATTCCCGCTCGTCGAGGCAAGACGCGCGCAGGAGTTGCTTGAGAAGGGAGGCGTGACAGGCAAGATCGTCCTCGTGCGAAACGGGTCATCGCCTGAGTCAGGAGCGGCTTAACCCGCGGCTGCAGCGGACTCGCTTGCGCCCGGCGCTGAGCGCGGTATCGTTGAGCCGCAGCCCATGAGGTCAATGGTGATAGCCTCTGTTCTCGTTGCCCTCATGGCGTGCATGTCGGGCGGGTCATCAAGGACCGAGGCTCCCGGCCTGCTTGTCCTCGAAGGGCACGTCGAATCTGCAACTCCGAAGCTAGGCGAGCCGGTCTGGTTAACCATCGTCCTGACGAATCGGCTTGGCGTTGATATCTCGGTGCCATGCCTTTCGACGGTACCAACCTCGGGCAACGCGGAAACAATCGGAATCACATTGGTTGCCGTCTACCGAGACGGCCGCGAGGGCGGTTCCATACCTGTCGTGTCAAGGCCGAAATTCGAACTCCCACACGCTCTCCCGGTCTGCAAGATCGGTCCTGGGAAGACACACGTCATAAAGACTGACGCAACAAAGTGGGGTCTCGAGGGTGGCTGGGTGCGGGGAGTGTATCGCGCCTCGGCTCGGATGGAGAGCATCCACGTAAGTCCATACCTACAGATGACCGTGCTTACCAATAGACTCTTTGAGTTCCGCATAGAGTGATGAACATCGCTGCCTTTATCGGAGTCATTTGATGAGGGGCGCTCAGCCGCCTAACCAGCGGCTGCAGCGGACCCCGTCGGCTTCGCCGCCGTGGCCGCTGAGCCGCCAACCGTCAAGCGTCAGGTCCGGCCGAGAATCGAAGTGTTGAACATGCGTGCGCGTCGAGCGGTCGCGATTCTCGTCGTCCTTCCTGTCGCCGGGCTGATCGCGCTTCTCTCTCTCGGCTATCGCCGCGATATTCGTCGAGCGCGGGAGCGCATTTCGGCTGGCAGCAGGATCGTCGCAACGCCTTGCGGGCAGATCGAGTACGCGGTCGCCGGCGACGGTCCGCCGGTTCTCGTCGTGCACGGCGCCGGCGGCGGATTCGACCAGGGCCTGCTGCTTTCCGAGCCGCTGGTCGAGCGGGGCTTCCGCGTGATCGCCCTGTCACGTTTTGGCTACCTTCGCACGCCACTCCCTGCGGACGCTTCGGCGGAAGCGCAAGCCGACGCGCACGCGTGCCTGCTCGATGCGCTGAAGATCGAGCGCGCCGCGGTGGTCGGCGCCTCCGCCGGCGCCCCCTCGTCGATGCAGTTCGCGCTGCGACACCCGAATCGCACCTGCGCGCTCGTCCTCCTCGTCCCGGCCGCCTATCCCGCCCACATCGAAAAGAGGCTGGAGGGCTCGACGCCGAAAAAGGCGCCGGCTGGAACGGCTTTCCTGTTCGATACGGCGCTCAGGTCGGACTTCCTCTTCTGGATCGCGTCGCGCCTTGCGCGCGGAACCGTGTATCGGGCGATTCTCGGCACGCCGCCATCCGTGGTGGAGAACGCGAGCGCCGAAGAACGTAAGCGGGTCGCCGAGGTGCTGGAGTGGATCCTGCCGGTCAATCTGCGCCGGCTGGGGCTGCTCAACGACGCCGCGATCATCCCTTCGCTGCCGCGCTACGAACTCGAGCGGATCGCCGCGCCGACGCTCATCTTCAGCCTGGCTGACGACCTGTACGGAACCTACGAGGGCGCGCGATACAGCGCCGAGCACATCCCCCGCGCGCGCTTCATCGGCTATCCGAGCGGCGGGCATCTCTGGGTCGGGCACCAGAAGGAAGTCATGTCCGAGGTCGCGGCCTTTTTGAAGAACGGCGCCTGACCCGGGTGGCAGCGGACTCGATCCGATCCCCGCCGAGCGCGGTATCGTCAGGCGAAACGGGAGGGCACTCCTCGGCCCGATTGACCAGAGGTCCCGGCCGCGGGCACCCTCGACGCGGAGGATGAATGAAGATCAGACTCGTCGCCCTTTTCGCGGTCGCGGCCGCGGGGTCGTCCGCCCAGGACGTCGCGGTACCGGTCGAGGAGGAGCCGCATCACAAGACGGTCCTGAAGAACGACTACGTGCAGGTCTTTCGCGTGACTCTGGAGCCCGGGGAGAGCACGCTGATGCACACGCACTCCCGAGACGACGCAGCCGTCCGTCTGAGCAAAGCGACGGTGACGGGAGAGAGGCTCGGGGAGTCGCCAGGGCCGCCCGAGTTCTTGTCTCCGGGTGTCGTTTCGGCGCGAGCCAACGAGCGGAAACCGTACACGCATCGGGTCCAAAACGTCGGCACGACGCTGTTCGACGTCGTCGACGTGCAGATCCTGAAGCGGCCGGACGGCCCAGCCTCGCCCTCGATCACGGCACCCGAGGCGGAGAATCCGCGAATGCGGGTCTACCGTTACGAGCTTGGTCCGGGCACCGGATCGGCGCAGCACACCCACGCGCGTCCGTACCTGCTCGTGGCCGCGACCGACATGAACCTGCGCATGTCCTCGCCTGATGGCCGGTCCATGGCGCATCCGGTCAAGGCCGGCGATTTCCATTGGGTCGAGACCGCGGTCACGCACACGCTCGTCAACGAAGGCCCGGAGAGGGCCGTGCTCGTCGAATTCGAACTGAAATAGGGAAGCCGGGAGGCTGACCGCCCTCGCTTGCCGTCGGGTGCGATATCGTTGAGCGTGCGAAAGCACCGGGCCTGAGGCCGGCGTTGGCAGCCGCGCCCCTGCCGACTCGGAGTACGCATGGATGAACTCATCGCGGAATATCATCCCGGCGCCACCGAGCCTGCGGTCGTCATCGCGCTTTCGCTGGCCGCACTCTGGCTCACGGTCGGCGGGTATCTCATTCTGCGCACCATCGCGCGCCTTACGCCGTTCACGCTGCGCCGGTTCCTGATCCATGTCTTCTGCCTCGTGGTCCTCGTCGCCGGGGTTCGGCCGCTGGAGTCTCTCGTCGTACGCGGCTATTACCGGCTCACCCGAAATCCCTGGGCCAGCATCGTCAGCGCCCAGCTCGTTCAGCAGTCCTGGCTTCCCTACGTCATCGCTTCATCCATCCTTCTCGCGCTCTTCATCGTCATTTTCGTTCGCGCGCTTCTCGCCTCGCGCCCGGCCAACCCCCGAGCTTCGAAAGCGCACGCCTGACGGCGCGCTGCAGCGCCGGCTGAAGGCCCACGGAGTGACCCTCCAACAGGAGGCGGAGAGAGCACGTCGGGGCCGGTCACCGGGCCGACGCGTTCTTCTCCATCTCCGCGCGGACCTTCTCGGCCGCCGCGTGGTAGAGGGGGGTCCGGGGCTCGCCGGTCGCCTTTCCGATCGCCTCTGCCTTCGAGAAGCTCTCGAGCGCCCCTGGGAGGTCCCCCTTCGCCGCGAGCGCTTCTCCCAGGCCCGCCCAGACGGCCGGGCTCTCGGGATACGTCGCGGCGTTGAAGCGAAAGAGGTCGACCGCATCGGGAACGTCCTGCTGCTCGAGCGCCGCATAGCCGGCGTCGTTGACGGTCGCTTCGGGAGGGACGATCGCGAGACCGAGGCGCTCGCTCAGGCTCGCGTAGTACTTCCTGACGCTGCTCCAGGGTCACCGGGCTCTCCTTGCCCGCGGCGTCGAGGGGCATCGCCCAACCCTCGAAGATCATCCGGAAGGCCGCGTAGTGGGCGGGAAGGACGACCGAGCCGTGGTTCTCGTCGGGAAAGTGCGCGCTGCCGACCCGGAGCCCGTTCCCCTTCCGGGGCTCCAGCCCCTTCGCCAGCGCCTCCACGCCCTCGCTCATCGCCTTCCCCTCGTTGCCGGAGGCGTAGAAGAGGACGCGCGTCTTCACTCCGTCGCCCGCGAAGAACGCCTTCAGGAGCGCCTGTTCCTTCCTGCCGTCCCACTGCAGCCAGGGGCTGACGGCGATCACCGCGTCGAAGAGCCCGGGCTTCGCCCGCATCGAGTGCAGCGCGAAGAGTCCGCCCAGGGAGTGTCCGGCGAAGATCCGGAACGGCGCCGTCCGGTAGTGGCTCTCCATGTACGGGATCAGCTCCTTCTCGAAGAACTCCAGGAAGCGGTCCGCGCCGCCGCTCGTGGGGCGGGCCTCGTTCCTCGAGGGCGTCAGGTCCCTCGGCCGGTCGGTGTTCCCGACGGCCACGACGATGACCTCGGGCATCAGGCCGTTCCGAGCGAGGAAGGCGGCCGTGGCCTGCGTGTGCATGAACTTCTCCGCCGCGTCGGTGAGATAGAGGACGGGATAGCGCCGCTGGGTCCGGGCATAGGAGACCGGGAGGGCGATGTAGACCGCACGCTCCTCGCCCAGGGTCCGTGACGACACCATCCGCGGCGGAACGACAATCCCCTCCCCGATCGTGACCGGATTGTCCGCGCGCGCGACGCCGGTCGCGAGCGCCAGGGCGAAAGCGACGGGCATCAGCCGACGATTCATGAGTCCCCTCCGGGCCGTGGGCGGCCCGGCCCTGATACGGGGCTCGAACCCGGGAAGTTGCAACGCTTTCGTCACGCGGAAGCGCTCTTTCGTCCCGGAGGGTGAAACCCGGCCGCGGAGCGGACCGTAGAGCGCGCATGAGTCTCCGCACCTCGCGCGCTTCGCGCATCGCCGCGGCCGTGCTGCCGGCCTGCGCCCTCCTCGCCGCGGCCCTCCGCGTCGGCCCCGCCTCCGCGGCGGACGGATCCGCCCGGAACGGGCTCGACGCCGCCGCCTTCGAGCCCCGCAAGGTGGATCTGGAGGAGGCGACCCATCTCGGGAGAGCGTCCGTCCGCCTTCCGGTTCAAGCCCGGCCTGCGAGGAGAAGGGATGGCGATCCTCAAGGGGATCTCCCTGCGGGACGGAACGGTCGAGGTGGACGTGGTCGGCCGCCCGCGGCGGGCGCGTCCGCGACGGCCAGGGGCTTCATCGGCGTCGCGTTCCGGCTCGCGGCGAAGTCGGGACACGTTCGACTGCTTCTACATCCGGCCGACGAACGCCCGCGCGGAGGACCAGCTCCGGCGGAACCACTCGACGCAGTACGAGGCGATGCCCGACTTTTCCTGGAGCCGGCTGCGGACGGAGTACCCCGGCGTCTACGAGTCGTACGCGGACATCGATCCGGCGGGCTGGACGCACCTCCGGATCGAGTTCGCGGGAGCGAAGGCGCGCCTCTACGTCAACCGCGCGCCGCACCCCGCGCTGATCGTGGGCGACCTCAAACAGGAGCCGGCCCCCGGCGCCATCGCCCTCTGGATCGGCGACGAGACGGAAGGGTGGTTCTCGAACCTCGTGATCTCGCCGGCGACGCCGTGAGACGAGCAGCCCGGAAGGCCGCTCAATGCGGCCCGGCGTCCCGGGGAAGGAACCGCCGCTCGATCAGGAGGAAGAGCGGGAGCGACAGGGCCGCGAGGCCCGCGGCGACCCGGAACGCCGGCGGGTAGCCGGCCCGGTCGGCGAGGAAGCCGAGCGCCATCGAGCCGGTGCCGATGCCCGTGTCGAGCGCGGCGAGGAGCGCGCCGAAGGCGCCTCCCCGCCGCTCCGGGGCGACGTGCGGGAGGAGGTGGGCGACGAAGAACGAGTAGATGTTGCCGTAGCTCACGGCGTAGAGCGCCGCGGCGAGGACGAGGAGGCCCCGGGTCGTCGCGACGCTGACAAGGAGGAGCGACAGAGCCGTCAGGACGAAGCAGGGGATCAGGAGCTTCTTCGGCCCGATCCGGTCGGCCAGCCGGCCGCTGAACGCCCGGGTGACGAGGAGGACGAGGGCGAACGACGTGAAGAAGATCCCGCGTGGGGCGATGCCGTTCTGGTCCGTCCAGAGCGCGGCGAAGCTGATGACGCCGCCGTAACCGAACGAGGAGAGGAAGAGCGCGCCGGAGAGCGCCAGGACGCGCCACTCGACGAGGTCGGCGAGACGCCTCCGGCCCTCCCCTTCCGGGCGGGGCGGCCGGATCTCGGGGAGCGTGAAGGCGATTCCCGCCATGACGAGGTTGAGCACCGCCGAGGAGGCGCAGACCGCCGTCCACCCCTTCCGGTAGAGAAAGAGGCCGAGCGCCGGGGCCGCGGCGACCGCCAGCATCGTCGACATCCCCCAGTACCCGATCCCCTCCGCCCGGCGGGAGGGCGGGATGATCGAGGTCATGTAGGCGGACGACGCGGCGAGGAGGCCCGACCAGAAGACGCCGTAGACGAGGACGCACGACACGAGGAGAGGCCACGTCGGGACGACGGCGTAGAGGACCGAGAAGAAGGCGGCGACGAGGCTGCAGCCGACCAGCATCTTCCGGCGCCCGATCCGGTCCCCGAGCGCGCCGGTGAACGGGGCCGAGACGGCCGACGCCCAGGTCTGGAGGCCGAGGAAGAGCCCCGCGGCGAACCGGTCCCCTCCGAGGTCGAGGATCCGGTAGGGCGCCGTCGGGAAGATCTGGAACGCCGAGAGGAAGACCGTGAAGGTGAACCCGCACATCGTGAAGTAGCGGGCCGAGAAGAGCGTTTCGCGGGGGGGCACGAAGGGAGTCTACGGGGCGCCGCTCGCGAGACGCGGCGCCCCGCCGGGCCGGGCTACTTCTTCGCCTTCCACTCCGCGAGGCTCTTCTCGAACGCCTCGATGTTCGGCTTGTCGGGCGAGGCCTTCGCCAGCGCGACCGCTTCCTCGCCCATCTTCACCGCTTCGGCGTACTTGCCGTCCGCCGCCAGGATCCGCGCCTTCAGCGCGGTGTTCCCGAGCGTCTTCTTGATCCGATCGAGCGGTCCGCGAGCGACAGCGCCTCGCCCGGGTTTCCGATCTTCTCGTTGAAGAAGGTCCGCCCGACGGCGAGCGGCGTCTCCCAGTCGTCGGCCTTCGCGGCCGCCGACGGCGGCGCGCCCCTTCGCGAGGACGAGCCCCTTCGTGTCGACCTTCAGGGCGACCGGGACCCGCAGCCGGTCCCAGTTGAAGCGTCAGCTGCGTGCCGTCTGGCGTCACGTTCCGGAAGACGATCGTGAACGTCTCGATGGCGGGTCCGCAGGTCCTCGGGCTTGACGGTGACCCGGAGGGCGTCCTTCTTCTCGTCGTAGTCCGTCTTCGCCCAGAGGTCGAGGTCCCGGTTGAAGGCGACGATCCAGGATTCCTTCCCGGGGATCGTCACGATGCTGTAGGATCCGGCCGCCAGCTTCTTCCCCTCGACCTCGAGGTCGTCCGTCGAGCTGAAGGTCGTCGCGGCGTTCGCGCCGGTCCTCCACGGCTTGTCGTAGGGGACGAGGTCGCCCCAGATCTTCCGGCCCTTCACGTTCGGACGGCTGTACGAGACGTTGAAGTCCGTCACGCCGATCCGCTGCATGACCTTCGCGTTCTGGCTCGGCAGCGGTCCCTGGAACTGGGCGTCGAGCGGAGGGGCGGCGGCGAAGAGGACGGCGGCGACCGTAGCCGCGGCGGCCGCGAGGATCTGTTTCTTCATCGAGCGAGCTCCTTTCGAGACAATCGAAATGAGGATTGAGAGGCTATCGCAACTCCCCGGAAACCCTCTCGCTCCGCAGCTCGCGTAAGATGGGATAACGGAACTGGCAAGGTCCGTTCCGTCGACACGATGGCGCGCACGCGAACCGAGGCGAAGAGGGCGGTGATCCTCAGGGCGGCGACGGACGTCTTCGCCCGGAAGGGATTTCACGACGTCCTGACCGAGGAGATCGCCCGCGAGGCCGGGGTCGGAAAGGGGACGCTCTACCGCTACTTCCCGACGAAGGACGACCTCTACTACGCGGCCGTCCTCGGCGGCTTCGACGAGATGGACGCCGTGCTCGCCGATCCGGGGCTCGTCGACCGGCCACCGGCCGGAGACCCTGGCCCTCTTCGCCCGCGAGATCCTCCGCATCTTCTGGATCCGGCCGTCGTTCTACATGATCTCGCACCGGGACGGCCGGCGGCTCCGGGCGAGGGAGCAGGAAGTCCGGGGCCGGCGCGACGCGCTCGTCGCGTTCGTCCGGGAGACGCTCGCGCGGGGAGCCGCGGTCGGCGACTTCCGCCCGGTCGACTCGCGCATCGGCGCCGAGCTCTTCCTCGGGATGCTCCGCGGCGTCCTCCTCTACCGGCAGAAGGCGGACACGCCCGGCGCCCTTTCGCGGGACCGTCTGCGGGACGTTCGTCCACGGCATCGCGAGGAAGAAGGAGGCGTCATGAGGCCGTGGCCTCCCGCCGCGCTGGCCGCCGCGGCCGCGCTCCTGTCCGGCTGCGTCGAGATGCGGCCGAAGGCGTTCGTCGACGCCTCGACGCCGCCGGCTCCGGAAAAGCTGATGGGGCCCGATGCCGCCGCGCACCGCCGGCCATCGGCCCCGCCGGCCGTCGCGCTGCCGGAACTCCCGCCCGCCGGCGACGGCGCCGAAGACGATCTCCACCGCGATGAGGCGGTCGACGTTGCCCTCCGGAACAACCCCGCCACCCGGCAGGCGTGGTTCCGGCGCGCGCGGCGGCGGCCGCGACGGTCGGGAGCGAGCGGTCGGCGTACTACCCGAACGTGGAGGTGGACGGCTCCTATCTCCGGCAGAAGAACGCGGCGTTCAACGGGCAGAGCATCTACTACCAGACGACCTACGGCCCCAGCGCGCTGCTGAACTGGCTCCTCCTCGACTTCGGCGGCCGGAGCGCCGACATCGAGGAGGCGAAGCTGGCCCTGGACGAGGCGAACTTGCTCCACGACGCGACCTGAACGACGTCATCCTTCAGGTCCTCCAGGCCTACTACGGCTACGAGGGGGCGAAGGCGCTCCTCGAGGCGCAGGCCGCCAGCCTGAAGCAGGCCGAGGAGAACCTCCGGGCGGCCCAGGAGCGGAATCACGCGGGCGTCGCCACGATCGCCGACGTCCTCCAGGCGCAGACGGTCGTCTCCCAGCAGCGGCTGTCGTACGAGACGGTCGACAGGGCCAGATCGCGGTGATCCGGGGCGCCCTCGCGACGGCCCTCGGCGTCCCCGCCAACACCCCGGTCGAGGCGGGCGACCTGCCACGGGATCTCGACCTCGACCGCGTGAACCAGACCGTGGACGACCTGATCGCGCTGGCGGAGAAGCAGCGGCCCGACCTCGCGGCCGCGCGGACGCGCGGCCCTCGCCGCGAAGGCGCACGTCGCGGTCGGTCCGCTCGGCTGCGCTCCCGACCCTGGGCGGCGCCGGCGCGCTACGGCCGCAACTTACTACTCGGGGGTCGAGCGCCCTGCCGTGCGGTCGACGTCTACTCCGCCGGGCTCCTCCTCCGGATCCCGCGTCTTCTCCGGCTTCCAGAAGGTCTACGACCTGAGGAAGGCCGAAGAGGAGGCCGCGAGTCGCCGAGACGAACGTGGCCGGCCTCGAGCAGCAGGTCATCCAGGAGGTCTGGTCCAGCTACTACAGCGTGAAGACCGCCGCGCCAGAGGATCCGGACGACGCGCGACCTCCTCGCGAGCGCACGCGAGCGGCGGACGGTGACGCGCGGCCGCTACACGGCCGGCGTCGGGAGCATCCTCGACCTTCTCGACCGCCGAGAGCGCGCTCGCCTCGCGCCCGCGCGCAGGACGTCGCGGGCCCGCGCCGAGTTCCTCTTCGCCCTCGCCCAGCTCGCGCAGGACGTCGGCTCGATCGAGCCGGCCGTGAAGGAAGCCCCATGAGAAGCACCGCTCGTCCGGCCTCCGCGCGGCGCTCGCGCTCGCCGCCCTCGCCTTGCCCGGACCTGTCCCGGAGGGTGCGCCCGGAAGGGGGCCGGGCCCGGCGCCGCCTCCGCCGGCGCCGGTGCGGCTCGCCGAGGTGAAGAGCCTCGACGTCCCGAAGGACCTCGTGGCCATCGGGCACGTGGAGGCGGTATCGACCGTGGCGGTCAAGCCGCGGGTCGGCGGGCGAGGTCACGAGCGTCGGCTTCCGCGAGGGAGAGGACGTCGCCGCCGGCGCCCTCCTCTTCCAGATCGACCCGCGGCCGTTCGAGGCGGCGCTCGCGGAGTCGAAGGCGAACCTCGCGCGCGACCGCGCCCGCCTCACGGAGGCGCGAGCAGACGCTCAAGCGCTACGAGGAGCTGATCCAGAAGGAGTACATCACGCGGGAGCAGTACGACCAGGCGAAGGCGAACGCCGAGGCGCTGAAGGCGACGTCGCAGGGCGACGAGGCCGTCGATCGAGAACGCCCGCCTGAACCTGGAGTACTGCCGGATCACCGCGCCCGCGCCGGGCCGGACCGGGAGCCTCCTCGTCCACCCCGGGAACGTCGTCAAGGCGAACGACGACAAGCCGCTCGTCGTCATCAACCAGGTCGAGCCCGTCTACGTCTCGTTCGCGGTCCCGGAGAGCGCCTTCGACGAGGTCAAGCAGCGCTCCGCCGGGGTCGAGCTGGACGGTCGTCGCGACGCCCGCAGGCGGCCAAGCCCGAGACCGGGCGAGCTGACGTTCCTCGACAACGCGGTCGACGCCACGACGGGCACCATCCTCCTCAAGGCGTCGTTCCCGAACAGCGACCGCGCGCTCTGGCCCGGCCAGTACGTCAACGTGGCCATGACGCTCAAGGTCGACGCGGGCGCCGACGGTGGCGCCGGTCGAGGCGATCCAGACCGGGCAGTCCGGCACGTACGTCTACGTCGTCAAGCCGACCGACGGTCGAGGCCCGCCCGGTGACCGTCGAGCGGCGCTGGGGCACCTGGGCCGCTCGTCACGTCGGGCCTCGCCCCGGGCGACCGCGTCGTGACGGACGGCCAGATGCGCCTCGCCCCCGGGCTCCGGGTCGGTCGATCCGCCAAGCGCGGAGCGCGGAGACGGCCATGAACATCTCCGCGATCTTCATCCGGCGGCCGGTCATGACGACGCTCGTCATGCTGGCGATCCTCTTCTTCGGCATCATGGGGTACCGGCTCCTGCCCGTCTCCGACCTCCGAACGTCGACTTCCCGACGATCCAGGTCACGGCCGCGCCTTCCGGGTGCGAGCCCGGAGACGATGGCCTCGGCCGTCGCGACGCCGCTCGAGCGGCAGTTCACGACGATCGCCGGCCTCGACACCATGAACTCGTCGAGCGTCCTCGGGGTCACGCAGGTCACGCTGCAGTTCACCTGAGCCGGAGCCTCGACGCCGCCGCGCAGGACGTCCAGGCGGCGATCCGGCCGCGTCGCGGCAGCTGCCGCCCGGCATGCCGAGCCCCCCGCCTACCAGAAGGTCAACCCGGCGGACCAGCCGATCCTCTACCTCGCGCTCACCTCGCGACGCTGCCGCTCTCGATCGTCGACGAGTACGCCGAGACGAACATGGCGCAGCGCATCTCGACCGTCTCCGGCGTCGCGCAGGTCCAGGTCTTCGGCGCGCAGAAGTACGCCGTGCGGCGTCCAGGTCGACCCCCGCGCCCTCGCCGACGCGCGGGATCGGCATCGACGAGGTCGCCGACGCGGTCCGAGGCGCCAACGTCAACATCCCGACCGGCACGCTCTGGGGCCCGACGACGGCGTACACGGTCGAGGCGACCGGCCAGCTGACCGAGGCGGCCGACTACCGGCCCCCTGATCGTCGCGTACCGGAACGGCTCGCCCGTGCAGTTCGAGGAGATCGGGCGGGCGCTCGACAGCGTCGAGAACGACAAGACCGCCGCCTGGTTCAACAGACCAGCGCGGCGGTCATCCTGGCGGTCCAGAAGCAGCCGGGGACGAACACCGTCGAGGTCGCCGGCGAGATCCGGAAGCTCCTCCCCACCTTCCAGGCGCAGCTCCCGGGCTCGGCGAAGCTCAACATCCTCTTCGACCGCTCGGAGTCGATCCGCGCCTCCGTCGCGCGACGTGCAGTTCACCCTGCTCCTGACCCTCGGCCTCGTCGTCCTCGTCATCTTCCTCTTCCTCCGGAACCTCTCGGCGACGGTCATCCCGAGCCTCGCGCTGCCGCTCTCGATCAGCCGGGACGTTCGCCTGCATGTACGTCCTCGGCTACATCGCTCGACAACCTCTCCCTGATGGCGCTCACGCTTTCGGTCGGCTTCGTCGTGGACGACGCCATCGTCATGCTCGAGAACATCGTCCGGCACATCGAGATGGGCGAGGGGGTCCTCGAGGCGTCCCTCGACGGCTCGAAGGAGATCGGCTTCACGATCCTCTCGATGACGATCTCGCTCACGGCGGTCTTCATCCCCGTCCTCTTCATGGGCGGGATCGTCGGGCGGCTCTTCCACGAGTTCGCGGTCACGATCGGCGTCGCCATCCTGGTCTCGGGCTTCGTCTCGCTCTCGCTCACGCCGATGCTCTGCAGCCGCTTCCTGAAGCCGCAGGCGGAGGCGAAGCGCCACGGCCGGCTCTACCTGGCGCTCGAGGCGTTCTTCGACGCCATGCTCCGCGTCTACGAGAAGGGGCTCGCGTGGAGCCTCGACCACCAGCGCACCATGCTGGCCGTCTCGGCGATCGTCCTCGCCCTCACCGCCGTCCTCTTCCTGATGATCCCCAAGGGGTTCCTCCCGAGCGAGGACATCGGACAGGTCTTCGGGTTCACCGAGGCGGCCGAGGGGATCTCGTTCGAGTCGATGGTGGAGCACCAGCAGGCCGTCGGCCGCCGTGGTCGGGGCCGACCCGAACATCGCGGACTTCATGTCGAGCTGCGGCAACCGCGGCAACAACGTGCAACGCGAACAACTCCGGGATGGTCTTCATGCGCCTGAAGCCGCGACCCGGGCGGAAGCTGACGCCCGACCAGATCGATCCAGGAGCTCCGGCCGAAGCTGGCCCAGATCCCCGGCATGCGGGTCTTCCTGCAGAACCCGCCCCCGATCCGGATCGGCGGCACGCTCACGAAGAGCCAGTACCAGTACACGCTCCAGGACCCGGACACGGAGGAGCTCTACCGCCACGCCCCGCTCCTCGAGGCGAAGATGCGCGGAGATCCCGGGCCTCCAGGACGTCACGAGCGACCTGCAGCTCAAGAACCCGCAGGTGAACGTCGAGATCGACCGGGACAAGGCCGCCTCGGTCGGGCTGAACGCGCAGCGGATCGAGGACGCCCTCTACACGGCCTACGGCTCGCGGCAGATCTCGACGATCTACGCGCCGAACAACCAGTACCAGGTCATCATGGAGGTCGAGCCGCAGTACCAGCGCGACCCGTCCTCGCTCCCGCTCCTCTACGTCCGCTCCTCGAAGGGGAGCCTCGTGCCGCTCCCCTCCGTCGCGAAGATGACCCCGAGCCTCGGGCCGCTGACCGTGAACCACGCCGGGCAGCTCCCGGCCGTCACGATCTCCTTCAACCTGAAGCCCGGCGTCGCGATCGGCGAGGCGGTCGCGGCCGTCGACAAGGTCGCGCGGAACGTCCTCCCCGCCACGATCAAGACGAGCTTCATGGGGACGGCGCAGGCCTTCCAGTCGTCGCTGCAGGGGCTCGGCGTCCTCCTCGCCGTCGCCATCCTCGTCATCTACATGGTCCTCGGAATCCTCTACGAGAGCTTCTTCCACCCGCTGACGATCCTGTCGGCGCTGCCGTTCGCCGGGTTCGGCGCCCTCGCGACGCTGATGCTCTTCGACGTGGAGCTTTCGATCTACGCCTTCGTCGGCGTCATCATGCTGGTGGGACTCGTCAAGAAGAACGGCATCATGATGGTCGACTTCGCGATCGAGGCGCGGCGGCACGGGGGGAACGCCCGCGAGGCGATCACGACGGCGTGCGTCGTCCGCTTCCGCCCCATCATGATGACGACGATGGCGGCGCTCATGGGGACGCTGCCGATCGCCCTCGGCCTCGGCGCGGGCGCCGAGTCGCGCCGCCCGCTCGGCCTCGCCGTCGTCGGCGGCCTCCTCTTCTCGCAGCTCCTGACGCTCTTCGTGACGCCCGTCTTCTACCTCGTCATGGAGGCGATCCGGGAGCGGCTGGACCGGCGGAAGGCGCGGAGGGCACCCGGGCTCGCGGACGTCGAGCCGGTGCCCTCCCGCGCGGGGCGCTGAGCCGCCGCCGGACGTCCGGGCGCTACTGCTTGACGAACACGCCGGTGGCGTCCACGGCCTCGCCCTTGGCGTTCTTCCCCTTCTGGGTGATCGTGAGCGTCTTGCCGTCCTTCGAGACGACGCCGCGGAGCGTGATCGTGATCTTTCCGTCCTTCCTCCAGGTGCCCTCGTAGCTGTTGTCGTCGATCTTCCTGGGAGAGGCCGTGTCGGCGTTCGGGTTTCCCTTGTAAGGGACCTCCTTGCCGTCGAACTTCGAGGAGAACTCCGTATGGGTCGGCTTTCCTTCGGCGTCGACCCCATCCGACGTGAAGGCGAACCCATCCGGCGTCGCCGCGAACTTCAGCGTCACGCTCTTCGGCATCGGCCCCGGGCTTGAACGTCGACTTCGCGACGTCCAGCTTCCAGGTGCCGAGCCAGTTTTCCGCGGCCAGAGCCGTGGAGCCCGCGAACAGCATCACGACACAGACCGCCAAGGCAGCGACGAACAGAGACTTCCGCATCACGTACCTCCTTCTGAATCGATTGTTGGAATGCGCGCGGAGCTGAATCGCCGCCGGACCTCCGGGCGCTACTGCTTCACGAAGACGCCGGTGGCCTCCACGGCCTCGCCCTTCGCGTTCTTCCCCTTCTGGGTGATCGTGAGGGTCTTGCCGTCCTTGGAGACGACGCCGCGGGCGGTGATCGTCGCCGCGCCCCCCTTCTTCCAGGTGTTCTCGAACGTGTTGTCGTCGATCTTCTTCGGCGACGCCGTGTCGGCGTTGGGATTCCCCTTGTAGGGGACCTCCTTGCCGTCGAACTTCGAGACGAAGTCGCTCTGCATCGGCTTGCCCTCGCCGTCCACGCCGCTCGAGCTGAACTTCACGCCGTCGGGCGTCGCGGTGTACGTCAGGGTCAGGCTCTTCGGCATCGGCCCCGGCTTGAACGTCGACTTCGCGGTGTCGAGCTTCCAGGAGCCGATCCAGTTGTCGGCGGCCAGGGCGGCCGGGGCGGAAAGAAGCGCCATCACGCAGACGGCCAGGGCGCAGACGTACAGGTTCTTCCTCATGAGTTTCCTCCTCAGATTTCGTTCACTTCGGTTGATTGAATCGGCGGGGACTATGTCATCCCCTCCGACAGGACGCAACCGGCCGGCGGGCGGGGCCGGACGTCAGGCGAGGAGGGCCGTGACGAGGCGGTTGGCGACGAAGGCGCCGGCGTAGGCGAGGAGGCTCATCCAGGCGAACTGGATCGCCGGCCACCTCCACCCCCCCGTCTCGCGCCTCACGACGGCGATCGTCGACATGCACTGCATCGCGAAGGCGAAGAAGACGAGGAGCGCCACCGCGCCGGCCGGCGTCAGGTCGTGGCGGAGGGCCGCCTGGAGGCCCGCCGAGGCGGAATCCCCTTCCATCCCGTAGATCGTCCCGAGCGTCCCGACGATCACCTCGCGCGCCGCGAGCGACGTCACGAGGCCGATCGCGATCTTCCAGTCGAAGCCGAGCGGCTTGACGAGAGGCTCGAGCGCGCGGCCCACGGTCCCGGTCACGCTGTCGGCGATCTGCGGCGGCCGGCCGCCGGAGAACGGGAGGTGGGAGAGGACCCAGAGGCCGATCGAGACCGCGAGGATCACGGTCCCGGCCCGGCGAAGGAAGATCTTCGAGCGGTCGACGAGGCGGAGGCCGAGCTGCCGGAGCGTCGGCCAGCGGTAGGGCGGCATCTCGAGAAGGAAGGGCGTCCCTTCGCTCTTCAGGACCGACGACTTCAGGAGCCGCGCGGTGCCGAACGCGGCGAGGAAGCCGAGGACGTAGAGGCCGAGCATCGCCGCCGCGCGCGTCCCGAAGAACGGGCCGAGCAGCGGCCGCTCCGGGATGAAGGCCGCGATGATCAGCGTGTAGACCGGGAGCCGCGCCGAGCAGGTCATGAAGGGCGCGATCAGGATCGTCGCGATCCGGTCGCGCTTGTTCTCGATCGTCCGCGTCGCGAGGACGGCGGGAACGGCGCAGGCGTAGGCCGAGAGGAGCGGCAGGAACGGACTTCCCCTGGAGGCCCGCCTTCGCCATCGTCCGGTCGGCGATCAGCGCGGCCCGCGCGAGGTAGCCCGAGTCCTCGAGGATCCCGAGGAAGAGGAAGAGGAGGAGGATCTGCGGCAGGAAGACGACGACGGAGCCGACGCCGCCCCAGACGCCCTGCACGAGGAGGTCCCGGAAGAGCGACGCCGGCAGGGCCGCCGCGAGGAGCGCCCCCGACGCGGAGACGGCGCCGGTCGACGAGGTCCATGAGCGGCCGCGCGAGCGGTGAAGATCGTCTGGAAGACCGCCACCACGACGACCAGGAAGATCGCCGGGCCCAGAACGGGGTGAAGGAAGACGGCGTCGAGACGCCGCGTCCAGACGGGCGGCGCCGGGGCCGAGTAGCCCGCCCTCTCCCCCATCCCGGCGGCCCACTCCCGGCAGGCCGGAACGTCGTGAAGGACGGGCAGGTCGAGCGAGGCCGGGACGCCGAGGGCGCCGTCGAGGAACTCCCTCACCGGCGTCAGCCCCTCGCCGCGCGCGGCGCTCGTCAGGGCGACGGGGGCCCCGAGCTGCTTCGCCAGCGACTCGGGGTCCAGATCACCGCCGCGGCTCTTCAGCTCGTCGGCCATGTTCAGGACGACGAGCGTCGGAAGGCCGAGGGCGAGGACGGGGGCCGCGAGGACGAGGTGGCGGGCGAGATTCGTCGCGTCGAGGATCAGGAGGACGGCGTCCGGCTTCGGGGTCCCCGCCATCTGCCCCATCAGGACGTCGTGCGTCACCCGCTCGTCCTCGGAGCGCGGACAGGAGGCTGTAGACGCCGGGAAGGTCGATCAGGGTCACCTCGCGGCCGTGGCCGAGCTTCGCCTGGCCGAGCCGCTCCTCGACCGTGACGCCGGGGAAGTTCGCCACCTTCTGGCGCATACCGGTCAGCCGGTTGAAGAGCGTCGACTTCCCCGAGTTCGGCGGGCCCACGAGCGCCACGAAGCGCCGCGGGGCGCGGGGAGCGGCCGGGCAGCGTAGGGCCCGCCCCCGTCCCCGCCAAAGGCCGGGCAGGGCGCTCACACGGCGTCTCCCTCCGCGCTTCAGCCGGATCTGCCGGGCCGTCTCGCGCCGGAGCGCGATCTCGGAGCCGTCCACCCGGAAGACGCGCGGGATCCCCGCCGGGAGCCGCGCCCGCGGCGCGGACGCGCATCCCCGGGACGAAGCCGAGCTCCATGAGCCGCCGGGCGTCCGGCCCGGGGAGCTCGATGCCGTCCAGGACTCCCTCCTCGCCCGGGGCGAGGTCGGCGAGGGTGCGGGGAGGGGTGGTGTTTGAGACGCAGTCTCATAATCGACATGATACCCCGTTTTCCGAACCCCCGCTCATGATGCAAATGGACCACCGCGGGAGCGGGGCAGTAGAGTCGCCGTCAGGAGCCGCCCGCCGTGTGGAGCCGCCCCGCCCGACTTCCGCTTCTCGTCGTCGCCCTTCTCGCCGCCGCCGCGCCGGTGCGCGCCGCCGAGCCGGCTCGCCGTCCTCTACCTCGTCGGGGACGCCGGCATGAAGGCCTCCGAGTCCGCCCTCGTCTTCGATCCTCTCGCGGCGGCCGCGGCGAAGGACGGCGCGACGGAGCGTCGTGGCGATTCTCGGCGACAACATCTACCCCGCGGGGCTGCCGGCCCGCGGGCGACCCGGCCCGCGGCGAGATGGAGTCGCGGCTCGACGCCCAGCTCACCGCCGCCCGCGCCGCCGGCCGGGTCGTCGTGGTGCCCGGGAACCACGACTGGGGCCACTGGAAGAAGGACGGCTGGGCCGCCATCCGCCGCGAGGAGGACTTCGTCGACGAGCGCGGAGGGCCGAACGTGACGTTCGCGCCCTCCGGCGGGTGCCCCGGGCCCGGTCGTCTTCGACCTCGGCGACGCGGTCCGGCTGATCGTCCTGGACACCCACTGGTGGCTCCACGAATACGAGAAGCCCGGAGGGCCCGGCCTCGCCCTGCGCCCAGAAGAGCGAGGACGACGTCGTCGCGGCGCTCCGGGAAGCGCTTCGTACCGGCCGGCGGGCCGCGAACGGTCGTTCTCGCCCACCACCCGATCGAGAGCGGCGGCCGGAGCGGGTCGCACTTCGGCTGGCGGGACCATCTCTTTCCGCTGACGCACCTCAGGAGCTGGTTCTGGCTTCCCCTCCCCGTGATCGGGACGCTCGGCGTCGGCGGACGGATCGCTCTTCGCGTCGCCGCAGCAGATGGTCTCGCCGACGTACCGCCGCTTGAAGGAGGCGATGGCGCGCGCCTTCGATCCCGCGCCCCCGTTCGTCTGGGCCGCCGGCCACGACCACAGTCTGCAGGTGATCCGCCTTCCGGGCCCCGGCACGAGCTGGAACCTGATCAGCGGCGCCGGGGGCGGGCCGGGAGCGTGACCCCGGCCGACCCCATCGACGGGACCCTGTTCGCGAAGGAGCGTCCCGGGCTACATGCGCCTCGCGTTCGAGAAGGGCGGGCGCGTCCGGCTGACGGTGGTCGGCGTCCGGCTCGGCCGGAAAGCCCGAGGTTCTCTTCGCCGCCGACCTGAACTGACGCGCTGCGGCCCGCGCCGTGGCAAGCTCCGGGCGGGAGGCCCCATGCGCCATCTCGTCAGGTACTTCCTCCGCGGGCTGATCGTCTTCGTCCCGGCCGTCGTCTCGGTCCTCGTCCTCTGGAACGTCTTCCTGAAGCTGGACGGCATGCTCGGGATCCCGTTTCCGGGGGCTGGATTCGTGGCGACCGTCGCCGCCGTGACGCTCGTCGGCTTCCTCGCTTCGAACTTCGTCACGCAGCGGGCGTTCGAGCTCCTCGACGGGGTCTTCCAGCGCGTGCCGTTCGTGAAGCTCGTCTACGGGTCGGTGCGCGACCTCGTGAACGCCTTCGTCGGCGAGCGGAAGGGCTTCGACCGCCCGGTCGCGGTGGCGCTCGCCGGCGGGGACGGGCCGCGGCTCCTCGGCTTCGCGACGCGGGAGACGCTGGAGGCGCCGGGACTCGAGGAGCTCGTCGCCGTCTACGTTCCGCAGTCGTACGCCTTCGCGGGACACGTCCTCCTCGTGCCGAGGAGCCGCGTGACGCCGCTCTCCTCGACCAGCGCCGACACGATGGCGTTCATCGTCTCGGCGGGGTTTCGGGCCGCCTGAGGCCCGCGGCGTGACCATCCGGAATAGACTCGGCCGGAGGTGGCAGCGAAGAGGGAGCATGGGCGCGATGATCGTCACCGGCGGCGCGGGCTTCATCGGATGCAACTTCGTCCGGACGGGCGCTCGAGAGGACCGGCGACCGGGTGGTCGTCTTCGACAAGCTGACCTACGCGGGGAACCTCGACAGCCTTGCCGACGTGGCCTCCCACCCGCGGTACGCGTTCGTGAAGGGGGACATCGCCGACCGCGAGGCGGTCCGCGCCCTCTTCCGCGAGCACCCGCCGGCCTCGGTGGTCAATTTCGCCGCCGAGAGCCACGTCGACCGCTCGATCGACGAACCCGGGGCCTTCGTCCGGACGAACATCAACGGCACGTTCGAGCTCCTGGACGCCTCGCGGGCCCATCTCGCCGGCGAAGGCGACGCGGCGACGCGCGGCGCGTTCCGCTTCCTTCACGTCTCCACCGACGAGGTCTACGGGTCGCTCGGGGCGACGGGCGCCTTCACGGAGGGGACGCCCTACGCTCCGAACTCGCCCTACGCCGCCTCGAAGGCCGCGGCCGACCACCTCGTCCGCGCCTTCCGGGAGACGTACGGCCTGCCGACCCTGATCACGAACTGCTCGAACAACTACGGCCCCTTCCAGTTCCCGGAAAAGCTGATCCCGCTCATGCTCCTGAACGCGCTGGAGGGCAAGCCGCTCCCGATCTACGGCGACGGCGGAAACGTCCGGGACTGGCTCTTCGTCGAGGACCACTGCGCGGGGATCCTGACCGTCCTCGAGAAGGGGGCGCCCGGCGAGAAGTACAACCTCGGCGGAAACAACGAGCGGACGAACCTCGAGCTCGTCGACCTGCTCTGCGCGGAGCTGGAGCGCCTCCGCCCCGCGCGCGAGAACCCGAAGCTCCGCGAGAAGGGGATCGCGCTCGTACGCCGCCCTCAGGAGCTTCGTCCCCGACCGGCCCGGGCCACGACCGCCGCTACGCGATCGACGCCTCGAAGATCCGCCGCGGACCTCGGCTGGACGCCGCGGCACGACCTCGCGTCCGGCCTCGCCGCCACGGTCGCGCTGGTACCTCGCGCACCTTCCGTGGTGCGAGTCGGTCCAGTCCGGCAGCTACCGGCGCGAGCGGCTCGGGCTGTCCACGACGGCGTAGCGCGGAGGGGTCCGTCGCCACCGCGTACACTTCTCCCATGGGGGGATTCGACCGTCGGGAACTCGTGGCTGCCGGACTGCTCCTCGCCGCGGCGTGCGCGCTCCGCCTGGCTCTCGGCACCCCCGTCCCGCCCGACGGGGACTCGCGGCGCTTTCTCTCCCAGGCCCGCGACCTGGTCGGGGGCTCCCGGGATCTCGTCACCGGGGACCCCTTCTCGACGGTCCCCCCGGGCTACCCGCTCTTCATCCGCGCCGCGGGGTGGATCCGGCCCGGGATCCCGTTCCTCCTCCGGCTCCAGTTCGCCCTTTCGCTCGGCACGTGCCTTCTTGCGTGGCTCGCCGCGCGGCGCCGCTCCCGCGACGCCGCCCTCGCCGCGCTCGCCCTCCTCGCGCTCAACCCGTGGCTCGCGAGGCAGCAGGCTCTCGTCATGTCCGAGACGCTGGGGGCGTTCCTCGTCGCCCTGACGGTCTTTCTCTGGCCGGCGCCCGGCCGGCCGCTCGGCGGCGGAACGGCCTTCGCCCTCGGGGCCCTCGGCGTCACGGCGTCCCTCGTGACGCCGGCCGCCGCCTTCGTCGCGGCCGCCACCCTCGCCGTCCTCGCCGGGCAGAACCGGCGCCGCCCGGCCACGGTCGGCCTGATGGCGGCCGGCGTCGCCCTCGTCATGGTCCCCTGGCAGGCGCTCCTCCTTCGCGAGACCGGCCGGATCGAGCCCTCCCTCCTTCATCCGGCGCGGACCGGCACGGCGGGTATCACGACCTGGCTCCGGACCTGGTCCCGATGGCCCCAGGACAAGGCTGTCTGGTGGAGCCGGGAGGCGCGAACCGGCCTGCCGGAGGAGGCGCTCGGGCCGGAGCCCGAGCGGTCGCGCGTCCTCGCGGCCCTCGCCGAAGCCCCGTACAGCCATGCCGCCTACGTCGTCGGCAGCCGATACGACGTGGCGCTCGAGGAGGTCGGGCGCGCGAGGATCCGGGCCCATCCGTTTCGGGCCCGGGTGGGCCTGCCGCTGATACGCTCCGTCACTCTCTGGCTGGACTATCGCTCGATGATCGGAATCCCCGCCGCCTACCGCCACGCGACCGGCGTTCTCCGGGCCGCCTTCTGGGGGACCCATGCCGCCTTCTGGGGCCTGAACCTGCTGACGCTCGCGCTCTTCGGCTGGGGGGCCGTCCAGGCGATTCGGCGGCGGGACGCGCTCCTCATCGCGGTCGTCGCCGGCGCCGCCGCGTACACGCTCGTGAGCGCCGCCACCGCCCGCGGGGAGTACCGGAGAAACCTGACGCTCCAGCCCGCCCTCGTCCTCCTCCTCACGGCGATTCCGGCGGGCCGGCGCCCCGAAGAGGCCCGCGCGTGAGCGGCTTCGATCTGTTCCTCTTCTCCACGGATCCCGGCGCGGTCACCCGGGCCGCCGCGGCCGGCATCGACGGCTTCATCGTCGACTGGGAGGACAAGGGGAAGGAGGAGCGGCAGCGAGGGGCGGACACCGAGATCAACCACGACACGCCCGAGGACCTCGCGCGGGTCCGCGCGGCGACCCGGGGACGAGTCCTCTGCCGCCTGAACCGGTCCGGACCCTGGACCCCCGCGGAGATCGACGAGGCCGTCGCGCGCGGGGCGGACGAGGTGCTCCTCCCGATGGTCCGGGGGCCCGCCGAGGTCGCCGCCGCGCTCGAGTGCGCCCGGGGCCGCTGCGGTGTCGGGATCCTCCTCGAGACCGTCGAGGCGTTCCGGAACGCGCCAGCGCTCGCCCGCCTCCCGCTGTCGCGCGCCTACGTGGGGCTGAACGACCTCTCGATCGGGCGCGGGACCCGATCAATCTTCGAGGCGCTGATCGACGGCGCCGTCGACCAGGTCCGGCCCCGCTTCGCGGTTCCGTTCGGGATGGCCGGGCTGACGCGTCCGGACCGGGGCGAGCCGGTCCCCTGCCGGCTCCTCATCGCGGAGATGGCCCGCCTCGCGTGCGACTTCAGCTTCCTCCGGCGCTCGTGGAGGCGCGACGTCGAGGGCCGGGACCCCGGCGTCGAGGTGCCGCGCCTCAAGGCGGCGCTCCGGGCCGCCGGACAACGGAGCGCCGAGGAGATCGCGCGGGACAGAGGCGAGCTGATCCGGACGGTCGAGGCCGCGGCCGGACGTTCCCGGGCCTCCGGGGGTGCCGCGGGGACCGCGTGACGCCGTCCCGCTCGCCCGACGTCGAGGTCAGCGTCGTCCTTCCCGTCCATCGGAACCGCGTCACGCTCGAGGAGCTTCACCGCCGCCTCTCCGCGACCCTCGGAACTCTCGCGCGTTCCTACGAGCTTCTCTTCGTCGACGACGCCTGCCCGGAGAACTCGGGTCCGGCGATCGCGGAGCTCGCGGCGCGCGATCCGCACGTGCGCGGGATCTCCCTCCCGCGGAACGTCGGGCAGCAGCGGGCGGTCTGGCTCGGGCTCGCCGCCGCGCGAGGCGCCTGGGTCGTCGTCATGGACGCGGACCTGCAGGATCCTCCCGAGGCGATTTCCGAGCTCCTCGGAGCGGCGGCGCCGGGCGTCGACGCGGTTCTGGCGGCCTGGCGGGGCGACTACGAGGGGCCCGGACGGCGCCTCACGTCCCGGACCTTCAAGCGGCTCCGCGAGCGCCTCTCCGGCTTTCCCCGCGACGCGGGGATGTTCCAGGCCCTTCACCGCCCCCTCGTCGACGAGATCGTGAGCGAGGACGTGGCGCGGCCGTTCCTCCCCTCCATGGTCGGGCTCTCGGGCCGGCGCTTCGCGACGGTGCCCGTGGAGCGCGCCCGGCGCCCGCACGGACGATCGGCCTACACGCCGACCCGTCTCCTCGTGCGCTCGGCCCAGGAGCTCGTCTTCATCTTCCGGCGGCGGGCCCGCATCCCCCGGCGCCGACAGGAATAGCCGGCGCCGAAGGCGATCCCGGGAACGGCTACCAGAGCTCGGGGAGCGGCTTCCCCGTCTCGAGGAGCGACTTCAGGCCCGAGAGGACCTTCGGCCAGCCGATCGAGATCGGGTCTGCCATCTCCGGGCTCGCCTCCAGCCGGTCGTGCGTCACCGTCAGGCGGACGACGACCCTTGACCTCCTCGACCTCGAAGGTGACCCGCGTGTGCCGCCCCTCGTTCTTCTCGTCCGCGGGAAAGGCCCACGTCACGACGAGCCGCCGCGGCGGGACGCTCTCGACGATCTTCCCGACGAGGCGGAGCGCCTTGTCTCCGCCGGCCCGGCGGTGCTCCCATTTCGAGCCGGCCTTCCAGTCGGAGAGGTTCTCGTGGTACCAGTACTTCGCGGTGACCCTCGGCTCGGTCAGGGCCTCCCAGACCTTGTCGGCCGACGACGCGATGTAGGTCACGTAGACGAACGCGGGCTTGCTCATGGCTGTCCCCCTTCCACCTTCTTCTTGAGGTCGCTCAACGCCTTCAGGTGCCGCCGCTCGAACTTCTCGATCCAGCGCTCGTAGATCTCCTGGATCGGAACCGGGTTCAGGTAGTGCAGCTTCTCGCGCCCCCTCCGGACGGTCGCCACGAGGTTCGCGGCCTCGAGGCGCCCGAGATGCTGCGTGACGGCCTGCCGCGTCATGTCGGGGTTCCGGCAAAGCTCCCCCAGCGTCTGGCCGCCCCGGGCCCTCAACGAGTCGAGCAGCCGCCTTCTCGTGGGGTCGGCGAGCGCCTTGAAGACCGCGTCGACGTCCACGTCCCGCAATATATGCAAGCATTCACTTGCATGTCAAGGCGGGGACGTCAGGGCAGGACCGGAATCTCGACCCGGGAGGGATGGGCGGCGTCGTGCCGGACGACCTGGTGCGCGACCGCCGTCGACAGATCCGTCTCCGGCTGGCGGCCGGTGTTCGTGTTGCGGGAGTAGCGGGGGAAGTTTGCGCTGGCGATCTCGACCCTCAGCCGGTGCCCGGCCCGGAAGAGGTTGCTGGTCTCCCCGACCTCCACGGTGACTTCGACCGACGTTCCCGGTTCCAGGAGCCGCGGCGCCTCGAAGGAGGTCCGGTAGCGGGCCCGGAGGATGCCGTCGGTGAGGTTCATCGCGAATCCGCTCGGGAAGACGTCGACCAGCTTGACGGTGAAGTCCGTGTCGGGCGCCGAGCTGGACACCCAGAGCCGGGCCGTGACGCGGCCGGTCACGCGGAGGTCGCGCTCGAGCGGCGCCGTGCTGTAGACGAGCACGTCGTCGCGCCTTTCCACGGCGCGCTGATCGAGCGGCCCCCAGGGCAGCAGCTCGGGCCAGCAGCAGTTGCCGCCGCCGGCGTTGGGCACGGGGTCGGCCGGATCGTAGGCGTAGCGGTCGGGACTCTCGCCGGGGGGAGGCGGCTCGCCCTCCAGCCGGCCGTCGCCGGACGAGCCGTTGGCCCGGCCTCCTCCGCGCAGGTAGTAGCTCACGACGCGCGTTCCCGGCACCGGCCAGTCGTCGTAGTCGTGCCACGCGTTCTCGCCCATCGTGAAGACCCTGACGACCGGATCCCGGTCGGCACCGTTGGCGACCCCCTTCACGACGTGGTCGTACCAGCGCAGGAGCATGGCGTCGAGGTCGACGGTGGACTGCGGCCCGAACTCGATCTCGCCGACGCGCGTGCCGTGCGGGCCGTGCTCCCAGGGTCCGATCACCAGCCGGTGGGCCGCCCGGTGCCGGGCGGGCCCGAGCGCCCGCAGGGTCTGGAAGCACTCGCTGAAGCCGTCGCGGACGTTGAAGATGTCGTACCAGCTTCCGACGATGAAGGCCGGCGCGTCGATGGCCGTGACGGACTCGCGCCAGCTCACGGCGCGCCAGTAGGCGTCCCGGGCCGGATGCGCCAGCCAGTCGCGGTAGAACGGGGGATTGTGGCCGACCATGCGGAGGGCGTCGGTCACCGGCAGGTGTCTGAACGCCTGCGGCCAAGGGTCGAATCGCAGGGACGCGCTCTGCTTGACACGCCCGCTGACGAGCGCCGACCAGGTCACCGCGATCGCCTCCTGGAAGGCCCCGCCCACGAAGACCATGCCGGCGTACGGGTCGGACGGCGTGAACTGGGGAGAGAGGGCGGCGAGGTGAGGGCTCCGGCGCGTCGCCGACAGCCACTGCTGGATGGCGCCGTAGGAGCTGCCGTAGCCGAGGACCTGCCCGCTCGACCACGACTGCCGCGCCGCCCATTCCTGAACGTCGTAGCCGTCGTCGGCTTCGTGGACGAACGGGTACCAGTCCCCCCCGGAGTCGTAGCGCCCGCGCACGTCCTGCGACAGGACGACGTAGCCGTGGCCCGCGAAGAAGTCGGCGACGTCGCGCTCGTCGGCCCGGTTGTACGGGGTGCGGGTGATCACGACGGGATAGCGCCCCGGCGCGGCCGGACGGACGACGTCGGTGGCCAGCCGGACGCCGTCCCGCATCGGGACCATCACGCCGTATTCCCGGGTCGTCGGCTGCGTGGAGGCCGGGTGCTCTCCGGGCGCCGGAGCGATGGCGAGCCCGGCTCCCGCCGCCAGAACGAGGGCCACGGTGAGCTTCCGGCTCATGTCCGGAATGGTAGCCCCGGCGGAGGAGAGCCCTCAGTTGCGGTGGGCGAGGAGCAGGTCGGCCCGACGCTGGACGCCGTACTTGAGGAGGACGTTCGAGACGTGGAACTTCGCCGTCCGGGACGTCATGTTGCGCTTCCGGGCGATTTCCTTGTTCGACAGGTTCTCGAGCAGGTCCTCGTAGACCTCCTGCTCGCGCGGGGTCAGGCGCCCGCCGTCGAGCGCGGCGCGACGGGGTCGGCCGCTGCGGAGCGCGGCGTCGACGAAGCGCGACAGGAGCGCCCGGGGCGCCCAGAAACCTCCCTCCGCCACGGTCGCGAGAGCCCGCGCGCCGCAGGGAACCAGCTCCTGGTAAGTCAAAAGGCCCTTCGCGCCGAGCCGCAGCAGCCGGAACGCCAGATCCTCGCTAAAGCTCTCGGCGAGGACCACGAGGCGCGTCGCGGGGCGGGACTCGTGAATCGCCGCCACGAGGTCTCTCGTGAACTGTGCCTGCAGGTCCGCGTCGAGGACGGCGATCTCCTCGCTCCCCGGCGGAGGCAGCTGGACGGTCCCTCCGGCACCGGGGTGGATCCGGCATTCGGTGAGCCGGAAGGCCTCTCGCGGCAGGAGGCGGCGGACCTCCGCCAGGACGAGCGGATGGGCCCAGTAGAGGGCGACGGAGACGCGAAGGCCCGGTTCCGGAAGGTCAGAGGGGGCCGGGAGAGGGAGGCGGAAATCCGAATCGCCGGGTTCGGCTAGAGAATCGGGGGCAGCCTTTGCAGGCGCTCCGCTTGGAGAACGAATCGCGCTGATCTTTCACCTCGAAGGGGGCGTGTGCCACGCCGGAGTGACGCGAGCCATCGGGACCTAACGGCGCGGCGACGACAGGCATCGTGATTCTACCCAAGTCCTTTGATTGAAATGGAGCGGGTGATGGGGATCGAACCCACGACATTCAGCTTGGGAAGCTGACGTTCTACCGCTGAACTACACCCGCTCGCGGGGAGGGCGATTCTGAGGGGGGCGGGTCGGGGGCGTCAAGGCCCGGGCGCTCCAGCTCGCGCAGGAGTCGCGCGACGCCCGGATCGGAAGGCGCGAGCCGCCTCGCCCGCTCGGCCGCCTTCTTCGCGGCGTCGAGGTTCCCGAGCGCGCGCTCGGCGCGCGCGATCCCGACCCACGGCTCGACGAGCCTCGGCGCCATCTTCCGGACGCGGATGTAGAGGCGAAGCGCCTCGTCGACGTGGCCCGCCGCCATCTCGAGGTCGGCGCGGGCGATCAGCGCGTAGGGGGTCGCTTCGCCGCTGTTCGCCGCCGCGAGCGCGGCGCGCGCCTCGCCGGGCCGCCCCGTCTCGGAGTAGAGCAGGGCGAGGTTCTGGAGGACGGACGGGCTCCCCGCGTCGATCGCGAGGCCCTGCGCGTAGGCCGAGAGCGCGCCCTCCGGGTCGCCCGAACGCCACCGGGCGAGCCCGAGGTTCGCCCAGAGGCCCGGCAGCCGGGGCGCGAGCCGGACCGCCGTCGCGAAGTCGGCGGAGGCGCCGGCGAGATCGCCGGCCTCCAGCTTCACGACTCCCGAGTTTCCGAGCCCGATCCCCGCCACCTCGAGGTCGGTGAGCGGTACGAGCTCGGCGGTCGGGTCGGAGCCCTGGCCCCAGAAGTCGTAGACCTGCGAGACGTTGCCCCGCGGCCGGACCGCGACCATGTGCGAGTAGATGACGACGAGCTCTCCGTGCTTCTCGAACTCCGGGCGGCGCTTCACGATCGAGGCGTGGAGGGAGATCCCGAGGGACCGTCCCAGGGCGATGAAGAGGTTGGTGAACGACACGCAGTTGCCCCGCTTCTCGCGGAAAGCCTCCGCCGCCGTGAACGTCCCGCCGACCTCCCGCTCGAATCCGAACGCCCGCCGGTCGACGAGCGCCTGCTGCAGTCGCCAGAGCTTCTCGGCAGTGGTCCCGGGTCCCGCCAGGCTCTTCGCCGCCTCGGCCATCTCCGGCGTCGCGGCCGTGGGGTCCGGGACGCGGGCGGGGTCGACGCCGCGGGCCGAGACCGCCGCCGCCCAGCTCGCCTCGGGAACCCCCCTCCCCTCGGCCCCGGAGGAGGCGCATCCCGCGAGCGGCGCCCCGAGGAGCGCCAGAGCGAGAAAACCGGACGTCCGCATCGGCGACTGCCTCGCCTCCGGTTACGCAGCACCGGGGCGGCGGGTTTCCGGAGGTGCCGCCCGTCGTCAGGCGGGCGGCGGCGCCGGAGCGGAGGCGGCCGGCGGCGGATGGCGGGCGAGGCCGTGCGAGGCGCGGAAGACGTAGTGGACGCCCGAGGAGGTCGCCAGGACCGCCACGGCGACGAAGCAGACATGGGCGACGGTCGCCGGGAGGGCGCCGACGTTCGTCAGGAGGATCGCGACGATCGCGCAGATCTCGCTGAACGTCGTCAGCTTCCCGAGCCACGAGGGGGGGAAGTCGCGGATGCCGAGCGCGAGGAACATCACCAGGCAGACGACGAGAATCAGGACGTCGCGGAAGATCGTCAGGACGAGGAGCCAGATCGGGACGTGCAGCTGCGACGGCGTCGACTTCAGCGCGAAGACGATGAACGACGAGACGAGGAAGAGCTTGTCGGCGATCGGGTCGAGCCAGGCGCCGAGCGGCGACGCCATCCCGAAGTGCCGCGCGAGGTAGCCGTCCACGATGTCGGTGATCGCCGCCGCGAGGAAGATGACGAGGGCGGCGCGGTGTCTCCCTTCCAGGATGGCCACGACGAGGAACGGCAGCGCCACGAGGCGCAGGAACGTCAGGAAATTCGGGAGCGTGAAGGGCCGGAGCTCCATCGCCGCCGGGCCTCAGCCGCCGGAGACCGGGGCCCCTCCCGGCGGCGCCGAGGCGTCGCCCGCGTCGAGTCGGACGTAGACGACACGCCCCTTCGGCACGATGAGCTGCTGGTCCGCCATCTGCGACATCGTCCGCGAGACCGTCTCGCGCGAGGAGCCGATCGTGTCGGCGATCTCCCGCTGGGAGGGGCGGACGACGACGGCCCATCCTCCCCCGGCCTTCTTCCCGCGCGCCGCCGCGAGCTCGCGGAAGTAGCGGGCGAGGCGGCTCTTCACGTCGAGCGCCGCGAGCCCCTCGATCGTCGCGTTCGCGCGGCGGAGACGCCGCGAGAACGCCGCGAGGAGCGCCTTCGTCAGGACGAAGTTCGTCCGGAGCAGGTCGAAGAAGACCTCCCGGGAGAGGATCGCCAGCTCGGAGCGCTCCTGCGCGATGACGCTCGCGGAGCGCGGGGCGTCGTCGAGGAGCGCCATCTCGCCGAAGTGGTCCCCTTCGCCGAGCGTGTTCAGGACGACCTCGCGCCCTTCGGGCGAGAGGATCGTGACGGCCACGCGTCCCTTCACGATGACGAAGAAGCTCTCCCCCGCCTGCCCCTGCCGGACGATGGGGTCGCCCCGCCGGTAGGTCCGGATCGGTCGCGGCGCGCGCCAGCGCGACGCGGTCCTCCGGCGTCACGCCGGAGAAGAGCGGGACCTTCTGGAACAGGTCCGGGATGGTCATCGCGGCGTTCCTTCCCGCGCGGCGCGCCCGGCCTCCTCGAGGGCCCGGACGGCCTCGCGACCGGTGATGGTGCGGGCTGACGGCGACAGAGAGTATCCCGCATTCGGCGAGGGAGGCGGGCGACGGCCTCTCCTCCGCGAGGCAGCCCTCGATCGGCGCTCCGGCCGAGGCGAGGAGGGCGACCCGCTTCAGGCAGGCCGCCATCTCGGTCCGCGAGACCGGCTGGTCGACGCCGACCCGATGGGTGTCGCGCGAAACGGCGAAGAAGCCGAGCGCGATGGCGCGGACGACGCTCTGGCTGTCCGGCCGGTCGATGGCGTCCACGGCGACGTCGCTCCCGGCCGGGACCCTCGCCTCGCGCACTTCCGGGACGAGCCACCAGAGGAGCGTCGCGAGCTGCGCCCGGGTGAGCCGCGTCGAGAGAGCCGCCTTACGGGCCACCTCGGGGAGGTTCTGGGTCTGGAACTGGAAGCTGGCCTCGGCCAGCAGCTCAAGGGAGGCCCGGTCCGACTTCGCGAGCTCTCCGTAGAGGGCGACGGCGTCCGCGTACCGCTCCGTCTTCATCGCGAGCGCGCCGGCCGCTTTCGCGAGGGCGGCGTCCGTCGGGTCGAGCCCGTGGGCCCGGGAGGCCGCGGCCCACGCGTCCTCGGGGTTTCCTTCCGCCTCGGCCACTTTCGACAGTTGGACGTAGCCGTCCGGCGCGGCGGGGTCGACGTCGACCGAGGCGAGCGCGCGCGCGCCGCGCCGCGGCCAGCTTTCCGTCCGCGAGGTCCTTCTCCGCCTGCTGCCCGAGCGAGGCGAGGAGGGACGACCGGACGGCGCCGAGGCGGCGGGAGATCCGCGGATCGGAGGGATCGGAGGAGGCGAGCCCGCGATAGGCGTCGAGCGCCTCGCGGAGGCGCCCTTCCGCCGCGTCGAGGTCCGCGCGCGCCTCGACGGCCGGGAACCATCCGGGCGAGAGGACGAGGAGCGCGTCCAGCTCGGAGCGCGCCGGGCCCCACCGATTCGACGCGAGATCGACGTAGGCGAGGCCGAGACGGAACGAGAGGGACGACCGGCCGGCGGCCCCCGCCTGGAAGATCCGGCGGGCGTCCGCGAGCCGGCCCGCCCTGAGGTCGGCCAGTCCCCGGGCGATCCGGCGAGGCCTCCGGAGGGACGGCCGCTCCCGGAGCGGGCGGGCTCTCGGGGTTCCGGAAGGCGAACGTCGCGTCCGGATCCGGAGGCTCTGCCGGAGGAGGGGCCGACGCGCAGCCCGCGAGAAGGGTGATCGCGAGCGCCCGGACGACGGCGGCGACGCGTCCGGCGCGCGGGCCGGGCGTCAAACCGCCGGCGCGCGGGGGCCGGCGGCGAGCCCCGACGAGCCGGCTGCCGGGCGCCGCCAGCGGGACGACCGACGCGATCGCGTGCTTGTAGATCATCTCCTCACGCCCGTCGACCTCCAGAACCACCGCGTACTTGTCGAAGCGCCGGATTCTCCCGACCCGCTTCTTCTCCGAGATGAGGACGACCTCGACGGGTGTGTTGTCCTTCCGGAGCTGGTAGAAGAAGCCGTCCTGAACGTTGATCGGAGGCTTGGAGATCATCCGGGTCCCCCTTCCGAAGCGAAAAGGAGTCGCCGCGCGTCAGCGGCGACGGTGTCGACGAGACCGGCCTGGTCGGCGCGCAGCGGCACGACGCCGGGCTCCCGCCGGAACCAGGTCTCCTGCCGCTTCGCGAAGCGCCGCGTCTCCCTCAAGATCCGTTCCCTCCACTCCGCCTCGGCGACGAGCCCCCGCACGAAATCCGCCGTCTCGCGGTATCCGATCGCGGCGAACGCGGGGGCAGTGCCGGGGAGACCCGAAGCCAGGAGGCCGCGGACCTCGTCGGGCAGGCGGGGCGAAATCGACTGATGAAACCTCTCCTCGATTCTTCCATAGAGGATCGCACGCGGCAAGGTGAGGAGCACCTTCAACGCCGGGCGCTCCCATCGTTCGCCGGGCCTCTCCCGGAAGAGCGCCGACGGCGCGCGGCCCGCCGCGAAGGCGATCTCGAGGAGGCGGATCGCCCGCGCCGCGTCGCCGGGCGCGACGCGCCGCCCCGACTCGGGGTCGAGCAGGGAGACCATCCGCGCGAGGAACGGCGCGCCCCGCCGGACCCGGACGGCTTCGAGCGCCCTTCTCGCCTCCTCGTCGCGCATCGGCCCGACGAAGAGGCCCTCGAAGAAGCTCCGCGCGTAGAAGCCGGTCCCGCCACAGAGGATCGGCAGCCTTCCGCGGGCGAGGACCTCGCCGGCGATCCGCCGGGCTTCGCGGGCGAACTCCCCGGCGCTCCAGGGCTCCCGCGGGTCCCGGGCGTCGACGAGGTGGTGCGGGACGCGGGCCCGCTCCTCCGGCGTCGGCTTGGCCGTCCCCGCGTCGAGGCCCCGGTAGACGGCGAACGCGTCTGCCGAGATCACCTCGCCGCCGAGCCGCTCCGCGAGCGCGACAGCGAGCGCGGTCTTCCCCGTGGCCGTCGCGCCGAGGATCGCGAGAAGGCCCGCCGGGGCGCTCACGGGCGACTCCGAGGCACCGCGTCCGGGAAGACCGGCAGGATCCGTCCGCCGCGGAAGAGGAGCGTCACGTCGCCGTCGCGGTCGGTCCGGAAGGTCCGGATCCCGGACGCGGCGAGGCGGCCGAGGACCGCCGGCGACGGATGGCCGAAGCGGTTCCGCCGCCCGACGCCGATCAGGGCGACGCGCGGCGCGACCGCGGCGAGAAACGCGTCGGTCGTCGAGGTGGCGCTGCCGTGGTGCGGCACCTTCAGGACGTCGGCCGCGAGCGGCGCCCCGCGGTCCAGGAGGTCCCGCTCCGCGGGCGCCTCGACGTCGCCCGTCAGGAGGAGCCACCTCCCCTCGAGCCGGGTCCTGAGGACGACCGAGCCGTTGTTCTCGGGCGAGCGGGCGTAGGCCCTGCCGGCCGGGTGCAGGACCTCGAACCGGAATCCCCCCGCGTCGAAACTCTCGCCGCCGGAGAGGCGCTCGACCGGGAGGCTCCGCCGCCGCGCCGCCGCGAGGATCTCGTCGAGGAACTCGTTTCGCGGCGCGGTCGCCGGAACGAAGAGCTGCCGCACGGGGAGGAGGGTCAGCGCCGCGAGGAGGCCCCGGGAGTGATCCGGGTGCGGGTGCGTCAGGACGACGGCGTCGAGGGCGACGGCGCCGCGGTCGGCGAGCTTCGGCAGGAGGCGGAGCCGGCCCGACTTCGTACTCCCGGTCCCAGCTCCCTCCCCCGTCGATGAGGACTCGCCCCGCCGGGGAGACGAGGAGCCACGCGTCTCCCTGCCCGACGTCGAGCGCGACGAGGCGCGCCGTTCCCGGCGCCGCGGCTTCCGCCGGGCGCGACGCGAGGAACGCCATTCCGGCGAGCGCCGACGCGAGCGCGCGCCGCCGCCACGTCGGCGACGCGGCCGTCCCCGCGGCGAAGAGGAGCGCCCCGCAGGCGGCGACGGCGGCGAACGGGGGCGTCGGGATCACGCGGAGCGCGGCGAGACCGTCGAGAGACGAGCAGCGTCCCCGTCATCGCCTCCGCGAGGAGCCGCAGCGGACCGAGCGAGGCGAGCGGCCGTGAGGGGCGAGAGGAGGAGGAGCGGGAGGAGCAGGAGCCCGGCGTAGAGAAAGAGGATCGAGAGGGGGACGACGACCGGGTTCGTGAGGAGGCCGACGAACGGCACGACGTTGAAGACGAACGCCTGGACCGGGAAGACCGCGATCTCGGCGCCCACGGTCGCGCCGACGGCGTCGGCGAGGAAGCGCGGCCGCAGGCCCCGGCCCGCGAGCCAGGCGGCGGCCGGCACCCCGAACGCCGCGAGGCCGAAGACGGCGGAGAAGGTCAGGAGGAATCCGACGTCGAAGAGGTCTTCCGGGCCGGCGAGAAGGAGGACGAGCGCCGCGAAGCCGACGACCTGGGCCGGAGAGGTCGGCCGGCCGAGAAGGCGCGCGAGAAGGTAGAGCCCGATCATCAGCGCGGCCCGGAAGACCGGTGGGCGGCCCCCCGCGAAGACGGCGAAGAGGAGCGTCACCGCGAGCAGGACCGAGTCGCGGACGGCGCCGGGGATCCGGACGCGGCGGAGGAGAGCGCCCGCGCCCGCGGCCACGAGCGCCACCTGGAGCCCCGAGATGGCCACGACGTGCGCGACGCCGCCGTCCCGGAACGCCGCGACGGTATCGCCGGGAAGGTCGGCGGTCTCGCCCATCAGGATCGCGAGGAGGAGGGCGACGGCGCGCCGGTCCTCCTCGGACTCCCCCGCGAGGTTCGCCTTCAGGCGCCGCTTCGCGGCCGCGTGGAGGACGTGGACAGGTCCCGATCGGGCCGGCCGGGCCCGCCCAGCCGCTCGATCTGGTCGGCGCTCTTGACGACGATCCGCGGCTCGTCGGGAAAGCGGAACGGCGAACGCGTGGACGCGGGCTCATCCGGAAGCCGGAGCCGGCCGCGGACGCGGATCCGGTCGCCGATCTCGACGGCGGCCGAAGGATCCTCGCGTCCCGCGACGACGAGCGTCACCGGCCGCTCGAGCGCGAGCGGGCGGTCGTCGCAGGTCGCCGAGGCGACCTCGACCCGGGCCCGGAAGAGCGAGCCGCTCCGGGTCCAGAGGCGGTCGACGCGGCCGGTCAGCTCGACGAGAGAGTCCTCGCCCGCCTCCCGCGCCGCCGCCTCGGTTCGGCGGGCCGGCTCGAGAAAGGAGGTTTCGAAGCGCCGCCCCGCGACGAGGCCGACGAGAACGAGCAGAGCGGACGCGAAGAGCCTCCGGTCGCCCCGGTACGAGACCGCCGCTCCCGCCAGGCAGAGCGCGCCGAGGAGGATCCCCGGAGTCCCGGACGGGAACCGGGGCAGCCCGGCGGCCGCCACGATACCGGCCGCGGCCGCGAGGGCGGCGGGGACGGCCGGGGCGCCGGCGTCTTTCGACCAGGACGGGAGCATCTTCCCGCTACTCTACGTGCGGCGGACGAGGAGCGCGACAGTCTCGACATGGTGCGTCCCCGGGAAGAGGTCGAGGAGCGTCAGCCTCCGGACGGCGTACGCGGAGCCGAGCGCCGCGAGGTCGCGCGCGAGCGTCGGCGGATCGCAGGAGACCATCAGGAGGACCGCCGGGCGGAGCCGCAGGAGGCCCCTCCGGACGGCCGGCGAGAGTCCCTCGCGCGGCGGGTCGGCCAGGATCGAGGTCGAGCGGGGCGGGGGTCCTCGACGGGACCCCCGAAGCGAAGAAGGCCTCGGCCGTCGTCCTCTCCGCCCTGCCGCGCGCGAGCCCCTCACCCTGCCACCTCCGGAGATTCGCCAGAAGATCCTGCGACGAGGAGGCGTCGACCTCGACCGCGACGACGTCGCCGCCCTTCCCCGGCCGCTTCGAGGAGCGGCCTCGTCAGGAAGCCGACGCCGGCGAAGAGGTCGAGCGCCGCGCGGATCGGGCCGGCTTCCGCGAGCGCCGCCCGGATCTCCTCGAGGAACGCGTCGAGGAGGAACCGGTTTCCCTGGAAGAACGACGAGACCGAGACCCGGAACGAGGTCCCTCCCGCGAGGATCTCGACGCAGCCCGCGCCGTCCTCGCAGAGGACGCGCCCCGCCGGATCGGCGATCCGGAATCCGTCGAAGGGGCCCCGGGTCACGGTCGAGGGAGCTCCGGGGCCGCTCCCCGGCTCGAGGCGCAGCTCGCCGAGCAGGACGCTCCCGTCGCGGCTCTCCAGCGTCGCGAGCTCGCCTCCGTCCAGCCCGAGCGACCGGAGGAAGCTCCCGATCGCGCCGAGCCGGGCCCGGAGGGGCTCCGACACGATTTCGCACGTTTCCAGGTCCGAGATCTCCCGGGACCGGGGCGCGAAGAAGCCGAGCCGCCCGTCGCGCCCGAGATGGAGCCGGTTCCGGAGCCGGTAGCTCCGGGGCGATCCGATCCAGCCCGGCTCCGGCAGTTCGTCCGGCGCCAGCCCGCCCACCCGGCGAAGCGCGTCGAGGACGAGGGCCGTCTTCAGCTCCCGGTGCGAGGTGAGCCGGGCCGCCGGCCAGTCGCAACCGCCGCACGAACGGTCGAGCGCCCGCGGGCAGACCTCGGCCTCCGGGCGCCGGTGCGGGCCCGGGCGAGAGGACCTCGAGCGCGCGGCCAAGGAGCAGCCTCGGGCCCGCGCCGGCCAGCTCCGCGCGGACCCGGTCCCCCGGGAGCGCTCCGTCGACGAGCGCCACCCGCCCGTCGACGTGCGCGAGTCCCGCGCCGCCCGGCACGACACGCTCGACGTCGGCGTCTCGGAGGGCGGGCCCGCCGGAGGGCTCCGTCGTCGCCACCCGTCAGCCCTCGAGGAGCGTCAGCGGCGGAAGGCCGAGAAGCCGGCGGACTTCCCGGCGCGTCAGCGCGCGGCGCATCCGCTGGACGACCTCTTCCGAGACGCCCGTCACGTCGCCAAGCCCCTCGGAGACGCGGAATTCGATGAGGGCGATCTGCCCGGGGTGCAGGCCACGAAGGACCGCCTTGACGAGCGACGCCTCGATCGCCGCGAGTCTTTCTTCGGATTCCTCGAAGGGTCCCTCGCTCGCGATCGCCTCGATCTTCGACGCGGCGGCCTCCAGGCCCTTTCGGAGCATCTTCGGGTCCACCCCGGCGGCTGCCGCGCCGCCGGCGACGCGGAGCCGGTGGGCAAGGATCGCGAGGATTTCCCCGATCTCCCGCTGCGCCGGGCGCCGGAACGGTCGCCCCGCTCGCCTGCCCGACCAGCCCCCGCCTCTCCATCTCCCACCGCTCCTCGACGGTTCCCGCGCAGTACGCGATCGAGCTGATCTTCCCCGCGAGCCCCCGCGCGCGCCTCTTCTCGAAGGTCTCGTGGACGGCTCGGATCACCGTGTCGACCGGGACGCCGCTTTCCCGCCACCCGCGGACGAGCTGCCAGTCCTTCGCCGAGAGAAGAAACGGCGTCCCGCGCTCCGCGATGAACGCCTCCTCGACGAGCGTCGCGTACGCCGCCTCGTCGAGCGCTTCTCCGGGCGGGCCGCTCATCGGCTCAGAAGGAGGCGACGTCGCCTGAGAGCACGGTCTCCTCCCCCCCTTCGGCGCCGAGGCGGAGGAAGCCGTCGGCCGTCACGCCGAGGTAGACCCCGCTCGTCTCGCGCCCGCCGTCCCGGACGCTCAGGCGCTCGCCCGGACGGTGGACCGTGACCGCCTCGAACGCGGCGGGCAGGTCCGGCCACGGCGCCGCCAGCCCGGCGTCGAGGATCGAGAGGACGGATTCGAGGGCGGCTTCCCGCTCGCACTGTTCCGGGGCGACTCCCTCCGCGGCGAGCGACGTGGCGGACGGAAGGCCGGCCGCGTCCAGCTCCTCCCGCGACGCGCGGACGTTCAGCCCCAGGCCGGCCACCGCGTACCCCTCGCCGTCGTCCCCCGCGCGCGCCTCGACGAGGATCCCGCCCAGCTTCCGGCCGCCGACGAGGAGGTCGTTCGGCCATTTCAGCCTCACGTCGAGGCCGAAGCCCTTCGAGAGCCCCGCCGCGAGGAGGATGCCGAGCCGTGATGGGGAGGCGGATCCGCTCCGGCCCTTCGGGCCACGGGAGGAGGAGCGACAGGCTGAGCCCGGCGTCGCCGAGGTCGGTCCACGCCCGGCCCGAACGGCCGCGCGGCCGCGTCTGCTTCCTCGCGATGATCGCGGTCGGTCGAAGCTCGGTGCCGTCGCCGAGCATCCGCTCGGCCAGCTCCTTGCCGAGGTCGTTCGTCGACGGAAGCTCCTCGAACGTCAGCAGGTTCGAAAGGTACGAGAAGCGGCGGCCTCCGAAGGGTGCCCGCGAGCCGAGGGGCGAGAGCGGCGACGCACCCATCTCCGCCCGCCTCCCTCAGCGCCGGCCAGCCGGGGCGAGGTTCCCGGCCAGCCGCGCGCGCCTCTCCTCCAGCTCCTCGAGCTGCTTCCGGTTCTTCTCGACGACCGCCGCCGGCGCCCGCGAGAGGAACCCGTCGTCGGCGAGCCGCTTCTTCACCCCCTCGACGTCGCGGTCGATCTGCGCCAGCTCCTTCTCGAGCTTCGCCCGCTCCTCGGCGCCCAGCTCCTTCGCCGGGAGCGAGACGACGAGGTCCGACCGCGCCGATCGCGTCGTGGAACGCGCCGGGAAGGTCGACCTTCGGCGAGACGTCGAGCGAGGCGAGCCGGGCGAGGTGGACGAGGAGGGAGCGGTGGCGGGCGAGCTCGTCGGCGAGCGGCCCGGCGGCCACTTCGAGCCCCGCGGCGAGCGGCTCGGTCTGCGCGAGACCGCGCTCGGCGCGCAGGTTCCGGATCCGCGTCGCGGCGGCCCGGATCGTCTCGACCGCCGAGACGGCGAGCGGGTCGTCCCAGGCCGGATCGGCCTGGGGGAACCGCGCGACCGGCAGCGTCATCCCGTCGCCGTTCAAGGCCTCGCGGATCTCGCACGAGACGAACGGCATGAAGGGGTGGAGCATCGCGAGCGAGTCGAGGAGGACGCGGCGCAGGACGGCCCGCGTCTTCGCCTTCTCGGCCTCCGGGACCCCCTCGCCGCGGAGCGCGGGCTTCACCATCTCGACGTAGCCGTCGCAGAACTCGCTCCAGAAGAAGGCGTAGAGGGCGTTCGCGGCCTCGTCGAACCGGTAGGACTCGAGCGAGGCGTTCACCTTCAGCGACGGCGGCCGAGAGCCGGGAGAGGATCCAGCGGTCGACCGTACCGAGGGTGGCGAAGTCGATCGTCTCCCCCTCGGGCTTCCCCTCGCCGAGCATTCCGAGCGCGAAGCGCGCGGCGTTCCAGACCTTCGTCGCGAAGGCCCGGTAGCCCGCCACGCGCGTCTTGCCGAACGGGAGGTCCCGCCCCGTCCCGGAGAGGATCGCGAGCGTGAAGCGGACCGCATCCGCCCCGTACTCGTCGCACATCTCGAGCGGGTCGATGACGTTCCCCTTCGTCTTCGACATCTTGTGGCCCTTCTCGTCCCGGACGAGGCCGTGGATGACGACGTCGGCGTAGGGGGCCCGCCCGTCGAACCAGACGCCGGACATGATCATCCGGGCCACCCAGAAGAAGAGGATGTCGAACGCCGTCACGAGGACGGTCGTCGGGTAGTAGCGCGCGAAGTCCGGCGTCTTCTCCGGCCAGCCGAGGACCGAGAGCGGCATGAGCCACGAGGAGAACCAGGTGTCGAAGACGTCGGGGTCGTGCGTCAGCGAGCCGGCGCCGCACGTCCCGCAGGCCTCCGGGTCGGGCTCTCCGGGCTTCGGCACGGTGACGTGCCCGGAGGAGCAATACCACGCCGGGATCTCGTGGCCCCACCAGAGCTGGCGCGAGACGCACCAGTCCCGGATGTTCTTCATCCACTCGTCGTACGTCTTCTTCCAGAGCTCCGGGACGAAGCGCGTCTCGCCCCGGTCCGTCGCGAGGACCGCCTTCTCCGCGAGCGGGCCGATCTTCACGAACCACTGGAGCGAGACGAGCGGCTCGAGGACGGTGTCGCAGCGCTGGCAGCGTCCGATCGGGAGGACGTGCGACTTCTCGCCGCGGCGGAGGCCCTGAGTCCGTCGAGGTCGCGGAGGACCCGCTTCCGCGCCTCGGCCCGGTCGAGCCCGGCGTACTCGGCGCCCGCCTCGGCGGTCATCTTCCCGTCGAAGCCGATCACGGTCACGACGTCGAGGCCGTGCCGCTGCCCCGCCTCGAAGTCGTTCGGGTCGTGCGCCGGCGTCACCTTCACCGCGCCCGTCCCGAACTTCGGGTCGACGAGCTCGTCCGCGATGACGGGGATCGTCCGGCCGCGTCAGCGGCAGCTTCACCCGCTTCCCGACGACGGCCTTGGTAGCGCGGGTCGTCCGGGTGGACGGCGACCGCCGTGTCGCCGAGCATCGTCTCGGGGCGGGTCGTCGCGACGACGAGCTCCCCGCTCCCGTCCTCGAGCGGGTAGCCGATCGACCAGAGGAGCCCGGACTGCTCGACGTGATTCACCTCGAGGTCCGAGAGGACGGTCGCGCAGCGGATGCACCAGTTCACCATCCGGTTCGCCCGATAGGCGAGCCCCTGGTGGTAGAGCGTCGTGAACGCGAAGCGGACGGCCTTCGAGCGCGGCGCGTCGAGGGTGTAGTAGACGCGACTGAAGTCGCACGAGGAGCCGAGCCGCCGGATCTGGTCGAGGATGTCGCCCCGCCGGGCGCCCGCCCACTCGCGGCAGATCTCGAGGAACTTCTCGCGCCCGATGTCGTGGCGGTTCTTCCCCGTCCGCTCGATGAGGTCGCGTTCGACCACCATCTGGGTGGCGATGCCGGCGTGGTCGACGCCGGGAAGCCAGAGGACGGCCCGCCCCTGCATCCGCCGCCAGCGGCAGAGGATGTCCTCGAGCGTCCGGCCGAGCGCGTGGCCGACGTGGAGCTTTCCCGTCACGTTGGGCGGCGGGATGACGACCGTGTACGGGACGGCGTCCTTCGGGGCGATCTCCGGGCGGAAGAGCCCCGCCTCCTCGTGCGCGCGGTACCACCGCATCTCGAAGTGCGCGGGGTCGAAGGTCTTCTCGAGCTCTTTCGGCGCGTTCATGGCACGGAAGGCCGACTTTACGACAGCCGGGAGTCGCGCGGGCGGGGAGATCAGTCCGCCCGCTCCAGCTCGGCGAGGCGCTCGCGGACGAGGCGCTCGGCCATCTCGGGCACGACGTCCCAGGCGACCTTCCGGACGACGCTCTCGCCGAGGAGCTCCACGACGCGATGGGCGATCCGGTCGACGTCCGTCTGCGTCAACGGGCCGGGGCCGGCGGACGCTCCGACCATCCGGGAGAGGTCGTTCAGGCTCGCCTGCTTCGCCAGCGCCTCGAGCTCGCCGGTCGGCTCCCGAATGTCGAGCGGCGCGCCCGCCGGGGCGATCTCGACCGGGCCGGTGTCGACCTCGGACCCGGCCTGCCGCTCGGCGTACCGCCGCATCTCCTCCGACGGGATCCGGGCGGTCCGCTCGAACGCGGCGATGTCGGCCTCGATGTCGCCGCGGGGGGGTGGCTCCTCGTCGAGCCCGCCCATGTCCATCTCGTAGCCTTCGGCGGGCGGCGGCGGGACCGGGATCGCCTGCTCGATCGGAGGCGGCGGCTCGGGCGGAGGCGGCGGACGGAACGATTCGATCTGCTCCGGGGTGAAGATCGGGATCGCCGTCGTCGCATAGAGCGAGTCGGGCGCCGGGTCGGCGGCGGGCCCGGTGGCCGGCGGCTCGGCGTGCGGGACGCTTCCCGAGCCCGTCGGGCTCGTGTCCTCGCCGACCTCCTCCCCGGCAACCGCGAAGGAGGGCTCCGGCTCGGGCGGCGGCGGCGGTGGAGGCGGCTCCGGCTCGGGCGGAGGCGGCGGCGGCGCGGCCGCTTTCGCCTCGCGGGCGCGCACGATCAGGTCGCGGACCATCCCGGCGAGCGCGTGGGAGTCGAACGGCTTCGTGACGACGGCGTCGGCCCCCGCCCGGTCGGCGCGCGCGCGGTCGAACGGCTCGAACGTCCCGGTCAGCATGACGACCGGAATCCACCGGCCGTCGGGGAGGCGCTTCACCGCCTCGCAGAGTTCGTATCCGGTCAGGCCCGGCATGACGGCGTCCGCGAGGACGAGGTCGGGAGAGAAATCGGAAAGCAGGCCGACCGCCCGGTCACCGCTGCCGACCGTCCGGAGCTCCCACTCGGCTCCGGAAAAAGTCAGCTCGACGACCTTCTGGATGGTCAGGCTGTCGTCGGCAAGGAGAATCCGATCGCCCATTTCTACTCCCCGGCGGATGTCAAAACCGCTGCCACGAGTGTCTTAGGAGTTTACTACGACCGGGGTCCGGACGCCGCTCGGAGGGCCTGCCACGTGCGCGAAACCGGAGCGCGGCCCGTCGTCGGCGGAGAGGAGACGAGACGCCTCGGCCACCTTCACGAGGTCCGCGCCCGTCTCGAAGCCCATGCCGTGAAGGAGGTAGAGCAGGTCCTCGGTCGCGACGTTGCCGGCGGCCCCGGGCGCGTAGGGACAGCCGCCGAGCCCGCCGGCGGACGAATCGAAGATCCGGACCCCGAGCCGCAGGCCCTCCGTCACGTTCGCGAGCGCGGTCCCGCGCGTGTCGTGGAAGTGGAGCGCCAGCGCGGAGAGCGGAACGCCCGCCGCCGTCGTCCGGCCGACGACCTCGGGGACCTGCGTCGGGACGCCGACGCCGATCGTGTCGCCGAGCGAAATCTCGCCGCACCCCGACTCGAGGAGCCGGGCCGCGACGCGGGCGACCGCCGCGGGAGCCACCGGCCCTTCGTAGGGGCACCCGAAACCGCAGGAGACGTATCCGCGTACCTGCATCCCCGCCCGCTTCGCGCGCGCGACGACCGGCGCGAACCGCTCGAACGACTCCTCGATCGAGGCGTTGACGTTTCGCCGGTTGAACGTCTCCGAGGCGGCGGTGAAGACCGCGATCTCGCGGACCCCGGCGGCCTCGGCCCGGTCCATCCCCTTCTCGTTCGGGACGAGCACCGGGTAGCGGACGCCCGGGAGCTTCCGGACGCGGCGGAAGACCTCCTCGCCGTCGGCGAGCTGCGGGATCGCCTTCGGCGAGACGAAGGCGGTCGCTTCGACGACGGGGAGCCCCGCGGCCGCGAGCGCCTCGATGAACGCGACCTTCGCGTCCGACGAGACCTCGATCGTCTCGTTCTGCAGCCCGTCGCGGGGGCCGACCTCGACGACGGTGACGCGCCGCCCCGCGCCGCTCACTCGATCTCCAGGAGCCGCTCCCCGAGCGCCACCATCGACCCTTCGGCGGCCGACAGGGCCGAGACCGCGCCCGCGCGCGGCGCCCGGACCGGGTACTCCATCTTCATCGCCTCGAGGATCAGGAGCGTCGCCCCCTTCTCCACGCGGTCTCCGTTCTTCACGAGGAGCGCGGAGACCTTGCCGGGCATCGGCGCCACGAGGTCGTGCTCGGCCTCGTGCGCCGACGCCGCGGGTCGGGCGACGACCCGCTCGATCCGGTAGGTCTCGCCCCGGAGACCAGACCCAGACCGCGCCTCCCGTCGCGGACGGCGCGGAGCCCCGGCGGAGAGAGAGGACCCGGGGCTCGGGGCCGCGATCGCCGCGATCGCTTACGACCCCTGTCACCGCATCGCGAAGCGTCATCGAAACATCCTGAAGGTCCGCCGCGAAGGGATCCGGGAACGAGGCGCCGTCTCCGGCCGCCTCGGGCGCCTTCGACGAAAACTCCCGGCGCGCCGCCTCGAAGACCTCGGCGTCGGGGGAGGCGGCACGGGGGCGAGCTCGAGCCGCTCGAGGAGCGACGTGTCCATCTCGCCCCTCACGACGGGCTCGGAGTCGAGGACGCGGCGAAGGTACGAGAGGTTCGTCGTGACGCCGAGGACGACCGTCTCCGAGACGGCGGCCGCGAGGCGGCGGCGGGCTTCCTCCCGCGTCGCGCCGCGCGCCACGAGCTTCGCGAGCATCGGGTCGTAGTGGACGCCGACCTCGTCCCCGGCCTCGACGCCGGAGTCGACGCGGATGCCCGGCCCCGACGGCTCCTCGAAGACGAGGAGCCGCCCCGTCTGCGGCAGGAACCCGTGCTCGGCGTCCTCCGCGTAGAGGCGGGCCTCGAACGCCCACGCCGAGGGGGCCGACGGGAGCGCCGCGGGGAGCGGCTCTCCCGACGCCACACGGAGCTGCAGCGCGACGAGGTCGACGCCGAACGCCTCCTCCGTCACCGGGTGCTCCACCTGGAGCCGCGTGTTCATCTCGAGGAAGTAGAAGCTCCCGTCCGGCGCGAGGAGGAACTCGACCGTCCCCGCCCCGGCGTAGCCGACCGCCGCCGCGGCCGCGACCGCCGCGTCGCAGATCCGCCGCCGGAGCTCCGGCGACACCGCGGGCGACGGGCTTTCCTCGATCACCTTCTGGTGGCGCCGCTGGAGCGAGCACTCGCGCTCCCCGAGGGCGACGACGCGCCCCTGCCGGTCCCCGAAGACCTGCACCTCGACGTGGCGCGGGCGCTCGAGATAGCGCTCGGCGTAGAGCGTCCCGTCGCCGAACGCCGCTTCCGCCTCGCGCCGGCACGAGGCGACGGCCTCGGCGATCGCCGTCCGCGCTCCGGACGACGCGCATCCCCTTGCCCGCCGCCGCCGGCCGACGCCTTGACGACGAGCGGGAAGCCGACGGTCTTCGCCGAGTGTCGCCCGAGAGGTCGTGCGTCCCGGGGACGACGGGGACCCCCGCCGCGCGCATCCGCTCGCGCGACCCGATCTTGAGCCCCATCGCCTCGATGGCGCCGGGCGGCGGGCCGACCCAGACGAGCCCCGCGCCCTCGACCACGCGCGCGCGAACGCCGCGTTCTCGGAGAGGAAGCCGTAGCCGGGATGGACGGCGTCGCAGCCGGTGCGCCGCGCCGCGTCGAGGAGCTTCGCGCCGTCGAGGTACGACTCCCGCGCCGGGGCCGGGCCGAGGAGGACCGCCGCGTCGGCGAGGCGGACGTGCTTCGCGCGCGCGTCGGCCTCGGAGTAGACCGCGACGGCCTGGATGCCCGCCGCGCGGCAGCGCCCGGATCACCCGGACCGCGATCTCGCCGCGGTTCGCGACGAGGAGCCGGCGGATCGGCCGCCCGGCGGTCACCCCTTCTTGTCCCTTCGCCGGCTGCGTCCAGGACGGGACGCGCTTCTCGAGGAAGGCGCCGATCCCCTCGCGGCCCTCGGGCGAGGCGCGGCGCTCGGCGATCCGCTGCACCGTGATCGTCTGGATCTCGCGCGGCGTCAGCCGCCCGACGGTCTGCGCGAGCCGCTTCGCTTCGGCGAGCGCCTGCGGCCCGCCGAGGAGGAGCGATTCGAGGATCCCGTTCGACGACCGGCTCGAGCGACGCGGCGGACGCCACGACGTGGACGAGCCCGACGCGCTTCGCTTCATGGGCGTCGTACCGGGCGCCCGTCAGGAACCACTCGCGGGCGTGCGACTCGCCGATCTTCCGGACGACGTAGGGGCTGATGACGCCCGGGACGATCCCGAGGCGGACCTCCGTCGTCCCGAAGAGGGCGTCGTCGGCCGCCACCACGACGTCGCAGAACGCGACGAGCCCGACGCCGCCTCCGAGCGCGGCGCCCTGCACGCGCCCGACGATCGGCCGCGGGAACTCGTCGAGCCGGCGGAAGAGGTCCGCCAGCTCGGCGGCGTCGCGCCGGTTCTGCTCCATCGTGTAGCCGGCCAGCCGCTTCATCGCGTTCAGGTCGGCGCCCGCGCAGAACGCCTTTCCCTCGCCGGAGAGCTCCACGACCCGGAGCGTCCTCGTCGCCCAGGCAGATCGCGGACGATCTTCTGCAGCTCCTTCACGAGCACGTCGTCGAACGCGTTCCGGACCTCGGGGCGGGCGAGGATGACGCGCGCCAGGCGCCGGTCCTCCGAGCGCTCGACGCGGACGTGCGGGGCTGGCCGGGTCGTCATGTCGTTCTCCTCGCGGGCTTCGTTCGGGACCGCGCGCGTCACATCCGGAAGACGCCGAAGCGGGTCTCGGCCGCCGGGGCGTTCCCCGCGGCCGAGAGGGCGAGCGCCAGCACGCTCCGCGTCTCCTTCGGGTCGAGGATGCCGTCGTCCCAGAGCCGCGCCGTGGCGTAGTACGGGTTTCCCTCGCTCTCGTACTTCTCGAGCGTCGGGCGGCGGAAGGCCGCCCGCTCCGCCTCGCTCATCCGGCCGGCCCCCTCGCGCTCCCGCTGCTCGTCCTTCACCGTCGCGAGGACGTCCGCCGCCTGCTCCGCCGCCCATGACGCTGATCCGCGCGTTCGGCCAGCTCCAGAGGAAGCGCGGCTGGTAGGCCCGGCCGCACATGCCGTAGTTGCCGGCGCCGAACGACGCCGCCGACCAGGACCGTCAGCTTCGGCACCTGGGCGTTCGCGACGGCGTGCACCATCTTGGCGCCGTCCTTCGCGATTCCTCCCTGCTCGGCCGCCTTGCCGACCATGAAGCCGGTGATGTTCTGGAGGAAGAGGAGCGGGATGCCGCGCTGGCAGGCCATCTCGATGAAGTGCGTCGCCTTGAGCGCCGACTCCGAGAAGAGGACGCCGTTGTTCGCGAGGATCGCCGACCGGGAAGCCGGCGATCCGCCCGAACCCCGTGACGAGCGTCGGGCCGTAGCGCGGCTTGAACTCGTGGAGGCGGGAGCCGTCGAGGAGCCGCGCGAGGAGCTCGCGGACGTCGTAGGGCTGCCGGATGTCCGCCGGCAGGACGCCGTAGATCTCCTCGACCGGGTAGAGCGGCTCCTCCGGGGCGGCGAGGTCGCCCGGGACCCGCTTCACGGTGTTGAGCCGCGCCACGATCTCCCGGACCTTCTCGAGCGCGTCCTCGTCGCCCTCGGCGAGGTGGTCCGCGACGCCCGAAAGGCGCGTGTGGACGTCGCCGCCCGCCGAGCTCCTCGGCGGTCACCTCCTCGCCGGTCGCCGCCTTCACGAGCGGCGGCCCCGCGAGGAAGATCGTCCCGCTGTGCCGCGGACGATGACGGTCTCGTCCGACATCGCGGGGACGTACGCGCCGCCCGCCGTGCAGGAGCCGAGCACGGCCGCGACCTGCGCGAGCCCCTTCGGCGCTCATCCGCGCCTGGTTGTAGAAGATCCGCCCGAAGTGGTCGCGGTCGGGAAAGACCTCCGCCTGCAGCGGCAGGAAGGCGCCGCCCGAGTCGACGAGGTAGACGCACGGGAGGCCGTTCTCGAGCGCGATCTCCTGCGCCCGGAGGTGCTTCTTCACGGTGACCGGGAAGTAGGTGCCCCCCTTCACGGTGGCGTCGTTGGCGACGACCATCACCTCGCGGCCGGAGACGCGCCCGACGCCCGTGACGAGGCCGGCGCCCGGAGCCGCGCCGTCGTACATCCCGCACGCGGCGAGCGGCGCGACCTCGAGGAAGGCCGTACCGGGGTCGAGCAGCCGCTCGAGGCGGTCGCGGACCGGGAGCTTCCCCTTCGCCACGTGCCGCTCCCGCTCCTTCGCGCCTCCGCCCTCGCGGGCCTTCGCGATCTCCTCGCGGAGGTGCGCGGCGAGCGCCTCGTGGTGGCGGCGGTTCGCTGCGAACTCGGCCGACGAGGGGTCGATGCGAGAAGCGAGGACGTCGCTCAACGCGGCTCAGCCGGCCGCGGCCGTCTCGCCCGCCGAGAGGCGACGGATCGCCTCGACCGTCTCGCCCGTCGTCGTGCCGGGAAGGAAGATCGCGCGGACTCCCTTCTCCTTCAGCGGGGCAATGTCCTTCTCGGGGATGATCCCGCCGACGACGACCGGGATCCGGCCGCCCCCGCGCTCCTCGAGCGCCTTGAGCACCTCGGGAACGAGGACGTTGTGGGCGCCGGAGAGGATCGAGAGGCCGACGACGTCGACGTCCTCCTGCACGGCCGCCGCCGCCACCTGCTGAGGCGTCTGGCGCAGCCCCGTGTAGATGACCTCCATCCCCGCGTCGCGCAGGGCTCGGGCGATCACCTTCGCGCCGCGGTCGTGGCCGTCCAGACCGGGCTTCGCGATGAGGACGCGAATGGGACGCGAGGGGCTCATCGACGGCATTCTAAACGCACCCCCCGGCGCCGGGGCGAAGGCTAGAATGCGCGCGCGGAGAGGTCCGTGGCGCGAATCGGCGACCTCCTGATTGCCGCCGGACTGGCGACAGAAGATCAGCGCAGCCGCGCCGCGCTGATCCAGCGCCGGGAATCGGGCCGGTTCGGCACCGCGCTCCTCGAGGCCGGCGTCCCGGAGCCTGCCGTGGCCTGGGCGCTCTCGGTCCAGTTCGACGTCGCCTGGGCCTCCGTGGGCGAACTCGAGGAGATTCGCGCGGACGTCCTCAAGCTCGTCCCGCCCAAGCTCGCCCAGCGCCACGGGGTCGTCCCGTTCCGGCGCGAGGGGCGCATCCTCGCCCTCGCGATGAAGAACCCCCGGGACATCCAGGCGCAGGACGAGGTGTCGCAGATCACGGGTCTCACCGTCCGGCCGTTCGTTGCGCTCGAGGCACGGATCGACGCGGCGCTCGCCTCGCACTACGGCGTGCTCGTCGATCCGAGCCACATCAACGCCACGCAGCTTCCGAACGCGCGGCGCGACGCCCCCGCCCCGAACCCCTCCCCGCGCGGTCCGGAGAGCTCCGGGGTGAGGCGGAGACGGTCGGGCGTATTCCGGCTCGTCCCGGCGCCGCCGCCCGACTTCGGTCCTGCGCCCGCCCCGACCGTCACGGGCGGCGCGCGGTCCGGAGCGGACGGACCCCTGGTCCGTCGTCGAGAGCCGCGGCGGGGCCGCCGCCCTTCCGAGGCCGGCCGAGCCCGAGATCCTCGAGGACGCCCTCGACGACGGGTTGCTGCCGCCGGCGACGGCCGCTCCGGCGCCGCCCGTCGAACCCACTCCCATCTCGCGGCCGCCGCGGGTCGGCGCCGGCCCCGATCCCGTTCGACGACCTCGAGCTCGACACGCCCGAACTCTCGGCCGAGGAGATCCTGGCCGCCCGGCTCGCCGATGCCCGGACGCGGGACGAGGTCGTCGACGCCGTTCTCGGCGCCGCGGCCCACCACGCGGCCCGCTCCGCTCTCTTCGTGGTGTCGGGCGAGGACGTGGTCGGCTGGGCGGCCCGTCCCGAACCGCCAGGCGATCTCCGGGCGTTCCGCTTCCCGCTCGCCGAGCCCTCGGTCTTCGCCACGCTCAAGGACACCGAGGGCTACTACGTCGGGACGTTCATGGAGCTGCCCTCGACGGCCCGCGTCCTCAAGGCGCTCGGCTCGGACGGGACCGGGTCGATGTCCGTCGTGCCGATCACGCTGAAGGGGCGGACCGTCCTCTATCTCTGGGGCGAGTCGCCCTCCGCGGAGAAGCCCCCGTCGGTCGCGGCGCTCAAGCGCCTGGCGGCGATGGCGGCGACGGCGCTCGAGATCCTCCGGCTGAAGAAGCGCCTGGCGGCGCTGTGACTCGCGAATCCGTCGCTAAGACACGCGATTTGAACAACATGGGCCGTTCCCGCTAAACTAGCAGCGCGTGATCAAGAACGACATCATCAACAGCGTCGCGGAAGCTGCCTCCGTGCCGCGCCAGAAAGCGACGCTCGCGGTCGAGACGGTCATCGACGTCATGCGCCAGGCGCTGGCGCGCGGCGAACGGATCGAGCTGCGCGGGTTCGGCGTCTTTCTCGTGAAGCCGAGGAAGAAGGGGATCGGCCGGAACCCGAAGCGCCCGACCGAGGAAGTTCAGATCCCTCCGGGCTTTACGATCCGGTTCAAGCCCGGCAAAGAGCTGCGCGATCTGACCGACGGAGGGGCGGCCGCCGCTGCGGCCGAGGCGGGCCCAGCCGGGGTCCAGCGACCCCAAGTCCTGACGGCATGAGCGCGGGCCTTCCGGTCCCGCCGTCCGTCTGCTATCGGACCCGGCGGCGCGAGCGGTGGTGGCTCCACGCGCTGCTCCTCGCCCTGACGTCGGGGACGACGACGTTCGTCGGTGCGAACTTCGCGGTCAGCTTCCGGCCGTCCCTCCTTCCGCCGGGAGGCTTCGGCCCGGGACAGGTCGGTGAGCTCGTCCGGAAGGCGCGCTCTCGTTCTCCCTGCCGCTGCTCGCCATCCTCCTTTCCCACGAGATGGGGCATTACCTGATGTGCCGTCGTTACGGCATCGACGCTTCGCCTCCCTACTTCATCCCGTTCCCGACGCTCGTCGGGACCATGGGCGCGTTCATCCGGATCCGCGAGCCGATCCGCAACAAGCGGGAGCTTTTCGACGTCGGCGTCGCCGGTCCGATCGCCGGCTTCGCCGTGTCTCTGCCTCTCCTCGTCTGGGGGATCCTCCACTCCCGCCCGAATTTCGAGCCGGTTCTCGAACCCGGAACGATCCTCTTCCGCTACCCGGTCGCCGTCACCTGGATCCAGAAGATCGCGCTCGGGCACACCTTCACGAGCGAGCAGGCGGTCGAGCACCCCGTCTTCGTCGCCGCCTGGTTCGGCCTCTTCGTCACCGCGCTCAATCTTCTCCCGCTCGGCCAGCTGGACGGCGGGCACGCGCTCTACGCCGTCTTCGGGAAGCGCCAGAAGGCCGTTGCGGTCCCGATCCTCGTGGCCCTCGCCCTCCTCGGCCTGAAGTGGCCCGGTTGGTGGCTCTGGGTCGTCGTCACGCTCGTCATCGGGATCCGGCACCCGCCCGTGATCGACGAGGAGATCCCGCTCGACGGCCGGCGGCTCGCCGTCGCCGTGGTCGTCCTCCTGATGTTCCTCGTCTGCTTCGCGCCGGTGCCGCTCGTGATGCTCTAGGGAGTCCGGCCCGACGCGAGCTTCAGGATCAGCCGGATCTGCCCCGCATGGTAGACGTCGTGCGCGGCGACGCCGGCCATCAGGCGCCGCGGCGTGTTGCGGCTCGTCCCGCTCCGCGCCTCGAGGCCGGCCGCGGGGAACGACTCGATCACGCTCGCAGCCGCTTGTGCTCGTCGAGAAGGAGAGAGAGATCGCTCTTCCAGGAGGCGAGGGCCTCTCCCCTTCGCGTTTCCACCAGTTGCTTCCCTTGAGCGCGAAGGAGCCCCGTTTCTCGCCGGTCAGCCGCCGGCGGACCGCGTATTTCCAGTAGGCGCAGTGGAGGACGATCTCATGGACGCTCGGCCGGCCGGGAGCCGGGCGCGCGGACGCGTCCTCGGCGCGGAAGCCTCCGGACCGCCCCCCAGAGATTCGGGCCGTGCCATGCCTTCCGGTCGAACGCCTCGTCGACGAGGTCGAGGAGAATCTCGATCTCGCGGGCAGAAGCTCTCGTCGCCTTCGTCGCCTTCGTCGCTCTCATCGCCCCTCCCTTTCCCGGCGCCCCGCTTCGTCCGCCAGACGAACGTCGCGGGGCCGTCGTTCACGAGCTCGACCTCCATCATCTCGCCGAATCGCCCCGCCGCGACCGCGGATTCCGTACGCCTTGAGGCCTGCGACGTAGCGCTCGAAGAGCGGCCGGGCGACGTCGGGGCGCGCGGCCCCGTCGAATCCCGGCCTCCGCCCGCGCGAGAGGTCCGCGCCGAGCGTGAACTGCGAGACGGCGAGGATCCCGCCTCCCGCTTCCGCGACGTCCCGGTTCATCTTTCCCGCCGCGTCCTCGAAGACCCGGAGCTCGACCGTCTTCTTCGCCGCCTCGTCGACGTCGCCCTCGCCGTCGCCCGGCTCGACGCAGCCGAAGACGAGGAGGCCCGGACCGATCTCCCCGACCGTCTCGCCGCCGACGCGGACCGCGGCCCGCGCGACGCGCTGAAGGAGGAGGATCACGCGCGGCTTCCTCCGCCGGAGGGCGCCGAACGTCTCGCCGACCTCCGGCGCCTTCAGGCGCGGCGGCCGTCGCGACGAAGAGGCCGCCGCCGAGCGCCGTCACGCCGACCGACCCAGAGGACGCGGGCGCGAAGGGCCAGGCGGCGTCGTACGGGAGGAGCCGCTCGGCGACGGCGAGGACGCCGAGCGCCATCACGAGCGCCGCTGCACCCGATGCGCCCGGCCGAGGCGACGACGCGCGTGAGGCCGAGCGCGCCGGTCTTCCGCCGAAGGAAGAAGAGGAGGAGCCCGAAGTTCACCCAGAAGCCGGCCGACGTCGCGAGGGCGACCCCGGCGTGCTTCATGGGCCCGGCGAGCGCGACGCAGAGGAGCCAGAAGACCCCGAGGTCGAACGTCCCGACGGCGACCGGCGTCCGCGTGTCGTGGAGCGCGTAGAAGGCCTGCGTCAGGATCTTCACGCCCGCCGCCGCGTAGAGGCCGAGCGCGAAGAAGACGACCGCGAGCGCCGTCTGCGTCGACGTCGCGGGCCTCGAAGCGGCCCCGCCGGAAGATCACGTCGATGACGGGCCGGGCGAGGAGCAGCAGCCCGACCGTGGACGGGATCGTCACGAAGCCGACGAGCCGCAGCGACAGCGACAGCGTCTCCCGGAAGCGGCCTTGCCCCTCCTCGTGCGCCTGCTCGGAGAGCGACGGCAGGATCGCGCGGGTCAGCGAGACGACGAAGCCCCCGAGGACGAGGTCGACGACGCGGAAAGCGCAGTAGTTGAAGGTGACGTAGGCGTTTCCGAGTGCCGCGAGCGTCCGGCTGGAGATCAGGAAGGAGATCTGCCCGACGCCGTAGCCGTAGAGGCGTGGGGCGATGAGGAGGGCCGTCTCCTTCACCTCCGGGTCGCCGAACGGGTCGCCACCGAACCTCATGCCGAGCTTCCGGGCCGCGGGAGCCTGCATCAGGAACTGCACGAGCGCCGCCGGCGAGGACGCCGACGACGAGCGCCGTCGTCGGCGGGACGCCCGCCGGCGCGAGGAGCCACGCCGCCGCGACGATGGCGAGGTTCAGCGCGATGGGCGTCGCCGCCGAGAGCTGGAAGCGCCCCTTCGCGTTCAGCCAGGCCTCGAGGAGCGCCGCGGCCGAGACGAGGAGGATGTACGGGAAAAGCCAGCGGGTCAGCGTGACCGTCAGGTCGAACTTGCCAGGGCGTCGCCTTGAACCCCTCCGCGAAGAGCGCCACGAGGAACGGCGCCGCGGCGACGCCGACCGCCGTCAGGGCGACCAGGACGAGGACGAGGAGGGTCAGCATCCGTCCCGCGTAGACGCCTTCCTCCCCCGGCCTCTCGCGCTGCACCTTCTTCGCCATCGGGACGAACGCCCCCGGGAGCCCCCCTTCGCCGACGATCGCGCGGAAGGCGTTCGGGATCCGGAACGCGGTGTAGAAGGCGTCCGAGAGCGCCGAGGCCCCGAGAAAGCGGGCGATCGTCGCGTCGCGGACGACGCCGGTCAGGCGCGACACGGCCGTCCAGGCCGTGATCCCCCACGCCGACCGGACCACCCCGTGCGCGTCGCTCAAGCCGGGGCGATTGTAGTCGCCGCTTTGCTATCCTCGCGGTCCTTCGCCGTCGATCGAGACGCGTTCCGAAGACCGGAGGTTCCGTATGGCTGGATCCGTCAACAAGGTCATCCTCGTCGGGCACCTCGGGGCCGATCCCGAGATGCGGCAGACGACCGCCGGCGTCCCGATCGCGCGGCTGCAGGGTCGCGACGACCGAGACGTGGAACGACCGCGCCACCGGGCAGAAGCAGGAGCGGACCGAGTGGCACACGGTCATCGCGTACGACAAGCTGGCGGGGATCTGCGAGCGCTACCTCTCGAAGGGGCGGCTCGTCTACATCGAGGGCGCCCTCCAGACGCGCTCGTGGGACGACAAGGAGACCGGCCAGAAGCGCTACGCCACCGAGATCAAGGCGCGCGACATGAAGATGCTCGGCGGGCGGCCCGAGGGCTCGTCCGGCGTCGGCCCGGCGGTCTCGGAGCCGGCGGCCGCGGCGGGCGGCGGCGACGACGACGACGTTCCGTTCTAGGAAGAACGGGCAGCCCGCTTCGCTCGCCGATCCTCAGAAGGGCGGTTGGGCCCCTTTTCTACGAGAATTCTTCTCGGTCCTCTCTCTCTCGGTTTCTCCAGCACCTCGAGAAACGCATTCACGTCGTCCGCCAGCTCCGTCCACGCCTCCGGGCGTGAACGGCGGACGGGGCGCGGAGCATGCAGCGGGCGCGGAGGGCGTCGAGTCGGGGGACCGTCGCTGCCGGGTCGCCGGAGGACTCCACGACCCGCGCGACGCACTCCTCGTACTCCTCGATCCCTTTCGCCACGACGAGGACGTCGGCGCCCGCGGCCGCGGCCGCGGCGGCGCAGCGCTGCCGGGAAGCGCGCCGCCGAGCGCGCCCATCGTCAGGTCGTCCGTGTAGGCGACGCCCCGGAAGCGCGAGGCGCTCGCGGAGGAGCGAGTAGAAGAAGGGCGAGAGCGAGGCAGGTGACGTCTCGCCCGTGAAGCCCGGGATAGGCCGCGTGCGCCACCATCACGCCGTCGGCGCTCCGGACGAGCTTCGAGAACGGGTGGACGTCGGTCACCATCAGGTCGACGTCGTGCGCGTCGACGACCGGGAGCGAGAGGTGCGAGTCGACCGGCCCGCGCCCGAGCCCGGGAAAATGCTTGAGGCAGGTGGCGATGCCCGCGCGCGCGAGGCCGTGCAGGAAGACGGTCCCCGAGAGCGTCACGTCCTCCGGCGTGGAAACCGAAGCAGCGCCCCTCGAGGACGACCGCGCCGGTGCCGGGCTGCGCGAGGTCGACGACGGGGGCGAAGTCGACGTCGAAGCCAAGGAGCCGCGCCGCGCGCCCCATCAGGAACGCCCCCTCGTGGACCCGGTCGCGTCCCCTTCGCCGCGAGGAGCGCGGCGGACGGGAAATGCAGGCCGAGGAGCGGCCCGATCCGGTCGACCGTCCCCCCCTCCTGATCGACGAAGAGGAGCGGCGGGGACCCGCTACCAAGTCGCCGAAGCTCGTCGATGAGCGCCGCCGCTTGGGACGCGGAAGAGAGATTTCTTCGAAAGAGAATGAACCCGAGCGGAGGCTGCGCGGCGAAGAGCGAACGCTCCTGCGGCGAGAAGCTCCGGTCCTTCGAGCCCGAACACGAAACGCCCGGCGGCGGTCTTCAGTTCCTCTGCATTCACCTTCTAAGAAGATCCTCTTTGCAGGCCGCCGCCCTTGCGGGGACCCGAGCTCATTCTCCCCCCCGCAGCCGGTGCTGGAACGTGGCGAGGAGCTGGAGGGCGGCGAGCGGCGTCATCCGGTCGAGGTCGAGCTTCCCGATCGCGTCGAGGACCAGCTCTCCCTGCCCGCGGAAGAGGTCGAGCTGCGTCTCCTTCGCCGCCGGCTCTCCGGCGTGCTCGGCGAGGCGCGGCCGCCCGCCGACGTCGAGCTGCTGCACCTCGAGGTTGTGGAGGATCTCCCGCGCGCGCGCCAGGACCGGCTCCGGGATTCCGGCGAGGCGCGCCACCTGGACGCCGTACGAGCGGTCCGCCGACGCCGTCCGCGACCTTCCGGAGGAAGACGACGTCGCCGTTCCACTCCTTCGCCGTCATCGTCCGGTTCGCGACGTCCTTCTTCACGAGTGCGAGCTCCGTCAGCTCGTGGTAGTGCGTCGCGAAGAGGACGCGCGCGACGCCCTTCCCGTCGCCGTTCTCGCCGTCGTGCAGCCGTTCGGCGATCGCCCACGCCAGCGAGAGGCCGTCGAACGTGGAGGTGCCGCGGCCGATCTCGTCGAGGACGACGAGGCTCCGAGCCGTCGCGTGCCGGAGGATGTGCGCCGTCTCGGCCATCTCGACGAGGAACGTCGACTCCCCCCGGACGAGCGAGTCCGACGCGCCGACGCGCGTGAAGATCCGGTCGGTCAGGCCGACGGTGGCCGACGCCGCCGGCACGAACGACCCGGCGTGCGCGAGGAGGACGAGGAGCGCGTTCTGGCGGAGGTAGGTCGACTTGCCCCCCATGTTCGGGCCGGTCAGGATGACGAGCCGCTCGCCGTCGCCGCCGAGCGAGGCGTCGTTCGGCACGAACGGCTCCCGCGGCCGCAGCGCCTCGACGACCGGGTGGCGTCCCTCGGCCACCTTCAGGACGGGCTCCTCGACGAGGCCGGGCCTCGTCCACCGCCCTCCCGCGCGCCACCCGCGCGAGCGACGCGAAGGCGTCGAGCCGCCCGAGCCGCGCGGTCGCCTCGAGGATCGCCGGCGCCTCCGCCACGAGGGAGGCGACGAGCTCCGCGAAGAGCTCGACTCGCGGGCGAAGAGCTTCGCGTCGGCCGACCGGAGCTTCTCGTCGAGGTCGACGAGCTCCGGCGTGGCGTACCGCTCGACGTTCGCGAGCGTCTGACGCTTCAGGGCCCCGTCCGGGATCTTCGCGCGCGCCGAGCCGGGCACCTCGAAGACGTGGCCGAAGACCTGGTTGAACTTCACCCGGAGCGTCGGGATCCCGCGCGCCTCGCGCTCCCGCGCCTCGAGGGACGAGAGGAGCGACGCCGCGTCGCGCCGCAACGCCCGGAGCGCGTCGACCGACGCGTCGACGCCGTCGCGGAAGATGCCCGCCCTCGCGCGGCGTCGCCGGCGGCTCGGGAGCGAGCTTGACGCGGGCGCGCTCCCCCGCCCCCGCCGGGAAGCCGGCGGGCGAGGCCTCGCCCCCGGCGCGGAAGAGCGCGGCGCGCGCGTCGTTCGAGGAGCGCCGCGATGCCGGCCGCCTTCGAGAGGCCCGTCGCGAGCCCGGCCACGTCCCGCGGAGTCGCCGTCCCGACCGCGAGCGCGGGAGAGGAGCCGCGGCAGGTCGGGGACCTCGCGGAGCGCCTTCGCGAGCGCCTCGAGCCGCGCCGGCTCCTCGAGCAGCTCCTCGACGGCGTCGAGGCGCGCCTCGATCGACCGGGATCCTCGCCGAGCGGGCGCTCGAGCAGCCTCCGGAGCGCCCGGGCGCCGAAAGCCGTCGAAGTCCGGTCGACGACGTCGAGCAGCGTCCCCGTCCGGCCGCCGTCGCGGAGCGACCGGAAGAGCTCGAGGTGCCCCGCCGTCACCGCGTCGACGACGAGCCCCTCCTCCGCAGGCTCGGAGCGGAGCGACGTGACGTGCGCGCAGTCCGACTGCTGCGTCGTCCTCGCGTAGTGGAGGAGCGCCGCCGCCGCCTCGACGGCCGGGCCCGAGTCGGGAAGGCCGAAGGGCTCGAGCGTCGCCGTCCGGAAGTGACGCCGGAGGAGCTCCGCCGCGGCCGCGCCCCGCGGCGCCGTCGCGAGCGGGGAGAGCGCGGGCGGGTCTCCGCCGAGCGACGCGAGCCAGGACGCCACGGTCTCGCGGTCGCCCGTCGAAGCAGACGACTTCGGCCGGGACCCGCCGGCGGAGCCCCTCGGCCGCCGCGCCCGCCCCCGCGAGCCGCGTGACCGAGAAGTCCCCGGTCGAGAGGTCGAGGAACGCGAGCGCGGCGTCGTCCGTCCCGAGCGCGACCGCGGCCATCTCGTTGGCGCGGCGCGCGTCGAGGCGGTCCGGGTCGAGCACCGTTCCAGGCGTGACGATCCGGACGATTTTCCGCGCGACGAGCGGTCTTCCCCTTCTGCGGCGCCTCGGTCTGGTCGGCGATGGCGACCTTCTTCCCCGCCGCGACGAGCCTCGCCACGTAAGCGTCGAGCTGGTGCCAGGGGATCCCGCACATCGGCGCCTCGATGTCGCTGTCCCGGTGGCGGGCGGTCAGGACGAGGCCGAGGAGAGGCGCCGCCGCCTCGGCGTCCTCGAAGAACATCTCGTAGAAGTCGCCGAGCCGGTAGAGGAGGATCGCGTCGCCGGCCTCGCGCTTGAGGCCCCCGTACTGCTCGAGCATCGGCGTGACGCGCATGAGGCGGCGGGGATGCTAGCATCGCGACACCGCCGCCATGCGGGTGCTGGCCGTCGACACCGCGTCCCCTCTTCCCGCTCTCGCGCTCGTCGAGACGGGTGCCGGCGCCGAAGGGCGCGCGACGGTGAGGGCCCTTCCTCCGAACGCCGCCGAAGCGCTCCCCGCGGCGGTCGAGGCGCTCCTCTCGGAGCGGAGCGTGGGCCTCGCGGCCGTCGACCGGGTCGCGGTTCTCTCCGGCCCGGGCTCCTTCACCGGACTCCGCGCGGGCGCCGCGTTTGCGCGCGGTCTCGCGCGTGGCCTCGGCGTCCCGCTCGTCGCCGTCCGGACCTTCGCCGCTGCGTCCGAGGCCGCTCCGGGCGGCGACGCCACGTTTCTCCTCGACGCCGGCCGGGGCGAGGTCCACCGGGCGCGGCGGCGCGCCGGCGCTCTCGTCGAGGACGCCGTTCCGCTTCCGCGGGAGGCCGCGCTCCGGGATGCGAAGGGCTCCGTCGTCGTCGAGATCTCGACCTCCGGCGCCCGGCTCGCCCTCGCTCTCGGCCGGCTCGCCGCCCGGGACGACCCGGCGATCGCCGCGCTAGCGCCGGCCTACGGCCGGCGTAGCGCTGCCGAAGAGAAGGCAGAACGGGCGGACGGGACGGGCCGGGGCGCGCCGGGAGGCGGGGGCCGCCCGTGAGCGCCATCAGGAAGGAGGTCTTCTTCCGCGACGCGCGGTCGTCGGACCTCGACGCCGTGGCCGAGCTCGAGCGGATCTCGTTCCCCGTCCCCTGGAAGCGCGAGTACTTCGAAGTCGAGATCGGCGCGCCGTACCGCTACAACCGCGTCGCCCGCGACGAGCGCGGCCGGCTCCTGGGCTACGTCTTCTGCGCGTTCGCCGGAGGCGAGCTCCACGTCAACAAGATCGCCGTCTCGCCCGATTGCCGGCGCTCGGGGCTCGCGACCCGTCTGATGGACGAGGTCTTCGCCCACGCCCGCGCCGTCCGCGCGGAAGAGATCTACCTCGAAGTCCGCGTCTCGAACGCCCCGGCCCGCCTCTTCTACGAGGAGCTCGGGTTCCTGGAGACGGGCCGGCGCGCCCGGTACTACCTGGACGGGGAGGACGCCCTCGTGATGGTCCGGCGGCTTCCCTTTCCGCGCCTTGACTCTCTCAGTCCCGAAAAGGGAGACTCCGGCCAGGAATGACTCTCATCCCTCGGAAGGAGGTGCCGATGCAGACCCTCACCGAAGACCTCAAGCGCGAGCTCGCCGACTCCCACGAGGAGTTCAAGACCCTGCTGAAGAGCCACCGTGAGCACGAGCGGCGGCTGGCGGAGCTCGCGTCGAAGACCTTTCTCACCACCGACGAGGAGATGGAGGAAAAGCGCCTGAAGAAGGAGAAGCTCCATCTCAAGGATCGGATGGAAGAGATCGCGCGCGAGCACCGGGCGCGCGTGTCGGCCCACTGAGGGCCCCTCGGGAGGGCCGGCCGGCTTTCCCGGGACCATGACCACCCACCCGAAGCCCCGCCGCGGCGATGCGGCGGGGGATCTACGTCCTCCCCGCCCTCTTCACCGTCGGCAACGTCTTCTGCGGCTACCTGTCGCTCGATCTCGCGCGTGAAGGGCGACTTCCACTGGGCCGCCATCCTCGTCTTCGTCGCCGCGTTCCTGGACGGCCTCGACGGGCGGGTCGCGCGGATGACGAACACGACCTCGGCGTTCGGCGAGCAGCTCGACTCCCTGGCGGACGTCGTCTCCTTCGGCATGGCCCCCGCGTTCCTCGTCTACCGGTGGGGGCTCGTCGAGTTCGACCGGCTCGGACTCGTCGTCTCGTTCCTCTTCCTCGTCTGCGGCGCCTGCCGTCTCGCGCGCTTCAACGTCCAGGTCCACGTCGTCGACAAGCGCTTCTTCGTCGGGCTGCCGATCCCGGCGGCGGCCGGCACGCTCTGCAGCCTCATCTGGATCTTCCCCGAGCCGCTCCCGACACGCGAGATCCGGTCGATCTTCCTCTTCGTCACGATCCTCCTCTCGTTCCTGATGGTCTCGACGTTCCGCTACCGCTCGTTCAAGGACATCGACCTGAGGTCGCGCCGCTCGGCCATCCTCGTGCCGCTCGTCGGGCTCGTCCTCGCGGCGATCTTCTGGCAGCCGGCCTGGTCGTTCGCCGCCCTCCTCGTGACCTTCTCGCTCTCCGCCCCGGTGGCGAAGCTCCTGACCTACCTGCCGACGGCCCGCGCCCGCGAGCGGCGCGCCGCCGAGGCGGCCCGCGGGTCCGTCGCCCGGGAGCCCCGCGCCGCCCGCCTGAGCCCGACGGAGTAACCTCCGGAGAATGCCCGCGCAGCCTCCCGGGCGGCCTCGTCGTCGCGATCGTCGACGCGACCTCGCTCCTCGGCCGCGACGTCCGCGCCGTCCTCTCCGAACGCGCCTTTCCCGCCTCCAAGATCCTGCTCTTCCACACCGGCACGGCGGACGGGCTCCTGACCGAGGACGACGACGAGCCCGCGTTCTCGGCGCCCCTGACGCCCGACGCGCTCGAGACCTCGAAGATCGCGTTCCTCTGCGGGAACGCCGCCGAAACCGCGCTCTTCCTCGAGACACGGATCGACGACGGCTGCCTCGCGGTCGACCTCTCGGGGCTCCGGTCCGGCGGCGCCTTCGCGCGTCCGTCCGATCCGTCCTCGCTCGTGCCGCTGCCGGAAGGGAGCCTCTTCCTCACGTACGATCCCGTCGCGGCCGTCCTCGCCGAGGCCGCCCGCGCCGTCGGGCGGATCGCGCGCGTCGTCGGGGCGACGGCCGCGGTCGACCGCCCCGCGAGCGAGCTCGGGAAGGAGGCGCTCGACGAGCTCTTCCAGCAGGCGATCTCGCTGGCCCAGTTCCGGCCGGTGCCGAAGGAGGTCTTCGAGACGCAGGCCGCCTTCAACGCGTTCTACCCGGCCGACACCGATCGTGGGAGGCGCGCGTCGCCGAGGACTTCCGGGCGCTCGCGGGCGGAGATCCCGCTCTCCGCTCCTCTCCGTCCGGGCGGGCGTCTTCCACGGGCACCTCCTCCGCTTCGAGGCCCGGACGGAGGCGACGGCGCCGCCTCCCGAGGCGGTCCGCGCCGCGCCTTCGCGAGGCCGGCGGCTTCGACGAAGCGGATCCGGAAGGCCTCTCGGGGCCGGTCGAGGCGGCCGGACGGGACGAGACGCTCGTCCTCTTCGTCGCGTCCTCGGGGAGCTCCGTGCGGCTCGGCCTCGCGGCGGACCACCTGCGCCGCGCGGGCGCCGTGATGGCCGTCCGCCTCGCGGAGCAGGCGGTCGCCGAGCGCGGCCTCCTCCCGGACGCGTAGCCGCCGGCTGCCGGACCGCGTCGGCGCTCGGCGCCGAGGCGCGGCGGCGCGGGCTCGGCCTCGGTTCGGGCTTCGGCGCGTCGAGCGGCACCTCGATCTCGGGGCCGTCCGCGATCTTCCCGTCCGGGCGCGGTCAGGTGCCAGCTCAGGAAGACCTTCGGCCGCGCGCCCGAGACCCGGATCGGGCCGGCGACGTTTCGTCTCGCCGGGAGCGAAGAGGTTCTCGAAGAGCCGCGCCACGACCGCGCGCCCGAACGTCACCGGCCGGTAGCCCTCGGCCTGCGACGAGAGGAGCTCGAAGCGGTCGAAGTCGCCCGAGCCGGAGCGCCGAGAAGACGCCCCCCTCGGCCCTCACCTGCACCCAGTTGTTGAAGCGCGACAGGTCGGTCGGCGTCGGGCCGGCGCTCGTGGCGCGGATCGAGAACTCCGCCCAGCCGGGGCCCGTCGCCCTCGGCCTCGCCTGCCACGTCGAGCCTCAGCTCGAGCGGCTTGCCCGTCAGGAGGCTCCGGACGGCGTCGAACCCGAGGAGGTGGCGGTCCCGCGGCACGCCGTCCACGAGGAAGACCCGCCCCTCGAGGTTCGGCGGCGTTCCACCGCGACGCGATCCCGAGAAAGCGGGCCAGCTCGCTGAACGGCAGCGTCTGGAAACGCGCGGCGCCTCCGTCGGCGGCGAGCCGCGGGTCGGCGGGCCTCATCCCCGGCCGGGCCTTGAACGTGTAGAGGGTGCCGGCGTCGTTCGAGAGGAACTGCCCGAAGCTGAAGTCGAGCGTCGCGGTCCTCGGAGAGCGAGTTGATCGCGCCGTCCGACAGGAACCGGCCGTTCCACGTCGTCCCGTCCCCCGTCCGGCCAAAGCCTCCGGGAGCGACGAGGAGGCGGAACGGGAGCGGCATCGCCTTCGCGGTCTCTTCGGCGATTTCGGGGACGAGCCGGTCGCCCATCTCGGGCCGCCTCCCGAACGAGAAGACGAGGAGCTCGTCCGCCGCGCCGGCGAGCGGCTTCCAGCCGGACGGCGGCTCCGTTCCGCTGACGGTGACCGAGACGGGGATCCCGCGAGAGCGCCTCTTCAGCGCGCGCACGGCGGCGGCGAGCGTCTCGGCCTGCGCCGGCGCCGGGTCGAGATGGAGGTGGAGGCCCGGCGACCTCGCCCCAGGCGCGCGCCTCGGCGAGCGCGGCGCCGATTCCCCCGGCCCAGCGCTCCGCGAGGGCCTCGCCCTTCGCGCCCGTGAGCTGCGCCGCCGCGCCGGGCTCCCCCAGGATCGTCACGACGACGGGCGGCGCGAACGGAGTCGGCGGCGGCGGAAGCGGCGTCACGCGGCCGTCCCGCGAGAGCGTCGCCGCGGGGACGTAGAGCCTCCTGATCCCCATCGCGTCGAGCTCCTGCTCGATCGGCAGGGGAACGAACGCCGGGGCCTTCGCGAGGAAGAGCCCGTCGCCCTTCACCGGGCCCGCGGCTTCGCGGCCGGCCGGGCCTTTCCGGCAGCGCGGCGCCGCGAGAAGCGCCGCGCACGCCAGCAGCCGCGCACGCGGCCCGCCGCGCCCCCCGCCGTCCTGTCGCGGTGATCACGCCGAGATCATAGCGAAGGGAGGACGAAGCCGATCGCGAGGCCGCCGCCGGGGCGCGTGGACGCGAAGACGGTTCCGCCATGGCGTTCGACCGCGCGGCGGACGGCGGCGAGGCCCATGCCGGAGCCCCGGGACTTCGTGGAGAACGCCGGCTCGAAGAGCCGCTCGGCGGCGTCGCCCGGGATGCCGGGCCCGTCGTCCTCGCAGACGAACCGGACGCCCGCGATGCTCCCTCCGGTCTCCTCGGGCCAGGCGGCGAGCCGGATCGTCCCGTGCGCTCCTCCGATGGCCTCGAGGGCGTTCACGACGAAGTTCGTCATCGCGTCCCTCAGGAAGGCCGGGTCTGCGGCGAAGGGCGGGAGGCCGGGCGCGACGGAGGCGACGACCCGGACGCGGGAGAGTCCCGCGTAGTCCGAGGCGACTTCCCGGAGGAGGGCCTCCGTCTCGGCGGCGTCGAACGGGCGCTGCTCGAGGACCGCCGGGTCGGAGAAGCGGGAGAGGCGCCCGATCCGCTCGGTCAGGATCCCGACCTGCCGCAGGATGTTCGAGCCCGCCTCGGCCACGACGGCAGGGGGAGCGGGCTCGTGCCTCGCCTCGAGCCGGAGCAGCCGCTCGGCGGCGAGGCGGATCGGCGTCAGCGGGTTCTTCACGTCGTGCGCGATCGCCCGCGCCGCGTCGACCCAGGCGCCGAGCCGGTCGGCGCGCATGAACTCCGTCAGGTCCTCCAGGACGAGGATCGAGCGCCCGTCCGGGTCGCCGGGCCGGAGGTGGCGCACGACGACCCGGAGGACCCGGTCGCGGCCGCCTAGGGCCACCGTCACCCGCCGCTCGACGGGCTCTCCGGACGACCCCGACACCTCGAGGACGGCGCGAACCGGCGCCCACGCCGCCCGGGTCAGTCGGTCACCGATCGCGCCTCCCGGCAGCAGACGCTCGGCCGCCGGGTTCGCGAGGAGGACGTCGCCGTCCTCGCGTCGGAAGAGGACGACGGCCGCCGTGAGGCTCGAGAGCAGGCCCACGGCGCTCGCCCGCTCCCGGGCGAGGGATTCCGTCCGCTCGCGCACGCGCTCTCCCATCGCCTCGAACGCCTCGACGAGCCGCGACAGGTCGACGTTCGAGGGACGCTCGATCGGAGGGGCTGGCTGTCCGGAGCCGACCCGGTCGGCCGCGGCGATCAGGTCCTCGACGGGCTTCCCGAGGGCGAGCGCGGCGCGGCCGCCGAGGCCGACGGCGCCGAGCGCGACCGCGACTGCGAGGAGGACGAGGGCGTCGAGCGTCCCGCGGCCGGCCTCGTCTTCGGCGACGACGACGGCGATGGCGTCGCGGCCGTCGCCCGGGAGCGTCTCGGCCGCTTCGACGGTGCGCGGACCGCCGGGCGCGACGCGGCGCGCGACGGCGCTCGCCTCCCGCTTCCCTTCCGCGAGCGCCTCGGCCACCGGCGCCGAGAGCCGGTCGCCTGCGACCTCCGCCGAGACCGGAAGCGCCCGCGACGCGAACTCGAGCCGCCCGTCCCGGTAGAGAAGAAGGTCGACGCCGACGACGCCGGCCGCCGCGTTCAGCTCCCGAGGCCCGAGCTCGCCGCTCCCGGCCTCGAGCGCAGCGCGGCGCCCCTCCGCGATGAGGCTCCGCGCCCGCCGCTCCGTCTCCCGCTCCGCGTGGCGCTCCAGCGTCAGCCGGACGAGGGCGACGCTGCCGGCGAGCGGCAGCGCGCCGAAGAACAGGACAAGCGCGACGAGCCGGGCCCGGTAGGTCGCGAAGAACGGCTCCCGGCGGCCGGCGGTGCTCCGGCGGGGAGGCGCGGCCAGGAGGACGAGAAGGACGACGGGGAGGGCGGCTTCTCCCGCGGCGAGCGCCGCGCCCGCGGAGGCGAGCGGCGACTCGCCCCGAGCGACGAACGCCACGAAGCCCGGCGAGAGCGCCCGCACGACGAGCCGCGTCGCTCCGTCGGCCGCGAGGCGCTGGCCCGACGCATTGCCCGCGAGCCGCGCCCTCGCAAGAAGGTCGGCCGGCAGCTCGGCGGGATCGGCCCGGCGCGGACCGGTGGCGCGCCCGGCGGCGTCGTATTCGATCCGCTCGACGAGAACCCGCTCCGGGACGTCGGCCTCGACGGCCGCCGCGAGGAGCGGATCCCGCTCCGATTCCCGCGGCCACGGCGCCCGCACCCATTCGGCGAGGTGGCCCGCCGGGGTCCGGGTCGCCGTCACCCGCCCCTCCACTTCGGGATCCGGGCGCGTCAGGCCGAACGCCGAGACGGTCTTCCGGGAGGCGTCGAGGATCCGGAGCGTGTCCCCGGGTCCGGGGAAGGACGCGTCGGCTCCGCGCACCCAGAGGGCACGCGCGAGGTCCGAGAGAAGCGTCTTTCCCCCGGCGGGGAGCCAGGCGGCCTCGTCCCCGCCCCGGACGCGGGCTTCGAAGCGGCGCGGCCCGTCGTCCGATTCGCGGGTGGCCTCCCCGGCGGTCGCCGCGGCGAGGGCGCCGTCGAGCCGCGAGAGACGCCCCGCGGCGACGCCGGCAGCGCCGGCGAGCACGGCGGCGGCGGCGAGGAAGACGATCGTGGCGAGGCGCCCGAGGACGTCGGTCGACGCCAGCCGGCCGAGGCGCGGTGCGAGTGCCGCCGCGAGGAGGAGGGCGCCGGCCAGCGCGAGCGCCGCCGCCGTCGCCGTCGGCGGCAGGAGGAGCCACGCGCCCAGCAGGGCGACTCCCGCCGAGGCGAGGAGCCGGGGGTGGCGCGGCATTCCCATCCGCGACAGGAGGAGCGCGGCCGTCCCGGTCGCCGACGCCATCAGCCCGACACCGCCCGTCGAGGCGAGCCACGACGCGAGATCGGAGGGGACGAGGTTCATCGAGTCGAGGAGGCCGGTGTCCCCGCTCCCGACGGCCCGCCCGAGGAGGACCGGGAGGAGCGAGAAGGGAACTGCCGCGGCCGCGAGCAGCCGGCCCCCCGCGCGCGACGCGGGCCCGCGAAGCGCGAGCCGGAGGAGGAGAAGTGCCGTCAAGCCCGTGAGAAACGCGTCCGCCGGGGTGGCGAGCAGTCCGAGGTTCATCCCGGCGCCGGGATTGAAAGTCCGCCAGATCCCCGACTCCGCCGCCGGCGATCCGGGAAGGAGCGCGAGCCGAGCCGCGAGGATCGCGGCGGCCGGAGTCCTCGAGCCCGCCGCGAGCGCGAGCAGCGCGAGCGCGGCGAGGATGGACGGGAGCCAGGCCCGGGCCCTCGCCACGTCCCGGTCGAGCTCGCCCACGGGAGGCCGCTCGGCGAAGAGCGCCACGAGCCGGCCCGGTGCCGACGCCGCCCGGGCCCGGACCCGCAGCGAGGACGGCCCACTGGAAAGCCCGAGGAAATCGGCCAGGTCGGGCCGGAGGATCCCGGTTGGATAGCGTCGCGAGACGACGAGCAGCCCTTTCCGGTCTCCGGCGACGTCGCGCGGGCTCCCCCAGGCGAGCGTGAAGCGGGTGACGTGGAACGACGCTGCGGTCCCCCCGCCCGCCGCCGCGAGCTCCTCCTGCAGCTCGGCCGCGTCGCCGGCCCACGCCACCGCCCGGCCCCCCGCGTCGACGAAGACGGCCCCCCAGCCGGTGCCCGGCGGCAGGGCCGACGCGAGGACCGAGAAGAGCCGGGCCGGGCGGACCTCCACGCCTCCCGCGTCGACGATGCTCGTGAAGTCGGGCGAGGCCTGCAGCCGCTCCGCCACGCGGACGAGGGACTGCACGTCGGCCTCGAGCCGCCCGGCGGCCGCGACGAGGAAACGCCGCTCGCGCGCCTCCCGCGCCGCTTCCGACACGGGGGCGAACCGGGCGACGAGCGCGGTGGCGACGGCCGCCGCCGCGAACAGGGCGAGCGCGGTCCGGCGCCTCGAGGTGGGAGCCGTCAACGCCGCATCGGGACCCTGAGGCCCGTCCTCCCGGCGCAGGCGATCGCGTCCGGGTAGCCCGCGTCGGCGTGCCGGAGGACTCCCATCGCCGGGTCGGTCGTCAGGACCCGCTGGAGGCGCCGCCCGGCCGCCTCGGTCCCGTCCGCCACGACGACCATCCCCGCGTGGATCGAGTAGCCGATGCCGACGCCGCCGCCGTGGTGAAGCGAGACCCACGTCGCCCCCGCCGCCGTGTTCACGAGCGCGTTCAGGAGCGGCCAGTCGGCGATCGCATCGCTCCCGTCGCGCATCGCCTCCGTTTCGCGGTTCGGGGAGGCGACGGAGCCGGCGTCGAGGTGGTCGCGCCCGATGACGATCGGAGCCCGGACCCGGCCCGAGCGGACGAGCTCATTGAACGCGAGGCCCGCTTTCGCGCGCTCGCCGTAGCCGAGCCAGCAGATCCGCGCCGGAAGTCCCTGGAAGGCGACTCGCTCTTGCGCGAGCCGGATCCAGCGGGCGAGGGCCGTGTCCTCCGGAAAGAGCGACAGGATCGCCTCGTCGGTCACGGCAATGTCCCCGGGCTCGCCCGACAGCGCGGCCCAGCGGAACGGACCCTTCCCCTCGCAGAAGAGGGGGCGGATGTAGCGGGGGACGAACCCCTCGATCTCGAACGCCCGATCCTCGCCGGCCTTCTTCGCCTGCGCCCGGAGGTTGTTCCCGTAGTCGAAGGCGACCGCGCCCCGGGCCTTCAGCTCCAGCATCGCGGTGACGTGCGCCTTCATCGACGCGTACGCCCGCCGCTTGTAGGCCTCGGGGTCCGCCGCGCGCAGCCGGAGCGCGTCGCCGAAGGGCAACCCGTGCGGGACGTAGCCGTTCAGCTCGTCGTGCGCCGACGTCTGGTCGGTCAGGACGTCGGGGACGATCCCGCGGACGAGAAGGCGCTCGAGGAGGTCGACCGCGTTCGCGAGGACACCGATCGAGACGGCGTCGCCGCGGGCGCGGGCCTCGAGCGCCCGGTCGATCGCGGCGTCTAGGCCGTCGATCCGCTCGTCGAGGTAGCGGGTCGCGAGCCGCTTGTCGATCCGCGACGGATCGATCTCGGCGACGAGCGCGGTCCCGCCGTTCATCGTCACGGAGAGCGGCTGCGCGCCTCCCATCCCGCCGAGGCCGGCGGTCACGGCGAGCCGCCCGGCGAGCGAGCCGTCCGGAGAGCCGAGGTCCCGCCGGGCGGCGGCCGCGAAGGTCTCGTACGTCCCCTGCAGGATTCCCTGCGTCCCGATGTAGATCCAGGAGCCGGCTGTCATCTGGCCGTACATCGTCAGCCCCATCGCCTCGAGGCGGCGGAACTCGTCCCACGTCGCCCACTCCGGTACGAGGTTCGAGTTGGCGATTAGGACGCGCGGGGCGTCGGGATGGGTCGCGAGGACGCCGACCGGCTTCCCCGACTGGACGAGGAGGGTCTCGTCGTCGCCCAGCTCGCGGAGCTCAGCGAGGATCGCCTCCAGGCATTCGGGGTTCCGCGCGGCCTTCCCGGAGCCGCCGTAGACGACGAGGTCCTCCCGCCGCTCGGCCACCGCGGGATCGAGGTTGTTGAGGAGCATCCGGTACGGGGCCTCGGTCAGCCAGGAGCGGCAGCTCCGGGCGGTCCCCTTCGGGAGGGGGGGCGGGACGTACCGGGCGGTGACAGGTGGGCTCATCGGACTCATGGCGCTCATGTTAGTCGCCCGGAGGCCGTCCTGACGCGCTGCGTCAGTCCGCCCTTGACTTTATTACGCAATGCGTTATATTGATCCCGTTATGACGAATCACGGAAGACGCATCGTCCGCTACCGCAACCGCAAGCTCTACGAGGCCGCCGAGCGCCGTTTCGTCACGATCCACGATCTCGCCGCGAGCGTGGCCGCCGGGAACCGGGTGGAGGTGATCGACGCCGACAGCGGCGAGGACATCACCGCGAAGATCCTCTCCCGGGCCCTCGCCTCGGGGAAGGGTCCCATCGCCTCCACCGACACTCTCGCGCGCCTCCTCCGCGCCGGCAGCGACGCGGCCGAGACGGTGGCGGAAGTGGTCGAGAAGGTGGGCGGAAAGACGGTCGCCGCCAGCGTGCGGCGGGCCGCCCGATCCGAGCGCCTCGCCGAGACCCTCTCCCCCATCGCCCGGCGCCTCGACGAGGCCCGGCGCGACGTGGAGCGCCTCGTTGGGGGCCTCGTCGAGAAGGGCCGCCTCAACTGGGACGAGGCGAATCTCACGCGGGAGATCGCGGACCTGAAGCTCCGCCTCACGCATCTGGAGGCCCTCGCGGAGAAGACACGCGGGCACCGGTCGCCGAACGACACCCACCTCAATCACCGGACACACGGGAGAAAGCCCGCCGGGAACATCCGAAGGAGAACCGCATGAAGAAGAACGTCAAAAACACCGACCTCCGCGCCACCGTGGCCACGAAGCTGGACGGGGCCCTCAAGACCGCCGCCGACAAGGTCGAAGCGCTCGCCGACGAGACCAAGGCCGTCGCCGCGAGGGTCGAGAAGCAGGTCATCACGGCCGCCAACCGCGTGAACTTCGACGTGCATAAGGCGACGAAGGACGCGACCAAGATGGCGGAGGAGATCTCGAAGAAGGTCGCCGGCACGGTCGAGACCGTCATCGAGAAGGCCCTGCACCGCTTCAACGTCCCGACGCGGCGCGAGCTGAAGGACCTGACGATGAAGGTTGACACGCTCGGCCGGAAGATCGACGGTCTCGGCTATCGCCGCGGCGCCGGCAAAAGGACGCGCCGCGCCGCCTGACGCCGGACACGAAATCGCATAGACTCGGGGCGTTGCGGAATCCGCGACGCCCCTTTTCATTCTGGAGAACGTGAGCGCCCGAAAAAGGCCCCTGGCCAGGCACCAACACGACCCGGGCCCGGTACTTCCGGATCTCTACAGCCGTCCCTTCCCCCCTCCCGATCCCGGCCGGCTCGCCCTTGTCTGCGCGGGCGGCGGCGTCACCGGGGCCATCTACGAGATCGGAGCGCTCGCCGCGCTCGAAGAGCGGCTCGAGGACGTCTCGCTGACGGACTTCGACGTCTACGTCGGCGTCTCCGCCGGCGCCTACATCAGCGCGCTGATCGCGAACGGCATCACGCCGGGGGTCCTCTTCCGGAACGTCACCCGCTCGGCCGGCACCCGGACGGACATCGACGACCTGGCCCTCTTCCGGGTCAACCTCGAGGAGATCGCGGCGCGGCTCGCGAAGGCTCCACTGACGATCCTCGACGCCGCCTGGGACTATTACAAGAACCGGCACGAGACGACGCTGACCGACCTCGTGCAGTCCCTGACGACACTCCTGCCGTCGGGGCTCCTTCTGAACGACGGCCTCGAGTCGTGGCTGAACGAGTGGCTCAGCAACCCGGGCCGGACCAACGACTTCCGGAGGCTCGACAAGGTGCTCCGGATCGTCGCCGTCGCCCTCGACACGGGCGAGACGATGGCGTTCGGCTCCCCGGGCCACGACGCGGTCCCGATCTCGAAGGCGGTCGCCGCCTCCTGCGCCCTCCCGGGCCTCTACAAGCCCGTCCGGATCGACGGAGTCGACTTCATCGACGGCGGCGTCCGGAAGACGGCCCACATCTCGCTGGCGCTTAGGGAGCGGTGCGGCCTGACGATCTGCATCAACCCGATCGTCCCGCTTCGGTACTCCCGCGCACAAGCGGCGACGAACGGGAACGCCCCTCTCCACAAGGGGGGCCTCGCGATGATCCTCGACCAGGTCTTCCGGGTCACGCTCCACTCCCGGATGCGCTACGGGATGTCGCGCTACCGGCGCGAGGACCCCGACGCCGACGTCCTCGTCTTCGAGCCCCGCGCGGAGGACCTGCCCCGGTTCATGCGCAACATCATGCGGACCTCGGGAAGGACCCGTATCGCCGAGTACGCCTACAAGACGACGATGCAGTCGATCGACGAGAGCTTCCCGCGCTACCGGCGCCTCTTCGCCCGGCACGGGCTGAAGCTCCGCCCCGCGTCGCCGGCCCTCCACCGGATCCACCTCCAGGCCGACCGGGGCGAGGGGCCGACCCCGACGCGTCTCAGGGCGCAGCTCGAGATCCTGGAGCGGAACCTCTCCCGCCTCGAAGGGTCCCGCCCCCGCTAGGTTCCGGCGTCCCGCGCGATCTCGGCGATCCGCTCCGACTCGTAGACCACGGCGCCGCGGATCTCCTGCCGCGCGACAGCGACCATCGCCCGCGCCACGTCGGCGGCGGGCACCGGGCGGTACCTCCGGAGGGGTCCGACGAGGGCGAACGAGAGCGCCGACGCGAGAGAGATGCCGACCCGTTCCAGGGTCCGCCGCTCGGAGCGGTCGCCGGCGAGGAAGGACGGGCGGAAAATGTGGATGCCGTCGAACGGCATCCTCTTGACCGCCTCCTCCACCTCGCCCTTCACGCGGCTGTAGAAGATGTGCGACGACGGGTCCGCCGAGATCGCACTCACGAGGAGCACCTGCCGGGCGCCGCTGACCGCCGCGAGGCGGGCGACCTCGGTCACGTAGGTGAAGTCCACCTTGTAGAACTCGCGATGCGACCCGGCTCGCGCGATCGTGGTGCCGAGGCAGCAGAAGACGTCCGAGACGCGCGGGAAGCCCGACAGCTGCCCGAGCCGGTCGAAGTCGACCATCCGGGCGACGAGCTTCGGGTTCGAGAGCGTGATGCGGCGGCGCGTGAAGGTCGTCACGCCGACCCATTCCGGGTCGGCGAGAAGGAGCCGGAGGCAGTGCCCGCCCACCAGCCCCGTCGCCCCGACGAGAAGAGCCGTGCGTCGCCGCCCGCTTTCGCCTGACATGTCCGGAGTGGCTCGAACGATACCAGCCTCCGGGCCCGGGCGCTCCTACTCGCCCGTGAAGACGTCCCCGCGGCGCGCGAGCCGGGAGTCGATCATCGTCTGGAGCGTCGTCCGGACCCGGTCCGCCAGCTCGTTGACGATCATCGGCCGGTCCGCGAGCTCCGGCCCGTGCTCGAAGACGATCGGCCTGCCGAAGTCGATCCACCACTTCGTCGGAAGAGGGATCGCCCCGAGCGGCCCGAGGGCGGGGAAGAACGGCGTGATCGGGAAGTACGGGAGGCCGACCGGACGCCCGATGAAGTCGAGACGGAGGAGGTTCGGGTAGATCTCCTCCGCGCCAACGACCGTGACGGGGATGATCGGCGCGCGGCTCTTCAGCGCGAGGCGGACGAAGCCCCCCCGGCCGAAGCGGGCGAGCCGGTACCGGTCCCGGTAGAGCTTGCCGACCCCCTTGATCCCCTCCGGGAAGACGCAGACGACCTCGTCCCGCCTCAGCAGCCGCTCGCCGTTCTCCGGACAGGCCCGCACCTCGCCCATCTGGCGGAGCCACGGCTGGAGGAACGGCAGCATCGTGAACATGTCGAGGATCAGCATCCGGGCGTCGCGGCGGGCCGGATGCTCGAGCCTCAGGCCCGTCTTGATCATCGCCCCGTCCCACGGGAGGACGCCGGAGTGGTTCGCGACGAGGAGCGCCCTCCCGGTCCCGGGCACGTTCGAGAGCCCGGTCACAGAGACTCGCCACCAGACGCGGTAGAGGAACTCGAAGAGCGGCCACCACTCCCGGGCGGCCGGCTCGTCGAACCCGAAGTCGTCGAGGTCGAGGCTCCGGGCCCGGTGCCGGAAGAGGTTCCAGAGGTCGGCCAGCGCGCGGGGCGACGAGAACTGCGGGTTCTTCGAGAGGAAGCGAGAGGCTTCCCCGAGGATGGCCGCGTAGGGCCCGGCCGGTGCCGCCGGCGCGAGGCTCGGGGCGAAGGACCCGTCCGGAACGGGCTCGGCGACCTCCGTCACGGGCCTCGCGGCCGGCTTTCCGGCAGCCCGGGCCGCCTCGGCCTTCCGGGTGGCGCTCACGACGCCACCTCCGCCTCGGGCTCCTCCGCGGGGCGTCGGCGGCCGCGCGCGGGCCTGTCCGCTCCCTCGGGCACCGGCACTCCGGGCGGTTTCACGCGGGTCTGGTAGTGATACGCCGCGACGCGGGCCGCGTCGTCCAGCCGGTCGAAATCGAGGAGCCCGGTGTCGCCCCGCCGCGCCCGCGCCACCTCGAGCATCACCTCGAGCGTCGTCCGCCGCGGGGCAAAGCCGAGGATCCTGCGGGCCTTGCGGTTGTCGGCGACGCAGAGATAGCGGAGGTAATGGGCGTGGACGCCGGGAAAGAGGCCCACGCCCAGCTCCCACGCCGCTTCGTAGAGGGCGTACGCCAGCCCGTGCGGCACCGGCACCGCGAGCGACCCGAAGAGGAGGCGCGCGGTCGAGAGGGGAACCACTCCTTCGGGGGCCACGTTGAAGACGCCGGCCGCATCCCGGTTGTCGAGCGCGAGGAGGATCGCCTGGACGGCGTCGTCCGCGTGGAGAGCCTGGAGGAGCGGGTCGTAGCCCATCAGCGACACCGCGAACGGGATGGCGAGCGCCTTCGCCCGGTAGTCGCGGACGTCGGCCGCCATGAACGGAGCGAACCGGAGGACGGCGACCCTCGCCTCCGGGTGCCGCCGGACGTGGGTCCGCGCGTGGCTCTCCGCCTCGACGAAGTCGCGGACGAAGCGGTCCTGCGGATCGGGCCGGAGCGGGTGCTCCTCGGTGAGGAAGTTCGGGTTGTCGCCGCGCGCGCCGTAGACGAGCGTGGTCGAGCCGAGGATCACGCGCCAGACTCGCGCCTCCCCCGCCGCCGCGAGGACGTGCAGCGACCCGATCGCGTTCAGCTCGTGGACGTAGGTCGCCTGGCGGGCGGGGCTCCGGATCTGGGCGAGGTGCACGACCGCGTCCGGCTTCTCTTCCTTCAGGAGCTTGAAGACGGTGCCGTCCGCATGGGGCAGGTTCAGGTCGAGGAAGCGGTGCCGCACGTCGGCCGGCGCGTCCGCCATGGGGACGAGATCGAAGACGACGATCTCGTGAGTCTCCCGGGCCGCGAGAGCCCGGATGAACCGCGCCCCGAGCGGCCCGGCGCCTCCCGTCACGGCCACCTTCGGCCGCTTCGGCGGCGCCGGCGGGAAGGCCACGACGCGTCCGGCCCGCCGCCGCCGGGCCGGGTCCCGTTCCTTCGACTCGCGTGCCGCGTCCGCCATCTCGTTCGCTTACTTTTTCTTCCGGCCGGCGGCGGCCTTCGCCTTCGACTTCAGCTCCGCGATCTCGGCCTCGAGGGCCGCGATCCGGTGCTCCAGCTTCGCGGTCTCCTTGCGGCTCGCGACGTTCATCGTCTTCAGGGCCTCGGCGACCCGCTTGTCGACCTCTTCCTTCGCGGCAACGCCTTTCTTCAGGACCTCGATGAAGGACGGGTTCGACATCAGGTTGTTGGAAACCTCAGTGAAGAACTCCTCGCCACGGGACCGGATCTGCGAAAAGAGAGAGTCGACCATCTTCGCCTCCTTCGGGCGCCTGCTAGAGTCGCGATTATGTCCCCATTCACGAGCGTGGAGGAGTTCCGGAGGACCTTCGACGCGCTCTTCACCCTCCTCTCCGAGGACCCCGGGGTCGGCCCCCGCCTCCGCGCCCGGAAGACCCCCCAGCGGTTCGTCTTCACCGACGCCGGCCTCGTCCTGAACGTCCGGGACGCGGACGAAAGGCGCGCCCGGGCTGGGCACCACCTCTCCTGGGTCTGGGGCGACAAGGGGCGCTCCTGGAAGCCCCGGGTGACCCTGGAGATGACCTGCGACGTCGCGAACCGGTACTTCCAGGGGAAGGAAAACGTGGCGCTGGCCGTCGCGCGAGGCCGGATCCGGCTGGCCGACGGAGACCTCAAGGACGTCCTCGACCTCCTCCCGATCGTCCTCCCCTTCCACACGACGTGGGTCCGCCACCTGAAGTCGACCGGGCAGCTCCACCTCCTCGCATGATGTGAAGGACGACCAAGCCTCCGACCTCTTCGCCCGCCGGCTCCTCGTCGTGTCGGGGAAGGGGGGCGTCGGGAAGACCATGGTGGCGGCCGCCCTGTCGGCGCTGGCCGCGCGGTCGGGGAAGAGCGTCCTCCTCCTCTCGAGCGACGGCCGCGGCGACGCGGCGCGCCTCTTCGGGAAAGAGGACGCCGGCTACGTCGAGGCCGAGCTCTCGCCGGGCCTCCGGACCCTGACGGCCTCCTTCGACGACCTCCTCGCCGACTTCGTCGCCACCGTCGCGCCGATCCGGTTCGTCGCGGACCGGATCCTCGCCTCCACGACGTTCCGCTTCTTCACGCGCGCGACGCCGGGCCTCCCCGACCTCCTCCTCCTCGGAAAGGCGCGGGAGCTGTTCCGTCGGAAGAGGTCGACGAAGGCCGAGCCCCGGTACGACCTCCTCGTCCTCGACGCGCCCGCGACCGGGCACGCCCGCTCGCTCCTGTCGCTCCCTCGGACGCTTCTCCGGACGACGCCGGCCGGCCCGCTCCGGAAGGTCGGCGCCGACGTCGACCGGCTCCTCGCCGATCCCGCGGCCGCGGCCCTGGTCGTCGTGGCGGAGCCCGCGGAGTTCGCCGCGCGCGAAGCCGAGGAGCTGTCCGAGGCGGCGAAGAAGGACGCCGGCCTCGTGACGGCGCTCGTCGTCGTCAACCGGATCGGCCGGAGCGGGCGCAGGGAAACGCTCCCGTCGACGGACCTCCCCCATCTCCGGGTCCGCGAGATCGAGCCGGCCGATGGAGACCGCGCCGCGGGTACCGGCGACGACGCGGCGGCGTTCTTCGGGACGTTCCTGGCGGCCTTCGAGGAGGGCCTCTCGGCGCCGAAGCGCTCTGCCTCGGTCGGCGCGACGGGTCTCCGGCCGGCGCCCGACGCGGACGGGCTCTCGGCTCCCGTTCCGGCGGCCCGGCGCCTCGACCTCGCCGCCTGGCTGGCCGACGCGCCCCTCCTCGCCCTCACGGGCCCGGGCGGCGTCGGGAAGACGACGCTCGCCGCCGCCGCCGGGCTCGCGGCCGCCCGCCGGGGCCGCCGGGCGCTCGTCATGACGGTCGACCCCGCGCGCCGCCTCGCCCAGGCGCTCGGGCTTCCCGAGGGCGGGCCGGACCGGGCCGCGCCCGTCCGGGTGGCGGCCCCGGGGCTGCCGCCGGGCGGCTCGCTCCACGCCCTCCAGATCGACCCGAAGGCGACGTTCGAGAGGCTGCTCGCACGCGTCGCGACGCCCGGCGCACTCGGGCGGATCCGAAAGAACCGGCTTTACGCCGGGCTCGTCGACTCGCTTCCGGGCGTCCTCGAGTACATGGGCGTCGAAGCGCTCTACGAGCACTCGCAGGACGGGGCCTTCGACCTGATCGTCCTCGACACGCCCCCCGCTTTCCGCGGCCTCGACTTCCTCTCCGCGCCCGACCGGATGGTGGAGCTCCTCTCGAACGACGCCCTCCGCTGGTTCCTCCGGGAGGACTCGCTCCTCTCGCGCGCCCTTTCGGGCGCGTCTCGCGGCGCGGCCGCCGTCCTCAAGCTCGCCGACTCCACGCTCGGGTTCGGGTTCCTCGCGGACCTCGCCGAGTTCTTTCGCGCCTTCGACGGCCTCTACAGCGGCTTCGAGGTTCGGAGCCGGGAGATCTCGGCCCTCCTCGCGAAGGGGCGCTTCCTCGTCGTCTCGTCTCCCGACGCCTCCTCGCTCGAGGCGGCGGCCGGCATCGCGGACGCGCTGGTCCGTCGGAAGGCGGCTCCGGGGCTCCTCCTGAACCGCCTTCCCGCCGGCCTCGCCCGGCCGCCCCGGCTTCCGGCGGAGCTCGCGGGCCTTTCCCGGAGGGCCTTCCGCGAGAGCAGCCTCCCGGCCGCCGGGTTGCCCGCCGCGCTCGCCGACGCGCTCGCCTAGGCGAGCGGCGCGAGGAGATCGGAAAGGGCGCCGGAGAGGACGTCCCGCGCCCCTTCGATGGCGGGAGCGGCCGCACGGTCCGCCGACCAGAACGGGACCTTCGCGCGAAGCCGCGCGTGAGCGTCCTCGAGGAGCGGCGACGACCGGAGCGGGCGGCGGAGATCGAGCGCCTGGGCGGCGGCGAGGAGCTCGATCGCGAGGACGGTCTCGAGGAGCTCGACGTTCGTGGCCAGTTTCCGCGCGGCGATCGGCCCCATCGAGACGTGGTCCTCCTTGCCGGCCGACGTCGGAATCGAGTCGACCGAGGCGGGAAAGGCGTTCGCCTTCCCCTCGGAAACGAGTGCGGCGGCCGTCACGTGGATCATCATCAGGCCCGAGTTGAGCCCTCCCTCCTCGACGAGGAAGGCCGGGAGCCCGAAGGAGAGAGACGGGTTCACGAGCCGCTCGGTCCGCCGCTCGGAGATCGACGCGAGGTCGACTGCCGCCGCCGCGAGGTGGTCGCAGACGAGCGCCACCGGCGCGCCGTGGAAGTTGCCGCCCGAGATCAGCTCCCCCTCCCCGGGGGCCTCGCCCGGGAAGACCATCGGGTTGTCGGTCGCGGCGTTCATCTCGATCTCGAGGACCCGTCGCGCGTGAGCCGCGGCGTCGCGGACCGCGCCGTGCACCTGCGGCGCGCAGCGGAGCGCGTAGGCGTCCTGCACCTCCTGGCAGCCGCGGTGGCTCTCGCGGATCTCCGACCCGCGAAGAAGGGTGCGCAGGTTCGAGGCCGAGGCGGCCTGCCCCGGATGGGGGCGCGCCGCTTGGATCCTGGGGTCGAACGCCGCGTCGGTCCCCTTCAGGGCGTCGATCGTCATCGCGGCGACGAGGTCCGCCGCCTTCAGGAGCGTCTCCAGGCGCGCGAGCGCGAGGGCGCCGACGGCGGTCATCATCTGCGTCCCGTTGATGAGCGCGAGCCCTTCCTTCGCCTGCAGCGTCACCGGAGCGATCCCGGCCGCCCGGAGCGCCCCGGCGGCGGGCTGCCGGACGCCCCGCACGAAGACCTCCCCCTCTCCGATCAGCCGCGAGGGCGAGGTGGGCGAGGGGAGCGAGGTCCCCGGACGCGCCGACCGAGCCCTGCGACGGGATGACCGGGTGGATCCCCGCGTTCAGGAGGGCGAGCAGCGTCTCGAGCGTCTCCGGCCTCACGCCGGAGAACCCCTTCGCGAGACAGTTGGCCCGCAGGAGCATCAGGGCCCGAACCGCCACCTCGGAGAGCGGCTCCCCCACCCCCGCGGCGTGGCTCCGGACGAGGTTCAGCTGGAGCGCCGCCAGCTTCTCCCGCGGGATGACGACGTCGGCGAACTTCCCGAAGCCGGTCGTGACGCCGTAGACGACGCGATTCTCGGCGACCGCCCGGTCGATCACGGCGCGGGAGGCGGCGACCCGGCCGCGAGCCGACGGCGCGAGCGCCGCCTTCGCCCCCCGGCGCGCGACCGAAAGGAGGGCGTCGAGCGTCAGGGTGTCGCCGGTGAGGAGGACGTCGTCGGCCAAGCTCGGGCATTCTCGCATTCCCGCTCGGGTAGACTCGACCGGTGAAACGCATCAAAGGCTCCGCCGTCGCCGTCGTCGGCGGCCAGTGGGGGGACGAGGGGAAGGGGAAGATCGTCGACCTGATCTCCCCCTCCTTCGACCTCGTGGCCCGCTACCAGGGCGGCCACAACGCCGGCCACACCGTGAAGTTCGGCGACAAGCACTTCGCCCTCCGCCTCGTCCCGTCGGGCATCTGTCGGCCCGGCGTCGTGAACGTCATCGGCAACGGGCTCGTGATCGATCCGCGCGCGCTCCTCTCGGAGATCGAGTCGCTCCGCGCGAACGGCGTCACGATCAACGACAACCTGAAGCTCTCCGACCGCGCCCACGTCATCCTCCCCACGCACGCCCTCCTCGACGGGGCGCGGGAGAAGGCCCTCGCCGCGGCGAACATCGGCACGACGTCGCGCGGGATCGGCCCCGCGTACGAGTCGAAGGCGAACCGGACGGGGATCCGGATCGCCGACCTCGTCGACCCGGCGCGGTTCCGGGAGGCGGCGACGCCCCTCCTCTCGCATCACGCCTCGATTCTGTCGCACTTCTACGGCGTCGCGGCGCCCTCGGTCGAGGAGACGATCGAGACCTACCTCGACTGCGGGCGCCAGCTCGCCCGATACGTCACGAACACGAGCGCCTACCTCGACGGGCGGCTGAAGGCGGGAGCGAAGCTCCTCTGCGAAGGGGCGCAGGGAGCGATGCTCGACGTCGACCACGGCACGTACCCCTTCGTCACGTCGTCCTCCTGCAACGCCGGCGGCGCGGCGACCGGCCTCGGCATCTCCCCGTCGACGCTCGTCGCCGTCATCGGCGTCATGAAGGCCTACACGACGCGCGTCGGCTCCGGCCCCTTCCCGACCGAGCTCTTCGACGAGACGGGCGAGCGGATCCGGAAGCGGGGGAACGAGTTCGGCACCGTGACCGGGCGTCCCCGGCGCGTGGGCTGGTTCGACGCCGTCGTGGCGCGGACCGCCGTGAGGCTCTCCGGGATCGACGCCCTCGCCCTCACGAAGCTCGACGTCCTCGACGATCACGCCGAGGTGAAGATCTGCGTCGGCTACGACATCGACGGGCGACGCGAGAGCGAGATCCCCGCCCGGGCCGACTTCTACGAGCGCGCGAAGCCGGTCCTCCGCGCTTTCCCCGGCTGGAACGCCCCGACCGCGGGGATCGACGGCTTCGAGAAGCTCCCGAAGAGGGCCCAGGAGTACGTCCACGCGCTCGAGGAGATCGTGGAGGCGAAGGTCGCGCTCCTCTCGAACGGGGCGAAACGCGAGGAGACGATCCTCCGTCCCGGCACCGCGCTCGACGCCTGGCTGAAACCCAGTCTGGTCGGCTGACTTGCTAGACTCCCCTTCGGGGGCCGTTAGCTCAGTCGGTTAGAGCACCTGCCTTTTAAGCAGGGGGTCGCTGGTTCGAGTCCAGCACGGCTCACCAACCTTTCGTCCGATGTCACCCGGGTGCCCCCATCGTCTAGCGGCCCAGGACGCTACCCTTTCAAGGTAGAGATCGCGGGTTCGAATCCCGCTGGGGGTACCACTCTTCCCGGGAAGGGGGCCGCTGTGTCGCAGAAGATCCTGATGCTGGTCGGCGACTTCGTCGAGGACTACGAGGTGATGGTGCCGTTCCAGGCGCTCCAGATGCTCGGGCACACGGTGCACGCCGTCTGTCCGGGAAAGAAGGTCCGGCGAGAAGGTGCGGACGGCGATCCACGACTTCGAGGGGGATCAGACCTACAGCGAGAAGCCGGGGCACAACTTCACGCTGAACGCGGCGTTCGACGACGTGAAGGAGTCGACCTACGACGCTCTGGTGATCCCCGGCGGGCGCGCGCCGGAGTACCTGCGGCTGAACACCCGCGTCCTCGAGATCGTCCGGCACTTCGCGGAAGCCGGAAAGCCGATCGCCTCGATCTGCCACGGCGCCCAGATCCTCGCCGCCGCAGGGGTCCTCGAGGGACGAAAGTGCTCGGCCTATCCCGCCGTCGGCCCCGAGGTGACCCGCGCCGGAGGCCGCTACGTCGACCTCCCCGTGGAGCAGGCCGTCACGGACGGCAACCTGGTGACCGCCCCGGCGTGGCCCGCTCACCCGGCCTGGCTCTCGCAGTTCGCGAAGCTGCTCGAGTCGCGATCCGCGATCGGCGGCGGAAGCCGCTGAGGCCGCGCGAAAAAAAACCCCCGGAGATGTGTCCGGGGGCCTGGTACCGGCCGGGACGAGCCCTGCCGGAGGTGAACTCGGCTTACTTCTTGGTCTCGGGCGCCTTGACCTTCGTCCAGTCGATCTTCCCGTCCTTGCCCTTCGCGGCGAGAACGGACTTTCCGAAGGCGTTCAGGTCGTGCGGACCGTCCTTCTTCGGCATCTTGTCGACGTGGCAGGTCTGGCAGTTCGGCGTCGCGTCCTTGTTCGCCTCCTTGTATCCCTTCTGGATGTCCATGGTGGCGAGGGCCGTGCTGCCCAGCGCGATGGCGGCGACGGTCGCGACGACGGCGGCGGTGGTCTTCTTCATCTCTTCTCCTCCTTGTTTCATCGTCCGATGAGCAGGTCCCGGGACGTTCCCATCAAAAGCGGTGCCAGTCCGTGATTCACATGAATCATCCGATCGGCGGGGCCCGCGCGGATCCCGGCGCCCGGGTCCCCGGGGCGTCACACCGGCTCGGGGGGCGGGCTGCACGAAATCGTGCAGCCGGCCGAGCCGGCGTCCTGGATCGATGACAGAATGGCCTGCCGGCCCCGGACACCACCGCGGGCCGAAAGAACAAAGAAGGAGAGAACAATGAAACTGACACGACTCGCGCTCGCGGGAGCCGCCACTCTCGCCCTCGTCTTTGGCGCCCTTCCTCTCCCCGCAGAGGACGCCCCGAAGAGCGAAGAGGACTGGAAGGCAATGAAGAAGGAGGCGAAGCAGGACCAGATCTATTCGATCGCCTACGACGCCGTCCAGCAGCTGCTCAAAGAGAACCCCAAGGCGAAGGAGCTGTTCGACAAGTCCTACGGCTGGGCCGCTTTCGACAACCTGAAGCTCGGTTTCGTCATCTCCGGCAGCGGCGGCAAGGGAGTCGCAGTGAACCGCAAGCTCGGGAAGAAGGTCTACATGGGAGTGGGCTCCGCGGGCATCGGCCTTTCGTTCGGCGGGAAGAAATACCAGGTCATCTTCCTATTCCAGGACAGCAAGACGTTCAGCAACTTCGTGAACAAGGGGTGGGAGGCGACCGCTGACGCGACCGCCGCCGCCGGGAAGGCGGGCGGGGGCGCGCAGACGAACTTCGTGAACGGACTGGCGATCTACCAGATCGACACCAAGGGCCTGATGGCCAGCGTCGACATCTCGGGGACGAAGTACTTCAGGGACAAAGATCTGAACTGAGGTGGACCCAGGCGGTGCCCCGGGGAGCCGCCCTCCCCGGGGCGTTCCCGGGCTATGATGAGGGAAGCCTCAGGAGCGAGCGCATGGCCCTTTTCGGCGGTCCGAAGAAGGACGCGGAGCACGGCCTCAGGCCCGGGTTCCGGGAGATGAGGTGGGGCGATCTCCCGAAGAAGAACATGACCGTCCTCGACGACACCGGGGACGACCGCTTCTGCCTGATCGACGGGGACGACCTCACGTTCGGCGGCGCGCCCGTGGACCGGATCGTCTACAAGTACTGGCAGGGGCGCCTCGCCGAGGTGCTCGTCGAGATTCCGGCCGTCACCGCGGACGGCATCTTCAAGACGCTCGTCGCGGACTGGGGAAAGCCGGACCGCCCGAACGCCTTCATCGACGACTACTTCTGGCAGAACCGGAAGCAGGGCGTCGAGGCGACCGGAGCGGCCTTCAGCAAGAACCCGGGGACGAAGGCGGCGACGCTCACGATCTCGAGCCGCTACATCCAGACCAAGCGGATGATCGTGCCCCAGGCGGCCGTTCCCCCGAAGCCCTGACGCTCAGCCCGACGGCGCCCTCGCCTCGTCCTTAACGGGAACGCACTTCTCGGAGAACGTCGTCACCTCGACGTCCACCCGGTTGCCGAGCATGCGCCATTGTCCTTCCAGCGTCGCTCCCGCGCCGGTCGTCCCGTAGCCGAGGACCTTGTCGCGGATCGTCCCCGCGACGCCCGGCGGCGCCTGCAGCCAGGCGTTGAAGCTGACGACCGCGTTCGGCTGGATGATGCCCTCGTCGGCCTTCGTGACCGCCGACGCGAGGTAGGTCCCCTTGTCGTCGTAGATGCGGACGGTCAGGGAGACGTCGCATGCGGGTCCGTGCCCGTTGTTCCGGAGCTTCCCGTAGACCTGCACCTGTCCGCCCGACTGGACGACGCCGTTGTGCTCCGCGAAGTCGACCACGAGGCGGGCCCGCCCCTCCTCGCGCGGGGCGTCCTCGCCGGGGACCGGCGTCGCCGGAGCGCTCGAGTCGCTGCCCGGGTTCTTCGGCGAGACGCTCAGCGTCCCCCCTTGCCCGCCTTGGGCGCCCCCCCCGCCTTCTCCTTCGCGATCCGCCGCTCGCGGGCGATGTCGGAGAGCGTCCGGGCGGTCGAGGGGACGGGAGTCGACGTCACGGCGGGCGTCGGCGTGGGCGTGGGCGTCGAGGACGCGAGCTGGAGCAGGAGCAGCGCGAGCGCGGTCACACGGCCATTATCGCCTTCCGGGGCAGCTCAGGAGGCGGCGGCGAGCGCCGGGACCGCGCGGAGCCGAGGAAGCGGGGTTCCCGTCGCCGGCCTCGCCGCCTTCGTCGCCTTCGACGGTCGGACGACGAGCTTCCGGCCGAAGACCTTCTCGAAGAGGTCCCCCTTCTCCCCCGCCGCCCACAGCTCCAGCTCCGCCGCCCCGCGCGTCGCCGCGCGGAGGATCACCTTCTTCCGCCGTACCTCGACGCGAAGGTCGGCCACGCGCCCCCGGTGGGTCCGGTCGAGGGCGTCGGCGACGCGGAGCAGGGCCGCGAGCTTCTCGACCACGGGCTTCTTCCACGGGTCGAGCCGGCGGAAGGGCTGGTGGCGCGGAGAGGGAGGCGCCTTCCGGTGGTACCGCGCGACGAGCGCGATCAGCTCCGCCTCGTCGCGCGAGAAGCCCTTCATCCCGCCGTGGACGATCAGGTAATAGGAGTGGTGGTGGTGACGCTGGTACGAGATCGAGAGCCCGACGTCGTGCAGGACGGCGGCGTGCTCCAGCCACTCGCGCTCGAGCGGCGTGAGCTGATGAAGGCTGTGCGTCTTCTCGAAGAGGCGGACCGCGAGATCGCGGACGCGGGCCGCGTGCTCCCGTGGTACGCCGGTGCGACGGGCGAGGCGCTCCACCGACGCGCGTCGGGCGTCGCGCTCCTCCCCGCCGCGCGTCCCCGCCGGGGACTCGAGGACGAGGCTGTCGCGGAGCGACCGCTCGGAGACGAGCAGCGTCCGGATGTCGAGCGCCTCCATGATCTCGAGGAGGAGGATCCCGCCGGCCGTGACGATGTCCCGCCGCTCGGGCTCCAGATCGCGGACGCGCGCCTTCTGCTTGACGGTCGTCTTCCGAAGGAGGTCGACGGCCCGCGCCACGTCTTTCCGGGAGACCGAGAGGTGCCCCGTGCCGGCGACGGGCCGGTCCCGCATGGCCGCCGCGATGTTCGCGAGGGCGAGGATCGTCCCCGACGTCCCGACCGCCGTCTTGTAGCGGCTCTTCGCCACCGGCTTCCGCAGCCGCCGGAGCCGGCTCCGCACCTCGCGGCGGAGCTTCTTCTCGTCCCGCCCGGAGATCGGGTCGCTCGTCACGAAGCGCTCGGTCAGCCGGACCGCGCCGAGGTCGAGGCTCTCGGCGAGGACGATCCGCTCCTTCTCGGCGACGACGACCTCCGTCGAGCCGCCGCCGATGTCGACCACGAGGAGCGGGTCGCACGAGGCCGGGAGGTCGAGGCGGACGGCGCGCATCGTGAGGCGGGCCTCCTCCTCGCCGGAGATGACCGACACCCGGACGCCCGTCTCCCGCTTCAGCCGCTTCACGAACTCGAGGCCGTTGTCCGCCTCGCGGACCGCGCAGGTCGCGACGGCCGTGATGCGGGAGGCCCCCGCCGCCCGGGCCAGCGACGCGAAGCGGGTGACGCAGTCGAGCCCGTCGGCCATCGCCTCCTCGGAGAGAACCCCCGTCGAGAGGGTCTCCTGGGCGAGCCGGATCATCTCCTTCTCGCGCAGGATCTCCTCGTAGTGGTCCGGGTCCTCCGCGTCGAGCCGCGCCACGAGCAGCTTGACCGAGTTCGACCCGATGTCGATCGTCGCGACGACCTCGCTGTCCGTCATCGTTCTCCTTGTATCGTAGGCCCGTAAGCATCGTGTGAAGAACCCGAATCGGCCTCTGACCCCTTGCAAGACCGGCGACGCCTCTCGGGGCGTGGCGGTGTCGCATTACCAGGTCGAGGGGGACGACCCGTGCGACTGGTCGCGCTGGGAAGCCGACGGCCGGACAAAGGGGGGCCCTTGCGGCCGGGCCGCCGGCTCGTGGTTGCGATACGAGGAGGACGCCGGCCTCGCCGCCGCGGCCGGCGCGAACGCCTGCCGTTTCTCCGCTCCCTGGAGCCGCGTCGAGCCGTGGCGGGGCGCCTTCGACGTGGCCGCCCTCGCGCGCTACCGGCGCTTCGTCGAGCGCCTCGTCGCTCTCGGACTGGAGCCGGCAATCACCCTCCTGCACTACACCCACCCGGGCTGGTTCCACGGGGAGACTCCCTGGACGTCGACCGCCTCAGTGGCGGCTTTCGCGGGCTTCGCTCGTCAGGTCGCCCGGGCCCTCGCCCCGCACGTGAGGCTCTGGACGGTCCTGAACGAGCCGCTCGTCCTCCTCCTCGGCGGCTTTCTCGACGGCCAGATCCCGCCCGGCCTCGCCGACGCGCGGTCCGCCCGCCGGGCCCTGGACCATCTCCTCGCCGCCCACGCCGAGGCGGCCGCCGCGATCCGGGAGGAAGCTCCCGGCTCGGCGATCGGCGTCGCCCACAACATGATGGCCTTCGCCCCGGAACGGGACGGGCATCCGCTCGACCGCCTCCTCGCCCGACAAGCCCATCGCTTCTACAACCTCGGGCTTCTGGAGGCCTTCGCCACGGGACGCTGGAACTTCACCCTCCCTCCCCTGACGCGCTTCTCGGGACGACGGGACGACCTCCCGGCGTCGCTCGACGTCACGGGCGTCAACTTCTACTCGCGCCTCCATCTCCGCTTCCCCGGGCGGACCCGACGGGCGCGCGACTACTCCTATCGCGACCGGGCCCGCCGCGGGCTGACCGACAACGGCTGGGAGATCGTCCCCGAGGCGTTCCTTCCGCTTCTTCGCGACGCCGCCTCGATCGGACGGCCGCTTCTGGTGACGGAAAACGGCCTCGCCGACGGAGACGATCCCGGAGGACAGGTTCCTTCGCGAGCACGCGGCCGCGGTCGGCGCCGCCCGCGCCGAAGGGCTTCCGGTGGAGGGCTACTTCCACTGGTCGTTGATCGACAACTACGAATGGCTCGACGGCTTCGGGCCGAAGTTCGGCCTCTACGAGGTCGACCGGGCCACTCTGGAGAGGCGGCCGAGGCCGTCCGTGGCGGTCTTCAGGGAGCTCGGCAAGTCCTTTCTCGCAGAACAGGTTGCGCCGGGCGATGCACAGGAATCTGTGCACATTTAACTTCGTCCACACAGCCGATTCACGCCTTCCTTTCGCCCAGGCCTCATCTTCTCGGGGCAGGAGGCGAAAGCTGCATGCTCCTGGCCGACTTCCACGTCCACTCCACCTGGTCCGACGGGGCGCTGTCGATCCCCCAGGTCGTGGATCTCTTCGGAAGGACCGGGCACGACGTGATCGCCCTTGCCGATCATGTCGTCAACTCGGACTCCTTCCTCGGGAAGGCCGCACACACCCTGAAGCTGAGCGTCACGAAGGAGAACTTCGACGCCTACCGAAGCGAGATCGAGCGCGAGGCGCGGCGGGCCTGGGACACGTGGGGGATGCTCGTCCTCGCAGGGTGCGAGCTGACCCGGAACGCGGCGACCGGCGCCCGCTCGGCGCACGCCCTCGCGATCGGGCTCGACCGGTTCGTCTCCGCGGACGGCCCGATGGAGGAGGTCCTGACGCGGACCCGGGACGCCGGCGCGGTCACGATCGCCTGCCACCCGAACGAGCAGTCGGACTGGTTCGCGAACACCTTCTATCTCTGGAAACGGCGCCGGGAGATCAGCGCCCTCGTCGACCGCTGGGAGCTGGCCTGCCGGTGGGACCTCTTCCCTCCCGTCGCCCGGGCCCGGCTCCCCTACGTCGCGAACTCGGACTTCCACCGGCCGGAGCACCTCTGGGCGTGGAAGACGCTCCTGTCCTGCGAGAAAAGCGTCGCGGGCGTCCTCGCGGCGCTCCGGTCGAAGGCCGAGCTCGGCGCGACCCGCCTTCCCGCCCCCCTTCGCGGCGTGGCCGCGCGGGACGAGAGGCCGCACGCCGGCTGCGGCTTCGTGCCGGGCCTCACGGAGCAGCTCGCGTGAGGTTCGCCGTCGTCGTCGCCGTCGCGCTCTTCGCCCTCGTCGCGGCGGGCCTCGTCGTGACGACGCTGCAGGTTCTCCTCGTCGCCCGCCTCCGGAGGAAGCGCCGCCCTTTCGGGGCGGCCGACCGGGGGGACGCTTCCCGGCCGGCCGGTTCTTCGGGGGGGCTCCCCGGGCGTCGGTCCTCAAGCCCCTGTCGGCGCTTGACGACGGGCTGGAGGAGAACCTCGCGTCGTTCGCCGCGCTCCGCGGCGTTTCGTACGAGGTCGTCCTTTCGGCCGCGAGCGAAGACGACCCGGCGGTCCCGGCCGCCCGCCGCGTCCTCGCACGATCTCCGGATGCGCCCTTCCGCCTCGTCGTCGGGGGGCCCCGCCGGAGCCGGCTCGCGAATCCGAAGGTCCTGCGCCTACTCGCGGCCGAGCAGGAAGCCCGCGGCGACGTCCTCTTCATCTCCGACTCGAACGTGCGCGTCGCCCCGGACGACGTCGCCGAGACTGTCGCGCTTCTCGAGGATGCCGCGGTCGGCTGCGTCTCGAACCTCTTCGTCGGCTCGGGGGCACGCTCTTTGGGGGCCGCCGTCGAGGCGCTCCACCTCCTGACGTTCGTCGTCCCCGGCGCCGCGCTCGCCGAGGCGTCCGGCGTCCCCTGCGTCGTCGGGAAGTCGATGGCGATCTCGCGCCGGGCTCTCGCGGCCATCGGCGGGTTCGCCGCCTTCCTCGACGTCCTTGCCGAGGACCAGGCGGTCGGCCTCGCCGTCAAGAACGCCGGCTTCCGGGTCGCTCTCTCGCCCGTCGTCGTCCGGAACGTCGTCGTTTCGCGGTCGCTTCGCGGGGCGCTCGAGAGGCAGGCCCGCTGGAACAAGATCCGCTGGTCCTTCTCGAAGGCCCTCTACGCCGGAGAGCTCCTCCTCAATCCCTTTCCCATCGCCCTCCTCGCCTGCGGGGCGGCGGCCTTCCTCTCGCCCACCCACCTTTCCGCCGTCGCCGCCTTCGCAGGTTTCGTCGCCTCCGTCCGGATCGCCCAGGCGGAGGCGCTCGCGCGCCTCGCCGGCGCGCCGCTCCCGGGTCCACACCTCGCGCTCGTGCCGTTCAAGGACCTCCTCCAGCTCTCCGCGCAGGCGGCTCCCCTCCTCTCCCGCGAGGTGACGTGGAACGGACACCGCGCCCGCCTCGGACGCGGGACGCTCCTCCTCCCGCCGCGGCGAGAGCCAGCCCTCGCTGCCTGAACTCCGGTCATTCGAGCTGGAGCGGCGGCGTTCGCGACCTGGACGGCGACGGCCGTGCCGGCGCTCAGCGCCCGGCGGGCACGAGGACCGACGCCTCTGCCGCGGCGAACCGCCTCTCGGCGACGGACCAGTCGATCGCGGCGAGGCAGGCGTCCACGTACCGCCCGCGCTTTGCGCCGTAGTCCGTCACGTACGCGTGCTCGAACGCGTCGAGGAGCAGGATCACGGGGCAGCCGGCGAGGTGGCCCCCGTCGTTCTCGTCGATCCAGACGTTGTGGAACCTGTCTGCGGCTGGATCCCAGACGAGGGCGGCCCAGCCGACGCCGCGAATCAGGCCGGTGACCCGAAAGTTCTTCATCCAGGCCGCGAAGGAGCCGAACTCTGCCGCCAGGCGCGTCGCCAGCGGAGAACTCTTTTCCGGCTGGACAGGGGTTCTTGTCAGATTTTCAAAGAAGAGCTCGTGAAGCCTCATGCCGTTCCACTCCCAGCCGAAGCGCCTTTTCAATTCGGACCATTCCGACGCCGGGGTTCCGTTCACCGTCGAGCTCGCCAGCTCGTCGCTCAACTCGTTGGCGCTGTTCAGATGTCCCGCGTAGAGGTCGAAATGCGTCTGTAGAAGCCCGTCGCTGAGGCCAGGTGTTCCCAGGAGATGCGAGAAGTCTTTCCGCTCGTATAGGGCCATGGGGTTCACCTCGCGAAATCCATCAGCACGAAGCGTTCCAGCCCTCCTCGCGGCACGAACGTTGCTCGAGGCAGCTCCAGGAGGAGATCGCTTGGGAGAACCACTCTTCGTCGGCCGGCAGCCGGTGGATGTCCTTGTCGTCGAGGACGACGACGCCCTCCGGGAGGCGATGGTCGATGCCCTGCGGCTGGAGGGCTACGACGCCCTGGGCGCGGCGAACGGCGACGAGGCGCTCGGGATCCTCCGGGACGGAAGGCTCCCCCACGTCATCTTCCTGGACCTCGGGATGCCGGTCATGGACGGATGGGAGTTCTGCCGGGTCGCGCAGGCGAACCCGGATCTGGCGGAGATCCCCATCGCCATCGTGTCGGCCCTGAGGGAGCCGAAGCGGCTGCCGAAAAGACGGAGAGACGCGGGCCTGTTCCAGAAGCCGCTCGACCTGGACATGCTGCTCGGAACGGCCCGGAGCTACTGTCGCTGAGTCGAGCGCCCCGAGGCCTCGCTCTCGCTCGTGCTATCGCGCAGGGTCCGGCCGCCCGGCGAGCGTGAGCTGGATCGTCTGGAGGAGCCTCTCGATCTGTAGCGGCTTGCCCAGGAAGGCGTCGGCGCCGGCCGCGCGGACGGCCTCGACGCGGGCCTGCGTGACGTCCCCGGTGATCGCGATGATCCTGAGGCCGTTCGAGGCGGGCTCTCCGCGAATCCGTTGAATGACCTCCAGGCCGTCCGCGCCGGGCATCATCATGTCGAGGAGGACGAGATCGGCGCGGTCCCCCTCGAGCCGGCGGATCGCTTCCTCCCCGCTCGGGGCCACCGACACCCGGTATCCGGCTTCCTCCAGCAGCTCGGCCAGCGCTTCGGCCGCGACGAGATCGTCGTCCACGACCAGGATCGAGGCGAGCCCGGCCGTGCCGCCGGGCTCGGCGGTACGGCTCTCCTGGCTTTCCAGGGTCCGGACGACGCGCGTCGGCGGGCAGGACGATCGTGAAGACCGATCCCCGCCCCAGAACGCTCTCGACACGCACGGCCCCGCCGAGGGCCCGCACGATCCGACGGGTGATCGCGAGACCGAGGCCGGTCCCCCGGGAGCGGTCTCGCCCGGCGTTCCTGACCTGGTAGAACTCGTCGAAGATGTTCTGAAGCTGGTCGGGCGGAATGCCGGGGCCCGTGTCCGCGACGGCGATCTCCACGCGCCCCTCGCCGTCCCTCGAGGCCTCCACGCTGACGGACCCGTTCACGGTGAACTTCAGCGCGTTTCCGACGAGGTTCGTCAGGGCGCGCCCGAGCTCCGTCCGGTCGGCCGAAAGGAGAAGGTCGGGCTGGGGCGGCTTCGCACGGAGGCCGAGGGCTTTCCCCCGCGCCAGGCTTCCCAGGTTCGCCACCGTGTCCCTCAGGAGATCCCCGAGGGAGAACTCCTCGTCCGTCATCTGCGATTCGCGTGCGTCGAGGTAGGTCAGGTCGAGAAGATTCGTCAGGAGGTCCGTGAACGAGCGGGTGGCAGTCTCCAGCCGGCGACACCGCTCCACGACCTCCTCGCTCCCGGAGCCCCCGAGCCCCTCGGCTTTCCGCCTGATGAGCGAGGCGAGCAGCATGATGGCGTTCGCGGGGGTACGCAGGTCGTGGCTGACGGCGGCCAGAAAGCGCGTCTTGGCCTCGCTCGCCTCCTGCGTCTCCCGAAAGAGGCGCGCGTTGTCCACCGCGACGGCGCAGCGGCGGGCCAGCTCCTCGGCGAGCGCCACCTCGTCGGGGCTGTAGTGGCGCGCGGGGTCGAGCGAGGCCAGCGAGAGCGCACCGAGGACCTTTCCCCGCGTGGCGAGCGGGACGCAGATGCCGACCGGGGCCCCCGGCGCTTCATGGCGACGAACTCTTCGTTTCCGGGGACCAGGACTCGGAGGAGGGAGTCGGAGACGTCCGGGAGGAACTCCGGCTTTCCGGTCTGGACCACCTCGAGCACGGGATTGAACTTCCGCGGATCGAGGCGCTCGCCCCGGAAAACCCCCTGCAGCTTCTCTCGCCAGGGATCGTCCAGGACGGGAGCCAGCCGCCGGAGCGAGCCGTCCTGCTGGACGACGTCGATGACGCAGGCGTCCGCCAGCGCCGGGACGGCGAGGCGCGCGACGCTGGCGAGCGTCGCCTCGTATTCGAGCGACGTCCCGAGGACGCTCGACGCTTCCGAGAGGATCCGAAGTCTCTGGAACGCCTGGCGCCGCTCGACGAACTGACCGATGCGCTGCCCCATGTCCTCGAGACTTGAGAGGACTCCCTCCCGCGCTTCCTGCGCTTCCGGGGAGAAGAACTCGAAGACGGCGACGCTCCGTCCGCGCCGGAGGACCGGGAAAGCGCAGGCCATACGGAGTCCGTCCGCCGCCGCCGCGGACGCTCGCAGGAAGTCCGTCTCCCGCGTCAGGTCCGGGATGCCAGCTTGCCTTCCCGTCCCCCAAACCCGGCCCGGCAAGCCGACGCCGGGGGCGAGGAGGCGGCGCCTTGTCTCCTCTTCGAAAACGCGGGCTTCGTGCCCGGGGGCGTTCCAGACCGCGAAGCACTGAAGCGCATCCGAACGGGGGCTCATCTGCCAGGCCGCGGCGAAGCTCGCCGGCAGGCCCTCGCCGATGACCCGGAGCAGGGCAGGGGCCGCGCTCTCGAGGCTCTCGGCCTCCGTCAGGATCCGCGTGACGGCAAACTGGATCGCCTGTTGCCGTTCGACCCGCCGGCGCTCGGCCAATTCGCCTTCAAGATCGCGGGTCGCCTCTTCTGCCCGAAGCCTCGTCTCCTGCTCTGTCCTGGCGAGGGCCCGCGCGCGTTCCTCGGCCGAACGGAGCCTGTGATTCAGCGCGGTCACGCCGAGGGCGACCACGGCGAACAGCACGAGGCGAACCGCGTCGGCGGGGTTCTCGACGCGGAGCGAATTCACGGGGGAGAGAAAGAAGAACTCGATCCCGAGAACGGAACAAATCGTCGAGACGAGACCCGGACCCAGCCCGCCGTACCAGCCGCTGACGAAGACCGCACCCAGCAGAAGAATGAAGAGGTGCTCGTTGAGCAGGGGCTCGAGGAACTTGTTGGCGGTCAAGGCGATGCCCGTCGCCGCGAGGGCGAGGCCGTATCGTCGAGCGACGCGCCACAATGTAAAGGATCCCCGCGGGAGTCTATACCTGCGGGGATCTCGCGGCGCCGCGTTCGGGTCTCACGACGGAGCACGGGCCGCGTGAAAGCGGCTCAGTCTCAGGCCGGAGCGACCGTCAGGGTCCTCGCGCCGCCGTCGACGCGCTCCGTGACCGTCACCCTGGATCCCACCGCGACCCTCGCATCGATGTCGGCCTTGATGTCGCCTTCGTCGAGCTTGAACGACTCGTTCCCGTTCTTCTCCGTCCGGATCACGAGCCACTTTCCCGGCTTGTAATCCGTGACCATTCCGGTGATGACCCGGGAGTTCGCATCCGTGGTCACCGTCTCCTTGTACTTGTCGTCGCCGCGCGCTGCGCCCGGCGAGCCAGCGCTGAGCGGCCCGGCCGACACGACGAGAGCGCAAAGCGCGGCAGCAATCATTCCGCGTTTCATATCGAACCCCCTTTCGAGAACCCCCGGCGCCCGCACCCTCGGGATGCGAGGCGCTGCCTGGTGAACCAGCAATTCATGTGCCTGACCAGCCGTTGAAAAGTTTTCCCGGGCCGCCGGCACATCGCTTGCTCGTCTCTTGCAGATGAGGTGCGACGCGCGGGTCATCCTTTTCGGAGAGGCGCTCGTCGACGAGCTCCCGTCGAAACGTGGCCTTCCGGGGGGAGCGCCGTTCAACGTCGCCTGCCACCTCCGGGCGTTCGGCGTGGAGCCCCTCCTGATCTCGCGCGTGGGCGAAGACGCTGAGGGGGAGATGCTCCGTTGGGCGGCCCTCAGGCGGGGACTCGATACGCGGGGAATGCAGACGGACCACGAACATCTGACCGGGGAGGCCGTCGTCGAGGTTGCGGAGGAAGGGCCTCGCTTCGAGATTCCGCCGGACCGGGCCTGGGACTTCATCCGCGCCGACGAGGCCCTTCGCGCCCTTCGCGGCGAGGCGCCGGAGCTCCTCTATTTCGGGACGCTCGCCCAGCGTGGCGCCGTCTCCCGTTCCGCCCTCTCCCGGCTCCTCAACCTCGATGTCAAGAGCCGATTCCTCGACCTCAATCTCCGCCCCCCCTGGTTCGACGTGGAGACCGTCAGGCGCTCGCTGGAAAGTGCCGACGTCGTCAAGGCGAGCGAGGAGGAGCTTCGCGTCGTCGGCGACCTGCTCGGCCTCTCGGATCCGGGCCCGGGGGCGGGCGTGACCGAGCGGGTGGAGGCGCTCCTCCGGGCGTTCCGGATCCGCAACGTCCTCGTCACGCGCGGGGCGCGGGGGGCCTGGCTCCTGACCGAGGGGGGCGACCAGACCATCGTGGCGAGGCCCCCGCTCGAGGACGTCGTCGACACCGTCGGGGCGGGCGACGCGTTCAGCGCCGTCCTGATCCTCGGCTCGCTCCGGGGCTGGCCGGAATCGATGTCCCTCGTCCGGGCCGATGACTTTGCGCGGGCCCTCTGCCGCATTCCGGGCGCCATCCCGCAGAACGACGCGATCTACCGTCCCTTTCGCGAAGCCTGGGGCCTCCAAGGGTGGAGCGCGTCCCCGTGACCCCGCCCCGCCTCCGCATTCTCATGCTCAGTCTCCACGGCCTCGTACGCGGGCGGAATCCCGAGCTGGGACGGGACGCCGACACGGGGGGACAGGTCACCTACGTGATCGAGCTTTCGCGGGCGCTCGGACGGCACCCGGCGATCGAGCGCGTGGATCTCCTGTCGCGGCTCATCAACGACCCGGCCGTCTCCCCGGACTACGCGGTGCGGGAGGAGCCGCTGGGAGAAAGGGCCCGCCTCCTCCGCCTTCCGTTCGGCCCCTCGCGCTACCTCCGGAAGGAGGTTCTCTGGAACCACCTCGACCCGCTCGTGGACCGATGTCTCGAACTCCTCCGGGGGCAGGAGAGGCTCCCCGACCTGATCCACACCCACTACGCCGACGCCGGGTACGTCGGGCTCAGGCTCTCGCAGTCGCTCGCGGTCCCCCTCGTCCACACGGGCCATTCCCTGGGGCGCGTAAAACGCCGTCGGCTCCTCGAGAGCGGCCGAAAGGCCTCCGCGCTGGAGCGGCAGTTCAACTTCGAGCGCCGGATCGCCGCCGAGGAGGACGTCCTGGCCCACGTCTCGCTCCTCGTCGGAAGCACGAGGCAGGAGATCCGGGACCAGTACGGAATGTACGAGAACTTCGACGCGCGTCGAAGCCTCGTGATCCCGCCCGGCGCCGATCTCTCCCGCTTCACCCCGCCCGGGCGGCGGACGGACGGAGGAGCGCGCGATCCGCCTCCTGGACCGCTTCTTTTCCGCCCCCGGAAAGCCGCTCGTTCTCGCCCTCTGCCGCCCGGTCGAGCAGAAGAACATCGCCCGCCTCGTCGAAGCCTACGGGACCGACGAAGAGCTCAAGGAGATGGCCAACCTCGCCGTCGTGGCGGGGAGCCGGGACGACCTCCGTACGGCCGAAGAGGCGCAGCGGCAGGTCCTCACGGACCTGCTCCTCGACGTCGACCGTCATGACCTCTGGGGAAAGGTCGCGATCCCGAAGCGTCACGCGCCCGAGGACGTTCCCGAGCTCTACCGGCTGGCCGCGCGGCGGCACGGCGTCTTCGTGGACGCGGCGCTCAGCGAACCCTTCGGCCTCACGCTCCTCGAAGCCGCGGCCAGCGGCCTGCCGATCGTCGCGACCGAGGACGGCGGGCCGCGCGACATCCTGGAGACCTGTCGGAACGGGCTCCTCGTGAATCCGCTGGAGCCGCGCTCCATCGCAGAGGCCCTGAAGCACGTCCTCTCGAACAACGCCCAGTGGCATACGTGGTCGCGAAACGGCCTGAACGGCGTCCGCCGGCACTACACCTGGGAGGGGCACGTCCAGAAATACGTGAAGGCGGTGCGCCAGGTCCTTCGCCGCGAGCGCAAGCAGATCCGGCGCCGAGTCACCTACGCCGCGCAAGAGGCCGCGCCGCTCCGCGACTTCCGATACGCCGTCGTCACGGACATCGACAACACGCTGCTCGGCGACAGGGACGGCCTCGAGCGGCTCCTCTCCTGGCTCCGCGAGCACGCGAACGACGTCCTCTTCGGCGTGGCGACCGGACGCGTCTTGGCCCAGGCGCTCGAGGTCCTCGCGCGGTGGGGCGTGGACATCCCCGACGTCCTGATCACGTCGGTCGGGGCGGAGATCCACTACGGCCCCTCCCTCTCCCCCGACGCCGGTTGGTCCCGGCACATCCGGCACCGCTGGCGGCGCGACGCGCTGGAGGAGGCGATGGCCCGGGTGCCGGGGCTGACGCTTCAGCCGGCGGCGAAACAGGGTCCCTTCAAGCTCAGCTACGACGTCGAGCCGTCCCTCGTGCCGCCGATCGAGGAAATCCAGCAGGGCCTCCAGGCACGGAACCTCGCCGCCAGGCTCATCTACTCGCAGGCGGCCCACCTCGACCTCCTCCCGGTCCGGGCGTCGAAGGGCCTCGCCATCCGGCACCTCGCCTACCGGAAAGGGGTCGCCCTCCGGCAGTTCCTCGTGGCGGGCGACTCGGGAAACGACCGGGAGATGCTGGTGGGCGACACGCTCGCGGTCGTGGTCGGGAACCACAGCCCCGAGCTGGATCCTCTTCGCGGGATCGACCAGATCGACTTCGCCGGGAAGGCGTACGCGGACGGCATCCTCGAGGGCGTAGCGCATTACGGATTCGCGTCGGTGGAGGCCACCGCGGTCGCCGCAGGTCTCGATGCTGGCTGAGCTCGGAGCGTGGGCGCACGACCACCGGGACGCGCTCTACGCGCTCCTCGACCGCTGGTTCGCCGCCGGGCGCCCGCTGCTCCTGCAGTCCGATCTCGAGAAGGAGTTCGGACCTGCTTCGGGGCGAGTACGACAAGGCGGACCTGGAGGCGACGCCCCTCGCCGCGTTCGTCCGCCACGCCCAGGAGGGGATCCTCCAGCCCCCCTGGGCGTCTCTCGCGGTCCGCGAGCGGGTCGGCCAGTGGCACTTCGTGCAGGTTCCACCTGGAGCGGCTCGAGCCGGAGACGATCGGCGTGGCCGAGTTCCTGAGGATCAAGGAGTCGCTCGTCTCTCCGGACGCGCCTCCCGATGCAGCTCCTCGAGATCGACTTCGGTCCCTTCAACCGGGGCTTCCCGAGGCTCCGGGAGGCCCGCTCCATCGGGCAGGGCGTCACGTTCCTGAACCGCCAGCTCTCGAGCGCGCTGTTCGACAGCCGCGGCGAGGGGCACCGGCGGCTCCTCGAGTTCCTGAGCGTGCACGCGATCGAGGGTCAGAGCCTGATGGTTCGCGGCGGCCTTTCGCGACGTCGTCGCCCTCCGGACGGCGCTCCGCCGGGCCATCGGCCGGCTCGAGGTGCTGGACGAGAAGACGCCGTGGGCCGACCTGGCCGAGTCGCTCTCGAAGCTCGGCTTCGCGCCCGGGTGGGGCGACGAGGCGGGCAGCGTCGTCGAGACGATGACGCTCCTCATGGACATCCTGGAGGCGCCCTCGCCGGCCGCGCTGGAAGCCTTCCTGGCCCGGATTCCGATGGTCTCCCGGATCCTGGTCATCTCGCCACACGGCTACTTCGGTCAGGCGAACGTGCTGGGCCGGCCCGACACCGGCGGCCAGGTCATCTACATCCTCGACCAGGTCCGCGCGCTGGAGCGGGAGATGCGCGAGCGCCTGCGCCGGCAGGGCGTCTCGGTGGAGCCGAGGATCCTCATCCTGACGCGCCTCATCCCCGAGGCGGCCGACACGACGTGCAACCAGCCCCTCGAAAGGGTCGGCGGGACGAGCGGCACGACGATCCTCCGGGTCCCTTTCCGGCGGGCGAACGGCGAGACCGTCCCGCACTGGATCTCCCGCTTCGAGATCTGGCCGTACCTGGAGCGGTTCGCACGCGACGCGGAGCGCGAGGTCCTGGCCGAGCTCGGGAGCCGGCCCGACCTCGTCATCGGAAACTACTCCGACGGCAATCTCGTGGCGACGCTTCTGTCCCAGCGCCTCGGCGTGACCCAGTGCAACGTCGCCCACGCGCTCGAGATGACGAAGTATCTCCACTCGTCCCTCTACTGGAGAGAGAACGAGCCTCAGTACCACTTCTCCTGCCAGTACACGGCCGACCTCATCGGCATGAACGCCGCCGACTTCATCATCGCGAGCACGTACCAGGAGATCGCGGGGACCGCGACGACGGTCGGCCAGTACGAGAGCTACGGCTCCTTCACGATGCCCGGGCTCTACCGCGTCGTCAACGGCATCGACCTCCTCGATCCCAAGTTCAACATCGTCTCGCCGGGCGTGGACGAGGAGGTCTACTTCCCGTACCGGGAGCAGGATCGGCGTCTGACGGCCCAGCAGCCGCTCCTCGAAGCGATGATCTGGGGGACGGAGCCCCTCCCCTTCGTCCGGGGATCGCTCGAGGACAGGCACAGCGCCCGCTCCTCTTCACGATGGCCCGCCTCGACCGGATCAAGAACATCGCGGGGTTCGTCGACTGGTACGGGTCGTCGGAGCGCCTGCGCGGGCTCGCGAATCTCCTCGTCGTCGGCGGCAGCATCGACGCGGGTCAGTCGACGGATCACGAGGAGAAAGAGCAGATCGACCGGATGCACGAGCTCATGGACCGGCACCGCCTCGACGGCCAGGTGCGGTGGATCGGGAAGCGGCTCGACCGGAATCTCGCCGGGGAGATCTATCGTCTCGTCGCCGACCGGCGCGGAGTCTTCGTGCAGCCGGCCCTCTTCGAGGCCTTCGGCCTCACCGTGATCGAGGCGATGGCCTCCGGGCTTCCGACCTTCGCGACCCGGTACGGCGGCCCGTCGGAGATCATCGAGCCCGGCCGGTCCGGATTCCGGATCGACCCGAACGACGGGGCCGCGAGCGCGGCGAAGATCGCCGATTTTCTCGAGGAGTGCCGCGACGACCCACAGGCGTGGGAGCGGATCTCGAAGAACGCGATCGCGCGCGTGGAGGCGCGCTACACGTGGAGGAGATACGCCGAGCGGATCATGACGCTCTCGAGAATCTACGGCTTCTGGAAGTTCGTGAGCAACCTCGAGCGGGAGGAGACTGCACGCTACCTGCAGATCCTCTACCACCTCCAGTTCCGCCCGCTCGCGGCCGCGCTCGCCTGAGGAGGTGCCTTCATGTTCCACTCCGTCCCGCTCACGGCCCTCATCGTTCCTGCGGTCCTCCTGCTCGCCGGCCTTTCGGCCGGGCTCCTCGTCCGGCGCCTCCTGACGAGGCGCCTCGCGCGTCCAGACGACGGTACGCCCCGCGCGCCGCCGCTTCCTCTCGGTCGCGCGCGGCTCGGCCGTTCTCTGGTTCACGACGCTCGGCCTCTACCTCGCCACGCTGGCCGCCGAACTTCCGCCGCAGATCGCGAGCATCGTGGCCAAGGCCCTGCTCGTGATGCTGATCGCCTCCGTCACCTGGATGCTCTCGCGCCTCATCGGCGGCCTGCTGAGCACGCACGCCGACGTCGGCGCCCTCCCGTCGGCGACCGTGATCACGAACATCGCCCGCGGCCTCGTCCTCCTCCTGGGGCTTCTCGTGATCCTCCAGACCCTCGGCGTCTCCATTACGCCGATGATCACCGCTCTCGGCGTCGGGGGACTGGCCGTGGCGCTGGCGCTTCAGGACACGCTGGCGAACCTCTTCGCCGGCCTCCACATCCTCCTCTCCCGCCAGGTCCACACGGGCGATTTCGTCCGGCTGGAGACGGGCCAGGACGGCTACGTGCAGGACGTCACATGGCGTTACACGAGCATTCTCCGCGACGACAGCCTCCTCGTCGTTCCGAACGCGAAGCTGGCCGCCGCGATCACGATGAACTTCACCCGCCCCGACGCGGAGGTGACCGTGCCGGTCGAGGTCATCGTCACGTACGATGCCGACCTCGACCTCGTGGAGCGGGTCTCGACCGAGGTCGTCCGCGAGGTCATGAAGGAGGTCGACGGCGGGGTGCCGACCGCCTCGCCCAAGATCCGGTTCCATAAGCTCGGCGTGGCCTCGATCCAGTTCACGGCCACGCTGACGGCCCGGGACGTGGCCTCCCAGCCCCTCATCCGGCACGAGTTCATCAAGCGGCTCCTCCGGCGATTCCGCCTCGAGGGAATCGAGCTTCCCGGCAGGCCCGGCGAATGGCTCCGCTCGGAGGATGCCGGCGTGTCGATCGCCCGCCCGGAGGTCATCTGACCCGGGGCTCGAGCCGCTTTCCGGTCGACGCCGAGAAGAGGTGGAGAGCCTCGGGCCGGACCCTGATCCAGACGGTCTCCGGCCACTCCCGCGGGGAGGTGAGGGCGCGGACGGACTCCTCGCCGGCGCGGAGCGTCAGGAGGAGACGGTCTCCCGCCGGCTCGCGGAGGAGGACCGTCGACCGGAGGCCTTCGTCCAGCGGCTCGGCCGGCTACCTCGACGTCCTCCGGCCGGATCCCGACGGAGAGCTCCTCCCCGGCCGGACCGTCGGGAAGGACGAGGCTCATCCCGCGTCCCGCGAAGCAGCCGTTCTCGCGCCTCCCGTGCAGGACCGCCATGCGGGGGCTTCCGACGAACGTCGCGGTGAAGAGATCCGCGGGCCGAAGGTAGAGCTCCTGCGGCGACGCCGTCTGGAGGGCGCGTCCGTCCCGGAGAACGAGGATCTCGTCCGACAGGCTCAGCGCCTCTCCCTGGTCGTGGGTGACGTAGAGGACCGTGGCGTCGAGGCGGCCGAAGAGAGCCTTCAGTTCGCCCCGCATCTCCTCACGGAGGAGCGCGTCGAGGTTCGAGAGCGGCTCGTCCATCAGGTAGAGGCGCGGACGCTTCACGAGGGCGCGGCCCAGGGCGACGCGCTGCTGCTGGCCGCCCGAAAGCTGCCCGGGGCGGCGGCCGAGCAGCTCCGAAAGGCCCAGAAGCCGCGCGACGTCGCGGACGCGCTCCTCGATCTCGACGCGCGGAAATCTTCGCGCCTCCAGCGCGAGCGAGAGGTTCCGGCCGACGGTCAGGTGGGGGTAGAGGGCATAGTTCTGGAAGACGAAGCCCACGTCGCGCCGGCCCGGCGGCACGTCGTCGAGCGGCTCGCCGTCGAGCGTGAGCGAGCCGGACGTGGCGCGCTCCAGCCCCGCCACGATCCGGAGCAGGGTCGACTTCCCGCAGCCCGACGGGCCGAGAAGGGTGAGGACCCGGCCGGGGCTCACCGAAAACGAGACGTCGTCGAGCGCGCAGATCCCGCCCGCGAAGACCTTCGAGAGCCTCTCGCCCCGCAGCGCGCCTTGCACCCTCACCCCTTGATCGCGCCGCGGGTGAGGCCGCTCGCGATCCGCCGCTCGAAAAGAAGGACGAGCAGGACCAGGGGAAGGGTCGCGATCACGATCGCGGCCGAGAGCTGGCCCCACGGGATCTCGAACATGGAGGAGCCGCTGACGCTGGCGATTCCCGCGGTGACCGTCTTCGCGCGGTCCCGCGTCATGAACGTCAGGGCCAGCATGAACTCGTTCCACGAGAAGATGAAGACGAGAATCGCGGCGGTGACCATCGACGGCGCAGCGAGCGGCAACTGGATCTGCACGACGCGGCGGAGGGGCCCCAGCCCGTCCAGGATCGCCGCCTCGCCGACGGCCGCCGGGATCTGGCCGAAGCCGCGCTCCAGGATCCAGATCGCGAGCGGCAGGGAGAGTGCAGCGTAGGGGAGGATCAGCGCCAGAGGCCGGTTCAGCCCCCCGAGGGCCCGGACCGCTCCGTAAAGCGGGAACAGCAGCAGGATCGGCGGAAATAGGGTGAGAACGACGAGGGACCACAGGATCGTCCGGCGACGGCGTTTGGGCGAGCGGCCGAGGGCGCTCGCCGCGGGCACCGCGAGGACGAGCGCGAGGAGGGTGGCGGCACCCGCGATGCCCGCGCTGTTCGCGAGGTAGACGCCGAAGGGCTTCCTCTCCCAGAGGGCCTCCACGTGCTTCCAGGTGACGGGATGAGGCAGATAGACCGTCGGCGTCCGCGTGATGTCGCGGTCGGGCTTGAGCGCCGTCAGGACCTGCCAGATCGCGGGCGAGAGGCTCCAGACGACGAGCGCCGCCACGGCCGCGCCGAGCCCCGCGCGACGGGCCGTCATGGGGCGCCTCCGCGCCGCCGCGCGAGGGACGCGAGGAGCGCGAGGCCCGCCGCGAGAAGGGTGGCGTGCGTTGCGATCGCGGCGGCGTAGCCGAAGTCGAGGTACCGGAAGAAGTTCTGGAAGGCGTAGAGCGAGACGGTCTCGGTCGAGCCGCCGGGACCGCCGCCCGTCATCACGTAGACGATGTCGAACGCGCCCCAGGCCTGGGCGGCCCGGAAGACGGCGGCCACGAGGATCGACGGGAGCAGGAGGGGGAAGACGACCCGGCGGAAGCGCTGCCAGGGCCCGAGGCCGTCCACGCGAGCCGCCTCCAGGATCTCCTCCGGGATGCCCTGCAGGCCCGCGAGGACGATGAGAGCGACGAAGGGGACCGTCTTCCAGACGTCGGCAAGGACGATCGCCGCCATGGCCGGGAGCGGCTCGCTCAGCCAGGCCACCGGCTCCGTCGCGAGCCCGGCGCGGCGCAGAAGGTCGTTCAGGACGCCAAACGAGTCGTTGAAGATCCACGAGAACGAGAGCGCCATGACCGCCGTCGGGAGGGCCCACGGGATCAGGGTGACGGACCGGACGAGCCCCCTTCCCGGGAACGACCTGTTCAGGACGAGCGCCACGCCGACGCCGAGGATCGTCTCGAGAAGAACCGACGAGGCGGTGAAGACCACCGTGTTCCGCAGGGCGCCGAAGAAGCGCGAGTCCTGCCAGAGCCGGAGGGCGGGCCGGAGCCCGGCCCAGTGGGGGACGAGTCCCCCTTCCAGCTCCACCCGGGTGAACGAGAGAAGCACGACGCCGAGGATCGGCAGGGCGACGACCAGCGTGACGAGGAGGAGCGCGGGGAGGAACGGGAGCCAGGGCTCGCGCCGCCGACTCGTATCGTTCGTCTCCCTCACTTCCCGGCCTCGAGCAGGAGGCGCGTTTCCCGCGCCGCGTCGGCGAGGGCGCGGTCGGCGGGCGCGAGCCCCGCGAGGCAGGCGCTGAGATGACGCTGCAGGATGTCGGACGCGAGCGCGTACCGGGGAATCGCCGGTCGGGCCACGGCGCTCTCGTGGATCCGGCGGATCTCGGCGAGGAGCGGGTTCGCGGCGAGCAGCTCCGGATCGGAATAGGCCGCGGCGAGAGCGGGGGCGTAGCCGGTGTCGCGGCAGAGCAGACGCTGCGACTCGAGCGAGACGGCATGGCGGACGAACTCGGCCGCGAGGCGGGGCCGGCGGCTGAACCGGGAGATCCCGAATCCCCAGCCGCCCAGAGCGGCGCCGCCGGAAGAGCCCGGAGCGTGGACCATCAACCCGACGCCGATTTTCCCCCTGACCGGAGAGTCCGGCGCCTGCGCCAGCCGGAAGGCGTACGGCCAGTTTCGAAGGAAGACGGCGCGCCCGTCCTGAAAGAGCCGGCGGCTCTCGTCCTCCTTCAGGCTGGTGACACCGGGAGGGCTGATCCTTTCCTCCGACCGGCAGCGCCGGAGAAACTCGAGCGCCGCGATGGCCGGAGGGCGGTCGAGCCCCACCTCGCGCGTCTTCTCGTCCACCCAGAACCCGCCGAAGCCGTGCAGCACCTCGAGGAAGACGCAGACGAGCCCCTCGTACTGGCTTCCCTGCCAGAGGAATCCCCAGAGCTCCGGCGGCGACTGCAGGGCACGGGCGGTCGCGAGCAGCCCGGTGAAGCTCCGCGGCGGCGCCAGCCCGGCGGCCTCGAGGAGGTCGCGCCGGTAGTAAAGGAATCCCACGTCCGTCCTGACCGGGACGCGGTAGAGCCGGCCGCGGAAACGTCCCGCGGCCACCGCCGACGGCAGGAGCTTCTCCAGATCGCCGTCCGGGAAGAGTTCGTCGAGCGGGACGAGCCAGCCGGCCGACGCGAACTTCGACGTCCACGTGACGTCCATGTAGACGAGGTCGAAGGATTCGTCGCCGGCGAGGAGGGCGGCCGTGTACTGGCTCTCTCTCAGGTCGGTGGCGTTGGGGCCCTCGACCAGGTCGACCGCGACACCCTGCGAAGCACGAAAGCTCTCCGCGATCGGGATCCAGACCGGCCGCTCGCTGGCGAGAACGATGAACGAGAGCCGCTCCTCGGGGGCCCGCGGCGCGACGCGTCCCGCGTCACACGCCGCGGCCCCGGCCAGAGCGGCAAGGAGGAGAGCCCCGAGGCGGGATCTTCCGGGCCGCTCCGGCTTCAAAGAGATTCCTGCACGCTCCCTACGAGGACTTCGACGTCGGCTCGACGGTCATCTTGGACGTCCCGTCGCCGTTCTCCAGCACGATCACCTTCACGTGCGCGCCGACGGCGACCGACGGATCGATGTCCAGAACCAGCCCCTTCTGGTCGAGCTTGAAGGTCTTCGTCTGGCTGTCCGCGGTCGTGAGGACCAGCTTCTTCCCGGGGTCGAATTCCTTGACGGTCCCCTCCATGCTCTTCATCTTCGCGGAGGAATCCGTCGAAACGGCCCTCTTTTCGTCTCCGGTCGGTTTCGGAGAATCCTGCTGCGCCAGAACAGGGGCCGAGAGCAGGACGGCGGCGGACAGAATTACAAACGGACGGCATCTCATACAAACCTCCCTGAATTGGTTTCGGCGCCGAAGGCCCCGCGGAGCGATTCGACACCCGCTTCAGGTATGAGCAATCACCGTACCGTCCGGCGGCACGTCGCCCCTCAAAGGCCGTATTTCCTGATCTTGTTGTAGATGGTTTTGAGGCTGATGCCGAGCTTCTCGGCGGCCTTCTTCTTGTTTCCGCCGAAGGCTTCGAGAGTCTTCATGAGGAGCTCCTTCTCGACCTCCTCGAGCGAATCCCCGACCCGCACGTGGACGAGGAGAGAGTCGTCGCGGTCGGGCCCGGACGCGCGGGACGGCTCCGATGCGGGTGCCCCGGCCTCCGACGCCGGCTGTCCGGCGCCGGTTTCGCCTCGCGCCGCCTCCGAGGGAACGGGGTCCGGCGCGGAAACCGGCGCCACGACCGCCGGAAAGGAACCGCTTCGCCTGGCCGACAGCACGGCCGCCACGCTGCGCTCGTCGATGACGGGGCTGTCGGAGAGGACGTACGCCCGGTGAACGGCGTTCCGGAGCTCACGGACGTTCCCTGGCCACCTGTGCGATTCGAGACGAGCCAGGGCCGCCGCCGAGAACTCGCGCCGCCCCGCTTTCTCCTGCTCGGCCACCAGCTCGAGGAAATGCCTCGCGAGGAGCCGGACGTCTTCCTTCCGCTCGCGGAGGGGCGCGATGGCAAGCGGGAGGACGTTCAGCCGGTAGTAGAGGTCTTCGCGAAACCTCCTCTCGTGGAGCGCCTCGTTGAGATCGCGGTTCGAGCGGAGACGACCCGGAAGTCGCTCTCCAGCTCCTCGTTGCCGCCGACACGCCGGAACGTGCGCGTCTCGAGGACGCGGAGGAACTTCACCTGGAGCGCGGGGAGATCTCGGCGACCTCGTCGAGAAAGAGCATGCCGCCCTGCGCCAGCTCGAAGTAGCCGATGCGGCGCTTCTCGGCGCCGGTGAACGCGCCCTTCTCGTGCCCGAAGAGCTCGCTCTCGATGAGCGTCTCGGTGACCGCGCCGCAGTTGACGGCCACGAGCGGCTTCTCCCGCCGGCGCGACAGGGCGTGGATCATCCGAGCCGCCGCCTCCTTGCCGCTCCCGCTCTCGCCGGTGATCATGACGGGCGCGTCCGACCGGGCGAGGCGCGCGATGACGCGGCACATCTCGCGCGTGGCCGTCGACCGGCCGACGATCGTCCCGAAACCGCCGGTCTCCTCGAGGCGCGCGAGGAGAATTTCGGTGTCGGCGTCGCCGGTTCCCGGCCGGAGCCGCGCCAGCACGGCCTCGAGCTGGGCCGGCCGGAGCGGCTTGACCAGGTAGTCGAAGGCGCCGGCCTTCATCGCCTCGACGGCCGTGTCCACCGAGCCATGACCGGTCAGGACGACGATCTCGCGGTCGAATCCGGCCGCGCGCGTCTGGCGGATCAGCTCGATGCCGTCTCCGTCCGGCAGCTTGAGGTCCGTCAGCAGGGCGTCCGGCGCAAAGGCCGCGACGGCGGCCTGCGCCTCTGCGACGCTGCCGACTCCCTTGACGTCCAGCTCGAAGGTCGCCAGGAGCTCCTCGAGCCCGCGGCGCGTGGCGGCATCGTCCTCGACGACGAGGACCTTCATCCGCCTTCGGCCGGGACGGCCGCCGTCAGGACGAGCGACGGGCCCTCCAGGGCCGCTTCGAGCCCTCCTCCGAGGCTTTCGAACGTCCACCGGACGAGCAGGAGGCCGGTCCCCGGACTGTCTCCGCCGGGAAGACCCGTCCAGCCGAAAAGTGACTCCGGGGCAGGCGCCGGGGATCGGACCGGAACGCGCAGGACGATGTGCGCCTGGGCGCCGACCCGATCGAACGAGATCCGGCAATCTCCGGGCACCGACTGGCTCGCGACGCCCGACAGAAGCTCGCCGAGCGCGCCCTCGACCTCGGCGGCGCTTCCGGTGAGCCACACCTCGGGCCACGCGGCCGGTCCGACGACGGACAGGCCGCGCGCCGAGAGGTCCGGCCTCGCGTGCTCCACCGCCTGCGAGAGCAGCCCGCCGAGGTCGAAGCGCTCCGCCGGCACGTCGACATGCCGGGAGAGCGCGGCGAGGACGTCGATCATCCGGCCGGCGCGCTCGACCTCGACCTGGCTCGTCCGGACGCTCGCGCGGATCGCCTCGACGCCGTCCCCGGCGAGGCGCGAGAGGCCCCGGCTCGCGACCTCCAAGTGCAGCACCGTGGCGTTGAGGGGCTTCGCGAGGTCGTGCCGCAGGAGCCGGCAGATCCGTCCGGTCGCCCGGAGCCGGTCCCGCCCGAGATCGTTACTCAAATGCAGGATCGAGCCTCCCGGCGGAGATAGTACGCCCGGGAGGAGGGGACGCATCCGGCGTTGCCCCCGCTGTGGGGCTCAGGTACCGAAAAAAATAGCCCCCGAGGCCGGGGGCTGAGGAGGAGGCGGGAGAGGTTCGGGTTCGCGGAATCCGTCTAGAAAGCGGCCTGGGCCGCCAGCAGGTACTGGTTGTAGCAGCAGTGGGCCTCGCCGTTCACCGTGCGGCCGTCGATGTTCACGTAGTACCACTCGGCCTTGATGTTCAGGTTCTTCCCGAACTGGAGCCAGTGAATGCCGCTCGTGTAGATGTATCCGTAAGTCCTCGGGAGGGACGTGTCGTTCCGGATCTAGTCGTACCGGAAGCCGACCTGCAGGTGGTCGCCGAAGAGGTAGAGCGCCGACGCGTACATGCCCCACCGCTTCAGCTTCGAGCCGTTCGCCTGCTCGTCCTGGGCCTGGGCGTATTCCACCTCGGCCCAGAGCTTCGAGCCGGGCACGTCGTAGCCGCCGTACTTGGCGTGGGCGGCCCAGCGCATGATGTTCCGGTGGGCCGTCCCGCCCGTCGTCTGTCCCGTGCCGCCGGACGTCCCGACGATTAGACCCTTCATCGGCTTGATGTCGAGCCGGCCCGTGTAGAGGACGGTGTCGTTCGTGTCGCTCAGGTTGTTCGTCACGGTGCCGTTCGTGATGGCCGACCAGAGGGTGACGTACTCCCCGAAGTCGCCCTTGTAGAAGAAGCCGGTCTGGCGGATGTCGGAGATGGCACGCGTGATCTGGGAGCGCTCTCCGAACCAGAGCTCGGACGAGGAGCGCATTCCCTCTTCCGTGACGTCGATCTTCAGCTGGCCGAGGGAGAGCTCCGACCCCTTCAGGCCGAAGTACGAGACGGCGAGGTCCTGCAGGATCTTGCCGTCCGCGCCTGCCGCGGTGTTGATCGCCTTGGCCGGGTCGATCATGACGAGGAAGCCCCAGTCGCTGCCGAACTTCCCGATCATCTTCATCTCGGCGCGCCGGAGGCGGAAGGTGTTGAAGCCGGTCGTGTTCCCCAGGTAGTCGGCCTGGGTGCCGGTGGTCTTCACCGAGGAGTCGGCGATGAACCAGCCCTGGAACAGGCCGCCGAACCAGAGCTCGCCGTTCGACCCGATCTTCAGCCGTGTCGGGTTCGACGGCGGCGGGGGCGGCGGCGGCGCCGGGCGGTTGTAGGCGGGCCGGTCGTGCTTCAGATTGTAGAGGTCCATGGCCGTCTCGTTTTCGGCGACGACCGTCTCGCCGTTCGGGCCCTGGCCGAGGATCGTAATCGCCATTCCCATGTCACCCGACTTCGACCAGGAGTCATACCTCTTCGCCGAGTTGAAGACGTAGATCCGCCCGTCCTTCTCGACTTCCTTGTACCAGAGCCCCTGTGCGAACGCCGCACCGACCGTGAGGACGAGCACAGCGGCCACGACTCCGAAGGCCCAGCGCTTGAGGGAGTTCATCCGAATCCTCCTTCTGTTGACGGCGGAAACTCTCGCCTCCGGGCGTTAAACCGCGGGGCACCGGACGTTCAATCCGTGTAAAGAGTCGGCGCGGGGCGCCGCCTCCCGCGTAAAGGCGGCGTAAGGCCGCTGGGATATCCTCCCGCCGCCATGAAACTCCTGCCGAAAGAAGAGAACTTCCTCAAGCAATTCAACCGGACCACCGAAATCATTCTCGAGGCGGCCATTGCCCTCGACAGCCTGGCTGCGGACTATTCCGACGTGGAAGTCAAGGTGGCCCGGATCAAGCACCTCGAGCACGAAGGCGACCAGGTCACCCACGAGACGTTCGCCCTCCTCTCGAAGACCTGGATCACCCCGATCGACCGGGAGGACATCCACGACCTGACGAAACAGCTGGACGACATCCTCGACCTGATCGACGCCGCCGCCGCCCGGTTCGTCCTCTTCAAGATCCCCGCGCCGACGCCGGAGCTCAAGGCCATGACGGAGTTGATCGTCCAGTCGGCCCGGGCCATCCAGCGCGCGATGCCCCTTCTTCAGGACCTCAAGAACTCGACCGCGATCATCGCGGCCTGCGTGGAGATCAACCGGCTCGAGAACGAGGCCGATTCCCTGAACCGGATGGCCATCGGGCGGCTCTTCGAGAACCAGAAGGACCCCTTCGTGCTGATGAAGTGGAAGGAGATCTACGAGGTCCTCGAGACGGCGACGGACGCGTGCGAGGACGCGGCCAACGTCCTGGAGCAGATCGTCCTCAAATCCACCTGAGCGCCATGCTGTTCGTCCTCTTCGTCGTCTTGTTCGCGCTGGTCTTCGACTTCGTCAACGGCTTCCACGACGCCGCGAACTCCATCGCGACCGTCGTCGGGACTCGCGTCCTGACGCCGAGGATCGCGGTCATCTGGGCGGCGTTCTTCAACTTCGTCGCGGCGTTCGCGTTCGAAACGCGCGTCGCCAAGACGATCGGGAAGGACATCGTCGACCCCGCCGTCGTCGACCCCGTCCTGATCCTGGCCGGCCTCCTCGGCGCCATCATCTGGAACCTCCTGACCTGGTGGTGGGGGCTCCCGTCCTCGTCCTCGCACGCCCTCATCGGCGGCTTCGCCGGCGCGGCGGTGATGAAGGCCGGCGTCGGGGTTCTCCTGCCACACGGGCTCGTCAAGACGGTCGCCTTCATCGTCATCTCGCCGCTGCTCGGCATGGCGCTCGGTTTCATCTTCTTCTCTCCGTCATCTGGATCTTCCGGAGGGCCCGGCCCGAACCCCTCGACCGCGCCTTCCGGAAGGTGCAGCTCGCGTCGGCCGCCTCGTTCTCGTTCGGGCACGGCCTGAACGACGCGCAGAAGACGATGGGGATCATCGCCGTCCTCCTCTTCTCGTCCGGCTACCTCCGGAGCGTCGAGGTCCCCTTCTGGATCATTCTTCTCTGCCACGCTGCCATCGGCCTCGGGACGCTCGCGGGCGGCTGGCGGATCGTCCGGACGATGGGGATGCGGATCACGGCGTTGAAGCCGGTGGGCGGCTCCTGCGCCGAGTTCGCCGGGGCCTGCACGCTGTTCGGCGCGTCCTGGGCCGGCATCCCCGTCTCGACCACCCACACGATCACCGGCGCCATCATGGGCGTCGGTTCGGTCCGGCGGTTCTCCGCGGTCCGGTGGGGCGTGGCCCGTAGCATCATCGTGGCCTGGATCCTGACGATTCCCGCCTCCGCGATCGTGGCGGCCCTCTCGTGGAAGATGCTGTCGGTTCTGAACGGCGTCCTCGGCTTCTATCTGGCACGCCATTAACGAGTTGCCGACTTCACGGGAACTTAACATCGCCCTCACATAAACACCGTTCCTCCGCCCGAGACTTCCCGCCGTCTCAAGAGGGAAGAAAGACGCAAGGAGGACTCATGGACAGCAGGCTGAAGAAGGCGACGGGCGCGATCTTCGCGCTGCTCGTCGACGGGCGGCCTCGTCGGCGCAGACGGTCAAGGTCGACCCGTCGATCCCAGGCTACCAGCGCGTCTCGGGCATCTCCGGGAACCTCAACTCGATCGGGTCCGACACGCTCAACAACCTGATGACCTACTGGGCCGAGGGGTACAAGAAGAGCTACCCGAACGTCAACATCCAGATCGAGGGGAAGGGCTCGTCCACGGCGCCTCCGGCCCTCATCGAAGGGACGTCCCAGCTCGGGCCCCATGTCGCGCGAGATGAAGGCGAGCCGAGATCGACGCGTTTCGAGGCGAAGTACGGCTACAAGCCGACCCGGGTCCGCGTCGCGCTCGACGGCCTCGCGGTCTACGTCAACAAGGACAACCCGATCGAGAAGCTGACCTTCAAGCAGGTCGACGGCGATCTTCTCGTCGACCCGGAAGCGCGGCGGCAAGGACGTCAAGACCTGGGGAGACCTGGGCCTTACGGGCGACTGGGCGTCGAAGCCGATCTGCCTCTACGGACGCAACTCGCGCCTCGGGCACCTACGGCTACTTCAAGGAGCACGCGCTCGAGAACGGCGACTACAAGAACAGCGTCAAGGAGCAGCCGGGCTCCTCCTCGGTCGTCCAGGGCGTCGCGGAGGACAAGTACGCGATCGGCTACTCGGGAGTCGGCTACACGACCTCGGGCGTCAAGACCGTTCAAGCTCTCCGCGAAGGACGGCGGGCCGTTCTTCGGCGAGTCGTACGAGAACGTCCTCTCCGGGAAGTACCCCCTCGCCCGCTACCTGAACGTCTACGTCAACAAGGCCCCGGACGAAGGCGCTCGACCCGCTCGTGAAGCAGTTTCTCCTTTTCGTCCTCTCGAAGGAAGGACAGGAGATCGTCGTCAAGGACGGCTTCTTCCCCCTCACGGCGAAGGTCGCCGGTGAAGAGATCGCCAAGCTGAACTAGACCAGGACCCGGGCGGCGCGCGATCCTGCCGGCGCGTCGCCCGCACCCGATGAGCGAAAAGACCCAGCGGTTCCTCACGAGGCTCGCGGACAAGGCGTCGACCGTCTTCATCACGGGCGGCGGCTGGCTGATGATCGCGAGCCTCCTCCTGATCTTCTTCCTCATCCTCTCGCAGGCCTTTCCGCTCTTCCGGAAGCCCGACGCGCTCCTCGAGGCCTCGACGGCGCTCGACGACGGAAGCGGCACGCTCGACGGGATCTCGAACGAGTACCGGGACTTCGCCGCCGTCGTGACGGCGGCCGGCGGCCTCAAGGTCGTCGACCTCGCGAAGGGGGCCGTCGTCAAGGAGATCCCCCTTCCGGAATCCGGCGGGAAAGTGGTCACGTCGGTCGCGCGGACGTTTCGCGGGGAACTCGCCCTCGGGCTCGAGGACGGGCGCGTCCTCCTCGTCGCGCCGACGTGGCAGACCACCTTCCCGGACGGCAAGCGGCGGTCGGAGCTCTTCGCGACGGTCGCGGGGACCCTGGCTCCCGACCCGCAGGGCCGGCCCGTCCGCGTTCTGGCGCTTTCGCATCCCGAATCCGGCGAGGTGGAGGTCGCCTCGTCCCCCGCGCCCGACGCGCTCCTGCTCGCGGCCGCCGGCGGGGACGAGCCCGGCGCCGCGCCCTCTTCCTTCGATCTTTCCCCCCTCCTCGGAGGGGAAGCGGTCTCGGCCCTCTCGTTCCACGACAAGGGGAGGCTGCTCGAGGCCGGGACCGTCTCGGGGAAGGTGCTCTCCTTCGACGTCAGCGATTCGAAGGAGCCGAAGGCGATCGGCGCGGTCGTGGTCCATCCCGGCTCCCCTGCGCCGGTGACGGTGCTCGGCTCTCTCATCGGCGGGCAGACGCTCGTCGTAGGAGACGAGAAGGGGCGCGTCGCCGGCCTCGGACGGCAGCGAAGCGAGGGGGGTGGCGAAGGGAAGACCCTCGGCGTCACGAAGTCCTTTCCGGACCACCTGGCCCGCGTCACCGCCTTCGCCGCGTCCCCCCGCGGCAAGACGTTCCTGACGGGCGACGAGACCGGCCGCGTCCACGCGACTTTCGCCACGAACGAGCGCCCGCTCGCGGACGTCCCGTCCGGAGGCAAGATCGTGGCGCTCGCGGTCGCGCCGAAAGGCGACGGCTTCCTGGCGCTCGGAACGGCGGGGCTCAGGGAGTTCCGCCTCGACGCGCCGCATCCCGAGATCTCCTGGCGCAGCCTTTTCGGCTCGCAGCTCTACGAGGGCTACGACCGCCCGGAGTACGTCTGGCAGTCGACGGGCTCGAACGACGAGTTCGAGTCGAAGATGTCGCTCGTCCCGCTCATTTTCGGCACGCTCAAGGGAACGCTCTACGCCATCCTCTTCGCGGTTCCGATCGCCCTTGCGGCGGCCCTCTACACGTCCGCCTTCGCCCCCCCGAGGGTGAAGGCGTTCGTGAAGCCGGTCGTCGAGGTGATGGCGGCGCTCCCGTCGGTCGTGATCGGCTTCCTCGCGGGGCTCTGGCTCGCTCCCGTCATCCAGAACGCCACGTTCACGACGCTTCTCCTCTTTCCGGTCGTGCCGCTCGTCGTCCTCGGCGGTGTCTTCCTCCGCGAGGCCCTTCCGTTCGAGCTGCGGCAGAGAATCTCGGGGTTCCGGGAAGGGGTCGCGATCCTCCTCTTGACCGCCGCCGGCGTCGCGCTCTGCGCCGCGGTCGGCCCCGTGCTCGAGAAGATCCTCTTCGCCGGCGACTTCCACGCCTGGCTCTTTTCGGCCCTCCACCTGCGGTACGACGCCCGGAACTCCCTCGTCATCGCCTTCGCGATGGGCTTCGCGGTCATCCCGATCATCTTCACGATCTCGGAGGACGCTCTCTCGAGCGTCCCGCAGCACCTGAAGGCCGCCTCGCTCGCACTCGGAGCGTCGCCCTGGCAGACGGCTACCCGCGTCATCCTCCCGACGGCCTCGGCCGGCATCTTCTCGGCCCTGATGGTCGGCTTCGGGCGCGCCGTCGGGGAGACGATGATCGTGCTGATGGCGACGGGGAACACGCCGATCATGGAGTGGTCGCTCTTCAACGGCATGCGGACCCTCTCCGCGAACATCGCCGTCGAGATCTCCGAGGCGCCCCAGGGCGGGACGCTCTTCCGCGTCCTCTTCCTCTCGGCCCTCCTCCTCTTCATCCTGACGTTCCTCGTCAACACGCTGGCGGAGGTCATGCGCCAGCGCCTGCGCCGGAAATACACGGTGATCTGATGTCGGCGACCGCCCCCCTTCCCGCGCCGGCCGCGACCGCCGCGGCCCGCCCGGCGGCCACCCGCCTCTCCGAGTTCGTCTTCCGCAAGGGCGAGCCGATGATCTGGCTGACCGGCGCCGGCCTCGCCGCCTCGCTCCTCATGATCTTCGGCCTCCTCGGCCTCGTGGCGTGGAAGGGGCTCGGCTTCTTCTGGCCTCGGCCCCTCGTCCGGATCGAGACGTCCGACGGCAGGAAGGTCCTCGGCGAGATCCTGTCGACGGAGCGAATGCCGGCGGAGGCGGGGAAGGCCGCGGCAAGCCGGATCCGCCTCAAGATCGGCAACCGGGACCTGAACGGCCTCGACTTCAGGTGGATCCCCCTCGCCGAGATCTCGAAGCGCGACACACCGAAGGACGCCCTCCTCCTGGAGCGGCAGGAATACGGGAACTTCCACGGCTTCCTGAAGGAGATCCGGCGGGACGGCAAGGGAGTCGCCAGAGGCGACGAGAAGGGCGTCGCGCTCCTGTCGGGCCTCCAGGCGGAACTCCGGCCCCGCTTCGTCGACCTGAACGAGAAGGAACGAGAAGGACGTCGGCGCCATCAACGCCCTTCTCGAGAAGGAGCGACTGTGGCTCCGGAAGGCCGAGCTGGCAGGCGCCTCGGACCTGCCCGCCGTCCGTCTCGCCACGGAAGGACGGATCGCCGAGCTCAAGAAGCGGTACGAATCGGAGCGGGAGCGGCTCGAGTCGGCGCGCCGCGAGGTTTCGGGGACGACGGCCGTCTTCGCCGACGCCGAAGGGAGGGAAAAGACGATCCTGCTCCGCGACGTCGTCCGGATCGTCCGGCCGAACGACCTCTCCTGGGCCGGCAAGGCCTCCGTCTACGCCTCGCGGATCTGGGAGTTCGTCTCCGGCGAGCCCCGGGAGTCGAACACCGAGGGGGGGATCTTCCCCGCCATCTTCGGCACGGTCCTGATGGTCGTCATGATGAGCCTGGTCTCGGTCCCCTTCGGCGTGCGTGGCCGCTCTTTATCTTCGCGAATACGCGATGCAGGGGCGCGCTCGTACGGCTCGTCCGCATCGCGGTCAACAACCTCGCGGGCGTTCCGTCGATCGTCTTCGGCATCTTCGGGCTGGGGTTCTTCGTCTACGGGATCGGCGCGCGCATCGACCAGCTCTTCTTCGCCGAAGCGCTCCCGACGCCGACGTTCGGGACCGGAGGCATCCTCTGGTGCGCCCTGACGCTCGCCCTCCTGACGGTGCCCGTCGTCGTCGTGGCGACGGAGGAGGCGCTCGCCGCGGTTCCCGCCGGCATGCGGCACGCCTCGCTGGCGCTCGGCGCCACAAGGTGGCAGACGATGCGGCGCGTCGTCCTTCCCGCGGCCGCGCCCGGCATCCTGACCGGCCTCATCCTCGCCATGGCCCGCGGCACCGGCGAGGTGGCGCCGCTCATGATCGTGGGCGTCGTGAAGCTGGCCCCCACGCTCCCGGTCGACGGCATCTTCCCGTATCCTCCACCTCGACCGGAAGATCATGCACCTCGGCTTCCACCTCTTCGACGTCGGCTTCCAGAGCCCCAACGTCGAGGCGGCCATCCCGATGGTCTACTCGACCACGATCCTTTTGCTCCTGATCGTCGTCGCGCTGAACCTGACCGCCATCCTCGTCCGAAACTATCTCCGCCGACGGCTCCTCAGCTCGGCGTTCTGACGTTTTCGAGGTCACCATGCAGCAGCCGCTCATCGCGACCGCCGTCGCCTCCCCCGTGCCCCGGCGCCGGACCCGGACCGGGCGGGGCGCCGGCCGGAACCGGGCCCGTCATCGAGGTGAAGAGCGTCAACCTCTTCTACGGAGAGAAGCAGGCTCTCTTCGACATCACGATGTCGTGCAAGCCGAACTCGGTGACGGCCCTCATCGGGCCGTCGGGCTGCGGAAAGTCGACGCTGCTCCGCTGCCTGAACCGGATGAACGACCTGATCGACGGCGTGAAGATCGACGGGACGATCCGGATCACGGGACCGACATCAACGCGCGGGGGGTCGACGTCATCGCGATCCGGAAGCGGTTCGGGATGGTCTTCCAGAAGTCGAACCCGTTCCCGAAGTCGATCTTCGAGAACGTCGTCTACGGGCTCCGGATCCAGGGCATCAACAACCGCGCGATCCTGACCGAGGCGTGCGAGCGGTCGCTCAGGGCGCGCGGCCCTCTGGGACGAGGTCAAGGACCGGCTGGAAGACTCGGCCCTCGGCCTCTCGGGCGGCCAGAGCAGCGCCTGTGCATCGCGCGCGCGATCGCCGTCGAGCCCGAGATCCTCCTGATGGACGAGCCCTGCTCGGCGCTCGACCCGATCGCCACCGCCAAGGTCGAGGAGCTGATCTTCGACCTGAAGTCGCGCTACACGATCGTCATCGTGACGCACAACATGCAGCAGGCGGCGCGCGTCTCGGACGAGACCGGCTTCTTCATGCTCGGGAAGCTCATCGAGTTCGACAAGACCGACACGATCTTCACCAAGCCCCGTCAAAAAACGACCGAGGATTACATTACGGGACGGTTCGGATGATCGCGAAGGCCTCCACCCCCCGGCCCCGGATCGCGGTCGTCGAGGACGACGAAGACCTCGCGTTCACGCTGACGTACAACCTGAAGAAGGACGGGCGGTACGAGGTGGAGCGGTATGCCGGAGGCCTCGTCGCGCTCGACGCACTGATCCAGCGACCTCCCGACCTCGTCCTCCTCGACCTGAACCTCCCCGACGTGGACGGCCTGACGATCTGCCGCGAGCTCCGGAAGGGGGAGGAGACCCGCAAGATCCCGATCCTGATGCTGACGGCGCGCGTCGAAGAGCGCGACAAGCTCCTCGGGTTCGAGCTGGGGGCCGACGACTACGTGACGAAGCCCTTCTCGATGAAGGAGCTGCTCGCGCGGGTCGCGGCGCACCTCCGCCGCGCGGCCTCGCCCGAGGCCTCGGACGACGTCTTCGAGAGCGGACGCCTGAAGATCGACCGGGCGCGGCATCTCGTCCTCCGGGACGGCGAGGCGGTCCACCTCACGAAGAAGGAGTTCGACCTGCTGTGGCTCCTCATCCGGAGCGGCGGGCGCGTCGTGAGCCGCGAGACGATCCTCTCCCGGCTCTGGGACTACGCCGCCGACATCGAGACCCGGACGGTCGATGTCCACATCCGCTCGCTCCGGAAGAAGGTCGGCGAGGAGATGATCGAGACGGTCGTCGGCGTCGGCTACAAGTTCGCCGAAACCATGAGCGCGCTCAAGCGCTTCCTGCTGCCGGTCCTCGCCGGGCTCCTCCTCGGCGGCCTCTTCGCGGCCGTCCTGGGCCGCGTCCTCGACGGCGCCGTCGCCGAGCGGACGCGGCGCGATCTGGAGGACCGGCTCGGCCACCTCGCCGTCGAGTTCGCGACCGACCTCCTCCCGGACGCGATCCCCCACGAGAAGGTGCGCGCGGTGGCCCGCCAGACCGGCGCGCGGGTCACCCTCATCCGCGCCGACGGCCGGGTCCTCGCCGACAGCGACGTCACGCCCGACAAGGTCCCGTCCATGGAAAACCACGGCACCCGGCCCGAGATCCTGGAGGCCCGGCGGGCCGGCGTCGGCTTCGACCGGAGGAGCTCGGCGACCGTCGACTTTCCGTTCGTCTACGTGGCCCGGCGCCTCGGCTCGGAGGACGCGCCGACGGGATACGTGCGGCTCGCGATCAGCCAGCAGCTGCTCGACGCCCAGGAAGGGCCGTTCCGCCAGACCATCGTCCGGATTTCCCTCGGCGCGGGCGTCCTCGTCGCGTTCCTCTTTCTCGCCGTCCGGCGCCGGCAGCGACGGGAGTTCCGGCGGGTGAAGCTGGGGATCGCCGAGGCGGCCGAGGGGCGCCCTCCGGTCCTCCTCTCGGCGGCGTCCGAGGAGAGCCAGGAGGTCTTCGGCGCTCTCGCCCGCTTCGCGCGGCTCGTGGCCGCCGAGCGGGCCGGGAGCGAGAAGGCGCGCCTCCTCGCCCGCACGGTCTTCGAGCAGGTACCCGTGGGCCTCCTCGTCGTCGACGAAGCGCTCGATCTCCTCGACGCCAATCCGGCGGCGCTGGCCCTCTTCCGCGCGCCCGCGGGCGCTCCGCGCCGGGCCCTCGTCGACCTCGTCCGGGAGCCGTCCGTCCTGAAGCTCTTCGAAGCCGGAAGCGCGGCGACCGCGGTGGCGGCTGCTTCGAGCGAGATCCTTCGGGTCGCGTTCGACGGCGTGCCCGAGCGCGTCCTCGAGGTGACGGTCCGGGCGCTGCCGCATGCCGTGAAGAGCGGTGAGCCCGCCGCGATCGGCGTCGTTCGCGACGTCACCGAGCACGAGAGGACCGAGACGATGCGCCGCCGCTTCGTCTCGGACGTCTCGCACGAGCTCCGGACTCCCGTCGCCGCCATCCGGGCCGCCGTCGAGACGCTCTCGGCGGAGGAGTCGCTGCCGGCCGACCTCGCCCGGATGCTCGACATCCTGAAGCGGCAGTCGGCGCAGCTCCAGGACCTCGTCTCCGACCTGACCGACCTCTCCCAGATCGAGTCGGGCGCGGTGACCCTCACCACTGAGGAAATCCCCGTGAAGAACCTCCTCGCGGGCGTCGTCAACGACCTCGCGGCCTTCGCGGCGGCGAAGGGCGTCACGGTCACGGTCGAGGCGCCCGAGGAGCTCGAGGTCTCGGGGGACCGGCGCCGCCTCGCGCAGGTCTTCCGGAACCTCGTCGACAACGCCGTGAAGTTCTCGCCGTCCGGCGCCCGCGTGGACGTCCTGGCCGAGGCGCTCTCCGCCGGGGCCCCGGGCGAGCCGCCCCGCGCCATCGTCCACGTCGTCGACCGCGGCATCGGCATCCCGCGGATCGAGCTGGGGAACATCTTCCAACGGTTCTACCGGGTCGACCCGTCACGCGCCAAGTCCGTCCCCGGGACGGGGCTCGGGCTCGCGATCGTCAAGCACCTCCTCATCCTTCACCACGGGTCGATCGCCGTCGACTCGGAGCTGGGCAAGGGAAGCCGGTTCAGCGTCACCCTCCCCGCCACGACGCCGGTGGGAACGACCCGCCAGGAGACGACATGAAAGAGCACTTTTCGGAGCTCCTCGAGAACCTCCGGCGCCAGCTCATCGGCATGGGGGCCGAGGTGGAGAACCAGATCCGGCTCGCCATCGACGCGCTCGTCGAGGCCGATGCGGTCAAGGCGCGGCACGTCATCGAGAACGACCGGACGATCGACGAGCTCGAGGTGAAGAACGAGGAGGACACGATCCACCTCCTCGCGACCCAGCAGCCGGTCGCGAGCGACCTCCGGCTCCTCGTGGCCGGGCTCAAGATCAACGCCGACCTCGAGCGGATCGGGGACCACGCCGTCAACATCGCGGAGGCCGCCGAGCGGATGTCGCACGTCCGGCCGTTCAAGCCCTGGATCGACATTCCGCACATGGCCGAGGTGGCCCGGGGGATGCTGCGGGACTCCCTCGACGCGTTCGTGCGGCGCGACTCCGAGCTGGCGTTCGCCGTCTGCCGGCGCGACGACATCCTCGACGAGAAGAACAAGTCGCTGATCCGCGAGCTTCTGACCTACATGGCCGAGAACCCCGCGCTCATCTCGAGCTGCATCGAGATCATGTCCCTCTCGAAGAACCTCGAGCGCGTGGGAGACCTCTCGACGAACATCGCGGAGGAGACGATTTTCGTCGCGGAGGGGCAGAACATCAAACACGGCCACATCGGGCCCGCGCCGGGGACCGCCTCCTGACGTTTCCCGACCGTGCTAAAACGGACGAGCCATGTCGTCCCTTGCCGGCCGGCGGATCGTCCTCGGCGTCAGCGGCTCCGTGGCCGCCTACAAGGCGGTGGACCTCGCGAGCCGGCTGACGCAGCAGGGAGCGCTCGTCGACGCCGTCCTGACGGCCGCCGCGACCCGCTTCGTCTCCCCCCTCACCTTCCGGTCGGTCACGGGGCGCACCGCCTGCGCCGACCTCTGGAGCGAGGAGGCCCACGTCCTCCACGTCGCCCTCGGACAACGTGCCGACCTCCTCCTCGTCGCGCCGGCCACGGCCGACCTCCTCGCGAAGCTGGCGCACGGGCTCGCCGACGACCTTCTGACCGTGACCGCCCTCGCGGCGCGCTGCCCTCTCGTTCTTTGCCCCGCGATGGACGCCGGCATGTGGGAGCACCCCGCCACGCGGGCGAACGTCCAGACGCTGCGCGCGCGCGGAGCGACCTTCATCGGTCCCGATGAAGGACGAATGGCGAGCGGGCTCACGGGCACGGGGCGGATCGTCGAGCCGGAGGAGATCGTCGAGCGACTCCGGACGGTCCTCGGCGCGGGCGGACCGCTCGCGGGAAGGACCGTCGTGGTGTCGGCCGGACCGACCCGCGAACCGGTCGACCCCGTCCGGTTCGTCGGAAACCGGTCATCCGGGCGCCAGGGATTCGCGATCGCGCGGGCGGCGCTCGATCGCGGAGCCCTCGTGATCCTCGTCGCCGGCCCGACAGCTCTCCGGACGCCGGCGGGCGCCGAGCGGGTGGACGTCGAGACCGCGGCGGAGATGCACGCGGCCGTCCTCCGCGCCTCCGCGAAGGCCGACGCGCTCGTGATGGCCGCGGCCGTCGCGGACTTCGCTCCCGAGCGCCCCGCCGACGGGAAGCTGAAGAAGGGGGCGAAGGAAGGCCTGATGCTGAGGCTGGCCGCCACCCCCGACATCCTGGCCGCGGTGAGCGCCCGCCGCCGGAAAACGAAGCGGCCGCGGGTCCTCGTCGGCTTCGCGGCCGAGACGGGTGATCCTGCGCCCGAGGCCCGCAGGAAGCTGGCCGCGAAGCGGCTGGATCTCGTCGTCGCGAACGACGTCAACGCGCCAGGCGCAGGCTTCGACGGCGAGACGAACCGCGTCGTCCTGATCGGCGCCGCCGGGAGCGAAGAGCGGCTCCCGCTCCAGTCGAAGGACGACGTCGCGGAAGCCGTCGTGGACCGGGTCGCCCGGCTGCTCGGCGGAAAGGGCTTTCCCCGGTCTCCCGCCGCGGGCCGTTAGATCCGGGAGGCCGTTTCGACTTCTTTCCAGGCGGCGACGATCCGCGCCCGATGGAGCTCGTATTTCGGCGAGAGGTGGTCGAGCGCGTAGAGGAGCGACGCGACGAGTTCCGGAACCGCCCCGAGGAGTCTCGGGTTGCTCGTGACGTCCGGCAGGAGACGCCTGAAGAGGCTTCTCGCGTCTCGACTGACGTACGGTTCGTCGGCCCGAAAGAGGGGCTGAACCGCCTGGCCCAGCTCTCTCAGCACGTCCTCTGTCGCGGGATTCGGATGCCACGGTTGCAAGGCCGGGCTATTCAGCGAGCGCGTGCGAGCGAAACGCATGCTCGAACTCCCTTCGGTTTTGCCGGCCCTGTGGCCCGCCGGCACTTCCTTCGTGAGACTTCGATCGGCGCAACCGTCCCGCCGTGTCTATGACACGATGATGAAGACGGTGTGAAGGCGAGCCCGTCAGGCGTTCAGGTCGTGGATGATCCGGAGACCGTCGAGCGTCAGCCACGGTGCCACGACGCCGAGGACCAGCGTCTCCCGGGCGATCAGCTCGCCATAGCCCCCCGTCGCGATCACTTTCATCTCCGGCCCGAGCTCGGCCCGGAACCGCGAGACCATCCCCTCCACGAGGCCGACGTAGCCGAAGACGAGCCCCGACTGCAGCGCGTGCTCGGTGTTCCTCCCGACGGCGAAAGGCGGCCGGACGAGGTCGACCCGGGGGAGCTTCGCGGCCCGGGCGTGCAGGGCTTCGGCGGCGATGCCGATTCCCGGGGCGATCGCCCCTCCGAGGTACTCGCCCTGCCCGGAAAGCGCGTCGAACGTCGTTCCCGTCCCGAAGTCGACGATGCAGGCCGGACCGCCCCAGAGCTCCTTGACGGCTGCGGCGTTCACGATCCGGTCGGCGCCGACCTGTTTCGGGTCGTCGTAAAGGACGCGGACCCCCGTCTTCACCCCCGCTTCGACGACCAGCGGCTCGACGCGGAGCGACCGGCGGCAGACCTCCACCCACGTCCCCGTCAGCGGCGGAACGACCGACGAGAGAGCGGCGGCCGTCACGTCCTTCCTCGAGAGACCCTCGTTCGCGAGGAGCGCCAGGAGCGTCAGGCCGTATTCGTCCGCGAGACGCGCGCGGACCGTCTCGAGCCGCCACCGGGGTCCCGGCGTCACTCCGTCGAAGAGGCCGAGCGTGATCGTCGTGTTGCCGATGTCGACCGCGAGGAGCATGGGGGCCTCCCGATTCAGAGCGTCGCGTTTTCGGGAAGGAGGACGTTGTCGAGGAGCCGGGTCGTGCCGAACCGGACGGCGATCGCCACGAGCACCGTCCCGGCCGCCGTCCCGACCTCGGCCAGCGTCTCCGGATCGGCCGCCGAGACGTAATCGACGATCCCGAGCGGCTCGGCGGCGAGAACCGCCCGGGCGGCCTCGCAGAGCTCGTCGCCGCGGCGCTCGCCGGCCTCCCATGCCGCCGCCGCGGCCCGGAGAGACCGGTAGAGGACCGGTGCCGCTCTCCGCTCGTCCGGCGAAAGGTAGGCGTTCCGACTGCTCAGGGCCAGGCCGTCCCGGTCGCGCACGATCGGACAGACGACGACGACGACGGGGAATTCGAGGTCCGCCGCCATCCGTCGGACGAGGATCGCCTGCTGGGCGTCCTTCTGGCCGAAGTAGGCGCGGTCCGGCTCGAGCAGGTGAAAGAGCTTCGACACGACGGTCAGGACTCCCCGGAAGTGTCCCGGGCGGCGGGCCCCTTCCATCGGCCCGGCGAGCGGCCCCGGGACGACCCATGTCTGGAAGCCGCGCGGGTAGACCGACTCCGGAGCCGGAGCGTAGACGAGGTCGACGCCTTCCGATTCGAGGAACGCGAGATCCCGTTCGGGGTTCCGGGGGTAGCTCGCGAGGTCCTCCCCCTCCCCGAACTGCGCGGGATTCACGAAGATGCTGGCCACCACCCCGTCGTTCTCCGCACGGGCCCGCCGCACGAGCGAAAGGTGCCCGTCGTGCAGAGCCCCCATCGTCGGGACCAGGCCGACCGAGCCCCGGATCTCGCCCCGGGCGAGACGGGCGTCGCGCGCCTCCGAGACGACCCTCATGTCGGGTCCCCCTCGCCGAGCGCGCGGACGGCGAGCCAGAGAGCCTCGTTCACCGGCGCCGGGACGCCGAGCCGCCGGGCGGCCGCGACGACCGCGCCGTTGATGGCGTCGATTTCGGTCGGCACCCCGCGGCGGACGTCCTGGAGCATCGACGAAACGTTGCCGGCCGTTTCCCGGGCCACGCGCCGCGCCTCGGCTCCGGGATCTCCCACAGGGAGCTCGATTCCGGCCGCGCCTGCCGTCGCCACGACCTCGCGCGCCGCTAGGTCGAGAAGCTGCGCCGAAGACGGGCGGCGGACGACCTCGCCGTTGGTCACACCGAGGAGCGCCGCCAGCGGAAGGAGCGGCGCCGTCACCGAGAGCTTCTCCCAGAGGAGCCGCTTCGCGTCGGGCACGATCTCGACGTCGAAGCCCGCCCGCAGGAAGAGTGCCTCGACCTCGGCGATTCCCGGGTGGGCGGCGAGGCGGATCCGCCGGCCGCCGCCCGCGCGGACGCGTCCCGGAGACAGCAGGGTCGCACCCACCTCCGCCGTCCCCGTCACGACGCGCCCCGGACCCAGAGCCGCCGCGAGCGTCTCGGCGTTCCCCAGCCCGTTCTGAAGCGTCACGGCGACGCCGTCCGCGGCGAGGATCGCGCGGATCGTCGTCGCGGCCTTCGCGGTCGCTGCGGCCTTCACGACGACGAGCGCCAGGCGCGTGCCGCGGCAAGAAGCCGGATCCCGAGTCGCGGCGACGGGCACCCGAACCGTCCCGTCCCCCGTTTCGAGCGTCGCGCCCCGCTCGCCGAGTTCCGCGAGAGCCTCGGCCCAGGAGCCGAGGACGTGGACGGGGACGACGAGGCCGAGGCGCGCGGCGAGGAGCGTCGCCATCGCGCCCGACCCAACGATCGTCACCACTCGACGGGAGCCTTCCGCGGGAGACCCGCGACCGGGTTCGCTTCGAGCTCGGCGAGGAGCCGGTTCCATTCTTCGTCCGGAATCGGGTAGGCGTGCTCGGGCCCCGGGAAGCGCCGCCCGGCAACGTCATTCCTGTACGCCTCGAGCGCCCGCCGCGCGTCGTCGAGCAGGCTCGCGTAGCGCTTGACGAAGCGCGGCTCGAGGCTCGTCGTGGAGGCCGAGCGAGGTCGTGGAAGACGAGCACCTGGCCGTCGCAGCCGGCGCCGGCGCCGATGCCGATCGTCGGGACGCGACGGCCTCCGTGACGAGCGCCGCGACCTCGGCCGGGATCGCCCTCGAGCACGATGGCGAAGACGCCCGCCTCCTTCGAGCGCCAGCGCGTCCTCGATGAGCGCGTCGGCGGCGTCGCTCGTCCTGCCCTGCACGCGGAAGCCGCCGATCGCGTGGACGGACTGCGGCGTGAGGCCGATGTGCCCCATCACGGGGATCCGGCGTCGACGAGCGCCTCGACGGTCGTCGAGCGCGCTCGCGGCCGCCCTCGAGCTTGACGGCGTCAGCCCCCCCTCGCGATGAAGCCGGCCGGCGTTCCGGACGGCCTCCGGGACCGGACCTGGTACGACATGAACGGCATGTCGCCGACGAGGAGGGCCCGCGGCCGCGCGCGCGGCCACGGCCCGGGCGTGGTGGAGCATGTCGTCCATCGTCACCGGCAGCGTGATCGTCGTAGCCGAGGACGACCATGCCGAGCGAGTCGCCGACGAGAAGGGCGTCGAGCCCCGCGCGGTCCGCCGCGGGCGCCGACGGGACGTCGTAGGCCGTGACCATGGTGATCGGCTCTCCGCGTCCTTCTTCGCCCGGAGGGAAGGAGGGGTGACCCGGGGGGGCGGGGCGGGAGTGCTCATGCGCTGTCTCCTTCGTCGGAAGTGAGAGGCGTCAGGTCGGGGCCGTACGAAGAAACTCGGACCGGTCTCCCCCGGGAACCCCCGATGGGAGCCGGAATCACGTTAGCACGCCGGAACGTCCCCTGCCAGAATCCCGCCGTTCTCCGAAGCGTCGCCTTCAGGAAGGAAAACGATGAACGGCATTCGCCAGGCGCTCGACCAGCTCCCGTGGGGACTCGTGATCCTTCTGGCCCTGACCCTGGGCCTCGCGCCCTTCCGTCCCCCTCACCTCGTCGAGAAGCTCCAGATGCTCTTCCAGGGGACGCTCCGGCGCCCGGTCGACTGGTTCGACCTCTGCCTCCACGGCGCACCGTGGCTCCTCCTCGGCCTCAAGACCGCCTTTTCGGTGTCGCGATGATCTTCCTCACCGGCCTCACCGGATACGTCGGACGGCGGATCGCGAAGCGCCTCGCATCGTCCGGCCATCGAATCCGCGCGCTCGTCCTGCCGGGCGAGGACGTCCCCCCGGGGATCGCCGGTCTCGACGTCGTCCCGGGCGACCTCCTCGACCCCGCGAGCTTCGCCGGCCGCGGCGAGGGGGTCACGACCGTCGTCCACGCCGCCGCCGCGATGCTCCCGAATCCTGCCGAGAAAGTCCGGACGGTGAACGTCGAGGGGACACGCCACCTCCTCGCGGAGGCCCGGCGCTGGGGGGCGAAGCGGTTCGTCTACCTGTCGGCCGTCTCGGCCGCCTACCCCGTTCGGAACTGCTACGGGGAGTCGAAGCTCGAGGCCGAGCGCCTCGTCGCCGCCTCGGGAATCCCGTGGGCCGTCCTCCGCCCGACGATGGTCTATGGAGAGGGAGGCGGCCTTCACTTCGCGCGCCTCGCGGGGCTCGTCCGGAGCGCGCCCGGCTTCTTCCCGGTCTTCGGTCCGGGCTCGGCGAAGCTGCAGCCGGTCCACGTCCAGGACCTCGCCGCGGCGGTCGAGCTGGCCCTCTTCCACCCCGCGGCGACGGGGCAGATCTGGGGAGCGTCGGGCGCCACCGTCGTGACCTTCGACGAGCTCGTCGGAAAGATCGCCGCGGCGCAAGGGGTCCGCCGCCGGCTGGTCCACGTCCCGTACGGGGCCGCGATGGCCGCGGCCCGCGTCGCGGTCCGGCTCTCCCCGTCGTTCTTCCTGACGCCGGAGGCCCTGCTCGGCCTCAATCAGGACGCCGACCTGGACTACCGCCCGTTCGAAACGCCTGCGGCTGGGTGCCCCGGACGCTCGACGCGGGGCTCTCCTCGGAGTTCGCGCCCGGCGCCTCGCGGGCGAGCACCCGGTAGGCTCCGAAGCCGGCAACCTCGCGAAACCCGCCCGCGAGCCACGCGTCGAGAAAGGTCACGCCGCTCGGGATCGAGCTCTCGTTCGGCTCGGTCAGGGGGGGGCCGTCCCAGAGGACGAGACACGCGTGCCGCGGCGCTCGAGCGATTCCACGATCTCGCGCTGGACCGCGAGCGTCGTGACGACGCCCGGGTGGAGGTTGTCGTACCGGGAAGCCCCCTTCCGGCCGGCCAGGAAATAAGTCAGCGTGGCGCCGTAGACCACGGCGTCGTGGCGGGAGTTCCCGACGTAGATCCTCTCGTCCTCGCGCGTCGAATCCGCCGCGTTCCTGGCGGCCCGGAGCAGGTCGCCGTCGAATCCGCGCAGGGCCGGAGCCGAGGGAAGTCCCGTCTCCACCGCCGCCTCCCCGGCGCTCCTGAAACGCCCGGCGACCGCCGGGAGGGAGATCAGGGCGACGAGCAGGAGGCTCAGCGCGCCGGCCGCCGCGGCCCACCGGCTCCGTTCCTCCGCGCGCAGCCCGACGAGGCTCGCCGCCGACAGGAGGGCGAACGGCAGGGCGGGCAGGAGATGCCCGGCGTCCGCGCGATGTCTCGCGACGTCGAGGAAGAGGATCCCGGCGAGGCCGAACAGCAAGCCGGCGCGGGCGGCGGCGTCACCGGGGCGCCGAAGGAGCGTCCGGCCCCCCCGGGCCGCGGCGGCGAGCGACACCGCCGCGAAGAGCGTGAAGAGGAGCGGCACCCGGGCGACCTCAAGGATCGCCGGCGCCGGGAGGCCGTGCCGAATGTCCGCCGCGAACTGGGAGATCCGGAGAGAAACCGGGAGCGACCTCACGCGGGAAAACTCCGAGAACGGGAAGACGAGCGCCTGCGCCACGAAGTCGCCGAGGGCGCCGGCGGAGAGGAGCCAGAGCACGACCAGCGCCGGCGCCGCCGCGGATCCCGCAAGCAGGGGGAGAAACGCCTCGCCGAGGATCGCCTGCATCTTCCCGCGCCCCCCCGGCTCCCGCGCCGCGCCGATTCCGAGAACGACGGCTGACACGACGAAGATCCAGAATCCGATCTCCTGTTTGAAGCAGGCGGTCAGGCCGACGAGGAGCCCGCACCGCGCCGCGCGGAGGCGGCGGGAGCCGGAATCTCCGGGCCCGAGCAGCACGAGGGCCGCCGCGAGCGCCCCGAGGAGGCCGAGATCCCTCGGGCGGAGCGAGAGCGTGCCGGCCGGGCCGGCGAGGAACAGGAGCCCGGCAGCGACGGCCGGGCCTCGCGACGCGACCCGCCTCGCGAGAAGAAAGACGAGCGCCACCGAGAGCGCGACGACAGCGGCCTTCAGGCCCCGCTCGACCGAGAGCGTTGTCCCGAACAGCCGGAACGCCCCCGCCAGGACGGCCGGCGCTCCGGGCGTGTGCAGGTACCAGAAGTCCCGGTAGGGCACCTCGCCGCCCGCGAGGCGCCAGGCGGCCGCCAGGTGCACTCCCTCGTCGTACGGCCCGTCGGTTCCGGCCCTGAGCGAGACCGCGCCCCATGCGGCCGAGATCACCGCCAGCGAGATCGCCGTCGCGACGTCGGCCCTCTTCATCGGCCCCCTCGCCGCGATGATGCCCGGAGGGAATAATCCCGCCAGGCGGACGCCCGTGGAAGCAGGCACCCGGCTCGGACCCTTCGAGATGCTCTCGCGCCTCGGCGCGGGAGGGATGGGAGAGGTTTGGAAAGCGAGGGACGGGCGCCTCGGCCGTTTCGTCGCAGTCAAGGTCCTCAAGGGGTCGAAAGACCCCGAGGCGCGTCGCCGGCTCCTCCGGGAGGCCCAGATCGCGTCGAAATTGACGCACCCGAACATCGCCACGCTTCACGACGTCGGCACGGAAGGCGACGTGGACTTTCTCGTCATGGAGCTGCTCGAAGGCGAGACCCTGCTGGACCAGCCTCGCGACGGGGCCGCTCTCGCCGCCGGAGGCGCTCCGGGTCGGTCGCGAGATCGCGGCCGCCCTCGCGCACGCTCACGGCCTTGGCTTCGTCCACCGCGACCTGAAGCCGTCGAACGTCTTCCTGACGGCGTCCGGGACGAAGCTCCTCGACTTCGGCCTTGCGCGCCCCGCGCCGCCAACCGCCGACGGGGACGCCTCGGTCCTCGAGACTGCCTCGGCTCTGACGACTCCAGGGACCGTCCTCGGGACGGTCGGCTACATGTCTCCCGAGCAGGTCCGCGGTGCGCCGGCCGACAGCCGTTCGGACGTCTTCTCGTTCGGGGCCGTCCTCTACGAGATCCTCTCGGGACGCCGGGCCTTCCCCGGCGATACCGCGGTCGAATCGCTCCACGCCATCCTGAAGGCGGAGCCCCCTCCCGTCGACACGACCGGCGGCTCCGCCGCCCTCGCGCCCATTCTCGGGCGATGCCTCGCGAAGAACCCCGCGGGGAGGTTCCCCTCGGGGGTCGAACTTCTCGCGGCGCTTCGGTCCGTGCCGGACGACGCTTCCTCGAGGCCGGACCTTCATTCACGGGCCCGGCGCCTCCCGGCGGGGCGGTCCCGGATGATCGCGATCAGCGTCGCCGGCCTCGCGCTCGCCCTCGCCATCGGCTTGGTCTACCGGCGGGCGGGAGTCCGGCAGCGGCTCGACTCGATCGCCATCCTCCCCTTCACGAACGCCACCGGCGACGCGACCCTCGGCTATCTGTCCTACGGCCTCGCCGAGAGCCTGATCCAGACGCTGGCGCGCGCCCCGAGCCTGCGCGTCATGGCGATGAGCTCGGTGGCGCGGTTTCGGGAAGCGCCGGACCCGCGGTCGGTCGGGCGGGAGCTGGGCGTCGGCGGCGTCGTGACGGGCACGGTCCGGAGCTTCGGCGACACGCTCTCGGTGAGCGTCGCGCTCGTCGACGCGGCCGATGGCCGCCAGCTCTGGGGCGAGACGTTCGAGCGGACCGGCGGCCGGATCCCCGCGCTCCAGTCGGACATCGCCGGCGAGATCGTCCGCGCGCTCCGGCTGCGGCTCTCTAAGGATGACTACCGGCGGCTCGCGAAAGCGCCGACCGGGAACCGGGAGGCGTACCTTGCATATCTGAAAGGGCGCCATTTCTGGGCCAAGAGGACGGAAGCCGACCTCCAGAAGGCCATAGACCTCTTCCGGAGCGCGCTCGACCACGACGCCTCCTACGCGCCGGCGTGGGCCGGAATTGCCGCCGCGTGGGACGTCTATGCCTACAGCGGCTACCGGCCCCCATTCGAGGCGTTCCCCCGGGCAAAGGACGCCGCCCGAAAGGCACTCGAGATCGATCCGGAGAACGCCGAGGCTCTCGCAGTCCTCGCACACGTCACGTTTCTTGCCGACGAAAACTTCGACGAGGCCGAAGCGCTCTTTCGCAAGTCACTAGCCATTGACCCGAACAACGCCGACGCCCGGCACTGGTACGCCCACCTGCTTTCGCAGCGGGGACGCTCCGACGAGTCGTTCGAGCAAGCGAAGAAGCTCCTGAATCTCGAGCCGCTCTCCCTCCTCGCGAATATTCACTTCGCGGAGGAGCTGGCCGACCAGAAGAAATGGCCGGAGATGGTCGAACAGATAAGGAAGACGATCGATCTCGACCCCTCCGCTCCCTCGACACATCATCAGGCCGGGAACATGCTGCTCAGGGCCGGCAAGGTTTCGGAGGCGATCGCGGAGTACGAATCCGCCCGTCGCCTCGATCCGGGATCCCCGACGATCCAACTTGCCTTGGCAAGCGCCCTTGTCCAGTCCGGCAGAGCGGCCGAGGCGGCGGTCCTCTACGCCGGGAACTTCGCCCTCCGGCGGGAACGGTTCGTCTCGCCCGTCCTGCTCGCCGCAGTCGCGGCCCAGCTCGGGAAGAGGGACGAAGCGTTCCTCCTCCTCGGGGAAGCGGTGAGAGCGGGTCAACCTGCCCGGCAACGCGTCGCCGCCGACTCCCGCTTCGAGAGCCTCCGCAACGACCCACGCCTCGAGGCGATCCCGCGAGCCGCTCATGCGCCCTGACGCCGGCCGGTAAACTCCCGGCCATGAAGAAGGTCGTGGCCCTTGTTTTCGTCCTCGTCGCTTCGTCCGCCGCCGCCCAGGCACCGCCCGCTTCGGCGGCCGCCGCCCCGCCGCCCGGCCCGGAGGTCGCGGCCTACATGAAGATCGGCTCGGCCCGCTCGCCGAGCTTTTCCCCCGACGGGAAGGAGGTCGTCTTCGTCTCGGATGCCTCCGGGCTCCCGCAGCTCTGGATCGTCCCGGCCGCCGGCGGAGCGCCCCGCCAGCTGACGGCCCTCGAAGACCCCGTCGGCTTCGCGGAATGGTCGCCGGACGGAGCGTGGATCGCCTACTCGGTCGCGCCCGGCGGCGGGATGAACCAGCAGGTGTGGCTGGTCCGGCCGGACGGGACGGGCGCGAAGCGGATCACAGACGGCGGCACCGAGACGAACTGGCTCGGGTCCTTCCGGGCCGACGGAAAGGCGCTCGCGATCGCCTCCAACCGGAAGTACCGCGCCCACATCGACGCCTGGGTCTACGACGTGGAGACGGGCGTCCTGACGATCGGCCCAGAGAGCAAAGGCTCGGCCGGCTACGAGGACCTTTCGCGGGACGGCAGGAGCGGGCTCCTCTCGAGGACCCCGCAGCGCGGCGACGGCGACCTCTTCCTCGTCGACCTCGCGACGAAGAAGGAGACGCGGCTGACGCCCCACGAAGGCCCCGCCAGCTTCTCCGGCCTCTTCGCGCCCGACGGGAAGAGCGTCTACGTCTCGACGAACGCGGGACGCGAGATGATCGCCTTCGGTCGGATCGACGTCTCGAAGGGGACGCCCGGCCCGGTCGAGATCCTCGCCTCCCGGGACGACGCGGAGCTCGCCGATTTCGTGATCGACGACGCCGGGACCCGGGCGGCGCTCCTCTGGAACGTCGCCGGAAGGAACGAGCTGGCGTTCTACGATCTGAGGAAGATGCGCCTGACGTCTGGCCCGGCGCTGCCCTCGGAGCGGGCCTCGGGGCTGACGTTCTCGAAGGACGGTGCCCGGCTGGCGATGGCCGCGAACGGCTCGAAGAGCCCGAGCGACGTCTTCGTCCTCGACCTGAAGGGGGGAACGTTCGCCCGGTTGACGTCGAGCCGGCACGACGGCGTCGACCTCGCCGCCCTCGTCGCGCCCGAGCTCGTGAAGGTGGACGCCTACGACGGCAAGCCCTTCTGGGGCTGGCTCTACGTTCCAAAGGGATACGCGAAGCCCGGCCCCGTCGTCCTCTCGTTCCACGGAGGCCCGGAGGGGCAGGAGGTCCCGGCCTTCAACCCCACGTACCAGGCCCTCCTCGCGCAGGGGATCGCCGTCTTCGCGCCGAACGTCCGAGGGTCGTCGGGCTTCGGGCGGACGTTCGTCAACGCCGACAACCAGGAGAAGCGGCTGAACGTCCTCCGCGACGTGAAGTCGTGCGTGGACCACGTCGTCGGATCGAAGCTCGCCGACCCGAAGCGCGTCGGCATCATGGGCGGCTCGTACGGCGGATGGGTGACGATGGCCGCGCTCACCGCGTTTCCGGACGCCTTCGCCGCCGGCGCGGACCTCTTCGGCATCGTCAACTTCTTCAGCTTCTTCGCCGAGACCGAGCCCTGGATGGCGCAGATCTCGAAGACGGAGTACGGCGACCCCGAGACGCAGCGCGACCTCCTGAAGAACCTCTCGCCGTTCTTCAAGCTCGGCTGGATCAAGGCGCCGGTCCTCGTCCTCCACGGCAAGAACGACACGAACGTCCCGGTCGTCGAGGCGACGCAGGTCGTCGAGCAGCTCACGAAGCGGAACGTGCCGGTGGAGTTCATCCTCTTCCCCGACGAGGGGCACGGCTTCCGGAAGCTCCCAAACCGGATCCGCGCGACGGAGGCGATCACGGCCTGGTTCGCGAAGTACCTGAAGGGCCCTGCCGTATAGTCCCTTCCTCTCCGGAGCCGCTCCCCCGAGGTGACGATGCCGTCCGAGATCGCCGTGCGCCCCGAGCCGAGCCGCTCCTTCCGTTGGCTCGTCCTCGTTTTCGTCAGCCTCGGGATGTTCGCCAACTACTACGTCTTCGACGCGCTGAACCCGGTCGGGCCCTTTCTCGAGAAGGAGCTCGGGTTCACGCAGGCGCAGATCGGCCTCCTCGATTCCGCCTACAACGTCGCGGCGCTCCTCGTCCTCCTCCTCGGCGGGATCCTCATCGACCGGGCCGGGACGAAGCGCGCGCTCCTCCTGTTCGGCGTCGTGAACGCGCTCGGGGGCCTGCTCATCGCCCTCTCGCCGAAGTTCCCCGGGATGATGGCCGGCCGCTTCGTCCTCGGCCTCGGCGCCGAGCCGCTCATCGTGGCGGCCACGACGGCGCTCGCGAAGTGGTTCAAGGGGAAGGAGCTCTCCTTCGCGATGGGGATGAACCTGACGATCTCCCGGCTCGGCTCCGTGGCGGCGGACAACTCGCAGAGCTGGGCGGGCGGGCTCTTCACGTCGTGGCAGCCTCCGCTCTTCCTGGCGGCCGGCATCGGGACGCTCTGCATCGTCTCGGGCGTCGTCTACTGGATGCTCGAGAACAGCGCCGAGCGCCGCTTCGCCCTCGGAAGCGGCGGGTCGCCCGACAAGCTCGTCTTCGCGGATCTCGTGAACTTCGGCCGCGGCTACTGGTGGGTCGTCGGCCTCTGCGTGACGTTCTACTCGGCCGTCTTCCCGTTCCGGCGCTTCGCGAACATCTTCTTCACCGACGCCCGCGGCGTCTCGCCCGAGGTCGCCGGAAACCTCAACGGCCTGCTGCCCCTCACGGCGATGTTCGCGACGCCGCTCTTCGGCCTCCTCGCCGACCGGATCGGCAAGCGGGCGCTCCTGATGGCGCTCGGCTCGGCCCTCCTCACGCCGGTCTTCCTCCTCCTCACCTACACGAAGCTCCCGATCGGCCTCCCCGTCGCGATGATGGGGATCGCCTTCTCCCTCATTCCCGCCGTCATGTGGCCGTCGGTCGCCTACCTCGTCGACGAGAAGAAGCTCGGCACCGCCTACGCGCTCATGACCCTCTGCCAGCAGATCGGCTGGGCGATCGTCAGCTGGGCGATCGGCGGGCTGAACGACCTCTTCCACGCGAGCGCCCGAAACCCCGGTGGGTACGCGGCCGGCATGTGGCTCTTCTCCGCGCTCGGCTTCCTCGGCCTCTTCTTCTCCTGGCGCCTCCACCAGCACGAGAAGGGGCCCGGCGGCCACGGCCTCGAGACGATCACGACCGGAGCCGGGCCCACCGCTCCCGCCTGAGATCGCTTCTTTGGCGCCCCCCGCGGAATCGTCTCTCGTGCCGCGAGGAGGACGAATCGCCGTCGCGTTCGCTCAATACCGCTGGGCCGCCACCGGCATGCTGTAGTCCCACCAGACATGCATGGGCATCTTCCATTTGACCGGCCACGTTCCCGGGATGACCACGCGGGCGGCCGCCGGGACGCCGTCCTTCTGCGCCGGCTCGAAGACCCAGCCCTCGAGCGACCGGACGAAGGCATTGGCAAAGATCCTGTTGTCTGTCATCAGCACTTTCGGGTCCGCCAGCTTCCCGTCGACCGTCACCGTCGCCTCGACGCAGGCGTAACCGCCGGAACCGATGAGCACGCCGTGCACGCCCTACCCCTCGTACAGGATCTCCGGGGGCTCGACACCGGGCTCCAGGACGCTCGCGCGGGCGTAGCAGTCCGCGACGGCCGTCTCGAAGGAGGCATAGGGCGGAAGACCGGCATGTCGAGGCTGGTACAGCCGGTCAGCAGGATCGCCGCGGGGAGGAGAAGCCGGCCAGGCGTTCTCATCGCAGGCCCTCCTGTCCTCAATCAGGGTCGCTGCGAAAAACGCTGCAAGCCGGCTGCCAGCCGGACGCCTAGGGGCCCTGATTCGGCTTGATGAAGACCGGCTCTTCGTAGACACCGAGGTCCATGTTGGCGTCCGACCACCAGCCGGTCAGGACGATCTGGACCGCCACGGGAACGCCGTCTTTCCGAGCGGGCTCGTAGACGCGGGTCGCGAGGGACTTCGCGAAGGCGTCGGCGAACATTTTGTTGTCCGTCTTCAGGATCTCGGGCTCCGTCAGCTTTCCCTCCGTCGTTACGGTCGCCTTGACGCACGCGTATCCGCCCGACCCGAGGACGATCCCGCGCCAGCTTTTCCCCTTCTCGACGAGCTTCGGGGGCTGGATCGACTCGGCAGCGGGGCCCGCGAGGGCCTTGCACGCCGCGACGGCCGCCTGCTGCGACGGGATCGGGTCGGACATCGTGCCGGCGCAGCCGGCGAGGAGCGCCGCTGCCGGAACCAGGAGAATCCCGGACGTCTTCATGAAGGCCTCGCTTTGCCCGGATTAGATGCCGCGGCCGACCGGTCCGCAACGTAGAGGCAGACGGGCGCGAGCGGGCAGCGGCCGCAGGCGGGAGCCGAACGGCGGCAGAGCTCCTGCCCGTGCCGGCGGAGGAGAAGGTGTGCCGTGGCCAGGACGCCGAAGTCGTCGCCGAGCTCGTCGGCCGCGGCCTTCTGGGCGAGTGCGTAGCCCGCCGCGTAGCTCTTCTCGCCCCGGATGATGCCGAGGCGCGTCAGGACGCGGAGGCCGTTCGACTCGACCGCCAGCGAGGGAAGCCGCCGGAGGAAGAGGAGGATCTTCTCCGCCCCCGGCCTGCCGATGCCGGGGAACTTCTGAAGCGCCTTTCTCGCCGGAGCGACCGGTCCCGACACGACGGCGTCGAGATCGCCGTCGAAATCCTCGAGGGCGATCCGCGCCACCTCGCGCAGCCTCCCCGCGAACCGATCCGCGAGGATGCCGTGCTCCGCCACGGCCCGGAGCGCCGCGGCGGACGCGTCGAGGATCTTCCCCGGCGACGTCCCGACCCTCTTCTTCAGGAGAGCGAAGGCCTCTCCGCGCTGCTCGTCCCCGGCCAGGTAGGCCACGTTCTCCCAGAGAATCATCTCGAAGGCGCCCTTCACCGGAGGCGCCTTCGGCGGCCCGTAGTGCTTCGCGAGCTTCCCGACGACGTTCCGGAACGAAGGCGGCGCGAGCATCGCTCCCTTCATCGCCTCAATCCCCCCGGGCCGTCTTCGGATCGAACCAGGTGTCGGGGACCGTCCGGCGGGCGTAGTCCAGATACTCCACGACCGTCGTCCCCGGGCGGAGAGCGTCGTTGACCGTCATTTTCGAGAGGACCAGCGTTCCGTTCCGGGTTTCGTACGCATCGAAGCTCGTCTCCTTGGCCGTCCGGCCCGACGCGACGAGGAAGACCGCCTTCCGGTAAAGCCCCTCCTTCTCGTCGACCCAGACCCTGAGGACAGGGTACGCCACCGGCGCGCCTTTCTTCGCTACGAGCCGCAGCACGGCGCACCGGCGGCCGTCGAGGTCGTCGTCCCGCTCGACGACGGCGTCGTAGTCATCGGCGAAGCTCGTCCGGGCGATGTCCGCCACCGCGAGGCCGCCGCGGATCCGGTGGCTGGCGGGAACGCGGATCGGGTTCTTCGACGTCGGGAGGAGGAGCCAAGACTCGTTCCCGACGCTGACGACGTATTTCCCTTCGTCTCCGGAGCCGAGGAACTTGACGCGGGACTTCTCCCTCCCCTTGACCGCGACCTCGAACGTCCCGGCCTTCGCGGGCTGTCCCGGCACGGACGAGGTCACCCGAATCTTCAGGACCCCCTCGGGAAAGGCGGCCCGAACCCGCTCGGCCCTCGACAGGAGAGCGGACGCGTCGCCGGAAGGGGCGCCGGAGGAGGCGAGCGCGAGGAGCGCGGCCAGGAGCGCCTCAGACATGCGCGAGCGCCTCGACCGGATTCAGCCGGGCCGCGCGGCGCGCCGGCCACCAGGAGGCGGCGAGGAGCGTGAACGACATCATCGCGAATCCGATCAGGTAGGCGAGAGGGAAGAACCTGATGTGGAGCGGGCTCCCGTGCGTTCCGCCCGGCGGGGGCGGGAGCTGGAGGCCGGACTGGTTCAGGATGCCGCTGAGGAGGAGCGAGAGGACCGCGCCCGCGAGCGTCCCGAAGAGCGCGAGGAGGAACCCCTCGTTGAGGAAGAGCCTCCGGACCTGCGAGCGCTCCATCCCGATCGCGAGAAGGGCGCCGATCTCCCGGGTCCGCTCGTAGACCGACATCGTCATCGTGTTCGCGACGGCGAGGATGACGACTGTCGCGAGGACGAGTCCCATGAAGAGGAAGATGCCGACGTAGAGGAGCCGCACCTGCCTGTAGAAGGCGGCCGTCTCGAGCCAGGTCTTCGCCTCCACGTGGCGCCCCGCGGCTCCCGCGGTCGCGACGAAGGCCCTCGCCGCCGCCTCGCTCTCCCGGTCGTCCTTCAGGAGGACGACGAGGGTGTGTGCCTTCCCCTCCGACTTCAGGAGCCGGGCCGCGCTCCGGTACGGCATGTAGAGAAGCCGGTCGTCGACCTCCTTGATCGGGTACGAGACGATCGCCGCGACGGCGACGTCGGCGGCGTTCAGGGAGCCGTCCGGCGTCGTCGTCATGACGGTCACGAGGTCGCCGGCCTTCGCCCCGACCGCGCGGGCGAGCCCCGATCCCAGCATCACCTCGTCGCCGTCCGGATTCGAGAAGAACGCGCCGTCCACCACGATCTCCTTCGCGAACGAGCCCCGTGCCTCGAGCGCCGGGTCCGTGCCGGTGCCGAGGAAGCCGATGCTCTTCTCCCCTTTCGAGACGAGCCCGAAGAAGGAGAGCTTCGGCATCACCTGCACGACGCGGACGTCCTTCGAGAGAAGCGTCGCGAGGCCCTCCCAGTCCTCCACCAGGAAGCCCTGGGCCTCCTCGTCGGTCCTTCCCTCCGCGCGGGCGTCGAGGATCCGGACGTGCCCGCCGAGCCCCTCGATCGTGGCCTTCTTCAGGGCGTCGAACGTCTGGACGACGAAGCCCGCCGTCATCGTCACAGCGACGAAGCCGACGACGACGATCGAGCCGGTCAGGAAGGTCCGGCGGAGGTGCCGCCGGAGATTCCGCGCGGCGAGTCGCCACCAGCGCAGGGTCACGCCGGCGCTCCGTTCCGCTCGTCCCGCGCGATCCGCCCGTCGCGGAGGCGGAGCCGGCGCGGCGTCCGGTCGACGATCCTCGGGTCGTGGCTGGAGTAGACGAACGCGACGCCGCGCTCCCGGTGGAGGGAATCGAAGAGGTCGAGCAGCTTTTCCGCCGTCTCGGAGTCGAGGGAGGCCGTCGGTTCGTCGGCGAGGATGACGGCCGGCTCCCCGACGAGCGCGCGGGCGACCGCCACGCGCTGGCGCTGGCCGCCCGAGAGGTGGTCCGGACGGCGCGCCTCGAGCCCCGCGAGGCCGACGGCCTCGAGCGCCGCTCGCGCCCGCCGGCGGCAGTCGGCCTCCGGCAGGTCGCGGATCCAGAGGGCGAGGGCGACGTTTTCCTCGGCCGAGAGGACCGGCACGAGCTGGTGCGTCTGGAAGACGAACCCGATCCGCTCCCGGCGGATCCGGGAGCGCTCGCGGTCGGAGAGGCGCGAGACGTCGCGCCCCTCGAAGACAAGCGTCCCCTCGTCGGGAGCGTCGAGGAGGCCGAGGAGGTTGAGGAGCGTCGTCTTTCCGCTCCCGGACGGTCCGGCGAGGACCGCCAGCTCTCCGGGCTCGATCGCGAGCGTCGCGTCGCGGATGCCGGCGATCCTCTCCTCGCCGAGGCGGTAGATGCGGGTGAGGCCGCGCGCCTCGACGATCGCCACGGGGCGAGTATAGGGAACGCGCGAGGCGCCGCCCGCTTCAGAACTGAAACGTCAGTCCCGCGCTCACGACGGGGCGCTCGGTCTGATAGCCGTTCAGGTTCTTGAACGTGGGAATCAGGACCGCTGCGCGCGCCACGAAGCCGCCGCCGAGGCTCACGAGGACGCGCGGCGTGACGTAGAGGAGAGCGCCCCCCGTGTCGGGATCCTGGACGCCCGCTGCGTCCACGGTGTCCATTCCGGCCCAGCGGTAGTTCAGCTCGAGGACCGCGTCGACGATCGTTCGAGCTTCCGCTCATAGCCGAGATTGGCGAGGAAGATGCGGCCATACTGGTAGCCGTACTTGTTCGTTCCAGTCCAACGGTACTGCACGGAACTGTAGAGCGTGGAGCGGGTGTCGACGAGGTAAACACCCCCGAGGCCCGCGAAAACATCCGTCGATCCCGTCCCCGGTTGCGCGTGCTGGTCGAGCCGCTCCCGTCGGGACCGTCAGGTCGTCCTGGCCCCACGGCGTCTTCACGCCGACCTGAACCGAGAGCCAGGAACGCCGTCCCAGGCCGGGGTAGAGGTCGAGGCCCAGAGGCGGAACCAGGCGAAGAACTCCGGGTCGGAGAGCCCGTGGTGTCGGTGACCTCGGACAGGCCGTCGACGGTCGTCGTCAGCGACTTGAAACTGTAGGGGACGCGCGCCCACGAGATTGACCCTGTCTCCGAAAGAGTAGGAGGCCGTCAACGTAATGCTGTTCTGGATCTGGGATTCGCTCGCGTCGGGCGGGCCTTGCGTCTTGTCGAACCGATCCCAGTCGACGGCGAGCCGGAAGGCGCCCGGGGAGTAGATGTCGGTTCCGAGAGCATTGAATGCCGGGTCTCCACAGCGGCAGATCGAGCAGGAGAGCCCCGGCGACGGGATCGCGACGGAAAGGCACGCGACCGTGAGGGCCGCGCCGGCCCTGAGGATCTCGCGAGCCTGCTTCTCATCCCGTCTCGATCGTAAGCCTCTCGGCTGTCCGTGGTCCGGCGCGGGCCGGTCGCCGGACACGCCTGGTAACCTCGTCGCCGTGAAAACGGACCGGCTGACCTCCAGGGCCGTCGCGCTGGGCTGCCTGGTCGCCCTGCTCGTCGTTTTCGCGCTGGAGGGGATTCCCCACCGTCACGCGAGCGCCGCCGCCGACCGCAGCTGCCCCGCCTGCCAGGCGGCAAGGCAGCACGTTGGCGACGCCCCGAAGAGCGACGGCGTCCTGCTCGCGTCGCCTCCGCGCCGCCCGCTCCCGGCCGGACCCGCCATCGAGCGGCTCGCCGGAGCTCCCGGGTCTCGAGCGACTCGCCCCGGAGCCCCTCCCTCCGCCTCCTGACGGCGCTCGCTCGTCCCGCCGACGGCTCCCCGCGTCGCGGCGGGGCGCCCCGAGAGGCGCAGGAACCGGCGCATCAAGGAGGTCCCATGTTAGGCCGAGATCGCCTCGTCGCCGTCCTCGGCGTGGCGGCGTCGACGCCGCCCGTCCCCGGACAGGCCCCCGACGACGACCGGAAGGAGCTCGAGAAGAAGATCGAGCAGCTCGCGAAGCAGCAGGCCGAGATGCAGAGGCAGCTGGAGAAGCTGAAGAGGGAGCTGGCGGCGCGCCGGCCGCCGCGACGACCCACCCCGACAAGCCCGACCCCGGCCGCCGCCGGCGCGGAAGACAGGGCCGGTCACGAGCCCCGGCCTGACGCCGTTTCCCGTTGCGACCTGGGGCGAGACGGGGCAGGTGACGTCGGGGACCACCTTCAACCCGGCCATCTCCGTCGTGGCCGAAGGGCTCTACTACACAGACGACCTGAAAGGGGCGCGCTCGGCTTCTATTCGCATTCGGACAACTTCACTGGCGAGGGCGTCGGCGGAATTCCCGAGATCTCGACAGGCTTCAACCTCGGCGAGACCGAGTTCGCTTTCTCGGCCGCGGTCGACCCGTACTTCGACGCCCTCGCCATCCTGACGGTGAGCCGGGAAGAGGTGGGCATGGAGGAGGCGTGGATCCGGACCCGGAGGCTCCTCCCCGGCCTCTCGATCAAGGCGGGCAAGTTCTTCAGCGACATCGGCTACGTGAACAAGCAGCACCCGCACCAGTGGGACTTCGTCGACCAGAACCTCCCCTACTCGATGTTCTTCGAAGGAGGGATCAACGAGGCCGGCGTTCAGGTCGAGTACCTCCCGAAGACTCCTGTCTACATTCTGATCGGCGGGGAGGCGCTTCAGGGGACGAATCCGGGCATGGCGAACTACCTCGGCCCTGACGAGAACCCCGCCCTCTCCTCGAAGTCAGGGCCGCGACTCTTCACCGGGTTCTTCAAGGTCTCCCCCGACATCGGCTATTCCGACGCGCTCCAGCTCGGCGTCTCCGGCGGATACGACACGATGTTCCAGGACCAGGTCGACGACGTCGCGAGCCAGGGGACGAGCTGGTTCACCGGCTTCGATGCGGTCTTCAAGCACGACGACCCCCGCCCATTCGGCCAGGGGGACCTGACCCTCCAGGGCGAGTTCTTCTTGCGCGACCGGAGCCCCACGTCGTGAGCGACGATCCCGGCGGAAGCGACGGCTCGCGCAAGCTCAAGCAGACCGGCTTCTACGTTCAGGCCGTATACGGCTTCCTTCCCCGCCTGCAGCTGGGTGTTCGGTGGGACATGGCAGGAATGAAGAACGCGGTCGAAACCGGGGCGCTCACCGAGAGCTTCGGAACGCACCAGCCGCTTCACCGCGGCCTTCACCGTCAACCCGACGGAGTTCTCCCGCTTCCGCTTCCAGTACGAGTACGTGATGATTCCGTTGAGCGGCGTCAAGCAGAACTTCAACCAGTTCTTCCTCCAGTTCCAGGTGAGCCTCGGCGTCCACGGGGCGCACAAGTTCTGAACGGAGCCAGACGATGAGAAACCTCCTGCTCTCCCTCTTCCTCCTCGTCGCCGGAGGCGCGAACGGCGCCCTGAACGTCGTCGCCACGACCTCGAACATGGGGATGCTCGCCCGCACCATCGGCGGGGATGCCGTCAAGGTCACCGTCCTGGCTCCGCCCGATCGCGATCCGCATTTTCTCCAGGCGAAGCCGACCATGATGGTCGCTCTCCGGAACGCCGACCTCCTCGTCGCCGTCGGCGCGGAGCTGGAGGTCGGCTGGCTTCCCGCCGCCCTTCAGGGGGCCTCGAACGGAAAGCTCCTCCCGGGCCAGCCGGGCTACTTCGAGGCAGCCGCCCAGGTCCCGCTCATCGACAAGAGCGGCGACACCGACCGCTCGCGCGGCGACGTTCACCCGATGGGGAACCCGCACCTCTTCCTCGACCCGGACCGGATGGCCGCCGTCGGACACGCCCTCGCGGGGCGCCTCGGCAGGCTCGATCCGGCACGCGAGCAGGCCTACCGCGCCAACGCCGAGACCTTCTCGCGGGAGGTCGCCGCACGACTCCCGAGGTGGAAAACGGAGGACGTCGGCGCGCCCGGCGCCGTCCTGTATCACAAGGACGCGAATTACCTGCTCGTCCTTCTCGGCGTCCCGGTCCTCGGGTACGTCGAGCCGCTCCCCGGCATTCCGCCGACGGCCCAGCACCTGTCCGACCTCGTTCAGCAGCTCTCCGGAAGAAAGGGAGTCATCCTCTTCACCGACTACCAGTCGGCGCAGGGGCCTGACTTCCTTTCGTCAGAAGCTCGGCTGGAAGGCGGTTCGTCTCCCACCCGAAGTAGGGGAAAAGGGAGACGCGAACGCCTACTTTGCGATGATCGGCCGCTGGGTGGAGGCCATCGCATCCTCGAAATGACGCCCCTTCTGAGTTACCACGAGGTCATGGCGGGCTACACGGATCCCGTCGTCGGTCCCATCTCGTTCGAGGTGAGGCCGGGCGAGATCGTCGCGCTCCGCGGCCCGAACGGCTCCGGGAAATCGACTCTGCTCGGCGCCTTGACCGGAAGCTCCCGCGTTTTCTCGGGCCAGGTCGAGCGCCGCGCGGGCTTGACGGTCTCGCTGCAAAGGCAGATCCCCGCCCGGCCGGAGGGGATTCCCCTCACCGGGCACGAGCTGCTTCGGCTCACGGGGGCGCAGGGCGCGGCGCCCCCGGCCCTTCTCGCGCCGCTCCTCGGCCTCCGGGTGGACGAGCTCTCCGGAGGGCAGTTCCAGCTCCTCGAGGTCTGGGCCTGCCTTGGCGGGGACGCCGACCTCCACATCCTCGACGAACCGACGAACAACATGGCGCCGTCCACGATCGAGTCGCTCGTCTCGATCCTGCACGAGAAGCGGAAGGAACGCGGCGTTTTGGTCGTGAGCCACGAGCGGGGATTCGTGGACCAGGTCGCCGACCGCGTCGTGGAGCTGTCGGCATGAAATGGCAGCTCGTCGTCGACCCGCTCTTTCGCGTCCCGTTCCTGAACGGGCTCCTCCTCGCCGTCTCGATGCCCCTCCTCGGGGCCTACGTCCGCCTCCGTGACGAGTGGCTGGCGTCGCTCGGCATGGCGCAGGTAACGGCGGCCGGCGGCGTGGTCGGAATGCTCCTCGGCATCCATCCGATCGCGGGGGCGCTCGGCGCCGCCGGCCTCGCCGCGACGGCCAAGGGGACGGTCCGACGCTCGGGAAACGACGTCTTCGTCCTCCTCCTCCTCTTCGGCTGGTCGGTCGCCCTCCTCGGCGCCGCGAACAGCGCGCAGGGCGAGGAGGTGAGCCACGCGCTGCTCGACGGGCAGCTCTACTTCACGTCGGGGGCGCACCTCGCCGGCGCCGCCGCGCTGCTCGCCACCGTCGGGCTCCTCCTGCCGTGGATCTCCCGGAAGCTCCTCCTCGAGCGGTTCTTCCCCGACCACCTCGCGGCGAACGGAGAGAACCCGTTCCGCGTCCACCTCGCCTTCGACCTCATGGTCGCGTTCGCGGTGGCCCTCGCGACGCAGTCGGTGGGCGTCATGGCGTCGTTCGCGCTCGTCTTCGTCCCGCCCTGGGCCGCCTTCGCGGGGGCGAACGGCTGGCGGCGCGCCCTCGCGAGGACGGCCGCCGTCGCGGTCGTCGCCTACGTCGTCGCGTTCGCGGCGGCGATCGGCCTCAACCAGCCGTTCGGGCCGGTCCTCGTCACCGCGCTCCTCCTGACGGGCCTCATCCGGCTCCTGCCGGAGGCCCGGGGCCGCGCCTAGGCTTTCGGCCTGCCGGAGGCCTGCTTCGCCACGGCCTCGGCCGCCTTCCTCGCCGCCTCGGGGTCGCCGAGGTACCGGCTCGAGACGCGTGGAACCGGTCGTCCAGCTCGTAGACGAGCGGGATCCCCGTCGGGATGTTCAGCTGCGGGATTCTCGTCCGAGATGCCGTCGAGGTGCTTCACGAGGGCCCGGAGGCTGTTGCCGTGCGCCGCCACGAGGACGTTCTCCCCGCGGGCGAGCCGCGGCACGATCGCGTCGTACCAGTACGGCAGGGCCCGCCCGACGACGATCTGCAGGCTCTCCGTCCCCGGCAGGATCTCGGGCGGCAGCCCGGCGTAGCGCGGGTCGAACCGGGGGTGTCGGGTCGTCGTCCGCGAGGGGCGGCGGCGTGACGGCGTAGCCGCGCCGCCATGCGAAGAGCTGCTCCTCCCCGTACTTGTCCTGGGTCTCCTTCTTGTTGAGCCCCTGGAGCGCGCCGTAGTGCCGCTCGTTCAGCCGCCAGGAGCGCTCGACGGGGAGCCAGACCGCGTCCATCTCCTCGAGCGCGATCTGGAGCGTCAGGATGGCCCTTTTCAGGACGGAGGTGAAGGTGACGTCGAAGCGAAACCCCTCGCCGCGAAGGAGCCGCCCGCGGCGCGCGCCTCCTCCACGCCGCGGGGAGAGAGGGGGACGTCCTCCAGCCCGTAAAGCGGTTCTCGAGGTTCCAGGTGCTCTCCCCGTGCCGCACGAGGACGAGCTTGTTCGGAAGCGTCCGGCCCTTCGTCATCGCGGCGTCAGCCGGCCTTGGCCGGTTCTCCGCCGCGAACTCCCAGTTGATCAGGCGCTCGAGGAACGCCGTGATGTAGTCCGGGCGCCGGTTCTGCCAGTCGAGGTAGTAGGCGTGCTCCCAGACGTCCATGGTCAGGAGCGGCCTCGCCGCCGTGGTCAGCGGCGTCTCGGCATTCGGCGTCTTCACGCATTTCAGCTTGCCTCCGTCGAGGACGAGCCAGGCCCACCCGCTGCCGAACTGCGTCGCCCCGGCGTTCGCGAATTCTTCTTGAATTTTTCCAATCCGCCGAGGTCGGCGTCGATCTTCTCCTTCAGCTTCCCCGTGGGCGCGCCGCCCCCCTTGGGCCGCATGCTCTTCCAGTAGAAGCTGTGGTTCCAGACCTGGGCCGAGTTGTTGAAGAGGCCGGCCTTGTCGGGCTTTCCGGCAACGGCGAGGACGATCTTCTCGAGCGGCAGATCCGCGAACTCGGTCCCCGTGATCAGCTTGTTCGTGTTGTCGACGTAAGCCTTGTGGTGCTTGCCATAGTGGAACGACAGGGTGTTCGACGAGATGTCCGGAGCGAGAGCGGTGTCGGGATACGGAAGCGGGGGTAGTTCGATCATAGAAGCTCCTTTCGAGAGCCGGAGGGCAGCCACGGTCCCGCCCTTCGCCCGCGGGAGATTACCCGATGCGGCCGCGCCGGGCGGATGGAGGCCGGCGCGGCCCGGGAGAATCAGAACAGAAACGTGAGCTTCCCGGCTACTATCCGGGGCAGGACGACGTGGGTTCCGCCGAAGATGGACTGGAAGTTGTAAAGCCCCTGCACGTTGAACGCGTTCAGGAGGTCGACCTGCAGCTCCAGCGGAAGGCCGTACTTCTGGAGATTCGCCCCGACGGAGAAGTTCCAGATCGTCCGCGACGCCACTCGCTGCGGATCCTGGTCGAAGCGGATGTACGGGGTAGGCGTACGCCGTGTCGATACTCTGCTGGACGTCCTCGGGCGATCCGGCGTCGGTCACGAGGCCCGAGTCGTAGCGCTGCGTCACCCCGACCCAGACGCCGGTCTTCCCGATGTTGTAGAAGAGGCCCACCTGCTCCTGGAGGACCTGGTCGTGATCGATCAGGAAGCAGCCCCCCGAGGAGGGTATCGAGGGCGTCCGACGTGGAGAAAGAGCCCGCCGACGAACGGATTGCAGTAGTTCGCATAGATATGCCCGACCGACGCGTACCCGCTCAGGCCTCCCAGGACGGGCGCGAGGTCGAGACAGGACGCTCCAGCCGCTCCAGCTTCCCGCTCGCGAAGTTGAGCGGGAAGACGATCCCCGTGTTGAAGAACTGGTCCTGGTCGGCCGCGTTCGTCACGCTCCGGTTCCAGTACGAGACGTCCAGCGCGAAGCTTCGAGCCGATCCCCTGCTGGACTCCGACGTTCCAGACGTCGTGGCGCTCGGAGACGTTGTAGAGCTGGCCCCCGCCGAGCTCCCTGGGAGTCCTGGATGTCGGGGGGCGCGATCGAGGCGGCCTGGGGCGACGACGAGAGGAGGATGTTCTCGTACTTGGGCGTGATGAACATCCGGTTGTAGGAAGCACGAAAGACCGTGTTCGTGGGCTTCAGGAAATAGGCGAGGCCGATGCGGGGCTGCCACTGGTTCTCGGAGATGAAGAGGTAGTTGTGGTCGAACCGGAGGCCGATGCTGGCGGTCAGGTCGTTCCACCGGATGGTGTCCTGGAGAAAGCCGGCGACGTAGGCGCCCGTCTTCGATGACGAGAAGACGAAGGGCGAGCCCCCGCGCGTGCCGTCGTACGGAGCGAGGTTCGGGTTGTAGCTCTCCGACTGGGGGTCGTTATAGGCCGGGTCCGTCACGAGGAAGGTGAACTGCTCCGAGATCGGGAAGCGCTTGGCCTGGGCTCCGACCTTCAGCTCGTGGACGCCGATGTCTTCGAGAGGGCGACGTTGATCCCCTGGTTCTCGAGCGTCCGGCTCTGCTCGGCGAAGACCGGCGTGTCGTAGGCCGAACCATAGAGAATGAGCTTGTTGTCGCGCGCGTAGAGCTGGGCGTCGAAGATGTAGCCGTCCCCGAAGATGTGCTGGTAACCGAGGTTTTACGTTCCAGTCGTTCGACACGACGTCGTCGCTCTGCCCGGCCAGCTCCTGGGACGGCAGGTTGGTCACGTCGCGGTCCGTCCGACCGAGGTTCGCACTGAGCCGCCAGGCGTCCGACGCGCCCGCCGAGACCGAATCGAGGCGCAGGAAGCCTACGAAGGGAGTTCCCGACGTTGTGGAAGTTGTCGAAGGAGACGGGATCGAGGAACCGGTCGGAGCGCGAGCCGTCCACGTCGACGAACCAGCCGAACCGGCTGCTGCCGCCGCCGGCGGAGATCGAGCCGGCGCCCGTCCCGAACGAGGCGCCTCCAGCCGTCACTTCGCCCTTGACCCCGCTGGTCCCGAGGCCGGAGCGCGTCGTCAGGTTGATGACGCCGTTCGCCTTCTCGCCGTATTCGGCCGGGATCCCGCCCGTGATGATCTCGAGCGCCTCGGAGATTCCCGGATGCAGGGAATTCGAGAACGTGACACCGATCTGGTCCCCGATCGGTCGGGCCATCCACGACGAGGAGCTGCTGCGAGTGCCCCCCTGGAAGTGGTACCGGCCGTTCTCGTCCTGGGAGAAGCCGGGGGTCGAGATGACGATCGACTCGAAGGCCCGGCTCGGCATGCCGCCGGTAGACCGCCGGATGAGCGACTTGTCGATGTCGGTGTGCGTCATCGACGTGTCGGTTTCGAGGGCCACCGGCTCGTCTTCCGCGCTTGACCTTCTCGCTCGCCGTCACGGCGACCTTGAACGTGACGTCCCGGACGAGCGGGACACTGCTTGGCACGTCGACGTCAAGGTGAAACGGCGCGAAACCCGGCGCTGCCGCGAGAGGTGATAGGGATTCGGCGGGACGTTGTGAAAAGAGATACGTCCCGTCGATGCCGCGGTCCGTCTCACCTGGAGATAGCCGGTCAGCTCGTTCGACAGCCGGATCCGGATGGCGGGAAGCGATTTCCGTCCGGGCCCGACGACGCGTCCCCGATATCTGGCCGGGGACGGCCGTGGCGGCGACAGGGCTGGAGATCAGGACGGTGACAGAGAGCAGCAGCACGAACGCGGCGCGGCGCGAGAAAACTCGAATTCGCATGGAGCTCGGAGCCTCCTTCTGTTCGGCGGATACAGGAGGAAGGCCGCGGGGGCGGCCCCCCGGGCGGAAGACGGCGACGGATGTCTGCGTCTAGGCGGCCGGGGAGCGGGGTGGGGAGCGTCCGGTGCGGTCCGGAAGAGCCAGGCGGGTGGCAGGAACTTCCGTGGCGGGCTCGACCGCGGGAGTCGGGTCGGGGACGTAAGCGGCGACGGCGGGCCGGCTCGACGGCGGCGTGGCTCGCCGCCAGCTTGCATGCGAGGGCAGGCGTCGTTCTTTGCATTTGCGGCCGCCGCGTGCACGTGCACGCCCGCGATCGCCGCCAAGAGAAGAACGAGCAGTCCGGCCGCGAGGAGCCGCCGAGATCGGAATCCTCACGGCTCGAGATTCTAGAAAATGATTCTCAGTGGCTCCTTTGCAGCCGAGTTACAAGGAGCGAGACGACGAAGAGCAGCGCGCCCAGAAGGATGATCGAGGCCCCCGGCGCGACGTCGAGGGCGACCGAGAGGAAGAGCCCGCCCACCACCATGACGAACGCGGCCGCCACCGAGCCGGCGAGAAAGCCCGGCCAGCGCGCCGTCAGCGCGCGCGCGACCGCTCCCGGGAGGACGAGGAGCGCGGAGACGAGGAGGATCCCGACCACTTTCAGGGCCACCACGACGGTCACCGAGATCAGGACGAGGACGAGAAGCCGCATCGCCCCGACCGGGACGCCCGCGGCCGCCGCCCCCTCCTCGTCGATCGACGCGAGGAGCAGGGGCCTGAAGAAGTAGACGAGGGCCGCGAGGACCGCGGCACCGGCCGCCGCGAGAAGGGCGAGGTCCGACGGGGCCACGGTCAGGATGTTCCCGAACATCAGGCCGAAGAGGTCGACGTTCGTCTTCAGGAAGCCGAGGGCGACGACGCCGGCGGCCATCGCGGCGACCGTGAAGACGCCGACGGCCGCGTCTTCCGTCACGTCGGACGAGCCCGACGCCCGAGCGGTGGCGCCCGCGACGGCCAGCGCCGCGGCCAGGGCCCCGGCCCCCGGCGGCAGGCCGAGCAGCGTCGCCACCGCGACGCCGCCGAACGCGGCGTGTGCGACGCCGGAGCCGACGAACGCGAGCCGGCGGAGGACGACGAAGAACGAGAGCGCGCCGCAGAGGAGCGCCGTGACCGCCCCGGCCGCGAGCGCGCGCTGGAAGAACGGGAACGCGAGGAACTCGCTCACCCGCCCTCCTCGCCCGCGCGCTCTTCGGCGACGGTCCGGTCCACCCGGAAGACGCGGTCCGCCCCGCCCATCGCGGCGCTGTCGTGCGTGACGTAGACGACGGTCCGGCCGGCGGCGATCTCCTCGGCCACGACGCGCCGGAGCGTCTTCAGCCCCTCGGCGTCGAGGGCCGTGTCGGGCTCGTCGAGGACGAGGACTTCCGGAGCCCCCGCGATGGCGCGTGCCAGGAGGACGCGCTGCCGCTGCCCGCCGGAGAGGCGGCCGACCGGCCGCGAGACGGCCTCCTCCGGAAGGCCCGCGCGCCGAAGCGCCGCCACGGCGGTGGCGCGGGCCTCGAGGCGCAGGCCGAAGCCGGGGCGCGGGTCGAGCGACAGGGAGACGACGTCGACGCCGGAGACCGGCGCCGAGGCCGAGAGCGTCGAGCGCTGCGAGAGGTAGCCGACGCGAGGCCGTGGCACCTCCCGGCCGGCGTCGTCGACGAAGGCGACGCGCCCCGCCTCCGGGGCGAGCGCCCCGATCAGGACGCGGACGAGCGTCGTCTTCCCGCCGCCGTTCGGGCCGATCAGGGCCGTCCGCTCCCCGGGCGGGAGGGTCGCCGTGGCGCCGGAAAGGACGGGGCGTCCGCCGAGGCGGACGTCGATTCCCTCGAAGCGGATCCCGACGCTCACTGCGGGGAGAGCCCCTCGCGAAAGACGCGGGCGTTCCAGCGCATCAGCTCGGCGTAACCCGAGCGCCCGGGAACGCCGCCGATCGGGTCGGCGGTGGCGACCCGGATCCCGGCCTCCTCCGCGACGACGCGCGCGGCGGACGGGGGGAACTGCGGCTCGGTGAAGAGCGTCCGGATCCCTTCGCGCCGCGCCGTCGCGACGAGCGCCGCGAGGTCGCGCGGCGACGGCTCCCGCCCGGGAACCGGCTCGATCGACCCGACCGTGCGGAGTCCGTAACGCTCCGCGAAGCGCGACCAGGCATTGTGGGCCGACAGGATTCCGCCCCCCCGGACCGGCGCGAGGGAGAGGCCGATCTCTTCGTCCAGCGCCGAGAGCTCCTCGCGGAACGCCGCGGCCCTCCGGCGGTAGCCGTCGGCCCCGGCCGGGTCGACCGACGCCAGCGCCTCCGCGAGCGGCCCGAGCGCCCTCTCGACGAGACGCGGGTCGAGCCACCAGTGGGGGTCGGACTCTCCGCTCTCGTGAGCGTGGACCGGCCCGCCGTGCGGCGACGGGACCCCCGCCGCCGCGCCGGCGTCGAAGAGGAGGGCGCCCGGCGCGCAGGCGGAGGCGAGCTGCGCGGCCCAGCTGTCGTATCCCGCGCCGACGGTCGCGACGAGCCGCGCCGGCGCGACGAGCCGCACCTCGCGCGGAGTCGGCTCGAAGACGTGGGGCGAGGTGCCGGGCGGGACGAGCGTCCGGACCTCCCACGAGGGACCGGCGATCCGCGAGAGGACGTCGGCAAGCGGCGCGATGGTCGCGGCCGCGACGCGCGGCGAGGGATCCCCGCGGCGCGGCGCGCGAGAACAGGCCAGGACGACGGGCAGGGAGAGGAGCAGGGCCGTGAGCGCGCCCCGGCTGCGACTCGAAGGCATCCGGACGATTCTGACAGGTTGACGCCGTCCCCGCCGGGCGAGACGATCGGCCATGGCCTGCAGCGCCCACGACCGCCACGACCACGTGCACGGCCCCGGCTGCGGCCACCGGGCGGTCCGGCACGGCGACCACGCCGACTACCTGCACGACGGACACCTCCACGCGCCCCACGAGGCCCACGCCGACGAGCACCGGCTGGAGGTCGACCGCGTCCGTCCGGGCGTCTGCGCGCCGGTCGACTGCGGAGACCGCCACGGCGAAGCCTGCGGCCACGCCGCGGTTCCGCACGGCGGCCACGTCGACTACGAGGTCGCGGGGTCGCTCCACCACCCCCACGGCGACCATTGCGACCTCCACGGGCGGCTGGAGCCGCCCGCCGCCCGGAAGTAGCCCTCAGCCCGCCGCTGCGGCGTAATGGCGCTTCGCCCACTCGACGGTGGCCCTCGCCGCCTCGTCGAGCCCGGCCGGCTCCAGCCGGAACCGCTCGCGAAAGCGCCGGTCGTCGACGATGAAAGGCTCGTCCCACTGGTAGGCCATCTCGCTTCACCTCGCGCGCCAGCGGAACGAGAACGGCGACCGGCACCCAGGACCCACCGTGGGATGGCCCGGACCTCGATGGGCCGCCCGAGGGCCAGTCGAGAAGCGGCCGACGAGGTCCCTCAGCGTCCCGGCCGGCTGGCACGGGAGCATCCAGGTTCGCCCGAAATCCTCGTCGGCGGCGTTTCCGAGAGCCGCGAGCCCCGCCGCGACGTCGGGAATGTAGTGGTAGGTGTGAACCGCGTCCGGGTCGGCGGCCGACCAGACGCTCCGCCCCGCGAAGGCCGGCTTCCAGAAATAATCGCCGAGATACGTCTGGGTCCCGCGCGGCCCGTAGAAATCGGGCGGCCCGCCCCGAGACGGCGCGGACGTCGCCCCGGCGGTGGGCTTCAATGAGACGCTCGGCGGCGCGCGCCCGGATCTCCCCCTTCCGGCTGCAGGGGTTCATCGGGGTCGTCTCGCTCATCGGAGCTCCGCCGGTGCGCCCCAGCATGTAGAGGTTGTCCAGCACGACGAGCCGTGCCCCTCCATCGCCCCGCAGCGGCGATCAGGTTATCCATGTGAGCGGGGCACGAGCTCGGCCCAGGCCGCCGAGGTATAGCGCGGATTCATGCAGTGATAGAGGACGGCGGCTCCGTGGGCCGCTTCGGCGCAGAAATCCGGGTCCGCGGCGTCGCCGCGAATCAGCTCGGCCCCCTCGGGAACGGCCCCGGCGGAGCGCCGGACGAGCCGGACCCGCTTTCCGGCCCGCAAGAGGGTCTCGGCGAGCGGAACACCGACCTGTCCCGCCCCGAAGACGACGTGCAGGCTCTCTCTCCATCGCGTCCCCCTTTCCTCACGGCGGCCGTTACGTGGCCAGGACCTCGATGACGTCCCTCACGGGACGGGTCTCCCGGGAGCGAGTGAGCAGATGCGCCGTCAGGAGCAGCGGGCCGGGCGACAGGATCCCCTCTCCGACGAGAACGACGACGTCGTCGTGGCGGGAGATCTCCCGGGACCGCGCCTCCGGTCCGAGCGGCGCGAGCGCCTCGGCGGCGCACCACGCGAGGCTCCGCGCCTTGCCGATCGCGAACGCCCCGACTTCCTCGTCGGTCCGCCCCCCGACGACGTCGATCACCCCGAGCCAAGGGGAGACGCTCTCGATCTGCTCCTGGACGTCCTGGATCAGCTCGCCGAGGAGGATGGTCACCTCGTCGAAATCCCGCTTCAGCCCGGGGAGCGCGTCGCCCGCCGCCTCGGCCGCCGCGACCGCGAGATCCAGGTTGATGTGCGCGTTCATGCCGAGGAGCAGGTGCTGGAGGATCGTCGGCGGCCGCCGCCCGGCCGCACGAAAAGCGAGCCGCCAGCTCCGAGTCGGCTCCTCTCCCTTCCAGTGCCGGTCGACGGCGTCCAGATACCGTCCCGCGAAGATCACGTCGAGGCGCTCCATCCGCGGGCCGTCCTCGAAGCGGCCGGCGGCGATCCCGTCGCGAACCCGACGCGTGACCGAGCGGTAGAGGGCGGCGAAGTAGCCGAGCCGGCTCCCGTCGCGGAGACATCGCTCCAGGATCCCGTCGAGCCGTGCGAGAACGCCGCCGATCGTCCCGGCCGGCGGCGGGCCGGCCGATCCCGTCACGCGATGACGGCCAGCTCGTACAGGTAGTCGACGAAGGAACGTGTCGCGCCGTCGAACCCCGCCACCTTCGGGTTCGACGACTCGATGACGTAGAACTCGTCCGGCGCGTGCGCCCCGCCGCCGTGCCCGAGGCCGAAGTGCCCGGACGCGAGCTTCAGCGGCGGGCCCGTGAAGACGAAGCCCGGGTAGGAGCCCGCGTTACGGGGCCAGAGGATCGGGTCGAGCCCCGCCCGCCGGTAGACGGCTTCCTCCGCCCGGATGACCGCCGCGTTCGCCGGGGTCTCGGTCGGGTCGTACCCGCCGGAAGCGTTCACCTCGATGTCACCGAAGCCCTTCTTCGCGAGGTGGGCCTTGAGGGCCGCGAGGGCGCCGTCGTACGTCATGTCGGGCACGAGGCGGATGTCGAGCTTGGCGACCGCCTTGTGCGGCAGCACGGTCTTCCCGCCGGGGCCCGTGTAGCCGCCGACGAGCCCCTCGATGTTCACCGTCGGGCTGAAGCAGAGCCGCTCGAGCGATTCGCGCCACGGGAGGTCGTGGGCCCACCGATCGGCGGAGAGCATCTTCTTCGCCGTCGCCTCGTCGAGGCGGGCGGCCGCGGCGTCGAGGATCGCCTTCTGGGCCGGCGTCGGCGGGAGCGCCGCGGCCGCGAGCCCCTCGATGGCCGGGTCGCCGTCGGGCGTCACGAGCGTGGCGAGCGCCTGCACGAGGTGGAACGACGGGCTGTCGAGCCGCGCGCGGTTCGCGGAGTGGACGTCCTTCTTCGGGCCGCGCCCCCACTTTTCGCCGCTCGAGACGAGCTCCAGCTCGAGGACTCCCTTCGCGCCGAGGGACACCGTCACGCGTGCCGTCCGGGTCCTGCGACGCCGAGGGCATGAAGACGCCCGTGCAGCGGGCGAGGGCGGCGGCGACCTCGGGCCGGCGGACGATCTGGGTGATGTGGGGCGAGCCGATCTCCTCCTCCCCTTCGGCGACGAGGACGAGGTTCACGGGGAGCTTCCGCCCCGCGCCGCGGATCGCGTGGAGCGCGGCGAGGAAGGCCGCCTCGGGCCCCTTCTGGTTCACGGAGCCGCGGCCCATCAGCACCTTGCCGGTGCCCGGCTTGTCGACGAGGTCGGCCGCCCAGGGCGGCGACGACCACTCGGACGGGTCGACCTGCTTCACGTCGTACATGAAGTAGAGGCCGACGGTCCGCGGCGCGCCGGCGTCCAGCGTCGCGAAGACCCCCGGCTGCCCCGCTGTCGGGACCTTCGCTACGCTCTGGAATCCCGCCTCGCGGGCGAGCCGCATCATCAGGTCGCAGCCCTCCGTCATGCCGCGGTTCTCGGCGGCGATCGAGGGCTGGCGGACCCACTCCTGGAGGCGCTGCAGCGCCTCGCCATGCCGTTTCCCGATCTCGGCATAGACGGGGCGCGAGGTCCCCGGCGGCGAAGGCGAAGCGCGGAAAGGCGAAGGCGGCGGCGGCGGTCGCGGCCGCCGAGAGGACGTCGCGGCGCGTGAAATCGCTCATGCGCCGGAGTCTAGCCCGGGTCGGGAGGGGCCGGACGCTCAGCCGCAGCCGTCGTCCAGCGCCCGGCCAAGCAGCTCGGCGATCGGCATCTCGAAGGTCCAGGCCGACGTCCGCTGGAGGCCATGCTCGGCCGCCGCGGAGTGGTTCCACGCCTCGAGGGCCTCGCGGCGCTCCTTCACCCACGCCTCGCTCACCTCGCCGTTCTGGGCCATCCGGTCGAGCCGCTCGCGCTGCAGGCCCTTGTCGCCGATCTCCGGGTGGTGGTTGACTCCCCAGATCCGGGGCAGGACGCCGTCCGCGTGGCGCGCGATCTCGATCATCGTGACCGCGTCGCCGGAGCGTCCGCGGGGGCCTCCTCGAACGCGAGCAGCGCCGCCCCCGGGCGGCCCGGTGACGATCAGGTCGTAGAGCCGGCTGTCGAGGACGCGGATCTCCGGCCCCCCGTTGTCGTTCCAGAAGCCGCGCGAAAAACGGGTGAGCCGGCGCGCCTCCTCGGTCAGCTCGTTTCCGACGACGCCGTGGCTCTTCCCCCCTTTCAGCTCCGTCCGGAAGACCGGCGCGGCGACGCCGGCCCACATGGCGAGGACGCCGAAGGAGTGGCAGATGGCGAGGAACGACGTCGAGGGCGTCGCGAGGACGTCGTCGAAAAAGCGGAAGAGCGGTGCAAACCACGACGGATCCTCGTGGATCCCCTGCGAGCCCGGGGAGACGCCGTCGTTCTCGCGGGGGTCGATGGCGCCCGGCCCACCGGTCCCCACGACGAGGCGGAAGCGCTCCGCGGGTCCGCGCGGCACGGCGCCGCGCCCGCGGACGTCGTAGCTGATGACGCGGACGCCCCGCACGCTCCCCTCCCGTTCCTGCCGCTCGAGGTGGGCGAGGTTGAGCACCGTCTCGACGATCGAGGCGTGCCCGAGGTTCGGGTAGCCGTGGTGCATGTCGAGGACGGCGACGTCGAGGACGCCCGGCTCGGGCTGGGGATCCTCGCCCGGGGCGTCGACGCGGGCGTAATGGAGCGACAGGCCCGGAGGGACGACGATGTTCGCGACGCGCTGATAGGGCCGGGTCATCGGGGCCGCCGATTCTGCCAGAGCCGCGGGCTCAGACGTTCTCCTGCTTCAGGCGCCGGGTCATCAGCTGGACCAGCGCCTCCCGCGGCGTCTTCTGCCCCGACAGGATCTCGACGACGATCTCCGCGATCGGCATCTCGACGTTGACCTGGCGCGCCAGCTCGACGAGGACCGCCGCCGTCGCGACCCCTTCGGCAACTTCGCCCCCCAGCGCCGTGACCGCCTCCGCGAGGGACTTCCCGGCCGCGAGCGCGAGGCCGACGCGGCGGTTCCGGGAGAGGTCGCCCGTGGCCGTGAGGATCAGGTCGCCGACCCCGGCGAGCCCGGCGAACGTGTCGGGCTGCCCTCCGAGCGTCGTCCCGAGCCGGCGGATCTCGGCAAGGGCGCGGGTCAGCATCGCCGCCCGGGTGTTCTGGCCGAGCTTCAGGCCGTCCACGATCCCCGCCACGATCGCGACGACGTTCTTCGAGGCTCCCGCGATCTCGACCCCGAGGACGTCGGAGGAGCGGTAGAGGCGGAGCGTCGGCGACGAGAGGAGCTTCTGCAGCGAGAGACCGACCTCGGGGTCGGCGCTCGCGACGACGGCGGCTGCGGGAAGGGCCCGCGCGACCTCGGCGGCGAACGTCGGGCCGGAAAGGACGGCGAGGCCGTTCGCCCTTCCCGTGACCTGGCCGAGGATCTCGCTCGTCCGCCGCTTCGATCCGATCTCCAGCCCCTTCGACGCCGAGACGAGGGGGACGCTCTCCGGGATCGACGACCGCGAGACGCCCCGCCTCGGCGGCCGTCGCCTGGACGGAGACCGCCCAGAGGACGGCGGCGGCGTCGCGGAACGCCGCCTCCGGCTCCGTGATCACCGAGACCGCCGCCGGGAGGGGCGGAGCGCCCGGGAGCGACGGATGCTGCCGCGACGCCGCGAGCCGCTCGACGAACTCCCGGCGGCGCCCCAGGAGCGCGACGCGGTGCCCCGCCGCCGCGGCGTGCATCGCGAGCGCGGTCCCCCAGACTCCCGTTCCGACGACCGCGATCTTCGTCACGCGTCCCCCCTTCCGAGCCGCCGCTCCGTCCCGTCGAGAAGCCGGCGAACGTTCGCGCGGTGGGAGACGATCAGGATCAGCGCCGCCGCCACCGCGGCCACGACCTCGCCTTCCGGCTCACGGAAGACGATCCCCATCGTGACGGGGAGGAGGCAGGCCGCCGTGAGCGAGCCGAGCGAGACGTAGCGGGTCAGCGCGACGACCGCGGCGAACGCTGCGACGACGGCGAGGACCGCGAGCGGAGCGAGGAGGGCAAAGCCCCCGACCGCCGTCGCGACCCCTTTTCCGCCGCGGAATCCGAACCAGACGGGAAAGACGTGCCCGACCACGGCCGCGACGGCCGCCGCGCCGAGCCAGCGCGGGTCGTACGTGACCGCCTTCATCAGGCAGACCGCGAGGACTCCCTTCCCGACGTCGAGGAGCGCGGTCGCGATCGCGAGCGGCTTTCCGGCCGTCCGGAGGACGTTCGTCCCTCCCGCGTTCCCGGAGCCGACGGTCCGGATGTCGACTCCCTTGAAGAGCCGGACGAGGATCGTCGCGAAGGTCAGCGAGCCGATCAGGTAGGCCGCGGCCAGCGCGATCTCCTCCCGGTGGGCGGCGATCACTTCCGGCCTCCCTCGCTCCGTCCCATCAGGTAGTGCCGGATCATGACGAGCGCCATCGACGTCGTCCAGCGGCGGACGAGCGCCCGGGCGCCCGGCACGAGGAGCTTCCGGTGAACTCGGGTGCCGTCCGCGGCGTCCAGCGCGACGTGGACGGTCCCGGCCGGCTTCTCCGGGGAGCCTCCCCGGGGCCCGCGATGCCGGTCACCGCGAAGCCGACGGAGGCGCCGAAGCGCTTCCGGGCGCCGAACGCCATCTCCCGCGCCGTCTCCTCCGAGACGGCCCGAAGCGCTCCAGCGTCTCCTCCGACACGCCGACGAGGTCGGCCTTGGCGGCATTCGCATAGGTGACCGCCGAGCCGAGGAAGTAGTCCGACGAGCCCGCCACGTCGGTCAGGCGGCCGGCCAGGAGCCCGCCCGTGCACGACTCCGCGAGGGCCAGCGTCAGGCCGCGGGCCCGGAGCAGGTCGCCGACCACCCCCTCGAGCGTCTCGTCGTCCCGGCCGAAGACGTCGCTTCCGAGCGCCTTCCGGAAGTCGCCCTCGATCCGGTCGAGCGCCTTCCCCGGCCTCCTCGGGCGATCCCCGGACCGCGAACTGGAGCTGGACCTCGCCGCCGGCGGCAAGGATCGTCATCGGGCAGTCGGGGTGGGCGGCGTAGACCGGCTTGACCCGCTCCTCGACGACGCTCTCCGGGAGCCCCCCACCTTCAGCGTGCGGCGGTGATAGCCGGTCGTCCCGTAGACGCGGGCGAGCCGGGGCCCGGCGTCCTCCGCCCACATCGCCTTCAGCTCGTCCGGCACGCCCGGGAGAAGGACGACCGTCTTCCCCCCCGCGTCGACCAGGAATCCCGGCGCCGAGCCTCGCGGAGTTCGCGAGGACGACCGCCCCCTCGAGGACGTCCGCCTGCTTCTCGTTCACCTGCGGCATCTCGAGGCCGCGGCGAAGGAAGCGCTCCCGGAGTCGCGAGAGGATCGCCTCGTCCCGGACCAGCGAGCCGGCCGAGGAGCGCCGCGAGGACTTCCTTCGTCCGGTCGTCCGCGGTCGGGCCGAGCCCTCCCGAGACGACGAGGAGCGGCGCGCGGTCGAGGGCGATCCGGAGCTCGGCGCCGAGGTCCCCGGCGTCGTCGCCGACGCACGCCTTCCGGACGACCCGGACCCCCATCGTCAGGAGCTCCCCCGTCAGGAAGAGCGAGTTCGTGTCGAGCCTCTCCGTCCCGAGGAGCTCGCTCCCGACGGCCAGGATCGAGGCGGTCCGGTCGAGCGGGGCGGCGACCTCCGTCATCGGGCGGCCGCCTCCTCGTGGAGCTTCCGCGACAGCGCTTCCCACTCGCTCATCTTCTGCGAAATCAGCGTCCTTCTGCTCTCGATTCCGGCCGACGGAGCGTCCGCACCTTGCCGCCATCTCGCGCCACGGCAGGGTCTGCAAAGGACTCTTCGAAGGCGGAAATCTCCTGTTCGAGGGCGGCGATCTCCGATTCGAGCGCCTCGACGCGGGCGAGGTCCTTCTGTCGCCGCCGTTCGGCGGCGCGCTCGGGGCGGCGCGGGCCCGCGGCCCCGCGCCGCCCCCTCCCCTCGCCGTCTGGCCCGGCGAGGGATCCGCGGCATTCGAGTTTCCTCGCTCTCGCCTTCGTCTCTGCAGCTCGGAGTAATTCCCCTCGAAGTCCTCGAAGGTGCGCGCGCCCGGCTCTCCCGAGATCTCGAGGACGCGGGTCGCGATCCGGTCGACGAACCAGCGGTCGTGGGAGACGAAGACGATCGCCCCCTCGAACTCCGCGAGCGCCTCCTCGAGCCGCTCCCGCGCGTCGAGGTCGAGGTGGTTCGTCGGCTCGTCGAGGAGGAGGAGGTTCGCGCCGCCGAAGACGATGCGCGAGAGCGAGAGGCGCCCGCGCTCGCCGCCGGAGAGGGTCGGCGATCCGCTGGTCGACCTCGTCGCCCCGGAAGTCGAAGAGGGCGAGGAAGTCCCGCGCCTCCCCTTCCGTCATCGTCGGGTCGAGGTCCATCACGACGTCGAGGACCCTCGCGGAGACCGGGAGGTCCCCCATCTCCTGGTCGTAGTAGCCGGCGAGGACGCCCGCCCCCCATCTCATCGAGCCCCCGAGCGGGGGCACGACGCGCGCGATCGTCTTCAGCAGCGTCGTCTTCCCGCAGCCGTTCGGCCCCCAGAGCGCGAGCCGGTCGCCCCGCCGGAGGAGGAACGAGAGCGGCGGGAGGAGCGGCCCCGTCTCGGGCCAGCCGGCGACGAGCGCCGTCCGTCTCGAGGACGCGCCCGCCCGAGACGCGCGCCTCCTCGAACCGGAACGTCACCTCGTTCGCGTCCTCGCGCGGGGCCTCGACGCGCTCCAGCTTCGCCAGCATCTTCCGGCGCGCCTGCGCCTGCTTCGTCTTCTGCCCCGCGATGTTCCGGCGGATGAACTCCTCGGTCCGTCTCGACCAGCTTCCGCTGCTCCTCGGCGACCTTCGCGCGGAGGCGCTCCCGCTCGGCCTTGAGCTTCCGGTAGGTGTCGTAGTCGCCGGGGTACTCCTCGAGGGCGCCGTGCGCCACCTCGACGATCCGGTCGCAGACGGCGTTCAGGAACCGGCGGTCGTGCGAGACGACGAGCGCCGCCTGCCCCGCCGCGAGCTTCCGCTCGTTCAGCCACTCCTCGAGGAACTCGAGGCCGGCGACGTCGAGATGGTTCGTCGGCTCGTCGAGGAGGAGGACCGATGGCCCGCGTCAGGAGGAGCCGCGCGATCTGGGCCCGGTGCTTCTGCCCGCCCGACAGCTCCCCGACCGGGCGGCCCCACGCCTCGCGCGGGAGCCCGACGCCCGTCAGGACCCGCTCCACGCGCGATTCGGCCTCGTAGCCGCCGTCCCGCGCGAAGCGCTCGCGGAGGTCGTCGTGCTCGTGGAGGAGCGCGTCGAGCTCCGGCGACCCGCCGTGCCCGCTCCGGGAGGCGATCTCCTCCTCCAGCCGGCGCATCTCCCGCTCGGCGGCGACGAGGTGCTCCTGCGCGCGGGCGACGAAGGCGCGGAGCGGCTCGTCCCCCTCGGGCTCGACCGCCTGCTCGAGCGAGGCGAACGTCGTCCCCCCCGCGAGGAGCCGCTCCCCCTCGTCGGGCTCGACGAGCCCCTGCACGATCTTCAGGACCGTCGTCTTCCCGGCGCCGTTCCGGCCCACGAGGCCGACGACGCGCCCCGGGTCGTGCTGCCACGTGGCGCCCGCGAGGACCTCCTTCGGGCCGAAGCTCTTGCCGACGTTCGCGAGGCGGTAGAGCACCGGCGGAGGATAAACGAAGGGCCGCGCCGGCCGCGTCAGCCGGGCCGGCGAGCGCCGGTCTTCCGGAGGAGCCACGCCGTAATGCCGGGCGTCAGGCTCGCGGAGATCCAGAAGAGGCGGAGCATGAAGGGGACGACGGCCTCGTCCGCGTCGCGATGGACGGCCCCGACGAGGGCTTTAGCCGCGTCCTCGGGCGTCAGCGTCGGGATGAGCTTCGAGATCCTAGGAATCCGCTCTTCGGCGCCCGGGTTGTGGGCGAAATATTCGCTCGACGTCTTCCCGGCGACGAAATGGGTGACGCCGACGCCCGATCCCGCGAGCTCCTGCCGGAGCGCCAAGGTAAAGCCGCGGAGCGCCCACCGCGCCGACGTGTAGCCCGCCGCGCCGGGCCAGGGGAGCTTCGAAGCCGGCGAGTTGACGTTCACGATCCGGCCGCTCCCGCGCGCGAGCATCCCCGGAAGGAACGCGCGCGTCGCGAAAAAGGCGGCGAAGTACGGAGCCGCCATCATCGCGACGGCCTCTACGGGTGGCGTCTCCTCCGTGAAGAGCCATCGCCCGGCGCCGGCGTTGTTGACGAGGAGATCCGGGACGCCCGTCTCGCGGACGATCCGCTCGCACGCGGCCGTGGCCGCCGCCGGCGTCACCGAGGTCGGCAGCGACGGCCGTCGCTTCTCCCCCCGCGGCCGGATCCCTGCCGCGACCTCTTCGAGCGCGCTCTCGGTGCGCGCCATCAGGACGACTCGGGCCCCCTCCCGCGCGAGGAGCCTCGCCGTCGCGGCTCCGATGCCGCTCGAGGCGCCCGTGACGACGGCGAGCCGGCCGCGGAGCGCCACGGCTCAGAGCCTACCGACGCACGAACGGAAGCGGTCCGCGTTTGATCCCGCCGCCGAAATCATCGGCTACTTCAGCCCCTCGACGACGACCAGTCGGAAGTCCGTCGCACAGAAACCCAGACCACCGCCTTCCCGTCGCCGCTCATCGCGACGGGAAGTGACGTTGAGCTCCGTCGCCGCGGAGACGTCCAGCTCGGCATGAAGCTCCCGCCGGCCCGAGAAAGGGTCGATCCGGTAGACCCGGACCGGAGAGCTTCGCGTCTCGATGAAGACCCAGCGGCCATCGCTCGACCAGCGGATCAGCCTCTCTCCCACCTCGAGGACCGGGCCTTCGCGCGGCGGCCCGCCTTCGACCGGCTGAAGCTGATACCTAGTCACAGCGCCCGGTAACCTCGACTTGCTGTCCCCCGCCGTGACGAGCAGCCATTTGCCGTCGGGTGAGATGCCGTCACACCTCACGCCCTTCGGGAGTGAGCGGCACGAGGCTCGCCCCCTTCCATCGACTGAATGAAAGCAGCGCCCGCCCCTCGGCTCGCATCGTGTTGAACCAGACCTGCCGTCCGTCGGGATGAAATCCTCCATTCTCGTAGCCTACCGGTGGTGCCCGAAGGACGTCTTGGCAAACCTGCACCCGTCGGCACGAGGACAAGCCCGGATGGGCCCCTCGAAAGCAGAGCGCGAACTTTCCGTCTCGCGAAAGCGCCTCGGCATAGCCCTCCCCAAGGCGCTTGGCCGGGGAACCATCCATTCCCGCGATGTAGACCGCTCCCTTGCCCCCAGCCGCGGCCGCGTCGACATTGAAGAGAAGTGTCTTGCCGTCGTCGGAGAGGTCGGCGGGTTCGACCCGTTCATGAGGTGAAGTTCCCGGTCCCGCGCCTCGCCGGGTCCCCGGCCGTAAACAGGCTCAGGTATTCAGGACTTTCTTCACCAGAAGACGTCCATCCGGGGCATGTCGTAAAAGTAGTATTCGCCCGGCCACGAGACGAGGAGCTTCCGGTCGCCGCCGAGGGTCACGGCGACGATGTCGGTCGCCCCTTTGTTGGGCAAGAAGACGAGGAATTCCTTCCCGTCGGGCAACCAACGGTAGCCATAGAGCTCCACCCGGTGCATTCTTTACGGCCGTTTGCTTCCCCTGGAGGTCCGTCACAAAGAGTCCTCGCGCCTGGCTTGAAATAGGACAGGAGCTTTCCGTCCGGCGAGAAACTGGATCGGGCCCAAACCCGAGAGGTCTGAATCCACGAGGACGTGCCCCAACGGGAACTCGATTCGCGGTCTTGTTGTTCACCCAGCGGAGCGCCGCGAGGTTTTCGCCGTCCGGCGCCCAGGCTGCGCCATTCCCGCGTTCTCGAGCATCTCCCGGGGAACACCACCCCCCAGCGAGACGCGGGCGAGCGTCCATCTATGGGCCTGGCCTTCCCGCCCCAGACTAATCAACATCTCGCCCGAGCGGGAGATGGAGAGAATGCTGGCTCCCCTGATTCCGAGGGGACGCGGTTCCGGGTTGCCGATCCGGGCCGTGAATAGCTCCCAGATGGGCGTCCCTCTGGCGTCTCGTGAGCCGCCGAGCGCAGAGAAGACGATCGTCTGCCCGTCGGGAGCAAACTTGGCGGCGCGGAGGCCCACCATGCCAAACGTGACTTGCGTGAACTTGAGGCGCGGCGCGCCAGTCTTCCAGAGTCTCACAATGGCGAAAGCGCCCGCCAGAATGCGAGACAGAGGGCTCCGAAAAGAATAGGTACGCGAACGCGGGAGCCCTTGGCGGGCTCGCAGCAAGGCCCGGGAGGGACGGCGTTGGCTGGGAGAGCGCCTCGAACGCGAACGCCATGTCCTCCGAAGAGTGGAAGCGCTTCGCCGGGGACTTCTCGAGGCAACGGCCCACGATCAGAGAGAGCCCGGGCGCGGCGGTGAGCGCCGGCTCCGAGAACGACGGCTCCTCCTTGAGGATTGCCGTCATCGTCTCGGCCGCCGTCGCATGCCGGAACGGGTTCTTTCCCGACAGCATCTCGTAGAGAATCGTTCCGAAGCTGAAGAAATCCGAGCGGTGGTCGGCCGGCTCGCCTCGCACCTGCTCCGGCGACATGTAGCCCACGGTTCCGAAGACGGCCCCGCCCCCGTGAGAAGCGAAGCCGTCGGCGACGCCCTGAATTCCGGCGAGGTTTCTTCGCGCTTGGTCAGCTTCGCCAACCCGAAGTCCAGGATCTTCACCCGCTCGTCCTTCGTCAGAAAGACGTTCTCAGGCTTCAGGTCCCGGTGGACGATCCCCTTCTCGTGCGCCGCGGCGAGGCCCCGGGCGATCTGCGCGCCGATCTCGACGACTTTGCGCAGGGGTTGCGGCCCGGCCTGAAGCCGCTCACGCAGCGTCTGGCCTTCGAGCAGCTCCGAGACGATGTACGGCGCCCCGTTCTCGCTCCCGATGTCGTAGACGGAGAGGACGTTGGGGTGGTTGAGCGCGCCGGCGGCGCGAGCTTCCTGCTCGAAGCGCTTCAGGCGCTCGGCGTCCGACCCAACCTCACCCGGCAGCACCTTGATCGCCACGTCCCGCCCGAGGCGGGGGTCCCGCGGCGCGATAGACCTCGCCCATCCCGCCCGCACCGAGGAGCGAGACGATCTCGTACGGGCCGAGCTTCGAGCCGGCAGGTTGGGCCAATCGAAGACATTCTAGGACGTGGCTAGAAGGTGAGGCCCATCGAGATCCGAAACGTCCGCGGGACCTGGTAGGCCTGCGGACCCAGCGCGCGGCCGAAGTCAGCCGAGTAATTCCAGTTGGCGCCCGAGCCGGCTGGCCCCTGGACGGGAACGGTCGTGAAGGGGTTGAAGCCGACGTAGCTCCTCGGCTGGCTCACGGACGTGTTGACGGTCTGATTGAAGAAGTTCGGCTGCGTCGTCACGATGACCTGGCCGTTGAAGAGGTTCAGGACCTGCGGCTGGACGAAAAGCTGGACCGGCCCGATGTTGAATCCATACGTCAGCGCGAGGTCGGTCCGGTAGACGGTCGGCGTCCGGAAGGCGTCGCGCCCCGTGTACCAGTACGTAACGCGACTGGGCGGCCACGCATAGCCGGGATTCGTCACGTAGAGCGAGGAGTCGACTGTTCCTGCAGCGCCGTACGGAAGACCGGTGCCGATCGACTGGATGAACCCGACCGACAGGCGCCCCAGCGCCTTGGGAAGCGGCGTCTCCCAGATGCCGAAAAGGCGAAGGCGGTGCCGCTGGTCCTGCGGCAGGTCGCCGACCGGCGCATACCAACCGACGTCGCGGTATTCCGGGTAAGTGAGGATCGCGTCCCGGGAGGCGCAGCCTCCATAGCAATCGCTGACCAGGTTGCCGTAGGTATGCGACCAGGTCCAGGAGCCGCCGATGTTGAAGCTGTCCCACGGGCGCCAGGAGAAGTTCGTATGGAGGCCCCAGTATTGGCGTTCCAGCGGAGCGTCGGCGTTCTCGACGACGCCGAGGTCGAATGTTTGACCCGTGTACTGGGTGTCCGTCACCTGCCCGGTCGAGAGGTCCCGCCGGACGACGTAGAACGAGCCGTACTTCCGGTAGACGCCGTCCACGCGGAACGTGGCACGCCGGCCGATTGCGCCGCCCACGCCCAGCGTGAATTCGTTGGCGTAGGGCGACTTCAGCGTTTCCCGGAGCACCGTGTCGATGCCCGGAATCGTCGCGCCGTCCGGGTCGATTCCCTTCGTCGGGAACTGACCGGGCGCGGTGATGCCGAACCAGTCGAAGACCGCCCGGATGGCCTGCTCTCGCGTGAGAAGGGGCCCGTTCGGGTTCGTGTTGATCGGTGGGCCGTGGTAGTAATAGTAAAAAGTTGACGGTGCGCCGACGCCCGAACCCGATTCGACGATGAGTTCGGCGGGTGCGCCGACATACTTCGCGTACGCTGGCGCCGATCCGGAAGTTCCCCTTGCCCGTCGGGTCGAAAGCGACCGCAAGCCGGGGACTGATGTTGCTGTCTTTCAGCGTCACGACCCCGCCCTGGTCCGCGCCGCGGTCTTGGTCCCAGCGGACGCCGAGGTTCATCGAAAGGTGGCCGTTCAGCTTCCAGGTGTCGTTCAGGAAGGCCGACTGCGTCCGGACGCTCGTCGGTTGCGAGGCGTAGAAGACCGGGTAGAAGCCGAGGTACGTCCCCTCGTCGAAGACGGGGAAGAGGTCGCCGTTCTGGTAGATGACCGAGTTTCCGTTGATCCAGTAGCTGCTCCCCGACGCGTACCCGTTGTAATAGTTGGACCCCTTGAAGTTGTCGTACCCGAGGACGAGGTTGTGCGACCCGAGGCTCTTCGTCGAGAGGAAATACGATATCTTCGCGAAGAACTGCTCGTTGTCCTGCTTCTCGTCCGAACCGGGGCAGACCGCGCACTTGGCCGGCGCGTTGTAGGCGCCGAGCGGATCGAAGGAATATAGCGGAGTCCCCTTGACGAGGTCCATGTACCGTGAGCCCGAGTTCTGAAACGTGTTCGAGCGGTTCGAGTACTGCCCTTCCAGGAAGAGCGACTCGGTGAGGACGCCGTTGTAGTTGGCTACCCAGAGTTCCTGCGGGCGTTGCTGATCGAAGACGCTGGCAAGATCGAACACCGGGGGGAAGAACCAGTTCCCTTGCTCCCGATCGATCCGGAGGTACGACCCGGTCAGCGTCTGGTTCGTGAAAGGCGTAAGCGTCAGCTTCAGCTTCATACCGCTTCTCGTCATCCGTCTGGACGAGGGGAATGGCCGTTGGGGGTGCCAGCGAGTTCGAGACGACGTTGTTCCGACTCCGGAAGGCGCCGAAGAACCAGACCCGGTCTTTCCAGAGCGGCCCGCCGAGGGTCGCCTCGTATGTCGGGACGGTCTGGTCGGTCTTCGCCTCGCCGTAGGGCGTCACGGCCGCCAATCGTCGTTCGTGAGCGTCGTCCGGAACGAGCCGGAGAACGCGTTTCCGCCCGACTTCGTGATGGCGTTGACGACGCCGCCGGTGAAGCGGCCGAACTCGGCCGAGACGCTGGAGGTGATCGTCGTCGTCTCCTGGATGGCGTCCTCGATGAAGAGGTCGTACGGCGTGCCTACGAGGTTGTGGACGATCGTGGCGCCGTTGACCATGTAGAGGTTCTCGTACGACTGCGCGCCGGAGATCGTGATCGCGCCGCTCCAATCCGTTCTCGTTGACACCCGGGGCGAGCGCGCCGCCGCCAGAATCGTCCGGGTGACCGGCAGCTTGTTCAGCGTCTCGGACGTATAGGTCGCCGCGGCCTGCGTGCCCGTCGAGACCTGCTCGGAGCGCGCCGTGACAACTATCGTGGCCTCTGACCGCCTCGACGCTCAGGCTGGCGTTGACGACAGTCGACTGCGAAGCGCCGAGGCGGAGCTTCTGCTCTTCGGGCCGGAAGCCGGAAAGCTCCATCCTGATCGTGTACTCGCCAGGCGGCAGGCCCTGGAAGACGTAGTCGCCGTTCACGGAGGTGGCAGTCGTACGGGATCCTTGCAGATTCGGGGACTTCGCCGTGACGGAGACCCCCGGCACGGCTGGCCCTCGTTGAGCACGCGGCCGGCGATGTTTCCGGTCGGGAGCTGGGCGTGGACCGCCAGAGTCCAACACAAAACTGTCTGGACCAACACCAGGACGGTGGTCCTCACTCCAGTCGTGGAACTTAGTCTCAGTCTCATTCTTTCAACACCGTCGCGCGGAGTCAAGCGTTTGCCGGATTACATCCCATAGCCGCTCGCGAACTGCCGGGTGATCACAATGCTCTTCGGGGGGTGAGGGAGCGGCCTCGCGGCCGCTCCCGGCAAAGACTGGTTGAATCGCTCTGGGCGGAGACGTTCGAGAGGAAATCTATTCCTTCCTCACAGGGCCGTCGACTTCCGAGGGATGCCGGAACGCATCCCCGATCACCCTGCCAACGCCACGGACCCGTTGAAGCGCGCTCTCGAGGACGTAGTTGCCCACCGCGTTCCCGGTCGCCCCGCCGTCGTTGCACGCGCTCCGGTAGTGAATGCCGGCGAAGACACGCGCGTTCAGCACGTCGTCGAGCGCCGCAGGGAAGTTCCCGAAGGAACGGACGACGCCCGGCATGAAGTCGGAGTCCATCGTGAAATCGGTCGCGCCGAACGAGTGCCTCGAGGACCGCCACAGCGGCGCTGCTGACCGTGGAGTGGCCCGACGGATACTCTGGATGATTCGGCGTCACGAGGAGAGGTGTCCAGCCCGGGTCCGCGACGGTCTCGGCGTTTCCGTCGGTGTCTGCCAGAGGGATCGCCGTGATGGGCCGCCAGAAGACGTAGTGGTACTTCGCCTCGAAGCATGCGATCCCGGCGTCCGCCATCGCGAGGTTCAGAAGCGCCAGAAGCCGGGAATTCTCGGAGAGCGTCAGATGCTTCCGCTGGCTTAGATCGACGGCGACATGGTTCCAGAGGTAGGTCACCGTTGCCGAATTCCAGAATTGGGCGGCGAGTGTCTGATCCGCGCTCCGGAGGGGGCTCGAAAGGCTTCCCATGGACTTCGTCTCGTTGAAGTCGGCCGCGTACCGCGCGCCCGCGAGGTCCGGGGGGCCCGCCGGGCGGAACTGCGAGGGGGTTTCGATCACCCACGGCGTCATCGTCGCGAACTGCGGTCCGGCTCCGGGCAGAAACCCGGGCGGCGTGGGCCGCCACTGCCCGACGGCGATGCCGCCGACGAACGGTGGCGGGGGCGGCGCGAACCCGTCGGTGCTCCGCCAGGCCCAGATCGCGTCGGCGACGGTCTGGCCCCATTCGATTCCCCGGGCGACGGACTGGCCACCCCCGTCGGGATCGCCGCCCCTGATCGCCGCCAGCGAGGCCTCCCTCTTCTCATCGAAGGTGCTCGTCTGGGAGGGATAGAGCCTCACGAGGCTGGCGTAGGCCGCCTGGACCGCCGCCGCGCGGCGCGACGCTCCGTTCGGCGCGGCCGGAGCGACGTGGATCGGCGTGTAGCGCCGCTCGATTCCGTTGACCGCATCGAAGACGGATGCCTGGACAATCGCCGCCACGCGGGTCATGACGAGCGGCGACGTCGGAGGGACCGCGTCGTGGGCGGCCTGGAGCATGATCCCGTTCCAGTCGGTGACCTCGTCGGCAAGTACGACCGCCGGGACGGAGCTGGCCAACGCCAGCACGAGAAACAGCCCGTTGATCTTTTTCATGACGTCTCCTTTCCTGGCGTTCGCACCGAACGTCCATTCCCAAGTGCGCCTTCGAATTCCGACCACCGATGCGGCGCTGGTTCGAGGGACCCTCCGCTAGAAGGTGATGCCGCACCGCCCGTCGAGTCCTTCCGGATTCGTGGCGAAAATCTCCCTTTTCGGCTCGATAATCGGGACGCCTCCATGCGGCTCAGATTCGGCGAGATCACGTTCGATCCCGAGGCCCGGCTGATCCTCCGGGGGCCGGAGACCGTTCACCTCACCGCGAAGGCGTTCGACCTCCTGGCCATCCTCCTGAAGAAGCGCCCCTGCGCCCTCTCCCGGGAAGAGCTGATCGGTGCCCTCTGGGCGGAGACGATCGTGTCAGAGTCGAATCTGACGAGCCTCGTGAACGACGTCCGGACCGCCATCGGCGACGACGCAAAGCAGCCGGTTTTCATCCGTACCCACCACGGGTTCGGCTATTCCTTCGCCGCCGAGGTTCGGGCCGAGCCGGCCGCGAACCCGGGACGAGGCGGAATCCGATGCTGGCTCGTCTGGGGCCTGAACGTCCTCAATCTCTCGGCGGGCGAGAACGTGCTGGGGCGGAATTCCGATGCCCCGATCTGGATCGGCGACCCGAGCGTGTCACGGCGACACGCCCGGATCCTCGTGGACGGTGGAACTGCCAGCCTGGAGGACCTCGGGAGCAAGAATGGAACGTTCGTGGAGGGAAAGCGCCTCGAAGGACCCGTCACGCTCCCGGACGGCGCCCGGATCCGTCTCGGGCACGTAGACCTCGTCTTTCACGCTGCGTCCGCCGATGACACGACGGCGTCGGCGATATGAAACCCAAACAGCGCTACTGCGTCAGAGCCGTTCGACGGCGAGCGGCAGGGACGAGACCGAGGTTCCGGCGGCTGCAACGGTGAAGCAGGCTCGGAGGCGGGCCTCGAACGTCGCGTTCGGCTTCGCGGACGGGCCCAGCTCCACGGTGACGAGGGGCTCTCCCTTCGCGACGGGATCGCCCGGCTTCTTGTGGATCCGGAAGCCCGAGGCCGGGTCGATGACGTCGTCCCGCTTCGCGCGGCCGCAGCCCAGCTCGATGGCGAGGAGGCCGATCTCCCGCGTGGCGGTCGCAGACACGACGCCGGCTTCCGGGGCCGTCACGGCGCGGCGGCCGACGGGCTGCGGAAGACGGGACGGATCGTCGCAGACCGAGGCGTCCCCCCCCTGTTCCTTGACCAGCCGCGCGAAGACATCCAGGGCCCTTCCATCCGAGAGCGCGGCGTTCATCCGCGCCCGCGCCGCCTTCTCCGTCTTTTCGAGCCCCGCCGCGACGACGAGGTCGGCACCCAGGAGGAGCACGTTTTCGCGCAGATCCGGCGGCCCCTCGCCGCCAAGCAGGCGGATCGCCTCGGCGACCTCGTTCGCGTTTCCGACCGCCTCGCCGAGCGGGTGGTCCATCGCCGTGATCCAGCCCGAGGCTTTCCGGCCGACGGCCCGCGTCGTTTCGACGAGAGCGCGGCCGAGCGTGCGGGCATCCTCGATCCTCGCCATGAACGCGCCGTTGCCGGTCTTTACGTCGAAGACGACGGCCGAAGCGCCCGTTGCAAGCTTCTTCGAGAGGATCGACGCGGTGATCAGCGGGATCGACTCCACCGTCCCGGTAACGTCCCGGAGCGCGTAGAGGCGCCGGTCGGCCGGGGCGATGGCGTCGGTCTGGCCGACGAGCGCGCAGCCGACCGTGTCGAGGAGCCGGTCGAACTCCGATCTCGGCAGGGACGTCCGAAACCCCGGGATCGCCTCGAGCTTGTCGAGCGTTCCCCCCGTGTGGCCGAGGCCCCGGCCCGACATCATCCCCGCCTTCACGCCGACCGCGGCGAGGAGCGGCGCGAGGACGAGAGTCGTCTTGTCGCCGACGCCTCCGGTCGAGTGCTTGTCGGCCACGAACCCGTGCCGGGAAAGATCCCACATCTCGCCCGACTTCATCATCGAGAACGTCAGGACGGCCGTCTCGGCCCTGGTCATGCCGCGGCAGCAGACGGCCATGAGAAACGCGGCCGCCTGCTCGTCCGGAATCTCTCCACGGGTGACGCCCTCGACGAAGGCCGAGATCTCGTCGGCGGACAGCTCGGCGCCGTCGCGCTTCCGGACGAGGGTGCGGACGAAAAGGCTCACTTCGAGCCCGCAGGCTCCTTCAGGGACTTCTGGATCTTCTCGCGCCAGTCGGCAGCCGCCTTGACGACGGCGTTCCCGTCGATCGTCGGCCATCTCCGGCCGTCCCAGAGGACCTTTCCGTCGACCACGGTCAGGGAGACGTCGCTCTCCTTCGAGGCGTAGACGAGCGTCGAGACGATGTCGTAGACCGGCCGGACGCGCGGCTCGGCGAGGTCGACGGCGATCAGGTCGGCGGTCTTGCCGAGCTCGAGGGAGCCCGTCACCTTGTCGAGGCCGAGCACTCTCGCCCCCTCGATCGTCGCCATCCGGAGCAGGTCGCGGTCCGGGAGGACGGTCGGGTCGAGCGCGGTGACCTTCGCCAGCTTCCCCGCGAAGTCCATCGCCTCGAACATGTCGAGGTCGTTGTTCGAGCCGGCCACGCCGTCGGTCCCGAGGCCCGTGACGACCCCGGCCTTCCGCGCCGCGACGACCGGGGCGACGCCCGAGCCGAGCTTCATGTTCGACTCGGGGTTGTGCGAGAGCGTCGCCTTCTTCGCGGCCATCAGCTGGAGGTCGCCCGCGTCCATCCAGACGCCGTGCGCCGCGACGACCCGGGGCCCGAGGAAGCCGATCTGGTCGAGCCGCGGACCGGCGTCGTCCCGTACTTCGCCTGCGACCTGCTTCTGCTCGTCCTGCGTCTCGGAGACGTGGATCAGGAGCGGAACCGAGTACTCGTCCGAGAGCGCCTGCGCCGCCAGGAGCGTCTCCTTGCTGCAGGCGTAGGCGGAGTGGGGCGCGACCGCGGGCGTGATCCGGCGGCTCCCCTTCCACTTCGTGACGAACTCGCGCGTGACTTTCTGGGATTCGGCGAGGGTCGCGTGGCCCGGAACCGGGAGGTCGATCCAGGTCTCTCCGAGGACGGCGCGCATGCCGCAGGCCTCGACGGCGGCGGCGGCTTCGCCCTCGTAGTAGTACATGTCGGCGAAGGTCGTCGTCCCGCCGCGGACCATCTCCATGCAGGCCAGCGTCGTGCCGGTCCGGACGAACTCGGGCGTCACGTTCTTCGCCTCGGCCGGGAAGATGAACTTCTGGAGCCACTCCATGAGCGGCTTGTCGTCGGCAATGCCCCGCATCAGCGTCATTGCCGCGTGCGTGTGCGTGTTGACGAGGCCGGGCATCACGACCGAGCCCTTCCTCTCGATCCGCTCGGCCGCGGTCCATTTCGCGTCGATCTCGGCCGGCGTCGACATCTCGACGAGGATCCCGTCCTTGATGACGATCGCGGTCTCCCCGAGGATCCGGAAGCCCGGGTCGACCGTCAGGACGCGCCCCGGCCACGACGATCAGGTCGCAGCTCCCCTTCACGACCGGCGTCGGCGCCGCGGCGGGGACCGGAGTCGCGGCTTTGCGGGCCTGGGCGGCGGCCGCGCAGGGCGGGCGCGGCGAGCAGGACCGCGGCGAGGGCGTGAACGTGGAATCGCTTCATCGGGGAGGACCTCCGAATTCGAAAGGTTCGCGGAAAGAGCTCCGAAAGCCGGTCGCGGCGGACGCCGGCGACCCCCGCCGACATGACGACGTCGATGTCGCGGCACTGGTCCCACATCACCTGCCGGCAGGCGCCGCAGGGGGGTGTCGGCGCCTCCGCGTCGGTCGCGACCGCGACCGCGCGGAACCCGCCGATGCCGTCCGAGAGCGCCTTGAAGACGGCAGTCCGCTCGGCGCAGACGGTCAGCCCGTAGCTCGAGGACTCGACGTTGCAGCCCGTGACGATCCGGCCTCCGTCGCCGAGGAGCGCCGCGCCGACCCGGAACCTCGAGTAGGGCGCGACGGCGCGCTCCTTCGCCTCTCGGGCCGCGGCGACCAGGCGGGCCTCCTCGTCCGGCGTCAGGGGCCGGGGCCCGGTCGGGCTCATCGGACGCGCGACGCCTTGCGGAGGAGCGCCGGACGGACCGGGGAGTCGTCGTCCGGCGGCGCTTCGCCCGTCCGCCCGCTGCCGATCGCCTGGACGAGCGCCGTGAGGAGCCGCACGAAGCGCTCCTTCACCCGGTTCGTCGTCTCCAGCACCTCGGCGTGAACGAGCTTCTTCGGGAGGACGCCGGCCGCCATGTTCGTGATGCAGGAGATCCCGACCACGCCGACGCCCATCTGGTTCAGGGCGATGACCTCGGGGACCGTCGACATGCCGACCGCGTGGGCGCCGAGAGTCCGGAAAGCCCGGATCTCGGCCGGCGTCTCGTAGGACGGGCCGTGGACGCCGACGTAGACGCCGCGGCGGAGAGGGATCCGCTCGCGCCGCGCGACGCGGAGCGCCACCTCGCGCAGGTCCTTCCGGTAGGCGTCGGACATGTCGGGAAACCGGGGCCCGAGGTCGCCGTCGTGCGCGCCGATCAGGGGGTTCGTCCCGAAGAGGTTGATGTGGTCCTCGATGAGCATCAGGTCGCCGGCGCGGAACGCCCGAGAGATCCCTCCCGCGGCGTTCGTCACGACGACGTCCCGGCACCCGACGAGGCCGAGGACGCGCGCCGGGAAGACGACCTGCTCCATCGGGTGCCCCTCGTAGTAGTGGACGCGCCCGGAGAGCGCCACGACCGGCACGCCCCCCACCCGCCCAGCCACGAGCGTCCCGGCGTGGCCGACCACCGCCGAGGCGGGGAACCCCGGGATCTCGCCGTACGGGACCTTCAGCGGGTCGCGGAGCGTGCCGGCGAAGCTCCCCGAGGCCGGAGCCGAGGATGACCCCGACCGCGGGCGGCTCCGGGAGCCTCGCCGGAGCCATGTCGCCGCCGCCGAGAGCTTCGTGTCCATGCCGGCCTTCCTAGTTCATGAGGATGCCGGCGATCGCCGCCGTCATGAAGCTGACGAGAGAGCCCGCGAGCAGCGCCCGGAATCCGAGACGGGCGAGGTCGGACTTGCGGGACGGCGCGAGCCCGCCGATCCCGCCGATCTGGATGCCGATCGAGGAGAAATTCGCAAAGCCGCAGAGCGCGAAGGTGGCGATGATCTTCCCCTTCTCCGAGAGGCTGCCGACCACGTCCTTCATCATCGAAAAGGCGAAGAACTCGTTGATGACCGTCTTGTTCGCGATCAGGTTGCCGACGGTCGCGGCGTCCTGCTTCGGAGCTCCCAGGATGTAGGCGAGCGGCCCGAGCACCCAGCCGAAGATCACCTGGAGGGAGAAGCCGGGCTGGCCCCAGAAGCCCCCGAGCCAGCCGAGGAAACCGTTCAGCATCGCGATCAGCGCGATGAACGCGATGAGCATCGCCGAGATGTTCAGGACGAGCGTCATCCCCTGCGGTGGCTCCCGTGGCCGCCGCGTCGATGAAGTTCGCGCTCGTCTTCTCGACCTGCATCTTCACGGTTCCCATCGTCACCGGCGTCTCCGTCTCCGGCCAGAGGATCTTGGCGATCAGGAACGTGCCCGGTGCCGCCATGACGGACGCGGTGATGAGGTACTTCAGGGGGGCCCCCATCGTGACGTAGGCGAGCATCACGGCGCCGGAGACGTGCGCCATCCCTCCGGTCATCATCGTCAGGAGCTCGGACGTCGTCATGCGACGGCGATGTACGGCGCGATCAGGACGGGCGCCTCGGTCTGCCCGATGAAGACGTTCGCGGCCACGCAGAGCGCCTCGGCGCCCGAGACCTTCATCGTCTTCTGCATCACCCACGCCATCCCGCGGACGAGGACGCTGGATGACGCCGAAGTAGTAGAGGATCGAAAAGAAGGCGCAGATGAAGATGACGATCGGCATCACCTTGAACGCGAAGATGAAGCCGCGGAACGGGAGGCCCGTCTTCTCGCCGAGCGGCTCCATCGGCCCGGCGAGCCACCCGAACAGGAAGCCGGCGCCCTGGTCCGCGAAACCGATGGCGCGCGAGACGCCGTTCGAGAACGACTCGAGCGCCTGCTTGCCCGGCTCCCAGTAGAGGACCAGGACGCCGAACGCCATCTGGAGCGCGAATGCCCAGCCCACCGTCCGCCAGCGGATCGCCTTGCGGTTCTTCGAGAGGGCCAGCGCCACCGCCCAGCACGACCGCCAGGCCGATCAGCCCCGTGAATCGCTCCAACATGCCCTCCCGTCGAGACGGATCGGCCGAGGATACCCGAGAGCCGCGATCCCGGAGGCCGACGGCCTCACGCGGACTCCAGCATCCAGACGTCGCCGCCGCGCGGGCGGACGCGGTCGAAGAGAAGGAATCTGCCGTCCGGCGACCAGACCGGATAGTCGATCCGCACGTCGGGGTCGTCGAAGGCGAAGACCTCCTCCGGCTCGCCGCCCTCGCCGAGCGAGGAGATCCAGAGCGCCTTGTGCTCGACGACGTCGGCGATCCGGGAGGCGTCGGGCGAGAACGACATGTGGGCGCCGCCGCGCACGTCGCCGACCGGCGTCGGCCTCGCCTCCCGCGACCGGTACGCGCAGCGTCCGCGGCGGGTTGGACGGGCAGCGGAAGACGACGTGGCGCCCGTCCTTCGTGAAGAGGAGGAAATGGCCCATGACGCCGACCTCCGTCAGCGGCCGCGGCCGCGGCCGTCGGCGTCCATCAGCCAGACCTCCATCCGCCCGCCGAGGTCCGACATGTACGCCATGTGGCGGCCGTCGGGGAGACCAGGCCGGGTTCACGTTGATGGCGCCGTTCGCGGTGAGCCGGGTGAGGCCCGAGCCGTCGAGGCTCACGCTCCAGATGTCGGGCGGCCCCTCGCCGGCAGGAGAAGAAGACGAGGCGCGTCCCGTCGGGCGAGAAGCGGGGCTGGTAGTCGCCGCCCGGGCCGCGCGTCACCGGCCGACCTCGCGCGACGCGACGTCGAAGAGCCACAGGTTCATCTCCCCGGCTCCGGTCCGAGTTGAAGGCGATGAGGGACCCGTCCGGCGACCAGCAGCCGCGCGCTGCTCTCCGCGTTCCCGGCGACCACCTTCTCCGGCCTGCCGGCCGGACGCCCGTGAACCGGGTCGACCGGCAGCTTCCAGAGCTCGGCGTTCTGCCGGAGGACCGTGAAGGCGAGCTTCGTCCCGTCGCGAGAGATCGGCGGCGCCGACGTCCTGTCCCGCGCCCGTGGTCAGCTGCTGCAAGCGGCCTGCTCGGCGTTCCCGAGCCGTCAACGGGAAGGCGCCAGAGGTTGAGGCCGCCGCTCCGCTGCGAGGAAAAGACGATCGCGGCGCCGGAGGGCCGCCAGACCGGCTGAAGGTCGAGAGACAGGTCGTCCGTGATCCAGGTGAGAGCCTTCGTCTCCAGATCGGCGACTCGCACGTCGAACTTCGTCCTTTCGACGTTCTGGAAGACGAGGCGCCGGCCGTCGGGCGACCACCGGGGCCGCACGTGGACGATCGCCTCGGAGACGTCGCCGGTCGCCTGTCGGGATTCCGGCCGCGGGCGTCCGCCGTCCAGATCCGCCGGGGGCCCGCCCACGAGGCGTCGAAAGCGATGCGCGCGCCGTCCGGCGAGACCGACGGGTTGAAGGCGTTCTCGGCGAGCCGGCTTTCGCGCCGCGTCTGAAGGTCGAGGGACCAGACGTCGCCTCCCTCGTAGGCGCCGAAGACGTCGCTCGGCTCGAGTCTTTCCCCGCCGCGCGCGCCCGGACGAAGGTGACGGTCCGGCCATCCGAGGGAACAGTCCGGCTGGATGTCGTCGCTGAAGCCGGCCGTCAGGGCCTCCTCTGTCCCCGAGCCGAGATCCATCCGGACGAGACGCCGCAGCCCGCCGTCGTCCCGGCGAAGACGATCCGTCGGCCATCCGGGAAGAAAGCCGGGGAACTCCTCGACGCCCTCGGCCGACGTCACCTGCACGAGGCGGGTCCGGGGCGCGGGCTGGGCCTCGGCCGGAGCCAGGTCCTTCTCGATTTCGAGCCGCGCCTCGCGAATTCCGGTCAGCCGCCGGGCGGCGTCCTTTCGAAGCGCCCGCCGAAGGAGATCGCGAATGCCGGAGGCGTCCGGCGGGAAGGAGCGAGAGATCCGGCTCTCCCAGGAGGATGGCGGCGAGGGTGTCGGCGACGTATTCGCCCGGGAAGGCCCTCTTCCGGCCAGGAGCTCGAAGAGCAAGCAGCCGAACGCCCAGACGTCGGTTCTCTCGTCCACCGGTGCGCCCCGTGCCTGCTCGGGCGACATGTAGGGTGCGGTGCCCATCACGGCGCCGGCAAGCGTGAGGCCGGCGCTCTGCGTCGGCGACGACGTGACGCCCGGTTGGGACGGTTCCGACACCTTCGCGAGCCCGAAGTCGAGGAGCTTCACCCTTCCGTCGGCCGAGATCTTCACATTCGCCGGCTTCAGGTCGCGGTGGACGATTCCTTTTTCGTGCGCCGCTTCCAGCGCCTCGGCGATCTGTCGCGCCAGGACGAGCGATTCCTGAGAGGCAGGGGGCCGCGCCGGATCCGTTCGTCGAGGGTCTCCCCCTCGACCAGCTCCATCGCGATGACGTGCCGGCCCGAGGAACCGGGAGACCCGGGGATTTCCTCGAATGAGTAGATGGCGGCGATGCCCGGATGGTTGAGGCTCGCAGCAGTTTCGCCTCTCTCTCGAAGCGCTCCCGTCTCTCCCTGTCCTCGAAGAACGCTTCCGGCAGGACCTTCAGCGCCACGGTCCGGTCGAGGCGCGTGTCCCGTGCCCTGTAGACCTCCCCCATCCCGCCCGCGCCGAGGGGCGAGAGGATCTCGTAAGGAGCCGAGCCTCGAGCCCGCAGGGAGCGTCATTTCCCGCCCGCCGGCGCGAGGCGCCTGAGCTCGTCGGCGAAGTCCGAGGCGAGAGTCACGTGGTTGACCTCGAGGCTGCTCGTGGCTCCTTCGCGTACGAGGACGAAGAACCGCTGGCCGTCCGGCGAGACATCCCACCCGTTCGTGATCCGGCTGCCGATGTCGTACGACTCGAGCCGGACGAGCGTCTCTTCCCTCCCGAAGACGGGAGCGCCCCCCTCCGACGTGACACGCGTCGACGCGATGAAGCCGTCCTGGCGCAGGAAGTACAGGGTCCCGTCCCGCGCCCACCGCGGGTTCGACGCCATCCCATCCGAGACCTGCCACTTCGCGTCTCCGCCCGCTGAGCTCCGGAGGAAGACGTACCCGTGACCGCCGTCCGTGGAGTCGTAGGCGAGCCATCGCCCGTCCGGCGAGAAGACTCCGAGGCCTTCGTTCGCGGGACCCGCCACCACGATCGCGGGCTCTCCTTCCGGCTGGCCGTCCCGGAGCCGGATCAAGGCGAGGTCCTGCTGGGTCTCGGGCCTCGTCACCTGGAACGCGAGCATCCGGCCGTCCGGCGAGAAGCCCGTGACGCCGAGCGTCCCCGCCATCTTGAAGAGGAGGTGCGGAGGCCCCGACCCGTCGGCGCGCTTCAGATAGACGCCGCGGATCGTCGCCGGAGATCCGCCGGGCGTCGTGACGAGCCCGAGCGCGCGGTCGCCTGTGAACGCGACGTCGCGGCCGTCGGGACTCCACACCGCCGTTTGGGCGTCGCCGTCGAACGTCAGCTTCGAAAACGTGTCGCGGGCGATGTCGTGGACCCAGGCGTCGCTCTTGGCCCCGTCGCTGATCACGATGACGACGCGACTCCCGTCGGGCGCGAAGCGCGCCCAGGAGTATCCCCGCCGCGCGCCTCCTTTCTTCAGAACCGTCCCTTTCCGGTCGACGAGCGCCAGTTTGTAGAGTGTCTCGTTCTCGCCGGTCCGGTACGCGCAGAATCCCGACGTCGACACGTCGAACTGCGCGCTGCCGTCGGACGGCGCTTCGCCTCCTGTGGAGGACATGATCTTTTCGAGGACGGGCACCGGACGCCCTGCCGGGACGAGCTGGCGCGCGTCGAAGGCCATTCCGTAGACCGTCCCCTTCCGCGCGAAGAGGACGTGCCCGGACGGCGCCCAGCGCGGGTACGCCCCTCCCCTGTGAACGACGGTCCTCTTCCCCGACGCGATCTCGACGGCCTCGACGATTCCCTCGTCGTATTCGCCGCCGGAGAGCTGCGTCGAAAACAGGACGGCCTTCCCGCCGGGCAGGGCCGCGGGCCAGCGGTGCGAGCGCTCCCGCGCGGAGACGTCGGCCTTCGTCAGAGGCCGGGGCTCGCCGCCGGAAGCCGGGACCACGAAGAGTCCCCCCGTCGTCTGCGGCGCGAGGACGATCGCGTCGTCGGAGACCCAGGCGGCGCCGCGCGGGAGCGAGGCGTCGCAGATCGTGGACGGCGCACCACCCGAGACGGGCGCCTTGCGGAGCTTGCCGCCCGCGAAGAAGCCGATCCACTTTCCGTCCGGCGAGAAGAACGGGCTTATGGCGGCGTCCGACTCCGGGACCTCGGCCGAGACGAGACGATCGAGCCGCCGCAGGTAGAGTCGGCCGCGCGGGCCTCGGGTCACGTAAGCGAGCTGGCTCCCGTCGGGCGACAGGACGACGGCGGCGCCTCCGCCGTCCATCAGGTCCTCGGACGAGAGGAGGATCTGGCCTTCGATCGCCTGTGCGCGCTGCGGGGCGCGAGCGCTTAGCGCGAGCGCCCCTGCCGCGGCCGCGAAAGCGGCCGCGAACGCCCAGGCAATCCACGGAGAGACTTTTTGCTCCCTCGCTCATGACCCGGCGAAGCACTTCGACCTACAGTGGAATTCGTCACCGCCTGTTTTTCTTCGAAGGCGGAATTGGCCCGATCGGTCCCTCCACTTCCGCCGAGCTCTTCGAGGTCCAGCCGCGCGTCGGCGATGTCGTGAAGCCGGAATTTCGCGTCGCGCCTCAGGCACTTCCGGAGGATCTCCCGGACTTTTTCCGGAGTTCCGGCCGGCAGCGCCGCCCAGTCAGGCTCCTTCATCAGGACGGCCGCGAGCGTGTCGCTGACGGTCTCGCCTTCGAACGCCCGCTTCCCCGTCAGCATCTCGTAGACGACGCAGCCGAATGCCCAGACGTCCGCACGCTTGTCGACGGACTTGCCCCGCGCCTGCTCCGGGCTCATGTATGCCGCCGTCCCGAGGATCATCCCCGCCGCCGTCGCCCGCGCCGTCAGCGTCGGCGACTGGGTCGCACCCGCCGAAGATCCGCTCAGGCCGTCTCCCTCGAAGATCTTCGCCAGTCCGAAGTCGAGGAGCTTGACCCTGCCGTCGGGCGTGACCTTCACGTTCGCTGGCTTCAGGTCGCGGTGGACGATTCCCTTTTCGTGCGCCCCCTCCAGCGCCTCGGCGATCTGCTTCGCGTACCCGAGAGCCTCCTCGAGAGGAAGAGAGCCGGACGCGAGCCGTTGCCCGAGGTCCTCACCCTCGACGAGCTCCATCACGAGGAGATGGCGCGACGCGGAAGAGGAAGAGGGGATTTCTTCGAATGAGTAAAGAACGGCGATCCCGGGATGATTGAGGCTCGCCAACATACGAGCCTCCCGCTCGAACCTCTGCCTCCTCTCTTCACTCTCGAAGAACTCTTCCGGCAACACCTTCAAGGCGACCGCCCTGTCGACGCGCACGTCCCTCGCCCGGTAGACCTCCCCCATCCCGCCCGCGCCGAGGGGCGAGAGGATCTCGAACGGGCCTAACTTCGTGCCGGAAGCGAGGCTCAAGAGCCCGGCCCCGCGAGCGCGTTGACGATGACTGTCAGCGGCTGCTCGTCGGCGATGAGGTCCGGGACGACGGCGAGAATGCGCTTTCCGTCGGGCGCCGCCTCGAAGCTGCTCCAGGGCCTTCCGTGGAGCTGAAAGAGTACTCGTGGCGCTCCGATCGCGAGCGCCGGACTCGTCCGGATGGGCACGGAGATGAAGCGCAGATCGGCGGTGAGACAGAAGAGCTCGCGCCCGTCCCGGCTCCAGCGCAGGAGGCGCGCGCCGCCCGACAACACGCGCGTCTTTTCACCCGGGCCCGGGTACGGCATCACGTACGCCTCGGGCCGGTCCGACTCGTCCGAGATGAACGACAGAAATCGCGCGTCGGGCGAGAGGCGCACGTCGCTCTTGCTGAACGGGGAGTGGAGCAGCCGGACGGGAGGGCCTCGAGGAGACAGCGGCAGCGCCCAGACGTCGAAAGGCGCCGTCGCCGTCCTCTCCGTGTAGAAGAGGGTCTTCCCGTCGGGTGAGACGTCCTCGGCCCACTGGAACGTATCCCCTCCCGGGGCCAGCGGCTCCTCGCGGCCGCTCGCCGGATCCAGGCGGTAGAGCTGAGGCTGTCCACCGCGGGTGGCCGAACAGACGATCCCCTGCCGGTCCGGAAGCTCCAGGGGGCTTGCCTCGGTCTCCGGGGAGGCGGTGATCCGCGTTTCGAGGTTCCTCTCGAGGTCGTAGGACCAGACGTCGAAGGTCCCGCCGCCCGGCTCCCTCTTGTCGAAGAGAAATCGGTGCCCGTCTCGGGCAAGGAAGAGATCCCGGAAGTTGCCGGGGGCGCCGACCGTGGCGAGCTCCCGTCCGGTCCGGTCCACCCAGCCGATGTGACTCACGCTGTCGTGGGACTGATAAGCGAGCGTGCCGGCCGCCGAAACCGCGAACGAGGCCTTCCCGTTGGAATAGAAGTAGTTGACGTGAGATGCGAGGGAGATGGCCTCGCCGTCGAGGCGGCCGCTCCGCCAGTCGAAGCGCTGCGCGAGGAGGGTGGCGTCGCGGACGTACAACAGGTAGGGATCGCCGTACTGGACCGTGGAGGACGCGGCGACGAGAGGCCGGGGCGCTTCCCCCGGAGACTTGTACATGAGCCGTGCCGTCCGGTCGCGGGACCGGACGAGATAGAGAAACCGCTTTCCATCGGGAAGGAAGAATGGCCAGGAGAGACGAACCTCCCCCCGAGAAGCGTCGCCCTCGAGCCATGGGGCGGGCGTCCCCCCCGAGGCCGGCACCCGGAAGATCGTGTTCCCCTGGATGCTCGAAAAGAGGATGTCGCCGGCGCTCCCCCAGGTTCCCGAGAATCCGCTACCCACCGGCACGTCGCAGACCGAAAGGGCCGCGCCTCCGGATACGTCGATGCGCTTGAGCTTCCCCGGCGTGAAGAATCCGATAGACCTCCCGTCCGGCGACCAGAAGACCGACGAGGCCGCCTCGGTCCCCGGAACGGGCCGGCTTTCGGTCTTCGAAAGGTCGCGGACCCAGATTCCCCGCCCTTCCCCCGATTCCGATGCCGCCGTCAGGCTGGGACCGGTCCGAGGCCTGTCGGTCACGATGAATGCGATGCTGGATCCGTCGGGCGAGACCGCGAGGACGGTCGTCTCGAGGGACGTCAGGAGGGACCGCCCGCTGGGAGGCGGCAATTCGAAGCGGACCACCTGCGCCGGACGTTTTTCCGGCGCCCGCGGGCGGAGAAGCGCGCCGACCGCCAGTGCGGCGCCGATCGCCGCGACGAGCCACGGAAGCCACCGGGCGCGCGGGAGGTGCTTCCTCCCCGACTCGCGTCCGGCCGCCACGTCAACACCCTCCCGGCCTCCGCTTTCGATCCACGAGAGCTCCCGTCCGAGATCGGCGGCGTTCTGCCAGCGTTCTTCCGGGTCTTTCGCCAGGCAGGTCCTGACGACGCGGTCGAGGGCTGGGGGCGAGAGCGCTCGGAGAGTGGAAACGGCGGGCAGGTTCAGTCCGTGAGGATCGCAGTGATCACGGCCGTCGAGCTGTCGCCGGTGAAGGGGCGTTTCCCCGTCGACCATCTCGAAGAGTACGACCCGAGTGCGAAGAGATCGGTACGAGCGTCCGCGGGCCTCCCTTCGAGCTGCTCCGGCGCCATGTAGGCGAGCGTCCCGAGGATCGTGCCGGCCCCCGTCAGGGGCGAGGTCCCTTCGGTCGGAAGCTGGGACACCTCCCCCGCTTCGACCCGTTCGCGCAGCTTCGCGAGGCCGAAGTCGAGCAGCTTCGTCCCCGCTTCGAGCAGGAAGACATTCGCCGGCTTGAGGTCGCGGTGGACGATCCCCTTCCGGTGCGCGGCCGCGAGCGCCGCGCAGATGTCGCGCCCGATTCGGAGGGCCTGCGGCAGAGGGAGCGGACCCTTCACGAGCCGATCGGCCAGCGACTCCCCCTCGAGGAGCTCCATGACGAGAAACGAGATGCCGTCCTGGGATCCAACGTCGAAGATCGCGCAGATATTCGGGTGCGAGATCTGGGAGATCGTCCGGGCCTCGCGCTCGAATCGCTGGCGCATCTCGGCGTCCGCAGCGAACCTGGCCGGCAGGACCTTGACGGCGACGTCGCGTCCCGAGCCGCGTGTCCCTGGCCCGGTAGACCTCTCCCATCCCTCCGGCCCCGATGGCGGCGACGATTTCGTAGGGACCCAGACGTTCGCCGGCTCCGAGGGGCATTGAGAGAGGGTATCAAGATGGCGATCGGATGCCGGCCGCCGCTCTTCAGGGCATCATCTCGCAGCCCGCCAGGCCCGGATGCAGGCGGGCGGAGGTCGAAGTTGCGTCAGCTGCGCCGCGTCCTGCCCCTGCTTCTTCTTGGAGCTTCCGTACCGTGCTCGGCGCGGAGGCGCCGTTCGCTCCGGGACCTCTTCCGCGAGATGCGGTGGCGGATGATCGGGCCGTTCCGGGGCGGACGGACGGTCGCGGCGGCGGGAGTGCCCGGGCACGGGGGGCTCTTCTACGTCGGGGTCTGCAACGGCGGCGTCTTCCGGACCACCGACTACGGCCAGAACTGGGTCCCGATCTTCGACGGCCAGCCAACGCAGTCGATCGGGTCGATCGCCGTGGCCCCGTCCGATCCCGACGTTCTCTACGTCGGGAGCGGCGAGGGGCTCCAGCGCCCTGACCTCTCCGTCGGCGACGGTGTCTACCGCTCGAGGGACGCCGGAAGGAGCTGGACGCACCTCGGCCTCCGCGACGGGCAGCAGATTCCCGCGATCTCCGTCGATCCGCGGGACGCGCGGACGCTTCTCGTCGCAGTCCTCGGACACCCATATGGCGCCAACGAGGAACGGGGCGTCTTCCGCTCGACCGACGGCGGCGAGACGTTTCGGAAGGTGCTTTACAGCGATGCGAACACCGGCGCCATCGCGCTGGCTCGCGACCCGTCGAGCCCCGACGTCGTCTATGCGGCGCTCTGGGAGTCGCGACTGGGGCCATGGGAGAACGGCGAGTTCCGGGGGCCGGGGAGCGGCCTCTACAAGTCGACCGACGGCGGCACGACCTGGCGGAAGACCGGGAAGGGGCTCCCGACCTTCGAGCAGGGGCTCGGCCGCATCGGCATGACGGTCGCGCCGGCCGATCCGAGGCGCCTCTATGCCGTCGTCGAGGCCGACGCGGAGCACAACGGCCTCTACCGCTCCGACGACGGCGGCGAGAGCTGGCGCCGCGTCAACGCCGAGGAGCGCGTCAACGGTCGGGCGTCCGACTTCGCCGAGGTGAAGGTCGACCCGCGGAACGCCGACGTCGTCTGGGTCGCGAACACCTCGTTCTACCGCTCGGCGGACGGCGGGAAGACCTTCACCGCCGTCAAGGGTGCGCCGGGAGGCGACGACTACCACACGATCTGGATCGACCCCGCGGAACCGCGGGTGATGCTCCTCGCGGCGGACCAGGGGGCGACGATCACGGTAAACGGCGGCGAGACGTGGAGCAGCTGGTACAACCAGCCGACCGCGCAGCTCTACCACGTTTCGACCGACAGCCGATTTCCCTACTGGGTCTACGGCGGCCAGCAGGAGAGCGGCTCCGTCGGCATCGCGAGCCGCGGCGACGACGGCTCGATCACGTTCAGGGATTGGCATCCGGTCGCGGCGGAGGAGTGGGGGTACGTCGCGCCCGACCCGCTGAATCCCGACATCGTTTACGGCGGGAAGCTGACGCGCTTTTCCCATGCCACGAAGGACGCGCAGGACGTCTCGCCTGAACCGGTTCGGACGGAGAACTACCGCTTCCTTCGGACCGCCCCGGTCGTCTTCTCGCCGGCGGACCCCCGGATCCTCTACTACGCCGCGCAGGTTCTCTTCCGAACCGCCGACGGCGGTCGCCACTGGGAGGTCATCAGCCCCGATCTCACCCGGGAGGCGCCCGGCGTCCCGGCGAGCGTCGGCGTCTACCGGAAGCCCGAGCTCGAGGCGGCTCTCAAGGAAAAGCGGCGAGGCGTCATCTACACCGTCGCCCCCTCGCCGCGGGACGCCGACCTGATCTGGGCGGGAACCGACGACGGCCTCGTTCACGTCACGCGGGACGGCGGGAAGAGCTGGGCGAACGTGACGCCGCCCGCGCTGACGCCCTGGAGCAAGGTGTCCATGCTGGAGGCCTCGCCGCACGAGTCGTGGACCGCCTACGCCGCCGTGAACCGGTTCCGGCTCGACGACCTCCGACCCCACGTTTACCGGACCCGGGACTTCGGGAAGAGCTGGACCGAGATCGCGAGCGGCCTCGCCGAAGACGCCCCCGTCAACTCGGTCCGCGCCGACCCGGTCCGGAAGGGGCTTCTCTACGCCGCCACCGAACGGGGGGTCGCGGTCTCGTTCGACGACGGAGGCTCCTGGATGCCGCTCCAGGTCAATCTCCCGGCGACCTCGGTCCGGGACCTCGTCGTCCACGGGGACGACCTCGTCGTCGGGACCCACGGCCGCTCGTTCTGGATCCTCGACGACGTCACGCCCCTCCGCCAGCTGACGCCCGCCGTCACGGCATCCTACGTCCACCTCTTCTCGCCGCAGACCGCGACGCGCGTCCGCCGGAGCCGGAACACCGACACGCCCCTTCCCCCCGAGGAGCCGGCCGGCGAGAACCCGCCCGACGGGGCGATCCTGACCTACTGGCTGGGCGCGGCCCCGCGGGGGCCTGTCACGTTCGAGATCCTGGACTCGTACAGGCAGGTGGTCCGGCGGTATTCGAGCGCCGACCCGCCCCGTCCGGACGAATCGAACCTGAAGATCGCCTCGTCCTGGGTTCGTCGTCCGAGGATCCTCGCCGCCAGCCCCGGGCTCCACCGATTCGTCTGGGACTTCCGCTATCCCGACCCGGCGGCGGAAGAGCGCGAGTACCCGATCAGCGCGATTCCCGGCGACACGCCCCGCGGCCCGCAGGGCCCCCTGGCTGTCCCCGGCCTCTACACCGTGCGGCTGACCGTGGACGGGACGGCGCTCGAGCAGCCGCTCAAGCTCCGGATGGATCCGCGGATCGCGACGTCTTCCGAGGGGCTCGACGCGCAGCTCGCCCTCGCGCGGCGGATCACGGCGCTTCTCGAGCGGACCGGAAAGGCGCTGGCGCAGGCCCGCGCCCTGCCGGAGACCGCGAAGGAGCGTTTGAAGCTCGTCCGGGACCTCGAGAAGCTGGACCGGGATTTCACGACGCTCTACGGTGTCGTCGAGTCGAGCGACGCCGCCCCGACGCCGCAGGCGGTCACCGCGGCGGCGGAGCTCGAAAAGGCGCTGGACGCCGCTATTTCCGTTCCGCCCCGGCCGTCCAATTGACGATGACGTGGATGACGTTGGCCTTTCCGAATCGCGGATAGGTTTGCATGAGGAATTTCGACCCGTCGCGCCACGGAACGTAGAAGTTCCGGGCGCCCTTGATCGACGGCTCGCCGGCCATGGCGTCGAAGAGCGCGACGGGCGAGCCGGACGAGAATGCCGAACCGGCCGCAACGGGCGTCGCCATCAACCGCCCGTCCGACGCAAGAAAGTAGAGCTCTTTCCCGTCCTTGCGCCACGTCGGCTGGTCGCCGCCGGACGTGGAGACCTGCCATTTCCCGCCGCCGGGCGGCATCGTCTGGACGTAGACCTCGGCGCGCCCGGTCTCATCCGAGACGTAGGCCACGTACCTGCCGCCGGGGGAGACCGCCGCGTGGACCGTGTTCCCGGCCGCCGAGAGAAGCGGAGCCGGCGTCCGGTCTCCGGTCACCGGCAGCAGCCAGAGTTCGCTCTTTCCCGACGGCGACTCCTTCTCGACGACGAGCGCCTTGCCGTCAGCGGTCCAGTCGTCGGGGTACTTGTCCTCGGGGGCCTTCCAGAGGAGCTCCTCCGCTCCGACGCCGTTCGCAGCCTTCCTGTAGATGTCCGACTTCCCGTCCCGCTGCGAGGAGTATGCGATCCACGAGCCGTCCGGAGACCAGCAGGGCGAGAGGTCTCTCGATTCCTCGAACGTCAGGCGCGACGTCGCACCGCGCGCAAGGTCGATCGTCCAGACGCTCGAAACCGAAATCCCGGAAAAGCTCGCTCCGGCGGTCACGCTCCTTCCGTCGGGTGAAAAGTAGGGCTCGGAGTAGGAGCCGGGCGGGATCGGGCTCTCGAGTACCTTGCCGGCCCGGTCCCGCCAGAGAAGCCGCCCCTCGGTCTCGTTGTATTCGCGCCACGCGATGATCCCCGTTCGAGACGCGGAAAACGGCGAGGCGCCGGTCGGCCCGACGTCGCGGACGTACTCGAGGCCGTCCGCGAGGACCACCGCGTCGCCCGCGGGCCGGCCCGCCCCGAGGTCGATCCTTTGGAAGACGAGCCGCCCGTCCCGGACGCAGAGCAGCCCCCCGGGCTCCACCCATTCCGCTCGGCCCGAGATCAGGGTGAGGCGGCGCGAGCCGGCCCGGCCGAGCTCGGCAAGGTAGATCCCCCGCCCGTCGTCGACGGGAGAGAGCCCGAGGAAGAGATACCGCTTTCCGTCCGGCAGGAAGTATGGCCAGCGGTGGCTCCCCTGCTTCAGGGTCTTGTCCAGGGCCGTTTCGGTCGACGGCGTGCCGCCCCGCGCGGAGACGCGGGACAGCGGAGCCACCGTCGTCGGCGCGAAGAGGATGACGTCGCCGGCGCCCCACGAGCCACCCCTGCCGTCCTGCGCGTCGCAAAGCGTCGTGACCGTCCCGGTTCCGACGTCGAGAGCCTTCAGCTTTCCGAAGGCGAAGAAGCCGATCGCCCTCGAGTCGGGCGACCAGAACGGGAAGCGGGCGTCCTCCGTTCCCCGGACGGGGCGGGCCTCCGCGGCCGAGAGTGGACGGAGCCAGAGGAGTATCGTCCCGTCCGCCCCGAGCGCCGCAAAGACGAGGCTCTTCCCGTCCGGCGACAGCGCCAGCGAAAGCGTCAGCAACGACCTCTCCGGAACCGGTATGTCGAGCCTGAAGACCTCCGCCGCCGGCGCGCCGGCCTTCCGGACACCCGGCGCCCAGGTGGCGGCGAGCGCGGCCGCGAACGCGGCCGCAATCGCCCAGGAGAGATATAGAGACTTCCTGCTCCCTCGCGCAGACGCCGCCGAAGCGGTGCGACCTACAGTGAGATCTGGCACCGCGGTCTCTTCTTCGAAGGGTGATCGGCCGGAGGCGCTCGATGCACCCGCCGTGCTCAGTTCCTCGACGTCCAGTCGCGCATCGCCGATGTCGCGAAGCCGCAGCTTCGCGTCGCGCTGCAGACACTTTCGAAGAACCCTCCTCACGCCGGCCGGCGTCTGCTCCGGCAGGGCCGCCCAGTCGGGCTCGGCGCGGAGGACGGCCGCGAGGACGTCCGAGACCGTCTCCCCGTCGAAGAGGCGTTTTCCGGTCAGCATCTCCCAGAGGACGACGCCGAAGGCCCAGATGTCGGCCCGCTTGTCGACCGGCTTGCCGCGCGCCTGCTCGGGCGACATGTACGCCGCGGTCCCGAGGATCATTCCCGCCGCGGTCGCCCGCGCCGTCAGCGTCGGCGACTGCGTCAGTCCCGAGGCGCTGTCCCTTCCCGGATCCCCTTCCCATGCCTTCGCGAGGCCGAAGTCGAGGAGCTTCACCCTTCCGTCCGGGAGTCACCTTGACGTTCGCGGGCTTCAGGTCCCGGTGAACGATCCCCTTCTCGTGCGCCGCCTCCAGCGCCTCGGCGATCTGGCGCGCCAGAGAAAGAGATTCTTCGAGTGGAAGAGGTCCGGAGGCGATCTTCGCGTCCAGCCCCTCGCCTTCCACCAGCTCCATCACGAGGAGGTGGCGCGAAGACGAGGAGGAAGACGACCGGAGATTTCCTCGAAGGAATAGATGGCCGCGATGTTCGGATGGTTCAGCGCGGCCAGAAGCCTCGCCTCCCTCTCGAACCGCTGTCTCCTCTCTTCACCTTCGAAGAACTCTTCCGGCAGGACCTTCAGCGCGACGTCCCGACCGAGCTTCGTGTCCTTCGCCCGGTAGACCTCCCCCATCCCGCCCGCTCCGAGCGGGGCGAGGATTTCGTACGGACCCAGCCGGGTGCCCGACGCGATCGTCACCGGCTTCTCCCGAGCACCGCGGTCCAGTTCGTGACGACGACCGCGCTGTCGGCTTCGGCGTCCGGCGCGCGCCGGATCACGAGAAAACGCTGGCCGTCCGGCGAGACGTCGTAGGGGTGGCGGTGAAGCTGGATCTCTCCGGTTGTTCCGAGCCGCAGGAGGAAGAGAGGCTGCGGCTCGCCGATCTCGAACCGGTCCGCGCCAGGCCGGACGGAAACCGACATCAGCATCCCGTCCCGCGCGACGTAGAAAAGCTCGGAGCCCTTGCGATTCCAGACCGGCAGCTGGCCGCCCCCGATCGAGACCTGACGCTTCGGGCCGCCGGCTAAGGGCTGCACGTAGACCTCCCGCTGACCGGACTCGCCCGACTCGAAGGAGGTCCAGCGGCTGTCCGGAGAGAACTCGGCGTGTTCTTCCGAGAACCGGGTGCCGGCGCTCAGCGGAACGGGATCGCCCGGGCCGGGGAGCGGGATCAGAACACGGGTGTGATTGCCGCGTACCGGGATGCTCACGAGCAGATGCCGGCCGTCGGGCGACACCGTCGGCAGGACCTTGTCCTGCTTCGTCCGAAGCAGGATCTTCTCCGCACCTCCGCCGGCCGGCCGTTCATACAGATCGTAGTAAGCCGAGCCGGTCGGAGACGTAGACGAGACGCTCGCCGTCCGGAAACCACGCGGGGTCGAACTCATCCGTCCGCTCGACGGTGATGCGGGAGCCCGTTCCGCGCGACGCGTCCAGGACCCAGACATCCTGGTTCTGCCCGTGCGTCGGGTCTCGAAGCGCCACGGCGACCCTTCGTCCGTCCGGCGAAATGCGGACGTCCTCGTACCCCCCGGTTTCGCCGAGGGTGGCGAGCTCGCGCCCCTTCCGGTCCACCCAGACGAGCCTCCGCCGCATGAGCCAGGGCACGTACGCCAGCCGGTCTCCAGCCGTCGAGACCGAGAGAACGTTGTCTTCGGTCCCGTAGCGGACCTGCTCGAACGCGGGGGCGGGTTCCCCGGCGAGCTCCAACCTTCGCGAATCGAACCTCCACGCGAAAAGGGCGTTGTCGCGCGCGAAGAGAAGATAGCCGGGATCGGCAAAGACGGCGGCGGAGTCCGCATGGAAGAGCCGGCGGACGTCCTTCGAATCGAGCGAGGCGAGGACGATGGACGTCTTCTCCGGGTCGATGTTGCGCGCCACGAAGACGAAGTGCCGCCCGTCGGGAAGGAAGGCGGGATGGAAATGGGCGACGTCCCCCCCGTCCCATCGAGCGCCGTTGCGGGCTCGGGCGTGCCACCCGTCGCAGGAACGGCGACGATGGGCTCGCCGAAATCCTTCGTGAAGAGGATCGTGCCCCGGGGACTCCATGCGCCGGAGAACCCCCCGGCGCTTTCGCAGATCGTCCGGGCGGGGCCGCCCTCGGCGCCCATCCGTTTGAGCCTTCCGTCGGCGAAGAACGCGATCTCCCGGCCGTCGGGCGACCAGAACATGCCGCGGGCGTCTTCGGTGCCCGGCAGGCGCCGGATCTCGAGGTTGTCGAGCGACCGGAGTCCGATCGAGTTCTTCCCTCCCTCGTCCTGGAGCAGGAACGCGATGCGGCGTGCGTCCGGGGAGAGCTCCACGATGGGAAGGAATCCTTGCCCGGACGGCGGCCCGATCGCGAAGCGTGTGAGCTCCCCCGGGGCCACAGGTCGGCGGGGCAGGTACGCCGAAAGTGCGCCGAAGAGCACGGCCGCCACGGCAACGGCCCAGGCGAGTCGCTCCCGGAGCCCGCCGCGGCCCCGGTGGGCGGCGGCGGCGACCGCTCCCGCCACCGATTCCTCGGCGATCCACTTCAGCTCCCGGGCGACGTCTCCGGCGCTCTGCCAGCGCGCGTCGGGGTCTTTCGCGAGACACGTCCGGACCAGCCGGTCCAGCGCCGGGGGTGTCTCCGGCCGGAGCGACGAGATCGGCGGCGGATCGCTCGAGAGGATCGCCGAAATCAGCGAGGCCTCGCTCGGCCCCGCGAAGGCCTTCCGGCCCGTCGCCATCTCGTAGAGCACCGCGCCGAGGGCGAAGAGGTCGGTCCGCGCGTCAGCCTCCTTTCCCTCGAGCTGTTCGGGCGCCATGTAGGACGGCGTTCCCAAGATGACGCCGTCGCGCGTGACGTCCTTCGCCGCCGTCGGGGCCGAGGTCTCCGACTCGTCGGCCTTCCTCGGAGCCCGCATCTTCGCCAGCCCGAAGTCGAGCAGCTTGACGCCCGTCGTCGTCACCATGACGTTGCCCGGCTTCAGGTCGCGGTGGACGATCCCCTTCCGGTGCGCCGCCTCGAGCGCCGAGGCGATCTTCTCTCCGAGGGCCGCCACCTGCCGCAGCGGAAGCGCTCCTCGCGCAATCCGCTCCGCGAGGGTCTCGCCCTCGACGAGCTCCATGACGAGGAGATGGCGGCCCGAGGCCTCGTCGAAGGAGTGGACGGCGGCGATCCCGGGATGGTTCAGGCTTGCGAGCGAGCGCGCTTCCCGCTCGAACCTCGCCACCCGCTCCCTGTCCTCGAAGAACTCCTCCGGAAGGACCTTCAGCGCCACGTCGCGTCCAAGTTTCGTGTCCTTCGCCCGGTAGACCTCACCCATGCCGCCCGCACCGAGGGCCGAAACGATTTCGTACGGCCCGAGCCTCAGGCCGGCGGGGAGCGCCATCTACTTGAGGCTCTCCCGGAAGAACGCCAGCGTGGCCGGCCAGGCCTGCTCCGAGGCCTTCATGTTCGCGCCGTCGCGGCCGGTCAGCTGCTTCAGGAAGCCATGCCCCGCTCCATCGTAGACGTGGACGACGTAGCGCTTCCCCAGCTTCTTCATCTCCGCCTCGGCCGCCGGGATCGTGGCGTTCACACGCGCGTCGTCGCCGCCGTAGAGGCCTAGCACCGGCGCGCCGATCTTCGCGTACGCGGCCGGGTCGGAGGGCGCCGAGCCGTAGTAGACGACGGCCGCGTCGAGCTTCGGCTGGGCGACGGCGTAGGCGAAGCTCGTCGTGCCGCCCCAGCAGAAGCCGACCGCGCCGATCTTTCCGTTCGCCGCCGGAAATCTGCAGGGCGTAGTCGCGTACCGCGTCGAGCCGCGCGTTGACGGTCTCCGGCGTCAGGGTCCGGATCACCTTCGTCGCCTCGTCCCCGAGAGAGTCCGTCCCGCCGCCATTCGGGCCCTTGCCCGAGAGGAGATCGGGGGCAACGGCGATGAAGCCCTCCTTCGCCAGCTGGTCGGCCACGCCTCGCACCCAGTCGGTCAGTCCGAAGATCTCGTGGATGACGATCACCGTCCCCGCCTTCTCCTTCTTTTCGGGGTAGACGACCCACGTGACGAGCTTCCCTCCGTCCGGAAGCTTGATGTCGACCCACTCTCCGTGGCGCGGCGACTTCGCGAGGGCGGCTTTGGCCTGGTCGGCGTCGGGGGGCAGCGCCTCAGCACCTGTCATGGGCCCGGTCGCGACGAGGCAAGATGCGAGGAAGAGCGCTGCGCCATTCGTGATTGCTCTCATTTTCTGAACCTCCTCGAGTGGGGGCGTTCCCGGACGCCCATGGAATGAGTCTGGTCTCAGTCGGGCAACTGTGCGCAAAGTCTAACTGCTGGCATCATCGATGCCCGAGAAAGAGCGTCAGGAGGCCTTCCATGCCGACAACCATCTCCCGCCGCGCCTTCGCCGGATCGCTCGGCCTCGCCGCCGGGGCCGTCCTCCTCGAGTCGCCCCTGGCCCGGACCGCCGCGGCCGCGCGGCGCCCGAAGCCGGCCGGAGCGATCCTTCTGAATTCGAACGAGAACCCCTACGGGCCGTCTCCAAAGGCGCTGGAGGCCCTCGTCGGCGCCGACCCGATCGCGAACCGCTACCCCGACGCCGCCGAGGACGCGATGCGGGCTGCCATCGCGAAGCACCACGGCGTCTCGCCCGAACAGGTCACCCTCGGCTGCGGTTCGTCCGAGATCCTGCAGATGGCGGACCTCGCCTTCACGGGACCGGGCCGGAAGGCCGTCGCCGCGGAGCCGACGTTCGAGGCCGTTCTCATCTACGCGAAGGTCCTTCGAGCCGAGCCGGTCACGGTCCCGCTGACATCCGACTTCCGGCACGACCTCCCGAAGATGGCCGAGGCGTGCGCGGGAGGCGCGGGCCTCGTCTACGTCTGCAACCCGAACAACCCGACCGGCACGATCGTCGGAGGCGCCGAGCTGGCGACCTTCGCCGCGCGGGTCCCGTCCGCGACGACGATCCTCGTCGACGAGGCGTACCACCACTTCGTCGAGAGCCCGTCCTACCGGAGCGCGCTCGAGCTGATCCCGAAGCACCCGAACGTCGTCGTCGTGCGGACCTTCTCGAAGATCTATGGAATGGCGGGCCTGAGGCTCGGCTACGCGGTCGGCTCGAAGGAGCGGATCGACGAAATGTCGAAGTACGCCACGTTCTCGAACGCGAACTCCGCCGTCCTCGCGGCCGCGCTCGCGAGCCTCGCCGACCCCGACCTCGTCCCCGCGCAGCGGAAGCTCCTGAACGACACGCGGAAGTGGCTCGTCTCCGAGATGGTGCGGCAGGGGCGGCGGACGATTCCGTCAGAGACGAACTTCATCATGATCGACGTCGGTGGCGACGTCACACCGGTCATCCAGGCCTTCCGCGAGAGGAACATCCTCGTCGGCCGGAAATTCCCGTCCCTCCCGAACTGGCTCCGCGTGACGGTCGGAAAGCCGGACGAGGTCCAGGCCTTCGCGGCGGCGCTCCAGGAGATCGTCCCCGCGAAGGCCGCGGCCGCCTGATCCGGCTCACGGAAGACCGGATGCTCAGGCGGGAACGATCTTCGCGAGGAGCGAGGGAAAGCGGGAATCCGAGCGGAGCGCGTCGAAGACGGCGCTGTCCCGAACCCAGTACCAGGTCAGGCCGTTCCGCTCGCGGCACGCCCGGTCCAGCGCGCTCAGGGCCTCGTCCGTCTCGCCGAGCGCGACGTAAGTGAAGGCGAGGTGAAGGGGGGGCACGTACCTGCTCGCCGGCCGTCCGCGGAGCTCCTCGAGAAGTGCCACGGCCTCTGGACGTCGGCCCGCGCCCGCGTAGGCGGCGCCCAGGAGGGCGAGATAGAGCGGCTGCTTCCGCCCGGTGACCTCGGCCGCACGCTCCAGGAACTCCACGGCTTCCACGTGACGCCCGGAGAGATGGCAGGTCAGGCCGCTCGCCCAGAGCGGATAGGGGGCGCGCGGGTCGATGTGGAGGGCCCGCCCGAACTCCTCCAGGGCCTCGTCGAAACGTCGCGCCCCGAAGAGGTTCCACCCGACGTTCGTCTGGACATTGGCCGAGAACGGCTCGAGAGAGGCGGCATGATGCGTGAGCTCGAGCGCTTCGGCGGTACGGTCGCGAAGCCCGAGCATCAGGCCGAGCCAGCTGTAGCGCGCCGCGGAGCGGGGCGCCAGCTCGATCGCGCGGCGAAGCTCCAGCTCCTCGCGGTCGAGATCCCACGCGAAGTAGTGGTCGACGAGCGCCAGCGACACGTGCGCGTCGGCAGATTCGGGCTCCAGCTCGCGCGCCTTCGTGGCGGCGGCGCGCGCCCGGGCGAGCGCCTCGAGCGTGTCGATCCCCCCGTAGAAGCCGTAGATGCAGTACGAGTCCGCGAGCCCCGTGCAGGCCGCCGTGTAGCCGGGGTCCTTCGCGAGCGCCCGCTCGAACTCCGCGATGGCTTCGGGCGGCTCCCGGCGATTGAAGTGGTACCGCCCCTTCAGGTAGTCGTCGTAGGCCCCTACGTCCTCGGTCCCGCGGGAGGCGAGGCGCGTCGCCTCCGCCGGCAGGAGGCGCACCTTCAGCGTTTCCGCGATCGCGCGCGCGATCTCGTCCTGGACCGCGAAGACGTCCTCGATCTCGCGGTCGAATTTCTCGGACCAGAGGTGGTAGCCGTCGGCGACGCTGATCAGCTGGGCCGTGATCCGGATCTTGCGGCCCGCCTGCCGCACGCTCCCCTCAAGTACCGATCGCACGCCGAGCGCTGCGCCGATCTTCCGCACGTCCTCGTCCTTCCCCTTGAAGGCGAATGCCGACGTGCGCGACGCGACGCGCAGGGCCTCGATCTTCGAGAGCGCGCTGATGATCTCTTCCGTCATGCCGTCGCTGAAATACTCGACGTCCCGGTCGGCGCTCATGTTGCGGAACGGCAGCACGGCGATCGACGCATGAGAGGCTTCCCCGCCCGTCCCGGTCGCGACCGCCGCGGAGGCCGCGCTGTCCGGACGCCCCGACGGCACGGCGAGGCTCTCCCGCTCGGCCACGCGCAGGGCGAACACGAGGTCGCGCGCCGACTGGAACCGCTCGTCCGGGCTCTTCTCGAGGCAATGGGCCACGATCTCCTCGAGCGGGCCCGCGGCGGAGGGCTGGCCGGTGCGGGCGAGCTCCGGAGGCTCGTCACGGAGAATCGCGGTGAGGGTCTCGATGTGGCTTCCCCTCTGGAAGGCGCGGCGGCCCGCGATCATCTCGTAGAGGATCGCCCCGAACGAGAAGAGTCGGAACGGTGGTCGACGCCCTCGCCCCGCACCTGCTCGGGCGACATGTATCCGACCGTGCCGAGAACCGCTCCCGGCAGGGTGCCTCCCTCGGCCGTCGGCGAGCCCGTCAGGTCGGAGGCGCTCGAGCGAGGCTCCATCGACTTCGCGAGCCCGAAATCGAGAATCTTCACGAGCCCGTCGCGCGTCACGAAGATGTTCTCCGGCTTCAGGTCCCGGTGAACGATCCCGCTCTCGTGCGCCGCCGCCAGCCCCTGCGCCATCTGCACGGGCGTATTCGAACGACCTTCCGGGTCGGAAGCTCGCCGAAGCGGCGAGTCTCTCGCCCAGCGTTTCGCCCTCGAGCAGCTCCATGACCGCGAAGGCGACGCCCTCGTGCTGCCCGAAGTCGTGGATCGCGAGGATGTTCGGGTGCGAAAGCGCCGCCACGGCCTTGGCTTCGCGCTCGAATCGAGCGAGCGGCTTCGGCATCTTCGACCAGGCTCTCGGGCAGGACCTTCAGGCGACGAGGCGGTCGAGTCGGGTGTCCTTCGCCCGGTAGACCTCTCCCATCCCGCCCGCTCCGAGAGAGGAAGGATCTCGTAGGGGCCGAGGCGAGTGCCCGTGCTGAGACTCATCGGCGCCGGTTCCCCCGCGCGAGTTTATCTGCTGGCCCGGTGCCTTCCGGTGCGGGCGCTGCGTCTACTTCTTCGCCAGCTCCGCGGGCCAGTTCGTGATCAGCGTGAGCGAGTCGGCCGCGGCGGCGTCCACGGGCAGCGCGACGAGCAGGCGCTTTCCGTCCGGAGACGGCGAGACGGCGCCGCAGTGTCTCGACCGCGAGGCCCGCCGAGGAGCGCGCGCGGCGTCGCGGCGTCGGGTCCCGTCATGGCGACCGCCTGGAGCCGCCCGTCGCGGATCCACGCGAGCTTCCCGGAGCGGCCGAGCCAGAAGAGCTCGTCCGCGCCGCAGGACGTGATCTGCCGTCTCTCCCCTTTCGGAAACGGCATGACGTAGGCCTCGGACCTGCGCCCCGTCTCGTCCGAGAGCCACGCGAGCCACTGGCCGTCCGGCGAGACCCGGCCGAGGGTGTCGTTCGCGGAGCGTTTTGACGAGAGGGCGCGCCGTCGGTTCACCCGGAGCGCAACGGTGAGAAGGTCCCAGCCTCGGCTTCCTCCTGGCGGTCGAACACGAGAGTGGCCCCATCCGCCGTGAAGCTGTTCGGGCGCTGGTTGGCGGACTCCTCCACCTTGAGGACGAGACGCGCGGCCGACAGGCCGTCGGTCGCCTTGATGATAGACGTTCCCGTCCACGTCCGAGTAGGCGACCTGCCGGCCGTCCGGCGACCAGCGCGCGTCGCCGGCGCATCCATCTCCGCGACGAACCGGCCCGGAACGCCGCGTTCGAGGTCGTACATCCAGACCGTCTGAAGTCCCGTCTCCTCGGCGAGGACGGCGAGCGCGCGTCGGCCGTCCGGGGAGACGTCCACCGCTACGAACGCGGCGGGCGCGCCGGCCTTCCCGAGGACCCTGCCCGTCCAGGTCCAGCCACGTGAGCTGGCTCTTCGACGCGGCGCGCGCCCGGCCGGACGACGAGGAGCCCCGTGTCCGAGACCCCGGCGTTCGGGGTCCATCGGAATCCGTTGAACCAGACCTCTCCGCGAGCGTCACCGCCTCGCCGGAGAGCGTCAGGCGGCCCGCGTCGAAAGGCTGCGCCATGAGATTCGCGTCGCGCGAGAAGACGAGCAGCGCCGGGCGCGAAGAGGACGCCGCTGTTCTCCGCGGAGACCCGGGTCACTAACTTCGTCCCGAGGTCGACGCAGAAGACGCCGTTCTCCTTCGACTTCAGGCCCGTGCCCTGGAAGAAGAGGACGCGGCCGCCGCCCGGGAGGAAGACCGGCAGCCGGTGCGTCATCGGCTTCTCCGACGTCGTCGTGAGCGGGACGGGCGCCCCGCCCGAGGCCGATACCCGCTGGAGGCCACCGAACGGGTTGGGGCTGAAGACGATGACGTCGCCCTCGCCCCAGGTCCCGCCGCGCGGATCGGCGACGTCGCACACGGTCTGGACCGTCCCGCCGGCCGCCGGCACCCGCTTGAGCCTGCGGTCCGCGAAAAAGCCGATGTGCTGTCCGTCGGGCGACCAGAACGGCTCGGTCGCGCCGTCGGTGCCGTCCAGCGCCTGCGCCGACAGGCTGTCCGTCGCCCGCACCCAGAGCCGGGTCTCGTGCCGCCGCGGTCCGTCGCAGCGAACGCGAGGCGCCTTCCGTCGCGCGAAAGCGCGACCGCGTGTTGTCGTCCCGGAAACGGAGGCCTGCCGGGAGAACGATGGTCGACCGCAGGACGGCCGGCGCCTGCGGGGCGCGAGCGCGCAGCGCGAGCGCCCCCGCCGCGGCCGCGAACGCGGCCGCAATCGCCCAGGCTAGAAAGAGAGACTTCTTGCTCCCTCGCTCACGGACCGGCGAGGCACTTCGACCTACAGTGGGGCTCGGCACCGCTGTCTTTCTTCGAAGGGTAACGAGCCGGAGGCTGTCGTCCGGCGGCTGAGCTCTTCGAGGTCCAGCCGCGCGTCGCCGATGTCGCGCAGCCTCAGCTTCGCATCGCGCCTCAGGCACTTTCGAAGAATCTCTTTGACTTCGCCGGGTGTTCCCGCCGGCAGCGCCGTCCAGTCGGGCTCCTTCATGAGGACCGCCGCGAGCGTGTCGCTGACGGTCTCCCCTTCGAAGGCCCGCTTCCCCGCCAGCATCTCGTAGAGCACGCATCCGAACGCCCAGACGTCCGTCCGCTTGTCCACGGTCTTTCCCCGCGCCTGCTCGGGGCTCATGTACGCCGCCGTCCCGAGGATCACCCGCCGCCGTCGCCCGTGCCGTCAGGGTCGGCGAGCGAGTGACCGACGGCGAGGAGCCCGTCGGGTCGCCCTCGAAGATCTTCGCGAGGCCGAAGTCGAGGAGCTTCACACGACCTCGGGCGTCACCTTGACGTTGGCGGGCTTCAGGTCCCGGTGGACGATCCCCTTCTCGTGCGCCGCCTCCAGCGCCTCGGCGATCTGTCGCGCGTCGACAGGGCCTCGTCGAGCGGAAGGGGGCCGGAGACGAGCCGCTGCCCGAGGTCCTCTCCTTCGACGAGCTCCATGACGAGGAGGTGTCGCGTCGAAGACGGGGCGGAGACTTCTTCGAAGGAGTAGATGGCGGCGATGCCCGGATGATTCAGGCTCGCCAGCGATTTCGCTTCGCGCTCGAAGCGCGCCGTCTTTCTTGATCCTCGAAGAACTCTTCCGGGAGGACCTTGATCGCGACGTCGCGCTCGAGGCGCGTGTCCTTCGCCCGGTAGACCTCACCCATCCCTCCAGCGCCGAGCGGCGACAGGATCTCGTACGGGCCCAGACGGGTACCTGGCGAGAGGCTCATGGGCCGCGGCCGAGGAGGCGCGACCCGACGGTCGGTCTTCGCCAGGACTCGAACTTCTCGACGAGGTACAGCGTGTTCAGATACTGCTGGCACGAGTAGGCGTAGTACTTCCCGTCCGGCGTCATGGCGACGGCGCGCACGGACACGCCTGCGATGTCGGGCGGCGCGAGCTCCTTCCAGAGCGTTGCGCGGCCGCTTTCGACGTCGATCTTCTCTACCCGTGCCGGGATCTCGCCCATTCGGAAAACATAGAAGCCCTTGCCGTCGGCCGCCCACTGAACGGGCACGAAGAGTCCGGCAAGGCCCGGGACGGGGCGCGGCTGCCCTCCGTCGACGGGGCAAAGCACGATCTGATTCTCGGGCGAGCGGGCAACAACCAGATGCTCGTCTGGCGAGAGCGCGTTGCCCCCGGCGACGAGCTCGTACCCTTCCGGAGCGACGCGCCTCGGTTCATGCCCACCCGGATCGACGACGAAGATGCCGGACTTCCCGCCTTTCGCCTGGCCCCAAACGAGGACTCTCTTGCCGTCGCGAAACCAGCTCGCCCATCGGATCGCCTCGAAGAATCCCTCGCTCACCGGTCTTGGCCCTCCGGCCGCTGTCGGCAGCGCCAGGAGCCTGCCCTGTTGTTGGCTCGCAAGCACCCAGGCGCCGTCGGGCGAGAGGCCGTGCGCCAGGCCGTCTCCCAACCGAACCGGCGGCGAGCTATCCCCTTTTGCAATCCAAACACCTTGCGTGCCCTGTAACAGGACTTCTCGCAGGACGAGCAGCTTGCCGTCCTCGGAGACGTCGACCAGCCGAAGGTCCATTCGGCCCACGAGACGAGATTCGGTCTTTTGACCCGAGAGGAAACCGCGCGTCCATTCCTGCCAGTCGAAGAGGGTGATCAGGGCCCTTCCGTCCCGGGACACATCGTTGAGATCGGCGGTCAACGGTCCACGTTCGAGGAGGCGCTGCCGGCCCGAGAGGTCCGCTGCCATGATCGGCGTCTCCACCCCGTCCCGGAGATGCTCTCGGGGAACCAGATCTCGTCGCCGTCCGGTGACCAGGCGGAAGCCCAGAAGTCGGGGCGAACGGGCCCGAGCACGGCCTTCCGGCTCTGAGAGTCAACGACCGACAGAGAGTAACCTTTGAAGGGCAGGCCTTCGTAGAAGGCGATCCGATCGCCGTGGGGGAGACGCGCGGCGACGCGATCCAGGCCGGGCTCTCATACACGAGTTGCCCGGGCGGATCTCCAGCCGCTGTCGGGCTTCGGCCTGTCGGACGACGGCGAGGTCTTTTCCGTCGGGGCCCCAATCGGCGGACCGGACCTCGCGCATAACCTCCGGGGGGATCCGCAAAAGCGGCACGAGCGCGAGCGTTCCGCGGCGGAAGTAAAGGTTGTAGTCGATTGTCGGTTCGAGCAGGATGGCCATCTCGCCGCGCGATGAAACCGCGAGAAGCGAGGCGCTCGGCAAGGGAAGCGCCGTCGATTCGCGGCCTCTCCGGGCGCGTCGAGAAGATCCGGGACGGCGCCCCGTCCCAATCGGCGCTGTAGAGAATGGTCTGGCCGTCCGGAGCGAAGCGGGCGTTGCTGATGAAGCCGCGCCGGTAGGTGAGGCGCTGGTAGGTCGGAGAAGAGCGGACTCCTGCCGCCGGCGAACCAGGATCCTGCGAGAAGTCCGGCCGCGAGCAGCGCCAGTCCCGGCTGCGCGACGGCCATTCCGGCGCGGCCCGACGAGGAGGGCCTACCGCAGTCACTCGCGCCGCGCCGCTGCCTGGCGGAAGGCCCGACAGCGCCTCTCAGGGCGAAGGCGACGTCGTGCGCGGAGTGGAACCGCTGCTCGGGGCTCTTCTCGATGCAGTGCCGCACGATTCGCTCGAGGCCCGGTGAGACGCTCTGGTTCGTGACCGGAGAGCTCTGGCGGATCCTCGCCTCAGGATCGCCGACATCGTCTCGGCCGCCGAGTCTCCGTGGAACGCCCTATGTCCCGAGAGCATCTCGTAGAGGATCGCTCCGAAGGAGAAGATGTCCGCCGCGCGCGTCCGCGGGCTTGCCCTTCACCTGCTCCGGCGACATGTAGCCGAGCGTCCCGAGCACGACGCCCGGCTCGGTCGCCCGGCGCTGTCGGCAGGCTCGTCGACCTCCGGCTCGCCTCCGTGTACGTCAGCTTCGCCAGCCCGAAGTCCAGAATCTTCACGCGCCCGTCCTTCGGGATGAACAGGTTTTCGGGCTTCAAGTCCCGGTGAACGATCCCCTTCTCGTGCGCCGCCGCGAGGCCATGCGCGATCTGAAGCGCCCAGTCGATCGCCTTGCGCTGCGACAGCCCGCCGGCCGCGAGCGCCGAGCGCAGCGTTTCGCCCTCGAGCAGTTCCGAAACGACATACGGCGCGCCCTCGTGCGAGCCGATGTCGTGCACGGCCGTGATGTTCGGGTGGTTCAGGATGCCCGCCGCTCGCGCCTCCTGCTCGAAGCGGCGCAGCCGATCCGTGTCGCGCGAGAAAGACGCCGGCAGCACCTTGATCGCGACCTCTCGCCCGAGCCGCGGGTCCTTCGCCCGGTAGACCTCACCCATCCCGCCCGCGCCGAGCGGCGCGAGGATCTCGTAGGGACCGAGCCTCGTGCCGGGCAGCGAGGCTCATGGCGGCAACCCCAGTCTCCTCTGCAACGCCGCGAATCGCGGGTCGCCGCGGAGCGGATCGAAGCCGGGCAGCCCGGTGAAGTAGAGGTAGGCCAGGCACTCTTCTTCGGCTCGCGCGACCACCTCGAAGGCCGCTTCGACCTCCCCGAGCGCGCCGAGCAGCCAGGCCTCGGAGACGACGGCGGGCGACCGCCGGCGGCCGTGCGCGCAGCTCCTCGAGGATCGTCCGGGCCTCGTCCTTCCGGCCTGCGGTCGCGAGCGCCCAGCCCAGCGTGCCGAGGAAGTGGGGCGCGCGGTGCGACACCGCGACCACGTGCTCGAGCCGTTGCGATGCCTTCCTCGAAGCGGCCCAGGGCGACCAGGGCCATGCCCGAATTGTCCAGGGCGGTGGCGTCCTCCTTCTCGAAGGAGAGCGCGTCCTCGAGGTAACGCAGGGCTTCCTGCGGCCTCCCGCAGTTCAGCAGGCCGCCGCCGGTCAGGGCGTAGGGGAAGGAGGCGAGGGGATCGGCCTGCCGAGCGCGCTCGAGGAACGGCAGCGCTTCGTCGAGCCTCTGGCGTGTGCAGAGGGCGATGCCGAACGAGGCCAGGGCCAGGACGTGGTCGGGCTGGAGCTCGATCGCCCGGCGCCAGGCGGCTTCCATCGCCGCCCACCTTCTTTCGATCCAGGCCACGAAAGCCTCGACGTGGAGGCCCTCGGCCGACTCTCCCTGCAGTCGCGTCGCGGTGGCCAACGCCTTTCTCGCAGTGGCGCAGGCCTCGCGCGCGGGGATCAGGCCGAAGACCGACGCGAGGACGGTGGTCTCCGCGAGGCCGGTCCACGAAGGCGCATGGGACGGATCGAGGCGGACGGCCTCCTCGAAGGCGCGAAGGGCCCCGACGTGGTGCTCCTTCCCCCGCAGGTGCCGGCCCTTCAGATAGCTGCGGTAGGCCTCGAGGTTCGCGGGCTGCGGCCGGGCGGGAACCGCGTGCTCCCCCGGCGCGAGCCGGGCCTTGACGGCCTCGACGACTCCCGCGGCGATCTCGTCCTGGACGGCGAAGACGTCCGCGGCCTCCCGGTCGAATCGCTCCGACCAGAGCTGGTAGCCGCTCGCGACGTCGGTCAGCTGCGCGGTGACCCGCAGCCGGCTGCCCGACGTCCGCACGCTGCCCTCGAGGACGTGCCCGACGGAGAGCGCGCGCGCGATCGCCGGCAGGTCGCCGCCGTCCGTGCCGCGCCCGGAAGGCCGAGGTCCGCGACGCGACGCGGATGCCCGTCGATCCGGACGAGCGCGTTCATGATCTCCTCGGCCATGCCCTCGCAGAGGTACTCCTGGTCCTTCGCCGCGCTCATGTCCGAGAACGGAAGGACGGCGATCGCGACCTCCGCGCCGCGTCGCCGGCGGCGCCGACCGGTCGCCGGGGCGATCTCCGAGTCCCGCCTTGCGGAGGCCGTCCATCAGGCGTTCGACGAGATCGGGCTCCCACCACTTCTGAAGCTCCGCGCGCGCTTCGGTGGCGAAGGTCGGCCGCAGCGTGAGCAGCTCGCGAAGGGCTCGAGCGGCCGATTCACGCTCTCCGAGCTGGCCGTAGGTCGCGGCGAGCGCCAGGTTCGCGCGCCAGAATCCGGGCATCTGGATCTTTCGGGCGATGTCCAGCGCCGCGCGGTCGTCGCTCTGGCGATAGGCATTGAAGCAATCGGAGAACCAGTACCAGCCGGGATGGTGCGGGTTGAGCTCCCGGGCCTGCTTCGCCATCGCGCAGCCTCGCTCCCAGTCGCCGGAATAGGCGATCAGGGAGCCCAGGTAGGCCATCGTGAACCCGTCCATGGGATTCAAGGCGATGGCCCGCTCCGCCGCACTGCGAAAGGCCGAGAATTCCCTGCGGAGAAAGAGCGCCGTGGCCAGAGCGTGGTAGGCGAGGTGATTGGAGGGCGCGATCTCCACGGCGCGCCGGGCCGCGGCGAGCGCGCGTCCGAGAGGATCCGGCTTGGGGTTGAACCCGTGCGCGTACTCCTCTCGGCACAGGTTCGAAAGAAGAGCCCAGCAATCGGCATTGCCCGGCGCCTCCTGCACGGCCCGTTCCAGCGCGGCCCTGACCGAAGCGTGCTCGTCGGCGCTGACGCTGATCAGCTGCGCCAGGCCCCGGATGACCGCCTCGTAGGGGGTGAGCTCGTCGGGATTCTTGCCCCGGAGCGCTTCGCTCATGCTGTGCGGGAGGACGCCGTAGGTGTCCGCGACCGTGGAAACGATCCGGCGCACGACGTCGTCCTGCACGTCGAAGATCGCCTCCGGTTGGTAGCTGCGGTTGTAGGTCTCCGCCCAGAGGTTCGCGCCGGAGACGGCGTCGATCAGCTGAACGGAGATGCGGATCGCCGAGCCCGCCTGTCGCAGGCTCCCGTCCAGGACGTATCGCGCGCCGAGCTCCCGGCCCACGGAGCGCACGTCGGCGGCACCGCTCGAGTAGCGGCGCGTCGAGGTCCGCGAGATCACGCGCAGGTAGGAGAATCGGGAGAGACCCGTCACGATCTCATCGGTCATTCCCTCGGCGAGCGCCGCGAGGCCCGCGTCTCCGCCGCTGTGCTGGAACGGAAGGACCGCGACCCAGAAGCCCTCGTCGGCGCGGGCGGCGCCCGAGATCGATCGGAAGGGCCGGAAGGCCGAGTCGCGGGCGCCCGCTGTCCGGCGATCTCCAGTCCCGCCTTGCGCAAGCCGTCGATCAGGCGTCCACGTAATCGGGCTCCCACCATTTCTCGATGTTCATGCGGACGGTGGCCGCGAAGTCGGGCCGCATCTTGAGCAGATCCTGAAGGGCTCTACTCGCCGCATCCCGTTCCCCGAGCTGCCCGTGGGCGGCACCCATCGCCGCGTGCATGAACCAGTGGCCGGGCAGATTCATCTTGAGCGCGAATTCAGCGCGCCACGGTAGTCGCCCTGCCGGTACGCGTCGTAGAAGTCGACCCACCAGTACCATCCGGGATGATTGGGATTGAGCTGCTTGGCGCGCCCGGTCAGCGCCAGGCCACGCTCCAAGTCGCCCGCATAGGTGAGCATCCCGCCCAGAGTCGCGATGGAGTCGCCGTCCATGGGGTTGAGTGCGACCGCCCGCTCCGCGGCATTTCGGAAGCTCTGGAATTCCTTTTGGAAGAAGAGCGCCTGGGCCAGACTGAACAGGCCAGATGATTGGATGGCGCTGCCTCGACGGCACGCCGCGCGGCAGTGAACCCGGTCGTCAGGGAATCCGGCTGAAGATCGAATGCTTGTCCGTATTCCTGGAGTGCACAGGATCGAAAGCATGGCCCAGGCCTCGGCATAAGCCGGCGCCTTTCTGCACCGCCGATTCCAGGCCGGATCGCGCCGCGGCGAGCTCTTCTATGGTGGCCCGCTCGAAGTAGCCGAAGCTCCGCAAGACCGCTTCGTAGGGGCTCAACTGCTCGGGAGGGCGGCTGCGAACAGTCTCACTCATGCTCCGGGGCAGAACCCGTGCATGTCGGCGACCGTCGAGACGATCCGCGGAACCAGCTCGTCCTGAAGCTCGAAACCGGCTTCCGGGCTGAAGGAGCGCTCGTAGTTCTCGGCCCAGAGATGCGCGCCGGAGACCGCATCCACGAGCTGCACCGCGAGGCGCAGCTTGGTTCCCGCCTGGCGGAGGCTGCCCTCCATCACGTAGCGCGCGCCGAGCTCCTTGGCCGGAACGGCCGCCGGCCGTCGCGCTGCGCGCGATCACTCTCAGATAGGAAAACCGCGACAGGCCGGTCACGATCTCCTCGGTCAGCCCCTCGGCCAGGGCCGTGAGCGACGGCGTCGGCGCCGCCGTACTTGAACGGCAGCACGGCGACCCAGAAGCCCTCGTCGGCGCGGACCGGCCCAGAGGCTGTGGGCGACGCACGCTCTGTCTTTCCCCGGACCGTCCCAGTCGGCTCTGCCGACGCTTGCGATCCGTCGGCCGCGGGAATCGAGAGCCCCGCCTTGCGCAGCCCTTCGAGGATGGGGTCCATGAGGCCGCTCGCGAAGTGCCAGGTCCCGACGTTCGAGCGCGCGTGCGCCGCAAACTCGGGATCGAGCGCCAGGAGATCCCGGACCGCGGCCTCGGCTTCGGCGCGCCGGCCGAGGTGGCCGCAGGCCGACGCCATGACGAGATAGGGCCAGAAGAGGCCGGGCACGTCCACCCGGTTCGCGCGCTCGAGGGCCTGCTCGTACTCGCCCTTGTGGAAGTGCTCCCAGAGGGGAGCGAAATGCATCCAGCCCGCGTGGTTGGGATTGAGCTCCATCGCGCGGCGCACGATCGCGGCGCCCCGCTCGAACTCGCCCGTGTGCACGATCTGCAGCCCCAGGATCCCGACCGCGTCGGTGTTGAGCGGGTTGAGGGCCATCGCGCGCTCGGCCGCCGGACCGAACGCCGCGAGGTCCTGGCGGAAGAAGTGCGTCTGCGCCAGCGCGACGAGCGCGAACTGGTTCGCCCGATCCAGCTCGACCGCGCGGCGGGCCGCCGCCAGGGCTCGATCCAGCGACGTCGCGTCGCTCGCGAAGCCGAACGCGTATTCGTCGACGTAGACCTGCGCGAGGCAGGCCCAGAGGTCGGACTGGCGGTCGTTCCGCTCGCGCCGCGCGTCTCCAGCCGGCTCTTGAGCGCCGCGTAGGAGGAGGGCGTGATCTGCTCGCGGTACGCAAAGTACTGGAACTGCCACTCGACCGGCGTGAGGTCGGCGTCGTCCTTCTGGCCGCTGGCGGCCCGGATCGAATGCACGAGCACGCCGTAGCTGTCGGCGACCGTCGCGACGATGCGTCCGGCGACGTCGTCCTGCACCGCAAACATGCTCGACGCCTGAAGGTCCCGACGATAGGTCTCGGACCAGAGCCGCGCTCCCGACGGGGCGTCGACGAGCTGGGCGCTGACGCGAAGGTCGGGACCTCCGCGGCGGATGCTTCCCTCCACCACGTAGCGCGCACCCGTCCGCCGAGGCGCTCGCGACGACCGAGAGATACCGAAACCGCGAGAGGCCGGTCACGATCTCCTCGGAGAGCCCGTCGGCCAGGGCCAACACGTCCGCGTCGGCGCGTGCCGCACTTGAACGGCAGCACCGCGATCCGGAACCCCGACGGGCTGGTCGGCGCGGCGAACTTCGCTGCGCTACTCCCCGCGGCCGGCGAGGACTGCTCCGAGAGGCTGAACGCGATGTCTCTGGCCGACTGGAATCGATGCTCGCGGTCCTTCTCCAGGCAATGCTTGACGATGCGGTCGAGAGCGCCGGAGATGTTCCGCCCCGACTCCGACAGCTCCGGCGGCTCCTCTCAGCAGGATCGCCGCCATCGTCTCGGCGTTCGTGTCCCGCTTGAACGCCTTCTGCCCCGACAGCAGCTCGTAGAGGATCGCCCCGAACGAAAAGATGTCCGACCGGTGATCGACCGGGAACCCCTTCACCTGCTCGGGCGACATGTAGCCGACCGTCCCCATGACCGTCCCGGGCTGCGTGTGGCCCGAGCCCGTCGGCGCGCTCGTCTCCTTGCCGGGGGCGACGGCCTCGACTCGCTTCGCCAGGCCGAAGTCGAGGATCTTGAGGTGGCCGTCTCTCGAAATGAAGAGGTTCTCGGGCTTCAGGTCCCGGTGGACGATGCCCTTCTCGTGGGCGGCCGAGAGGCCCTTGGCGACCTGGAGCGCGTAGTCGACGGCCTGCTTCTGCGGAATCGGGCCTGCGTCGAGCTTCCCGCGCAGCGTCTCGCCTTCCAGAAGCTCCATGACGGCGTAGGCGATGCCGTCCTGGTTTCCGAAGTCGTGAGATCGCAAGGATGTTCGGGATGGGACAAGCGCCGCGACCGCCTTCGCCTCGCGCTCGAACCGGGCGAGTGTGTCGGGATCTGCGGCGACGGACTGGGGGAGAACCTTGATCGCGACGTCCCGATCGAGCTTCCTGTCCCGCGCCCGGTAGACCTCCCCCATCCCGCCCGCTCCGAGCGGCGCGAGGATCTCGTAGGGGCCGAGGCGGGTCCCGGCGGAGAGAGTCACCGGAGCCCCTCCACCACGTTCAGCTCCGAGTAGACGCGCCGGACGCGGTAGACATAGTGCTTTCCGTCCCGGGTCAGGATCACGTTGCCGTACATGAGCCCGACCGGATCAGGCGCGAGCTCCTTCCAGAGGGTTCTGCGTCCGGACTCGAGTTCCAGCTGGTGAATGCGCGCCGGCCAGGTTCGGTCCCAGATAAAGAGGGCCCGTCCGCCGAGCTCCCACTCGAGTGGCAAGTCTCCGGGCAGAGCGCCGCGAACTTCCGTCGGCGCGCCGCCGGCCACCGGGTATACGAGAATTCGTCCCGAGTCATCGACCGTCGCGACCGATTCACCGTCCGGAGAAAGAACTCCGAGGCTGCTCCCCTCGGGCGTGGCCGGGCGCGGACCTCCACCCACGAGGTCGATGATGAAGGTCCGCGCCGGGCGGTCCGGCTCGGCCCCTGAAAAGAGAATCCGGCGTCCATCGAGCGACCACCGCGCCGGCTCGTGCAGGACGCCGCGGGGGCGCACGTTTCCGATCGGGAGCGGGCGGGGCTCGCCGGGGCCCGTCGGGAGGAGCGTCAGCGACACGACGCCTTGAGCCGAGGTGGCCCGCCTCAGGATCCACCGGCCATCTGGAGACATCCCGAGGGACGTGCCGTTTCCGAGCCGGACGGGCGCGGACTCGCCGACCCGCCTGTAGTAGAGAAACGGCTCGAGCCCGGCCCCGGGGGCGCTTTGCTCAATTCCGGTGTAGATGGAACCGTCCCCGGAGATGCCGGAGAGCGCCTCGTCCTTCCAGGTGGAAAAGTCCCGCTCTCTGCGTCTCCCCTCGCACCAGCCCTCCGACCTCGCCGCGGCGGTCCTCGCCCGACACGAGGACGGCGCCCGAGGCCGCGATGTCGCGGAGGTTGAGATCCATGGGAGGGCCGTAGACAAGCCGATGCTTCCCGCCCGGCCGGACTGCCCAGAGCTGGTGCCGGCCCCCGTTCGACACCCCCTCCGCGGATTCCTCCGAGGACCCGGTGAACCAGATCTCCTTACCGTCGCGCGCCCAGGCGAGACCCTGCACGCCGGCCCAGACTCCGGTCACCCGCTCCGGCCGCCCGCCGGGCGAGGCCATCGCGACGTAGCCGAAGTCGTTGCCGTAGACCGGATGCTCGAGGAAGGCGACCCGCGTTCCGTCCGGAGAGATGCGCGGGTGGCTCACCCAGCCGTCTGTCTCGAGAATTGCCTTGCCGACCGGAAACTCCAGCCGCTGGAGCTTCCCGACCTCCCGGACAACGGCGAACTCCTTCCCGTCGGGCGAAATGTCCGCCTCGGCAACGTGCTCCAGGATCTCCCGCGGCACGCCGCCCCCGAGCGCCACCTGGGCGAGGGTGCCGCTGCGCATCCAGTAGCCGCGGTGCACACATCCGAGAAGCAGCGCCATGTCGCCCGTCCGGGAGATTCCGAGCACCGTGGCGCCGGGTGGCAGATCGAGGGTCCGCGACTCGATCGAGTCGAGGCGCGTCACGTAGGTCCGCAGCGGCTCGTTCCGCCGCGTCGATCCGAAGACGACGGTCTGACCATCGGGCGAGAACCGCGCGTCCTCGATGAGGCCGCGGTGGTACGTGATCTGGCGAATTCGCGGGGCTGCGGTCTGGCGAACGCGGCCGCCGAGAAACAGGCCGGCCCCGAGCGCCAGGAGGAGGGCGGCGGCGGCGAGAACGGCCGGCAGCACCCGGCGTGACGTTTCCGCCTGCGCGCTGACGCCCGGCGAACTCGGGCCGCTCGTGGCCGACTCGAGCGCAAAGGCGAGATCGCGCGCCGTATCGAAACGGTCCTCGGGTCTCTTCTCCAGGCAGTGGCGCAGAACCCGCTCGATCGAGGGCGCGAACCGGCCGGTCGGCTGCGCGAGCTCCGGCGGATCCTTCTGCGCGATCGCCGCCAGCGTCTCGGCCGGCGAGTCTCCGCGGAAGGCCCGCTCGCCCGAGAGCATCTCGTAGAGGATCGAGCCGAGGGAGAAGATGTCCGAGCGCCGGTCGGCGGGCTTCCCGCGCACCTGCTCGGGAGACATGTACCCGACTGTCCCCATCACCGTTCCCGGCTCGGTGGCCGTCATCGTCGGCGACTGCGTTCCCTCGGCCGGTGTCGGCGAAGCCTTGGCGAGACCGAAGTCGAGGATCTTCACCCGGCCTTCGGAGGTCACGAAGAGGTTCTCGGGCTTCAGGTCCCGGTGGACGATCCCCTTCTCGTGCGCCGCGGCCAGCCCCTGCGCGATCTGGAGTCCGTACTCGAAGGCCTTTCGCTGCGGAACGGGCCCCTCGCCGAGCCGCTGGCGGAGCGTCTCGCCCTCGAGCAGCTCCATCACGAGAAGGTGACGGCCGGAGGAGCCCGTCGGCCCGGGGATTTCCTCGAAGGAGTAGATCGATGCGATGTTGGGGTGGTTCAGCGCCGCGAGGAGCTTCGCTTCCTTCTCGAAGCGCTCGCGCCTCTCCCGCTCCTCGAAGAACGCTTCCGGCAGCACCTTGACCGCGACGTCCCGCCCGAGACGCGTGTCCTTCGCCCGGTAGACCTCCCCCATCCCGCCCGCGCCGAGCGAGCGAAAGAACCTCGTACGCGCCGAGGCGCGTGCCAGGCGCGAGCGTCACGCGGCGCTCCTCATCGCGAGCACTTCGCCCGGTCGACGCCGGGCACGCCCTCGGCGGTCATGATGCTCGACACCTGCTCCCATTCCGCGAGGCAGATCCTCTTCCCGTCGGGCGAGATCGCGAAGGTCTCGGCGGCCCCGTCCGGGTCGAAGCCGGCGAGCGGCCGGCGTGTCGACGCGGTGTCGCGGCCGGGCGCGAACTCCTGGACGAAGACTCCGAGGCGCCCCTTCCCGTCGACGGCCGCGAAGGCGATGGACTTTCCGTCGGGCATCCACCGGGCCCGGCCCGCGATCTGCTCCACGCGCCGCTTCGTGGCGCCGAGCCGGATCGAGAACGGCACGAGCGTCCCGTCGGAGATCCGGACCACCTTGACGGCGCTGTCTTCCGTCTGGCGCGCGAACGTGAAGAGGGCGAACTGGCCGTCGGGCGACACCTCGGGCCACTCTCCGAGGCCGGGGAAGAGCATCGTCGCCTCGCTGCCGTCGGGCCGCACCTTCCAGATGCCGAATCTCTTCGGATCCCCCGACGCATAGACGATCCACTTTCCATCGGGCGTGGCCGTGGCGTTTTCCGCGTCGACGCCGTCGTGACTGACCTGCCGCGCCCCGCTCCCGTCGGCGTCGGCCATCCAGATCTCGTAGTGGCCGGTACGGTCCGAGCTGAAGATCAACGACTTCCCATCCGGCGTGAACGCGGGGTCGTAATCCACGGCGCGGCTGTCGGTCAGACGCCGGACGGCGCCCGTGCGCGGCTGGAGGCTCCAGACGTCGACGTTTCCGCCGCGCAGGGCGGAATAGACGATCCACTCCCCGTCGGGCGAGTACCGGGGCTGCCGGTTCATTCCGAGGCCGCGGGTGAGCCAGACGCCCGGCGCGGCGGCGCCCGCTGCGGAGACCTCCCGGAGGTTGACGCGATTCGAGTTGACGTCGAAGACGAGGCGGCCCGGGCCCACGACGTTGATCGCCCCCACGCGGCTCGGACTATCGAGCACGGGAGAATGCTCACTGGTTTCCGGAACGAGCCTTTCGATCGAACAGGAGGCGGCTTCGAACAGGCTCAGGACGGGAGAGGCGCGTGCCAGGAGGATCTCGCGCCCCGCTCCGAGCCAGACGGCCGAAGAGAGCTCCGAGGGGCGACCGATCCCCAAGTCGCGCCCTCCGCTTCCGTCGGCGGCCACGAGGAGCGGTCCGGTGTACGAGGAGGCCGCGCCCAGGGCGTGTGGAAAGCAGACGATCCACTTTCCATCCGGAGACCAGACCGGCCAGTCGAACGGCACGGTCGAGTCCCGGTAGATCTCGCGCGGCATCCCCGCCGTCGGCCGACCCGACGAGGAGCGTCCAGACCTGCCGGCCCTCTTCCTTCCCTTCGCGGACCCAGGCGAGCCGCCGCCCGTCGCACGACCAGGCGCCGTCGGTCGCATTGGCAACGAGCCGCCGCGCCTCGCCTCCCAGGACGCCCACCCGGTAGAGCGAAAAGCCGCGTTCTCCTCGCGGCGGACGAAGAGAAGAGAGCTTCCGTCGGGCGAGAAGCGAGGGCGGTCGTCGGGCCCCGACGTCAGCGGCCGTTCGTCACTGTCGGGCATCTGCTTCAGCCAGATCCGGTCCCGGCCGTCCCGGTCGGAGACGAAGGCGACGAGCTTTCCGTCCGGCGAGGCCGCGGGAAACCAGTCCCGGCCCGAGTCGGTCAGCGGCCGGACGAGAAGAGGCTGTGGCGCCGGGGAGCGCGGGCGCAGCCACAGCGCTCCGGCAGCCGCCGCGAACGCGGCCGCGATCGCCCAGGAAAGGTAGAGAGACTTCTTGCTCCCTCGCTCACGCTTCGCCCGCTCTGCGCCTGCTACAGTGGGGCTTGGCGCCGCTTGCTTCTCTTCGAAGGGTGAATGCCCCGCGCCCGTCGCCGCGCCGAGCTCTTCGAGGTCGAGCCTCGCATCCGCGATGTCGTGCAGGCGCTGCTTCGTTTCCCGCTGCAGACACCTTCTGAAGCAAGTCTCTTATCTTCCTCGGCGTCTGATCCGGAAGCGCGGCCCAGTCGGGCTCCTTCGTCAGGATCGCGGCGAGCGTGTCGCAGACTGTCTCCCCTTCGAACGCGCGCTTCCCCGTCAGCATCTCGAAAAGGACACACCCGAAGGCCCAGACGTCCGTCCGCTTGTCGATTGGCTTGCCCGCGGGCCTGCTCGGGGCTCATGTACGCCGCTGTCCCGAGGATCACGCCCGCCGCCGTCGCCCGCGCGGTCAGCGTCGGCGAGTGCGTCGACCGAGGGCGAGGAGCCGGTCGGGTCGGCTTCGAAGATCTTCGCGAGGCCGAAGTCGAGGAGCTTCACCTTCCGTCGCCGGTGACCTTCACGTTCGCGGGCTTCAGGTCCCGATGGACGATTCCCTTCTCGTGCGCCGCCTCCAGCGCCTCGGCGATCTGTCTTGCGTACACGAAAGCGAATCTTCGAGGGAGAGCGCCGGCGGTGAGCCGCGTCCGAGCCCCTCCCCTTCCACCAGCTCCATCGCGAGGAGGTGCCGGCCGGCCGCCTCCTCGAAGGCGAAGATCGCCGCGATGTTCGGGTGGTGCAGCGCCGCCAGAGCTTCGCCTCGCGCTCGAAGCGGGCCTTCCGCTCCCCGTCCTCGAAGAAAGCCTCCGGCAGGACCTTCAGCGCCACGACGCGGTCGAGGCGCGTGTCCTTCGCCCGGTAGACCTCCCCCATCCCGCCCGCGCCGAGCGGCAGAGGATCTCGTAAGGGCCGAGTCGGACGCCGGGCGCCAGGGTCATCCGAGGATCACAGCCGGTCCGTGGAATCGATGAAGGCCACGACGTCCTCCCGGAACTTCTTCAGATCCGGCCCGTGGATGTACATCATGTGCCCGGCGTCGTAATACTTGATCTGGATGCGGGGCCGCTGCTCCCGGGTCAGGTTCATGTGCGACACGACCCATTCCGTCGCGAGGACCGGGGTCGCGAGATCGTAAAGCCCCTGCAGGAACGAGCACCTTCAGGTGGGGGTTGTAGCCCATCGCGTGAGCGAGATCCAGGCTCGTGTCGACCAGCGGCTGCGGGAACTCGCTCTTGTCGATCTTGTGCCTGTAATCCCACGACTTCCAGATGTCGGCCATGATCCGGTAGGTCCGATCCCGGCCGAACTTCAGCTCGCGGTGGTAGTAGTCGAGGAAGGCCGCCGAGAACGCCCCGGCGATCGCGGCTGCCTGGGGGTCGTATTCGGCCTTCTCGGCCAGCGGATCGAAGGCCACGCCGAGGAACCGGGCGTCGAGGCGGCCCACGGTCTCCCGGTGCTCCCGGAGTAGCTCCTGCGTGAACTGAGCCTCGGTCACCCGGAGATCGGCCTTGTCCAGGTAGCTCTCCGAGAGGCCCGTGTAGTCGTGAAGCTTCCGGATCGTCGCCCGTCGCTCCGCCTCGGGCAGGTCGTGTCCCTGCATGAGGGCGGCCGTGTAGGGCCCCAGGGCGAATCGCCGGACCTCGGCGAGGAACGGCCCCAGCTCCGCGGGCCGGCTGGGCAGGACCTTGTGGTACCAGGCCACCGCGGCGAAGCTCGGCAGGAACAGCGGGTACGGGCGCTCGTTGCCGGGAAGATCGTCGAAGATGGCGCCGAGATCGAGAGCCGGCGAGACGAGAATCACCCCGTTGAACGACATCCCCTCCCGGGTCTGAAGGGTGTCGACGATGCCGCCCGAGCGCGTCGTGCCGTAGCTCTCGCCGAGGAGGTACTTCGGCGAGTTCCACCGGTCGTGCTCGGACACGTACTGCACGATGAACCGCGAGAGGGACGCGATGTCCGGATCGACGCCCCAGAAGTCCTTGTCTTTGGCATCGCCGACCGCCTTGCTGAGGCCCGTCCCGACCGGGTCGATCATCACGAGGTCGGTCCGGTCCAGGATGCTGTATTCGTTGTCGACGACCTTGTAGGGAGGCGGCGGGGTGGCGGCGGCCTCGCTCGTCACGATGCGGCGGGGCCCGAGCACTCCCATGTGCAGCCACACGGACGAGGAGCCCGGGCCTCCGTTGTACGCGAACGTCAGCGGCCTCCGGGAGGGGATCGGCGACGTCGTTCTTCGTGTAGGCGACGTATCCGATGCTGGCCCACGGCGCGTCCTTCTCGTTCCGGACGACGAGCGTTCCCGCGGTAGCGGTGAAGCTGATCTGGACCCCGGCAATCGAGATACTGCGCTTCGTCACCGACTGCTCCGATTTCGGCGGCTCCTTCTTCGCCGGCTCGGCCGCGGGCTTGCCTGCTTCCGCGGCCTTCTCGTCCGCCGGGGCCGAAAGGCCCGTTCCGGGGACGAGGAAGACGAGCAGACAGAGGGCGAAACGTCTCATCAGAAGCTCTCCTTTCGCGCGCGACGCCGTACCGGTCTCCCGAACTTCGAGTCCGCCGCCCGGTAGACCTCCCCCATTCCCCCCGCGCCGAGGAGCGAAATGACCTCATAGGGGCCGAGTCGATCCCCGGGAGAAATACGGCATGCCCTTCGGTGCGGGGAAGTATAGGGCCGGGAGGCGGTTCGGCAGCGCATCGCCGGCGGAACGCGCGGGTGGAGAATGCTCAAGCGGTCCGGCCATCACCGTCCCGGCGCCGCCCATCACCATGAGCGGATCCCTCCTCGTCCTGAACGCCGGCTCTTCTACGCTGAAGTACGCGGCCTACCTCGCGCAGGGCGAGGGACTCGCGGAGATCGTCCGCGGGAAGCTCGAGGGGACGGATCCCGCGCGCGCGTTCGCTCTTCTCGACGAGCGCCTCTCGGCTGCCGCGCCGGGCGAACGGCCGTTCGCCGTCGGCCACCGCGTCGTCCACGGCGGCTCGCGGTTTGGGCGCCGGTCGCCGTCGACGACGCGATCTCCCACGAGCTCGACGCGCTCCTTCCGCTCGACCCTCTCCACCAGGCGCCGAGCCTGGCCGCCCTCTCGGCCGCCCGCGCGCATTACCCCGACGCGCTCCACGTCGCCTGCTTCGACACCGCGTTTCACCGGGGCCACTCCGAGGTCGCCGACGCGATCGCGCTCCCCCGCGCCCTTCGCGAGGCCGGCCTCCGCCGGTACGGGTTCCACGGCCTCTCCTACGAGTACATCGCGGGACGCCTCCGGGAAATCGATCCCGTGGCCGCCCGGGGAAGGACCGTGGTCGCGCATCTCGGCAACGGCGCGAGCCTCTGTGCCCTCGAGGACGGCCGAAGCGTCGACTCCACGATGACGTTCACCGCCCTCGACGGCCTCGTCATGGGGACGCGCCCGGGATCCGCTCGACGCGGGGGCGCTCCTCTGGCTCCTCGAGGCAGGGATGGGACCGCGAGCGCCTGTCGCGGCTCCTCTGGAACGAGTCGGGCCTGCTCGCCCTGTCGGAGATCAGCTCCGACATGCGGGACCTGCTCGGGAGTGACGCCCCTCGGCGCGGCTCGCCGTCGACGTCTTCGTCTGGACCGCTGCGAAGCAGGTGGCGGCGATGGCGGCCTCCCTCGGCGGCCTCGACGCGCTCGTCTTCACGGGCGGCATCGGCGAGAACCAGCCTGAAACGCGCGCCCGGCTCGCCGGCCGGCTGAGGTTCCTCGGCGTCGAGCTGGACGAGGACGCGAATCACCGTGGCGAGCTCCGGATCTCCCCCGCCGGCGCGCGCGTCGCCACGTTCGTGATTCCGACCGACGAGGAAATCGTGATCGCCCGCCACACGCTCCGCCTCTCGAAGACAAGCGCCCGGAAAGCCGAGCGCTCTTCCTCCCGACTCCCGCCGGAAAGCGAGGCCCCCGTGAAGACGCCGCTCGAAAACCGCCAAGGCTCCTTCCGCTCCCGCCCCGCTCCCGAAAGGCCCGCTGTCGCCCGAGGAGCTCCGGCGGATCCACGCCTTCTGGCGCGCCGCGAACTACCTCTCGGTCGGCCAGATCTACCTCCTCGACAACCCGCTGCTCAAGGCGCCGCTCACGCTCGAGCACGTCAAGCCGCGCCTCCTCGGCCACTGGGGGACGACGCCGGGCCTGAATTTCATCTACGCGCACCTGAACCGCGTCATCAAGGCGCGCGACCTCGACATGATCTACGTCATCGGGCCGGGGCACGGCGGGCCGGCGCTCGTCGCGAACGCCTATCTCGAGGGGACGTACAGCGAGGTCTACCCGCAGATCGGCCTCGACGAGGACGGGCCTGAAGCGGCTCTTCAAGCAGTTCTCCTTCCCGGGGGGGATTCCCAGCCACGTCGCGCCCGAGACGCCCGGCTCCATCCACGAGGGGGGCGAGCTGGGCTACGCCCTCTCCCACGCCTACGGCGCCGCCTTCGACAACCCGGGTCTGATCGTCGCCTGCGTCGTCGGCGACGGCGAGGCGGAAACCGGCCCGATGGCGACGAGCTGGCATTCGAACAAGTTCCTCGACCCGAAGGGGGACGGCGCGGTCCTTCCGATCCTGCACCTCAACGGCTACAAGATCGCGAATCCCTGCGTCCTCGCGCGGATCCCGCACGAAGAGCTCGAGCAGCTCTTCCGCGGGTACGGCTACGACCCGATCTTCGTCGAGGGGGACGAGCCGATGGCCATGCACCAGGAGATGGCCGCGGCGCTGGACGACGCCGTCGCGAAGATCCAGGGGATCCAGGAGGCCGCGCGCGAGAGGGGACAGACTGCGCGCCCGCGCTGGCCGATGATCGTCTTTCGCTCCCCGAAGGGGTGGACGGGACCGAAGGAGGTCGACGGCCAGAAGACCGAGGGCTCCTGGCGGTCCCACCAGGTCCCGATGGGGGACATGTCGAAGCCGGGCCACGTCCGGATCCTCGAGAAGTGGCTCCGGAGCTACGGGCCGGAGGAGCTGTTCGACGCCGCCGGCGCGCCGGTCCCGGAGCTGACGGCGCTTCCCCCCGCGGGCTGCGCGCCGGATGAGCGCCAACCCGCACGCCAACGGCGGCGTGCTCCTCCGGGACCTCCGGCTCCCCGACTTCCGGGACTACGCCGTCGCCGTGCCGAGCCCCGGCGCGACGACCGCCGAGGCGACGCGGGTGATGGGAGGGTTCCTCCGCGACGTCATGAAGCGGAACCTCGACTCCAGGAACTTCCGCCTCTTCAGCCCCGACGAGAACAACTCGAACCGGTGGGGAGACGTCCTCTCGGTCACGAACCGGGCCTGGAACGCCGAGACCGTGCCCGGGGACGACCACCTCGCCCGCGGCGGGCGCGTCATGGAGATGCTCTCGGAGCACCAGTGCCAGGGCTGGCTGGAGGGGTACCTTCTCACGGGCCGCCACGGCTTCTTCTCCTGCTACGAGGCGTTCATCCACATCGTCGACTCGATGGTGAACCAGCACGCGAAGTGGCTGAAGGTCTGCAACCACATCCCGTGGCGGAGGCCGATCGCGTCGCTGAACTACCTCCTCAGCTCGCACGTCTGGCGGCAGGACCACAACGGGTTCTCGCACCAGGACCCCGGCTTCATCGACCACGTCGTGAACAAGAAAGCGGAGGTGATCCGGGTCTACCTTCCGCCCGACGCGAACTGCCTCCTCTCCGTGACCGACCACTGCCTGAGAAGCCGGGACATGATCAACGTCGTCGTCGCCGGCAAGCAGCCGGCGCCGCAGTGGCTGACGATGGACCAGGCGGTCAAGCATTGCGCGGCCGGCATCGGGATCTGGGACTGGGCGAGCAACGACCGGGACGGCGAGCCCGACGTCGTCATGGCGTGCGCCGGCGACGTCCCGACGCTCGAGACGCTGGCGGCCGTCTCGCTCCTCCGGACGTACGTGCCGGAGATCCGGGTCCGCGTGATCAACGTCGTCAACCTCATGAAGCTGCAGCCCGCGAGCGAGCACCCGAACGGCCTTCCGGACCGGGACTTCGACGCCCTCTTCACGCCGGACAAGCCGATCATCTTCGCGTTCCACGGCTACCCGTGGCTCATCCACCGCCTCACCTACCGCCGGACGAACCACGCGAACCTGCACGTCCGCGGTTACAAGGAGGAGGGGACGACGACGACCCCCTTCGACATGGCCGTCCTGAACGAGATCGACCGATTCCACCTCTTTCAGGACGTCATCGACCGGCTGCCGCAGCTCGGCTCGAGGAGGGCCTACGCCAAGCAGGCGATCCAGAACCGCCTCGTCGACCACAAGAGCTACATCAGCCGCTTCGGGGACGACATGCCGGAGATCCGCGACTGGAAGTGGGGCGAGGGGGCGCCCGCGGCGCCGGCCGGCCGCCGGCCGAGCGACACCGCGGCGGACAACGGCTGACCTCGGCGGCGTCTACTTCTTCGGCCCGAGCCCGGCCGGCCAGTTCAGGACCACTGTCGCAGGCGCGGCGTTGTCCTCTCCGACCGGGGTGTTGACGAGAAATCTCTGCCCGTCGACCGAGACGGTGTAAGGAATCACGGGAGCAAAGAAATGGCACTCGAAGAGCGCTCGAGGTTGACCCGCCTGAAAAGTGGAATCGGCCTGTACCGCCACCGCCATCAGTTTGTGGTCCGCAGCGATGAAGAAGAGCTCCTTCCCATCGCCCCGCCATCTTGGAAAGGATCCGCCGGCCGTCGAGATCTGCCACTTTCCGCCGGAGACAGGGAAGGTCTGTACGTAAACCTCTCTCCTTCCCGATTCATCCGAGACATAAGCCATCCATCGGCCATCCGGAGAGAATTGCCCCTGACCTTCGTTGAACTCGGTCTTCAGGAATGGAATCGGATTGCGATCTCCGATCAACGGCAACACCCACACATCCGATAGGGTCTTCGGATCCTGTTCCTCGTAGGCGATGAACCGCCCGTCGGGAGACCAGTCCGTGACGGATTTCGCCGTGTCGGACTGAAGCAGCAGCTCCTCGCTGCCCGCCCCGCTCGAGAGTTTCTGGTACAGGCTGCCCCCGCCATTTCGATCGGTGGCGAAGACGATCCGACCCCCATCGGGCGACCAGACCGGATTCGTCTGGACTGAACGAACCGAATGTCAGGCGCAGGACAGTGGAGCGTGCCACGTCGACGAGCCAGATATCGCCGGTCCCTGTCTGGGGATCGCGGCGCTCTAAGGCGACGCGTTTTCCGTCCGGCGAGAGCGCCGGTCTCAGGTACAAGCCGGGGCCGTCAACCAGTCCGATCCGCTTCCCCTCGCGATCGAACCAGACGAGCTCGCTCGTCGGCAGGCCCCCGACGCGGCCCGTCCGATAGGCGAGCACGCCGTTCTCCGAGACCGTGAAGGTGTCCCGGCCGTTGGTCGGGTTGTAAGCCACCTCTTCGGCGACGGCAACCGGCTCGCCGACGAGCTGTAGGCGATCCGGATTGAACGGCTGGGCCATCAGCGTCCCCGACTGCACGAAGAGCAGATGGTCCGGCGGCGCGAAAGCCGCCCTGACCTCGGTCTTCAGCACGTGTCGCTGCCCGTCGGAGCCGAGCGAACCGACGTAGAGGCCGCGATTCTCTCGTTGGCCGCTCAGGGCGAGGTAGAGGAAGTGGTGGCCATCAGGCAGAAACTGCGGCCACAAGTGAGCGGTTTCCTGCCGACTTCGGTCGAGTGCCGTCACGGCGGCCGGGAGTCCGCCCGCCGCGGAGACGCGAGCCAGGACGCCTTCACGATTAGGGGCGAAGACAATCACCCCTTCGCGGTTCCAGGTACCACCATTACCCGTGGGTGCATCGCAGAGGGTCTGGGGGGAACCGCCGGATGCGTCGATCTTCTTCAACTTCCCTTGCGCGAAGAACCCGATGGACCGGCTATCCGGAGACCAGAATGGAAGGTCCGCATCCTCCGTTCCGGCCAACTTCTAGCCGCGAGCGATTCGAGCGGCCGAAGCCAGAGGTGAGTCTTCCCATCCGAGGTCGTGGCTGCGAAGGCAAGGTAATGGCCGTCGGGTGACACGGCGATCTGAGGAGCGGCTGGCCCGCGGGCGAACGTCGTCTCCTCCGGAGAAAAAACGAGAAAGCGAGTCGGACGCGCCTCGACGGGTGCGTGTCGGAAATGATCGAGAGCGAAAGCAAACGCGGCAAGCAGAGAGACGCCTGCGAGGATCCAGGCGATCCGCTCCCGGGCTCTGCGGCGAGTCGTCAGCGGCGCCGGGACGCCCGCCTCCGAGCCCTCGGGGATCGCCTGAAGCTGCAACCCGACGTCCCGCGCGGACTGCCAGCGATCGTCGGGGTCCTTGGCGAGGCAGGTCCTGACGACCCGGTCCAGCGCCGGCGGCGTCATCGGCTGGGTCGACCGAGATCGGCTGCGGCTCCGACGTCATGATCGCCGAGATCACCGACGCCTGGCTCGCTCCCGGCGAATGCCTTCCTGCCCGTCGCCATCTCGTAGAGCGTCGCGCCGAGAGCGAAGATGTCCGTGCGCGGATCGGACTTCTTCCCTTCGAGCTGCTCCGGCGCCATGTAGGAAAGCGTCCCGAAGATCTCCCCCTCGCGCGTGACCTCGCGGGCGGTCGTCGGAGCGGACGTGAGGTCTCCGACCGGCCCCTCCGGAGCGAGGGCCTTCGCCAGTCCGAAGTCGAGCAGCTTCACGCCCGACCTCGTCAGCATGACGTTCGCCGGCTTCAGGTCCCGGTGGACGACGCCGACCCGGTGCGCCGCGTCCAGCGCCGACGTGATCTCGACGCCGATCTTCACGAGCAGCGGCCGGGGAAGCGGCCCCTTCGCCAGCCGGTCCGCCAGCGTCTCTCCCTCCGCCAGCTCCATGACGAGCAGGTGCCGCCCGGAAACCTCCTCGAAGGAGTAAAGGGCGGCGATGTGGGGATGGCTCACCGCGGCGAGCGACTTCGCCTCCCGTTCGAAGCGGGCGATCCGCTCCTTGTGCTCGAAGAACTCCTCGCGGAAGGACCTTGATCGCCACCTCGCGTCCGAGCTTCGTGTCGCGCGCCCGGTAGACCTCCCCCATTCCGCCCGCCCCGAGCGGCGAGAGGATCTCGTAGGCCCCGAGGCTGGGTGCCCGCCGGGAAGCGTCACTTCAGCCCTTCAACTGAGCCGTCCAGTTCACGACGAGATCCACAAGCGCGTTGGGTTTCTGCCCTTCGCCCACGACGAGGAACCGCTGGTGGTCGGACGTCGGCGAAACCGACGGGGCCGTCGGGTTGGGCCCCGGGGCCCGGAAGAGCGGGCGGCCCTGGCCGATCTCGAGGGTCTCTCCCCGGACCGCGACCGGGACTGCCCAGATCATGCCGCTGAGGTCGTGGTAGAGGACCTCCTTGCCGTCGCCCCTCCAGAACGCGTAGGCCCCTCCGTCGGTCGAGATCTGCCACTTCCGTCCCGCTCGCGGGAACGCCGTGACGTAGACCTCCCACCGGCCCGACTCGTCCGTGCTGAAGGGCGCCCATCGGCCGTCGGGGGACAGGGGGGAATTCACTTCGTTGAACTTCGTCTTCGACCAGGGCTCCGGCTTTCGGGCGCCGTCGAGCGCAAGCGTCCGGACCTCGACGCCCGCGTCCTTCGCCGCCTCGTCGAAGACGAGGGTGCGGCCGCCGGCCGCCCAGGAGACGGGGGACTTGTCGGAGTCCGACGTGAACAGCGCCTCCTCCTCGGAAGAACCGTCCAGAAGCCTTGCGGTAGAGGTCGTAGTGCCCCTTGCGGTTCGACGCGAAGATCAGGGCGGTGCCGTCCGGGGACCAGAGCGGCGACACGTCCTCGGCGGGATCGAACGTGAAGCGCGTGCGCACGCCGCGCGCGATTTCGAAGATCCAGAGGTCGTGCGTCCCGGTCGCCGGGTCCCGGATGGTCGCCGCCGCCTGTTTGCCGTCCGGCGAGAGAAGCGCCTGCCCGAAGTCCGCGGGTTCGCCGAGCGAACCGTCCGGCTTCCCGTCTCGCGTGAACCACTGGAGCCGCGACGTCGTCTCGCCGCGCGCAGTCTGGTAGGCGAGGACGCCGTTCTGCGAGGCCGAGAAGACCCCGATCGCCGTGCCGACCGCCGGCATGAGGATCTTCTCGGCGACCGGCGAGGCTTCGCCCGTGAACGCGAGACGCGCGGGATCGAACGGGCGCGCCATGAGGGTCGTCTCGCGCAGATAAAGAAGGAAGCCCGACGCGTACACGCCCGCGGCCGGGCGAGCGCAGAAGAACGCTTCTCCGCTCCTCCGTCGAGGGAAGCCGCGACGACGTAGTGACCCTCGGATCCGCTCTTCGTCGAGCGCGCGACGAAGAGGAAGTGCTTTCCGTCCGGGAGAAACCGGGGGTGGCGGTGCGAATCGTCTCCGCGGGACACGTCGATCTTCGTGACCGCCGTGGTCTCGCCTCCCTTGTCGGAGACCTTGAAGAGCGGCGAGGTCGGGCCGGGCGTGAAGACGATGACTCCTGCCGCGCTCCAGGTCCCCCCTTTCCCCTCGGGAGCGGTGCAGAGCGTCAGCGGCGAGCCGCCCGCTGCGTCGATCGACTTCAGCTTCCCGGCCGCGAAGAAGCCGAGCGAGCGGCCGTCGGGCGACCAGAAGGGGTACATCGCCCCTTCGGCTCCCGGAGAGCACGCGCGCCTCGCGGGCGTCGAGAGAACGGACGTAAAGGTTGACCTTTCCGGCCGCGTCGGCGGCCGTGAACGCGACTTGCCGGCCGTCCGGGGAGACCACGACGGGTCCGGGACCGTTCGCCTCCAGCCAGAAGCCCGTCCCTTCGGGGGGCGGGAGCGCGGACCGGATGATCCGCTCGGGCTTACGGGCGGCGCCGCACGACGATCGCGCTGAGGCCCGCGGCCGCCACGAGCGCCGCCACGGCGATCGTCCAGGCGAGTCGCTCGCGGCTCCGGCGCCGTTGGACGACGGGCGCGGGCACGCCCGCCTGCGAGCCCCCCTCGGCGATCCACTGCAGCTGAAGCCGCAGATCGTGCGCCGTCTGGATCCGGTCGTCGGGGTCCTTCGCGAGGCAGGTCGCAACGACGCGGTCGAGTGCCGGCGGCGTCATCGGCTGGATCCTTGAGATGGGGGGAGGATCCGAGGACATGATCGCGGAGATCAGCGAGGCCTGGCTCTTCGCCTCGAAGGCCTTCCGCCCCGTCGCCATCTCGTAGAGAACCGCGCCGAACGCGAAGATGTCCGATCGCGCGTCGGCCTCCTTCCCTTCGAGCTGCTCCGGCGACATGTACTGGAACGTCCCGAGGATCGTTCCCTTCTGCGTGAGGTTCTGCGGCAGCTGCGTGGGCTGGGGAGGTACGTCTCCGAGAGGCTGGACGGGAGACGCGAGCCGATTTCGCAAGCCCGAAGTCGAGCAGCTTCACGCCGGACTTCGTGAGCATCACGTTGCCCGGCTTCAGGTCCCGGTGGACGATGCCGGCCCGATGAGCGGCGTCGAGCGCGGACGCGATCTCGACGGCCGTCTTCAGGAGCTGATCGGGAGCGAGCGGTCCCTTGAGCAGCCGCTCCGCCAGGGTCTGCCCCTCGACCAGCTCCATGACGAGGAGATGCCTCCCGGAGGCTTCCTCGAACGTAGTGGAAGGCTGGCGATGTGCGGGTGATTCGACCGCCGCCAGCGACTTCGCCTCCCGCTCGAAACGCGCGATGCTCTCCTTTTCCTCGAAGAGCTTCTCGGGCAGGACCTTGATCGCCACGTCCACGTCCCAGCTTCGTGTCCTTCGCCCGGTAGACCTCCCCCATCCCGCCGGCGCCGAGCGGCGAAAGGATCTCGTACGGGCCGAGCTTGGTGCCGGGGCGAGGCTCACTCAGCGCCCCAGTTCCGCGTTCCAGTTCAGGACGACCGTCGTCGGCGTCATCGCCTCCCGCCCGAGCGGGGCGACGATGAGAAAGCGCTTTCCGTCGGCGGTCGCGAGCGAAGCGATTCCGGGCGAGACCCGTGTCGAACCGCGCCTGGAAGAGCGGCTGAGGGGTTCCGGCGGTCACGGCCGCTCCCGTCTGGATCGGGACCGCCATCACTTTCTGGTCGGGAGCCCGGTAGTAGAGCTCCTTGCCGTCGGCGCGCCATTGCGGCCCGGTGCCGCCGCCGGACGAGATCTGCCACTTCCCCCGGGCCCGGGAAAGCTCTGGACGTAGATCTCGGCCCGTCCCGACTCGTTGGACTGGTAGGCCAGGAACCGGCCGTCGGGCGAGAAGACGGGCCGCATCTCCACGAAGGGCGTCTTCAGGAACGGGACCGGCTTCCGGTCGCCGGACGTCGGGGAGCACCCAGATGTCCCAGGTCGACTCCTTCCCCTGGCTCGAGTAGGCGATGTACTTCCCGTCGCGCGACCAGTCGCAGACGAACTTGAGCTCGTCCGACTTGACGAGGAGCTTCTCTTCGCCAAGCCCTTCGGCGGGCTTCTCGAAGAGATCCTCGCCGACCGTATAGGCCATCCGGCGGCCGTCGGGCGCCCAGATGGGGCAGAACGTGTCGTCGCCGCCGAACGTAAACCGGGAGCTGACGCCGCGCTTCAGGTCCCGGATCCAGATGTCGGGCTTTCCGCGCCGCGGATCGACGAGGTCGAACGCGAGTCGGTCGCCGCCCGGAGAGAACGCCGGGTTGTGGCTGTCGCCCGGGTCGCCGACCGTCTCCCCTTCCTTGCCGGAGCGGTCCACCCAGAGAAACCGGTCGCCGGTCTCCCCGGTCCGGTAGACGAGGGTCCCGTTCCGCGAGACCGAGAACCGCGCGAGGCCGACGCTGTCCGTGCCGATGTGCTCGGCCAGCGGGATCGGCTCGCCGGTCGTCTTCAGGGCCTTCGCATCGAAGGGCTGGGCGACGAGGGTCTTGTCGCGCACGAAGAGGAGATAGCCGGGCGGCGCGTACGTGACGAGGGTCTGGGCCGGCGCGAGCGCCTTCGACTCCGCCGAGTCGAGGGAGCCGATCCGGTACGGGTTGTCTTCCGCTTTCTGGCCGATCGCCAGGTAGAGGAAGTGCCGGCCGTCCGGGAGGAACTCGGGCCAGGCGACCTGCGTCTCCTTGCGCGACGCGTCGGGCTTGACGGCGGCAACGGGCGTTCCCCCGGCGGCCGGGACGCGGTGGATCGGGTCGGTTCCCGTGCCGTCGTAGAGGATGACGCCCTCGAGGACTCCAGGTCCCGTCGGAGCCTCTCGGGCGCGTCGCAGATCTTCTGCGGCGGCCCGCCCGAGACCTCGATCTTCTTCAGCTTCCCTTCCGCGAAGAAGCCGAGCGACCGGCTGTCGGGCGACCAGAAGGGGCGAGTCGTCCCCTCGGTTCCGGCGAGAGGCTGCGCCGTCAGCGAGTTGAGCGGGCGCACCCAGATGCGGCTCTTCCCGGTCGAGTCGATCGCGTTGAACGCGAGGTATCCGGCCGTCCGGCGAGATCCGGGGCGCGTCGATCGAGGCGATGCCGTCCGGAATCGCGATCTCGAACCGGACGAGGTGCGGGCGCGCCGGTGCCCGCCTGCACGAAGCCGACTCCCAGGATCGCCGCCGCCACCGCGGCCGCCGCCGCGAGCCCCCACGCGAGCTTCTCGCGGCTCTTCCGCCGGTGGGCGACCGGGGCGGGGAGCCCGGCCTGCGAGCCGCCCTCCGCGATCCACTGGAGCTGCAGCTTGACGTCGTGAGCCGTCTGGAACCGGTCCTCGGGGTCCTTCGCGAGGCAGGTCTTGACGACGCGGTCGAGCGCCGGCGGCGTCATCGGAGCAATCGACGAGACCGGGGCGGGCTCGTCCTTGAGGATCGCCGAGATCAGCGCCGCCTGGCTCTTCCCGTCGAACGCCTTCTTGCCCGTCGCCATCTCGTAGAGGACGGCGCCGAAGGAGAAGAGGTCGCTCCGGGCGTCGGCCTCCTTTCCCTCGAGCTGCTCGGGCGCCATGTACTGGAACGTCCCGAGGATCGTCCCCTGCTGCGTGATCGCGCGCGGCATCTCCGTCGGAAGCGACGTCGCCGAGGACGACTTCACGGGCGGCAGCGCCGTCTTCGCGAGGCCGAAGTCGAGGAGCTTCACGCCCGACTTCGTCAGCATGACGTTGCCGGGCTTCAGGTCGCGGTGGATGATGCCGGCGTGGTGCGCCGCGTCGAGCGCGGCGGCGATCTCGACCGAGACCTTCAGGAGCTGCTCCGGCGGGAGCGGGCCGTCCGCCAGGCGCTCCGCGAGCGTCTGCCCCTCGAGGTGCTCCATGACGAGGTACTCGGTCCCCTCGTGGTTCCCGACGTCGTAGAGCGCGCAGATGTTCGGGTGCGTCGAGCGCGAGATGGCCTTCGCCTCCCGCTCGAAGCGCTGCTTCATGTCGGCGTCTTCGGAGAAGCGGGGCGGCAGGATCTTGACCGCGACCGTCCGGTCGAGCCGCGTGTCGCGCGCCTTGTAGACCTCCCCCATCCCGCCCGCGCCGAGCGGCGAGAGGATCTCGTAGGGACCGAGCTTCGTGCCGGCGGCGAGGCGTCACTCGCCGCTCCGGGCGTGGTAGTTCCCGCAGAGGTACCGGATGCCGACCATCATCACGTCCTCCCACGCCTTCTCGACCTCGACGCCGTACTCGGGATCGCACTCCTTCACCGTGGCGAGGAGGGCGTCGAGCCAGAGGTCGTAGAGGTGCGCGCCGATCGCGAGCTGGCCGGCCCCGTGCCGGGAGGCGATGTCGCCGAGGTAGGCGTCCGGTCCCGCGCTCCTCGTTCTGGGCGGCGAGAAGGAGATGATGGAGCGACGCCCGGAGCGCCCGCTTCTGCTCGGACCAAGTCGGTCGTCGCGAACTTCTCGCGGACCTCGGGCGACATGTCGAGGAACCGCTCGTAGAACCGGTCCAGAAAGTCCCACCGCGATTCGCAGCGGCGGAGGCTCCTTTCGAAGAGGTCGAGGGTTGTCGCGTCCAGCCTCGTCCTTTCCTTCAGGCGCCCGGCTGGCAGAAGCAGGTGGAGCCGAGCGTCACGTCCGCCCGGGCCCACTGCTTCCGGAACCGGTCTTCGGCGTCCGCGGCCTCCGCGTCCTTCTTCTGGAGCCGGAGCGCGCGGCCGAGACCATACAGCGCCCAGCCGTTTTCCGGGCGCCCGGACGAGGTCCTGCCGGTAGACGGCTTCGGCGTCGGCCGGTTTCCCCGCCCTGAGGAGGACCGCCCCGAGCGTGTGCCGCGCCGGCTGGATCCAGTCGGGGGGCTCGTTGTAGACGAGGCCGTCCTCGATCCGGACGGCTTCCCGGAGCCGCTTCACGGCCTCCTCGAACCGGCCGCTCTTCGCGGCCATCTCGCCGTCGAGCAGGTTCGAGGCGATGGCGAGGAGCTCCGAGGCTCTGTTGTTCCCGAAGACGTAGTCCTTCGGCACCGAGGCGGCGGCCTTCCGGAAGGCGTCGCGCTCGCGCGCCGCCTCCTCCGTCCGACCGAGGGCGGTCAGCGAGACGGCCCGCGTGAAGCGCCAGAGGGCGCGCGAAAGCGGAAGGTTCGCCGCCGGCTCGGGCTCCTTCAGGATCTCCTCCCACTTTCCGAACCGCATCAGCGTCTCGGGCACGAAGACCATGTAGCCGTCGGCGATCCCCGTGTAGTCGCGGAGGAAGTCGCCGGGGACGGCCGCGACCATCTTCCTCGCGGCGATCGACGCGAGTCGGCGCTCCGCCCCTGCATCATCGCGACGTACGCGAAGAAGTGGTCGTTGTGGGCCATGTACATCGCGTAGAAGCCCGGCTTCGGGTTGGCCGCGCGGAAGACGGCGTCGGCCGCCATCGCCTTCACGTTCGCGTCGGCGGCCTCGTCCCAGCGCCCGACGCGGGCGTAGATGTGCGACGGCATGTGGACGAGGTGACTGGCTCCGGGAACGAGGTCCCGCAGCCGGTCCGCCGCGGCGAGCTCCTCTCGCGGGATCGGGCGACGCCTCGACGGCGTGGACCCAGAGGTGGTTGGCTCCCGGGTGCGCGGGATTCAGCCGGAGCGCCTCGCTCGAGCGTCGCGAGGATCTCCTCGGTCCCGGGCTGCGGCGAGCCATCCGGCTTCCAGAGGTCCCACGGCCGGAGATCCATCGCCGCCTCGGCGAAGAGCGTCGCGACGTCGGCGTCCTTCGGGTGCGCCTTCCAGACGTCGCGCATCGCGGCGGCATACGCCTCGTCGAGCGGGCGGCGGTCCTCGGGCTGCGGCTCGGCGTAGCGCTTCGCGAGGGCGTCGATCAGCGCCCGCTCCGTCCCGCTTGCTCCCGGCGCGAGGGCTTTCGCCCTGCCGAGCGCGTCCCAGGCGACTCTTCGCCTTGTCGGGCGCGACGAACGGGAAGTTGATGTGGGGGCCGTTCACGAGGGCCACGCCCCACCAGGCCATCGCGCACTTCGGGTCGAGTTCGGCCGCCTTCCGGAACTCGCGCTCGGCCGCGCCGTGGCTGAACGCGTAGGCGAGCGTCAGGCCGCGGTCGAACGCCTGCTGGGCCCCGGGCACCGACGTCGTGACCCTGTACGAATGCGTCCCGAGGTGGAACGGGTCCTTCGACGCCGCCGGGGCGACGGCCTTCGCGGACGTTCCGGTTTCGCGTCCGGCTTTGCGTCCGGCTTTGCGTCCGGCTTCGCGTCCGGCTTCGCCGGACCCTCCGCCCTGTCCCCGACTCGCCCGCAAGCCGCGCAGAAAAGAAGGACGGCAGGAATAGCCATCGCGGACGCACGGAAGAATGCGCGATGGCCCGGCTCTCACGAGAGTCCTCCTTCCGCCTGCAGAATTTCGAGAATCGCGCGAAGTATACGGTCTCTGAGAGGCCGTCTCAGGTTCGGCGGTGCGCGCCTTCAGAGCGTCTGAATGACAATATAGGCAGATGGTTATACTCTATACCGACCGCGGCGCGGGGTCCCGCGCCGGCGGACCCGCGCCGAACAGGAGGTCGAACGATGGTCAGCGGCATGGAGATCACTCTACCGGGCGGCGTTGCCGTCGAGGCGCACTTCGACGGGTCCACGATCCGGACCGATCAACCGGAGACGTGCGGCGGCGGGGGGACGGCGCCGGCGCCGTTCGACCTCTTCCTCGCGTCGATCGGCACGTGTGCCGGGTACTACGCGCTCCGATTCTGCCAGGAAAGGAAGATCCCGAGCGAGGGGCTGGGGCTCTCGATGACGTGGGAGCGGAGCCCGGTCACGAAGCTGATCGCCAACATCCGGATCGAAGTGGCGCTTCCGCCGGGCTTCCCCGAGAAGTACCGGGCCGCGATCGTCCGCGCCGCCGACCAGTGCGCGGTGAAGAAGCACCTGATGGAGGCCCCGGCGATCGAGGTCGTCACGGCCTGAGTTTCGGGCCGTCTTCTGCGAGGTCCGGCGGCTGACGGAGGCCGCCGCGGCCTCCCTCAGCGGATCCTCACGGTCGGCAGCCTACGTTCGTCCCAGGATCCCCCTGGCCCGTTCGGTCATGTGGGGAAAGAGGTCCGGAGGGACGCTGTGGCCTGCCGTGCTCACCATGTAGCGGGCGCAGCTCTCCTTCTCGGTCCCGCAGTAGGACTCCTTCATCATGGGCGACGTCGGGGGCATGTTTTCCATCTTGTCGTTGAAGAACTGGCATTTTTCGGTCTTCTCGCATTGCGCCATCGTCGTCCCCTTTCTCTTCTTATGAGTAGATAGTTATAGATTATTTCCAGCTTCGACGTGGATGTCAAGGCCGGCGAATCTCGCGGCGACGGCCGCGGCGAGGCCTCCGCTCAGAGCGGGCGGGGGACCCTGCCGTCGGTGTGGAAGAGAGGGCACGGCAGGGACTCGAGCGCGGCCTTCTCCGGATCGGCCATGACGCACTCGTCGGGGTCGCAGCAGGTCAGGCAGACCCGCTTGAACGCCGTAAGGCCCTGGAGCTCCACGTCCGGCGAGAGGTGGTCCGACTTCGCGGGCTCCTCCCGCATCAGGTCCGTCGAGAGGTACTTCTTGTTGTCGTCGCAGAAGACCGTCACGACGACGGCGTCGCCCCCCATAGCCTCGAGCACCTTCAGCGCCCCGAGGAAATTCGCTCCCGACGAGATCCCGACGCCGAGTCCCACCTCGGCCGCCAGCTTCTGCGCCATCCGGATCGCGTCGCCGTCGTCCACCGCGACGACGTCGTCGAGGTACGGGAGCTCGACGATGGCCGGGATGAACTCGTCCGAGATCCCCTGGATCCGGTGCTTTCCGACCTTGTGTCCCGTCGAGAGCGTCGGAGAGCTCGCGGGCTCGAGGGGGTGAAGCCGGACGCCGGGGTGGACGCGCCGGAGGAAGCGCCCGACACCCATGACGGTGCCCCCCGTTCCGACGCCCGCGACGAAGGCGTCGGGCGAAAGGCCGTGCATCCGGAGCTGCCACCAGATCTCGGGGCCCGTCGTCGCCTCGTGGGCGGCCACGTTGTCCGCGTTCGAGAACTGCCGCGGCAGGAAGGCGCCCGGCGTCGCGCGGCGTACGCTTCGGCCTTCTCGATCGAGCCGAGGAATCCCCCCTCCTCGCGGCTCACGAGGCGGATGTCCGCTCCGAAGCTCCGGATCAGCTCGATCCGCTCGCGGCTCATCCAGTCGGGCATGAAGATCGTGACCGGGTGTCCGATCGCGCGTCCGATCCCGGAAAAGGCGATGCCCGTGTTCCCGCTCGTCGCCTCGACGACCGGACCCCCCGGAACGAGCGCCCCCGCCGCGCAGGCCTTCGAGAGGATGTGCAGCGCCATCCGGTCCTTGATGCTCCCGGTCAGGTTCAGGTGCTCGGCCTTGGCGAAGATCCGCCGCGGCTTTCCGCGGAACGTGAACTCGAGTTCGAGAAGGGGGGTGTTCCCGACGAGGTGCCGGAGGCCCTTCAGCCGGGACTGCGCTTTCGGGTCGGCCGCCACGGCGCCGTCGCTCATGCGGGGACGTTAACCCAGTCAGGGACGGATCTTCGCTGGGGCAGATGACTCAGGCCGACCCCGCCGCCCGGCCGCGGCTCAGGAGGCCGAGGGGAAGCCCTTCAGCATCTTCAGAACCTCGGCCCGGATCTGGTCCTGCGTCAGCTGCCCGTCGAGCCTCGCCACGGCGTCCGCCCAGCAGCGGAAGACGATCGTCTTGCTCTTCGCGTCGACGATGTCGATGACCAGCGCGAAGGTCTTGTAGTCCCCCATGTAGCCGTACGCCGAGGCGCCGGAGCCGGGCGCCGGGCCCCAGAAGTCCCAGCCCGCCGTCGAGTAGCCCCAGCGGACCGCCTCGACCTGCCCCGTCTGGCTGGCGTGGATGGCGACGAGGAGGGCGCCCCCCTGCGGCACCTCCTGGTACCCCTTCGCCGCGAGGCCACCCTTCACCTCGGGGGAGATCCGGTTGGTGATGAAGTCGACGATCTGCGGCGTCCTCTCGCCGACTCCTTCCGGCGCGTCGAGGATCGAGTAGCTCTTCTTCCCGGCGAGCGACACGTCCGGGGCGAGGTGGGAGCCGATTTTCGTCGCGCCCGAGCAGGCGGCGACAGACAGGACGAGGAGGGCGGCGGCGATTTTCTTCATCGCCCGCATCCTCTCATGGAGCGGGCGCCTGGAACGACTCCCCGTGCGCGAGGATCGCGACGCGCGGCTTGGGGTCGGGAGTCTCGGCCAGCTCCCGGCAGAGGGTGTCGAGCGGCTCGTCCTCGCCGTCGTCCGACTGCGGGAACGTGCCGAAGTGGATCGGGATCATCGTCGCGGCGTCGAGGTCGGCGAGCGCGCGGAGGGCGGTCTGAGGCCCGAGGTGCCGATCCGCCATGTACCACGGGGGCGAGTAGCCGCCGATCGGGAGGAGGGCCACCCGGAGGTCCGGGAAGCGCGCTCCGATCGCGGCGAAGTGGCTCCCCTGCCCGGTGTCGCCCGCAAAGTAGACCGAACCGGACGCTCCCGTGACGACGAAGCCGCACCAGAGCCGCTTGTCGTCGGCGAACGGGCCGCGGCCGGAGGTGTGCCGCGCCGGCACGGCGGTCAGGACGACGCCGGGCGCGATCGGGACCGATTGCCACCAGTCGAGGTCGCGGGCGCCGCGGATCCCGTTCGCGGCGAGAAACGCGGCGTTGCCGAGCCCGGCGTAGATCGGGGAGCCGTACGCCCGGGCCAGCCGGCGGAGCGTCGGAAGGTCCATGTGGTCGTGGTGGTCGTGGCTGACGAGGACGGCGTCGATCGGAGGGAGCCGGTCGAAGTCGATGCCGGGCGGCCTTCGCCGGTGCGGCCCGATGCGGGGGTAGGAGCGCTCGGACCAGATCGGGTCGGTCAGGATGTTCACCCCGTCCATCTGGATGAGGACGGTCGCGTGGTTCACCCACGTGACGCGCATCAGGCCGTCGCCGACGCGGTCGAGGGGGCAATCCGCCGGTACCCCGGGCGTGAAGACGTGCCACGCCCCGCGGTGCTTCGTGAACTCCCGGAAGATCCGGTCGCCGAAGCCGAGCGGGATCGGCTCGAGGTTGTGGAAGCGCTTCCCGTCGAAGTGGTCCGTGACCGGCCCGCGCCCGTCGTCCGGCGCGCCGGCGCCGAAGAGCGGGAGGAGCAGGGCGGCGAGAACGAAAGCCGGGGATCGGGACGGCAGCCTCACGCCGCCAATATGCACCCGGACGGATCGGTCTGGACAGTCCCTCGGCCGCCGGGGGGCCCGGAGCCGGAGGCGGGCGTCACGGGGTCAGGAGCCCGCCTTCTCGAGGGCGGGCGGCCGCTTCCGCATGTGGATCTCGGTGCCCCCCTTCTTGAACTGCACGTCGTCCATGTACCGGTTGATCAGGAAGATCCCCCGACCGTGCGTGGAGAAGATGTTCTCTCCCTGCACGCAGCTCGGGAGCTTCTCCGGGTCGAATCCGGGGCCCGGGTCGCTGACGACGATCAGCATTCCTTGGTCGCGGTCGCAGGCCACCGAGATCTGGACTTCCTTCGACGGGTCGTTGTTCGTGCCGTGCCGGATCGCGTTCGCGAGGGCCTCCCGGACCGAGAGCTCGACCTCGAACTCCTGCCCCGCCGCGCACCCCATCTCGGTGACGATGCCCATGACTTCCTCGACGATCGGCGAGATCGCGTTCACGTCCGCCGGAAGCCGGCGGTCGACGCGGAGGAGCAGCCGCGAGCTTTCGAATTCGCAACGCGAGGGGTTCTGAGCGGTCACGTGCGGCTCCTCGTTGAGACTGAGACCATTGTAAGGCTTCCGCGCCCGGTCTCACCCCCCCGCCGATAGGGTTGCGAGGAAGCTCGTCCCGCCCGGGGCCGGGACGCCCAGGTGTTCGCCCGCCGTGGCCCCGACGTCCGCGAAGGTCGGCCGCGTTCCGACGTCGGCGGCGCCCCGGACGGAACGGCCCGCCGCCACGACCGGCACGTACTCGCGCGTGTGGTCGGTCGAGACGTCCGACGGGTCGCCGCCGTGGTCCGCGGTGAGCATCAGGAGGTCCCCGGGCCGGAGCGCTCCGAGGAGCGCGGGAACGAAGGCGTCCAGCTCCTCCAGCGCGCGGGCGTAGCCGGCGGGGTCGTTCCGGTGCCCGTATTTCGTGTCGAAGTCGACGAGGTTCGCGAAGAGGAGGTCGTCGTCCCGATCTCGGATCGCGGCGGCCGTCTTCTCGAGCCCGTCGCGGTTCGACTCCGTGTGAACGGCGCTCGTGAGGCCCTTTCCCGCGAAGAGGTCCTCGATCTTCCCGATCCCGTGCACCCGGCCCCCGCTCCCGACCACGCGGTCGAGAAGCGTCGGACCCGAGGGAGGGACGGAATAGTCGTGGCGGCGGTGCGTGCGCGTGAAGCTCCCGGGCCTTCCGACGAACGGGCGAGCGATGACGCGGCCGACGCGGTGCGGGCCGTCGAGGATCCTCCGCGCCGTCTCGCACCACTCGTAGAGCGTCGCGACCGGGACGACCTCCTCGTGCGCGGCGATCTGGAAGACCGAGTCGCCGGAGGTGTAGACGATCGGCCGCCCGGTCCGGAGGTGCTCCTCGCCGTAGCGCTCGATCACCTCGGTCCCGGAGGCCGGGCGGTTGTGGAGCGCCTTCTTCCCGACCGCCTTCTCGAACGGCTCGAGGACCTCCGGGGGAAAGCCGTCGGGGTAGAGAGGAAAGGGCGTGTCGAGCGTCAGGCCCATCAGCTCCCAGTGCCCGGTCACCGAGTCCTTCCCGGGCGCCGCCTCGCCGCAGCGTCCGAAGCCGCCGGATGGAGTGGGAAGGCCGGCGGGCGCGTCGGCGTAGAGCGTGTGGAGGAGGCCGAGGCGGGCCAGGTGCGGGAGCGACGGCTTCCCGTCCCGGAGGATGTTCTGGAGGGTCCGCGTCCCGGCGTCTCCGAAGGTGGCCGCGTCGGGCGCCGCCCCGACGCCGAGCCCGTCGCAGACAACCACGATCGCTCGCCGTTTCATCGCTGTTTCTCCGCGGCGGAGAGGACGGACGCGAAGCGTCCGTGGGAGAACCCGACCGCCGGGTTCTGCCCGGATCACTTCGCTACAGTCCCTGCGAACGCTGCTGCGCCTCGCCGCGAACCGGAGAGTCCGGGTAGTCGGTCAGGACGCGCAGGTAATAGCCCTTCGCTTCGACGTTCTGGCCGGCCTTCTCGCTGAGACGTCCGAGAGAGAGGAGAAGGACGTCCTTCGTGACCGGCGCGTCGCCGCCGTCGAGCGCCTTCTTCGCGAGGTCGATCGCCTCCTTGACGCGGCCGGCAGAGGCCTCGGCGTCGAGAAGCGACGCGAAGGCGATCCCTCCGGCGATCGAGCCCTTCTCGCTCTTCGCGAACGCCTTCACCGCGTCCAGGTTCGCGCCCGTGGCCGCCGGCACGCCGTCGAGCGCCACCAGGACGAGCGTCGAGGCGCGGCCGGGCTCGGAGGACGGGGCGTCCTGCGCCAGCTTCTTCAGCTCGTCCTTCGCCGCGGCCGTCCGCTCCGCCGCGTCGCGGAAGGCGCGCTGTCCCGGGGGGACCGCCCCGTCGGAGACGAGCGGCGCGTCGAAGAGACCGATGGCCGTCGAGAAGCGGGTCGAGAGCCGCCGGTTCCGGAGAGCGACGCCTCCCCAGACGGCTCCGACGACGAGCGCGGCGCCGACGGCGATCGCGACGGTCCGGGTCGTCTGGCCGCGGTGGGACGTGACGTAGTCACGCGCGTCGAGAAGGGCGTCTTTCAGCCCGTCGTGCTGCAGGTCGTGTCGATGCTTCTTGTCCATGTCAGGTGTTTCGGGGAATCTGCCCGGGCCTGGCAGAACGCGGCGGACGCCGCATCGGGGTGGCCCCGGGGGTATCCCGTTGTCTCCTTAGCGCTTCTTGCGCTTCGCGGCCTTCTTCTTCGGCGCGGCCTTCCGGCGGGCGGTCTTTCTCGCCACCTTCTTCGCGGCCTTCCTCGCCGGCTTCCGGGCCGCCTTCCTCGCGCGCCTCCGGACGGCCTTCTTCGCGGCCTTCCGCTTCGGCGCCGCCTTCTTCTTCTTCGAGACCTTCCGGGCGACCTTCTTCGCCGCCTTCTTCGCGGCCTTCTTGACGGCCTTCTTCACGGAGGCCGCCTTCTGGCCGACGACCACGGCCGCCTTCTCGACGGCCTTCCGGGCGTCCTGCGTCGCGACGGACATCGCGGTCTGGACGGCCTGGGCCGCCTTCTCGACGGCCTCGCTCACCGTGGGCGCCGGAGCGGGCGGGGCCGGCTTCGATTCGGGGGCGGGGGGTTGGGAACCGGGCGGAACGGAGCTTTCCATCGCTTTCATGACCTCCTCGGCGTGATGTTCGGTATCGACTTTCTCGAACAGGTGGAGTATCCGGCCGTCCTTCCCGATCAGGAACGACTTCCGGAGGGGACCGACGCCCCAGGCGCTCTGCCCCCAGGCCCCGTACGCTTCGTGGACCCGGTGGTCGGAGTCGGTCAGGAGTTCGAACGGAAGGTCGAACTTGGCGGCGAATGCGTTGTGCGAGGCGGCGTCGTCGCGCGAGACGCCGAGTACCTCGATGCCGCGCCGTGTCAGCTGGCTCCAGCCGTCGCGGAGGCTGCACGCCTCTTTCGTGCAACCCGGCGTGTCGTCCTTCGGATAGAAGTAGACGAGGACGGCCTTCTTCCCGCGGAACTCGCGCAGGGAGATCGCGCGGCCGGAGCGGGCCGGCAGCGTGAAGTCCGGCGCCGGGCTTCCGGCCTTCGGGGTGGTCGTCGCGTCGGCCATGAACCTGGTTCCTCCGAGGCGGGGAGGATAGCAGGAATGCCGCTGTTTCCAGCCCCTCGAACGGCGTATCGTTGACGGCGTGGAACCGCCACCGGTCCTGGCCGTCGCCGCCCTGGAAAGCACGGGGCGGTCCGGCCTTCTCGCCGACCTCGGGACGCTCTGGCGGCTCGGCGCGAGGGGGGCCGGGGTCGCGACGGCCCTTGGCACGGACGGCCCGGACGGCTTCGCCCTCCTCCACGAGATCCCGGCGCCCGCCGTCCGGGAGGCCCTCCGGGGGGCGCTCGCAGGCGGCCGAATCCGGGCCGCCAAGGTCGGCTTCGTGACGACGGTCCCCGTGATCCGCCTTCTGGCCCGGGACCTCGCGGCCGCAGGGATCCCGGTCGTGGTCGACCAGCCGGTCGCCACCCGCGCCGGCGCCCCGCTCCTCCGGTCGACTTCCGCCACCGCGTTCGTCCGCGAGCTCCTGCCGGTCGCCACCCTCGTGACGCCGAACCTTCCGGAGGCGTCGCTCCTGGCCGGGTTCCCGATCCGGGGGGAGGAGGACGCGAAGCGGGCCGCGCGGGCGATCCAGCAGCTCGGGCCGCGGGCCGTCCTGATCAAGGGGGGACACGCGGAGGGGGACGTCCTCGTCGACGGGCTGCTCGACGGGCGGACCTGGTCGACGTTCCGGCACCCCAGGCTCCCGCTCGAGCGCCCGGACGGGGCCGGCGGCCTCGTCTCGGCCGCCGCGGCGGCCTACCTCGCCCGAGGCGAAACGCTGCCGGAAGCGGTGGCGGCGGCCGTCTGCTTCGTCCAGCGCGAGCTCGCCGAAGCCTGCGGAGCCGGGACGAGCCGGTAACGGTCGCGGAGCGGGCCCGACACCGTCTCCACCCTTCCCAGGTCCTCGAGGTACATCAGGAACCCGAAGACTTCCGAGTAGGCGAGGAAGACGTTGACCGCCGTCACCTTCGGGAAAAGCGCCGCCACGAGCGCCCGGACCGTCTTCGGCCCCGTCGCGAGCGCGCGCTCGATCTGGACGATCCGGAGGTCGTACCTGCGCCGCACCTGCTCGTAGTGCGCCGTGTAGTCGGGGATCGGGCGGCCGTGGCCGGTCAGGAGCCACGAGCCGGCATTGCGCTTCCCGATCTCGTCCAGGGTCTCGAAGTAACGGCTGACGCTCCGGAACGGCTCGCCGGGACGCTCCGGATCCTCGTCGACGATCGCGTTCGGCGTGATGTCGCGGAGCACGGTGTCGCCCGTGAAGAGGAGGCCCGCTTCCGGGATTTCGAACGTCAGGCTGCCGGGCGTGTGCCCGGGCGTGGACCGGACGAGGACCGACCAGCCGTTCCCCGGCAGCGTCTCGCCGCCTTCGAGCTCGTCCCACGCGGCGAGCGGCGCGGCGAAGTGGTCGACGTGCGCGACGGAGGCCATCATCAGGAGCCGCGGGCCGAGGCCGAAGCCCGCCCGCGCAAGGCTTTCGAGGAGGAGCTTCACGTTCCGGCGCATCCGGAACTGCTCCCGGTCCAGCCGGCCGCCGTAGAGGCGCGCGCCCGAGAGGTCGGCGACGCGCCCGGCCAGCCCGAAGTGGTCGTGGTGGCCGTGGGTCAGGAGGACGCGTTCGACGTCCTCGACCTTCAGGCCGGCCGCGGCGAGCCCCGCCCTCAGGGCGTCCCACGCGTCGTCCGTCAGGGGCCCGGAGTCGATCAGGGTGACCGGCTCCCGCACGACGACGTGCACGTTCACCGGCCCCACCGGGAAGGGGGTGGGGACGGCGATCGTGCGGATCAGGGGGTTTTCAGCTCCAGACGTCGTAGGGATACCCGCCGGCCTCGTAGACGCGGTCGCTGATCGAGGTCGTCAGGCCGTCGCGGTTCCGCTCGAGCGCCTTCAGGTTTCCGACCATCCGGTGCTTCGCCTCGTGGCAGAACCAGCGGGCCAGCTCGACCTCCCCCGCCGCCTTCTCCTCCCCCTTCTTCGCGATCGAGGAGGTGACGCGGGAGAGGATGGCGATCTGGGCGTAGAGGTCGATGACGACGTCGGCGAGGCGCTCCTGCTGGTACTCCCGGTCGACGACCTTCTTGCCGTGCTTCCGGAGGATCGTCTCGGCCGCGTTCGCGAAGACGCCGGCGTACCTCCCGAACTGGTCGGCCTCGGGCGCGAGGGACGCGTGCACCTTCGTCAGCCGGTCCTGCGTGATCACGCCCTTCATCCGCTTCTTCCCGTATCCGGTCAGGACGCCCCGCTCGCGGAGAGGGCTCTTGAGGGCGTTCTGGACCTCCTTGAGCTGGTCGCCGAGCTCCTTGAAGCCCGAGAGCGCGAGCAGCATCCGGAGGATCTCGTTCGTCCCCTCGAAGATCATGTTGATCCGGCTGTCCCGGAGCGCGCGGCCGTACGGGTACTCGTTCATGAAGCCGTTGCCGCCCGCGATCTGCAGCGCCTCGTTGATGTTCTGCCAGAGGACCTCGGTCCCGAAGACCTTGCAGCAGGCCCCTTCCAGCGAGTAGTCGACGTTCTTCCGGTCGACGAGCCCCGCCGTCAGGTAGACCATCGACTCGATCGCGTAGGTGTTCGCCGCCATCCGCGCGATCTTGTGGCGGATCATCTCGAAGTCGGCGATCCGGGTCCGGAACTGCCGGCGCTGCGTCGCGTGCTCTGCGGCGAGCCGGAGCATCATCCGCGAGCCGCCGACGGCGCCCGCGCCGAGGGAGGTCCGGCCCGTGTTGAGCGTCTCGAGCGCGACCTTGAAGCCGCGCCCCATGCCGCCGACGAGGTTGAACGCCGGGACCCGGCAGTTCTCGAAGATGATCTGGCAGGTGGACGAAGCGCAGAGCCCGAGCTTCTTCTCCTCGGCCCCGCGCGAAAGCCCCGGCAGCGTCCCGTCGGGGTTCGTCACGACCGCGAAGCAGACGATCTCCTTCTGCGGGTCCTTTCCCTCCGCGCTCCCGGGGATCCGGGCGAAGACCGACAGGAACGTCGCGAAGCCGCCGTTGGAGATCCACTGCTTCGTCCCGTTCAGGACGTACTCGTCGGTCTTCGGGTCGTAGACCGCCGTCGTCTTCAGCGAGCCGGCGTCGGAGCCGGCCTCCGGCTCGGTCAGGCAGAACGCGCCGACGAGCTTCCCCGACGCGAGGTCGGGGAGCCACCTCTTCTTCTGCTCGTCGGTGCCGAAGAGCAGGAGCGGCTTGATGCCGATCGACTGGTGGGCGCCGACGACGATCGAGGCGGAGGCGTCGAGGACCCCGATCGACCTCCGTCATCCGGCAGTAGGCGGCGGACGAAAAGCCGCTGCCGCCGTACTCCTCCGGGATCGTCATCCCCAGGACCCCGACTTCCCCCATCGCCTTGACGACCTCCCGCGGGAAGAAGTGCTCGCGGTCGAACTTCTCCGAGTCGATGTTCGCCGCGTCGAAGTCGCGCCATGCCTCGCTGAAGGCCTCCACGGTCTCCTTCACGCCGACCGGGATCTCGGGGTACGGGAAGACCATCTCCTCGGCGAACTCACCCAGAAAGAGCGACTTCAGGAACGAGGGGCACTCGGTCGCGGCGGGCGCATCGGCGACGGCGTCTTTCCGGTCTTCCATCTTCCTGTCTCCTCTCGTTCTCGACGTCATCGGGCATGGAACGTCTTCCCCGCGCGGGCGAGGTCGACGAGGTACGGTGCGGGAGAGAAACGGGGCCCTCTCTCGGCCTCGAGCGTCCGGAGCGATTCGACGACCGCGGCGAGCCCCACGGCGTCCGCGTGGGCGCAGAGGCCGCCCCGGAACGGCGGGAAGCCCGTCCCGAAGATCATGGCGAGGTCCAGTTTCGCGGGGGTGGAGACGACGTTCTCCATCAGGCAGAACGCCGCCTCGTTGATCATCGGCAGGATCAGTCTCCGCTCGAGCTCCTCGCGGGGCGCTTTCGGCCCCGGCGGGACCGCGAGCCCGAGGTCGGCGTAGGCCGACGGGTCGGGACCGGCCCTCTTCTCTCCCTCGTAGAGATAGAAGCCCTTCTTCGACTTCCGCCCGAGCCGTCCGTTCCCGACGAGCTTTCCGAACGCCGGATCGGTCGGCATCCGCTCGGGCCAGGCGGCGGCGAGCGTCTCGCCCGCCTTCGTCGCGACGTCGATCCCGACGTCGTCGAGGAGCTCGATCGGGTCCGACCGGCATCCCGAACGCGCGGAGCGCCTTGTCGATCTCCTCCATCGGGTTCCCCTCGAGGAGGAGGCGCACGGCCTCGCCGATGTAGGGCCCGAGGATCCGGTTGACGAGAAACCCCGGCGCATCCTTCACGACGACTGGCGTTTTCCCCATCCGTTTGGCGAGGTCGAAGATCGTCGCGGTCACCTCCGGGTCGGTCTTCTCCCCGTAAATGACCTCGACGAGCGGCATCTTGTGGACCGGATTGAAGAAGTGCATCCCGACGACGCGCCCGGGATGCGCCGCCGCCGCCGCGATCTCGGTGATCGGGAGCGTCGAGGTGTTCGACGCGAAGATCGCCGTTTCGGGAACGAGGCTCTCCCACTCCTTCAGGACGGCTTGCTTGACCGCCATCTTCTCGAGGACGGCCTCGATCGTGACGTCGCACCGGTCGAAGCCGGTGTAGTCGAGCGAGCCGGAGAGAAGCGACATCTTCCCGGCGAACTCGGCGCGGGTCATCCGCCTCTTCTTCAGCTTCTCCTTCCAGATCTTCGCGGCCGCCGCGTAGCCTCCGGCGAGGGGCTCGGGACGGATGTCCTTCATCCGCGCCGGGTAGCCCTTGTCCGCGGCGAGCTGCGCAATGCCTCCGCCCATGATTCCGGCACCGAGGACGCCGACGCGGTTCACACGGCGCGGCCTGACGCCGGCGGCGACGCCCGTCTCCTTCTTGACCTCTTCCATCCGGAAGAAGAGGTTGACGAGGTTTTTCATCGTGGGGGTGCCCACGAGACGCGACACGCCGACGACCTCGTACGCGAGGGCCTTCTCGAGCGGGCCGCCATAGCCCTTGCGGACCGCCTCGAGCGCTTCGAGGGGCGCCGGGTAATGCCCCTTCGTCTCCTTCAGAACGGCCGCCTTCGCCTTTGAGAAGACGATGGCCTTCCCCACCCCCTCGAGGAGCGACTCCCCGAGGCCCGCCTTCCGCGCGCGGAGAGGACCGCCGTCCGGCGCCGCGTTCGACCGCTTCGCGGTCCCGAACTTCGACCGGGCGAATTTCTTCGCCGTCTCGAGGAGGATCGGCTGCGGGACGACCTCGTCCACGAAGCCGGCGCGCTTCGCCCGCTTCGCGTCGAGCGTCTTGCCGCCGAGGATGACGTCGAGCGCCGCCGGAAGCCCCGCGATGCGCGGAAGCCGCGAGCAGCCGCCCCACGCCGGGAGGATGCCGAGCTTGATCTCCGGCAAGCCGATCTGGGTCTTCTTCGAGTCGGACGCGAGCCGCCAGTCCATCGCGAGCGCCGTCTCGCACCCGCCGCCGACGCAGGCGCCGTCGATGGCGGCGACCGTCGGGTACGGGAGGTTCGCGAGCTTCCCGAAGACGCGCTGGCCGAACCGGACCCCCTCGGCGACGAGGGCCGGCTCGGCCGTCGCGATCTCGGTCACGTCGGCCCCGGCGATGAAGATGTCGGGCTTCGAAGAGACGAGGACGAGCGCCTTCAAGTCGGTCCGCTTCGCGAGGTCGTCGAGAAAGCCGTCGAGCTCCCTCATGACGGAAGCGGAGTACTTGTTCACCTTTTCGCCGGGCGTGTCGAAAAAGACGATGCCGAGCCCGTCGGGCTCGACCGCGAGGCGGAACGAGGGTCCGGCGGCGTGCGGAGCCGCGGCGAGCTTCTCTTCGAGGACGGTGGACATCACGCGGCCTCCAGCAGGATCGAGGCTCCCTGCCCGCCGCCGACGCAGAGCGTGGCGAGCCCCCGGGAGACCTTGCGGCGCCGCATCTCGAGGAGCAGCGTCAGGATGAGGCGCGTCCCCGAGCTTCCGACCGGGTGGCCGAGCGCGATGGCGCCGCCATTGACGTTCAGGATCTTCTCGTCGATCGGGCCGAGATCCGGGTGCTGTTCGAAGGCGACGAGGTTCGCGAGGACCTGCACCGCGAAGGCTTCGTTCATCTCGACGAGGCCGATTCCGGTCATCGAGAACCCCGCCCGCTTCAGCGCGACCGGCGTGGAGCGCGACGGTCCCAGCCCCATCCGCTCCGGCTCGAGTCCCGCGAATCCCCAGCCGGCGACGCGGCCAAGGGGCGTTAGCCCGCGGCGGGCCACGAACTCCTCCGAGGCGACGACGACCGCGGCGCCGCCGTCGGTGATCTGGGACGAGTTGCCGGGAGTCACCGTCCCGAACTTCCGGTCGAAGAATGGCTTCAGCTTGGCGAGCGCCTCGAGCGTCTGGTTCTCGCGGACGCCGTTGTCCGTGAGGGCGAGCCGGTCGAAATCCGGCGGCACGGGCACCGCGACGATTTCCTCGGTCCGCTTCGCCCGCGCCGCGGCCGCCTTCAGGTGCGACCTCAGCGCAAACTCGTCCTGCGCCTCGCGGCTGATCGAGCCCTCTTTCGCGAGGACCTCGGCCGTCTGCCCCATGTTCAGGTCGCAAACGGGGTCGGTTAACCCTTCCTTGAGTCCGATCACGGGGCTGAAGAGCTGGCCCCACGGCATCTTCGAGAAGGCCGCGAGGCGCTGGCCGGCGCTCTTCGCCATGCCGGCGGCGGTCAGGACCTCCTTCACCTTCTCCCGGTAGAGAAAGGGAATCCGGGACATGTTCTCGACGCCGCCCGCGAGGACGACGTCGGCCTCGCCGGTTTCGATGAGGCGCGCGGCCTCGACGACCGACTCGATCCCCGACGCGCAGTTCCTGGAGACCGAATGGGCGGGCTTCTCCTTCGGCACGCCGGCGCGGAGCGCGACGATCCGGGCGATGTTCGCCGCGTCGACCGGCGTCGCAATGTTGCCGAAGATCGACTGGTCGATCTCGACGGGCTCGACGCGGGCGCGGGCCATCGCCTCGACGGCCGCGGCCCGTCCGAGATCCACGGCCGAAACGTCCTTGAAGTCGGTTCCCGCGCGGGTGAACGCCGTGCGGGCGCCGTGGACGACGAAAGCGGCTCGGGTCATGCGCGGGGGCTCCTTCGGGGAGGCTTCCGCTTGCTCTTCCCCGGGGCGGCCGATTCCGGGGACGCGAACCCGCGGAGGAGGGCGCCGACCAGCTTCCTCGCGTTCGCGACCGGCTCGGCCCCCCCGGAGAAGATCCACTCGGAGAGGATCTCGTCGGCGGCGCCGAAGAGGACCCGGACGGCGAGGCGGGGCTCGAGGTCGGCGCGGAGCTCCCCGCTCGCGATCCCCTCCTTCACGACCCCGCCCAGGATCCGGAAATAGTCGACGAGCTTCTCCCGGATCACGCGCTCCATCAGCCTCGCGCTCCGGCGAAGCTCGATCTGGAAAAGGGAGGCGAGGTCCCTGTCGGAGCCGATGACCCGAAGGTGGAGGTCGACGAGCCCGGTGATGCGGTCGGCCGCCGACGCGCCGGTCGCCGCGAGCTGGCGACCCTGCGCGAGGAGGTCGTCCATCGTCTCGTCGAAGATCGTGCCGAGGAGGTCTTCCTTGTTCTTGAAGTAGAGGTAGACGGTTCCCTCCGCCACCTTCGCCGCGGCGGCGATCTCGGCGATCCGGGCGTCGTGGAATCCTCGCCGGCCGAAGGTCCGGACCGAAGCGTCGAGGATCCGCTTCCGCTTCTCCGGGTCGGCTCCGCTCGGCGCGCTGTCTCGCGCTTCCTGCGGGAGGGCGGCTCCCGTACCGGGACCGGGCGGGCTCGATGAATGAGCCATCATTCAGAGACTAGAACGGAGGCGACCGAGCCTGTCAATGGCCAGCGCGGGAGCCCGGCCCGGGCGCGAGTCCGGGAGCGGGGCGCTTCCCCATCCGCGCGCGGACGCGAAAAGGCCCGGGAGTTCTCGACCCCGGGCCTCATTCTGAATTCGCAGGCTAGTCGGCAACGATCGAGATCTCGACGCGCCTGTTCTCGGCCCGGCCCTTCTCCGTCGAGTTGTCCCCGACCGGGTTGGCGCCCCGTGACCCGCGGTCTTGATCCTCGCAGCGTCGATACCGCGCTTCACGAGGGCTTCCTTCACGGCTCGGCCCGCTTCTCGGAGAGCGCCTGGTTGTAAGCCTCGCTGCCGGCGTTGTCCGTATAGCCGTCCAGCGAGAACTTCGAATCCGGGTGGCTTCGCGATGAAGTCGACGGCCTTCTGCACGTCGGCGTCGTCTGCCTTCAGCCACGTCGCCTTGTTGAAGGCGAAATTGACGTGAAGCCTCAGGCGGTCGGCGGCCCGCGGCGGCCGCCGTCACCGTCGCGGACGCTTCGCGGGTTCCGCCCTCACCCGTTGCCGTGATCCCGTACGTCGTCGTCTTGTCGGGGCAGACTTTCCGGGAGCCGTTCGCGTCCACCCGTCCGATGCCCTGGTCGATCGAGACGCTGGTGGCGTTCACCGACGCCCAGGTCAGCGTCGCGCACTCGCCCTTCTTGACGGTGGCCGGGCCCGCCGCGAGAGAGACGGCGACGGGAGGCACCGGCGGCTTCGCGGCGACGGGCGCGGGGGTCGGCTTCGGCGGACAGAGGGCGTTCGTCTTCTTCAGGGATTCTTTGGCCAGCGCGATCGCCTTGTCCGGGTCGCAGGGCTTGCAGATGGCGTACGCATCGTTCTTCAGCTTCTCCGCGGCCGCGTACAGCTCGGGGCAGTCCTTGTCCTTGCCCGCCTGCTTGGCCGTCGCGAGGGCCTTGTCCGCGGCGACCAGCTCGGGCGGGTATTCCATGACGCACCCGACCAGGGCGGTCGCCAGAACTCCGAGGACGATCAGGGAAAACAACGAATTCGGCGGACTGTGTTTCTTCATCCTCTTCTCCCTTTCATTGGAAGGGCTCACCGGATCCTCTTCGGCGGCCCTGATTGGTTGTCCTTCATGAGGTTCCTTCGCGGAATCTGTCGACACACCGATTTTCGTCACGCAGCCGGTCTCGCGTGCAGTTCGTTCACTTGCCGAAAGGGACCGAGGCCGGCCGGAGTTTCGGCTCATTCTCCCGGCTCGTACCGGACCCGTCAAGAAGAGAGTTTGAGGGAACCCCGGGGGCTCCATCAGGGGGTCAGCCGTTCCCGGACCGGCTCGGACGTCTGGAGGTCGAATCCGGAGAGCTCGAGGTAGGAGACCCTCGGCGTCAGGAATCCTCCCCCCTCCAGCTGCACGAAGACCCGGTCGAGCCGGGCTTCCCGGCCGTCGATCTCGCCCACGGCGCAAGGGCAGCCGTTCACCATCCGGAGGCGGATCGTGAAGGAGCGCCGGGATTTGAGCCGGACGGACACCTCCCCGGCGGGCGTCGTGTCGACCGTGTAGCCGTACACGCCCCTTTCGAAGAGGTTGAGCGCTTCGCGCCGGCCGCCGCGCTCCGGGAGCTCCCACGCGACGCGGAGCGGGTGGTGACGGTCGAACGCGCTCGCCTCGTCGAGGACCGCCTCGTAGACGACCCGGTTCGCGTTCAGGCTCCGAAAGATCGTCAGGACCCGGGCGTCGCAGTCGGCGGCGGCGGGACGCGCGGCGAGGCACGCGGCAAGCAGGGCGGCCGCGGCCGCAAAGGTCCTCAGGCCCATTCGATCGTGGCGACCTCGTTCGAGACGAGCGTGCCGGCTTCTCCCTTGAGGATCCGCGGAATGTCGTCGAGTCCGCCGATGGCGGCGGTCTTCCCCGTCCGCTCGGCGAAGTCGCGCGCGGCCTCCACCTTGGGCCCCATCGAGCCGGAGGCGAAGTCCATCCCGCCGATCGCCGCGGGCGAGGCCCGGCGGATCGCCCGCGCGTCGTTCCGCCCCCAGTTCGCGACCACCGCCGGCACGTCGGTCGCCATGACGAAGAAGTCGGCCTCCAGCTGCTGCGCGAGGAGCGAGGCGGCGCGGTCCTTGTCGATGACCGCCTCGACTCCCTGGAGCTTTCCGTCCGGCCCGTAGACGGTCGGGATTCCGCCGCCCCCGGCGCAGACGACGATCGTCCCCTTCTCCAGGAGCCAGCGGACCGGCCGGATCTCGAAGATCCGCTTCGGAAGGGGCGACGGCACCACGCGGCGCCAGTGCGCTCCGTCCTTCGCGACGGTCCACCGGCGCTCTTTCGCGAAGCGGCGCGCTTCTTCCTCGCTGTAAACCGGCCCGATCGGCTTCGTCGGGTTCCGGAACGCCGGGTCGTGGGGATCGACCTCCACCATCGTCAGGAGCGTCGCGAACGGGACCTCGAACGGAAGGAGATTGCCGAGCTCCTGCTCGATCATGTAGCCGATCATTCCTTCGGTCTGGGCGCCGAGGACGTCGAGCGGAAACGACGCGACGTCGAGGCCGGCCGCGGACTGAAGGGCGAGGAGGCCGACCTGCGGCCCGTTCCCGTGCGAGATGACGAGCTGGTGCTCCTGCGCGACGGGCGCGAGCGCCTCGGCGGCGCGGCGGACGTTCGCGCGCTGGTTGTCCGCCGTCATCGGTTCGCCGCGGCGAAGCAGCGCGTTTCCGCCGAGGGCGACGACGACTCGCATTGCGAGGGGTTCCGGGGTCCGGAGCCTGCCGGCCCCTCAGTCCCCGCCCTTGTACATCCCGTCGATCAGGTCGCGGTACTTCTGGTCGATGATCCGCCGCTTCACCTTGAGCGTCGGCGTCAGCTCGCCCCCCTCGATCGTGAGCTCGCTCGGAAGGAGCGCGAAGCGGACGATCTGCTGCTCGTGCGACTTCCCCGCGTTCCACTCGTCGATCGCCTTCTGGTAGATCTCGAGGACCCTGGCCTCCTTCACGAGCGACTCCGGCTTCAGGCTGCCGAGTCCGTTCGCCTTCGCCCAATCGCCCAGCTTCTCGAAGTTCGGGACGATGACGCAGGAGAGGTACTTGCGGCGGTCGCCGATGACGACCGGCACCGAGATGAACGGGTGCCCCTTGAGCAGCCCCTCGATCGGCGCCGGGGCGATGTTCTTCCCGTTCGCGTTGACGATGATCTCCTTCTTCCGGTCGGTGATGGCGAGGAAGCCGTCCTCGTCGATCCGCCCGATGTCGCCCGTGTGAAACCAGCCGTCGGGGTCGATCGCCTCCCTCGTCGCCTCAGGCTTGTTGAAATACCCCTTCATGACGTGCGGTCCGCGGGTGAGGATCTCGCCGTCCGGCGCGATCTTGCACTCCACTCCCGGGATGATCCTCCCCACGGTCCCGAGGCGCCAGACGCCCGGGTAGTTCACGGCGATGACGGGGCTCGTCTCGGTGAGGCCGTACCCCTCGTACACCTCGATGCCGGCCGACCAGAAGAACTCCGCGAGCTCCTTCGAGAGCGGCGCGCCCCCCGAGATCGAGTACCGCATGCGCGTCCCGAGCACGGCGCGGATCTTCGAGAAGACGAGCCGGTCCAGGACGAAGTGCTGCACGGCGAGGAGGAGGTCGGGGGACTTCTTCTGCATCCGGAGCTCGAGGACCCGCCGCCCCACGTCGAGCGCCCGGTGAAAGAGCTTCTGCCGCGCGGCGGGCGCCTTCGAGACGTTGTCCATGACGCGCGCATGGACCTTCTCGTAGACGCGGGGAACGGCGGCGAAGATGTGCGGGTTCACCTCGCCCAGGTTGTCGCGGAGCTTCTCGATCGACTCGGCGTAGGCGATCGTCGTCCCGAAGTGGTAGTAGAGGTACTCGAGCATCCGCTCGAGGACGTGCGACAGCGGCAAGAACGAGAGGGCGACCGTCGTCGGCGGCAACGGCAGGAGCTGCGCGGCCGCGAGGACGTTCGACACGAAGTTGCTCTGGAGGAGCATGGCGCCCTTCGGCTCCCCGGTCGTACCCGAGGTGTAGATCAGCGTCGCGAGGTCCTCCGGCTTCCGCGCGTCGGCCCGGCGTTCGAACGCCGCGGGATCGGCCGCAAACGCCTTCCGGCCGGCCGCGACGGTCTCCTCGAACGTGGTGGTCCCGGCCACCAGGGCCTCGTCGAAAACGATGACGTGCTTCAGGCCCGGGCATTGGCGGCGCGCGTCGAGGACCTTCGCCGCCTGGTCGGCGTTCGAACAGAACGCCACGACCGCTCCGGAGTCCTTCAGGAGGTACTCCGCCTGTTCGGAGACCATCGTCGGGAAGACTGGCACGAGGACCGCCCCGTAGCACTGGCAGGCAAAGTCGACGATCGACCACTCGGGCCGGTTTTCCGAAAGGAGCGCCACCCGCCCCCCCTGCGGGACGCCGAGTCCCTCGAGCGCGGAGGCCAGAGCCTTGACTCGGTCGATGAACTCGCGCGTCGAGACGGGGCGCCAGGCGCCGTCCCTCTTCCGGAGGAGGAGGTCGGGCTTCTGGTGGTTCTCGAGACTGCGGAAGATGTCGACGAGCGTCTGCGGTGCCATGATTGCCTCCGAAGCCTGGATGCGGGGGGTCTGCGATTATAGGCAGGCCACATCCTCCTGACGGTGGACAAGAGAACCGGGAGACCACGACCATGACGCAAGGCGGAAACGCGAAAGGGGTCGCAGGGGTCGTACTCGTCACGGGAGGCGCCCACCGGCTCGGGCGGGAGCTCGCCCTCGCCTTCGGCGCGACTGGATACGCCGTCGCGGTTTCGTACCGGACCGATCCCGCGAAGGCGGACCAGACGATCCGGGACCTGCTGGCGCTCGGCGCCGACGCCGCGGCGTTCCGGGTGGACCTCGCCGCCGACGACGCGCCGCGCCGGCTCGTCGCCGACGTCCTCGCGCGCTTCGGGAGGCTCGACGTCCTCGTCCACGCGGCCGCGCCCTGGATCACCAGACCGTTCGCCGACGTCACGATCCCGGAATGGGAGGCCGTCTTCCGGACCGGCCCCCGCGCCGCGTTCTTCCTCGCGCAGGCGGCGGCCGAGGCGATCCGGAAGAGCGAGGGCTCGATTCTCCTGATCTCCGACGTCGCCGCCACGAAGGCGTGGCCCAACCACGTCCCCCACGCGGCGGCGAAGGCGGCGCTCAACGCGCTCGTCGTGAACCTCGCCGTCGCCCTGGGCCCCGGGGTGCGGGTCAACGGGCTCGCCCCCGGCATCGTCCTCCCCCCAGAGGAGCTTTCGCAGGAGGACGTTCTCCGCCTCATCGTGAAGACGCCGCTGAAGCGGAAGGTCGCCCTCCCCGATTTCGTGTCGATGGCGGTCGCCCTCGCCCGGAACCGGTCGATGACGGGGCAGGTCGTCGCCGTCGACGCGGGCCGCTCGGCAGTCTGACGGCGCGGCCCCGACCCTAGAATGGTCCCCCCGCCGATGAAGATCGTCCTCGCCGCCGCCCTCCTCCTCGGCGGCCTCGCCGCCGGCTCCTGCGGCGGGAGACCGGAGGGCGGGCCGTCCGACGCCTCGTTCAGGGTGGCCCTCCTGACCCCGGGCCCGATCTCCGACGCGGGGTGGAACGCCGGCGCGTACGAGGGGCTCCAGGCGGTTGCGAGAGAGCTCGGCGCGAGGGTGTCGCACGTCCAGGTGAAGTCCCCGTCGGAGTTCGAGGAGCAGTTCCGCGCTTACGCCGCGCAGGGCTATGCGCTCTGCTTCGGCCACGGCTTCGAGTTCCAGGACGCCGCGGCGCGCGTGGCGGCCGGGTACCCGAAGACCGTCTTCGTCACGACCTCGGGATCCCGCACGGCCCCGAACCTCGCGCCGATCGTCTTCGAGCTGGAGCAGGCGACCTACCTCTGCGGCCTCGTCGCGGGCCGGATGTCGAAGAGCGGAAAGGCCGGAATGGTCGGCGGCGTCCAGCTTCCGTCGATCGTGTCGACGTTTCTCGCCTTCGAGGCGGGGATGAGGTCGGTTCGCCCGTCGGCCGACGTCCGGACCGTCTTTACCGGGTCGTTCGAGGATGTCGCGGCGGCGAAGGCAGCGTCGCTGGCGCTCGCCGACCAGGGATGCGATTTCCTCTTCCACAACGCCGACGCGGCGGCGCTCGGGGTCTTCGCCGCCGCCGCGGAGCGGAAGATCCGGGCCTTCGGCTCGAACCGGGACCAGAACGGCCTCTCGCCCGCGGTCCTCGCGTCGGCCGTCCTCGACATGCCCCGCGCCTTCGTGGAGGCCGCGCGCCTCGTGAAGGAGGGGCGTTTCGACGGAAAACCGCTCCGCTACGGGCTCGCCTCCGGCGTCGTCTCCTTCGTCTTCTCGCCGGCGAACGCGGCCGCCGTGCCGGCCACGGTTCGGGAGGAGGTCGAGGCGACACGCCGGAAGATCGAGTCCGGGGCGCTCGTCGTGCCGAGGGGCAACTTCTGACCGCTCCCGCGCTGGAGCTGATCGGGATCCGGAAGGACTTCGGGGCCACGCGGGCGCTCGACGGCGCCTCGCTGACGCTCTTTCCGGGCGAGATCCACGCCCTCCTCGGCGAGAACGGCGCCGGGAAAACGACGCTCGTCGGGATCGCGGCCGGGCTTCTGCCGCCCGACGCCGGGACGCTCCGGCGCCGCGGCGCCGAGCTCCGGATCGACGGGCCGCGCCGGGCGCGGGCGGAGGGGATCGCCCTCGTCCCGCAGCAGGACCTCCTCGTCGACGCGGCGACCGTTGCCGACAACCTCGCGCGGCTCGACCCGGCGACGCCGTTCTTCGAGAGCGCCGCCGCGCGCCGCGAGCGTGTCGGGCGATTCGCGGAGGCGTTCGCGCTGGACCTCGGCGACCCCGACGCCCTCGCGGCGGACCTGTCGGTCGGAACGCGGCAACGGATCGAGATCGCCGGGGCGCTCGCGGGCGGCCCCGACGTCCTGATGCTCGACGAGCCGACGGCGGTCCTCTCGCCGGACGAGACGGAGGCCCTCTTCTCGGCGCTCCGCCGCCGGGCGTCTTCGGGGAAGACCGTCGTCCTGATCACGCATCGCCTCGCCGAGGTCTTCGCCGCGGCCGACCGCCTCACGCTTCTCGCGCGCGGACGCGTCGTCAGGAGCTGCCGGACGCGGGAGACGACGCCCGAGGAGATCGGCTCGCTCCTGCTCGCGGGAGCGGAGGCGTCGGTCCGCCCCGCGCCGCCCGCGTCTCCGCCGTCCGGCGCTCCGCCGGCGGGCGCGCCGGCGCTCGAACTCTACGGGGTCGTTCCCCTCCCGCGCCCCGGCGAGCGCTTTCGAGTCCCCCCGCCCTGTTCCCTCTCGCTCGAAGCCGGCGAGGCGCTCGTCCTTCTCGCGGTCGACGGCAACGGAGCCGACGCGCTCGCCGCGTCCGTCGCGGGCCTCCGGGAGGCGTCGGGCCGGATCGCGGTCGCGGGAAGAGCGCTCCGCAGCGGCCGCCCGCGCGAGTTCCGCGCGGCCGGAGGACGCTACGTCCCGGCCGACCGGCGTTCGGAGGGGCTCGTCGCGTCGCTGACGCTCGAGGAGAACCTCGCCCTCCCCCGCCCTCCCGGCGGGCTCTTCCTCGACCGGGCCGCCCTCCGGCGCGCCGCCGACGAGCGTCTCTCGCGATTCGGCGTCCGCGCCTCCTCGCCGGCGGACCTCGCCGGCCAGCTCTCGGGCGGCAACCAGCAGAAGCTGGTCCTCGCGCGCGAGCTGACCGCTCCGGGCCCGCCGCCCCGGCTCGTTGTGGCCGTCCACCCGACCCGCGGACTCGACCTCGCCGCCGCGGCGGACGTCCGCGCGGCGCTGGCCGACGCCCGGCGCGCCGGCGCGGCCGTCCTCGCCGTCACGTCGGATCCGGAGGAGGCCTCGCTCTTCGGCGGCCCGATCCGGGTCGTGACCCGCGGCGTCCTCTCGGCGCCCTTCCCGCCGACCACGCCCGCCGACGTCCTGGGCCGGCTGATGGCCGGGCTCGAGACATGAGGGCGCGCGGCCCCGCCCTCGCTGCCCTGGTCGCCGCCGGCTCCCTCGCGACGCTCGCGGGCCTCGCCCTCCTCGCGGGGGCGTCCCCGACGTCCGCCCTGGCCTCGCTCGTCGAGGGGGCCGCCGGTTCGCGCGCCGCGCTCGGCGAGACGCTCACGCGCGCGACGTCGCTCGTCCTTCTCGCTGTCGGCGCGGCGGTCGCCTTCCGCGCCGGCGTGCTCAACATCGGCCTCGAGGGGCAGTTCCTGATGGGCGCCGCCGCCGCGGCCGCGGTCGGTCCCGTGCTCGGCGGAACGCCCGCCGTCGCGCGCGTGGCGCTGCTCGCCGCCGCGGCGCTGGCAGGAGCGCTCGCCGCCGCCCCCGCGGTCTGGCTGGCGGAGCGGCGCGGCGTCCCGCCCGTCCTCTCGACGATCCTCCTGAACCTCGTCGCCGCCGCCGCCGTGACGTGGCTCGTCCGGGGGCCGCTGCAGGATCCCGGCGCCGACTACCCCCAGAGCCGGCCGCTCGCGGCGGCCGTCCGGTTCGACTCGCTCCTCGCGGGAGGGCGGACGACCGCCGCGCTCCCGATCGCTCTCCTGTTCGCCGCGGGAGCCGGGATCGCCCTGTCGAAGACCCGGGTCGGCCTCGCGCTCCGCGCCGCCGGCGCCGCCCCCGCGGCCGCCCGCGCCATCGGACTGGACGACGCCGCCCTCCGCGGCGGGGCGTTCTTCGTCTCCGGCGCGTTCGCCGGGCTTGCCGGAGGCCTGGAGGTCGTGGCCGTCACCGGGCGTCTCTTCGACCCGTTCTCCGCCGGCGTCGGTTACCTCGGCATCGCGGCCGCCCTCCTCGGCGGAACGCGGGCCGGCGGGGCGACGGCCGCCGCGCTCCTCCTCGCGGCGCTCGGCGCGGGCTCGGGCGCGATGCAGCGCGACACCGGCGTCCCCTCCGCGATCGCCGCCATCGTTCCGGGTCTCCTCGTCCTCGCCGTTCTCCTGGCGCGGCGGCGGCTCGGTCCGGAGCGCGCGTGAGCGGCTTTCTCGAGATCGCCCTCCTCCTGTCGGCGCCCCTCGTCCTCGCGGCGGCGGGCGAGCTGGTCCTCGAGCGGGCGGGGTCGATCCAGATCGGGGCGGAGGGGACGATGCTGATCGGGGCCTTCGCCGCGTTCGCGGCCGGGCGGGCCGGCGCCGGACCCTGGACGGCCCTCCTCGCCGGGCTCGTCGCGGGCGCCGCTTCGGGCGCCGCCTTCGCCCTCGTCGCGGTCGCGGGACGCGCCGATCCGATCCTCGTCGGCACCGCGTGGAACCTCGTCGCCTTCGGGGCGACGGCGTTCGGATACCGGCTCGTCGCGGGCGCAACGGGCTCGGTCCTCGAGATCGCGACCCTGCCCCGCGCCGTTCTCGGCCTTCCGCTCGCCGTCCCCCTGGCGTTCCTCCTGCCGGTCGCGCTCCACGCGGGGCTCGCCCGAACCCGGCCGGGCCTGCGGCTCACGGCGGCCGGCGAGCGGCCCGAGGCGCTCCACGCCCAGGGGTTCTCCGTCGTCGCGGTCCGGTCGGGAGCGTCGCTCTTCGCGGGCGCGGCGGCGGGCGCGGGGGGCGCGCTCCTCGTCCTCACCGTGTCGCCGACGTTCATCGAGGGGATCACGGCCGGGCGCGGCTTTCTCGCCCTCGCTCTCGTCGTCTTCTCGCGCTGGAGGCCTCTCCGGCTGATCCCCGCGGCCCTCCTCATCGGAGGCGCCTCGGCACTCCAGTTCAGGCTGCAGGCCTCGGGGACCGCGATTCCCTACGCCTTCTTCGTGGCGCTCCCGGGGCTCCTCGCGCTCGCCGCGCTCGCCCTCTCGCCGGGGCGCGGGGGGGCGCCGAAAGCGCTCGGCGCGCCGGCCCCGTAGCGGGCGCTACTCCTTCGGCGCTTCCCCGGGAGCGTTCTTCGACGAGGGCGGAGCCGCGCCCGGCGGACCGCCGGGGCCGCCGCGGCGGAGCCCGCCTCCCCGCATCCGATCGCGGAGCTCCTGCTGGCGTTCCTGCCGCCACTCGTCGCGCCGCTCCATGATCTGCTGCCACTGCCCGTCGGTGAGGACCGCGCGCATATCGAGGATCATCATCGACATCGCCTTCCGGAGCTTCGCCCTCGCCTGCTCGCTCGCGTCGAGGGCGGCGGAGACCTTCTTCGGGTCGCTGTCCCTCTTCGCCATCAGCTCCTCGACGTCAATCTGCCTCAGGTCGACCTCCGCCTTGAGGTCGACGAACGCCCGGCGGTTCTTCCCGAAGATCTCCTCGAGCTTCTCCTGCTGGTCGGCGGTGAGCGAGAGCTTCTGGACGATGACGGGCCGCTTCCACCACTTCCCGGGCGGGATCTCGGGCATCTGGGCGCGGGCCGTCGCCGGGAGACCGGACGCGGTCCCGAGGGCGGCAGCCAGGAAGAAGGAGGCGCGGCGCAGGGTCATGACGGTCTCCTCAGAGGGTCTCCTCCGACACGAGGGACGCGTACGGGGATTCCTGCGAGAGGATACCGTCGATGGAGAGGAGCAGCTCGTCGTCGGCGTGATCGCCGGTCTCCACGGCCGTCACCGCCGGTGTGGCCAGGGCCGACACGCGGCCGGCCGATCCCGGGGAGTGGATCCGGCTCACGGTGATTCCCGCGACGAGGACGAGCGCCGCCGCGACGGAGCCGGCCGCGAGGACCGGGTGCCGGAGGAACGCTCCCCGGCGCGGCGCGGCCGGAAACGGGGTCACGCCCGTGCGCGGCTCCGACTCCTCCCCGTCCTCCGCTTCGAGCTTCCCGAGAATGGCGGCCCGCTGGGCGTCCCAGAAGGCCGGCGGAATCGAGTCGACGACGCCGGAAACGGCCCCGCGGTCGAGGAGCCACGCCTCGCGCAGCCGGGCCACCTTCGACTGGCAGATGGAACAGTCGGAGAGGTGCGCGGGAACCGCTTCCGGCCGGTCGCCGGACGGGAAGACCCTCTCGACGACTTCGTCGGGAGTCAGGTGGGGTTCGCCGGCTCTCATCGGAGGTCCTCCAGGCGCTCGCGCAGCTTGCGGGCCGCGCGGAACAGGTGGGACTTGATCGTCCCTTCGTCGAGCCCGGTCGCCTCGCCGATCTCGGCGATCGAGCGTTCCTCGTAGTGTTTCATCACGAAAACGGCGCGCTGCCGCGGCGAGAGCGTCACGAGCGCGTCGGCGAGCCGCCGGCGGATCTCCCGGGACAGGAGGTCGCGCTCGGCCGAGGTTCCGTCGGCCGGGTCGAGCGACGCCGGGATCTCCGGCCCGTCCTCCTCGCCGTCGCCGTGCAGCTCCGAGAAGAGGATCACGGGCCGCCGCCGCCGGACGACGTCCCGGACGGTGTTGATGGCGATGCGCGTCAGCCAGGTCTCGAAGGCCGACTCCCCCTTGAATGTCGCGAGAGCGCGGTAGGCCTTGACGAAGACGTCCTGCGTCGCGCCGTCGGCCTCCGCAGGGTCCCGGAGCAGCGTGTAGGCGAGCCGGTAGATCCTCTTCTGGTACGTTTTCACGAAGTACTCGAAGCGGTCGATCTCCCCCGCCAGGATCTTCCCGATCTCGGCGGCTTCGTCCCGCTGCCGGGCGAGAAGGCCCTCGTCGGGCTCCGCCAGCCTCATGCCGGCCGCCGGGAATTCGAGCACGCGCGCCAACGCATCAGCACCCACACTCCTTGGACGCGACGAAGCGCCTCGGGTTTACGCGGGTATCCGTCTCACCCCGCAAAGGATAGGTCATCGGCGGCGGCTCCACTTCCAGGGGCGGATCCGGTCCTTCCATTCGTCCCAGAGGAGGATCCGCGTTCGGAGGGCCGAGAGCGCCGCCTCGAACCAGGCCGGGACCGCCTCGGAGCCGAAGTAGCTGGCCAGGAGGAGCTTCCGGTCCTCCGCGCGATTCAGGCCGAGGCGCGAGAGGTCCCGGAGGCGGTACGGCATGCCGACGGGCCCGGGAAAGAACCGCGCCCGCGTCAGGTCGACGAGCCAGAAGCGCGGTGCCTCCCCGTCGGACGTCACGAGGAGGTTTCCGTCCGAGAAGTCCCGGTAGAAGACCCCGGCGTCGTGCATGCGCCGGGCGAGGCGTCCGAGCGCCGCGACGAGCTCCGGGAACGGCACCGGCACCCGCGGCGGCGGAAAGCCACGGCCGTCCCGCTCGAGAAACCAGTCGCGGACCTGCGAGGCCCCCTCGACCTTCCGGCAGACGTACCACGTCTCCGCTCCGAGGTCGTCGACCCCGAACGGCTCCGGCGTCGGGAGGCCGCGGGCGATCAGTTCCTGCGCCGCCGCGAGGGCCCGGTCGGAGCGGTTTCCGAAGAGCCGTTCGGGAAGGCCCTTCCGCGTCTTTTTCACGACCACCGGCATCGCCGCCCCCGAGCGCCTGAGGACGCCGTCGACGACGACGTGGCGTCCCGGGTGGCGCGCCGCCCCCGCCGGGAACTCGATCTCGTCCGAGAGGCGCCGGGGCTCGGTCACGGAGCCCAACGATACGCGAGCGAGCCGGCGGCCGGATCGGGGAGAATCTCCCCGGAGGAGCCTCCATGGCGCACAACTACCTGCACGTCTTCCGGCTGACGGTCGAGGGGCTCGCGGGGCCGGTCGAGTTCCGGATGTTCCACGAGACGGAAGACGTGATCGACGCGACGGACGGCTTCGCCAAGTACGTGGCGCGACAGGAGGACGACTTCCTCCCTCTCGGCCCGAAGGCCGCGGTCCGGGCGAGCAAGGTGATCCACGTCGAGCACCTCCGCGTGGAGAAAGTCGCGCCGTAGCGCTCGAGGCGAAACCCGGGCCGCAGCCGGCCGTATGAACGGCGGTCCTTTTGCGGAAAGAGGTGTCGCTTGAAACGTCCCGCTCCCGCATCGCTCGCGGAACTCGCGTTCGTCCTGCTCTTCCTGCCGCTCGTCCCCTTCGCCTCCGCCGCACCGATCACGGCCGGCGAGACGTTCAAGGTCCCGTCGAAGGTCCTCGGAGAGGAGCGGACCGTCTTCGTGGCGACCCCGGCCGGTTACGACCGGACGACGCAGCGCTACCCCGTCGTCTACCTGACCGACGCCGAGGCCCAGTTCCTCCACACGAAGGCGACCGTCGACTTCCTCGCCCGGAACGGCCTGATGCCCTCCGCGATCGTCGTCGGCGTGACGAACACCGATCGGACGCGGGACCTGACCCCGACGCGCGCCGACATGGCCGGCGCCGGAGGCGCGGCCGTCCGGTTCCCGACGAGCGGCGGCGCGGACCGCTTTCTCGACTTCTTCGAGCAGGAGCTGATCCCGTGGGTGGAGTCGCACTACCGGACCGAGCCGTACCGGATCTTCTGCGGGCACTCCTTCGGCGGTCTCTTCGCGGCGCACGCGTTCCTCTCGCGGCCGGACCTCTTCAACGCGGTCGTGGCGGTCAGCCCGACGTTCGTCTGGGACGACCGCGTCGAGGTGAAGCGGGGCGCCACGTTCTTCGCCGGCCGGAAGGCGCTCAAGCGGACCTTCGTCATGACCGTGGGCTCCGAGGGGCCGGAAATGGCCCGGGGCTTCGGGGCCTTCGAAGAAGTCCTCAAGGGATCCCGGGCCGAGGGTTTCGTCTGGGCCGCCTTCACCTTTCCCGACGACGACCACGGCTCGGTCGTCATGCGGAGCCACGACGCCGCCTTCCGGAAGATCTTTCAAGGGTGGCAGCTTCCCCGCCATCCGTTCACCGGAGACATCTCGGCGGGCTCCCTCGCCGACGTGAAGAAGCATTTCGCGGGCCTTTCGGAGCGGCTCGGCTGGGCCATCGTCCCTCCCGAGGCGCTGATCAACCGGATCGGCTACCAGGCGCTCCAGAAGAAGGACTTCGCCACGGCCTTCGAGTTCTTTCGGTTCAACGTCGCCGCGTACCCGGAGTCGGCGAACGTCTGGGACAGCCTCGGCGAAGCGCTGGAGACGGAGGGGAAGCGCGAGGAGGCGCTGGCGAGCTACACGAAGGCGGCCGAGCTGGGAGAGAAAAGCGGCGACCCGAACGCGGGGCTCTACCGGAAGAACGCGGAGCGCATCGGAAAGGAGCTCGGAAAGCCGGCGGCGCCGCCGGACGCCACGCTCCGTCCCGGCAGCGTCCGCCGCGACGGGAAGTGGGTCGAGCAGGTCTGGGTGCCGGCGGGCTCGTTCCGGATGGGGAGCGGCGACGCGGAGATCGCCGAGCTCCTCGCGCAGTCTCCTCCGAAGTGGGTCGCCCCGGCACTGTCCGGCGAGAAGCCGGCCCGCGACGTAACGATCAGCCGGGGATTCTGGATCGACAGGACCGAGGTGACGAACGGGGCGTTTCAGGCCTTCGTCGACGCCGGGGGGTACGCGAACCGGTCCTTCTGGTCCGACGGAGGCTGGTCCTGGCTGAAGGAGAAGGCCTCGGGCCCCCGCCCCGCGCCGTGCGAAGGGACGGAGGGCGATCAGCCCCGCCGCTGCGTGAACTGGTACGAGGCGGAGGCCTACGCCCGCTGGCGCGGGGGGCGGCTGCCGACGGAGGCGGAGTGGGAGTACGCCGCGCGCGGCCCGCGTTCGCTCCGCTATCCCTGGGGAAACGAGTGGAACGCGGCCCTCTGCAACGTCGTCGGGAGCACGGCCGCGACGGCGGTCGGCCGCTACCCGGCCGGCGCGAGCTGGGTCGGGGCGCTGGACATGGCGGGGAACGCGATGGAATGGGTGGCCGACTGGCTCGCCCCGTACGACGCGGCTCCGGCCACCGATCCGGCCGGCCCGGCGACCGGAAAAATCAAGGTCGAGAAAGGGGGCTGGTGGGGCGCGAACCCATTCGTCGCGCGTCCGGCCTACCGGCACTTCGAGGATCCTCCGGACTACGCCGACCACCACATCGGTTTCCGGGTCGTCACCCCCTGAGCCGGCCCGCTCCCCGCGGGCCGGACTCCCGGTCTCCCGAATTCGGGCGATGATCCGCGGATGCGGCGCCGTCTCATCGGGATCTCGGCGGGCGCCGCCGCCCTGCTCGCCGTCGCGGCGAGCTGCCGCGAGAAGCCGCGCGCCTTTGCGCGTCCCCTGAGGGACGTTTCTTTCGAGAAGACCGAGGCGCGGAGGGAGCGCGGCCGGTATCTCGTCGAAGGCGTTCTCCAGTGCTTCGCCTGTCACTCGGACCGGGACGTCTCGAAGCCGGGGGCGCCGCCCGCGGAGGGAAGGAAGGGCGCGGGGCACGTCTGGCGGGACGACGGGACGTACCGCCTCGTCGCGCCGAACCTGACGCCCGACGTCGAGACGGGCGCCGGCTCGTGGACTGACGACATGCTCGCCCGTGCGATCCGCGAGGGTGTCGGCCACGATGGCCGGCCGCTCCATCCGCAGATGTGGTACATGGCGTTCCGATACCTCGCCGACGAGGACCTCGCGTCCGTCGTCGTCTACCTCCGCTCGATCCCGGCCGTCCGGAACGCGCTTCCGCAGACCCGCCTCAAGGCCGAAGAGGCCGCCGAAGTGACGAAGAACCTCTGGCCTCTCGCGGACCCCGTGCCGCCCCCCGAACTCTCGACGGCCGTGGCGCTCGGACGCTACCTCGCGCGCATCGCCGACTGCAGCGGCTGCCACACGGCCTGGGAAGCGCCCCTCAACCCCGGGCGCTACGGCGGCGGGAACCTGATCGAGACGATGGCCATGGGCGCGCCCCTGAAAGCGTTCTCCCGGAACCTGACGCAGGAACCGTCGGGCATTCCCTACTACGACGATGCGCTCTTCATCGAGGCGATGCGGACCGGAAGCGTGCACGGCCGGGTACTCAGCCCCCTCATGCCGTGGATCGTCTTCGGGAAGATGAGCGACGAGGACCTCCGGGCGATCGCGGCGTACCTGGCCACGGTCCCGCGGGTCCGCCACCTGATCGACGCGGCCGAGCCGGTCGCCCCCTGCGCCACCTGCGGACAGGAGCATGGGGGCGGTGCCCTCAACCGCCCGAAGGAGAGCCGGGCCATTCCGGTCGACCCGGCCGCGACCGCGGGGTGCGAGGGGACGTACCGGTTCTCCGACGGCTACACGCTCGTCTTCGTTAGGGAGGACGCGAAGCTCTTCGCCGTGACCGGCGGCGTCCGGGACGAACTCTTCACGGAGGACAACGTCCTCTTCTTCTCAAGGAAAGACGCGATCCTCGCCGAATTCGTCCGCGGACCCGGTGGGCGGGTCACCCACTTCGTCGACCACGGGTTCGACGGCGACCGGGCGGAGAGGGTGAAGTGACGGCCGTCGGGAGATGGTGGGCCCGGGGAGACTCGAACTCCCGACAAACAGTTTAGGAAACTGCTGCTCTATCCACCTGAGCTACGGGCCCCGAACGGGACTAGGATTGTAGTCGGGGGGATTGCCATGGGGGGTGGCGGCTCGGACCTGCCGGTCCGGACTTCCGGGCCGGCGTTTCCATCGATCAGCTGCCCGACGGCGGCCTGCTCGCCGGGCGCGTCGGCGACGAGGCGGTCGTCCTCGCGCGACAGGGGGAGCGCGTCTTCGCCGTCGGGGCGATCTGCACGCACTACGGCGGGCCGCTCGCGGAGGGGATCGTCGCCGGCGGCACCGTCCGCTGCCCGTGGCACCACGCGGCGCTTCGACCTCGCGACGGGCGAGGCCGTCCGCCCCCCCGCGCGGGACCCGGTCGCCTGCTGGCGCGTCGAACGGCGGGGCGGCCAGGTCGTCGTCTCCGACCGGGAGTCGCCGCCCGGCCGTTTCCCCCTCCCTGGACCACACCCGGCGCGGATCGTCGTCGTCGGCGGGGGCGCGGCCGGCAACGCGGCGCTGGAGACGCTGCGGAGCCGAGGGCTTCGCCGGACCGCTGACGCTCGTCGGCCGCGACCCGGAGCCGCCCGTCGACCGCCCCAATCTCTCGAAGGACTACCTCGCCGGCACGGCGCCCGAGGAGTGGATCCCGCTTCGGGGCCGCGACTTCTACGACGACAGGCGGATCGAGCTCCGGCTCGGCGTCGCTGCCGCGTCTCTCGACAGCGCGGCGCGACGCGTCCTCCTTACCGACGGCACGGCGGTTTCCTACGACGCGCTCCTCCTCGCCCCGGGCGCCGACCCGATCCGTCTTCCGCTCCCCGGCGCCGGCCTCCCCCACGTCCGGACGCTTCGGACCCTCGCCGACAGCCGGGCCCTCGTTGCCGCCGCGGCGACGGCGAAGCAGGTGGTCATCCTCGGCGCGAGCTTCATCGCCCTCGAGGTCGCCGCCTCGCTGCGGGCCCGCGGCCTCGCCGTCGACGTCGTCGCGCCCGAGAGCGTCCCGCTCGAGCGGGTCCTCGGACGCGAGGTCGGTGCGTTCGTCCGGCGGTTGCACGAGGAGCACGGCGTCGTCTTCCATCTCGGAGAGAAGCCTGCGGCGATCGGCGCGGGCGCCGTCACGCTGGAGAGCGGGGCCTCCCTCGCCGCCGATCTCGTCGTCATGGGCGTCGGCGTCCGGCCGGCGACCGCCCTCGCGGAGGGGGCCGGCCTCGCGGTCGACCGCGGGATCACCGTCGACCCGTTCCTCAGGACCGCCGACCCGGCGATCTGGGCCGCGGGGGACGCGGCGCGCTTCCCCGGACCCGATGGCGGGACGCTCCGGATCGAGCACTGGGTCGTCGCGCAGCGGCAGGGACGGGCCGCCGCCCGGAACATGCTCGGCGCGAACGAACCGTTCCGCGCCGTGCCGTTCTTCTGGAGCGCGCATTACGACGTGACGATCGCCTACGTCGGCCACGCCGAATCGTGGGACGCCGAGGAGGTCGACGGGAGCCTCGACGCCCGCGACGCGCGCGTCGCCTATCTCAAGGGGAAGAAGACGCTCGCCGTCGCGACGGTCGGGCGGGACCGGGAGAGCCTCCTCGCGGAGCTCGGGATGGAGGGCGACGCCGCGGCCCCCTGACGGCGTCAGCCGAAGAGCTTCATCGCGCGCAGCTCCCGGATCCGGTCGCGCAGCTGGGCGGCCGTCTCGAACTCCAGGGCGCGCGCGGCTTCCTTCATCCGCTTCTCGAGGTCGGCGATCTCGGCGTCGGTCGATTTCGCGTCCATCAGTTTCGGGCGGGCGTCGGCCGACCGCGGCTCGAGGTAGTCCAACTCCGACATCCGGAGGAGCGGTGAGTCGGTCGACTTCACGATCGACTCCGGGACGATGCCGTACTCCTGGTTGTAGGCGAGCTGCGCCGATCGGCGGCGGTCGGTCTCGGAGATCGCCCGGCGCATCGACTCGGTGACGGAGGCGGCGTAGAAGACCGCGACGCCGTTGACGTTCCGGGCGGCGCGCCCCGCCGTCTGGATGAGCGAGGTCTCGGAACGGAGGAACCCCTCCTTGTCGGCATCGAGGACCGCCACGAGCGAGACCTCGGGCAGGTCGAGGCCCTCCCGGAGGAGATTCACGCCGACGAGGACGTCGAAGACGCCGCGCCGGAAGTCGCCGATGATCTGGACGCGCTCGAGCGTCTCGATGTCGGAGTGGAGATAGCGGACGCGGATACCGAGCTCGAGGAAGTAGTTCGTCAGGTCCTCGGCCATCCGCTTCGTCAGCGTCGTGACGAGGACGCGCTCCCCCTTCGCGCTCCGCTCCTTCACGCGCGAGAGGAGGTCGTCGACCTGTCCCTTCACCGGGCGGACCTCGATCGGCGGGTCGAGAAGGCCGGTCGGCCGGATCACCTGCTCCACGACCTCGCCGCCGGTCTCCGCGAGCTCGTAGGGCGCCGGGGTGGCCGAGACGAAGAGGCGCTCTCCGGTCCTCACGAGCCACTCCTCGAACTGGAGGGGACGATTGTCGAGGGCCGACGGGAGGCGGAAGCCATACTCCACGAGCGTCCGTTTCCGGGACTGGTCGCCGTGGTACATGGCGCGGAGCTGCGGGACGGTCTGGTGGCTCTCGTCGAGGATCGTGAGGTACCCCTCCGGAAAGTAGTCGAGGAGCGTGGGCGGCGGCTCGCCCGCCTTCCGCCCTGAGAGGTGGCGCGAGTAGTTCTCGATCCCGGCGCAGTAGCCGATCTCCCGCATCATCTCGAGGTCGAACCGGGTCCGCTGCTCGAGCCGCTGGGCCTCCAGGAGCTTCCCATCCCCCTTCAGCTCCTCGAGCCTCACGACGAGCTCCGCCTCGATCGAGCCGAGGGCGCGCTGTCGCGTTTCCTCGGGCGTGACGTAGTGCGACTTCGGAAAGAGCTCGAACCGGTCGACCGTCTCGAGCGTCCGGCCCGTCACGATCTCGAAGCGGCTCACCTTGTCGATCTCGTCGCCGAAGAACTCCACCCGCAGCCCGGTGTCCTCGTACGACGGCTGGATCTCGAGGAGGTCCCCCCGGACCCGGAACATGCCGCGCGCGAGGTCGAGCCCCGTCCGCTCGTACTGCGCCTCGACGAGCCGCTTCAGGTACCAGGTCAGGCCGAAGCGCGCCCCTTTCTGGAACTCGGTCGCCATCTTCCCGAACGACTCGGGGCTCCCGAGGCCGTAGATGCACGAGACGGACGCCACGATCAGGACGTCGCGGCGCTCGAAGAGGGCCGCCGTCGCCGAGATCCGCATCTTGTCGATCTCGTCGTTGATGTCGGTCTCCTTTTCGATGTAGGTGTCCGACTGCGGCACGTAGGCCTCGGGCTGGTAGTAGTCGTAGTACGAGACGAAGTACTCGACCCGGTTTTTCGGGAAGAAGCCCTTGAACTCCTGGTAGAGCTGCGCCGCGAGCGTCTTGTTGTGCGACAGGACGAGCGTCGGGACGTTCAGCGCCTCGACGACCTTTGCCATCGTGAAGGTCTTGCCCGAGCCGGTCACGCCGAGGAGGACCTGCTTCTCCTTCCCCTCGCGGAACCCGCGGACGAGCGCCTCGATCGCCTGCGGCTGGTCGCCGGAGGGGATCAGCGGGGAAAGGACCTGGAATCCGGGCACGGGCGGGGTCAGGGCGCCTGCGCCTTCAGGAAGGCGGACAGGTCGCGCAGCTCCTCCGGCGTGACCTTGCCGTCCGAGAGCGCGGCGAGCTCGCTCGACTGGAACGCGCGGACCTGGTCCGCCTTCACCTTCCCGGCCTTCGCCTTCTCGCTGAACTCCTTGAGCGCGGCGCGGAAGGCGTTCTTCTCGTCGGGGGTGACGTCCGCGGTGCAGGCCGCAAAGACCTGGTCCGACATCTTGTCGAACGCCCAGTCCATCATGTTCTTCGCATTCGTCATCAGGAAGACGAGCCCGCAGATGACGGCGACGGACGCCCCGGCGCACCCGACGAGCCCCCACTTCAGGCAGCCCTTCCGAGGCTCCTGCGGGACCGTGGGGAACGGAATCGGGACGCCGGGCGGCCCGGCCGCCGGGCTCCCGGGCGTGATCGGGGCGGGGGTGTCACTCATGCGGCGCCTCGCGGCGCGACGTTAGCACGTGCGAAAATCCGGAACGGTGCTCCGCCGCGTCGCCGCCCTCGTCGTCCTCCTCCTCCCCGTGGCGCTGACGGCCGGGCTCGGCGTCGGGGCGGGGTATGCGCTCTCGAACGCGATCCGCGTCCCGCGGGTCGCCGAGCTCGCGACGTACCGGCCGAACATCGTCACCGAGCTGACCGGGACCGACGGGACCGTCCTCGCACGCTTCGCGATCGAGAAGCGGGTCCTCGTCGACCGGAAGGAGATCCCCGACGTCATGGTCAAGGCGCTCCTCGCGGCCGAAGACGCCCGGTTCTACGACCACAGCGGGATCGACGTCATCCGGGTCGGCGGCGCCTTCCTGAAGGACGTCTCCCGCGGCCGGATGGCGCAGGGCGCCTCGACGATCACGCAGCAGCTCGCGCGTTCCGTCTTCCTGACGCCGGAGAAGACGGTCGCCCGGAAGATCAACGAGGCGTTCCTGACCGTCGAGATCGAGCGCCAGTTCTCGAAAGACCAGATCCTGACCCTTTACCTGAACAAGATCCCGTTCGGGCACGGCGTCTACGGCGTCGAGGCGGCGTCGCAGTTCTACTTCGGCCACGCCGCGAAGCGGCTGACGCTCCCCGAGGCCGCCCTCCTCGCGGGGATCATCCAGCGCCCCGCCGATTTCTCGCCCCTCCGGAACGCGGTCGCCGCGAAGCGCCGCCGGGACTTCGTCCTCCGGCGGATGGCCGAGGAGGGCTACATCGACGCCGCAGCCCGCGCGTCCGCGTCCGAGGCCCCCGTCTCCGTCGCGCGCGCGGCGAAGGAAGCCGTCGTCGGCCCCTACTTCTGCGAGGACGTCCGGCAGTACCTCGAGAAGGAGTACGGGGAGACGAAGCTCTACCGGCAGGGCCTCAAGGTCGAGACGACGCTCGACCCGCGGGTCCAGGCCGCGGCCGACGAGGCGCTCCGATGGGGCCTCCGCCGCACGGACCGCCGGGGCGGTTTCCGGAAGCCGCGGAACCTCGTCGCCGAGGGAATCGACCCCGACACCTGGCGGGACCCGTCCTGGGACGACCCGGCCCCCGACATCGCCACGGCGGTCGTCCTCGACGTGACGAAGGCCGGGGCGGAGGTCCGGATCGGGGACCGCCGGATGGCCCTCCCCGCCTCCGCGATGAAGTGGACGCGCGCCGAGAGCCCGTCGAAGATCCTGAAACGCGGCGACGTCGTCCAGATCGAGACGTCGAAGGACGAGGCCGGGAAGCCCGACACGTTCCTCTCGCAGGAGCCCCAGGTCGAAGGGGCGCTCGTCGTCCTCGAGAACGCCACGGGAGCGGTCCGCGCGATGACCGGGGGGTACGACTTCGGCCGTTCGAAGTTCAACCGGGCCGTGCAGGCCCTCCGGCAGGTCGGCTCGGCCTTCAAGCCCTTCGTCTACCTGACGGCGATCGAGAACGGCTTCACGCCGGCCGACACGGTGCTCGACGCGCCCGTCTCCATCGTCATCGATCCCAGCCAGGAACCGTGGCAGCCGAAGAACTACTACAACAAGTACGTCGGCATCGTCACGTACCAGCACGCGCTCGAGCACTCGATCAATGTCCCGGCCGTCCGGGTCGACCTCCTCGTCGGGACCCGGAAGGTCATCGATACGGCGAAGCGGCTCGGCATCCGGCAGACGCTCCTCGCCTACCCGTCGCTCGCCCTCGGCGCCTTCGAAGTGACGCCGATGGAAATGACGTCCGCCTACGCGGCCTTCGCGAACGGCGGTCTCGTCTACAAGCCGCGTCTCGTCGAGCGGATCCGGAGCTTCGACGGGCAGACGCTGGAGCAGAACCTGCCCGAGGCGGCCGAGGCCACGACCCCTCAGGCCGCCTACGTCCTCCTCGGGATGCTGCGCGGCGTGACGCAGCGCGGCACGGGCGCCGCCGCGGCGCGCCTGAAGCTGAACCTCGCGGGAAAGACGGGCACGACGAACGACTACACCGACGCCTGGTTCGTCGGGAGCACGCCCAGGTACACGGTCGCCGTCTGGGTCGGGCACGACACGAAGAAGACGCTCGGGCCGAAGTCGGCGGGCGCCGAAGTCGCGCTTCCGATCTGGATCCGCGTGATCGAGCGGATGAAGGAGCTCGGCCTCGCGAAGGAGACGGACGACTTCGAGACCCCCTCGAACATCGTCTTCGTCCCGGTCGACGAGGCGACGGGCTACCGGGCGACCCCCGGCTGCAGCCGCGTCGTCCTGATCCCCTTCCTGAACGGTACGCAGCCGACCGAGCTCTGCGGCGACAAGCCGCACGCCGTCACGAACCTGCCGCAGTACCTCCAGCGGGCCGTCTACCAGCCGAAGCGGGGCGAGCAGGCGGGCGCCGAGATCCGGGTCCCGGACGCCCCGAAGCTCGCCCCTCCCCCGCCGCCGAAGATGACCGAGGAGGGCGGACCGCCCGGATAGTCAAGGAAGGCGGCCCTCGGCAATCGCGAGGTTCTGCCGGAGGTCGGCCCGGCCCGGCTCGAGCGCGAACCCCTCCCGGCAAAGCAGCGCGGCCTCGGCCGGGCGGCCCGCCCGGAGAAGGAGCGCCGACGCGATCGCGCGGCACTCCACCGGGGGGCCGCCGAAGTCGATGGCGAGGAGGGCCTCCCTGAGCGCACGGGGCGGCTCCACGTCGGCCGTCACCGCCGCCTCCTCCATGAGCGTTCGGCCGGTACTCGAGTAGGGCGGAAGCGCGGGCCCGGCGCCGAGGACCCGGATGAGCAGCGCGTCGTGGCGTTCGGCTCCCGGGCGGGCACCCGTCCCCGGCCCCTCGCCCGCCCGGAGCAGACGCGCGAGGAGGCGCGGGGCCTCGATCCAGGAGGCGTTCTCCGGGACGTAGTGGACCCTCTGGAGCGGATGCAGGCCGTCGGCGGACTCCGCGCTCCGGTGAATGGGCGACACGGGCCCGAGCGGCGGCGCCCCGGGCGGCCGCGCGGCAACGGCCGCGTAGATGCGCCCGGTGTCGACGAGCAGCCCCGGCCCGTTCAGCGCGGCGCCTGCGGCGGCGAGGAAGAGCGCCCCGCGCCGCCAGGCGCGGCCGCGGCCGGCGAGGAACGTGATGGAGACCGCCGCGGCCGGCGCGAGGAGGCGCGGGCCCCAGCCGAAGCCCCCCTCCCAGGCCCACCAGACGAGGTTCGTCCCGAAGAGCGCCGACGACGCGAGGAGGGCGGCGACGCGGTCCGTCCGGCGAAGGCCCCGCCACCCGCGGAGGGCGGCGGGCCAGAAGGCGAGAAGGAGGAGCGGCGCGAACCAGAGGAGGCCGCGGTTCGGAAGGACCGTGAGCCGCGCCAGCGTCCAGAGCGGATCGGCGCTCCGCGCCTTCGGATTGTCGAGGAGCCGGAGGTAGCCGAGCGTCAGGGGGCTGCCGAACCGGACGGCATTCAGCAGAAGAAAGGCGGCGAGCCCCGGCAGCGCTCCGAGGAGAAAGGCGCCGAGGCCGGACCGGGTCCCCGGACGCCGCCGCGCGAAGCCGCCGACGAGGAGGGCCGGCAGCATCACCACCACCGTCGGCTTCGAGAGCATCGCCACCGAGAGGAGGGCCGAGGATGCCGCGAGAGCCCGGTCCCGTCCGCCGCGGAGGCGGCGGGCGCAGAGGGCGCGTTCGAGCGCCGCCGCCCCGAGGAAGACGAGGACGGGCTCCTGGAAATCCGACACGCCGAGCGGAGCCAGGAACGTCGTCAGGATCAGCGCGCCCGCAAGGAGCGGCGCCGACCTCTTCCCGGCGCCGCCGATCCGCGCCAGCCGCGTCAGGGGAAAGACCGCTGCGGCCATCGTCAGGATCGGGACGAGGCTCAGGAGGACGTCGGCGGCGACGCCGCGCGCCGCGCCGGCGGGAAGGAGGCCGAGCGGGACGAGGAGCGCCGACCGGAGGAGCGACCCGAACGGCGCGTAGACCGAGACGACGCCCGGGACCGGCCCGGGGGCCGGCAGGAAGGTGTACGGGTCCAGCGACGCCCCCGGGCCCGCGGGCGGCAGCCGGAAGGACCCCGTCAGCGCCAGCGAAAACGCCGTCCGGAGGAGGAGGAGACCGTCGCTGGAGAGCGGGACCCGCCAGGGGGAGACGGCCGCGAGGATGGCCGCCACGACCAGGGCGACGCGAAGCGTCCGGCGCCCTGGGCGCGGGGCGGCGGCATCGAGCGGCATCGGTCCGGCGCCGCCCGCGTCCGCTACGTCGTCAGCGGCTGGACTTCGACGGTGAGGCCGACCGTCACGTCGCGGTGGAGCTTGACGTGGACGGTGTGCTCGCCGAGCCGCTTGATCGGCTCCTCGAGGTCGATCTTCCGCTTGTCGACGGTGATCCCCTTGGTGCCCAGCGCCTCGGCCAGCTCCGAGGGCGTGACCGTGCCGTAGAGCGTGTCGTGCTCCCCCGCCTTCTTCCGGAGCACGATGCGGATCCCCTCGATCGCCCGCGCGATCTCCTGGGCCTTGTCGCGCTCGGTCGCCTGGCGGGCGTCGTAACGCTTCCGCTCCTGCTCGAGCCGCTTCACGTTGCCGGGCGTCGCCGCGTACGCGAGCTCCTTCGGCAGGAGGAAGTTCCGGGCGTAACCGGCCGCCACGGTCACCACGTCGCCCCGCTGCCCGAGGCCCTTCACGTCGTCGGTCAGGATCACTTTCATCGTCTTTTCTCCGCGAATTCGTTCGTTTCGGTCTTCCCGCGCTTTCCGTCAGGGCTCATCAGAGTCGTCTTCCTTCCGCGACGCCCACCGCTCGACCCGGCCGCGAAGGTCGACAAACTCGTCGAAGAGCCCTCCGAGGGCCAGTACCAGGGGCAACGGCATCTGAAAGACCACGACGTAGATGAACGCCCGGAGGAAGAGGTTCACCCGCCCCCGGTCGAGAAGAGCGCGGATTATGGCCAGCCCCCTCAGAAAAAACAAGACGCCGAGGGGAATGAGGACGTCGAGGGCCGGCCGCCGCAGCGCCTCCGGCCCGAGCGCGGCGAGAACGCCGGCCGGGACGAAGAGGGCCGCCGCCACGAGCGGCGTCGAAAAGCGGCCGAAGGAGACCTCGGTCAGGTCGGTGCGGTCGGCCCCCCAGAGGCGGCCGAGCGGGTAGACGAGGAGCGCCGCGAAGAGCATCGACGCGGCAAGGGCGAGGCCCGGCAGCTGGGCTCCGAGGAGGCCGGAGGCGACCCGGAAGACCCGGGCGGCCGCGTCGATCGACGACTCCTCCCAGCCCGCCGAGCGGTAGTACCCGATCATCTCCGGAATCCGGTCCTGGAAGCGGGCGGCGAGCCAGGCTCCAGGATCGCGCCCCGTCGAGACCGCGAACGCGAGGACGATGGCGAGGGCGCCGATGCCGGTCGCCGCGAAGACGAGCAGGAAGAGGGCGTCCCGCCGTCGCCCGCCGCGGGCCCCCGCGAGGAGCGCCAGGGCCGGGAGCGCGATGAAGGCGGCCGCGAGGAGTGGCGCGGCGAGAATCCCGCCCGGGGCGACGAAGGCGCCGAGGACGAGGGCGACCGGAACCGAGAACGCCGCCATCGCGAATGCGTCGGGCAGGCGGGCGTCGAGAGCCGACCTCCCGAGCCGAGCCGCGCCGAGCGGCACGAGCAGGAGCCCCGCCACCGGCACCGCGGCGCTGAGCGCGGCGCCGAGCCCCGCCCAGAAGGGGGCGAGGAGGAGGCGGAACCACCGCCGGACGAACGACGGCGTCGGGCTCATGCAGCGTCTTCCGGCGGACCGGAAAGGACGGGGGGCGCGGTCCGCGCCCCCCGCGCCCCTCTAGTCGGCGACGTACGGCAGGAGGGCGAGGTACCGGGCCCGCTTGATGGCTCGCGCCAGCTTCCGCTGGTAGAAGGCCGAGGTGCCGCTGATGCGGCGCGGGAGGATTTTCGAGCGCTCGGGGACGAATTGCCCCAGGAGCTTCACGTCCTTGAAGTCGATGTAGCCGATCTTCTCGACCGTGAATTTGCAGACGCGCTTCCGGCGGACGAAGAACTTCTTCTTCGCCGGGCGCTTCTGCGGGCCGCCCGACGAGGACATGGAATGGCTGGAGGACATCATCACCCTCATTCTCTCTCTCGCGTCACTCGCGGCCCGCGTCGCCGGCCTCAGGGGCGGGCGGAGCGGCCGGAGGCGCGGCGGGGGCGGTGGCCGGGGCGGTGGCGCTCTCGCCCGGCATGTCGACGCGGCGCGGCAGCCGCGGCTTCGTCCGTTTCGCCACCTTCTGTCCGTGGCGCATCTCCTCGTCCACGCGGACGGTGAGGTAGCGGAGGACGCTCTCGGAGAGCCCGAGCTTCCGCTCGACCTCCTTCACGCAGGCCGCCGGGCCCGTGAAGAGGAAGTTGTGGTACGTCGCCTCGTTCTTCTTCCGGATCGTGAAGGCGAGCCGGCGGCGGCCCATCGACTCGTCCTTCTGGATCTGGGCGCCGTTCTCGAGCAGGAGCTTGCGGAACTCGTCGACGACGGCCGCCGCCCCCTGCTCGTCCTTCTCGGGCGTCACGAGAAAGACCATGTCGTAAAGGCGTTGGGACACGGGTGAATCCTCCTTCCGGATCGCGGGCGGCCGGGGCCCCCGCGAGGCACGGCGTTGGACCCTCGGGTCCGGTGCCGGGCCAAGGGTTGAACTTAGTTCGCCGGTTCTTCCTCCGGCGAGCGGTTGAAACGGTTCATGGCGGCGTCGATTCCCTCGAGGACGAAGCTCTCGAGCGCCTCGCACGCGGTCCCGATCGTCTCGTCGACGACCGGCCGCTCCTTCTTCGAGAAACGGGACAGGACGTAGTCGTCCTTCGGCTCGCCCGGCTGGAAGTTCTCGCCGCGGACGCCGAGCCGCATCCTCGGGACCTCGTTCGACCCGAAGCACTCGAGGACGGACTGGAGGCCCTTCTGGCCGCCCGAGGTGCCGGACCGCCGGAGGCGGAGGGCGCCGACCGGGAGCGCGACGTCGTCGGAGACGACGATGAGGCGCTCGAGCGGCACCGCGTACTTCGTCGCGAGGCCCTTCACGGATTCTCCCGAGAGGTTCATGTAGGTTTGCGGCCGTGCCACGAGGACGGGACGCTCGCCGACCCGGACGCGCCCCGTCAGCGCCCGGCAGTCGAGCCGGTCGATCCGGGCCGCGCCGCCGCCGGCCTTCTTCGCGAACGCCTCCACGACGTCGTATCCGACGTTGTGGCGCGTCCCGGAGTACCGGTCGCCGGGGTTGCCGAGTCCCACCACGAGGACGACCTCCGCGTCGCCGATTACTTCTTCTCCTTCTTCTCGCCCTTGGCCGGCTTCTCGGCCTTCTCGCCCTTGGCCGGGGCCGCTTCCACGGCACCCTCCTCGGTTTCCTTCTTCCCCTTCTTGATCACCTCGGGCTCGGTCGGGGCCGCCTCCGCGGCGACGCCCTCGACCTCGGCCGCGGCCGCCGGAGCGACCTCCTCGGCCTTCGGCACCGCCACGTGGACGATGACGCGATCGGCCGCCTCGAGGACGCGCAGCTTCGCGCCGAAGGTCAGGCCGGCAACGCGGATCGCGTCGTGGACGTGCAGCTCGGTGACGTCCACCTTGATCGTCGGCGGGATGTCTGCGGGGAGGCACTCGACCTCCAGGTCGTGCGTGACGATGTTGAGGAGGCCCCCTTCGTTCTTGACGCCGAAGGCCGTCCCGACGATCTCGACAGGCACCGCGACGCGGAGCTTCTTGTCGAGGAGGATCCGGACGAAGTCGACGTGCAGGAGGGCGCGGGAAATCGGGTCGAGAGCCATGTCGCGGATCATGACGTGCCGCTGCTGGTCGGTCCCCTTCAACTGGAGCTTGAAGATCGTGTTCTCGCCGATCCCCTTGCGCATCAGGCTCACGAGGCTCTTGCGGGGCACCTTGAGCGCGAGCGTCTCCATCTCTTTCCCGCCGCCGTAGATCACGGCCGGGATTTCGTCGTTCGCACGCAGCCGGTTCGCGGCGTTCTTGCCCGTCTCGGTGCGGCGCTCACTTCGACGACGATATTGTCCTGAATCATCTGGTGCTTCCTTCGTCGGCGTCCAGTCCGGGGCGATCCTCACCGGGCGGGCGATCCGGTCTTCGAGCGGCGGATTGTAGACGAGGCACCGTCCCGTCGAGGTCAGACGAAGAGGGCGAGACCGAGGCCCCCTGGTGGATCCGCTGGATCGCCTCCGCGAGGAGAGGCGCGATCGAGAGCGGGTCAGAATGGGGCGCGGGCAAGCTTCTCGTCGAGGGGCAACGTATTCGAGCAGAAGATCTTCTCGATCGGGCTGCCGTTGATGCGGTCGATCGCCGGGCCGGAGAGCACGGCGTGGATCGCGCAGGCGAGGACGCGTGCCGCGCCCCCGCTTCCTGCAGCGCGTTGGCCGTGTTGATGAGCGTGCCGGCGGTGTCGATCATGTCGTCGACGACGATGATGTTCCGTGCCCTCGACGTCGCCGATGACGTGCATCACCTCGGTCGTTCGGCCTCTTCGCGGCGCTTGTCGACGATCGCCAGCTCGGCGCCGAGGCGCTTCGCGAAGGCGCGCGCGCGCTCGACGCCGCCGGCGTCCGGCGAGACGACGGTCATGGCCGAGGTTCGACGTCGCGGATCGCTCGAGGAGGACCGGCGCCGCGTAGAGGTGGTCGACCGGGATGTCGAAGAAGCCCTGGATCTGCGGCGGCGTGGAGGTCGACGGCGAGCACGCGGTCGGCGCCCGCCGCGGTGATCAGGTTGGCCACCAGCTTGGCGGTGATCGGGACGCGCGGCTTGTCCTTGCGGTCCTGGCGGGCGTAGCCGAAGTACGGGATGACGGCCGTGATGCGCGGGCCGACGCGCGCTTGAAGCGCGTCGAGCATGATCAGCAGCTCCATCAGGTTGTCGTTCACCGGCGGGCAGGTCGGCTGGACGATGAAGACGTCCGCGCCGCGGACGTTCTCCTCGATCTCGCAGTAGATCTCGCCGTCGGAGAAGTTGTCGAGGGTGACCCGCCCCGCCTCGCGCCCCAGGTTCAGGCAGATTTCTCCCGTCAGCGCGGGGTGCGCCCGTCCCCCGAAGACCTTCAACTCTCCGTACGCGAATCGCTCCATGCCCTCGCTCCTCGACGACTTGGCTGGGGCGGGAGGATTCGAACCTCCGAATGGCGGTACCAAAGACCAGTGACTTACCACTTGTCGACTCCCCAGCGCGAAGGAGATCTTAAGGCTTCCGGCCCTGGCCGTTCAG
>CAWGDR010000013.1:0-197300 GCA_963821435.1 uncultured Acidobacteriota bacterium
GTGGGAGGCGGAGGCGTACGCCCGATGGCGGGGCGGCCGCCTCCCGACGGAGGCGGAGTGGGAATACGCCGCCCGCGGCCCGCGGTCGCTCCGCTACCCGTGGGGGAACGAATGGGACGCGGCGCGGTGCAACGTGGTCGGCAGCGCGGGCGCGACGGCCGTCGGCAGCTTCCCGTCCGGCGCGAGCTGGGTCGGGGCTCAGGACATGGCAGGGAACGCGATGGAATGGGTGGCCGACTGGCTCGCCCCCTACGCCGGGGCTCCCGCGACCGACCCGGCCGGTCCCCTGACCGGGAAGAGCAAGGTCGAGAAGGGGGGCTGGTGGGGCTCGAACCTCTTCGTCGCCCGGTCGGCCTACGGGCACTTCGAGGACCCCCCGGCTACGCGGACCATCACATCGGGTTCCGGGTCGTCTCGCCTTGAGCGCGCCCGTCTCCAAGGCGGAAGATGGTGGGCCCGGGGAGACTCGAACTCCCGGCAAGCGGTTTAGGAAACTGCTGCTCTATCCACCTGAGCTACGGGCCCCCCGAAGGGACTAGGATTGTAGTCGGGGGGATGCCATGGGGGTTGGCGGCGGCACACCGGACGGACCGGACTTCCGGGCGGGCGTTTCGCTGGAGCTTGTGCCGGACGGAGGGCTCCTCGCCGGGCGGGTCGGGGACGACGGCCGTCGTCGTCGCGCGGCAGGGCGACCGCGTCTTCGCCGTCGGGGCCACCTGCACACACTACGGCGGGCCTCTCGCCGAGGGGATCGTCGCCGGCGGCACCGTCCGCTGCCCGTGGCACCACGCGGCGTTCGATCTCGCGACGGGCGGGCCCGTGCGACCCCCCGCGCGGGACCCGATTGGCTGCCGGCGCGTCGAGCGGCGCGGCGACCTCGTCGTCGTGGGCGACCGGGAGTCGCCGACCCGGCCGGTCGCCGTCCCGGGACCGCACCCGGCGCGAATCGTCGTCGTCGGGGGTGGCGCCGCCGGGAACGCGGCGCTCGAGACGCTCCGGGGCGCGGGGTTCTCGGGATCGCTGACGCTCGTCGGACGCGATCCGGAGCCGCCGGTGGACCGCCCCAATCTCTCCAAGGACTACCTCGCCGGCTCCGCGCCCGAGGAATGGATCCCGCTTCGGGGCCCGGAGTTCTACGAGGAGAAGAAGATCGACCTCCGCCTCGGTGTCGCCGCCTCCTCGCTCGACCGAGCGGCGCGAAGGATCCTTCTCGCCGACGGCACGGCGCTCCCGTACGAGGCGCTCCTTCTCGCCCCGGGAGCGGACCCGGTCCGCCTCCCCCTTCCCGGCGCCGATCTGCCCCACGTCCGGGACGCTCCGGACCTTCACGGACAGCCGCGCCCTCGTCGCGGCCGCATCCACGGCACGGCGGGCCGTCGTCCTCGGCGCGAGCTTCATCGGCCTCGAGGTCGCCGCCTCTTTGAAAGCCCGCGGGCTCTCCGTAGACGTCGTCGCGCCCGACAGTGTCCCGCTCGAGCGGGCTCTCGGCCGCGCGGTCGGCACGTTCGTGCGGCGGGCTGCACGAGGAGCACGGCGTCGTCTTCCACCTCGGGCAGAAGCCTGCGGCGATCGGCCCCGCCGCCGTCACGCTCGAGAACGGAACGTCGCCTCGCCGCCGACCTCGTCGTCATGGGCGTCGGCGTCCGGCCCGACCGCCCTCGCCGAGGCGGCCGGCCTCCCCGTCGAACGGGGGATCTCCGTCGATTCGTTCCTCGAGGACCGCCGACCCGGCGATCTGGGCGGCGGGCGACGGCGGCGCGCTACCCGGGCCCCGGAGGCGAGCTCGATCCGGATCGAGCACTGGGTCGTGGCGCAGCGGCAGGGGCGGACGGCCGCCCGGAACATGCTCGGCGCGAGGGAGCCGTTCCGCGCCGTCCCGTTCTTCTGGAGCGCCCATTACGACGTCACGATCGCGTACGTCGGGCATGCGGAATCGTGGGACGCCGAAGAGGTCGACGGCAGCCTCGACGCCCGCGATGCGCGCGTCGCGTATCTCAAGGGGAAGCGGACGCTCGCCGTGGCGACGGTCGGCAGGGACCGGGAGAGTCTCGTCGCGGAGCTCCGGATGGAGAGCGAGGCGCCGCCGGGCTGACGGCGTCAGCCAAAGAGCTTCGTCGCCCGGAGCTCGCGGATCCGGTCCCGGAGCTGGGCCGCGGTCTCGAACTCCAGCGCGCGGGCCGCTTCCTTCATCCGCTTCTCGAGGTCGCCGATCTCGGCGTCGACGGACTTTGCGTCCCGCACCTTCGGCCGCGCGTCGGCCGACCGCGGCTCGAGGTAGTCGAGCTCCGACATCCGGAGGAGCGGCGAGTCGACCGACTTCACGATCGACTCGGGGACGATGCCGTGCGCCACGTTGTAGCTCATCTGGGCCGTCCGCCGGCGCTCGGTCTCGGAGATCGCCCGGCGCATCGAATCCGTGACGGAGGCCGCGTAGAAGACGGCGACGCCGTTGACGTTCCGGGCCGCGCGCCCCGCCGTCTGGATGAGCGACGTCTCGGAGCGGAGGAACCCCTCCTTGTCGGCGTCGAGGACCGCCACGAGCGAGACCTCCGGGAGGTCGAGGCCCTCCCGGAGGAGGTTGACCCCGACGAGGACGTCGAAGACGCCGCGCCGGAAGTCGCCGATGATCTGGACCCGCTCGAGCGTCTCGATGTCGGAGTGGAGGTAGCGGACGCGGATCCCGAGCTCGAGGAAGTAGTTCGTCAGGTCCTCGGCCATCCGCTTCGTCAGCGTCGTGACGAGCACCCGCTCTCCCTTGCGCGCTCCGCTCCTTCACGCGCGACCAGAAGGTCGTCCACCTGCCCCTTCACCGGGCGGACCTCGATCGGCGGGTCGAGGAGGCCGGTCGGCCGGATCACCTGCTCCACGACCTCGCCGCCGGTCTCCGGGAGCTCGTACGGGGCCGGGGTGGCCGAGACGAAGAGACGCGGGCCGGTCCTGCTCGAGCCACTCCTCGAACCGGAGCGGCCGGTTGTCGAGCGCGGAGGGGAGGCGGAAGCCGTACTCGACGAGCGTCGTCTTCCGGGACTGGTCGCCGTGGTACATCGCGCGGAGCTGCGGGACCGTCTGGTGGCTCTCGTCGAGGATCGTCAGGTATCCCTCGGGAAGTAGTCGAGGAGCGTCGGCGGCGGCTCGCCCGCCTTCCGGCCCGAGAGGTGGCGGGAGTAGTTCTCGATCCCGGCGCAGTAGCCGATCTCGCGCATCATCTCGAGGTCGAACCGGGTCCGCTGCTCGAGCCGCTGCGCCTCGAGGAGTTTCCCCTCGCGCCTCAGATCCTCGAGCCGCACGACCAGCTCGGCCTCGATCGAGCCGAGGGCGCGCTGGCGCGTCTCCTCCGGCGTGACGTAGTGCGACTTCGGGAAGAGCTCGAAGCGGTCGAGCGTCTCCAGCGTCCTCCCCGTCACGATCTCGAAGCGGCTAGATCTTGTCGATCTCGTCGCCGAAGAACTCCACCCGGAGCCCGGTGTCCTCGTATGACGGCTGGATCTCGAGGAGGTCGCCCCGGACGCGGAACATGCCGCGCGAGAGGTCGAGCCCCGTCCGCTCGTACTGCGCCTCGACGAGCCGCTTCAGGTACCAGGTCAGCCCGAAGCGCGTCCCCTTCGCGAACTCGGTCGCCATCTTCCCGAACGACTCGGGGCTCCCGAGGCCGTAGATGCAGGAGACCGACGCCACGATCAGGACGTCGCGGCGCTCGAAGAGAGCCGCCGTCGCCGAGATCCGCATCTTGTCGATCTCGTCGTTGATGTCGGTCTCCTTCTCGATGTAGGTGTCCGACTGCGGGACGTAGGCCTCGGGCTGGTAGTAGTCGTAGTACGAGACGAAGTACTCGACCCGGTTCCCCGGGAAGAAGCCCCTGAACTCCTGGTAGAGCTGCGCCGCGAGCGTCTTGTTGTGCGAGAGGACGAGCGTCGGGACGTTCAGCGCCTCGACGAGCTTCGCCATCGTGAAGGTCTTCCCGGAGCCGGTGACGCCGAGGAGAACCTGCTTCTCCTTTCCGTCGCGGAATCCGCGGACGAGCGCCTCGATCGCCTGCGGCTGGTCGCCCGAGGGCGTCAGCGGGGAGAGGACCTGAAAGTCGGGCACAGGGCGACTACGGCGACTGCGCCTTCAGCCGGGCGGTCAGGCCGCGGAGCTCCTCCGGCGTGACCTTGCGGTCCGAAAGGGCGGAGAGCTCGCTCGACTGGAACGCCGGCATCTGTCGGGCTTGACTTTTCCGGCCTTGGCTTTATCCCCGAACTCCTTGAACGCGGCCCGGAACGCATCCTTGTCCTCGGGGGTCACGTCCGCCGTACACGCCGCGAAGACCTGGTCGGACATCTTGTCGAACGCCCAGTCCATGATCGTCTTCGCTTCGTCATAAGCGCGACAAGTCCGACGATGACGAGCACCGACGCCCCGGCACAGCCGACGAGCCCCCACTTCAGGCAGCCGCTCCGCGGCGTCTCCTTCGGCGGCACCGGGAGCGGGAACGGAGGTCCGGCGGAGGCATCGCCGGGCTTCCGGGCGTGATCGGGGAGGGAACGTCGTTCATGCGGCGCCTCGGGAGACGACGTTAGCACGTGCGAAAATCGGGCCGGTGCTCCGCCGCCTCGCCGCCCTCGTCGTCCTTCTCCTCCCCGTGGCGCTGACGGCGGGCCTCGGCATCGGCGCGGGATACGCGCTCTCGAACGCGATCCGCGTGCCGCGGGTCGCGGAGCTCGCGACGTACCGGCCGAACATCGTCACCGAGCTGACCGGGGCCGACGGCACGGTCCTCGCCCGCTTCGCGATCGAGAAGCGGGTGCTCGTCGACCGGAAGCAGATCCCCGACGTCATGGTCAAGGCGCTCCTCGCCGCCGAGGACGCCCGGTTCTTCGACCACAGCGGGATCGACGTCATCCGGATCGGCGGGGCGCTTCTCAAGGACGTCTCCCGCGGCCGGATGGCGCAGGGCGCGTCGACGATCACGCAGCAGCTCGCCCGGTCGGTCTTCCTGACGCCGGAGAAGACGGTCGCCCGGAAGATCAACGAGGCGTTCCTGACCGTCGAGATCGAGCGGCAGTACTCGAAGGACCAGATCCTGACGATGTACCTGAACAAGATCCCTTTCGGGCACGGCGACTACGGCGTCGAGGCGGCGTCCAGTTCTACTTCGGCCACGCCGCGAAGGAGCTGACGCTCCCCGAGGCCGCTCTTCTCGCCGGCATCATCCAGCGGCCCGCCGACTTCTCGCCCCTCCGGAACCCCGTCGCGGCGAAGCGGCGCCGGGACTTCGTCCTCCGGCGGATGGTCGAGGAGGAGTACATCGACGCGGCGGCCCGCGCCTCGGCGTCCGAGGCCCCCGTCTCCGTCGCCCGCGCGGCGAAGGAGGCCGTCGTCGGCCCGTACTTCTGCGAGGAGGTGCGGCAGTACCTCGAGAAAGAGTACGGCGAGACGAAGCTCTACCGGCAGGGGCTGAAGGTCGAGACGACGCTCGACCCGCGGATCCAGGCCGCGGCCGACGAGGCGCTCCGATGGGGCCTTCGCCGCGTGGACCGGCGAGCCGGCTTCCGCAAGCCGCGAAACCTGGTCGCCGAGGGGATCGACCCCGACACGTACCGCGACCCGACCTGGGACGACCCGGCACCCGATATCGCCGCGGCCGTCGTCCTCGACGTGACGAAATCTGGCGCCGAGGTGCGGATCGGGGACCGCCGGATGACGCTCCCCGCGTCCGCGATGCGGTGGACCCGCGCCGAGAGCCCGCCGAAGATCCTGAAGCGTGGCGACCTCGTCCAGATCGAGACGTCGAAGGACGACACCGGGAAGCCCGACACGTTCGTCTCGCAGGAGCCGCAGGTCGAGGGGGCGGTCGTCGTCGTCGAGAACGCCACCGGCGCGGTCCGCGCGCTGACCGGCGGCTACGACTTCGGCCGCTCGAAGTTCGACCGGGCCGTGCAGGCGATCCGGCAGGTCGGCTCGGCCTTCAAGCCGTTCGTCTACCTGACGGCGATCGAGGACGGCTTCACGCCGGCCGACACGGTGCTCGACGCGCCGGTCTCGATCGTCATCGACCCGAGCCAGGAGCCCTGGCAGCCGAAGAACTACTACAACAAGTACGTCGGCATCGTCACGTACCAGCACGCGCTCGAGCAGTCGATCAACGTCCCGGCCGTCCGGGTCGACCTCCTCGTCGGGACGCCGAAGGTCGTCGAGACGGCGAAGAGGCTCGGCATCCGGCAGACGCTCCTCGCCTATCCGTCCCTCGCGCTCGGCGCCTTCGAGGTGACGCCGATGGAGATGACGTCCGCGTACGCGGCCTTCGCGAACGGCGGCCTCGTCTACAAGCCGCGCCTCGTCGAGCGGATCCGGAGCTTCGACGGGCAGACGCTCGAGCAGAACCTGCCCGAGGCGGCGGAGGCCACGACGCCACAGGCCGCCTACGTCCTCCTCGGGATGCTGCGCGGGGTCACGCAGCGCGGCACCGGGGCCGCGGCGGCGAGGCTGAAGCTGAACCTCGCCGGGAAGACCGGCACGACGAACGACTACACCGACGCCTGGTTCGTCGGGATCACGCCGAAGCACACGGTCGCCGTCTGGGTCGGGCACGACACGAAGAAGACGCTCGGGCCGAAATCGGCGGGCGCCGACGTCGCGCTTCCGATCTGGATCCGGATCGTCGAGCGGATGAAGGAGCTGGGCTTCGCGAAGGAGACGGACGACTTCGAGACACCCCGAACATCGTCTTCGTCCCGGTCGACGAGGCGACCGGCTACCGCGCGACGCCCGGCTGCAGCCGCGTCGTCCTGATGTCCTTCCTGAACGGCACGCAGCCGACCGAGCTCTGCGGCGACAAACCGCACGCCGTCACGAACCTGCCCCAGTACCTCCAGCGCGCCGTCTACCAGCCGAAGCGAGGGGAACAGGCGGGCAGCGAGATCCGGGTTCCCGACGCCCCGAGGCTCGCCCCTCCCCCGCCGCCGAAGATGACCGAAGAGGGCGGACCGCCCGGGTAGGCGCCGGCCGTCCGGGGCGGAGTCCGGGGTCGGGGGGCCGAAGGAAAGCCCCGGGAAGACGGATAAGGGATAGTGAGGGAAGGCGGCTATCGGCGATGCGAGATTCAGCGGGAGGTCGGCTCGGCACGGCTCGAGCGCGAGCCCTCGAGGCAGAGCCGCGCAGCTTAGGCGGGCGGCCGGCCTGGAGAAGGAGCGCGAGGCGATCGCGCGGCATTCCACCGGAGGGCCGCCGAAATCGATCGCGGCGAGGAGGTACTCCAGCGCGCGTGGCGGCTCGACGTCGACCGTGACGGAGGCTCCTCCAGGAGCATCGCCGAGCCGAGAACGGCGGGAGCGGCGGCCGCCCGAGAGGACGTGAAGCAGTGCGGCGTGGTGGAGCTCGGCTCCCGTGCGGGAGCCGACCTCGGGCCCGTCGCCCGTAGGAGGAGAGCGCGAGGAGAGAGGGTGCCTCGATCCAGGAAGCGTGCGGCGGGGCGTAATGAACGAGCTGAAGCGGATGGACGGCACCCGGCACCCGCGGATCGCGGTGGATCGGCACCGCGGGCTCGAACGGCCGCGAGTCCCGGGCGGGACGCGACGACGGCGTAGATCCGTACGTGTCGAGGAGATAGACCGGAAGATTGAGCGCGAACCCGGAAAGGGAGAGCGCCGCCGCGGCGAGCCGCCAGGCGCGGCCGCGGCCGGAGAGGAAGGGATGGAGATCGCGACGGCGGGAGCGAGAAGGCGCGGGCCCCAGCCGAAGCCACCCTCCCAGGACCACCAGAAGAGGTTCGCGCAGAAGAAGCCGACGGACGCGAGGAGGGCGGCAACGCGGTCGATCCGGCGAAGGTGCGTCGCGATCTACCCGCGGAGCGAAACGAATGCCAGGAGGAGGAGCGGCGCGAACCAGAGAAGGCCGCGGTTAGGAAGAAGCGTGAGCCGGAGCGCGTTCAGGCGGCTCCACCCGCTCGGTACGGGGACGCGCCGTAAGCGATAGCCGAGGTCGAAAAAAGGCCCGAAGCGGACGGTATTCAGGCCGAGGAAGAGAAGGAAACACGGGATGGCTCCGGCGAAGAGCGCGCAAAGTCCGAGAAGAAAGGCGCGGCCGCGCCGCGGACGCGCGAGCGCGACGAGCAGCGCCGGAAGCAGGACGACGACGGTCGGCTTTGCGAGCAGCGCAACCGAGAAGAACGCGCCGGAGGCCGCGAAGGCGCGGCGGCGCCGCGGACCCGCAAGCGGCCGCGCCAGGAGGGCTCGCTCGAGCGCGAAGGCCGACAGGAAGACGAGGAACGGCTCGGGGAAATCCGCAGCGCCGGAGCGGCCCGAGAAAGGTGAGACGACGAGGGCGGCCGCCAGCGGAGGCGCGGACTTCTTCGTGCAGCCGCCGAGACGCGCTAGCCGGGCGAGAGGTAAGATCGTGAGGCCGTCAGGACGACCGGGAGAAGCTGAAGGGCGACGGGGCGAATCGACCGCGCGTGAGCCGGCGGGCAGGAGATCGGCAGGGACGAGGAGGGCCGCGCGGAGGAGCGTCCCGAGAAGGCGGATAGACCTAGACGAGCCGTCACGGGGCCGGGAGCTCGAGGAACGTGTAGGGATCGAAGCGGGTCCCCGGGGCCGCGGGCGGGAGCCGGAATCCGCGAGTCAGGGGGAGGGACAACGCGGTCCGGAGGACGACGCTACCGTCCGCGGAGACGGGACCGGGCCAGGGCGCCGTGAGGGCGAGGAACGCGCCGACCGACGCCGCGCAGCTCCCCGCCGACGCGCGCTGCATCGGGGCCGGGCTTTCCTCCCGACGGGTGCCGTCTAGACCGTCAGCGGCTGGACGTCGACCGTGAGGCCGACCGTCACGTCGCGGTGGAGCTTGACGTGGACGGTGTGCTCGCCGAGCCGCTTGATCGGCTCCTCGAGGTCGATCTTCCGCTTGTCGACCGTGATCCCCTTGGCGGCGAGCGCCTCGGCGAGCTCCGACGGCGTGACCGTGCCGTAGAGGGTGTCGTGCTCCCCCGCCTTCTTCTTCAGGACGAGGCGGATCCCCTCGATCGCCCGGGCGATCTCCTGGGCCTTCTCGCGCTCGGTCGCCTGCCGGGCGTCGTACCGCTTCCGCTCCTGCTCGAGACGCTTCACGTTGCCCGGCGTCGCCGCGTAGGCGAGCTCCTTCGGGAGGAGGAAGTTCCGGGCGTAACCGGCCGCCACGGTCACCACGTCGCCGCGCTGTCCGAGCCCCTTCACGTCGTCGGTCAGGATCACTTTCATCGTCTTTTCTCCGCGAGTTCGTTCGTTTCCGTCTTCCCGCACTTCCGGTCAGGGCCCATCGGAGCCGTCTTCCTTCCGCGCCGCCCACCGCTCGACGCGGCCGCGGAGGTCGACGAACTCGTCGAAGAGCCCTCCGAGGGCCAGCACCAGCGGCAACGGCATCTGAAAGACCACGACGTAGATGAACGCCCGGAGGAAGAGGTTCACCCGCCCCCGGTCGAGAAGAGCGCGGATTATGGCCAGCCCCCTCAGAAAAAACAAGACGCCGAGGGGAATGAGGACGTCGAGGGCCGGCCGCCGCAGCGCCTCCGGCCCGAGCGCGGCGAGAAGACCGGCCGGGACGAAGAGCGCCGCCGCCACGAGCGGCGTCGAAAAGCGGCCGAAGGAGGCCTCCGTCAGCTCGGCGCGGTCGGCTCCCCAGAGCCGGCCGAGCGGGTAGACGAGGAGCGCCGCGAAGAGCATCGACCCCGCCAGGGCGAGGCCCGGCAGCTGGGCTCCGAGGAGGCCGGAGGCGACCCGGAAGACCCGGGCTGCCGCATCGATCGACGACTCCTCCCACCCCGCCGAGCGGTAGAACCCGATCATCTCGGGAATCCGGTCCTGGAATCGCGCGGCGAGCCAGGCTCCGGGATCGCGCCCCGTGGAGACCGCGAACGCGAGGACGATGGCGAGGGCGCCGATCCCGGTCGCCGCGAAGACGAGCAGGAAGAGGGCGTCCCGCCGGCGCCCGCCGCGCGCCCCCGCGAGGAGCGCGAGGGCGGGGAGCGCGACGAAGGCGGCGGCGAGGAGTGGCGCGGCGAGGATCCCGCCCGGGGCGACGAAGGCCGCCGAGAACGAGGGCGACCGGCACCGAGAGCGCCGCCATCGCGAAGGCGTCCGGCACGCGGGCGTCGAGCACCGACCGCCCCAGCCGCGCCGCGCCGAGCGGCACGAGGAGGAGCCCCGCCGGCGGCACGGCGGCGCTGAGCGCGGCGCCGAGCCCCGCCCAGAAAGGGGCGAGGACGAGGCGGAACCACCGCCCCGCGAACGACGGCGTCGGGCTCATGCGGCGTCTTCCGGCGGACCGGAAAGGACGGGGGGCGCGGCGGGCGCCCCCCGGACCCTCCTAGTCGGCGACGTACGGCAGGAGCGCGAGGTACCGGGCCCGCTTGATGGCCCGCGCCAGCTTCCGCTGGTAGAAGGCCGACGTGCCGCTGATGCGGCGCGGGAGGATCTTCGAGCGCTCGGGGACGAACTGCGACAGGAGCTTCACGTCCTTGAAGTCGATGTAGCCGATCTTCTCGACCGTGAACTTGCAGACGCGCTTCCGGCGGACGAAGAACTTCTTCTTCGCGGGGCGCTTCTGGGCGCCGCCCGACGAGGGGCGGAGGACATGGAATGGCTGGACGACATCATCAACCTCATTCGCTCTCTCGCGTCACTCGCGGCCCGCGTCGCCGGCCTCGGGGGCGGGCGGGGCGGCCGGAGGCGCGGCCGGGGCGGCGCGGGCGGCGGGGCGGGGGCGGGCTCGCCGGGCATGTCGACGCGGCGCGGCAGGCGCGGCTTCGTCCGCTTCGCCACCTTCTGTCCGTGGCGCATCTCCTCGTCCACGCGGACGGTGAGGTAGCGGAGGACGCTCTCGGAGAGCCCGAGCTTCCGCTCGACCTCCTTCACGCAGGCCGCCGGGCCCGTGAAGAGGAAGTTGTGGTACGTCGCCTCGTTCTTCTTCCGGATCGTGAAGGCGAGCCGGCGGCGGCCCATCGACTCGTCCTTCTGGAGCTGGGCGCCGTTCTCGAGCAGGAGCTTGCGGAACTCGTCGACGACGGCCGCCGCCCCCTGCTCGTCCTTCTCGGGCGTCACGAGAAAGACCATGTCGTAAAGGCGCTGGGACACGGGTGAATCCTCCTTCCGGATCGCGGGCGGCGCGGGCCCCCGCGAGGCACGGCGTTGGACCCTCGGGTCCGGTGCCGGGCCAAGGGTTGAACTTAGTTCGCCGGATCTTCCTCCGGCGAGCGGTTGAAACGGTTCATGGCGGCGTCGATTCCCTCGAGGACGAAGGTCTCGAGCGCCTCGCACGCGGTCCCGATCGTCTCGTCGACGACCGGCCGCTCCTTCTTCGAGAAACGGGACAGGACGTAGTCGTCCTTCGGCTCGCCCGCCTGGAAGTTCTCGCCGCGGACGCCGAGCCGCATCCTCGGGACCTCGTTCGACCCGAAGCAATCGAGGACGGACTGGAGGCCCTTCTGGCCGCCCGAGGAGCCGGACCGCCGGAGGCGGAGGGCGCCGACCGGGAGCGCGACGTCGTCGGAGACGACGATGAGGCGCTCGAGCGGGACGGCGTACTTCGTCGCGAGGCCCTTCACGGATTCTCCCGAGAGGTTCATGTAGGTCTGCGGGCGTGCCACGAGGACGGGACGCTCGCCGACCCGGACGCGCCCCGTCAGCGCCCGGCAGTCGAGCCGGTCGATCCGGGCCGCGCCGCCGCCGGCCTTCTTCGCGAACGCCTCCACGACGTCGTATCCGACGTTGTGGCGCGTCCCGGAGTACCGGTCGCCGGGGTTGCCGAGTCCCACCACGAGGACGACCTCCGCGTCGCCGATTACTTCTTCTCCTTCTTCTCGCCCTTGCCGGCTTCTCGGCCTTCTCGCCCTTGGCCGGGGCCGCCTCCACGGCACCCTCCTCGGTTTCCTTCTTCCCCTTCTTGATCACCTCGGGCTCGGCCGGGGCCGCCTCCGCGGCGACGCCCTCGACCTCGGCCGCGGCCGCCGGAGCGACCTCCTCGGCCTTCGGCACGGCGACGTGGACGATGACGCGGTCGGCCGCCTCGAGGACGCGCAGCTTCGCGCCGAAGGTCAGGTCGGCGACGCGGATCGCGTCGTGGACGTGCAGCTCGGTGACGTCCACCTTGATCGTCGGCGGGATGTCTGCGGGCAGGCACTCGACCTCGAGGTCGTGCGTGACGATGTTGAGGAGGCCCCCTTCGTTCTTGACGCCGAAGGCCGTCCCGACGATCTCGACAGGCACCGCGACGCGGAGCTTCTTGTCGAGGAGGATCCGGACGAAGTCGACGTGCAGGAGGGCGCGGGAAATCGGGTCGAGAGCCATGTCGCGGATCATGACGTGCCGCTGCTGGTCGGTCCCCTTCAGCTGGAGCTTGAAGATCGTGTTCTCGCCGATCCCCTTGCGCATCAGGCTCACGAGGCTCTTGCGGGGCACCTTGAGCGCGAGCGTCTCCATCTCTTTCCCGCCGCCGTAGATCACGGCCGGGATTTCGTCGTTCGCACGCAGCCGGTTCGCGGCGTTCTTGCCCGTCTCGGTGCGGCGCTCCACTTCGACGACGATATTGTCCTGAATCATCTGAGGTCCTTCCTTCGTCGGGCGTCCGGTCCGGGGCGATCCTCACCGGGCGGGCGGTCCGGTATTCGAGCGGCGGATTGTAGACGAGGCGCCGTCCCCCGTCGAGGTCAGACGAAGAGGGACGAGACCGAGGCCCCCTGGTGGATCCGCTGGATCGCCTCCGCGAGGAGAGGCGCGATCGAGAGCGGGGTCAGAATGGGGCACCGGGCAAGCTTCTCGTCGAGGGGCAACGTATTGGAGCAGAAGATCTTCTCGATCGGGCTGCCGTTGATCCGGTCGATCGCCGGACCGGAAAGCACGGCGTGGACCGCGCCGGCGAAGACGCGGCCCGCCCCCGCTTCCTTCAGCGCGATGACCGTGTTGATGAGGGTCCCGGCCGTGTCGATGATGTCGTCCACGACGATGATGTTCCGGTCTCTCACGTCGCCGATGACGTGGAGGACCTCGACCTCGTTCTTCCCCTTCCGGCGCTTGTCGACGATGGCGAGCTGGGCGCCGAGGCGCTTCGCGAAGGCGCGGGCGCGCTCGACTCCGCCGGCGTCCGGCGAGACGACGGTCATGGCCTCGAGGTTCGAGTCGCGGATCGCATCGAGGAGGACCGGCGCCGCGAAGAGGTGGTCGACGGGGATGTCGAAGAAGCCCTGGATCTGGGCGGCGTGGAGGTCGACGCAGAGGACCCGGTCGGCGCCCGCCGCGGTGATCAGGTCGGCCACGAGCTTGGCGGTGATCGGGACGCGGGGCTTGTCCTTCCGGTCCTGGCGGGCGTAGCCGTAGTACGGCAGGACGGCCGTGACGCGCGAGGCCGACGACCGCTTGAAGGCGTCGAGCATGATCAGGAGCTCGAGCAGGTTCGCGTTCACCGGCGGGCAGGTGGGCTGGACGATGAAGACGTCCGCGCCGCGGACGTTCTCCTCGATCTGGCAGTAGTTCTCGCCGTCGGAGAAGTTGTAGAGGGTGACCCGCCCCGCCTCGCGGCCCAGGTTCCGGCAGATCTCTCCCGTCAGCGCGGGGTGCGCCCGTCCCCCGAAGACCTTCAACTCTCCGTACGCGAATCGCTCCATGCCCTCGCTCCTCGACGAATTTGGCTGGGGAGGGAGGATTCGAACCTCCGAATGGCGGTTCCAAAGACCGCTGACTTACCACTTGTCGACTCCCCAGCGTCGAAGGAGATCTTAAGGCTTCCGGCCCCGGCCGTTCAGACGATCCGCGACGGGAGCGCGCGGCCGCGGAATTCGGTCCGGGAAACCGTCCGGACGACGAGGGCCCGGGCGTCCTTCCGCCCCTCGAGGAGCGACGCGGCGAGGCGCGCCTCGCCCTCGTTCCCGAAGAGCCCGAAGACGGTCGAGCCACTCCCCGAGAGGCGCGCCGCGACGGCGCCGGCGGAGAGGAGAGCCTCGCGGAGGATCCGCAGCTCAGGGCGGAGCCGCTCGGCCGCGGCCTCGAGGTCGTTCCGGTCCCGCGCAACGACGCCGGACGTGCTACGCGGCGAGGGCGGTCGGCACGTCGAAAGCGCGGTAGACGTCGGAAGTCGCGATCCCGAACGGCGGGAAGAGCATCACCAGCCACTCGTCGGGAGCGTCCGGCAGGGGCTCGATCGATTTCTCCGCGCCCGGTCCCCCGCGCGCGTCCTCCGTGGAGGAAGAAGGCCACGTCGGAGCCGACTGACGCCGCGACGGCCTGCAGCGCCTCGGGCGAGGCCGGGAGCTCCCAGAGCGCGGCGAGGCCATGGAGAGCCGCGGCCGCGTCGGCGCTGCCGCCGCCGAGGCCCGCCCCCCAGGGGATCCGCTTCTCGAGGCGGAGCGCGGCGCCCTTCGAGACGCCGGCCGCCTTCTGCAGCGCGCGGGCCGCCCGGAGGACGAGGTTGTCCTCGCCGGCCGTGAGGCGCGGGTCGTCGAGGGAGAGCGTCAGCTCGGGCGCGGGGTCGAGCGACAGGCGGTCGGCGAGGTCGATCGTCTGGAAGACCGTGTCGATCTCGTGGTAGCCGTCCGGGCGCTTCCCGAGGACGAGAAGCCTCCGGTTGACCTTGGCGAAGCGCTTCGAGCGCGAGCGTCACGCCCCGCCTCCCGGGATCGCCTCGCCGGCCGGCCACTCCGCCCAGCTCTCGAGGGCGAGCGAGGGCCGAGCCGCCGGGCCCCGACGCGTCGACCGCAGCGGGAAGCGGCCGCGCGGGCTCGAGCGCGACACGGGTCCGGCCGGGGAAGAGGAGCGCGACGATCTTCCCGTCCGCCGCGAACTGCGCCGCGCGGCCGTCGCCGTCGAGGCGGATCGTGACCACCCCCCCGGCGCGCTCGACCGGCCGCCCGGCGGCCGGAGAGGTCGAGGACGCCGAGGAGCGCGCCGATGGCGTCGGCAGGGGCGAGCCGGCCCGGAAACGGCGAGACGTTCCCGCCGCCCGGGAGGAGGCTCATCCGGCCGGCGCGAAGGTCTCCCGCGAGAGGGGCGGAGGCCTTCCAGACGAGCGTCGAGCCGTCCCACCAGACGGAGAGGTATCCCCGCACGATCGCGCCGACCTTCGGCGCGGCCTCGCCCTTGTAGAGCGCCTTGAGCCGTCGCGGCCCGTAGGCCTCGGCGCGCCGCTCCTCCCACCGCGCCACGTACGGGGCGGCCTCGGACGCGTCGACGGAGACGGCGGCGCCGGTGCGGTTGCGCAGGCGGTGAGGAGGACGGCCGCGAGCAGCGGCCGGCGCCGCGCGGCTCACTTCTTCTCGAGGTTGTCGGCGACCCCGGCGGTTCGGCGGAGCTTCTCCTCGAGCTTCTTCCCGCCGTCTTCCGGCTTGAGCGCGAGGGCCCGCTTCCACTCCCGGCGCGCCATTCCGACGTCTCCCGCGCTTCTCGTAGACGTCGCCGAGATGCTCCGCGACGTGGGGTCGTCCGGGTTCAGCTCCGCGGCCTCCCGGAGGTGCTTCTCCGCCTCGTCCAGTCGGCCGGACTGGTAGCAGACCCAGCCGAGCGAATCGAGGTAGGCGCCGTTGTTCGGATCGAGGTCGACCGCCTTCTTGATCAGCTCGTTCGCGCGCGGCAGGTTCTCGCCGCGCTCGGCCCACATGTAGCCGAGGTAGTTCAGGGCCGGGGCGTGGTCCGGGCGGACGGTGATCAGCCGCTCGAAGGCGGCGACCGCCTCGGCGGTCTTCTTCTCGCGCTCGAGCGAGGCGGCGAGCCGGAAGAGGAGCTCGGGGTCGTCGCGGTAGGTCTCGAGCGCCGCGGCGGCGGTCGCGGCCGCGCGGTCGTAGGCCTCGAGGCGCTGCCACGCGTCGGCCGCCGCGAGGGCCCCTTCCCGCCCCTCCGCGGCGAGCGCGACCAGCGTCCTCTCCCCTTCGGCCTTCTCCGCGGCCGACGGCGAGCGCCGCTTGAACTCCGCCAGCGTCGCGACGACGAACGGGCGTCCGCTTCGACTTCTTCAACGCGTCCTCGGCGAGCTTCACGCCGTCGGCGGGGCGCTCGCGGTCGCGGGCGATCTGGGCGAGGATGTTGAAGGCCTGCTGGTTCAGCCCCTCCTCGTCGACGAGGCGGGGCGCAAGGAGCGAGCGCCGCGGCGTCGTAGTCCTTCCTCAGGAACGCCACGTAGCCGAGCTGACCGTCCACCTGCGCGAGCTCCGGCGCCTTGCCCCCCTGCGCGAGCAGCTTGGCCCGAAGCTCCTTCAGGAGCCTCTCCGCCTCGTCGAGCCGGCGCGCCTCGACGAAGTTGAGCGCGCGGCGGAAGGTGGCGTCGGGGTCGTCGGGATCGAGCGACTCCAGCTTCTGGAGCGTGGCATCCGCCTTGTCGGTCTCGCGCGTCTCGGAGAGGTACGCCGCGGTCAGGCGGAGCGCCTCGCGGTTGCCCGGGTCCTTCGCGAGAACCTCGTCGAGGACCTTCTTCCCTTCCTGGAAACGCCGGGCCCGCAGGAGGAGCGAGGCGAACTGGGTCTTCAGCCCGAGGTTCTGGGGCTGGGTCTTCACGAATCCCTGGACGACCGGGATCGCCTTGTCCCACTGGCGGGACCGTTCGTAGAGCTGGAGGAGCCCGAGCGCCGCCGCGCGGTTCTCCGGCTCCATCCGGAGGAGCGACTGGTAGAGCTCCTCGGCCTCGGCGTAACGGCCGCTCTTCGGCGAGGGCCTCGCCGTACATCAGGAACATCCCCGGGCCGCGGCTCTTTTCGAGGACCCGCTCGAGCACGGCGGCCGCGTCGGCGGGCCTGTCGAGGCGGAGGAGGATCTGGGCGTACGAGACCGCCGTCTGCGAGTCGCCCGGGAGCGCCTCGTTCGCCTTCCGGAGGACGTCGGCGGCCGCCTCGTAGCCCGGCTTGTCCTTCGCGGTCGCGAGGAGCACCTGCCCGAGCACGCGGAGGGCCGCCGGGTTCGCCGGCGCGAGCTCCACCGCCTTCCGGGCCTCTTTCTCGGCCTCGGGGAGGATCGAGAGGTCGCGGAGGAGCTCGGCGAACTCCGCCCGGAGCGCCGCGTCCTGCGGGTCCAGCTCCACCGCCTTCCGGAAGTCCTTGAGGGCGTCCTCGAACTCGCTCTCCTGCGCGTGGAGCTTGGCCTCGAGGAAGCGCTGGACCGCGTCGCGCTTTTTCGCCTCGGCCGGGGTCAGCGGGCGGGCCGGCGGCTCGCCCACCGCCGGAACGGCGGCGAGGAGCGCGACGAGAGGGAGGGCCAGGCGCCGAAAAGACATCGTCGCCGAGGATACCGCGCAAGAACCGCGCCGGGGCCGAAATGCCCTAGAAAACGGCCGGCTCTTCGTAGACGGCGAAGACCTCCCGCATGACGTCCGAGATCTCCCCCACGGTGGCGTACGCCTTCACGGCCTCGAGGAGGGGCGGCATCACGTTCGCCCCGTCGCGGCAGGCGGCCCGGAGGTCGGCGAGCTTCTGCATCGCCGACCGGCCGTCGCGCGTCCTCCGGACCTCCTCGAGCCCCCGGACCTGCTCGCCGGCGGTCTCGTCGGAGATCGTCAGGATCGGGACGTCGTCTCCCGGCAGCGACTCGGAGAACCCGTTGACGCCCACCATCATCTTGTCCCCCGCGTCGAAGGCGCGCTGGAAGCGGTACGCCGCGTCCATGATCTCCCGCTGGGGGAACCCCGCCTCGATGGCCTCCACCATGCCGCCGTAGGCGTCGATCCGGCGGAAGTAGTCGAACGCGCCCGCCTCCATCCGGTTCGTCATCTCCTCGACGAAGTAGGCGCCGCCGAGCGGGTCGATCGAATTCGCGACGCCGGTCTCGTGGAGGACGATCTGCTGCGTCCGGACCGCGATCTTCGCGGCGAACTCCGTCGGAAGCGCGAGCGTCTCGTCGAGGGCGTTCGTGTGGAGAGACTGGGTCCCTCCGAGGACCGCCGCGAGCGCCTGGATCGCCACGCGCGCGACGTTGTTGTAGGGCTGTTGCGCCGTGAGCGAGACCCCGGCCGTCTGGCTGTGGAAGCGGAGCTTCCAGCTCTCCGGCCTCTTCGCGCCGTAGCGGTCGCGCATCACCTTCGACCAGATCCGGCGCGCCGCGCGGTACTTCCCGATCTCCTCGAAGAAGTCGTTGTGGGCGTTGAAGAAGAACGAGAGCCGCGGCGCGAACTCGTCGACGGACAGGCCGGCGTCGACGCCGTACTTCACGTACTCCATCCCGTCGCGGAGCGTGAACGCCAGCTCCTGGAGCGCCGTCGAGCCGGCCTCGCGGATGTGGTAGCCGGAGACCGAGACGGTGTTCCACCGCGGGACGTGCTTCGCGCAGAACGCAAACTGGTCCGTCACGAGCCGCATCGAGGGACGCGGCGGGAAGATGTACTCCTTCTGGGCGATGTACTCCTTCAGGATGTCGTTCTGGAGCGTGCCGCCCACCTTCGAGAAGGGGGTCCCGTGCTTCTCCGCGACCGCGAGGTACATCGCGAGCGCGATCGGCGCGGTCGAGTTGATCGTCATCGAGGTCGTCACCCGGCCGAGGTCGATGCCGTCGAAGAGGACCTCGAAGTCGCGGAGCGAGTCGACCGCGACGCCGCACTTCCCCACCTCCCCCGCCGACATCTCATGGTCCGAGTCGTAGCCGTAGAGCGTCGGGAGGTGGAAGGCCGTGGAGAGCCCCGTCTGTCCGTGGGCGAGGAGCATCCGGAACCGCTCGTTCGTATGGCGCGCCGTGCCGAACCCGGCGAATTGGCGGATCGTCCAAGGGCGCCCGCGGTACATCGTCGGCTGGACGCCCCGCGTGTAGGGGAACTCGCCGGGCCAGCCGAGGTCGCGCTCGTAGTCGAAGCCCGGGAGGTCGTCCGGCGTCGCGAGCGGATTCACCTCGGCCGAGGAAACGGTGCTGAAGTCCTTCCGCCACGGCGGCGCCTTCGCGAAGGCCTGCGCGGCCTTCGCGCGCCACGCCTCCTTCGCCTTCCGGACCCGCTCCTGTTCCGCGGTGAGGGGAAGCGCGCTTTCTTCCTTGACGCTCATGTCAGGGATTCTATTCGACGGAGGCCTGCTGCGAGAACGGCTCTCAGAACGGCGCACGCTGGGCGCCGAGGAGGCTCCGGACGGACGGCGACCGCCGCAGGCGCTCGAGCCTCCCCTTCCGGACCCCGACCTCGGCCGGCCACTCGTGCGACAGGAAGAGGGGCATCGACTCCGAGAAGCCGTAAGCGCCCGCGTTCTCGAACGCCAGGAGGTCGCCGCGGGAGGGAAGCGGGAGGCGGGCATCCGGATGGAGGACGTCGAGGCTCGTGCAGAGCGGGCCGGCCAGGACCAGGGGTTTCCCCGAAGGGGACGAGAGGCGGGAGCGTCCGCTGTTCCTCGCCGGCACGAGCCGCACGCGGTGCGGGGTTCCGAGGAGCACGGGGCGGAGGAAATGGTGGACACCGCCGTCCACGAGGACGACGCCGGCCCCGCGGCTCCGTTTGGTCCCCAACACCCGGGTGACGTACGTCCCCGCCTCGGCGACGAGGAAGCGGCCCGGTTCGAACACCAGCCGGGTCGAGTCGGACAAGCCGCGCGCGCCCGCGTCCGCCACGACGGCTTTCAGGCCCTTTCTCAGGATCTCCAGGTCGAGAGGTCTCTCTCCGTCGGCGTACGGCACGCCGAAGCCGCCACCGAAGTCGACGGAGCGGAGAGGGACCGAGAATTTCTTCGAAAGGGCAAGAGCGAGAGAAAGGACGCGATTCGTGTTCTCGACGAGCAGCTCCGCGTCAAGGACGTTCGACGCGTTGAAGACCTGGAAACCGCAGAGATCGAGATGGGGGAACAAGCCGCGTCCCGATTCCCCCGTCTTCCACCTTCGAAGAACTCTTCTCCGCGCTCCGGAGGTCGAAGCCGAACTTCGTCGCGCCGGGGCCCCCGATCATCACCCGCTTCTCGGCGATCCCCCAAGGCGGATTCAGGCGAAGGCCGACCCTCACCGTGCGCCGAAGGCGGAAAGCGATGCGCTCGAGTTGATCCAGCTCCCACTCTCCCTCGGCGTGGATGATCGAGACACGCGCGCCCACGAGCGCTTCGAGGTCCGCATCGGGCTTTGCCGGACCCGTGGAGAGGATCTTCGAACGTGGACATCCGGCGCGGCGAACCGCGGCAAGCTCGCCCCTCGACGAAACGTCCGCCCCCAAGCCCCTTTCGAAGAAGAACTTCAGAACGGCGAGAGAGGGGTTTGCCTTGACGGCGTAGGCGATGTCGAACCGCGACCCGACGGCGCGGCGGAGCGCGCGGAGGCGCGCGGCGATCACGCCGAAGTCGTAGAGGTAGAACGGCGTCCCGAACCGCCCCGCCGCGAGACGAACCGTCGAATCGCCTGTCATCCTTCTAGGCTGACGCGGCCGCAGGCCGCGTGCAATCTCCCGACGCCTTCACCGAAGCGCTCCCTCCAGCGTCGTCTTGGCGTCCGTCCTCTCGTCCCTGTATTTCACGATGACCGGCGCGGAGAGCGAAAGCCCGCGCTCCTTCGCCCACCTCCCGGACGCCGGCCGCGCGCCCGGAACGACGACCGCCCCTTCGGGGATCGTCAGCGGGCCGTCGGCCGAGGCGCGGAGCTCTATCTCGTTGACGACGTCGAAGACGACCGTCGAGCCCGTCAGGACGACGCCGGAGGCGAGGACGGCCCGCCGCCTCACGCAGACGCCCTCGTAGATCCCGCAGCCGCCGCCGACGAAGACGTCGTCCTCGATGACGACCGGGACGGCGCCGACCGGCTCGAGGACCCCGCCGACCTGCGCCGCCGCGGAGAGGTGGACCCGCTTTCCGACCTGCGCGCAGGAGCCGACGAGGGCGTGGCTGTCGATCATCGATCCCTCGTCCACGTACGCGCCGACGTTCACGTACGCGGGCGGCATGACCACGACTCCCCTGGCCAGGTAGGCGCCGCGCCGGATCGCGGTCCCTCCGGGCACGACCCGCACGCCCGGCGGGAGCGGCCTCCGGGGCGGCAGCGTGTCGCGGTCGCGGAACGAGAGCGGCCCGGCGATCAGGTCGACGTCCGCCCCGATCCGGAACGCGGCGAGGATCGCCTCTTTCACGGCCCGGTTCGGCACCCAGCGCCCGCTCGAATCGGGCGCGGCGGCGCGGACCTCCCCTCGCTCCATCGCGTCGAACAGGGCGAAGATCTCGTCGCGGGTCAAGCGGCCTCCGGCAGAGGCGTCCCGCCGGCGTCCAGGAGTCCGGCCGCCTTCAGCGCCTCCTCCAGGACCGCGTGGTGGGACGCGGACAGGGGGACGAGCGGCAGCCGCAGCGCGCCGCCGCAGAGCCCGAGCCGCTGCATCGCCCATTTCACCGGGATCGGATTCGACTCGCGGAAGTTCGCGCGCATGAGCGGAAAGAGCCGGGCCTGGAGCGCCGCCGCGCCGTCGCGGTCCCCGGCGAGGCCGGCCCGGATCAGGTCACTGTACGCGCGCGGGGCCTCGTTCGAGACCACCGCGATGACGCCGTCGGCGCCGCAGGCGATCATCGGGATCGCGAGCGAGTCCTCCCCCGAGAGGACCGAGAAGCCCGACGGACGGGCGCGCAGGATCTCGCAGGCCTGGTCGAGGCTCCCCGAAGCCTCCTTCACGCCGACGAAGCGGGGGTCCTCCGCCAGCGCGAGGACCGTGTCGGGGAGCATGTTCAGCCCCGTCCGGCCCGGCACGTTGTAGGCGACGACCGGCAGGCGTCCCGCGTCCGCGACCGCCCTGAAGTGCTCGACGAGGCCCCGCGGCGTCGGCTTGTTGTAGTACGGGGTGACGACGAGGAGCGCGTCGGCGCCCGCCTTCCGGCACCGCTCGGCCAGCTTCTGCGCCTTTCGCGTGTCGTTCGACCCGCACCCGGCGATCACCCGGACGGCCCGACCCGAGGCCCGGGCCGCCTCGGCCGTGACGGCGACGACCCGCTCGTGCTCGTCCGGGTCGAGCGTGACGGCTTCGCCGGTCGTCCCGCACGGGACGAGGCCGGCGACGCCCCCGTCGATCTGCCGTTTCACGAGCCGCCTGAGGGCCGGCTCGTCGAGGGCGCCCGCCTCGGTGAACGGGGTGATCAGGGCCGTGAAGACGCCGGAGAAACGCGTGGGGACGGCCGGGAGGGTCATCGGAGTGTCCTTTCGCTGGAGGGTTTGGCGAGGGCGTCGAGGAACTCGTCGAAGGTCGCGGGACCCGGGCGGCCGCTCGCGAGGAGCCACTCCGCGGCGGCGACCGCCCCCGCCGCGAAGATCGCGCGCGACCGCGCCCGGTGGACGAGCTCCAGCGTCTCGTCGGCTCCCTCGAAGAAGAGGACGTGCTCTCCCGGCTGCCCCCCCTGCCTCAGGGCGACGACCGGGACCGCCGCCCCCGGGCGGGCCGCCTCCACCGCGGCCGCGAGGAGCTTCGCCGTCCCCGACGGCGCGTCCTTCTTGGCGGCGTGGTGCCTCTCGAGGATCCCCGGCTCGAACGCGGGAAACGGCGCGAGGAGCTCCGCAGCGCGCGACGCGAGGCGCCTCATGACGGCGACGCCGATGGAGAAGTTCGGGGAATGAAGAAAAGGGACCCTCTGCTCCCGAGCGAACCGGACCGCCGAAGCCGTGTCCCATCCTGTCGTGCCCGAGACGACGGGGATTCTCCTAGAAAGCAGAAAGACCACCAGCCCCTCGGCCGAAGCGGGGGTCGTGAACTCGAAAGCAATATCCACGGCCGCCGAATCCTTCGAAAGTGAAGACCGATGCCCTTGCTCGCCCGCCGCCGATGCTCGCCCCGCCATGGACGGGCCCTTCGTCCCGCTCCATTCACCTTCTAAGAAATCCCCCGGTCGGTCCCCTTCGTCGATTCTCCCGGCAATCTCGTGGCCGCGCTCCTTCAGAGCGGCCTCGACCGCCTTCCCCATCTTCCCGTGGCCGACGAGGAGCGCTTTCATTCGAAGAACTCCCGGTGGAGGCGGCGCAGCGCCTCCGCGGCGTCGTCCTCGGCGACGACGAACGTGATGTTCGTGTCCGACGCACCCTGGGAGATCAGGACGACGTTCACGTCGCCGAGGGCCCCGAAGACCCTCACCGCGATTCCAGGGGTCGTCCGGATCTTCCGGCCGACGACCGAGACGACCGCGAGGTGCCGGAGGACCGTCACCTCCGCCAGCTCGGAGAGCTGCTCCGCGAGCAGGTCGAGGGGCGCCTTCCCGTCGACCGTCACGGAGATCGAGACTTCGCTCGTCGTGATGACGTCGACCGGCACGCGGAGCCTCTCGAAGACCGAGAAGACGCGGGCGGCGTAGCCGTGGGCGTAGAGCATCCGGGGGTTGCCGAGGAAGAGAGCCGCGACCCCCTTCCGCATCGCGACGGCGCGGACCCCCGCGCCGGGGACGTCGGCCCGGACGATGGTCCCGGGCGCCTCGGGGCGGAACGTGTTCCGGATGGCGACCGGGATGCCGCGGGCGACCGCCGGCCGGATCGTCGCCGGATGGAGCACCTTCGCGCCGAAGAACGCCAGCTCGGCCGCCTCCGCGTATCCGACCTCCGGGACCGGCTTCGCCCCCGGGACGACCCGCGGGTCCGCCGTCAGGAGGCCGTCCACGTCGGTCCAGATCTCGATCGCCTCGACCGGCCTCCCCGCGTCGGCGAGCGCCGCGCCGAGGACAGCCGCCGAGGTGTCCGAGCCCCCGCGCCCGAGCGTCGTCGTCGAGCCGTCGGGGGCCGCGCCGACGAAGCCTCCCGTCACGACCGTCCGCCCCGCGGCGACCTCGGGCAGGACGCCCGCCGCGACCCGGCGGGCCGTCTCCCTCTCGTCCGGCGAGGCGGTGCCGTACGTCGCGTCGGTCGCGACGATCCCGCGCGGGTCGATCCACACGGCGTCGACGCCGCGGGCCCGGAGGGCGGCGAACACGAGCCGCGACGACATCATCTCCCCGAGAGCGAGAAGCGCATCCGAGGTCCGGGGAGAGACCTCCTCGAGGAGGAAGATGCCCGAGCAGAGCTCATCGAGCCGTCGAAGCTCGCCTTGAAGCGATGAGCACACCGCCTCCCGCCAGGCCGGCGTCAACCCGAGCCCCTCCAGCGCCGTCTCGTGGCGGCGAGCGATCTCTCCCTTCGTCTCGTCCATCGCCTCCCGGTCTCTTCCCCTCGAAGAATCTTTCAGCGAGACGAGAAGGTCGGTGACCCCCCCCATGGCCGAGACGACGACGAGCGGCGTCTCGGCCTTCCGGGCCGCGACGAGATCGGCCACTCCCGCGATCCGCGCGGCCGACCCCACGGAGGTCCCTCCGAACTTCAGAACGTTCATCTCCGGGACGACACCGTGAGCCGTCCGGTCGCCGCGAGGAGCTCGGCGTTCAGGAGCGCCGCGCCGGCGGCTCCGCGGACCGTGTTGTGGACGAGGAGGGTGAAGCGGACGTCGTAGACCGGGTCGGCGCGGAGGCGCCCGACCGTGACGGTCATGCCGTTTCCGGCCTCGACGTCGCGGAGAGGCTGGGGGCGGTCTCGCTCGTCGCGGACGGCGAGGGGTCGGGCCGGCGCCGACGGCAGCCCGAGCCGCTGCGGCTCGCCGGAGAACGACTCGAGCGCCGCGCGGACGTCCGCGAGAGAGGCCTTCGACCGGAGCTTGAGGAAGACCGACTCGGTGTGGCCGTCCCGGACCGGGACGCGGTTCACGGAGACCGAGATCGGGAAGTCGGCGTCGACGACGCGGCCCGCCTCGAGGCGGCCGAGGATCTTCTTCGGCTCGCGCTCGATCTTCTCCTCCTCGCCGTCGATGAACGGGATGACGTTCGCGTTCGCGTCGAGGGACGGGACGCCCGGGTAGCCGGCGCCGGAAAGAGCCTGCAGCGTCGTCACGGCCACCGCCTCGACGCCGAAGGCCCGGTGGAGCGGCGCGAGCGCCATCGCGAGGCCGACGACGGAACAGTTCGGGTTCGTGACGATGCCGCCCCCTTCCGCCCGCCACGGCTGGCCGTCGAGGAGCGCGAGGTGGTCCGCGTTCACCTCCGGGATGACGAGCGGAACGTCGGGCCGCATCCGGAACGACTTCGTGTTGGAGACGACCAGCCTCCCGCGCCCGGCCTGGAACGGCTCGATCGTGTCGGCGACCGCGGCGTCCAGCCCCGAGAGGAGGACCGGCGAGGCGAAGTCGGCGTCCACGGCCGTCACGGTGAGGTCCCGCGCCCCCTTCGGAACGTCCCCCGGCAGGATCCAGCGCGTCGCCTCGAAGTAGCTCTTCCCCGCCGACCGTTCCGAGGCGGCGACCTCGGCCAGGACGAAGCGCGGGTGCCCCTCGAGCAGCGAGACGAGCCGCTGCCCCACGGCGCCCGTCGCGCCGAGGACCGCCACCGGGATCCGGGAATCGGGTCGGGTCATGTCGGGCTCCTTCGAAACGAAAGGGCCCGCCGTTTCCGGCGGGCCCTGGTGTCTTCTGGTGATCGCCTCCGTCGTCCGCGATCTAGAGGACGCTCCGTCGCCCGCCGCACGGCGGCGTCGTCTTGATCGAGGTCATCCGCTTTCGGGCGACGGCGGAGGCGTTCATTGGCGCGAAAGCGTAGAGGCGCGAGCGCGACGTGTCAAGGTGTCGTGGCGGCAGAGGCATCCATTCACGGTTCGCCTCACTTTTTCGGCGCGGGCGCCACCATCATGCGCGACCGCACCTGGACCGTCGCCGACTTCTTACCGACGCACGTCCCGGCCTTCGCTCCGGCGACTTGCTTCGGCGACTCGGGGTCATATCCCCAGGCGACGACGGTGAAGGTCCCGGGCGACGTGAAGGCGTGGGCGAAGCGTCTCTCGGAAACGGGCTTCCGAAGAGCGCCGCCTCGGCCTGGGATTGATCGCCGAAGTCGATCCAAGCGAGCTTGCACTCACCCGAGCCTTCGACGGTGATCGTCACCGTCGACCCCGCGTTGATCTCCGCCGGCTGCACCTTCACTACCGTGATCGTTCCCGGCTGCGCCGCCAGGACAGTTGCTCCCTTGGCCGAGGCCGCGGAGGCGACGCCGGAACCGGTTGGCGGCGAGGGTTGGAGGTACTCGAGCTCGACTTGCGAGAAGTTGAGGACGAATTGATCGAACGGCTCTCCACCCCCGCCCCCGCTGCCGCCCGTCTGGATAGGACGACACCATGACGTCCGTCATCTTGTAGCGAAGATAGGGCGATACGCCGCCGCCCTTGAAGACCTCTAGCGTCGCCGTCGCGAAGTGGGTTCCGCGGTCGTTCGCCTCGGCCAGCTTTGACGATCGCAGGGCTCGTCCGGGCGGCGAAATGGATTGACGAGGGGCCATGGGACGACTTCGCCACACCGCCGGCGCCCGCGTGCGCCGGGAGGCCGGCTGCCGAGGCTGTAGCTGGACACCTCGATCCACCCCGCGTGCGGCGCCGTCACACCGCCCTGGACACCTTCGATCTTCAGAAACGCGGCGGCCCGAGCCTGGCCCGGGAGGACTGCCAGGACCGTCACCATGGCGATCGCGAGTCCCGTCGACTTCTTCATGGGAGACCTCCTCCGGCCGGAAACGGGCAATCGGGGACGGTGCGTGCTACTTCTTCACCCCAGGCGCCGTCTGAAGCGAAGCCGGCCTCTGTTCGGAATAGGTCCACTCGATCGCTCCGTAGGTCATCTTGATGGTCTCCGTCGGAAACCCGGAGGTCCCTTTCGAGAAAGACGAGATGGTGGCGTCGGTCAGGGTGATCGTGTAGTAATTCACCTCGGCGCCGGGTTTCGGGATGTCGAGCTGGACCTTGGCAAAGCGCTGTTTCGAATTGAATGCCCGCTGGAGGAGCGGCGAGGAAGCCCCCGGTCGGTGGCTGAATTGGAACACCCCCGGTCCACCCTTCGCCCTCGCACCCGGTTGGAGCGAACTCAGGTTCGGCGCGCCGGCGAGCCATTGGTACGACTCGATCTCGATCCAGCCAGGGTCTCCGTCGTGGGTAATCTCGCCCAGGATCGGGCTGATCTTAAGTACATGAAACCCGCACAGCGGCCGACGCCTCACCTGCCAGCAGCCAGTCCCGCGAGCGGCCCCGAGAATCAAACTCGTTCGCTTCATTTGAGGCCTCCTCCCGTCCGCCTGTCGGACGTCATGGAGACAATCTAGGAGGCCCGTCCGTCGCCGCGCAAGCGGATCACGTAGCCCGGGGGCGACGATGAACGGGCTGGGAGCGCCAAACGGCGCGTCGTGCGCGGCGCGACAGCCCGGACGCCTGGTGCCGTGAGCGGCGTCACCGGTCGCCGGTTCCTCTCCGGTTTGACCCTCCCCCGACCCGCTCCGATAATCCGCTCCCGCCCTTCGGGCGGCCAACGCCGACATGACGGATCTCCCCCCCGAGCGGCTTTCCGAGCTCTACCGGCTGATGCTCCTCAACCGGCTGCTCGAGGAGCGCCTCGTCCACCTCTACCGGCAGGGGAAGATCGTCGGCGGCCTCTTCCGCTCCCTCGGCCAGGAGGCCACGTCCGTCGGCACCGCCTTCGCTCTCGAGACGGGGGATCTCCTGACGCCGCTGATCCGGAACCTCGGCTCGCTCCTCGTGCGCGGGATCCCGCCGTTCGACCTCTTCGCCCAGTACATGGCGCGGGCGGCCTCCCCCACGAAGGGGAAGGAGGCGCACCACAACGTCACCGACGTCGCGCGCGGCGTCTACGCGCCGATCGCGATGCTCGGCACGGCGATTCCGGTGATGGCCGGCATGCTCCTCGCCGAGCGGATCCGCGGGAACCGGACGGTCGGGATGACCTACATCGGCGACGGCGGCTCCTCGGTCGGCGCGTTCCACGAAGGGCTGAACTTCGCCGCGGTCCAGAAGCTGCCGCTCGTCCTCGTCGTCGAGCACAACGCCTGGGCCTACTCGACCCCCTCCGAGAAGCAGTGCGCCGCGCGGACGCTGGCCGACAAGGCGCCCGGCTACGGGATCGCGGGCGAGGTCGTCGACGGGAACGACGTCCTCGCGGTCTTCGACGCCGCCCGCCGTGCCGTCGACCGCGCCCGCCGGGGCGACGGACCGACCCTCCTGGAGTGCAGGACCTACCGGCTCAAGGGCCACGCGGAACACGACGCGCAGAGCTACGTCTCCCCCGGAGAGCTCTCGGAGTGGAAGGCGCGCGACCCGCTCGCCCGCTTCGAACTCGTCCTCGACGAGCGGCGCCTCCTGCCGGCCGCGGCCCGCGAAGCGATGCGCGAGGCGCTGGCGCGGCAGCTCGACGACGACCTCGCGGCGGCCGAGGCGTCGCCTTCGCCCGAGGCGCACACCGCCTTCGAGGGGGTCTACGCCCCCGCCGCGGAGGCGCTCTGATGGCCGACCCTCGCGCAAAGGAGGGGGCGACGCTGACGCTCGACGCGCCGGAGCCGGGCGGAGCGGCGGAGCCCGGGACGCTCTACGTCGAGGCGATCCGGCAGGCGCTCCGGGAGGAGATGGAGCGCGACGGCCGCGTCTTCGTCATCGGCGAGGACGTCGGCGCCTTCGGCGGCGCCTTCAAGGCCACCGAGGGGCTTTTCGCGCGCTTCGGCGGCGAGCGGGTGATCGACACGCCGGTTTCCGAAGAGGCGATCGTCGGCGCCGCCATCGGCGCGGCGATGCGCGGGCTCCGCCCCGTCGCCGAGATGCAGTTCATGGACTTCATCTCGCGCGCGTTCGACCTCCTGACGAACTACGCGGCCAAGAGCCGCTACCGGACGGGGGTCGGCGTCCCGCTCGTCGTCCGCGGGCCGTCGGGGGCGGGGGTCCACGGCGGGCCCTTCCACTCGCAGAGCCCCGAGGCCGCGTTCGCCCACACGCCCGGCCTCAAGGTCGTCGCCCCGGCGACGGCCTACGACGCGAAAGGGCTCCTGAAGGCCGCGATCCGCGACGAGGACCCCGTCGTCTTCCTCGAGCACAAGTTCCTCTACCGGCGGGTCCGCGACCGGATCCCGCGGGAGGACTACGTCGTCCCGCTCGGGAAGGCGGCCATCCGCCGCCCCGGCCGGGACCTGACGATCCTGACCTGGAGCGCGATGCTCTGGACCGCGCTCGAGGCGGCGCGGGAGCTCGCGAAGGACGGGATCGAGGCCGAGGTCGTCGACGTCCGGACCCTCCTGCCGCTCGACGAGGAGACGCTCCTCGGCTCGGTCGCACGCACGTCGCGCTGCCTGATCCTCCACGAGGACACGCGGACGGGAGGCGTCGGAGCGGAGATCGCCGCGACGGTCGCCGAGAAGGTGTTCGAGTTCCTCGACGCCCCGGTCGTCCGCGTGACCGCCCCCGACACGCCGGTCCCGTACGCCCCGGTGCTGGAAGAGGCCTTCCTGCCGAATACCCGTACACTTCTCGCTGCGGCGAGGGGGCTCGCCGGGTACTGAGGAGAGGATCCGATGCCGACGAACGTGATCATGCCGCAGATGGGCGAGTCGATCGCCGAAGGGACGCTGACGAAGTGGCTCAAGAAGCCGGGCGACGCGGTCAAGCGCGACGAGCCCCTCTTCGAGATCTCCACCGACAAAGTGGACGCCGAGATCCCCGCCCCCGCCAGCGGCGTGCTCCTCTCGATCGTGGTCGAAGAGGGGAAGACCGTCCCGATCAACACCGTCGTCGCCGTCCTCGGCGAGGCGGGCGAAGCCGACGCCTCCGCGCCGGCTCCGACCGTTTCCGCGGCGGCTTCGCTGGCTCCCACTCCGGCCCCGACTCCCACGCCCACTCCGGCGCCCGCGCCCCCCCCACCTCCGGCGGTCCCCGCGGCGGTCGATCGGGAGCCGGCCTCGGCGTCCCCCGCGCCCCCAGCCGTTCCCGCGAGCGTCCGGCCGCAGCCCGACGAGTCGAAGGAAGAGCTGCTCCGGCGCCGCTCGACTCCGGTCGTCCGGAACATCGCCGAGGAGCACGGCATCGACATCTCGGGGCTGAAGGGAACCGGGATCTCGGGGCGCGTCACCAAGGCGGACATCCTCGAGGTCGTCGGGAAGAAGTCGGCGCCCGCACCGGCGGCTGCGCCCTCTCCCGTTCCGGTTCCCGCTCCCGCTCCCCCGCCGTCACCCTCCCCCGCCCCTGCCGCGGCGGCCTTGACGGTCGCCGAGCCGCAGCAGGTCGACGCGAGGGCCTACGCCCCCGCGCCGGCGCCGATCGCGCCCTACTCCCCGGGCTCGGCCATCGTGGTCGAGCCGATGTCCTCCATGCGGAAGAGGATCGCCGAGCGGATGGTCGACTCGAAGCGGACCTCCGCTCACGTGACGTCGGTCTTCGAGGTCGACTTCACGAACGTCGCCCGCCTCCGCGACCGGGTGAAGGACCGCTTCGCCCAGCAGTACGGCACGAAGCTGACGTACATGCCGTTCATCTTCCGGGCCGTCGTCGCCGCCCTCAAGGCGCGCCCGCTCCTGAACGCCTCGATCTCCGGCGACGAGATCGTCTACCACAAGGAGGTCAACCTCGGCATGGCGGTGGCGCTCGACTGGGGGCTCATCGTCCCGGTCATCCGCCGCGCCGACGACCTCTCGCTCGTCGGCCTCGCGCGCGCCGCGAACGACCTCGCGAACCGGGCCCGGACGAAGAAACTGAACCCCGACGAGGTGGCGGGCGGCACCTTCACGATCACGAACCACGGCGGCTTCGGCTCGCTCTTCGCGACGCCGATCATCAACCAGCCGCAGGTCGCGATTCTCGGCGTCGGCACCATCGAGAAGAGGCCGAAGGTCGTCACCATGGCCGACGGGTCGGACACGATCGCCGTCCGGACGATGGCCTACCTGGCCGTCACCTTCGATCACAGGCTGATCGACGGTGCCGAAGGGGACACGTTCCTGGGCCTCGTGAAGCAGACGATCGAAACCGAAAAATGGAGCGAGCTGGAGTCGCTCTGAGCCGAACGGTCGACGTCGTCGATCTTCTGGGCCGCGGCCCCGTCCCCTACGACGAGGCGCTCGCCCTGCAGCGTGCCGCGGTGGAGCGCGTCAAGGCGGGGGGCCGGGAGGCCCTGTTCCTCCTCGAGCACCCGGACGTCATCACGATCGGACGGAACGCATCCCGCCGCGACCTCTTCGTCACGGAGGCGTTCCTCGAGTCGAGGGGAATCGCCCTCCGGAGCACGGACCGCGGGGGAAAGCTGACATGGCACGGGCCGGGCCAGCTCGTCGCCTACCCCGTCCTCGACCTCTCGCCGGACCGACGCGACGTCCGGCGCTTCGTCCGCGACCTCGAGGAGGTCCTGATCCGGACCGCGGGGGGCTTCGGCGTGAACGCCGGGCGGAGCGCCCTTCCGGGGCGCTGGTCGTCGGTCTGGGTCGGCAACGACAAGCTCGCCGCGATCGGTGTCCACTTGTCCCGATGGGTCACGAGCCACGGCGTCGCGCTGAACGTGGCGCCCGACCTGGCGCGGTTTTCGCTCTTCCTTCCGTGCGGGATCGCCGACGGCGGGGTGACGTCGCTCGAACGTCTCCTCGGAAAGGAAAAGGCGCCGGGGGTCCCGGAGGTCGCGAGGAGGTTTGTCGCTCATTTCGCGGAGGTTTTCGGCCGGACACCGGAGGAACGGCCCGGGGAGCTCCGGCAGCTCGTATCGGAAGAGGCGACGGCAATCGTCGCCCGCGGAGGAGGACGATGACGGAAAACGTCAGGCCCGGACCGAAGGGTTCCCGCGGCGCCTACGAGCTCCTGACGGCCAGGATCGCGCCGTTCGCGGCGGACGGCGACTCGCTCCACTTCGACCGGATCGTCGCCGCTCCCGTGGACGACGAGACGGTCGGCCTGGTCGCCCAGTGCCTCGTCGACGAGGACCCGGCGACGCGGCGGGCCGGCCTCTTCGTCTTCGCCGGGCTCCAGGACGAGACGCCCGGCCGCCTCGCCCCCTTCCGGCCGCTGGAGCCGAAGGTTCGCGAGCTCCTCCTCGACCTCGACGCGTCGGTCCGCTGCGACGCCCTGATGGCGTTCGCCTACTTCGACCCCGCCGACCTGCACGGCGTCCTCCGGGAGTTCCTGACGGACCCGCACGGGCGGAACCGCCTGCAGGCCGTCCGGATCCTGGACGCCGAGGCGAACCCCGGCAACCTCCCGACACTCCTGACGCTCGGCGTCGACCCGTATCACGAGGAGAGATTCGAGGACTCGCGGGAGTGGCTCGTCGTCCGCGAGGCCGCCCGCGACGCCATCGAGCACACCGCCCGCGTCCGCCTCCCGGCGCCCCTCGCCGAGGAAGAGGTCGAGGGGGTCCCCTGCGTCTTTCACGCCTGGGACCCGGTCTGGCAGTGGGCGGCGCGGCAGGGCGTCCGCGGGCGCGGATAGACTCGCCGGGTGAGCGCGAGGCTCCCGTCTTTCTCGCCGGATTCCGGCCGGCCGCGCTACGGCGTCACGCCGCGCCCGGAGTGGTTGAAGGTCCGGGTCACCGACTCCGACGACTACCGCGAGATCCTCGCGCTCGTGGAGCGGAAGGGGCTGAACACCGTCTGCCAGGAGGCGCGCTGCCCCAACATCTTCGAGTGCTGGGGGCGGGAGCGGACCGCGACCTTCATGCTCATGGGCGACGTCTGCACCCGGCACTGCGGCTTCTGCGCCGTCGCGCAGGGAGCCGGGCGACCGCTCGACCCGGAGGAGCCCCGCCACGTCGCCGAGGCGGTCGCCGCGATGGGCGTGAAGCACGCGGTCGTCACGTCGGTGAACCGCGACGAGCTCCCCGACGGCGGCGCGGGACACTTCGCGGCGACGATCCGCGAGATCCGCGGGCGGAGCCCGGGAGCCACCGTGGAGGTGCTGATCCCCGACTTCCTGGGGAGCGCGGCGGCGCTCCGGACGGTCCTCGACGAGCGGCCGGAGGTCCTGAACCACAACACCGAGACGGTCAGCCGCCTCTACCGTCGCGTCCGGCCCGACGCCGTCTACGAGCGCTCGCTCGAGCTCCTCGCGCGGGCGGCCCGCTTCCGCGACGGCGCGGCGGGCTGGATGACGGTGAAGAGCGGGCTGATGGTCGGGCTCGGCGAGACGCGCGACGAGCTGGAGGCGACGCTCGTCGACCTTCGACGCTCGGGCGCGGACGTCGTCACGATCGGCCAGTACCTCCAGCCCCACGAGCGGCGGCTTCCCATCGAGAAGTACTACTCCCCGGAGGAGTTCGACGCGCTCAGGGCCTGCGGGGAGCGGCTCGGATTCCGGCGGGTCGAGTCAGGGCCGCTCGTGAGGTCGAGCTACCACGCCGTGCGCTGACGTGATCGGGGAGATCTCCGGCGTTCGCCCTGACCGGGAATGGCTCCTATTCGCCATCGTTCCCGATGGCCTCGACCGGGCAGGAGTCCATCGCTTCCTGGCACTGCGCCTCTTCTTCCGGGGTCTCGGCCTGCTTCGAAACGAAGGAGTAGCCCTTGTCCTCGTTCCGCTTGAAGTTGTTCGGCGCCGTGACGCGGCAGACGTCGCAGTCGATGCATTGCGTGTCGACGTAGAACTTGCCCGCGACGTTGTCCTCGTAGCGATCGTCTTTGTTCGCCATCGCGCGTAAAGATACCATGCGGCTCTGGATGGTGAGGCGTCTCTCCCCGGTGACATCGGGTGCTCATCGGCGCCCTTTCGGGCGCGCTCTCTCGCGGCAGGATGCGGGCCGAAGGACCCCGGCGAGAGGGTTTGGGGCCGGAAGTGCTCCGCCTGCCACGGCCGCGAGGGCCGGGGGGACACGCGCTTCGCGCTGGGGCGGCCTTACGCCAACCTGACCGACGACGTTTGGAAGCACGGCGGCGATCCCGTCTCGGTCCGGCGCCTGATCGCGGACGGGGACCCGAAGAGCCCGATGCCCGCGTTCCGGGGCCGCCTCTCCCCCGCGGAGATCGACGCCGTCTCGGCTCACGTCCTTTCGCTCTGGGGGCGCGCGCACGGGACGCCCGTGCCGGAGGCGAAGTGACGCGCCGGATCCCGATCTTCCCGCTCCCGGGCGTCGTCTTCTTCCCGGAGACGACGCTCCCGCTCCACGTCTTCGAGCCGCGCTACCGCGAGATGCTCGCGGACGCGCTCGCCGGCGACCGGATCCTCGGCGTCCAGCTCCTCGACCCGTCGGGGCGCCCCGACGCCGCCGGCCGCCCGGCCGTCCACCGAGATCGGCTGCGCGGGCGAGATCGCGGAGCACGAGCCCCTGCCGGACGGGCGGTCGAACATCCTCCTCGCGGGCTCTTCCGGTACCGGATCGTGCGCGAGATCCCGGGCGACAAGCCGTACCGGATCGCCGAGGTCGACCGAGCGTCCGATCGCGCCGCTTCCTCCGGGCGACCCCGGGCCCGCGCGATCGGCGGGAGCGCCTCGTCGCCGACGTCGGGCGCCTCGCCGACGCCGTCGGGCGCTCGCAGGCGCGAAGGAGCTCCCGCCCGACCTCTCGGACGAGGGGGTCGTGAACGAGATCCTGACCCGGCTCGGGATCGACGCCGACGACGGCTACCGGCTTCTCGCGATGGACGCCCTCGGCGAGCGCTACGACTGGGCTGCGCAGCTCATCGAGTCGATGCAGCGCCGGATCGACCTCCTCGCCCCGTTCCGCCCGCCGAACGTCGAGCCGAGGTGGAACTGAATCAGACCTTCGAGGCCGGCATGGCGCGGTCGTGCGCCCAGCTCTTGATCGCCTTGAGCTGCTCGTCCATCGTCCGGGACGAGAGGGACCGTCGTCGAGATGATCCGGTTCATGTCGTCCTCGGTCATCCCGCGCTTCTCGTTGTAGGCCTCGACGGCCGCCGACTGCACGGCCGCCTCGATCTCGGCGCCGTTGAACCCCTTCGTCGCCTTGGCGAGGAAGACGACGTCGAACTTGTTCAGGTTCACCGAGCGCTTTTTCAGGTGGACCATGAAGATCGACTTCCGCTCGGTCTCGCTCGGCAGGTCGATGAAGAAGACCTGGTCGAAGCGCCCTTTCCGGATCACCTCGGCCGGGAGGAGATGGATCCGGTTCGCCGTGGCCGCCACGAAGACGAGGGCGCTCTTCTCCTGCATCCAGGTCAGGAAGGTCGAGAAGATCCGTCCGAGCGACGGGTCCGCGCTCCCGGCCTCGCGGCCGCCCGTGATGGCCATCTCGATCTCGTCGATCCAGAGGACCGCGGGCGACATCGACTCCACGGACTTCAGCGCCCGGTGGAACGTCTGCTCGGGATTCTCCGTCCCGAAGACGAGGTTCATGTCGAGGCGGAAGAGCGGGAGATTCCAGAGGGCCGAGATGGCCTTCACCGAGAGCGACTTCCCGCAGCCCGACATCCCCATCATCAGGATCCCCTTCGGCACCGGGAGGCCCGCGTCAACCGCCTCCTTCGTGAAGAGGCTCCGGCGCTTCGCGAGCCACTCCTTCAGGTTCTCGAGCCCTCCGATGTCCTCGATCGTCGTCCGCGGCGGGACGAACTCGAGAACGCCCTCCTTCTTGGAGGCCTGCTCCTTCTCGGCGAGAACCTCGAAGTAGGCCTGCTCGTCGAAGACCGGGCGCCGCCCGAAAATCTTCGAGACCGTGTGCTCGATCTCGTCCGACGTCAGACCCCGGAGGGCCATCGCCACGCGCCTCGCGTCGGCCTCCGGGAGCCCCGCCTCGCCGAAGAAGCGCTTCGAGACGACCGAGAGGACGTGGAGGATCTCCGCGTCGTCGGGGAGGTCGTAGTCGACGACGTGGATCTCCTTCTTGAGGTCCTCGGGCAGGAGGAGGCGCGGAGAGGTGAGGAGGACGAACTTTCCCCGCCCCTTCAGCTGCCGGTAGGCGTCCCGGAGGCGCCGCACGACGTCGATCCGGCCGCCGAACTGGGCCGGAAAGTCCTTCAGGACGAAGAAAGCCGCCTGCGGATACGCCAGGATCGCGTCGAGCGCCTTCAGCGGGTCGGCGGTGTCGGGCCACCGCTCGGCTCCGGCGGCCACGCCGTCGACGCAGGACCAGGTGAAGAGCGGGACCGGCTTGTCGTAGAACTTCTGGGCCAGGGCGGTCACGGCCCGCTCGACCCGCCCCTCCTCCCAGGACTGGACGTAGAGGACCGGATAGCCGCCGAGCAGGGCCCGCCGGATCCGCTCGGGACCCCGAATCACGATTTCAGCCATCGACTAGAATCTAGCAGGTCAAGGCACCAGGAGCTTTTCGTGGCGAATCCCGAACACGTCGAACTGCTGAAAACGGCCGACTGGAACGCGTGGCGCGAGGAGCATCCCGGCGTCACGCCCGACTTCACGGACACCTCCCTGAACGGCCTCGACCTCTCCGGAAAGAACCTCTCCACCGCCGACCTGTCGCGCATCGAAGGTCGAGGGCTCGAACCTCGACGGCTGCGTCATGACCCGGGTGACGGTCCAGGGAGCGTCGTTCAAGGGCTCGAGCCTGAACCGGGTGGACCTCTCGGAGTCCGACCTCGACTTCCAGTTCTTCAGCAACGTCTCGCTCGTCGGGGCGGCGCTCCGCAACTGCTCGTTCAAGAGCGCGACGGTGCGGGACGCGAACCTCTCGGCCTGCGACCTGACCGGGGCGAAGCTCGAGGGGACGGACTTCACCGCCACGAATTTCTCCTACGGGCGGATTCTCTACGCCAACTTCCGCGGCGGGCACATCGACCGCTGCGTCTTCGAGGGGTGCGACCTCCAGCAGGCCGTCTTCGACGGCGTCACCTACAAGCTCGGCAATTTCGACAAGGCGAACCTCCGGCTCACCTTCTTCCGCGACGCGAAGCTGAACGGCACCTCGTTCAAGGGCGCGATGATGAACCGCGCCGTCCTCCGCGGCGCGGACCTCCAGAAGTGCAACTTCACAGGGGCCGACCTCTCCGAGGCCGACCTGGAGCGCGCGATCGCGGCCACGGCCAACTTCACGGACGCGGTCATGCGGAAGCTCTCGGCCCACCGGGCGGACTTCCGGCAGTGCATCTTCCTCGGCGCCTCGTTCGAGGAAAGCGACTTCACCGGCGCCATCCTCGACAAGCTCGACCTCCGGACCCCGAAGCTGAAGTACCCCAACTTCACGCAGGCGCGCCTCGTCGAGGCCATCGGGATCAACACGAACCTCCGGGGCTGCGACTTCGCCGAAGCGGACCTCTCGAACGCCGACTTCTCCGAGGCGAACCTCGAAGGGGGCGTCCTCTCGCGGACCCGGCTCATCCGGACGAACTTCCGCCGGGCGAACCTCAAGCGCGCTCGGCTCTCGGGCGCGACGGCCATCGGGGCCGACTTCTCCGGCTGCAACATGATCGGCGCCGAGGCCGAGGACGCCGACTTCTCCGAGAGCGATTTCCGGTTCACGCAGCTCGTCGGGGCGAAGCTGGACGGGGCGTGGATTCCAGGGAACGCTCCTGTCGCACGCGGACTTCTCCGAGGCGCGGCTCGGGGGCTCGAGCTTCGTCGGCGCCCAGGGCGAGGGAGCGAAGTTCACCGGGCAGCTCCACCTGAAGCTCGTCCTCGCGGCCGGCGCGCTGATGAAGTCGGGCAAACAGAAGAGCGAGAGGCTGGAGAACGCCCGCGAGGTCGAGCGTCAGGCGCGGATCGCCGCCCTCGAGAGGCGGGTCGCCGAGCGGGACCGTTCCGTCGCCTCGCGGGAGCCCTCGTCCGGAGAGCGCGAGAAGTCGAAGCGCCAGAACGAGACCTCCCGGATCCCGAAGAAGAGGTAGCGGGACCTACTTCTTCCGCGGTGCCGGGGCGGCCGGCTTCTTTTCAGGGGTCGGCGTCAGAGCGGGAGACGCCGTCGCCGGAGCCGGCGCCAGCTTCCCGTTGTTCCCGTTCTTCGCGTCCTTCGTTTCCTTCGCCGCGTCCCGGAGCTTCTCCGCGTCCCGCCGGAGGTCGTCGAGGAGGGCGGCCTCCACGAGAAGCGCGTCGGCGCGGCCGGTCACTTCCGCCGCGAGGACCGGCGGACCCTCGAGCGGCGCCGCGGTCCAGAGCTTCACGAGCGGCGGGAGCCGGCGCCTTCTCCTCCGAGATCTCCAGCGTCGCGAGCGGCTTCGCCCCCTTCTGCCCGGAGAGGATGCCGCGCGCGGCGTAGTCCTTCCGGGAGACGAATCGCGCGGCTCTCGGCGCGCGAGACCCGCCCCACGCAGCCCCTCGACCGCCGCCGGCGGGATCGCCCGTCCCCCGCGCGCCACTCCCCGTCGACCTTCTCGGCGCCGGCGCGGAGGTCGCCGGCCTCGAACTGGACCTTCCGGACCCGGAAGGCCTCGATCGGGAGGAGGCGGCTCTCCCGCATCGCGAGGAACTCCTTGCCGAGCTCCTCCTGGGCACGGTCGTCCACGACGACGACGAGGTCGCCGTCCTTCGCGTAGAACTTGCCCGGCACGTCGGCCTTGGCGGCGCCGAACGCGAGGTTCGCCACCACCTCGTCGCCCTTCTGCAGCGTCACCTGAGCGGCCGGCGGCGCGAGGCCCACGCGCGTCAGGTCGGTCGGGGAGAGGGCCGGGAAGTCCGAGATCTGAGCCGCCGAGAGGTCCGACAGGAGCCGCTCGGCGAAGCTCTCCGAGGCGAGGTCGTTGACCGGGCTCTCGATCCGCCAGGGTCCCGAGGGCTTGCCCGCCGCGTCCTCGCGGGCGAGGACGACCCGGATCGTCCCCCGGAGAATCGTCACCTTCGTCACGTCCCCGACCGGCGACGTCGAAGAGACGCTTCGACCGGAACTCGGAGACGGGCTTCGAGAGCGTCGCGAGCGGCGCCGACTTCACCGCGCCGAGCCGGCCCCCTTCCACGGCCGCGGTGCCATCCGTCCCCGGGATCTCCTTCCCGAACGAGACGGTCCGTTTCGGCCCTTCCTTGAACGTGAGCGTGACCGTCGCCTTCGGCCGGTCGAGGCCGTACTCCTTCGGGTCGAACGAGGTCTGGACGTCGCCGACCAGCTCCAGCCGCCCGAGGTCGGAGACGAGGCCGTCCGCGGTGAAGGCGTCCGCCCGCGCCCGCGGGCTCCGCGTCGAGCGTCCACCGTCCTCCGCGACTTCTTCAGCTCCACCTTCGGGAGGTCCGGGCGCTCGACCTGCACCGCCGTGACGTCCTCGGCCCTGAAGTCGAGGAGGCGCCGCGCAGCCTTCGCCCGCTCCTCGGACGTCGGCTGGTGGCGCTCGAAGAGGACCACGAACGCGAGGAGTCCGAGGAAGACGGCCGTCAGGAGGAGCAGCTTCCTCGTCGACATCGGGTCAGCTCCTCCGGCGGACCCAGATCGCGAGCCCGAGGGCGATCGCCGCGGCCGGGAGGATCGAGGAGGACGACGAACGCGATCTGCGCGACGTCGCCGCGCGCGAGCGTCACGGCCACCTGGTCCGCCGACTTCGGCGGGATCGCGACGAGCGACTCGCGCTCGAGGACCCAGTTGGCGGCGCCCGAGAGGAGGTAGAGGTTCGCCGCGTTCGCGACCCCGCCGTTCGTCGCGAAGTCGACGTCGCCGAAGACGACGATCCGGGCCTTCTTCGCGTCCGCGGGCCCGGCGTCGCCGGCCTTTGCCGCCGGCCGCGGCCCCGGCCGGCGGCGGCGCCCCGTCGACCGCGACCGCGAGCGGCACCGGACCCTTCACGTCCTTGTCGTCCTTCGCCATCTTCGTCTCGAGGTTCCTGAGGTCGGTCTCGCCCCAGCCGTCGGGCGACGTCTCGACGAGGACCGTGTCGGTCCACCCGGCCGGGGCTGGGGTGACGGCACCGACGGAGCGCGCGAGCGGGAAGACGACCTGCGAGCCTTCCAGGAGCTTCGTGATCGCGTGCGGGCGGAAGGACCGGGCGAAGAGCGTGTCGGGCCCGAACATCGGGAGCGCGTTCTTCGGGTCGACGACGACGTCGGCGCTCGAGCGTGACGCCGAAGCCGGAAAGGAGCGGCCCGAGGCCGAAGTCGGACATCTGCCGCCCGGAGCCCGGCAGGAACTCGACGTCGAGGAAGAAGAGGGCCCGCCCTCCCCCGTCGAGGTACTTCCGGAGCACCGCGCGCTCGGGCTCGGTGAAGCGCCGTCCGGGGGCCGGCGACCACGACGGCGTCGGTCCCGTCGGGAACGGCCGCGGCGCCGAGGCTCGTCCACTCCTCGACGGTGCAGTTGTCGCGGCGGAGGGTCTCGGCGAGCGTGAAGAAGCCGTCGCGGCCCCGCCCGTCGGGCTTCCGCTCGCCGTGCCCCGCCGTGAAGAGCACCTTCGGCGACTTCGTCTGCGTGACCGAGAGGATCGCGGAGGTGAACTCCTGCTCCCCCTTGAAGGCCTTGATCGTCGGCTCGCCCCCCATCCGGGCGCGGGAGAAGTCGTACTCGGCGAGCTGGTCCTCGGTGACGTACTTCTTCCGGTCGCCGGCCGTGAAGACGACGCTGCCGCCCCGGATCCCGTACTCCTTCACGAGCGCCTCGGCCCGCGCTCGGTTCCGGACGGGGTCGATCGTCTCGACCGTCAGCATCGCGGTCTTCGCCTGGTAGCGGCTCAGGATCTCCCGCGTCTCCCGGAAGAGGGGCGAGCCCTCTGTCATGAAGACGGTCGCCTTCACCGGCGTCTTCAGGTCCCTGAGGACGTTGACCGTCTTCGGCGAGAGCGAGTAGAGGCCGGACTTCGTCCAGTCGAAGCGGGCGAACCGCTTGCCGCCGACGTAGTTCACGAGGACGAGGATGCCGAGGCCGAGGACGATGGCGACGCCGGCGGTGACGCGGTAGGTCGTGCGGCCGTTCACGTCACTTCCCCTTGTTGGCGTCCAGCGCCCGCGTCGCGAGGAAGAGGAAGAACGCCACCGTCGAGCCGACGTAGACGAGGCGGCGCGTGTCGACGATGCCGCGAGCGAAGTCCTCCATGTGCTCGAGGAGGTTCAGGTAGGCGAGCGCGTCGCGCGAGCCGGGGGTCGGTCACGAAGTCCTTGAAGATCCCGACGAGGAAGATCGCCAGGATGATCACGAAGCCGATGACCGCGGCGACGATCTGGTTCTTCGTCAGCGACGGACGCGAACGTGCCCGCGGCGATGAAGAGCGCCCCGATGAGCGCGATGCCGAGGTACCCCGACGCGATCGGACCCCAATCCAGGCTCCCGTAGCGCGAGAGGAGGACCGGATAGAGCACCGTGGGGAGCCAGAGGAAGAGGAAGAAGCACCAGCCCCCGACGAACTTCCCGACGACGACGGTCCCCTCGGAAACGGGCGCCGTCAGGAGGCTCTCGATCGAGCCGGACTTCCGCTCCTCGGAGAGGAGCCGCATCGAGATGACCGAGGAGACGATCATCATGAAGATCCAGTAGAAGACGCTCGTGAAGAAGAGGGACATCAGCGCGGTGCGCGGCGTCTCCGGGGCGTTCAGCGCCATCACGATCAGGTAGAAGACGTACCCGTTGATCAGCAGGAACGCGGTCAGGATGACGTAGGCGAGCGGGCTGACGAAGTAGGCCAGGAACTCCCGCTTCACGATGGCGACGAGCGGCTTCACGGCTTCTCCTCCGTGAACTTCGGGACCTCGACCGTCGTGGCGCGCTCGCGGACCTCGGCCTCCGCGGCGGCGAGCTCGGCCTCGCGCGAGACGAGCCTCACGAAGACGTCCTCGAGGGAGGCCTGCTTCGGCGTCATCTCGAGGAGCGTCCAGCCGCGCGCGACGACCTCGCGGAAGGCGGCCTCGCGGAGGTCGACCCCGCGCTCCGACTCCAGCACGACGCGCGTCTCGCCGCCGGCGCCGATCCGGGCGGCGTGCAGGACGCCCGGGATCCCGCGGAAAGCGGCGTCGGCCTCGGCGATCTCCCCCTTCAGCGCGAGGACGAGCCCCGGCTGCTGCGACATGTCCTGCGCGGAGCGTCTCCGGCGTCCCCTGCGCGAGGATCTTCCCCTTGTCGATGATGAGGATCCGGTCGCAGACCAGCTCGACCTCGGGAAGGATGTGCGTCGACAGGAGGATCGTGTGGTCCCGCCGGAGGTCCCGGATCAGGTCGCGGACCTTCACGATCTGGCGCGGGTCGAGCCCGACGGTCGGCTCGTCGAGGACGAGGACCTTCGGCTTGTGGACGAGCGCGCCGGCGAGGCCGACCCGCTGGCGGTACCCCTTCGAGAGGTTCGCCGATCGGCTTCTTTCGCGACGTCGTCGACGAAGCACTTCTCGAGCGCCTCGCCGACCCGCGCGCCGACGTCCCGCCGCGGCACGCCGCAGAGCTCCGCGCGGTACTTCACGAACTCGGCCACCCGCATCTCGGGGTAGAGGGCGAGCGTCTCGGGCAGGTACCCGAGGCGGCGCTTCGCCGCGAGCGGCTCGGCGTCGCGACGTCCACGCCGTCGAGCGACACCGTTCCCGACGTGGGCGGCAGGAACCCGGTGATCATCCGCATCGTCGTCGTCTTCCCGGCCCCGTTCGGCCCGAGGAAACCGACGATCTCGCCGCTCTCGACGCGGAAGGTCACGTCGTCGACCGCCTTCGACCCGTAAAACGACTTCGAGAGGTTCTGGACTTCCAGCATCTTCTTTCAGGGGCTCGCGCGGGCTCCCGCGGGGCCCAGCCGCTTTCGGGCCCGGCCGCGAAAGCCGGGGGAATATAGCAGGCCGTTCGGTAGAGTGGGGCCGTGTCCGGCCCGCCGTCGCGGCGCTCCGCCGCGGTCCTCGCCGCCCTCTCGACGGTCGCCATCTGGGGCGTGAACTACCCGGCGATGAAGGTCGCCCTCCGGCGAGATGCACCCGCTCGCGCTGACCGGGTGGCGGTTCGTCCTGGCGGCGGCGCTGATCGGCGGCCAGGCCGGCTTCCGGCGCGGGATCGGTCCTGCCCCCGCCGGGCCGCCGCGCCCTCGCGCTCCTCCTCGCGCTGGCCGGGCGTCGGCCTCTACCAGGTCTTCTTCATCTGGGGCCTCGCGAGGACGAGCGGGTTCTCGGCGGCCCTCCTCAACTCGACCTCGCCCCTCTTCTCGGCTCTCTTCGTCTTCCTCCTCGGGCAGGAGCGCTTCACGCCTCGAAGGCCACCGGCTCCCTCGTGGCGTACGGAGGGGTCGCCCTCTTCCTCGCGGACGGGGACGGCCGGCGGCGCCGGGAAGCCTTGACGGCAACGTGCTCTGCCTTCTGTCGGCCGCGACCTGGGCCGTCTACACGGTCGCCGCGTCGCGCCTCCCCGGCCGGCTCACGCCGATGCAGGCCCAGTTCGCCACCTTCGTCGGGGGCTCGATCCCCCTGCTCGCCTACTGCGCCCCGTCGATGGTCCGGCAGGACTACGCCGCCGTCGGCGCCGGGACGTGGATTCTCTGCGCCCTCTCGGCCTATTTCCCCTCGTTCTCGCCTTCCGGCTCTGGACGGGCGCGATCCAGGTCCTCGGCGTCGCCGCGACGACGAGCTTCGCGTTCCTCGTCCCCGTGCTCGCCGGGCGTCGCCTCGGCGCTCTGGACGGGCGAGACCATCGGGGGCGGGAAGACCGCCTCCGCGGCCGTCGTCCTCTTCGGCCTCGCGCTGACCCGGGGCGGAGGGAGGCTCAGCCCCGGGGCCGCGGGCTTCGGCTTCGCCTTCTTGAGTCGGCTTCTTGCGCCGGCTTCTTGGCGGCCGGCTTCTTCCCGGGCGGAGCCTTCACGGCGGGCGGCGGCGGCCAGGGGCCGATGAAGTCCGACGGCCCGGCGAGCTCCGTACGCCTCTTTCGAGGCCACCGCGGCCGCGCGGCGGAGGCGGCGAGGCGGGCTCGAGCTCGCCTCCGAAGAACTCGACGAGCCCCTCGGCGAGGGCCGCCGCGACCTCCTGGCGGAACCGCTGCGTGGCGACGAGAGCCGCGGTCCTCCCCGTTGGCGAGGTTCGCGATCTCGACGAGGACGCGGTTCGGGATCAGGTTGTACCGGAGGACGGCCGGCACCCACTCCCGCCCCGAGCGGATCACGTGCGTCCGGACCGGCGAGAACGGGTGGACGGCCAGTTCCCGCCTCCGCATCGCGCCGACGAGCTTTCCGGCGAGCGACGTCGAGGCCCCTTCCGACGCGATCCGCTCCTTCCGGTTGAACGCGACGACCGGCTGCTCGCGCCACTCGCGGTACGCCGCGAACGAGCCTCCCCGCTTGCCGTACCGGTCCCGCAGGAAGCGCTCCCCGGGCACGTAGATCATCGCGCCGCGGAGCGACGGGTGGAGCGAGTCCGCGTGGATCGAGACGAAGACCGTCCGCTCGGGCGGGATCCGCTTCTTCTCCGGCGCCCGGACGCTTCAGCAGGCTGTTCGCGAGGTACCAGCGGAGGTTCACGCCGAGGACAGGGTCGTCGAGCTCGTACGGCGGGTCGGTCAGGAGGACCTGCGATCTCCGCGGGGCGAGCACGTCCTGTTCCGCGACCTTCCAGCCGAGGCGGGTGTCCTTCGTCGTCATGACGACCTCGGCCTGCGTCTTCTCCGAGAGGATCTTCCGGAGGCGGACCGCGACGTCGTAGACGTACGTCGCCTCCCAGACGCCGCCGTGGATCGTCCCGGTGTCGCGCCCCCCGTGGCCGGCGTCGAGGACGATCCGGACGCCCCGGAGCCCCCGGGCGCGGGCCGGGAGCGAGAACTGCGCCGTCTCGGCCTTCTCCAGCGCGCGGGCCCTCGCCCGCGGGTCGTCCTTCGGCAGGAACTCCTCGGCGAGGACGTCGAGCGGGATCTTGACGGGATACCCGACGGGGATCGCGTGGACGTCCTCGATCCCGGAGCGCTTCGCGATCGTGCCGCGCCAGCTCGATGACGTCCGGCGCGTGGACGCGTCCCGTGAACCGGACGACGACCGCGGAGTAGAGGGCCTCCTTCCTCCGGAGCCGGTACATCGCGTAGCGTCCCTCCGCGTCCTCGCCGTAGACGAGCTGCGGCGGCTCGGACTCGTCGAGCGCCTCGGCGTCGCGGAACGGGCGGAGGAGGAGCTCCGTCGGCATCCGGACCGTCGTCCCCGCTGCCACGAGTCCCCGCCCAGGCCGTTCTCGGCCGCGAGCGCCTCGGCGAGGTCCGGCCGGCCCGTGAACCAGGTCGCGATGGACGCGAGGCTCTCGTCGCCGACCGCGATGTGGAGCCAGCCCGCCGTGGCCCGGACGTCCGAGGGAAAGAGCGCCACCACCGCGCGCGCGCTTCATCTCGTCGGCGAGCCCCGCGTACGGGACGATGATGATCCGCTCCGGCGACGGGCCGCCGGGAAGGGCCAGGATCTCGCGCGCGGTCTCCTCGTTCGCGGAGATCCGGGTCGCGAACTCGATCGGCGTCTCGCCTTCGAGCGGCCGCGCCTCGACCGAGATCGCTGCCGTCCGAAAGGACGACGCGTCAGGTCGCGCGACACCTCCACGCGGCGGGAGGAAGGGGCGGGGTGCGGCCGCGGCGGCCGCGGCGGCGAGGAGATCGCGAGGGCGGCGCCTCCCCTCAAGACACCGCGTCCGGCGGCCGGCGCCCCGCGACGCCCGCCGCCTCCTCGATCGCGCGCGCGAGCCGGAAGAGGAGGGGCTCGGAGTCGCCGGGGCCGACGAGCTGCATGCCGACCGGCAGCCCGTCGCGGGAGAGCCCGGCCGGCACCGAGATCGCCGGGAGGCCGGCGAGGCTGGCCGGGACCGTGAAGACGTCGGCGAGGTACATCGCGAGCGGGTCCTCGGTCTTCGCGCCGAGCGGGAACGCGGGCTCGGGAGATGGTCGGACAGAGGATCGCGTCGACCCGCTAGAACGCGGCCGCGAAATCGCGCGCGAGGAGCGCGCGGACCTTCTGCGCGCGGCCGTAGTAGGCGTCGTGGTAACCGGCCGAGAGCGCGAAGGTCCCGAGCAGGATCCGCCGCTTCACCTCGGGGCCGAAGCCCCGGGAGCGGGTGCCGCGGTAGAGCGCCGCGAGGCTCCCCTCCCCCTGCCGCGCGCCGTAGCGGACGCCGTCGAAGCGGGCGAGGTTCGACGAGGCTTCCGCCGTGGCGGTCAGGTAGTAGACCGGCACCGCCAGCGGGACGCGGGGGACCGAGACGCGGACGACCGTCGCCCCGGCGCGGCGAAGCGCCGCGGCCGTCGTCTCGAACGTCGCCTGCACGTCCGGGTGGAGGCCCCCTCCGGCCGATTCGGCCTCGTCGAGGAGCCCCACCGTCGTCCCGGCGACGCCGCCGCGAGGCCGGCGAGGACGTCGGGAACGGGCGAGCGCGAGCGAGGTCGAATCGCGCGGCATCGACGCCCGCCATCACCGAGAAGGCGAGCGCCGCCTCCTCCACGCTCCGGGCGAGCGCGCCCGCCTGGTCGAACGAGGAGGCGAACGCGATCAGGCCATAGCGGGAGACGCGGCCGTACGTCGGCTTCCACCCGACGAGGCCGCAGAGCGCGGCCGGCTGGCGGACGGAGCCTCCGGTGTCGGTCCCGATCGCGAGCGGCACCGCCGCGGGCCGCGACCGCCGCCGCCGAGCCGCCCGAGGAGCCCGCCCGGGACGCGGGCGGGATCCCACGGGTTCCGGACGGGGCGGTACGCCGAGTTCTCGTTCGAGGAGCCCATCCCGAACTCGTCGCAGTTCGTCTTCCCGACGACGACGGCGCCGGCCGCGACGAGCCGCGCCACGCACGTCGCGTGGTCGGGCGCGACGAACCCCGCGAGGATCCCGGGATCCGGCGGTGGAGGGAAGGCCGGCCACGTTGATGTTGTCCTTCACCGCGAGCGGGACGCCCGCGAGCGGGAGCGCTTCGCCCCGGCGGAGCCGGGCGTCCGACCGCCGCGGCCGCGGCCCGGGCGGCGCCGGCGTCGACGTGGAGGAACGAGCCGTGCCGCTCCGTCGCCCGCGCGGCGCGCGCGAGCGCCGACTCCGCGATCTCGCCCGCGATCGACGTCGCCGTTCCGGACCGCGGCGGCGAGGGCCGTGAAGGGCCCGTCGAGGAGATCTCCGGCGCCGCCCACGCCAGTCCCTCGACACGACGCGCGGCACGACGAAGTGGCCGTGCGCGAACTCCGGGGCGTTCGCCTCGACGAGCGGCCCGGGCGAGCACTCCCGCGGTTCGTCGGCCCGAAGGGGCGACGGCGGGGCGTCGTCCGTCGCGGAGAGGAGCGCGTCGGGGATCCCGCGCAGCGCCTCGAAGTGCTCGACGATCCGCGTCAGCTGCTCCGCCAGGGCGTCGGCCTCCGCGGCCGGGAGCTCGAGGGCGGCGAGATGCGCCACCTTCGACACGAGCTCCCGGTCGATCTTCACCGAAAAATTATAGCGGTCGGTGTGTTACCGTTTCCCTACAAGTAGCCGATGCGGCCGTTTCTCCTCTACGCGCCGTCCGGCCTCGTGCCCGACGGCATCCGGGAGGCGCTCGCGGAAGCCGGCGCCGAAGTCCTCGTCGCCGCGAGCCTCGAGGACGCGGTGGCGCTTCTCTCCTCGGAGCGGCCCGACGTCGTGCTCGTCATCCCGCCGGGAGGGGCCGCCGACGCGGTCCCGATCCTGTCGCGGCTCGAGAACGACCCGTCGCCTCCTCCCGTCTTCGTCCTCGCGGGGGACGACGCGCACGCCCGCTCCCCGGCGCTCGAGGTCGTGCCGGCCGGGCGGGTGGCGACGGGCCGCGGCCTCGCTCGCGGCCGGCGCCGGGGACGCCGCGTCCGGCGCTCCTCCTGACGCGCGCCCAGCTCGTCTCGCTCCTCTCGCAGTGGGAGGACCTCTTCGCGCGCGCCGACGACCTGACGGAACGGGCGCTCAGGATGCTGGCCCACTCGCTCGACGCCTCGCGCGTCAGCCTCTTCCGGTGGAAGCCGGGCGACTCCTCGGCCACGGTCGTCGGCTCGAGCCTCGGCACGTCGGTCCTCGGCCGGCAGGTCGAGATCGTGCGGTACCCCGAGCTTCGCGCGGCGGCGGCGCGGACGGGCGGCGTCCTCGTGGAGGAGGTCGAGCGGGATCCCCTGATGGACGACGCGAGCCGCTACCTCTCCGGGATGCCCGTCCGGTCCCTTCTCTGCCAGCGCCTGCCGGGAGAGGGAAGCGTCCTCTTCCTGCACGCGGTCCGGGACACCGTGCCGTTCGGCCTCTCGGACGTCGCGCTCGTCGCCGCGGCCGCGCGCCTCCTCCAGGCGGTCCGGGACGCCCGGACGACCCGCGGCGGCGAGCGCGGCGAGCGAAAGCGGCTCCGGACGGTCGACCTCCTTTTCCGCGGCATCCCCGAGCCGACCGCCCTCCTCTCCGCCGTCGGGCGAGATCCTCCTCGCGAACCCGCCCTTCCTCGCGCTGACGGGGCGGCTCGAGACCGAGCTCGCGGGGCTCAACTTCCGTTCGCTCCTCCGGCCGCCGCCGCCGGAGGACGACTTCGGGCCGGTCTCGACCCCGGCCGGCTCCGAGGTGAAGGTGGAGCGCGCGCGCCTCGTCACGGCGAGCGGGGAGGCGATCCCGGTCGAAGTGCTGACGCTTCCCGCCGCCGACGAGACCTACGGGCAGAGCGGGTGGTCCGCGCTCACGATCCGCGACCGCCGCGCCGACCGGGCCCGCCGGGCGCGCGAGGTCGTCCTCGAGAAGGACCTCGCGGAGTCGGCCCGGCGCCTTCACGAGCTGGAGGAGGGCGCCCGCGAGACCGACGCGCAGAGGGCCCGCTTCTGGACGGCGGCGGCGCACGAGCTCAGGACGCCGCTCGCGATCGTGCAAAGCCACCTGGAGGTGGTGCTGACCGACCTCGCCTCCGAGCTTCCCGAGCGGCCGGCGGGACTCCTCCGGAACGCCTCCGAGAGCCTTCACCGCCTCGAGCGGCTGATCGCCGACGTCCTCGACGCCGCCGCCGGGGGCCGTCCCCGTTCGCCGCTCCGGATCACGGACGTCGACCTCGCCGAGGTGTTGATGGCGCTCCAGCCGGAGCTCGGCGCGCAGGCGTCGAGGCGGGGGTGCGCCCTCATGATCGACTTCGCCGGCGACCTCCCCCACGTCCGCGCCGACCGCGAGCGGCTCGAGCGCCTCCTCTACAACCTGATCGAACACGCCGTCCGCGTCTCTCCGAAGAGCGAGCCGTACGCCAAGGTGCTCGCGACCGTCGAGGACGGCCGCTCCGTGGTCCGCGTCCTCGACTGGGGGCCCACGCTCTCCGCCGAGCGGGCCGCGCGACTCTTCGAGGACGTCGGGACCTCCCGCGGGAGCGCCGAGTTCGGCCTTGCGGTCGCCCGGCGTCTGGCCGAGGGGATGGGGGCGCTCCTGACGGCCGAGGCCGTCCCGGACGGGCCGAACGTGAAGGTCCTGACGTGGCCCCCCGGCGCGGCCGGCTGAGCGACGCGGCCCGCGTCGAGGCTGCGCGACGACGGCTCTTCGCGCGGGCGGACGTTCGCGCGGCCGCCGAGGTGGCGCGGCGCCGCGGCGATGCCGCACGCGTCGTGGGAGGAGCGGTCCGGGACGCCCTCCTCGAGTCCGCCGGCGCGAAAGGGCGGCGGGGCCGCGATCTCGACCTCTCGGCTCCGGCGGGGGCCGCCGGGGCGTTCGCCTCGGCGCTCGCGGCGCGGCTCGGGACCCGGGCGATCCCGGTCGGCCCGCCCGGGAAGCGGGTGCTCCGCCTGCCGCTCGCCGGAAGCGAGGTGGACGTCTTCGAGACCATCGGCTCGCCCGACGAGGATCTCCTCCGCCGCGACTTCACGGTCAACGCGATGGCGTTCGACCTCGGAACCGGCGACTTCGAGGCGCCGGCCGGCGCGCTCGCCGACCTCGGCGCCGGGCGGCTCGCCCTTCCCCGGCCCGGCGTTCTCCGCGAGGACCCGCTCCGGGTCCTTCGCGCGGCCCGGTTCCTCGCGGAGCTGCCCGGATTTCGCGTCGCGCGTTCGGCGCTGCCCGAGCTCGAGGCCGCCGGCGAAATTCCTTCGAGAGGTAGCGGAGGAGCGGCGGCTCGTCGAGCTGAACAAGCTTCTCGCGGCGCCGCCGAGGGACCGCGACCGTGCGCTGCGCTTTCTCGAGAAGACGGGCGCGCTCGGCAGATCTCCTTCGTGGCACGGCGGCGCGAACGCGTCGCCGCGGTCTCTCCTTCGTCTCCCGCCTCGACTCGCGGGACCCTCGCGTCGCACGGGCGCTGCTCCTGCTGCCGCTGGGTCCGAAGAGAGCCGAAGAGATCCTCCGCAGGTGGAAGACGACACGACAGGAGCGGCAGCTCGCGAAGAAGCTGATCACGCTGTCCCGGTGGGTCGGCGCCCGGAGCCCTTCGAAAGCGCCCACGCGGCGGGAGATCGTTGAATTGTGCCGGGCCATTTCGCCTTTCTTCGAGGAAGCCGCTTCCTTCCTCTCCGCCTTCGCCGACGCACGGTCGCGACGGATGGCGTCGGCCCTCCGCACGCTCTCGCGGGATCGAAGCCGGCTCGCCCGGATCCTGCGGCCGCGTCGGCCGATCACCGTGCACGAGGTCGTGCCCCTCCTCGACGTCTCCTCCGGTCCGGAACTGGGACGCGCCCTCACGGCGCTCGACATCGCGGTCGCCGCGGGCGAAGTCCGGTCCCGGGCGGGAGCCCTCCGCCTCCTCGCGGGCCGCGGACGGAGGCCCCCGCGCCGGGCGGCGCGTTGATTCGACGCGGGGCCGGTGCTACCGTCGAACACACAGGAAAACGGAATGGACCTGATCGAGCTCCTGAAGTTCGTCACGAAGAAAGAGGCGTCGGACCTGCACCTGAAGCCGGGCCGCCCGCCGCTCCTCCGGATCAGCGGCCGCCTCGTGCCGCTCAAGACGGACCCGCTCTCGCCGAAGGAGATCGAGGACATGGTCCTCCCGATCCTGACGCCGTACCAGCGGGACAAGCTGCAGCAGAACTACGCGGTCGACATCGGCTACGGCATCACCGGCGTCGCCCGTTTCCGCGGCAACATCTACCTGCAGCGGGGCACCTGGACGGCGGTCTTCCGCCGGATCCCGTTCAACATCCCGGCGCTCGCCGACCTGAACCTCCCGGACGTCCTCGGCTCCCTCGCCGACCTCCCCGCCGGCCTCGTCCTCGTCACCGGCCCGACGGGGTCGGGCAAGTCGACGACGCTCGCCTCGCTCGTGAGGCTCATCACGGAGCGTCACCCCGTCCACATCGTCACGATCGAGGACCCGATCGAGTACCTGTTCCAGGACAACATGGCCTCCGTCTCGCAGCGCGAGATGGGGACCGACACGATCTCGTTCGGGGAGGCGCTCCGGAACGTGATGCGGCAGGACCCGGACGTGATCATGGTCGGCGAGATGCGGGACTGGGAGACGATGGCGACCGCGATCACGGCCGCCGAGACCGGCCACCTCGTCTTCTCGACGCTGCACACGAACAACGCGGCGCAGACGATCGACCGCATCATGGACTCCTGCCCGTCGTCGCAGTCGAACCAGGTCCGCCGCCAGCTGGCGCTCGTCCTCCGCGGCATCTGCTCGATGCAGCTCATCGAGCGGACCGACGGCAAGGGCCTCGTGCCTGTCGTCGAGATCCTGATCAACTCGCCGAAGATCGCCAAGAGCATCGAGACGGGCGAGACGAAGGAGATCCTCGAGGAGGTCGAGAGCTCCGTCGCGTACTACCGGATGCAGTCGATGAACCAGTCGCTCATCGCCCTCCTCGTGAACGGCATCACCGACCTCGACGCGGCGATGAAGCTGACGACCGACCCCGAGGACCTCTCCCTCAAGCTCCGCAAGCTCTTCCCGAAGATCGAAGAGCGATTCCGAGGAGGCATCATGGCGCCCTCGCCGAACGACTTCTCCGCCATCACCGAGCTCCTGGACATCAAGCGGCTCTACGAGGAGCAGGAAGAGAAGTGGAAGCAGCGCGTCTCCGAGAAGGAAGAGCTCGTCGCGCAGCTCGAGGCCGACATCCGGGAGCGCGAGCGGCAGATCCAGATGCGCGCCCAGCAGGGGGCCGACGCGGAGGACGAGGTCCACCGGATGAAGCAGGAGCACGAGCGGATGCGCCAGGAGATGGCCGCGAAGGTCTCGCAGCTCAACGAGCGGATCAAGGAGCTGAACCAGCGCCTCCTGGGCAGCTCCGGCGCCGCGGCGGTCGTCCCGCCGGCGCCCCCGGGCGGCTTCTTCAAGCGCTGAAGCCGGGCGTCATCCCGCCGCCTCAGGCCGGCGCCGACCCGAGCCAGCCGCGCCCGAGGCGCCGCGCGACCGGCGCGGCGTCTTCGTCGGCGACGACCTCGTACGTGAAGGCGCGCCTCGCCCCGAGGGTGAGCGGGATCGTCAGGAGGCGGCCCCTCCGGAAGACGGCGACGTCGACCCGCGTCCCGGGCCGGGCCTCGCGTCCGAGCCGCTGGAGCTCCTCGTCCGTCGGCTCTGACGCCGCCGAGCGCGACGAGCTCGTCCCCCGCCGAGAGTCCCGCGTCGTAGGCCGCGCGGCCGGCCAAGACCTCGGCGAGGACGAGCGCGGCCGTTCTCCGCCTTCGTCTTCCAGCCGAAGTCGGCCGTCGTGCGGACCGTCGCCGGCGTCTCGCCGTCGGCGTCCTTCTCGGGCTTCTCGCGGAGCGTCCAGCCGAACGCGGGGAGGAGCCGCTCGAACGGCGGGCGATTCGACGCCGCGGACGTACCGGTCGAAGAACCGGCCGAGGTCGCGCCCCGCGACCGCGGACGCCGCCCTTTCGACCTCCCCGTCCGGGTAGGCGAGGCCCTTCGCCCCCCAGCGCCGGAAGAGGCGCCGGAGGACGTCGTCGAGCGACCGCCGTCCCCGTGTCGCTCTCCGGATCGTCAGGTCGAGCGCCCAGCCGATCAGCATCCCCCGGCGGTAGTAGCTCTCGGAGACGTTCGGGCGAGTTCTCGTCCGGTCGGTAGGCCCGGATCCAGGCGTCGAACGACGCGAGCTCGGCGCTCTGCACGGCCGCGCCCGGCGTCTCGCGGTGCCCCTTCAGCGCCTTCGCCATCTCCTCGAAGAGATGCTTCGGCTCCTGGAGGCCGGCCCGGACGAGGAGGAGCTCCTCGTAGTACGACGTGATTCCTTCCATCGCCCAGAGGTCCCTCGTGTAGGCCTCCTTCGTGTAGTCGAACGGGCCGAGGGGCCGGGGGCGGATCCGCTTCACGTTCCACGCGTGGAAGAGCTCGTGCGAGAAGAGCCGCAGCGCGTCGCGGTAGGCCGACTCCGGCGCGAACGTGAACGGGTCCATCGCCACCGACTGCGAGGCGCGGTGCTCCAGACCCCCGCGCGCGCCGGGCGCGAGGTGGACGAGGAAGAGGTATCGCTCGTACGGGAGAGAGCCGAACATGGCCGCGGCGGCCTTCACGAGCGCGGTCAGGTCTCGGAGCAGCCGGCGCGGCTCCTCGTTCCCGTCGCCCCAGACCGCGAGGGTGTGCGGGACGCCCGCCGCGCGGAACGTCCAGGTCCGGTGGGTGCCGCACTCGAACGGCGAGTCGACGAGCTCGTCGTAGTCGGCCGCCCGGAAGGCGCCGCCGCGGCGCGGCAGCGGCATCGTCGCCTTCCAGCCGCGCGGCAGGGCGAAGGCGACGTCGAGCGGCTCGTCCTTCCGGCCCTCGACGTAGAAGAAGAGGCTCGCGCCGTTCCCGTAGCCGTGCGTCGCGTCGAGGTGGGACGTCCGGACCGTCAGGTCGTGGGCGAAGACGCGGTAGCGGACGGTGAACGGGCCCGGCGACGGGTCGTCCGTCAGCCCGACGCGCCACCGGTTCTTCTCGACCTTCACGACGGAGAGGGCGTTTCCGAAGGGCCCCTCCGCCGAGAGGTCGCGGACGTGGCGGGAGAACTCCGCGCACCATGTAGGAGCCGGGCGTCCAGACCGGCAGGACGAGGTCGAACGCCGTCGACCGGCGACGGAAACCGGCGCGATCCGCATCGTGATCTCGAAGAGGTGCGTCGCGGGCCGGGGCATCGCGACCGTGAAGGACGTGACGCGGGGGGACGGGGCGGCGCGGGGGCGCGTGCGGCGGGACATCCGCCGAGATTAGCGGATCGGCCTCAGGCCCCGTCGAGGAAGGCCGCGACCCGGCGGGCGAAGGCGAGCGGCCGCTCGGTGGGCGGCACGTGCCCGCACCGGGGCAGGATCTCGAGCCGCGCGGCGGGGAGGGCCGCGGCGAGTCGGCGCCCCGTCGCGAGCGGGAAGATCCGGTCCCGGTCCCCCCAGAGGACGAGCGTCTCCTGCGGGATCCGCGCGAGGTCGCGCCGCGACAGCGAGTCCTCCCCCGACGCGATGGCCGCGAGGAGCTTCAGGAGCTGCGGCCGGTTCCGGCGCCGCCCCTTGTAGGCCGACGCCGCGAGCGCGACGAGCGGGTGGCCGAGCCACCGCGAGTGCGACGCTCGTCGCGAGGAGGCGCCTGCGAGTCGTCGAAGCCGCGCGGCGCGAACGGCAGCGACGCCGCGAGGACGTCGATCGCCTCCTTCGGCGGGAGCCCGGCCGCGTCGACGAGGACGAGGCGCCGGACGAGGCGCGGATGGCGGCGGACGACGTCGAGCGCCACCGCGCCGCCGAGCGAGTGGCCGAGGAGGTCGATCCGGTCGGGCGCGCCGGGCAGCCGCTCCAGCGCCGCGACGACGACGTCGGCGAGGAGCCGGATCCGGTAGTCGACGCCCGGGCCCGACGGCTTGTCGGTGTCGCCGTGGCCGAGGAGGTCGGGGGCGAAGATCCGGCGCCGGCGCGCGAGGAGCGGCGCCGTCAGCGCCCACTCCCCCTTGTCGGCGCCGACCCCGTGGAGGAGGACGAGGAGCGGCCGCGCGCCCCCGGCCGGCGGCTGGAGCGGGCCGAGGTCCAGCCCGGCGCACGTGGATCCCGTTCGGAAGCCGAAGGCGCACTCGTCAGTATCGTCTCATCAGCCCGACGACGACTCCCTGGACGGCCACCTCCTGCTCGCCGAAGTACATGGGCGGCATCCGCTCGTTCGACGGCTGGAGGCGGATCCGGCCGTCTCCCTCGCGGTACCAGCGCTTGAGGGTCGCCTCGCCGTTCACGAGCGCCACGACCATGTCGCCGTTCGTCGCACGCTCCCGCTTCTGGACGACGACGTAGTCGCCGTCGTGGACGCCGTCGTCCACCATCGACTGGCCGTTGACGCGGAGGACGAAGTTCTCCCCCTTCTTCGTCAGGACCTCGGGCACCGCGACCGTCTCGTCCCCCGCGACCACCTCGATCGGCCGGCCGGCGGCGATCCGCCCGTAGAGCGGCACCTCGACGGCGTAAGGGCGGTTTTCCTCCTCGGCGAGGACGAGCGAGCGCCGCTTGTTCCAGTCCCGGACGAGAACGCCCTTCTCCATCAGGAGCTTGATGTGCTTCTGGAGCGTCCCGAACGACGAGTAGCCGAACTCCTCGCAGATCTCCCGCTGCGTCGGGGAGATTCCGCGCCGCTCGCGGTAGCGCCGGAGGAAGTCGACGATCTCCTTCTGCCGTTCCGTCAGCGTCGTCACCACGGTTAGACATCGCCTCCCCCCGTTCTGCTTAATGTCCGAATAAAATTAGGAAATCATGACGAAATATCTAATTATCTTCTGCTATAGGTGGTCCGCCACCCAGCGAACCACCATGCCGAGCGAATTTAGGCGCAACTCGGCCGCAAGTCAAGCGGATTCGACCCGCGCTATCCTGCCTCGCTGAGAGCTGCCGTCCGGGAAAGAGACGACGATGAAGCCTGCGCTCAAGTACGTCCTGATCGCCGCCGCCATTCTCGCAGTCCTCTGGGGAGGGTTCGTCTTCATGTCCAGCCGCCCGTTCACGAAGGACGCGCCGGTCTTCGCCGCCTCGCGGTGGACGGCCGGCAACCGCCTCTTCCCGACGCAGATCGCCGTCTACCCCGACCGCGTGGCCCGCTACACGCCGAAGTGGATCGGCCACGAGGAGCAGACGATCTCGATCGACCAGATCGCCTCGGTCCGGGTCAGCGCCGGGTTCCTCTTCGCCGACGTCATAATCGAGACGACGGGCGGCTCGCAGCCGATCGTCTGCCACGGCCACTGGAAGAGCGACGCCGAGGGGATCCGGACGAAGATCAGCGAGGCGCAGGCCTCGCGGCGGAACCCGCCGCCAAAGTAGGGTCGGGGGCTCCCCTCAGCTTCGGTAGTCCGCGTTCACCGAGACGTAGCCGTGCCCGAGGTCGCACGACAGCTTCGTGGCGGAGGCGCTCCCGGCTCCGAGATCGACGAGGATCGGCACGCGCTCCCTCGCGAAGACGCGGGCCGCGTCCTTCTCGCGGTAGGCCGTGATCGTGCCGTTCGCGACGAGCGTCAGGCCTCCCACTTTCAGCGTCACCCGCTTTTCGGAGAAGCGCGCGCCGCTCCGCCCCGCGGCGGCGAGGATCCGCCCCCAGTTCGGGTCGCCGCCGTGGAGGGCGGTCTTGACGAGCGGCGACGTCGCGATCGCGTGGACGGCGGCCTCCGCGTCCCGGCGGCTCCGCGCCCCCGAGACGGTCACCTCCATCACCCGGGTCGCGCCTTCTCCGTCCCGGACGATCATCCAGGCCAGCTCGCGGCAGACGGTCGGTGAGCGCCCGGAGGAAGTCCCGGCCGTCCCGCTCCCCGAGCGGCCGGTTGCCGAGCGCGCCGGACGCCATCAGGAGGACCGTGTCGTTGGTCGAGGTGTCGCCGTCGACGCTGATCGCGTTGAAGCTCGCGGCGGCCGCGGCGCCGGAGCGCCTTCTTCAGGAACGCCGGCTCCGCCGCGGCGTCGGTCATGACGAACGCGAGCATCGTCGCCATGTCGGGATGGATCATCCCCGCGCCCTTCGCGAAGCCGACGAGGCGGCCGCGCCGGCCGCCGGAGCGGAACGACGCCCGGGCGACCTTCGGCCCGACGTCGGTCGTCAGGATCGCGCGCGAGGCGGCCGCGAGGCCCGAGGCCGAGAGCCGGCGCCGGGCGCCCGGGAGCGCGGCCCGGATCTTCGCGTCGGGGAGGACGACGCCGATGACGCCGGTCGAGGCGACGAAGACCTCCTCGGCCGGGCAGCCGAGCAGCTCGGCGGCCCGGCTCCGGACGCGCCGCGCCGCCGCCATCCCCTCGGCGCCGGTCGCGGCGTTCGCGCAGCCCGCGTTGACGACGACGCCGCGAACGCGGCCGCCGCTCCGCCCGAGGCCGTTCCGGGAGAGGACGACGGGCGCTGCCTGGAAACGGTTCTTCGTGAAGATCGCCGCGGCGTTCGCTCCGTTCTCGGCGACGAGGAGCGCCACGTCGGCCCCCTTCTTCCGGAGGCCGGCGCGGACGCCCGAGGCGAGGAACCCCCTCGGGAGGTTCATCCCTCGCGCTCCCGCCGGGCGGTCGGCGATCCGACGCGACGCCTCGAGCGCCGCGGCCGCGACCCTTCGCGGCGAGGCACCGCCGACCGACCGGCGCTTGGAAAGCGCCCGCCCGACGTCGAGCGCGGCGAGGTCCCGGGTTCCGATGCCGTCCCCGGGTCCGAGGGCCGCGAGCGGCTTCCCCTCGGCCTCGGCGCGCGCGACCCGCCGCCCCACGGTCTCGTGCGCGTCGCGGAACGGGATCCCCCGCTTCGAGAGGGCGTCCGCGAGCTCGGTCGCGAGGAGCCGGTCGTCGGCCGCGGCCCGCTTCATGGCGCGCCGGTCCAGCGCCAGCCGCTTCACGAGCTGCGTCAGGGCGGGGAGGACCGCCGCGACGACCGCCCGGACGCGGAAGGCCGGCTCCTTGTCGAGCTGGAGGTCCTTGTCGTAGGCGAGCGGCAGCCCCTTCAGGACCGCGAGCAGCCCGGCCAGCTCGCCGATCGCCCTCCCCGCGTGGCCCCGGGCCAGCTCGAGTAGGTCCGGGTTTTTCTTCTGCGGCATCCGCGAGGAGCCGGTCGCGAGGGCGTCCGGGAGCGCCACGAACCCGCACTCGTCGGACGAGAAGAAGATCAGGTCCTCCCCCAGCCGCGAGAGGTGGACGAGAAGGAGGCTCGCCGCGAAGAGGTACTCGGCGGCGGTGTCCCGGTCGGAGACGCCGTCGAGGGAGTTCGCCGTCGGCCGATCGAAGCCGAGCCGCTTCGCGAGCGCCGCGCGGTCGACGCCGATCGGGGTCCCGGAGAGCGCCCCGGAGCCGAGCGGGCACTCGTTTCCCCGGCGCCGCGCGGCGGCGAGGCGGTCCGCGTCGCGGAGGAGCATCTCGACGTAGGCGAGGCACCAGTGCCCGAACGTGACGGGCTCGGCGCGCTTAAGGTGCGTGTAGCCGGGCATCGGCGTCGCGGCCTCAGTCCGCGCCCGCACCGCGAGCGCCCCGGCAAGGGAGAGGACGAGCTCCCGCGCCTCGTCGAGCGCTTCCCGCAGCCAGAGCCGGAAGTCGGTGGCGACCTGGTCGTTCCGGGAGCGGCCCGTGTGGAGCTTCCCCGCCAGCGGGCCGAGCCGCTTCCGGAGCGTCCCCTCGACGTAGGAGTGCACGTCCTCGAAGGAGGCGTCCACGGGAATCCCGGCCACGCCCTTTCTCCCGATCGCCCTCAGGCCCCGGACGAGCCGCGCCGTCTCGGCGCGCGAGAGGACTCTTGCCCGCCCGAGCGCCTCGGCCCAGGCGACCGAGCCCGCGACGTCCTGCGCCAGGAGCTCCCGGTCGAACAGAAACGAGTCGTTCAGCCGCGAGAGGACCCCGGCGGGGGGCTCGGAGAACCGCCCGCCCCAGAGCGCCGCCCCCCTCGCGACGCGCTTTCTCACCCCTCGCCTCCGACCACGGCCTGGTAGGGCGTCCCGTCTTTCGAGAGCCGCTCGCGCCCCTTCGTCGGAAGGCCGAAGAGCCGGATGAACCCCTCCGAGTCCTTCGGCGTGAAGCCGGTCATGTCGAACGAAGCGAGCGACGTCGAGTAGAGCGCGTACGGCGAGGTCCGGCCGACGACGAGGCAGCTCCCCTTGTAGAGCTTCAGCGTCACGCTCCCCGTCACCGTCGGCATCAGCGCCGCCATGAAGGCGTCGAGCGCCTCGCGGAGCGGGGAGAACCACTGGCCGAAGTAGACGAGCTCCGCGTACCTCGATCCGAGGCGCGCCTTCTCGTGGGACGAGTCGCGGTCGAGCGTGAGCGACTCCAGCGCCCGGAGCGCCTCGACGAGGATCGTCCCGCCCGGCGTCTCGTAGACGCCGCGCGACTTGATCCCGATGAGGCGGTTCTCGACGAGATCAATCCGGCCGACCCCGTTCCGGCCTCCGATCCCGTTCAGCGCCTCGATGAGCGCGACCGGCGAAAGCCGCTCGCCGTTCACCGAGACGGGGAACCCCTGCTCGAAGCCGACCGTCACCCGCTCGGGAGCGTCCGGGGCCCGCTCGGGGTCGACCGTCAGCTTGAACATCGACGCCTCGGGCTCGAATCCGGGCTCCTCGAGCGGCCCCCCCTCGTGCGAGAGGTGCCAGAGGTTCCGGTCGCGGGAGTAGGGCTCCTTCTTCGTCGCCGTCACGGAGATGCCGCGCGCCGCCGCGTAGTCGATCGCGTCCTCGCGGGAGCGGATCTCCCACTCGCGCCACGGGGCGATGATGGTCAGCTCGGGCGCGAGCGCCTGGTAGGTCAGCTCGAAGCGGACCTGGTCGTTCCCCTTCCCCGTGCAGCCGTGCGAGAGGCCGTCGCAGCCGGTCGCGAGGGCCACCTCGACCTGCTTGCGGGCGATGAGGGGGCGCGCCGTCGCCGTGCCGAGCAGGTAGTCGTGCTCGTAGACGGCTCCCGCCTTCAGGACCGGGAAAAGGTAGTCCTTCGCGAACTCGGCCCGCGCGTCGATCAGGTGGAAGTCGCAGGCGCCGGTCTTCCTCGCCTTCTCGGCGAGGCCGTCCGTCTCCTCCTTCTGCCCCACGTCGACCGCCACCGCGACCACCTCGCAGCCGTAGTTCTCCTTGAGCCAGGGGATGATGATCGAGGTGTCGAGCCCTCCCGAGTAGGCGAGCGCGACCTTCTTGACGTTTCCGCGGGCGGGCTGCTTCACGAGCTCTTCTCCTTCAGGGTCGCGTCGAGGGCGTCGAGGAACTCCGCGAGCGCCGCCTTCGGGACGACGAGGGGCGGGAGGAGGCGGAGGACGTTCTTCCGGGAGGTCCCGACCACGAAGCCCTTCGCGAGGAGCTGCCTCTGGACCGGGCCGGCCTCGCGGTCGAGCTCGATCCCCCACATCAGGCCGCGGCCGCGGACGTCCACGATCGCGGGCTGGGACTTCATCAGCTTCTTCGCGGCCCGGCCGAACCAGGCGCCGAGCCTCTGCACCTTGGGCAGGAGGGCGTCGTTCTCGAGGACGTCGAGGACCTCGAGGCCGAGCCGGCAGGCGACGGGGTTCCCGCCGAACGTCGTCCCGTGCATCCCCGCCTTCACGAGCCCCTCCATCGACGGCGCGAGGAGGACGGCGCCGAGCGGGAGGCCGCCGCCGAGCGGCTTGGCGAGGAGCACCATGTCCGGCGTCACGCCGACCTCGCGGAAGACGAAGAGGTGGCCGGTCCGGCCGAGGCCGCTCTGGATCTCGTCGAAGATCAGGGCGGCGCCGGTCGCGTCGGCGAGGCGGCGCGCGGCCGCGAGGTACGCCGGCGTGAGCGGGACGATCCCCCCTTCCCCGAGGATCGGTTCGAGGAGGATCGCCGAGGTGTCCGTCCCGACGGCCCTCTCCAGCGCCGCGACGTCGTTCGGCGGGACGAAGACGGCGCCGGGGAGGAGCGGCTCGAAGGGCGTCCGGTAGGGCTCGTGACCGGTGACCGAAAGCGCGCCGAACGTCCGGCCGTGGAAGCCCCCGTCGAGGGCGACGAGGCGAGTCCGGCCCGGGTTCTTCAGGCGCGCGAACTTGAGGGCGGCCTCCGCGGCCTCCGTCCCGGTGTTGCAGAAGAAGACGCGCCACATCCCCGAGGCCCGGAGGAGGCGCTCCGCGAGGAGGCCCTGCGACGACATGTAGAAGAGATTCGAGACGTGCCACAGCCGGGACGCCTCGGCCTTCATCGCCTTCACGAGCCGGCGGTGGTGGTAGCCGAGCGCGTTGACGGCGATCCCGGCGAGGAGGTCCCAGTACTCCTTCCCGTTCGCGTCGACGAGCTTCGCTCCCTTTCCGGAGACCGGGTGGAAGGAGGTGCGGGCGTAGGTGCCGAGGATCGTGGCGGCGTCGCGCGCCTCGACGGCGGCAGGAGAGACGGAGAGGGGCGGGGCGTCAGACGGCGGCAAGGCGGGTTCCTCCTATTCCGGACGAGAGCGCGGCCGCGTGACAGGCCGGGCCGGCGATGACGATTTCCCTGACGCCCGCGTGGACGGCGTCGAGGCAGGCGAGGAGCTTGGGCCGCATCCCCCCGCCGACGGCGCCCGAGCGGATGAGCGCCCAGGCCCTTGCCGGGTCGAGCTCGGGAACGACGTTTCCGCCTTCGTCGAGGAGGCCCGCGACGTCGGTCAGGAAGACGAGGCTCTCGGCCTTCAGCGCCGCGGCGAGGGCGGCGGCGGCCGCGTCGGCGTTCACGTTCAGGAGCGTCCCCTCCCTCCCGAGCGCCACCGAAGCCACGACCGGGAGGAGGCCCGCTCCGAGGACGGCGTTCAGGAGCAGAGGGTTCGAGTAGGTGACGCGCCCGACGAACCCGAAGTCGACGCCGTCGACCCGGGGGTGGAATTCGGCCCAGAGCGTATCGCCGTCGGCGCCCGAGAGCCCGGCCGCGAGGATGCCGAGCGAACGGAGCTCGGCGATGAGCGACTTGTTGACGAGGCCCGAGAGGACCGACACGACGACGTCGAGCGTCTCGGGGTCGGTGATCCGGAGCCCGCGGTAGGTCTTCTTCGGGATCTTCAGGACCTGGAGGGTGGCGTCGATCCGCTTGCCGCCGCCGTGGACGACGACGGTCTTCCCTCCGGCCGTGAACCTCGCGGCGATCGACTCGAGGGCCCGGAGCCGGAGCGCCTGGTCCTCGAGCAGGCTCCCGCCGAGCTTGACGACCGTCAGGCCCGTCGCGCGCGCCGGCGCCCCGGCGGCGTCCACGCGTTCCACGGCGTCGGCCGTCACCGCAGGCCCTCCGTCTCCAAGAGCCCGAGCATCCGGTTCATGTTCTGGACCGCCTGGGAGGCGGCCCCCTTGAGGAGGTTGTCGAGGACCGAGACGATGACCGCGCGGCGCCCGCCCGGGAGGAGCGCGAAACCGATCTCGTTGCGCGGCGTTCCGACGACGTCCTTCAGCTCCGGAAGCTCCCCGGGCGGCCGGACCTTCACGAACGGCGTCTCCGCGTAGACGGCGTAGGCTGCGGCGAGCGTTTCCGGCGTCACGGGCTCGGGGAACGCCACGTGGATCGTCGAGAGGATCCCCCTCACCGCCGGAAGGAGGTGCGGCACGAAGACGAAACCCGCCGCGCCGTCGAGGCCGAGCTGCTGCCGCATCTCCGGCTCGTGCCGGTGGACGCCGACGCTGTAAGCCTTGAAGTTCCCGGAAAGCTCCGCGAACGAGTAGGCGACGTCGCTCTTCCTTCCCGCTCCCGAGACGCCGCTCTTGCTGTCGCACACGATCGGCTGCGCCGGGTCGAGGAGCCGGGCGACGGGCAGGAGCGGGAGGAGGACCGACGTCGGGTAACAGCCGGGATTCGCCACGAGCCGGGCGGACCTGAGCGCGTCGCCGGCCCACTCCGTCAGCCCGTAGACGGCCTCGGCGAGGAGCTGTGGGGCCGGGTGGGCGAACCCGTACCACGCCGGATAGGCGGCTGCGTCGCGCAGGCGGAACGCGCCGGCGAGGTCGACGACCCGGAGGCCGCGGGCGAGGAGCGGCGACGCGAGCTCGGCCGAGGTCTCGTTCGGCGTTGCGAGGAACGCCAGCTCGGCGCCCGCAGCGGCGAGGGCTTCGACGGAGAACGGCACGGCGTCGGGCCCCGCCGCGCCACCGAGCGACGGATGGAGGCGCGCGAACGGCACGACGGCGTCCTTCTTCCCGGACGAGAAGACGGCCGCGATCGAGACCCCGGGGTGCCGCGCCAGGAGGGCGCAAAGCTCGCCGCCGGAATAGCCGGTGGCGCCGACGACCGCGACGCGCCTCACGCTCTCGCCCTCCGTCCCCGGGGGCGCTCGAGGACCGCGGCGAAGCGCCGCGCCAGCCGGGCGGCCGCGTCCGCGTCGCGGGTCGCGAGGAAGATCGTGTCGTCGCCGGCGATCGTCCCGACGGACTCGGCGAGCTCGGCCTCGTCGATCGAGCGGCAGAGCGTGTGGGCCGCCGCGAGCGGCGTCTTCACGACGACGAGCGTCCCGGCCGCCGCGACGCCGACCGCGAACTCGCGGAGCGCCCGCTCCATCCGCTCCTCCCTCTGCCCCCGCTGGGCGGCGTCCGAAGGGAGGAAGGCGCCGCCCGGTTCCGGTGCGACGTACCCGCCCGCGGTCTTCGCGAGCCCGAGATCCCGCAGGTCGCGCGAGAGCGTCGGCTGGGCCACGAGGAAGCCCCGGTCGCGCAGCCGCAGCTGCAGCTCCTCCTGCGAGTGAACCGGCGTCTCCCGGATCACCTTCAGGATCTCGTCGCGGCGGCGGAGGGCGGAAGCGCCAGAATGAGTATTCAACGCTGCGAATAATCATTCGATTCCAAGGCCCTGTCAACCCCCCGGAATCGAAAGGTTCTCACTGTTTCTGCCACTACCACAGCAGCCGAGTTAGTTGATTCCCTAATAAACTACTAGAATTAGTTGAATATTCCGAATTTCATAAGGCAACGATGGCTCTCGGCGGCGGCCGGAAGCGGGCGGCGTAAGATCGGCCTGTCCACTCGCGGGACCAAACCGATGCCGACGACGCGCTGGAACGACCCTTCCCTCGAGGAGTTCGGACGCCTCCCGGAGAAGCTCCGCCGTTTCTTCCTCTCCCGCGGCGTCCGGACGGAAGACGACGCGCGCGATCTCGCGCAAGAGACGCTGCTCCGGGTCTTCCAGCGGATCAGCCGGGGCGAGCTGCTCGACTCCGCCGAGGCGTACGCCCTCGGAGTCGCGAAGAACGTCTTTCTCGAGTACTGCCGCCGCGTCCAGAAGGCCTCGACGCACGACGGGATCACCGGCGCCGTCCAGATCGCGGGGGACACGAACCCCCTGAACGACGCGCTCGTCTCGAGCCGCGCGATGCGCTTCCGCCGGGCCCTCGATCTCCTTCCGGAGAGGATGAGGTCGCTCCTCGTCCGCCGCTTCGTCGAGGAGGTCCCCTCGCGGACGATCGCCCGGGAGGAAGGGATCTCGACGGATGCCGTCGACATGCGGGTCTACCGCGCGAAGCGCGAACTGAAGAAGCGGATGACTCCGGAGCGTCCGGAGGCCGGGCGGGGCTCCGGGGACGGCGAGCCGTCGTGAGCGCGGCGAAACCCTCGCCGGACGAGATCCGGGACTATCTGCTTCGCCGGCTGCCCGACGGGAAGCGCGCCCGCTTCGAGGAGGCGTACTTCTCCGACGACGCGCTGCTCGACCGGGTGGAGGAGGCCGAGGACGACCTCGTGTCGGACTATGTCCTCGGGCGGCTCTCTACGAGCGACAAGCGGCGCTTCGAGGAGTCTCTCCTCGAGACGCCGTACTACCGAGAGCGCGTCGACACGACGACGCGCTTCAAGCTCCAGATGGCGGGGAACAAGGCCCTCCGCCGCGGGGACTCCCTCCGCCCTGCTCGCGGCAAGCCGTCCGCGGGCCGCACGGGGCTGGTCGTGGCGTTCGCGTTCCTCGCGATCCTGCTCCTCGCCGCGCTCGCTTCCGCTCTCCGCCTGAAGAGCGACCTCGAGAAGGCCCACCTCCGTGCCCGCGAGCTGGCCTCGGCCGTGCCGCCCCCCGCGGCACAGGCGGGCGTCGTTCCCGTCACCCAGACCGTCCTCGTCACGCTGTCCCGGGAAGCGGGAGCGCCCGTCTACCGGGTGGCGCGTCCGATCGGGACGCCGCTCCTTCTCGTCTTCTCCCGACAGCTCCTCCCCGAAGCGGCGAGGACCTTCGAGGTGACGCTTCGCGACGGCGGAAGGCTCACCTGGGCGAGCGGCCCGCAGCACGCGGGGCCGTCGGACGAGGGGGACCTGGCGCTCCGGCTCCCCACCGGCCTCCCCGCGGCCGGACGCACCGCCATCCTCCTCTCGACGGATGGGGGGGCCGACCACTCCGGCCGCCTCGTCGGAATCCTCGACGTCTCCGACAAGGCGCCCTGATCAGCGCGCGGCCTGAGTCCCTCCGGGCCTCGCCGCTCCGGGCGGCATCCGAAGCCCCTCCAGGAAAACCTCCGCGAACTGCTCGCCGATGGCGTCCGGGGTGGCCGGCCCCGACGCGCGGTACCAGCGGCCGATCCAGTTGATGGCGCCGAAGATCGAGAACGCGGCCAACTTCGGGTCGACCGGCCGGAAGAGCCCCGCCGCGATCCCGTCCGCCAGGACCTCCCGGAGCACGCGCTCGTAGCGGTCCCGCGCGGCGACGACGGTGGCACGCGCCTTGGGCTCGAGGGCGTCGAACTCGAGCGCGAGCGCGGTACCGTGGAACTTGTCGACCTGGATCCGGACGTGCTCCACGACGAGCCGCCGCAGCGTCTCGTCGGGAGGGAGGCCGGCCGCCCGGACCCTCTCGGCCGCCTCGAGGACGGCCTCGAGGGCCGCGAGGTGGCAGAGCGCCAGGATCTCCTCCTTGTCGCGGAAGTAGTAGTAGAGGCTCCCGCGCGTCAGGTGAAGCTCCTCGGCGATGTCGTCCATCGACGTCCCGTAGAAGCCGCGGGAGGCGAAGGCCTTCACCGCGCTTTCCAGGATGAGGTGGCGCTTCAGCTTCCGCTTCCTCGCCACGTGAGGCGACGGCTGCTTTGGCTCGGGGCGTCTCCCCGCACGGACCTCTTTCGACATGCAGGCTCCCGTCGCGATCGCCGCGGACGCCAGACCGCCGCGGAAAGACGGAAAGATGGTCGGGGCGAGAGGATTTGAACCTCCGACCCCACGGTCCCGAACCGTGTGCGCTACCAGGCTGCGCTACGCCCCGACCGAAAACGCGGAGGCGGAAGATACCATCCGCGGAGATTCGGCGCCACTTTCAGCGATGCGGCTCCGACAGGGACTCCTCGACCGAGGCCGGGAGGCCGCTCCGCCGCGGGTCGGCGACGCCGACGACGGCCCCGTCCGCCTCGAAGCCGGCGGCATTGACGGCGCCGAGGCGGCCCCAGGTCTTCGTCAGCTCCCGCTCCTTGACGGCGTGGCCCCGGGCCCGGAGCGCCGCGAGGAGCGTCTCGGGGAAGACGCCGGCCTCGACCTCGATCTGATCGGGAAGGTGCTGGTGGTGAAAGCGCGGAGCGGCGACGGCGGCGTCGAGCGGAAGGCCGAGCGGCCCGGCGTTCAGGAAGACCTGCAGGACCGAGGTCGGGATCGTCGAGCCTCCGGGCGATCCCAGGACGAAGCGGGGCCGGCCGTCCTCGAGAATGATCGCGGGCATCATCGAGGAGACCGGGCGCGCGCCGGCGCGGACACCGTTCGAGGCGCTTTGAACGAGGCCAAAGAGGTTCGGCTGGCCCGGCATGACGGCGAAGTCGTCCATCTCGTTGTTCAGGAGGACTCCCACCCCCGGCACGACCTCGCCGTTTCCGAACGTCTCGTTCAGCGTCGTCGTGAGCGCCACGGCCTCGCCCGCGGTGGTCGCCACCGAGAGGTGCGTCGTATTCGGGCCGCCGTCCGGGACCCCCGCCGCGCGGATCGACGCGGAGGGCGTCGCCTTCCCGACGTCGATGGAGGCCCCGAGCGCGGCGAGCCGCGAGGGGGCGAGGATCCGCGCGAGCGGAATCGGCACGCAATCGGGGTCGGCGAGGAACTCGTTCCGGTCGGCGTAGGCGCGCCGCTCCGCCTCCGCGACGAGGTGCATCCGCGCGTCGGCGGGGAGGGTGGCGACGTCGCGCGGCGCCGCGGCGAGCTGCCCGAGGATCGAGAGGAAGAGGACGCCGCCGGCCGACGGCGGCGGCATCGTCACGATCCGCCAGCGGCCGTAGTCGACGGTGAACGGATCCCGCCAGACCGGCTCGTAGAGCGCCAGGTCCTCCTCCGAGAGGACTCCTCCCGTCGCACGCACGTAGTCGACCACCCTTCGGGCGACGGGGCCGCGATGAAACCCGTCCGCGCCCTTCGCGGCGATCGCCTCGAGCGTCGCGGCGAGCTCCGGCTGGCGGAGGATCTTCCCTTCGGCGAGGGGCGCGCCCTCCGGGAAGAAGAGGGCGGCCGAGGCCGGGACCGATTTCAGGCGGCCGGCGTTCTGGACGAGGTCCGCGTGGAGCGTTCCCGGCACCGGAAAACCGTCGCGCGCGAGGAGGATCGCCGGCTCGACGAGCCTCCGCCACGGCAGCTTCCCGAGCTTCCGGTGCAGCGCTTCGAGGCCCCGCGGGGTCCCGGGCGTGCAAACCGAGAGCCCTCCCGCGAGCGAGGCCGAGGGTCGCGCCCGGCCGTCGGGTCCGAGGAACGCCCCGGGCCAAGCGCCCGCCGGCGCGGTCTCCCGGAAATCGAGCGCGTAGAAACGCCCGTCGGCGGTCCGGACGACCGCGAAGCCGCCCCCGGCCACGTTTCCCGCTTCGGGATAGGTCACGGCGAGCGCGAGCGCCGTCGCGATGGCGGCGTCCACGGCGTTCCCTCCGTCCGCGAGAACCGCGGCCCCCGCCCGGGAGGCGCGCGCCTCCGCGGACGAGACGACCCCCTTCCGCGAACGGACGATGGGAGACGGGCCGAACGGCTGCGCCGGTCCGCCGGAGGGCCCGTCGGCGGCCGCCGGAACCGCGGCGAAAAGGACGAGGATCGCGGAGAGGCGCGCCCGGGGTGCCCGGATCACTTCACGGCCAGGGAGAGCTTTCGCGCGGCGTCGAGCTCCACGACGAGCGTCCGCTTCTCGTTCCCGGTCCGCTCCACCTTCCGGGTCGCGTAGTCGCGCACCGAGCCGTCCGCGGCGATGACCCAGACCCGGAGCTCGCCGCTCCCCGGCGGGAGGTCGGCGTTCCCCTCGACGAGTCCGCCGGAGGCTCCGGGGCCGAATTCGAAGGCCCGGCGGAAAACCTCGCGGTCGTCGAAGCGGACGAAGAGCCAGCCCTCCGGCACGGGGCTCCGGAACGACACTGAGAGCGGCAGGTCGGCCGCCGGAAGCCGACCGGCCGTCGCCGGAGCCACCGCGGCGGCGGGCGCCGCCTTCAGCGCACGCAGCTCCGCCTCCGCGCGGGAGCGCGCCCCCTTCGGGAGCTTGCGGATCGACTCCAGCGCGAGCGCCTCGATCCCCTTCGCCTCCTCGTTCTCCGGCTCGAGCGCGCGCGCGGCGGCGGCCTCGGACGCGGCGGCCGGCCACCGGGAGGTCTCGCGCGCCGCACGGGCGGCTTCGAGGTGCCGGGCGACCTGTTCGTTCCGGCGGTCCAGCTCGGCCTTCTTGGCGATCAGCAGCTGCGTCTGGCGGAGCGCGTCTCGCGCCGGCGCCGAATCCGGCGCGCGGCGGACCAGGTCGGCGAAGGACTTCCGGGCCTCCTCCAGCTTCCCTTCCGCGAGGAAGCGGTTCCCGTCGTCGAGGAGCCGGCGGCTCGTCGCCACCGTCTCCTCGAAGGCGGCCGATTCCGCCGGGTTCTTCGACGGGGCGATCGACCGGCTCCGCTGCCACATCAGCCCGGCGATGAGCAGGCCGAGGCCGACGGCGATGCCGAGGATGATGAGAACCCAGCGCCGGTTCACGTCCCGTCGCAGGACGCCGGAGAAGGTCGCTTTCTCCTCGGGCTCCGCGGCCGCCGCGGGCGCCGCCTCGATCCGGACGGGCGCCGTCCTCTCCCGCGCCACGGTGGAAGCCGCCCCGATGCGGCGCCGGCGCGGCGGGACGGGGCGCCGGTCGCACGGGTTGAGAGGCCGTCGGCGGCCCCGCGACCCGCGGGACCGGGCCCGTCACCTCCTGCGGAAGTGCCGGAGGTCTCGGCCCCGGCAGTCCTCCCTCCGGTTTCGGGGCGGGAGCGGGCCTGCGGATCGGGCCGGAGACGTCGTTGGTCTTGACCGAGCCGCCGAAGTCGAGCGCCGGAACCGGCCGCGGCGTCGCGGGAGGCTCCGCCCGGACGGCCGGAACGGGGCGCGGCGGGGTCTTCTCGTCCGGCCGGAGGCCCGGCGCCGGCGCGGACGCCGCCGGAGGAGGAGCGGGGCTCGCGGCGGCCGGCGCGGGAGCCGTTTCGGCTTTCGCGGCGCCCGGGTCGGAGATCATCGTCCCCGGGGACGGCGGCACCGGATCGCGAGCCGCCGGCTTCCTCATCGCGTCCGTGTCGAGGCTCCAGTCGGGGATCGAGGAGTCGAGGTCGGCCTTCGGGGTCGAAACGGCGAGCTGCGGATTCAGGTCGTCGCGCCGCTGCCGCGTCAGGGACGCGAGCGCCGGCGGTCCCGTCCCCGGTCCCTTCGGAGGCGCCTTCACGGTCTCTTCGGGCACGGGCGCTCCGCCCCGAGGCGCCGCCGAGGGGGGCGCCTCCACCGTGGCGACCGGCCCGAGTCTCTCGGCCTGCGCGACCATCTCGCCGAGGCCGCGGATCATCTCGTACTCGGCCTGCCTCGCTTTGTACTCGGAGAGGGCCCGCGCGAAGTCCGACCCGCGCTGGTAGCGGGACGCGGGGTCCTTCGCGAGCGCCTGGGCGAGGATCGGGTTGAACTCGGCGGGGATGGAGGTGTCGACCGCTTGCAGCCGCGCGTAGTCCTCGTGGACGATCTTGTAGGAGATCGAGGTGACGTTGTCGCCGAGGAACGGCTTCTTCTTCGTCAGGAGCTCGTAGAGGACGACGCCGAGGGAAAAGAGGTCGCTCCGGCCGTCGACCACCTCGCCCGTGACCTGCTCCGGCGACATGTAGTTCGGCGTCCCGAGAAACTGCCCGGTCTCGGTCAGGCTCGAGGTCTCGATCTTCGCGATGCCGAAGTCGGTGATCTTCACCGCGCCGTCGGGGGTGATGATGATGTTCGCGGGCTTCACGTCGCGGTGGACGATGCCGCGCCGGTGCGCGTAATCGAGGGCCTCGGCGGCATGGGCGATGATCTCCGAGATCCGGTCCCACGAGAGCGGCTCTTTCTCGCGGATCAGCTGCTTCAGGTTCTTTCCCTCGACGTACTCCATGGCGATGAAGGAGGTCTCGTCCTCCTCGCCCACGTCGTGCACGGTGACGATGTTCGGGTGGTTGAGGGTGCCGGCGGCCTGGGCTTCGCGGAGGAACCGCTCGCTGAACTCGCGCTGCTCGAGGTCGTCCTCCGCGGCCGCGCGGATCGTCTTGAGCGCGACGAGGCGGCCGATCACCGGGTCCTTTCCGAGGTAGACGACGCCCATCGCGCCCTTGCCCAGCTCGCGGACGACCTCGTACCGGCCGAATCGTTTCGGCAGACCCGTGAACGACGACCCTGCTTCGGTCGGCAAAAACCCTCCCCCGGACGAGATTCGTCCGGGAACCGTGATCCGATTCCGTCCGGCCTCGAATTCTATCAGCCGTTTTCCGACGTCTTTTCGGCTCTCCGGACGCCGCGGGCCTTCCTATAATCGCCCCTCGCCCATCGGCGCGCGAGAGGATTCGACACGACATGAAAGTTTTTCCCGCCAACGCGATTCACAACGTCGCCTTCGTCGGCCACAACGGCGTCGGCAAGACCACCCTCGTCTCCGCCCTCCTCCACGAGGCGGGCGCCACGCCGCGCTTCGGCCGCGTGGAGGACGGCTCCGCCCCCACCGATTTCGATCCCGAGGAGATCGAACGGAAGATCTCGATCGGCCTCGCCGTCGCGTCGCTCGAGTGGAAGAAGCGCAAGGTCAACCTGATCGACACGCCGGGCTACGGCATCTTCGTCTCCGAGATGGTCTGCGGGATGCGCGCCGCGGACGCGGTCGTCCTCGTGGTGGACGCCGTCGCGGGCGTCCAGGTGCAGACCGAGAAGGCCTGGAAGGTGGCGGACGAGATGGGCCTCCCCCGCCTCGTCGTCGTCAACCGGATGGACCGCGAGAACGCCGACGGCGGACGGGTCATGGACCAGCTTCAGAAGAAGTTCGGCCGGATCTGCGTGGCCGCGGAGGCGCCGATCGGCAAGGAGAAGGGGTTCCGCGGCGTGATCGACCTGATCTCCATGCAGGGCGCCCTGACCGACGACGGGGGGAAGACGGCGCCCGGCCCGGTCCCCGAGGAGTTCGCGAAGGACGCCGCGTCGCTCCACGAGGCGCTCGTCGAGATGGTGGCCGAGGGCGACGACAAGCTCATGGAGCTTTTCTTCAGCCAGGGGAACCTGTCGGAAGAGCAGATGCACCCCGCGCTCCGCGCCGCGATCCGCTCGCGGCGGATCGCCCCCGTCCTCTTCACGGCCGCGGGCAGCCACGAGACCGGCGTCGAGAAGCTGCTCGACGAGATCGTGGACCTTCTCCCCACGGCCGACAGCTTCCAGGCCGTCGCGAAGGGAAAGGACGGCAAGAGCGAGGCGCTCGCCGTCGACGCCGGAGGTCCCCCGGCCGCCTTCGTCTTCAAGACGATCTCGGACCCCTTCGCCGGCCGGCTCACTCTCTTCCGGGCCGTCTCCGGGACGCTGAAGTCCGACGGCACCTACCTGAACGTCGGGCGCGAGGTCACGGAGCGCTTCGGGCCCCTCTTCTCGCCGCTCGGCAAGCAGCAGCAGAACGTCCCCGAGGTTCCCGCCGGCGATATCGGCGGCGCCGCGAAGCTGAAGGAGACGCTGACCGGCGACTCCCTCGCCGCGAAGGACAAGCCGTTCCTCTTCGCGCCGTTCGAGTTCGCCGAGCCGGCGATCTCCTTCGCGATCGAGCCGAAGGCGAAGGGGGACGAGGACAAGATCTCGACCGCCATCCACAAGCTCGTCGAAGAGGACCCCTCCCTGAAGTTCTCGCGCGACGCCGACACCCACCAGTTCCTCCTCTCCGGCGCCGGGCAGCTCCACGTCGAGATCGCCGTCGCGCGGATGAAGCGGAAGTCGGGGGTCGAGGTCATCCTCCACCCGCCGAAGGTCCCCTACCGCGAGACGATCACCCGTTCGGCCGAAGGGCACGGCCGCCACAAGAAGCAGACCGGAGGCCACGGCCAGTTCGCCGACTGCAAGATCCGGATCAAGCCGCTCGCGGCGCGGCGCCGACTTCCAGTTCGAGGACGACATCGTTCGGCGGCTCGATCCCGCGCGGCTTCATCCCGGCGATCGAGAAGGGGATCCAGGACGCCCGCAAGCGCGGCTACCTGGCCGGCTTCCCGATGGTGGACTTCAGGGTCGAGGTCTACGACGGTCAGTACCACGACGTCGACTCCTCGGAGATGGCGTTCAAGATCGCCGGCTCGCTCGCCTACAAGGACGCCATGGAGAAGGCGCGGCCGACGATCCTCGAGCCGATCATGAAGGTCGCCATCCAGGCGCCGCAGGAGTACATGGGCGACCTGATGGGCGACCTGACGAGCCGCCGCGGCCGCCCGGCCGGGATGGAGACGGAAGGCGACGAGGCCGTCATCAAGGCCGACGTTCCGCTCGCCGAAATGATCTCCTACGCGCCCGTGCTCCGCTCCATCACGCAGGGCCGGGGCGCCTTCACGATGGAGATGGGCCACTACGAGGAGGTTCCGCGCCCCATCCAGGAGAAGCTCATCAACGACCACGCCAAGACCCGCAAGGCCGAGGTCGTCGAGGAATAGTCCCCCTCTTGCGCGGAGGGGGGAATGGGGGGCACCCGAGACGGGTTCCTCCCGTCCGCTTACGCCCCGTGGATGCCTTGCTCGGATCCCGCGACGAAGTCGTGGAGGTACTTCACGTCCTCCGACGCCGCGGAGATCTCGGCGAGGGCCGCGAGGAGCGCCTTGTGGTCGTGTCGGTGCCGGTGGAGGGCGCGGTAGGCCTTCTGCAGCGCCTTGATCCGCTCGTCGGAGTAGCCCTTCCGGGAAAGCCCCACACTGTTGATCTTCCATGCCCTCACATCGCGGTCGGGTGACGTCCAGCAGAACGGCAGGACGTCCTTGTTCACGGCGGTGAAAGCGCCCAGAAACGCATGCCGCCCGATCCTCAGGAACTGCCTCACGCCGACGTAGGCGCCGAGGATGGCGTCGTCCTCCACCGTGCAGTGCCCCGCGAGCCCCGCGTAATTCGCGAAGACGGTACGGCTCCCGACGACGCAGTCGTGGGCGACATGGGAGTAGGCCATGAAGAGATTGTCGTCGCCGATGACGGTCGTCCGATGACCCGTGACCGTTCCGCGGTGAGCGGTCGAGAACTCGCGGAAGACGTTCCGGTTCCCGACGACGAGCGTCGTCGGCTCCCCCTTGTACTTCAGGTCCTGCGGCGGGCCTCCGAGTGACGCGTGGTGGAAGATCCGGTTGTCCTCGCCGACGGTCGTCGGTCCCTCGAGAACGGCGTGGGCGCCGACCGTCGTCCGTGCGCCGATCGCGACGTTCGGCCCGACGATGGCGTACGGGCCGACTTCGGCGGTGGGGTGGATCGCGGCGGCCGGATCGACGACGGCAGTCGAGTGGATCGCCATCAGCCGGCCATGCCTTTCGGGAGGTCGACGAGCGTGCAGAGCAGCTCCGCCTCCGCGCAGAGGACGCCGTCGACGCGGGCCTCGCCACTCACTTTCACGAAGCTCGGCCGCGCCGCGACGACCTCGAGCGTCATCACGAGCTGGTCCCCCGGGACGACCGGGCGGCGGAAACGGGCCTTGTCGATCCCGGACAAGTACATCAGCTTCGTTCCTTTGTATTCCGGCTTGAGGGCGAAGACGAGGCAGCCGCCCGTCTGGGCCATCGCCTCGAGAATGAGGACGCCCGGCATGACCGGATTCCCCGGGAAGTGCCCCTGGAAGAACTCCTCGTTGACGGAGACGTTCTTCAGCCCGACGGCCCTCTTCCCGCCTTCGATCGAGAGGATCCGGTCCACGAGCAGGAAGGGGTAGCGGTGAGGCAGGACGGCGAGGATCTGCCCGATGTCCATGGCGGGCGCCTGAGCGGCAGCGTTCGTCGAGGTCAAGGCGTCTCCTCCTCTTTGGTCCGGGAACGCGCCCAGGAGCTCGCGGACGGCCCGCGCGGTCTCCGGCAGCCGGCGCAGCTCGGCGTAGGCGCGGAGCGCCTCGCGGTGGCTCATTTCGGGAGTTCCGAAGACGGTCTCCCCCGCCGGGACGTCGTGGGCGATGCCGGTCTGCGCCCCCGCCTTCGCTCCCGGGCCGATCGTCAGGTGGCCGGCCGAGCCGACCTGCCCGGCGAGGACCGCGCCGTCCCCCACGACGGTGGAGCCGGCGAGGCCCACCTGGCCGCAGAGGATCACGTGCCGCCCGATCACCGAGTTGTGGCCGATCATGACGAGGTCGTCGATCTTGGTTCCCGCCCCGACGCGCGTCTGCTCCAGCGTCGCGCGGTCGATGCAGCTGTTCGCCCCGATCTCGACGTCCTCGTCCACGGTCACGCCGCCGACCTGCGGGACCTTGACGATCCCCGACGGCGTCGGGGCGTAGCCGAAGCCGTCGGCGCCGAGGACGACGCCGGCGTGCACCTCGACCCTCGCGCCGAGCGTCACGCCGTCGTAGAGGACGACGTGCGGATGGAGGCGGGCGCCGGGCCCGACCGTGCAGTGCCTCCCGAGGGCGGCGTGCGCCTCCACGATCGCGCCCGCGCCGACCCGCGTCCCCTCCCCGACCACGGCGAAGGGCCCGATCTCGGCCGACGGGTCGACGGCCGCGCCCGGCTCGACGACGGCGGTCGGATGGACGCCGGGCCGGGCCGCCCGCCGGGGGAAGAAGAGGCCGAGGACGCCCGCGAGGACGAGCGCGGGGTCGGCCGCCTCGACGACGATCCGGCCCGGGTGCCGGGAGGCGTCGCGGGCGAGGAGCGCTCCGGCCTTCGATCCGGCCGCCAGCTTCTCCGCCCGCGCATCCGCGACGAAGGAGAGGTCCGAGGGACCGGCCGACTCGAGCGATCGGACGCCCGAGATCCGGAGGCCGCCGTCGCCGACGACCCGCCCGCCGCAGCGGGCGGCGATCTCGGCGACGGAGAACGCGGACACGGGGTCGCGTCCGGAGGCTAGTTCTTCTTCGGGGCCGGAGCCGCCGAGGCCGGCTTGGCGGTCGCCGGCGCGGCAGCCGGCGGCTTGGCGGACGCCGCGATCTGCGAGTTGAACTTCGTGATGACCGACTCGGTGATGTCGGTCCCCTCGGCGGCGAAGAGGAGGCCGCTCTGGAACTTGTTGAAGATCATCGTGAAGCCCTGCTCCTTGGCGGCGGCGTCGATGACCGGCATGATCCGCTTCTCGAGCTCGCCCAGCTCCCGCCGCTGGGTTTCCTCCAGCTCGCGCTGGGCGTCGTCCTGAAAGCGCTTCAGGTCCAGGGCCTTCGACTGGTAGTCCTTCTGGACTTTCTCGAGCGCCTCCTCGGAGAGCGACTTGTTCTGCTCCGAGATCTTCTGCTCGAGGTCGCGAAGCTCCTTCTGGCGCTTCACAAGCTCTTCCTGCTTCCCCTGCTGCACCTTCTGGACGCGGGCGAGGGATTCCTTGCCGACGGCCGATTCTCCGACGATGCGCTGGACGTCGATGACGCCGACCTTGACGCCCGTGCCCTGGGCGACCGCGGTCGGGGCGACGACGAGACCGGCGGCCAGGGCGGCCACGGCGACTGTGAGGGTCCCATTCATGAACTGAACTCCTTTTGAATTGGTCTTCGGGGATCCGGCCGCAACGAGGACGGCTCCGAAGAGCGCCGAAGTCTACCGCAGATGCGTCAGAACGTGCTCCCGATGGTGAACGTGAAGCTGGAGTTCTTCTCCTGGGCTCCCTGGAGGGGCTGTCCCTGGGCGTCCAGGATCACGACCGGCTGGAGGTTGACCCCATAGATGAACCGGAGCGGGGCCTGGAAGATCGGGAGGAAGATCCGCGCCTCGACGCCGGCCGATTTCCGGAGGGTCAAGGGCGTGAACGGCTGGGTCTCGATCCAGGTGTTCCCGGCGTCGAAGAAGGCGGCGAGCGTGAGCGGCCCGGCCACCGAGACGCAGTACTCGATGTTGAAGTAGTAGAACTTGTCGCCCCCGAGGAGCGAGCCGTTCTGGTCGAAGTAGGCGCGCCCGTTCTTGTCGAGCGGATAGATCGCGCCGAAGTTGAAGGCCCGGATCGACCGGTCGCCGCCGATCCGGTAGCGCTCGAAGATCGGAATCTGCGCCCCGTTGTAGGGCCGGATCCAGCCGCCGCTGAGGTTGAAGGCGAAGTTCGTCCGCCGCGTGACCGGCACGTACCAGGTCAGGCTCAGGCTCGGCTTGATGTACGAGTACTGGCCGCCGAGCGGGCCGCCCGCGAGCGTGACCGCCGCGCCGTACTGCTTGCCGGCCGTCGGATTGAACGGGTCGTTGCGGCTGTCGTACCGGTAGCCCGGCGTGACGGACGAGATCCGACCCACGTAGTAGGCGTAGGCCGGCGGCGGCGTCCCGGCGCCCGGCGGCGGCGGCGGCGGGTAGACCTGGTACTTGCTGCTCGTGTCGGTGAAGCTGTAGAAGAGGGAGAGGGAGTCGAAGAGCCCGAGACCGTAGCCGAGCGACGCGGTGACCCCCTTCGTCTTCTGGTCCGAGACGTCGAGGTACGAGAGGTTCCGGTTGAAGACCGAGCCGCCGATGGCCATCCGCTTGTCGAGGAAGTACGGCTCAGAGAACGACAGGTCGAGGAAGTTCGAGGCCGAGCCCTTCTGGAACTGGACGCCGAGCGTGTCGCCGCGGCCCAGGAAGTTCCGGGTGTTGAACTGGAACTGGCCGAAGAAGCCGTCCAGCTGCGAGTACCCCGCGCCGAACTGGACCTCGTTGCGGTTCGTGTCGGTCCCCTTCACGAGGACGTCGACCGTCTTCGTCTCGGGGTTCACCCGGAAGTCGGGGTCCTCCTCGATCTTGAAGTACCCGAGCTGCGTGATCTTGTAGAGGCCCTTGCGGAAGATCTCCATGTCCATGATGTCGCCCTCGGAGAGGACGAGCTCGCGGCGCAGCACCTTGTCGCGCGTCGTCTTGTTCCCGCTGAACTCGATCCGGCCGAGCCGGTACTGGTCCCCCTCGGTGATCTGGATCGTCACGTCGACGACGTGGTTCGGCTTCTCGGTGAACTCCTGGTTCAGGAAGGCGTAGATGTAGCCGCGGGAGCGGTAGGCCCCGTCGATCGACTTCTTGCCGTCGTCGATGACGGCCCGCGACAGCGGCTTCCCGGGCTTGTACTGGAAGACCCGCTGGAGGTTCTGCTCGGGGAAGACGGTCGAGCCCGTGACCTTGACCGCGCCGAAATACCACCGGTCCCCTTCCACGATCGGGATCGTGAGCCGGACGCGGCGGACGATCTTGTCGGGCTTCTTCTCCTTCGGGTTCACGACGAAGACGTCCAGGATCGCGTCCTTGACGACGACGTCCTTGTAGCCGCGGTCCTGGTAGGCCTTCCGGAGGAGATCGACGTCCTCGTCGTAACTCGCCTGGTTGAAGGTCGACTTGCGAGTCGTAGAACGCGCCACCAGTGGTGCGTGGCGGTCTTCTTCATCGCGTTGCGGAGCGTCTGCGCGCCGATGACCGTGTTGCCGGTGAAGTTGATCGACTCGATTTTCAGCTTGTCGCCCTCGTCGATCTGGAAGACGACGCGGCGCGTGTTCTCGGCGACGGTCTCGATCGACGCCTCCATCGAGACCGACCGGAAGCCCTCGGACTTGTAGGCCTCGAGCAGCACCGACTTCGCCTTCGCGACCTCCCGGAACGAGACCGGCGAGCCGACCTTGATCTCGGCCTTCCCTTCCTTCAGCTTGTCCTTCAGCTGGGAGGTCGTCATCTTCTTGTTGCCGCGGAATTCCAGGTCGGCGACGGTCGGCCTCTCGACGACCGTGGCGATCAGCGCGACGCCGCCGGGGACCTCGTCCCGCTCCAGCTTCAGGTCCTCGAAGAGGCCCGAGTCCCAGAGCCGGGCGAAGTTGCGCCGGACGACGGCCGGGTCGTAGACGTCGCCCACCTTCACGCCGAGGTAGAAGGCGATCGTGTCGCTCGTGACGGTCTGCCCCCCCGGACCTGGATCTCGACGATCTTCTGGCCGGCGGCCGTCGGCGCGCCGGCGGCCGGGTCGGAGCCGTCTCGAAGAGCGACTTCCCCATCGCGCCGCCGAAGGGCGAGCTCCGGCGACGGACCTCCGAGCGACGGGACCGGGGTCGGGGTCGGGCCGCGGGCGGCGCCTGGCCGAGGGCCGGAACGCCGCCGAGGAGGGCGACGAGGGCCGCGGCCCGGAACGCCCCGTGCAGACCCGTCCGCGAATACCAACCGGCGAGCCCGCCGGTGCCCGTCAAAGAGGTCACCCCGGCTACCGACCCGATGCCGACCGGCTCGGGAGACCGGGCCTGAACCTTGAGCTCGTCCCCGACCACGGTCACTTCGACACACTCCAGCGGCTCTCGGGACGTGATCAGCAATTCCGATACCGCGTCCTCGACGTGCCGTTGGATCGTGCGGCGAAGAGGCCGCGCCCCGGAATGCTGGTCGTGCCCCGACACCTTGAGGAGCCAGTCGATGGCCGCGGCGTCCGCCACGAGGGAGAGGCCCCGGTGCTTCAGGGTCGCCGCCACGTCGTCGAGGAGGAGCCGCCCGATGGCCCGGAGCTCCTCGAGCCCGAGCGGATTGAAGACGATCAGCTCGTCGATCCGGTTGATGAACTCCGGCGAGAACTCGCGCCGGAGCTCCTTCAGGACCATCTCCTCGACCTCGCGCATCGGCATCGAGCCCTTTCCCTCGCCGAAGCCCATCTTCGACTGCGTGACGAGGAACTTCGTCCCGATGTTCGAGGTCATGATGATCAGCGTGTTCTTGAAGTCGACGACGTTGCCGTAGGCGTCCGTCAGCTGCCCGTCCTCGAGGATCTGCAGGAGCAGGTTCGCGATGTCGGGGTGGGCCTTCTCGATCTCGTCGAGGAGGATCACGCGAGTAGGGCTGGCGGCGGATCCGCTCCGTGAGCTGGCCCCCTTCCTCGTGGCCGACGTAGCCCGGCGGCGAGCCGATCAGCTTCGACACCGCGTGCTTCTCCATGTACTCGGACATGTCGAAGCGGACGAGCGATTTCTGGTGGTCGAAGAGGAACTCGGCGAGGCGGCGGGCGACTTCGGTCTTCCCCACGCCCGACGGCCCGAGGAAGACGAAGGAGCCCATCGGGCGGTTCGGGTTCTTCACGCCGAGCCGCGAGCGGCGGATGGCCCGGCTGATCGCGGCGATCGCGGGGTCCTGGCCGATGACGCGCTTCTTGAGCGTCTCTTCCATGTGGAGGAGCTTCTCGGCCTCCTCGACGTGGAGGGACGTGACGGGAATCCCGGTCCAGCTCGAGATGATCTCCTCGACGTCGCCCCGGGTCACGTCGACCGGGTGGGCTTCGTCGTTCGCGATCGCCTTCGTCCGCTCGATCTCCTCCTTGATCTCGATCTCGCGCTCGCGCAGGAAGACGGCGCGCTCGAAGTCCTTCTCGGAGATCGCCTTCTTCATCTCCTTGACGATCTGCTTCACCTCGTTCTCGAGGCGGCGGAGGTTCTGCGTGTCGGCGGTCTTCCGGAGCTTCACCTTCGCGCCCGCCTCGTCGAGGATGTCGATCGCCTTGTCGGGGAAGAAGCGGTCGGGGATGTAGCGGTTCGCCTGGTAGACGGCGGTCCGGATCGCCTCGTCCGTGTACCGCACGCGGTGGAACTTCTCGTACCGCTCGCGGACGCCGTCCAGGATCTCGAGCGTCTCCTCCTCGCTCGGCGGGGCCACCGAGATGGCCTGGAAGCGCCGGAGCAGGGAGCGGTCCTTCTCGATGTACTTGCGGTATTCCTTCAGCGTCGTCGCGCCGATGCAGGCGATCTCCCCGCGCGAAAGGGCGGGCTTCAGGATGTTCGCCGCGTCGAGCGAGCCCTCGGCCGAGCCCGCGCCGATCAGGGAGTGGATCTCGTCGATGAAGACGATCAGGTCCTGATTCTCCTTCAGCTCCTTGAGGATCCCCTTCAGCCGCTCCTCGAACTGGCCGCGGTACTTCGTCCCGGCCACGATGAGCGAGAGGTCGAGGGCCAGGATCTTCCGCTGCGCGAGGAAGAGCGGGACGTTCCCCTCGATGATCCGCTGGGCGAGCCCCTCGACGATCGCGGTCTTGCCGACGCCCGGCTCGCCGAGGAGGATCGGGTTGTTCTTCGTCCGGCGCGAGAGGATCTGGATGATCCGCTCGACCTCCTTGTCGCGCCCGACGAGCGGGTCGAACGACCCCTGCTGCGCGAGGGCGGTCAGGTCCCGCGCGTACTCGGCGAGGAACGGAAGCTCCTTCTTCTGCTTCGAGGCCTCCCGCTCCTTGATGAGCGCGATCGTCTCCTCGCGGACGCCGTACAGGTTGAAGCCGTGCGACATCAGGATCCGGCTCGCCACGCACGGGTCGACGCGGAGGATCCCGATCAGGAGGTGCTCCGTCCCGACGTAGGGGTGCATCATCGACTCGGCCTCGTGGGAGGCGTAGGCGAGGATCTTCTTCGACTCCTCCGAGAGGGGAAGCTCCTGGGTGGAGGAGACCCTCTCGACGAAGACGCGGTCCCCTTCGATCTCCCGCCGGATGTCGTCCGGCTTGACGTTGAACCGGCTGAAGATCTCCTTGACGATGTCCTCGCCCTCCCGAAGGATGCCGAGGAGGATGTGCTCCGACTCGATCACCTTCGAGCCGAGCTTCGACGACTCGTAGCGGGCGAAGAAGAGGGCGCGGCGGGCCTTCTCGTTGTACTTTTCGAACATGACCTAAGCGCCTGTCAAACCCTTCGGCGTCAACATTTTCATCGTAGCACAGCGACGCGCCCATTCGGGGTCGTGGGTGACGAGGATGGCGGCCCCCGCGCGCTCTTTCGCGACCTCCAGAAGGAGGTCGAAAACCGAGGCCGCGTGGGCCGCGTCGAGGCTCCCGGTCGGCTCGTCGCAGAGGAGGATCCGGGGGCGCCGGACGACGGCGCGGGCGATCGCGACGCGCTGCCTCTCGCCTCCGGAAAGCGTCCTCGGGAACGCCGCCGCGCGGGAGAGGAGACCGACCCTCTCGAGGACCTCGCGGGCGCTCCTCCGCCCCTCGTCCTCGGCCGTCCCCGCGAGGAAGAGAGGCAGCGCCACGTTCTCCTCCGCCGTCAGCTCGGGGAGGAGGTGGTGGAACTGGAAGACGAAGCCGACCGACTCGCCCCGGAGGGACGCGCGGCGCTCGGGCGAGAGGCCGTCCCACGTCTCGCCCCCGACCCGGACGCTCCCCGCGTCGGCCGTCTCGATCCCGGCGAGGAGGTGGAGGAGCGTCGACTTCCCGCAGCCGGAGGGCCCGGTGACGGCGAGGACGTCCCCCGGCGCGAGCGTCAGGAAGACGTCCCGGAAGATCTCGACGCGCGCCTCCCCCGCCCCGAATCCCTTCGCGAGGCCTTCCGCGACGAGAAGCGGAGCCGCCTTCCCTGGCGGGGGGTCCGGGGGGATCGAGAAACCCCCGGGATCAACCACGCAGGGCCTCGGCGACATTGCGCCGCGACGCCGCCCGCGCCGGGATCGAGGCCGCGACGAGCGACCAGAGGGCCGACAGGGCCACGACCGCGAGGAGCTCGAGCGCGTCGACGCGGAACGGGACGTGCGTGAGCGAGTAAAGGTGCGCCGGAAGCGGGATGGCCTCGGTCCGGTCGAGGACGACCGCTCCCGCCGCGCCGAGGAGGGCGCCGGCCGCCGTCCCCACGACGCCGACCGCGGCGCCCGCCGCGAGGAAGACGGCCGCCACGGCCCGCGGCGAGGCGCCGAGGACCGCGAGGACGGCGGCGTCCCCCGCGCGCGTCGCCGCGAAGACGGCCGAGGTCGCGGCGAGGTTCAGGCCGGCCACGACCACGATCAGGAAAACCGTCGCGAAGAGGACGGTCCGCTCCAGCTTCAGCGCGAGGACGAGGGATCGGTTCGCCTCCTCCCAGGTCGTCACCGTGACGTTCCCGCCGAGAGCCGCGACGACCGCGGCCGCGCGCGCCGGCGCGGCCGCCGGATCCGCGAGAAAGACCTCGTACCCCGTCGCCCCCCCTTCCGGAAGCGCGAAGAGGCGGCGCGCGTCGTCGAGCGGCAGGATCGCCTCGGACGCCCGGCGGGCCGCGGACGGGGAGGCCAGGTCGGTGACGGTGCCCGACACGACGATCGGGACCGGCCCGAGGGGCGACAGGCGGGTCCGCGAGGAGACGATCGTGACCGCGTCGCCGTAGAGCGCCCCGAGCGGCCGCGCCTGGTTCAGGTCGAGGACGAGCCCCTTGACGCCGGCACGCCCGACGGCGTCGGCCGGCGCCGTCTTCCCGGCGATCGAGATCCAGACCCGGCCCCGGGCCACGGGGGAGACCGCGGCCACGCCCGGCACCGCGCGGATCCTCGCCTCGAACCCCTCCGCCGCCTCGAACGCGTCGCGCCCCTTCGGCGTGACCGTCAGGTGGGGCGTCTCGGCGAGGAGCCGGCTCCGGATCTGCGCCTGGAAGCCCGCGAGGAGCGCCAGGGAGACGACGAGGGCCGCGACGCCGAGGGTCAGGCCGACGAACGCCGCGAGGGCGACGACCCCGACCTGCGCCTCCTTCCGCGAGGCGCGAAGATAACGGCGAGCCAGGAAGAGCGAGATCAAGAGAAGATTTTCTTAGAGGGTAAGAGGGCTCGGGGGGCCGGCCGGCCATCGATCTTTCTAAGCATCTTTGTCCTGGTCTCTCTTCGGACGCATCAGAGGAAACAGGATGACGTCGCGGATGGACGGGCTGTTCGTGAAGAGCATCGCGAGCCGGTCGATCCCGACCCCCTCCCCGGCGGTCGGGGGCATGCCGTAGGAGAGGGCCTCGACGTAGTCCTCGTCGAAGAGCATCGCCTCGTCGTCCCCCTTCCTCCGGGCCGCCACCTGCGCGCGGAACTTCTCGGCCTGCTCGTCGGGGTCGTTCAGCTCGCAGAAGCCGTTCGCGACCTCCATCCGCCCGACGAAGAGCTCGAAGCGGTCGGCCGTCGACGGGTCGCCCGGCTTCGTCTTCGAGAGCGGCGAGATCTCGGCCGGGTAGTCGACGACGAACGTCGGCTGCACGAGCCGTCGCTCCGCGACGGCCCCGAAGATTTCTGCTAGTAATTTCCCCTTGGACTCGCCGAACCTCTCGACGTTTTCCACTCCGTGTCGTTCCGCAATCCTTCTTAGAAGGTGAAGATCGCGGAGGTCGGCGGCCGTCAGTCGGGCGCCCGGCGCGCTGTCCTGCTCGGGACCATTCGAAGAAATCTTTCGTCTCTCCTCTTCGGCGGCTCCCACGTACTCCAGGATCGCGTCGACCATGCTGACGCGCCGGAACGGCGCCTTCAGGGAGATCGTGTCGTCGCCCCAGGCGAGCTCGGTCGTGCCGAGGATCTCCGTCGCGGCGCCCGCGAAGAGCTCCTCGGTGAGCGCCATCTGGTCCCGCGCGTCGGCGTACGCCGTGTAGAACTCCAGCATCGTGAACTCGGGGTTGTGCTGGGTGGAGATCCCCTCGTTCCGGAAGTTGCGGTTGATCTCGTAGACTCTTGGAAATCCGCCGACGACGAGGCGCTTCAGGTAGAGCTCCGGCGCGATGCGGAGGTAGAGGTCGAGGTCCAGCGCGTTGTGGTGCGTCACGAAGGGCCGGGCCGCGGCGCCGCCCGCGATCGGCTGCATCATCGGGGTCTCCACCTCGACGAAGCCCCGGGCGTCGAAGAAGCGCCGGATGTACGAGACGAGCTTCGCGCGGACCTCGAAGGCCTTCCGCGTCTCGGGCGACACGGCGAGGTCGACGTAGCGCTGGCGATAGCGCCGCTCGACGTCGGTCAGGCCGTGCCACTTGTCCGGGAGCGGGCGGAGCGACTTGGCGAGGAAGTCGAGGCGCGCGGCCTTCACCGAGAGCTCGCCCGTCCGGGTCCTGAAGACGGTGCCGGCCACGCCGACGTGGTCGCCGAGGTCGAGCTGCTCGTAAAGCGCCCAGTCGGCCTCCGGCAGGGCGTCCTTCTTCAGGTAGACCTGCACGCGCTCCCGGCCGTCGGAGAGGTCGAGGAAGACCGCCTTCCCCATCTTCCGGATCGCGAGGAGGCGGCCCGGGACCCGCACCGCCCGCGCCTCCTCGGGCTCGGCCTCCAGCTCGGCGGCGCCCCGCGTTCCCCAGCGCGCCACCACGTCGGAGACGAGGTGGGTCGGGTTCCAGCGGTTCGGGTAGAGGGGGCGTCCCAGCGCCGCGATCCTCTCGCGCGCCGCGCGCCGGTTGGCGATCTGTTCGGGAACGGTCAGCTCGGGCGTCGGGGCGTCGGCCATCGGCCGCGATTAAAGCACCCCTCCCCTATCCCCCAAAGGCGCTCTGCAGGAGCCAGAGCCCGGTGAACGCCCGGAGATGCCGGAAGCGGGAGCGGGTGAGCTGCCGGTGCCGATCGCCGCCCCCTTCCTCCTCGGCGTCGAGGAGCGCGGTCCGGAACTGCCGGTCGATCTCCTGCGCCCGGTCGAGGCAGGCCGCCATCGCGTCGAGGGCGCCCGGCGGGAGCGCGTTGCGGTCCCCGTCCACCAGCCCGCGCAGCTCGCGGGCCTCTTCGTCCATCCGGACCCGGAGGGCGGCCGCGTTGAAGAGGAGCCGCGCGGCCGGGTCGGCCGCGGGCCCGGGCGACCGGCCGACCCGGACGATCTCGAGAGCGGCGCTGAACTCCCACGGCTCCAGCTTCAGGTTCGGCATCGCCCCCGACGTGGAGGCGCGGCCGGGAGGGACGCCGTCGCCCATGAGGTCGACGACGTGGAGGATCTTCGCGGCGACGGCCTCGGTCAGGGGATCCGCCTCGGCCCGCCACTCCGGTGCCGGAGGAGGCTCGGCCCGGGACGCCGGAGCCGGGGCCGCCCGTCCGCCCCCCGCGGTCGTGTCGAAGGTGGAGTCGAAGTCGGCCGCCGCGCCGGGCTCCACCCGCAGGAGGATCCGGTGGATCGCCTCCTTGAGACGGCGCACGTCGCGCGCGCGGACGCCGTGACGGCGGCTCTGGCGCCCGAACTCCTCGTTCTCGCGCTTGAAGCGCGCGAATTCCGCGGCGAACTCGTCGGTCGCGAAGCGGGTGTCCAGCTCCAGCTCCTTCTCCATGGCCAGGAGGTCCCGCGACTTCTCGAGGATCCGGTTCTCCTCCCGGGCGTAGAGCGTCTGGAACTTCCGCTTCGCGGCGACGTTCGAGGCGAGGAGCGCCTTCAGGACCTCGGGGCTGAAGAAGGCGTTCCCCATCCGGCGCTTCAGAGTCCGGATGTTCTCGAGCGGCTTCTTTCGGATCAGGTCCTCGAACCGGGCGCAGGCCTCGATGTCCTTCCGGAGGACCTCGAGGATGTTCACGACCGACCGGACCTCCACCGGGTCCGTCGGCTCCCGCTGCGTGAGCGCGAGAAGCGCCGTCGAAAGGGTCTCGAGCTCGACCTCCGGGCGGAGCTCGAGGCCGCCGTCCGGGAGCCGGCGCGTCCCGACCCGCGTCAGGAGGAAGTCGATCTTGTCGAGGTCGTCGGGGAGGAGCTGCTTCGCGTAGAAGTAGAAGCGGAGAAGCGGGACGAGGTCCTTCTCCTCGTCGCGCCCGGTCTTCTCGAAGAACTGCCGGAGGACGTGAGGCGGCACGCGCCGGTCGGCGGAGAGGAGCGTCGCGTGGAGGCCGTCGAGCGTCGCCTGCAGCCTCTCGATCTCGGCGAGCACCTCGCCGCTCTCGCGCGTCTCGCGCGACTCCTTCACCGCCTTGATCTGCTCGTAGAGCGGCCCGAACGCGGGACCGGCCGAAACCGGCTCCCCCGCGGGAAGCACGGCCTGGATCCCCTGCAGGAACTGGTGGAAGAGCCAGAGCGTGCGGAACCTCTCCGTGAGGCGCTGGTACGCCGCGCGCACCTCCGAGGCGTCCTTGAGGACTGCGTCCACCGGGTACAATTATGAACCGTGATCGATCACATCCTGATTTCGGAAGAGGCGATCGCCTCCCGCCTCTCGGTCCTCGCCCGCGAAATCGACGCCACCTACGAGGGGCGCGAGATCCGGGCGGTGGGGGTCCTGAAGGGCTCCGTCTTCTTCCTGACCGACCTCCTGAAGCGCCTGAAGTCCCCCGTTTCGGTCGATTTCATCCAGGTCCGCTCCTACGCGGGGACGCAGTCGTCGGGGAACATCCAGCTCATCCACGACCTGTCGATGGACATCGAGGGGCAGGACGTCCTCCTGTTCGAGGACGTCATCGACACCGGCCTGACGCTGCGGCGGATCCTCGAGCTCCTCTCCTCGCGGCGCCCCCGGTCGCTGAGGGTCGCCGCCCTCCTGAAGAAGCAGCTGCCCGAGAACGCCGACCTCAAGGCCGACTTCCTGGGGTTCACGATCGGCCCGGACTTCGTCATCGGGTACGGGCTCGACCTCAACGAGCACTACCGCAACCTGCCGCACGTCGCGGTCTGGAACCCGAGAGCATGAGCCTGAAGACGATCGCCGTCGAGGACGCCCCGAAGGCCATCGGTCCCTACGCGCAGGGAATCGTCGCGGGGGGCTTCCTCTACACGGCCGGCCAGATCCCGCTCGACCCGGCCACGATGAAGCTCGTCGAAGGGGACGTCGAGGTCCAGACGGCGCGCGTCTTCGACAACCTGGAGGCGATCCTCCGGGGGCCGGCTGCGGCCTCGCCGACGTCGTCAAGGCGACCGTCTTCCTGACGGACCTCGGCGAGTTTCCGAAGATGAACGAGGTCTTCGCCGCACGCTTCGGCCCCCACCGGCCGGCGCGCTCGACCGTCCAGGTCTCGCGCCTCCCGGCCGGGGCGCAGGTGGAAATAGATTTGATCGCCCGAATCCCCTGACACCTACTGCGGGAAGAGCGTCGCCGGGTCGTTCGTGTTGAACTCGATCAGGGACGCGAAGGCGGCGAAGGCGCCGTTCGGCGTCGGGGTCGAGAGGACGAGGGTCGCGTCGTCGACGTCGCTCGCCGCCCGTGATCGTCGCCGCGACCTTGTTGATCTGGATCATCTCGAGCGGCAGGAGCGTCTGGCGAAGCGCGCCGAGGCTCGACCCGTCATCCGCGTAGAGGACGACGTCGACGTCGAGCGTCGCCTCCGTCGCGTTCGTCAGGACGAGGTTCGTCCGGTAGCTCCCGTCCTCGCGGACCCCGACGATCGTCGCGGAGGAGCCGGCGGCGATCAGCTGCGCCCCGGAGGTTCCCGGGACGCTCTGGCCGAAGGCGCCGGGGCCGGAGGCCGGGGGCGTCGACGTGACGCTCGAGACGACGAGCGACGTCGAATCCGCGGCGACCCGGATCGCGCCGTAGTCGCTGTTCGACGAGAGGCCGAAGACCGACCCGAGGACGTCCCGGTACGTCGCCGCCTTGCCGGCGCCGAGCGTGAACGTCGCCTCGGCCCCGCCCCGGCCGTCGACGAGATGGTTCAGGAACTTGAGCGTGTAGGTGGCCGCCGTCGCGCCCCGGTTCGCCGCGAAGAAATCGGTCGTGAAGTAGGAGTTTCCGCTCCCCTTCGACCGCGCCGCCGAGGCGAGCAGGGTCACCGCCGAGCCGCCGCCCGCCGTGACGGGGAGGAGCGTCGCGGGGTCGTTCGTGTTGAACTCGACAAGGGACGCGAAAGCCGCGAAGGAGCCGTTCGCCGTCGGCGTCGAGAGGACGAGCGTGGCGTTGCCGACGGCGCGCGTCCCCGTGATCTGCTCGGCGATCCGGCCGAGCTGCGTCATCCCGAGAGGCGGAAGCGTGACGCTCTTCGTCCCGAGCCCCGTGCCGTCGTCGGCCACGAGCGCGGCGTCGACCTGGAGGCTCGAAGGCGTGGCGTTCGCGAGGGCGACGTTCGTCCGGTACTTCCCCTCCTCCTCGCGGATCCCGACGATCGTCGCCGGCAGGCCGCCCGCGACGAGCTGGGAGGCCGTCAGGGCGGGGACGCTCTGGCCGAACGCGCCGAGCCCGCCCGGCGGGGGCGTCGAGGTCACGCTCGAGATCTTCAGCGAGGGCGAGTCCGACGTGATCCGGACCGCCCCGTAGGTCTGGTCGAGCGAGAAGACCGAGCCGACCACGTCGCGATGGACCGCGGCCTGCCCGGCGCCCAGCGTGAACGTCCGCTCGGGCCCGGAGGTTCCGTCCGCGTCGTGACCGAGGAACTTCATCGTGTAGCTCGCCGCGGCGGCGCCGCGGTTCGCCACGAAGACGTCCGACGTGAAGAACGCGTTGTTGTTTCCGTTCGCGCGCGCGACGGAGGGGAGGAGGTAGCTGGTCGCCGGGAGGCCCCCGCCCGGGAGCCAGCCCATGTCGCGGAAGGCCTCGAGCGTCGCGTCGACGCGAATCGGGGTGTTCTGCGTGGCATTCGGCTCCATCAGGAGATCCGGCGAGGCGGACGAGTCGAAGTGGGAGACCGAGGAGCCGGGGGAGTACGGATCCGGCGTGTAGAGGAGGATCCGGCCCGCCGGCGTCGGTCCCGCCTTGCCGGGACGCGTCGAGGCCGAGCGTCACCGTCAGGCCCGAGGAGAGCGCGGCCTTCAGCTTCGCGCCGTCGTCCTGCGTGATCCGGACCGCGGGGATCGTGATGGTCGGGTCGCTTCCGCCGAGCCCGATGGGAGGGCTGCCCGGCTTGTTGTCGGCGACGAGGACGGCGATCGCCCCGGCGTTCTGCGCGTTCTTCACCTTGACGACGAAGTCACACGAGCCCGCGGTCGACGAGGGCGATCCGTCCCGCCATCGCGGCAGCCGTTCGTCAGCGCCGAGCAAGCGTCTGTCGTCGATCGGGCCGGCGGCGTTCGCCGCGTCGAGTCGCCTGGACGACGGGGCCCGAGATCCCGGCCACCGTCAACGCCGGTCCGAACGACGCGAGGCCGATCGGGTAGCTCCCGGCGACGATCGCCGGCGCCGTCGCGAGGAGGCGCGGGAGCGGGCCGAGGAACGAGGCGCCGAAAGCCGTCGTGGCCGAGCCGAGCCACGCGACCTGCAGCGGGCGGATCGCCGACGCCGCCCGCTCGCCGTCCGTCGCCATCTGCGTCCAGGTCTTTCCGGCCACGTTGTCGTAGATGAACGTCGTGAAGACGTCCGGATACCCGCCCGCCAGCGAGCCCGTCTCCCCGTCTCGCGAGAGACACGAATCCGAGGCCGTGCCCCAGCTCGTGGAGGACCGTCGTCAGGAGGTTCGTCTGCGTTTCCCGGCTCGTTCGCGTCGAGGCCGTAGTAGAAGGTGTTCCCGGGCAGGCAGCCCGGCTGTCCGAGATTGCTGTTGAAATTTGCGTTGATGTCGGACGTCGACGGGTCGATGTCCATTCCCGCGAGCTTGTTCCCGAGCGCCTTCGGGTACCACATGCCCGGGTCGGGCGCGCCCGGGAAGCCCCGGTAGAAGCGCGGCCCGGCGCTCCCGAGCACGGCGGTCGAGTCGGTGCAGGCGAGCGCCTTGAACTCGGCGTCGACCTTGATCTCGACGGCGCTCGGGAGGAGGTCGCCCCAGATGCGCGCGGCCTCCCTGAAGACGTTCGAGCCGCTGATCGCCGATCGTCGTCCCGGCGTTGCCGCCGACGGGCGCCGCCGGCGTCGGGTCGCAGAAGCCGGTGTTGTACGTCGAGTCGCAGAGCCCCGTCGAGGGGTTCGCGTTCTTGTTGACGATCGTGATCGTGGAGCCGAGGAGGCCCGGAGCGGCGGCGAGCGCGAGGCCGACGACGCGACGGGAGAACTGAACGCGCGCTTCACGTCACTTCTCGTCGGTCGCCGGCTTCGCCGGCTCGGGAGCGGGCGTCGACGGATCGCGTCCCGTGACGCAGCCCGGCTTCAGCGTCCCGTCGGGGCGCCTCTCGAGCGTCGCGTAGGCGAGGCCCCGCTCGCCCGGCTCGAGGCGGACGGTCCCGTCCGGAAGGACCGTCGTGACCGACGGCAGTCGCCAGCGTCGTCCGCGCCGAAGCGCGAAGCCGGTTCACCTCCTCGGCCGTGGCGGCGCGCAGCTCGCCCGTCTCGGGGTCGCGCGTGACGACCCGCCCGGCGGTTCCGGCGGCCGGCGCCGGCTCGACGGCGGTCGCCGGAGGGGCGCCCGGTGCAGGGGCTTTCGGCGCGGCCTGTCTTCTTCGCGACCTTCGGCGGCGCCGGCGTCCCGTCGTCGCATGCCTGTGTCGACGGAGTGAGCAGCACGGCCGAAATAGCCAGCACCCCAAGCGAAAATGCGCGGAACGGCTTCATGACGGTCTCCCCCTGTCCCCTCGGACGGCCGGATGGCGCGGCCGGCCCGTGGTCGCAATAAGTGTACCGTCGCCGGCGGGAGATCACGCCCCCGCGCGGCGGCGGCCGGCGAGGGAGCGGAAGGCCTCGATCGCGCGATTGACGTCGAGGTCGCCGACGTCGGCGTGCGTCACGAGCCGGACGGCGTCGGGCCCGGCGGCTCCCGCGAGGACGCCCTTCTCCGCGAGCTTCGCGACGAGTGCCGGGGGCTCGCCGAAGACCTCGCGCGCGACGGTCAGCGAAGAGGATGTTCGTCTCGACGGTCGCCGGGTCGAGCGAGACGCCCCGGATCTCCGAAAGCGCCTCCGCGAGCCGTTTCGCGCGCCGGTGGTCGAGGGGGAGGCGGGCCCGCTCGTTCTCGAGCCCGACGAGGGCCGCCGCGGCGATCACGCCGACCTGCCGCATTCCGCCGCCGAAGAGCTTCCTCACGCGCCGCGCCTCGGTCACGAATTCCTTCGAGCCCGCGACGGCGCTCCCCACCGGCGCCCGGAGCCCTTTGGAGAAGCAGACCATCACGGAGTCGAAGCCGGAGGCGAGGGACGCCTCCGGCGCCTCGAGCGCGGCGGCCGCGTTCCAGAGGCGCGCGCCGTCGAGATGGACCTTGAGACCCCTTTCCTTCGCGAGCGCGAGGACCTCGTCGATCCGGTCGCGCCGGAGGACGGCCCCGCCCGCGAAATTGTGGGTGTTCTCGAGCGCCACGACGGACGTCCGGGGCAGGTAGTACGTCGACTCGGGCCGGACCCACGGCTCGACGAGCGCCCGCGTCATCTGGCCGCGCTCGGCCGTGACGGGGCGCGGGAGGAGGCCGGAGAGCGCCGCCATCGCCCCCATCTCGTAGTGGAAGATGTGGCTCCTCGCCTCGAGAATCACCTCGGTTCCCGAGCGGCCGTGGACGCGGAGGGCCGTCTGGTTCCCCATCGAGCCGGTCGGAACGAAGAGGGCCGCCTCCATCCCGAGCGCTTCGGCGGTCCGCTCCTCGAGCCTCCGGACGGTCGGGTCCTCGCCGTAGACGTCGTCCCCGACCTCGGCCTCGGCCATCGCCTTCCGCATCGCCGGCGTCGGGCGCGTCACGGTGTCGGAGCGGAAGTCGGAGGTTTTCATCCCGCGCCAGTCTAGCCGCTGGCAGAATGGCACGGCGATGGCGCTCGTCCTCGTCGACTCGTTTCCCGTCGGCCCGCTCGCCTGCAACTGCTCGATCGTGGCCGACCCCGACACGCGGAAGGCGATCGTCCTCGACCCCGGGGACGAGCCGGACCGGATCCTCGGCGCCCTCCACGCGGGCGGCCTGACGCCGGTCGCGCTCGTCCACACCCACGCGCACTTCGACCACGTCGGCTGCTCGGCGCTCCTGAAGCGCCTCACCGGCGCACCGCTCTTCCTGCACCGCGACGACGTCCCGATCTACCAGTACGTCGAGGAGCAGGGCCGGATGTTCGGCATCGAGATCGAGCCGCCGGCGGCCGTGGACGGGTTCCTGACGCACGGCGGGAGGATTCCCTGCGGCACGGGCGCGCTCGAGGTCCTCCACACGCCCGGCCACACGCCCGGGAGCGTCTGCTTCCGGATGGCCGGCGACCGCGAGATCCTCTTCTCCGGCGACACGCTCTTCCGGCGCTCGGTCGGGCGGACCGACCTCTGGGGCGGGTCGTCGAAGGACCTCGCCGACTCGATCCGGACGAAGCTCTTCTCGCTTCCGGGAGACGTCCTCGTCCTTCCGGGCCACGGCGAACGGACGACGATCGCCGAGGAGGTCCGGCTCAATCCGTTCGTCGGCTCGAGGTCCCTGAAGCTCGTCTGAAGCCGGCGATATCATCTCGGCCCATGCGTGGCGCGCCGCGTCTGTCGGAACTACTCGTCCTCATGATCGTCCTGGGGCTGATGGCGGCGGCGATTCCGTGTCCGGACGATCTCGCGGTCGAGGGCGGCGCGCCCGATCAGTGCCGCACTTCCGGTTCGCCAAACGACTCGCCGACCCCGCCCTCGGTCTGCCTTTGCGTCTGTCATGTCGCCTTCGGCGTGACGCCGTCCGCCCGGCTCGACACCACGACGCCGGTCGCCGAGTTTGAGTCGCCCGCGACGGACTCAAACCTCGACGCGGTCCCGGCACCCATCTCCCACCCTCCCCTCGCCTAGGTTCGCCTGGCGCCTCGAGGGCCGTCGCCGCGCTCGGCGAGTGAGGCGGCCTCCGGACCCCGAACTTTTCGAGGAGGAACTTCCATGTCCGATCGGAGTCGACGTCCGCTTCTCCTGGTGCTGGCCGTCATCATGGCGAACGGCTCCTCGCACGCAGCCGATGACCCCCTGCGAATCGAGGCGTACGTCGAAATCGTCCTGAGGTCGAACCCGACGGCCCGGGCGGGTCGTGCCCTGGAAGAGTCCGGCGCGGCGCAACAGCGGAACGCCGGCCTCTGGCCCGACCCCGTCTTCGAGGTGGCCGTCGACCGGGCCCAGGCTGCAAACACCAGCGCCGGCCGGAAGACCGAGACCGGCTTGCAGATCTCGCAGAGCGTTCCGTGGCTTCCGGCGAGAAGCGCGAGCCTCGACGCCGCCGACCGGGCCGCCGACGCTCGCCGGGCGGAAGCCACGCGGATGCGCTGGAACCTCGTCGGCGACGCTCGCATCACGTTCTACCGGCTTCAGGAAACCCGGGCTCTCGTCGACGTGGCGCGGGGCGCGGAGCAGGACGCCCGCTCGCTTCTCGCCTTGATCAGCCGGCGGACCGAGGCCGGCGAAGCGCGCGAGGTCGACCGGGTCAAGGCGCGCGTGGAGTGGCTTCGCCAGCAGCTCAACCTCCGCACGGCCGAGCGCGAAGCGGCTGCGGCCGAGGCCGCTGTGCGCACGCTCGCCGTCGAGCCCCTCCCCCGCCCGCTCCTCGTTTCAGGCGAACTGCCGGCCCCGGCCACTGCCGGATCCGTCCCGGACGAGGCGATCTCCGCGCGATCGAGCGGAGCCCCGATCTCCTGAGGGCCCGGGCAGATGCGGCTCGAAGCGAGTCCCTCCTTTCGTTCGCGCAGCGCTCACGCGCGCCCGACCTCGGCCTGTCCTCTTCTGGAACAAGGAGATCGACAAGGACCTCGTCGGGCTGTCGTTCGGTCTCAAGCTCCCGCTCTGGAACGCCAACCGAGGGGAGATCGCGCTCGCCACGGCGGCCTCGTCCCTCGCCGAGGCCGACGCCGGACGTATCCTCGTGCAGCTTCGGACCGACTCGAGGCGCGCCGTCGTGTTCTCGACATCGCGGCCGGACAGGCGACGACGCTCATCACCGAGCTCGGGCCGGCCGCGGCGGAGGCGCTGCGGATCGCGAGGCTCCTTTTCGAGGAAGGCGAGACATCGCTTCTCGACCTTCTCGACGCCCAGCGTACCGCCCGCGAGACCCAACGGGAGGTGATCCGGGCCCGCTTCGAGCTCGCCGTGGCGCTCGTGGACTTCCAGAGACTCCTCGGACCGGATGAAACCACGCCACCCAAGGGAGAAGGAAAATGAACGGGAAAACCGGCCCCGCAATCGCCGTCATCATCCTCGGCGTCGCGGGCGCACTCGCCGGCTGCGGCAAGAGCCGCAAGGCGTCCGGGCCGTCACCCGAGGCTCCTGCAAAGGCCGCCGCAAAGGACGAAAAGCCTGCATCCCCCGAGCGCGTCCGTCTCACCGCCGCTGCGATCGCCGAGGCCGGGATCACGACCTGGAAGGTCCAGGTCGTCGACCTCTCCCACCTGCTCTCCCTGACCGGCAGCGTGGGCTACGACGAGAACCGCCTCCTGCAGGTCGCCGCGAACGTCAAGGGGCGCGTCGTGGCGATTCCGGTGGACCTGGGCGCCAGGGTGAAGGCAGGCGATCCGCTCCTCGTGATCGAGAGCGTCGATCTCGGCCGGGCGCGCGAGGAGTTCGTGAGGGAGCTGTCAGGGTTCAACGTGTCGGCTCGCGCCTACGAGCGAGCAAAGAAGCTCGTCGAGGCGAACGCCATCAGCGCCGGGGAGTTCCAGTCGCGGGAGGGCGACTTCCTCGCGAAGAAAGCCACCCTCTCCTCCGTCGAGAGGACGCTTCACCTCTATGGGGACAGCGAGGAAGCGATCGCTCGCCTCCGAGGCCACGGCCACCGATCACAGGCTCTCCTCGACCGATGGCGCCACGCTCACGCTTCGGGCACCGTTCGCCGGCCGCGTCATCGACCGCAAAGTGACACCAGGGGCCCTGTTCGAGGCCCTGCAACCGCTCATGACCGTGGCCGATCTCGGGACCGTCTGGGTCTTCCTGAGCGCGTACGAGAAAGACCTCGCCCTCCTCCACGAGGGCCTCTCCGTGACGCTCCGGACGGACGCCTACCCGCAGGAAACCTTCGGTGGCCGCGTGGACTTCCTCGGGAGCGTCGTCGACGCGCAGACCCGGAGCGTCAGAGTCCGCGCCAGCGTCGAGAACCGGCGGGAAAGCTGAGGCCCGGGCTCTTCGTGAAGGCCCAGGTGGAGGTCCCGAAGCCCAGAAGCGAGGCGCACCCGATCGTCGCCGTCCCCCAGGCGGCCCTCCAGACCCTGGAGGGACGTTCGACGGTCTTCGTCGAGGTCGAGCCCGGTGTCTTCGCACGCCACCACGTCGAGGTCGGGCACAGCTTCGAGGGCTTCACCGAGATCCTCGCCGGCATCAAGGCCGGCGACGTCGTCGTCACCGAGGGGAGCTTCGTCCTGAAGTCGGAGTTCGCCAAGGCGACGCTCAAGGAGGAGGACTGAGGTGCTCAGGCGGCTCGTCGACTTCAGCCTCGAGAACCGGCCGCTCGTACTCCTGCTGGCGGCTCTCCTCATCGCCGGCGGCGGCTACGCCCTGACACAGCTCCCGATCGATGCCGTCCCGGACATCACGAACGTCCAGGTGCAGGTCCTGACGAAGGCCCCCGCGCTCGGACCCGTGGAGATGGAGCAGTTCGTGACCTACCCGGTAGAGGCCGCGATGAACGGCCTCCCCAGGCTCCGCGAGATTCGGTCCGATTTCGCGCTACGGCCTCTCGGCGGTGACGGTCGTCTTCGAGGACGGCGTCGACGTCTACTTCGCCCGCCAGCTCGTGGCCGAGCGCCTCGTCCAAGCCCGCGAGGCGATACCGCGGGGCCTCGGGAACCCCGAGATGGGCCCGGTCACGACCGGGCTCGGCGATGTGTACCAGTTCACGGTGGAAGGGGACGGTGTCTCGGCCATGGAGCGCCGGACGATCCTCGACTGGATGATCGCGCCCCGGCTCCGGGCGGTGCCGGGCGTCACGGAGGTCAACACCTGGGGCGGCCTTCCGAAGCAGTACCAGGTCGTCGTCGATCCCGCGAAGCTCCGGGCACACGGCCTCTCCCTCAAGGAGGTCTTCGAGGCCGTCGGGCGGGGCAACGCGAACGCCGGCGGGGGCTACATCGAGCACAACCGGGAGCAGTACATCGTACGCGGCGAGGGCCTCGTCGGCTCGCTCGCCGACATCGAGAAGATCGTCCTGAAGGCCGGGCCCGAGGGCACGCCCGTCACCGTCGGAGCGGTCGCGCAGGTGCGCGAAGGGTCGATGCTGCGGATCGGCGTCGCGACGGCGGACGGCCGTGGCGAGACCGTGATCGGCCTCGTCCAGATGCTCGCCGGCGAGAACGCGCTCGCGGTGGCGACGCGCGCCCGTGAGGCCGTCGAGGAGCTGAAGCCGACCCTCCCGAAGGGAATTCGGATCGTCCCCTACTACGACCGGGCCACCTTCGTCCGCCGGGTCATCCGCACCGTCGAGACGAACCTCCTCGAGGGAGGCATCCTCGTCATCGCCGTCCTCTTTGCCTTCCTCGGCAATGTCCGCGCCGGCCTCATCGTCGCGTCCGCGATCCCGCTTTCGATGCTCCTCGCCTTCACGGGAATGGTCGAGATCGCGGATCTCCGCGAACCTCATGAGCCTCGGGGCCATCGACTTCGGCCTGATCGTCGACGGGGCCGTCGTCCTCGTCGAGAACGTCGTCCGGCGGCTCTCTGGGCCGGAAGTCGCGGGACAAGACGGTGCGCCAGCTCACGGCCGAGGCGGCGCACGAAGTCGTCCGGCCGGTCACGTTCGGCATCGGCATCATCATTCTCGTCTACCTCCCCATCCTGAGCCTCGAGGGCATCGAGGGGAAGATGTTCAAGCCGATGGCCTTCACGGTCGTCTTCGCCCTCGCGGGGTCCCTCCTCCTCACGTTGACGCTCACGCCGGTACTCGCGTCGCTCTTCCTCAAGAAGACCGGACACGACCACGAGCCGCGCTTCGTCGGGCGGCTGCGGACGCTGTACCTGCGCGGCCTCGATTTCTGCCTTGCCCATCGGGCACCCGTCGTCTCGGCGCGATCCTCGCGGTCGTTCGCCGGGTGCCGTCGTCGCGTTGCGCCTCGGCGGCGAGTTCATCCCGCGCCTCGACGAGGGGGACATCTCGATCAGCGCCGTCCGCCCTCCTCGGTCGGCATCTCGGAAGTCGCAGCGAGCACGGGCCGGATCGAGCGGGTCCTGAAGAGGTTTCCGGAGGTCATCACGGTCGTGAGCCGGTCGGGCAGCCCGGAGCTGGCGACCGACGTCATGGGGATCGAGCTGGGGGACGTCTTCGTGATCCTGAAGCCGAAGGACGAGTGGACCTCGGCGAAAACCAAGGACGACCTCGTCGAGAAGATGGAGAAGGCCCTCGGCGAGACCGTCCCGGGCGTCGGCTTCTCGTTCACAGCAGCCGATCGAGATGCGGTTCAACGAGCTGATCGCGGGCGTGCGGTCCGACGTCGGCATCAAGCTCTTCGGCGACGATCTCGAGACGCTCCGCCAGAAGGGCGAGGAGATCGCGCGGGTCGTGGCCACCGTGCCCGGCGCGGAGGACGTGAAGGCGGAGCAGACGGCCGGCCTCCCCGTGCTGCGCGTCAAGGTCGATCGGGATCGCTGCGCCCGCTACGGCATCTCCGTGAGCGACGTCCTCGACACGGTCGAGGCCGCGCGGGCCGGGAAGATCGTTGGGACGGTCTTCGAGGGCCAGCGCCGGTTCTCGCTCGCCGTCCGCTTCGACGACGAGACGGCCCGGACGATCGAGGGCTCGGGAACGCCCCCGTCGCGGCCCCGGGCGGCGCCCTCGTTCCGCTCGGGCAGCTCGCCGAGATCGTCCTCGACACGGGGCCCGCCCAGATCTCGCGCGAGGCCGTCCGGCGGCGCATCGTCGTCGAGATGAACGTCCGCGGCCGCGACGTGGCTTCGTTCGTGGCGGACGCGAAGGCGAAGCTCGGGCGCGACGTCAAGCTTCCCGACGGGTACTACATCCGCTGGGGAGGCCAGTTCGAGAACCTCGCGAGGGCGTCGCGGCGGCTCATGGTCGTCGTTCCGCTCGCCCTCGCCCTGATCTTCGCGATGCTCTACTTCACGTTCGGGGCGCTCAAGCCCGCCATTCTCATCTACCTGAACGTCCCGCTGGCGGCCACGGGCGGCGTTTTCGCTCTCGCCCTCCGCGGCCTACCGTTCTCGATCTCCGCGGCCGTGGGGTTCATCGCGCTCTTCGGCGTCGCGGTCCTGAACGGCATCGTCCTGATGACGCAGATCCGCGATCTCGAGGCCCGGTCGGAGCTCGGACGTCGCCGAGGTCCTGCGGCGGGCCTGCGCGCTCCGCTTCCGCCCCGTGCTGATGACCGCCCTCGTCGCGTCCCTCGGGCTTCGTCCCGATGGCGCTCGCGACCGGGTCGGGGGCCGAGGTCCAGCGGCCGCTGGCCACGGTCGTCATCGGCGGTCTCGTCACCTCGACGATCCTGACGCTCTTCATTCTCCCGACGATCTACAGCTTCTTCCCGCGTCCGGCGCCGACGGGATCCGCGGAGGTGCTGCGAGGAGTCTGATCGCTGGTTGCCGCGCGCCGGAACGGCAGGGCGGCGAGCGAAAGAAGACCCCAGCCTTTCCGGCTGACGCAACTCAGGTACCCGAAGACGGGGGCCGCAAGGGGTGCACGGCGGTTCAGCGTGCCGAAAATCGCGTCCCACGCCGTCAGGATCGTCCCGAAGTTCGAGTTCGTGTCGGGGAGCGGCGGCGTGTGGTGGATCCGGTGCATGGCCGGAGGCACGAGCGTTCGCCAGAGGGCTCTTTCGATTCCCGCCGGGACCTGCACGTTGGCGTGCTGGAACTGGGCGCAGGCGAGCGCCACGATCTCGAAAGCCACAAGCCCGTTCGGTGAAATCCCGACCAGAACGACGAAGCCGAGCTTCAGGACCGACGAGAGGAACACCTCACCCGTGTGAAACCGGGAGGCCGACGAGACGTCGAGATCGAGATCCGAATGGTGGACGAGGTGAAGCCGCCAGAGGAGCGGGACCACTTGATAAGCGCGATGAAGAAAATAGGTAAAGAGGTCGAGCACCAGGATCTCCGCCGGGATCCGGATCCACGGCGAGGCCGGGAACCGACGGAAGGGGGCGAACGAGCCGGGAATCACCCCGCGGGACGTCAGCTCGATACACGCCAGGCAAAGGAGCGAAACGACCGAACCGTTGATGAGCCCGAAGCCGAGATTCGCGACCCAGCGTCGGCGGAGAGGCGCCGTCGGGTGGTGGTCCGGCCGCCCGCGTGAAGGATGCCGCCTGGACGGGCCGGGTTACGGCGTCATCCCCATGCCGCGGCCGCCGTTCATCATGTTTCCCATGACCACGTATCCGTCGCCGGTCGCGTTGTCGTTCACGACGGCGTAGGCCATCACCATCCCCGTCGATCCCTGCGTCATCCGGACCCGGATCTGAAGTGTCGCGTCGTTTCCGGACTTCGAAAAGACGTTTGCGAGGACGTTGTTGAACTGGTGCGAGGAATAGCCCTGAATGGTGAAGGGACGCGAGGTCGCTCCGCTTCCCGAGGGGATCGTGCCGTCGCCGTCGAGGATCTCGACGACGCCCGTGACGGCCGTGCCGTTGGTGTTCACGACCGCGACGTTGATCCGGTTGCCGGGCTGCGGCAGGAGGCCGACCATGTACATGGCGAAGTCGTCCATCCCGAACGAGCCACCCATCATCGGCATCGGCCGGAGCGACATGTTCGACGGCATCCCCATCAGCGCGAGGCCGAAGGCGCCTCCGCCTCCGTTGTTGTAAACGCGCGCCGTGGCCGAAACCGGGTTCGCGGAGACGATCCGGATGTTCCCGGCCGCCTTCCCCATCCCGAAAAGCGCCGAGACGACGTCGGGCAGGTACGTCACGGGCTGCGTCAGGTTGACGGTGGCGGTCGCCGCGGGGCTGGCCGAGGAGGCGTCCGCGGCATGGAAATAAAGGGTGGCCGAGGTCGGGACGATCCCGCAGCGGAGCCACAGATCGGTCTGGAAGAAGGCGCCGTTCTGCCCGTCGGCCCGGACGCCGGTCGGGACGACGATCTCGCCCGACATCATGTCGAGCGGTCCCGTGATTCCGCTTCCCATCCCGCCGCCTCCCATTTGGGCGGCCGCGGGAAGGACCGGGACGAGGACGACGAGGGCAGCGAGGAGGGCGTTGGTGCTCAGGGAGTGCTTCATCGGGGCTCCTTATATAACTCTATAACTATTCGTTCACATCCGGAGAGATTCTACACCTCGGCGCGAGGGGGCCTTCTCCGGTCGGGCGCTCAGGCCGCGGCGGGGGGGGCGGGGGGCCGCGGGATCCGGACGGTCATCGTCGTCCCGCGCCCCGGCGTGCTCTCGACCTGGACCGTGCCGCCGTGCAGCTCCACGAAGGCCTTCACGAGGGCGAGGCCGATCCCCATGCCGCGGAACGCCCGGGTCGTGCCGCCGTCGGCCTGGCGGAACCGCTCGAAGATGAAGGGGAGGTCCTTCGCGTCGATGCCGACGCCGCTGTCCTTCACGCTGAAGCGGGCCCCGGCTTCGTCGACCGCCGCCTCGACCTCGATCTTCCCCCCGCGGGGGGTGAACTTCACCGAGTTGTGGACGAGGTTCCAGAGAACCTGCCGCAGCCGGACCGGGTCGAGCCGGACGACCGCCTCGCCGCGCCGCGGCGCGGAGACCTTGAGGGCGATCCCCTTCCCCTCCGCCATGATCGACACGGGCTCGATCGCCTCGTAGACGAGCGCCCCCACGTCGACGTCCTCCGGCTCGAGCCGCGTCCGCCCGTCCTGGAAGCGCGACAGGTCGAGAAGGTCCGAGATGAGGGCGAGGAGGAACTGCGCCGAGCGGCGGATCTGGTCCATCGCCGTCTTCACCGTCTCGACGTCGGGGCGGTCCTCGGACAGGATCTCGCTCCAGCCGAGAATGGCGGTGAGCGGCGTCCGGAGCTCGTGGTTGACGTTCTGGAGGAAGTAGTCCCGGTTCCGCTGCGCGTCGCGGAGCCGCTCGTAGCTCCGCTGGAGCTCGTCGTAGAGCCGGGCGTTCCGGAGGAGGAGCGCCGCCTGGTCGGCGCAGCTCTCCGAGCGCCGCGTGGTCCTCGGCGTCGAAGCCGCCCGGCTTGTCGGCGACCGCGAGGACGCCGAGAACGCCGATCTCGGTCTTCAGGGGGACGAAGGCGGCGTTCCGCTTCACGCCGAGCGTCTCCGCGAGGGAGAGCGAGACCCGCGGGTCCGCGAGGATGTCGTTGACGAGGAACGTCTCGCCCGTCCGGTAGCAGTGAGCGGCGAGCGACCGGTCCGCCAGGGAGAGCCGCCGGCCCCGCAGCGCCTCGTCCGGAATGCCGAAGGCCGGGGGCGTGAGGACGAGCGAGCGGGTCTCGGGCTCCCAGAGGCAGAGCCAGCATTTCGTCGCGCCGAGACCCGCCGCGACGAGGCGCGAAAGGCGCGCGTAGGTCTCCTCCGGGCTCGTCATGACCGAGGCCGTCTGCGCCAGCTGGTGGGTGCTCTCCATCGAGGCGATCCGCCTCCGGATCCGCGTCGCGAGGTTCTGCATGGCGGCCGCGAGGCGCCCGACCTCGTCGGGCGGCTCCACGGCCCCCTCGAGGTCGGGCGGCGTTCCGCCGGCCATGATCGCGTCGGCGAAGCGCGCGACTTTCCGGATCGGCTCCACGGTCCGCCGCGTGACCACCGCGACGAGCGCCGCGAGGCCGGCGATCAGGGCGAGGTAGACGAGACGGAGCCGGTTCCTCTTCTGCTGCTCGGCGCCGAAGATGCCCTGGGCCTGGGCCCGGACGCGCGCGCGCAGCGGCTCGAGCGACGAGATCCTCGCGTAGAGCCAGGGCAGCCCCTCGATCTTCCGGACGGCGACGAGGTGGCTCTCGCCGTGGATCTTCCGTTCGAAGTCCCCCGCCCCCTCCCGGGCCACGACGGCGGTCAGGGCGGCGAGCTCCTCGCCCTGCAGCGCGCCCGGGGGCGCCACGACCGGCGGCTGCCCGCCGCTCGGGACGAGGATCTCGGCGGCCGTCCCCGCGCGCCCGGCCGACGCCTCGCGAGAGGGCGTCGGCGACCGTCCAGTCGACGCCGACCTCGGCCCGGATCTCGCCGCTCCGGTCCTTCACCAGGGTGACCGCCGTGAGGACGCGGCCGCGTCGCCCGTAGACGTCCTCGTAAAGCGTGCTCCACGCCACCGGGTCGCCGTCGGCCGGCAGGCCCGCGAGAGGCCGGGCCGCCCGCGTCGGCGCCCGGAAGTCCGCCGGGGCGTCCCCCTCGGCGACGAACCGCTCCATGTCCCCGGCCGGCACGACCCGGAGGACGCCGGACGCCGTCACGATCGAGACCGCCGAAAGGTCCGGGTGCCCGACGAGGAGCGCGGCGAAAGGCGCCTCGAGCCGCCGCGTCGCCGCGAGGTCGCGGCCGGGCGAGCGCGTCGGCGACCGTGCCGCGGCTCACGAGGGCCGCGCTCGACGACGCCCCCTTCGTCCGGTACGGTCCTCCGCGGACCTGCACGAGCGCTTCGGGCGCCCCGCCGGCCGCCGGGCCGGCCTCGAGGGCCCGCGCAGCGGCGACGGCCGTTTCGGCGAGGATGCGGCGGATGCGGGCGACGTCGTCCTCGAGGCCCCGGACGCGCGCGTCGGCGGCCGCGGCGGCGGCCTCCCGCTCGCGCCCGTCGGCCTCCTCGAGGAGGACGGAGAGCGCCCCCTGCTCGGCGATCGAGACGAACCGGTCCGCGAGGACCCAGTAGAGAGCGACCGGGACAAGTGTCACGGCGAGGAGGACCCAGAGAAGCCGGGCGCCGAGCGACCGGCGCGGGTTCCACCACGAGGCGACGCGGACGCGAAGCGCCTGCTCCCCGCTCGTGCTCGTGGAAGGGTCCGAGGCTCGCCGGCTCACGTCCCCGGGAGCTTAACCGCTACTCGTACCGGAGCGCTTCGATCGGATCGAGCCGGCTCGCCTTGAGCGCCGGGTAGAAGCCGAACGCGATCCCCACGAGCGCGGAGAAGGCGAAGGCGAGCGCGATGGCGTTCGACTGGAGCGCCACGGGCCACTGCGCGTAGCTCGCGACCAGCCGCTGGATGCCGATCCCCACGGCGATCCCCACGCTCCCCCCGGTGATCGAGAGGACGACCGCCTCGACGAGGAACTGCGCCCGGATGTCGCCCCCCTTCGCCCCGATCGCCATCCGGACGCCGATCTCGCGGGTCCGCTCGGTGACCGAGACGAGCATGATGTTCATGATCCCGATCCCGCCGACGAGGAGGGAGACGCCCGCGATCGACCAGAGGAGGAGGCTCATCGTCCGGCTCTGCTCCTCGGCCTGCTTGAGCATCTCGGTCTGGGACCGCATGATGAAGTCGTCGTCCTGCCCCGCCGCCTTGTTGATCCGGTGCCGCTGGCGGAGGAGCGCCGAGATCTCGTCCTGCGCCAGCGGGACCAGCTCGTTCGAGCTCGCGGAGGCGAGGATCGCCCCGACGGCCGTCGTCCCCATGATCTTCTTCCTCACGGTCTCGTACGGCGCGACGACGATGTCGTCCTGGTCCTGCCCCATCATCGAGCCCCCCTTGGACTCGAGGACGCCGACGACCCGGAACGGGATGTTCTTGATCCGGATCGTCTTTCCGACCGGGTCCTCGTCGCCGAAGAGGTTCGTCGCGACCGTCTGCCCGAGGACGCAGACCTTGGCCGCCGAACGGTTGTCGGCGTCGGTGAAGTACTGGCCCGAGGAAACGTTCCACGACCGGATGAGCGGCCAGTCGACCTCGCCCTCCCTGGATCGACGTCGACCAGTTCTGGTTGCCGTAGATGACCTGCGCGACCGTCCGGATGGTGGACGAGACGTAGGCGACCGACGAGACCTCGCGGCGGATCGCCTCGACGTCGTCGGCGGAGAGCTTCGAGTTCGAGCCCATGCCGGACTTCGCGCCGGACGACGTCATCGTGCCGGGGAAGATCATCAGGAAGTTCGTCCCGAGCGACTTGAGCTGGTTCTCGGCCTGGATCCTCGCCCCCTCGCCGATCCCGATCGTCGCGACGACGCAGCCGACGCCGATGATGATGCCGAGCGCGGTCAGGAGCGAGCGGAGCTTGTTCCGGGAGAGGGCCCGGAACGCGACCTTCAGGATGTTCCCGCTCTTCGTCATGCGACCCCCTCTCCCGGGACCTCCCGGGGCGCGGCCCGGCGCCGGTTCGTCACGGGAACGTCGCTCAGGACCTTCCCGTCGCGGAACGTCACGATCCGCTTCGCGTGGTCGGCGATGTCCGGCTCGTGCGTGATCAGGACGACCGTCTTCCCCTCCTCGTTCAGCGCCTGGAAGATGGCCATGACCTCCTCCGACGTCCGGGAGTCGAGGTTCCCGGTCGGCTCGTCGGCGAGGAGGATCGCCGGGTCGTTCACGAGGCTCCGCGCGATGGCGACCCGCTGCTGCTGGCCCCCCGAGAGCTGCGCCGACGTGTGGTCCCAGCGGTCGGCGAGGCCGACGCGCGCGAGGCACGCCTTCGCGCGCGCGAGGACGCTCTCCTCGGTCATCCGGCTCTTCTTCGAGTAGAGGAGCGGGAGCTCCACGTTCTCGAGGGCGCTCGTACGGGAGAGGAGGTTGAAGTTCTGGAAGACGAACCCGATCTTGTCGTTCCGGATCTCGGCGCGGGCGTCCCGGTCGAGCGACGAGACGTCGGTCCCCTCGAGGACGTAGCGTCCCGGCGGTCGGGCGGTCGAGGCAGCCGACGATGTTCATGAACGTCGACTTGCCGGAGCCCGACGGCCCCATGACGGCGAGGAACTCGCCCGGCTCGACGGCCAGCGAGATGCCGTCGAGCGCGCGCACCTCGGACTCCCCCATCCGGTAGATCCGCGTCAGGTTCTCGATCTGGATGACGGGACGGCTCACGCGCGGCCTCGCGTCAGAAGGGGCGCCGGCCGCCGCCCGGCGCCGCGCCGCCCGGGGTCGCCGCCCGGGACACCCGCGCGCGCCGTGGCGAGGCCCACGACGATCTCCTCGCCGTCCTTCAGGGCCGGCGACTCGATGGCGGTGAAGTTGCCGTCGGTGAGCAGGGTCTTCACCGAGCACGGGCTTCAGCTTTCCGTTCGATCCCGGCACCTCGACGTAGAGCGTGCCGGCCTGCGCGCCTCCGCGCGAGCCCCCGCCGGGGCCGCGGCCGCCGCCCGGCCCGGACCGGCCGCCCGGGGCCCGGGCGCCCCCTTGCGGGCCGGACGAGGCGGCGCCCGGCGGCGAGGCGGACGCCGGAGCGGCATCGGGCCCGCGGTCCGCGTCGCCCTTGCCGCCCGCGTCGGCCTTCGCGCCTCCTTTGGCCGGGTCGGACCAGAGGTCGGCCGGGTCGGGCTTGAAGCGGAGCGCCGCGTTCGGGGCGCGGAGCGCGTTCGGACGCGAGTCGACAGGGACGTGGACGTTGGCCGTCATCCCGGGCTTCAGCCTGAGGTCGAGGTTCGGCACGTCGAGCATCACCGGATAGGTCACGACGTTCTGGACGACCTGGGGGGAGAGCCGGATCTGCGAGACCGAGCCCTTGAACGTGCTGTCGGGGAAGGCGTCGACGGTGAAGTTCGCGACCTGCCCGTCGCGGATCCGGCCGACGTCGGCCTCGTCGATGTTCGTCAGCACCTGCATCTTCGTCAGGTCCTGCGCGATCGAGAAGAGGACCGGCGCCTGGAACGACGCGGCGACCGTCTGGCCGACGTCGTAGGACCGCGTCACGACGACGCCGTCGATCGGCGACGTGATCCTGGTGTAGGAGAGGTTCGTCTCCGCCTGGCGGAGCGCCGCCTGGGACTGCTCGACGGAGGCCGCGGCGGCGTCGCGGTTCGTCTGCGCGGCGTCGAGATCCGACGGTGCGAGGAGCTGCTGCTGGAACAGGTTCTTCGCCCGCGTGAGCGAGATCTCGGCGTTCCGGAGCTCCACCTTCGACTTCTCCAGGTCGGCGCGGCGCTGATCCACGGACTGCTGGAACGGCGTCGGGTCGAGCTCGGCGAGGAGCTGCCCCTTCTTCACGGCGGAATTGAAGTCGGCGTGGAGCTTCGCGATGATCCCGGAGACCTGGCTGCCGACGTTGACCGTGGTGACGGCGGAGAGCGATCCGGTGGCCGAGACGGTCGCCACGACGTCGCCGCGGTCGAGCGTCGCCTTCCGGTACTTCGGCGTCGAGCCGTTCTCCTTCCGGAAGAAGGCATAGCCGCCCGCGCCGGCGAGCAGCAGGACGATCAGGATGACGAGGGTCTTCTTCATCGATTCCTCAAACAGGTTCGACGCACGCCGGGGATCCCGGGTTGACGGCGCCGGCTCGGATTCCGCCGCCTTCCCGCCGTCACCGGTCAGAAGCTCAGGGCGAGCCCGAACCGGAACGCGTTCTCGACTCCTCCCCCGAGACTCCGGGGCAGGCGGTGCACACGATACTCGATCGTCGCCTCGATTCCCTTCCGCGGCATCCAGACGACCGCGGGCTGCTGCAGCGACTCCGTTTCGTCCAGTCCCTGGTAGCTCCAGTGGGAGTAGAAGTAACGGAAGGCGACGGTCGGGAACTCGGCGCGGATCCCGGCCAGCCACGCGAGGCCGTCGTCGTAGGCGAGGCGGCCCGACGCCGCGGCGACGGCGGCGTCGCCGTTCCGCGAGAAGACTCTGCCCGAGGACGGCGATCGGGCCGAGCGCGGCGGTCAGGTCCGCCTCCACGTCCGTCATCCGGAAGCTCGCAGGCCGGGCGGCCGGACGACCTCGACCGACGAGACCGAGACGCCCGGCGTCCACGGTGACGAGGCCCTTGTAGATCAGGTAGGTCACGCGCGCCTCGCCGCCGTTCTTCACGACGGTCCCCGGCTCCGACGCCGCGCCGCGGCCGGTCAGCTCGTAGGACGTCTGGTCCCCCTGGCCGACCCAGCGGAGCCGCCCACGTCACCGTGTTGTACCCGACGCTCGCCTCGCCGGCGACGCCCGCGCCCCAGTCGGGCGCGCGCGAGACGCCGTTCCACGAGAAGAGGTTTCCTTCGAACGTCTCGTCGCGGAGGCCGAACGACCGCGCGCGCTTCCCGGCGAAGAGGTCGCCGACGGGCGTCGCCATGAACGCGTACCCCTCCTCGAGCCAGATGTCGGTGCCGTAGTAGGGGCGGAAGCCGCCCGGCGTCCCGCGCACCTCGGCGCTTCGCGCCGAACCCGTCGCGGACGAACGAGGCCGAGAACGCGCCGTACCAGAACTCCGCCGACGAAACCTCCGGCCCCGCCGTCGGCGCGAGCGCCGCCACGATCGCCTGCACGTTCCACGTCACCGGGGGCGGCTTCGGGGGCGGCGCGTCGGCCGTCCTCGGCGCGGACGACGGGGAGGCGGAACGAGGAGGAGAGCGGCCCCGAGGGCCGCGGCGGCGGGCTTCAAACCGCCCTTATGATACGGGCGCCCTCGCGGGGAGGGCGCGAGGAGGTCCCCATCCGGCAGCCGGATTTCGACATCCCGTGCGAGACGCGCACGCTCGGGAACGGCCTCCGGGTCGTCGTGGCGCCGCAGGCCGGGATTCCCGTCGTCACCGTCGACGTGACGTACGACGTCGGGAGCCGCGTGGAGCCCGAGGGAAAGACCGGTTTCGCGCATCTCTTCGAGCACCTGATGTTCGAGGGGTCGGAGAACGTCGGGAAGGGGGAGCACTTCCGCCTCGTCGCCGAGGCCGGCGGGCAGATGAACGGGACGACGTCCGAGGACCGGACGAACTACTTCGAGACGCTTCCCTCCGAGTGCCTCGACCTCGCGCTCTTCCTCGAGGCCGACCGGATGCAGGCGCTCGTCTTGACCGCGGAGAAGCTCGACAACCAGCGCGAGGCCGTGAAGGAGGAGAAGCGCCTCCGGATCGACAACCAGCCCTACGCGCATTCGTTCGAGGTGGCGGACGGGATCGCGTGGGACGCGTTCGCCTACCGGCACCCCGTCATCGGCTCGATGGAGGACCTGGACGCCTCGTCGATCGAGGACGCGCGCGATTTCTACCGCCGCTGGTATGCGCCGGGAAACGCGCTCCTCTGCGTCACGGGCGACGTCGAGCCCCCGGAGGCGTTCGCCCGCGTCGAGCGCTTCTTCGGCCCGGTTCCGGCGCGCGGGACCCCGGCGCCGTTCCAGGTCGAGGAGCCGGCGCCGTCCGGCCCCCGCCGCGCGACCGTCGCCGACCGCCACGCGGCGCTGCCGGCGCTCCACGTGAACCACAAGGCGCCGCCGCGCCGCCACCCGGACCTCCTCGCCCTCGCCTACGCCGAGAAGATCCTCGGCGCCGGCGAGAGCGCGACGCTCTGGCGCCGGCTCGTGAAGGACGAGGAGAAGGCGCTCTCCCTGTCGGTCTCCGTCGACGAGCGGCGCGGCCCGTCGCTCGTCCGCGTCTTCTCGATCGCGCGGCCGGGCGTTCCCCTCGCGGAGCTCGAGACCGAGATCGAGGCCGCTTTCGCCCGAATCTCGGCCGACGGGCCGACCGAAACGGAGATGGAGCGGGCGCGGAAGCTCCTCTCGGCGGAGCTCGTCCGCGGGACGCAGACCACGCAGTCGATCGCGTTCCTCCTGACCGAGTACGGCGCTCTACGACGGCGACCCGCGCCTCTGGCGCGACGACGTCGAGCGGCTCCTCGGCTTCGACCGCGCCGCGGTCCGCGACGCCTGTGCGAGGACGTTCACGCCCGAGCGGCGCTCGGTCGTCGAGGTCCGGCCGGAGGCGCGGTGAAGGCGGCCCCGCCGGCGCCCGGGCCGCGCCGCCCCTTCGCGCCGCCCCCCTTCGTCGAAGCGCTCCTTCCGTCCGGGCTTCCGGTCCGGGCGGCGCGCTGGGGAAAGCGCCCGACGGTCGCGGTCGCGATCCTCTTCCCGGGCGCCGGGAGCGCGGGGGACCCCGCCGGGCGGGAAGGCGCGTCCGAGATCATCGCGGAGACGTTTCACGGCGGCACCCGCCGAAGAGACGCCCGCCAGCTGGCCGCCGCGCTCGACGACCTCGCCGCGGTCCTCGACGTGTCGGCCGGAGCCGACTCGGCGGTCGCGCGCCTCTACGTCCTCGAGGAGGACCTCGAGGCCGGTCTCGACCTCCTCGCCGAGGTCCTGACCGAGGCCTCGTTCCCGGAGGACGAGTTCGAGAAGAACCGCCGGCGGCAGATCGACACGCTCGCGGAGCAGCGCTCCGAGCCCGACTTCCTGGCGCGCGAGCGGCTCCTCGACCGCCTCTACCCCGGCCATCCTTACGGCCGCCTCACGGCGACCGAGAAGGGGCTGCGCGCCCTCACCCGCGACGACGTCGCGTCCGGCGCCGCCCGCCGCTTCTCGCTCGGATCGTCGACGGTCCTCATCGCGGGCAAGGCGGACCCCGACCGACTCCTCCGCGCGGTCGAGAAGGCCTTCGCGGGGCTCCCGCGGAACGGCGGTCCCCTTCCGGCCGTTCCCCCGCCGACGCCGGTGAAGGACCTCTCGCTCCACCTCGTGAACCGGCCGGGGTCGGTCCAGACGAACCTCCTCTTCGCGAGGCCCGCCCTCCCCCGCCGCCACCCCCGGTTCGCGACGGCGCTCGTCGCGAACCAGTCGCTCGGCGGCGGCGCCTCGTCACGGCTCTTCCACGTCCTCCGGGAGGAACGGAGCCTGACGTACGGCGCCTACTCCTCGCTCTCGCCCCGCGTCTCGGCCGGGCACTTCGGCGCGGCGGTCGACTGCCGGACCGAAGTGACGAAGGAGGCGCTCGACGGCCTCTTCGGCCTTATCCGCGACTACGCCGCCGGGGGGCCGACGGCCGAAGAGCACGCGCGTTCCGTCAAGAACCTCCTCGGGACGTTCGTCCTCGCGCGGGAGACTCCCGGCGCGATCCTCCAGGACGAGGTGACCCGCCTCCTGCACGGCTTGCCCTCCGACGAGTTTGCGACGTGGCGGGAGCGCGTCGCGGCCGTCACGCCGGCCGAGGCCCGCGACGCCGCCCGCGACCTCTTCGACCCATCGGTCGGGGTCCTCGCGGCGGTCGGGGACGCCACCGCGATCCGGCCGGTCCTCGAGCGCCTCGGCGAGGTGACGCTCTGGGACTCCGACGGCCCGCGGCCCTGACGGCTCAGGGGCGCTCGGGGTCTTCCGCGGACGGCGGGGCGTCGGCGGCGGTCTCCGCGAGGCCCGGGAACTCCTCCGACTCGCTCCGGCGGTGGCGCATCGCGCGCGCCTCCAGCGTTCTCCGGAGGCGCGTCCTGAACGTCAGCACCTCGAGCTGACGCAGGCGCTCGGGCCTCGCCGGACCTCCGGCGCTGCTGATGCCTCGCGACGGCGAGGAGGAGCGCGCTCCGGACGTACTCGCGCCGCTCGTCTGGCCGCCCGAACCTCTTCTCGAGGGCCCGGGTCCAGGGCCACCTGAGAGCCGCCGCGTCCTCGGCCGGGAGGAGGCCGAGCAGCACCTCCTCCGCGAGCTCGTTCGCGACGCGCCGGCTCTCGAGGAGGACGACAGGCAACCAGGCCAGGAGCGCGAGGGGGAGGGCCACCGCGAGGACGGCGCCGCGGCCGTCGGGCCGCTTCAGCGCTTCCGAGCCGAGCGCGGCGAGGAAGACCGGGACCGCCGCCCCGCCCGTCCAGAGGGCCGCGCGCCTCCACCCCGGCTCCGCGCCCGCGAGGCAGCCGGCGGCGAGGAATAACGAGACCGCCGCGAGAACCGCCGCGCCTCCGGCAAGCGCGGCGAGCGGCCCCGAGGAGCGGAGCGCCAGCACGGCGACGCCCGCCGCGGAAACGTCCGAGGAGCGCCGCCGCGGGCGCCGCCTCCCCGGTCACAGGCGACCAGCGTGCAGTCTGCGACGCCGCGATCAGACCGAGAAGGACGAGGAGCGAGGCCCCGGCCGCCGCCGGCCCGGGAGGGGCCGCCGGCGTCAGGCCGAACGCGGCAACGCCGGCGAGGGCGCCCGCCGCCGCGACGAAGCCCCGGCCGGCGCGGCTGCCGGCCACGACGGAGGCCGCCGCCGCGAGGATCCGGAGGCCGACGCTCGGTCGTCACGGGACCGGGCTCCTCTCGAAGTGGAGCCGCGTCGCCTCCACGTCGCGCCGGATCTGGGCCGTCAGCTCGAGCATCGAGGGGAAGGTCTTCTCGTCCCTCAGGCGGCCGAGAAAGGCGAGCCGGATCCGCTCCCCGTAGACGTCCGAGGAGAAGTCGAGAACGTACGTCTCGATCGTCGTGGCGAAGTCCTCGTAGACGGTCGGACGCCGGCCGATGTTCGTCACGCAGCCGAACGTCCGCTCGAACGAGTCGATGTAGACCGTGCTCAGGTAGACGCCGTCCCGCGGGTAGAGCTCGTTCTCCGGCTTCAGGTTGATCGTCGGGAAGCCGATCTTCCGGCCCATCCGGTCCCCCTTCGCGACGAGCCCGTCCATCGCGTAGGGCCGGCCGAGGAGCTTTCGCGCCAGGACGACGTCCCCCGCCTCGAGCGCCCCGCGGATCCGGGTCGACGAGATGGCGGCGCCGTCCTCCACCACGTCCGTGAGGCCGACCACCTGCATCCCCGCCTCGGCCCCGAGGCGGCGGAGGAGCTCGAAGTTCCCTCCCTTGTCGCGCCCGAACGTGAACCGCTCGCCGACGTGCAGCTCGCGGGCGGCGAGCCTCCGGATGAGGAGCTCGCGGACGAAGGTCTCGGCCGGCGTCAGGGAGAAGTCGCGCGTGAACGGAACGATGACGAGGGCCTCGACGCCGCAGGCCTCGACGGCTTCCTCCTTCTGCCGGAGGGTCTGGAGCATCTTCGGCGCCTCCTCCGGCCGCAGCACCTTGAGCGGGTGCGGGTCGAAGGTGACGACGACCGACGGCGCCGACAGGGCCTTCGCGCGCCGGACGACGTCGCCCAGCATCTCCTGGTGGCCGCGGTGGACGCCGTCGAAGTTGCCGACCGTCACGACGCCCCCCTTCGGCAGGTCCACCGGCTTGAGCGGGTCTCGGATGACGATCACGGAAGCGGGATGCTACAGGACGCGATCAGGCGACGACGCGGCCGACGAGGTCGTAGGGATGCGCCTCGGTGACCTTCACGCGGATCAGCTCGCCGACGCGCGGCGAGAAGCCGTCCGGCACCTCGTTGATCAGGACGCGGCCGTCGATCTCCGGGGCCTGCGAGGCGAGGCGGCCCTCGAGGAGGAGCTCCGTCTCCGGGGACGGGGCCCTCGAGGAGAGCCTCGAAGGTCCTGCCCGCGCTTCGCGCGGTTCTTCGACAGGGAAATCCGCTGCTGGAGCTCCATGAGGGCGGCCCGCCGCTGCTTCCTTCACCTCGCTGCGGCACGGGATCCCCGAGCGCCTCGGAGCCGGAGCCGGGCTCCGGCGAATACGTGAAGACGCCGGCATTGTCGAAGCTGCACGTCTTCGAGGAACTCCTTCATCTCCGAGAAATCCTCGTCGGTCTCCCCGGGAAAGCCCACGATGAACGTCGAGCGGATCGAGAGCCCGGGCAGCCGCGCCCTCATGAACTCGAAGATCTTCCGGTAGGCGTCTCCGTCCCCTCCGCGCCGCATCGAGGCGAGGAGGCGCCGGGAGACGTGCTGGAGCGGCATGTCGACGTAGGGGAGGAACCTGCGGGTTCCCCGCCATCACGTCCACGACGCTCGCGTCGAGCGTCTTCGGGTAGGCGTAGAGGAACCGGATCCACGGGAACGAGGTCCCGGCGAGGAGCGCCTCGACGAGCGACGCGAGGCCGCGGCGCCCGAGCCCGAGGTCCTCCCCGTAGCGGGTCGTGTCCTGCGAGATCAGGACGAGCTCCTTCACCCCCTGCGCCTCGAGCGAGCGGGCTTCGCGGAGGAGCGAGTCGACCGGGCGCGAGCGCATGAGGCCGCGCATCTGGGGAATCGTGCAGAACGTGCAGGGGTTGTTGCACCCCTCGGAGACCTTCAGGTAGGCGTACCCCTTGCGGTGCGTCAGGACGCGTGGCGAGAGGTCGTCGTAGAGGCGCGTCGCGAGCGGCTTCTCGGTGAAGCGCGGGAGCGACGGGAGGCCGAGCGCCGCCGCGGGCGCCTTCTCCAGCTCGTCGAGGCCGAGGAAGTGGTCGACCTCGGGGATCTCGTCCGCCAGCTCGCGGCCGTACTTCTGGACCATGCAGCCCGCCACGACGACGCGGTCCACCTCGCCGGCCCCCTTGCGCGCCACCTCGCGGAGGATGGCGTTCACCGACTCCTCCTTGGCGGCGTCGATGAAGCCGCAGGTGTTCACGATGACGACGCGCGCTTTCTCGGGGTCGGCGAGCGACACCCCCTCCCGCTGGAGGTGACCCAGCATCACCTCGGTGTCGACGAGGTTCTTCGGGCATCCGAGCGAGACGATGCCGACCGTGGGGAGGAGTTGATTTCATCGATCTCCGGGCCGCGCCAGGCCGGACCCGGCGAGCCGCTGATTCTACCGTCTGCCGCCCCCTTCCGGCGCCGCGTGGCACGATGGGCCCCGATGAGAGCTCCGGCGCTCGCGGCGGCCGCGGCGGCCGCCGTCCTCCTCCTGACGACCGACGAGCGGTCGTACGGCGTCGTGACGGACGGCCAGCAGATGCTCTCGGTCTCCTATGCCCTTACGCACGGGCTCGGCCTCGGCGTCTCGCCGAACTACCCGGGTCTCGAGCTCCGGCCCGGAGGAGAGGCGATTCCGCGTTACGGTGTCGGGCTTCCTCTCGTCGAGACGGCCCCGATGGTGGCGGCGCGGGTGGCCCGGTCGATTGCGCCCGGCCTCCCGACGCTCCCGCTCTTCGTCCTCGTCCCGATCGCCTGCCTCGCGGCGTCGGCGTGGGCCGTCGCGCGGGCGCCGAAGCCGCGGGCGTGGGGCGGCGCGTCGCGATCCTCGCGGGGCTCGCTCTCCCCCTCGCGACGCCTCTCTGGGGGTACGCCGCCAGCGACCTCTCGGAGCCGCTCCAGGCGGCCTCGCTCGCCGTTCTCGTCGCGGCGGCGGCCGCCCTCCGGCTCGAAAGGAAGGCCGGGCGCGGATGGGAGATCGCGGCCGGCGCGGCCGCGGGACTCGCGCTCCTGACGAAGTCGCTCCTCCTTCTCCCCGCCCTGCCGCTTCTCCTCGCCGCGTCGCTCCGCCCCGCCGGTTCGCCTCGCTTCCGGCGCCTCCCGCCCGCCGTCTTTGCGGGGTGCTCGGCGGTCTGGGCCGCGCTCGAGCTCTCGCGCTTCGGCCGGCTCTTCGGCGGCTACGCCGGAGAGGGTTTCACCCACCCCCTCGGCGACGGCCTCCTCAGGCTTCTCGCCTTGCCGAACCGGGGGCTTCTCTTCTTCGCACCGCTGGTCCTGCTCGCCCCGGCGGGGTTTTTCACGCTGAGACGGCGCGACGCTCTTCTCGCGTGGGCGGGGACGCTCTCGGCCGGATCGCTCCTCGGGGCCGTCGCGATGTGGTGGGCCTGGGACGGCCAGGTCGGCTGGGGACCGCGCCTCCTCGTCCCGATCCTCCCCGTGCTCGTCTTCCTCGCCGCGGCCGCCATGTCCACGACCGGCGGCGCACGCCGCGCCCGCCGCGGACGCGAAGCGGTGCTCGGGACGGCCGTCCTCCTCGGCGTCGCGGTCAACCTGCTCGGCGCGCTCGTCCCTTTCCCGGCGTCGACGCGGTCGTCGCGTCGGCGCAGCCGCTTCCCCCCGTCGACGGGGTCGACTCGCCCGCCGCGAACGCTCCCTCCAGCACCTCGCCCGCACCCGTCGTGGCGCCCGTCCGGATCCACGCCCGCGCTCCTCGCCGAGGCGGCTGCTCTGCGGCGGCGACGTGGCGCCGGCCGCCTTTCCAGCCCGGGAGCCGCTCGAGGCGACCTCGGAGCTGGTTCGCTCCGAGGCCGCTCGGTCCCCGGGACCCGCGGCCTCCCGGTCCGCGTCCGCGCTCGACCGGGCTCCCGCTCGGCGGCGTTCTGGGGCCGGGCATGGATCGCTCTGCTCCCGCGGCGGCGGCGACCCGTAGACGACGGCAGCCGCCGACCGGCGCGGAGCGCGCTCCGCCGACGGAACGGGCGCTGAACGCCTACGGGTAGATCCGGTAGAGCATCCGCGGGTACGGGATGCACTCGCGCAGGTGCGGGACGCCGCACATCCAGGCGACGAACCGCTCGAGGCCCATGCCGAAGCCCGAGTGCGGGAAGGTGCCGTGCTTCCGCACGTCGAGGTACCACTGGAACGCCTCGACGGGAAGCTGGTGCTGCGTGATCGCGGGACATCAGCAGGTCGTGGTCGTGGATCCGCTGCGACCCGCCGATGATCTCGCCGTACCCCTCCGGCGCGAGCACGTCGAGACAGAGGGCGACGTCCGGGTCCTTCGGGTCGGGCTGCATGTAGAACGCCTTGATCGAGGTCGGGTAGCGCGTGACCATCACCGGCGTGTCGAACCCCTCGGTCAGCGCAGTCTCCTCGTCGCCGCCGAGGTCGTCGCCGAAGTTCGACCGGCATCCCCTTCTGTCTTCAGGATCTCGACCGCGTCCCGGTAGTCGATCCGAGGGAAGGGCTTCGAGAGCGACGGCTCGAGCTTCGTGACGTCTCGCTCGAGGCGCTTCAGGTCCTCTTTCCGCCGGTCGAGGATGCGCGCCCGCGAGCTCCTTGACGAACTCCTCCGCCAGGTCCATCAGCCCGTCGATCTCGAGGAACGCGACCTCGGGCTCCACCATCCAGAACTCGCGGAGGTGGCGGCGGGTCTTCGACTTCTCGGCGCGGAACGTCGGGCCGAAGCAGTAGACCTTGCCGAGCGCCGCGGCCGCCGGCTCGAGGTAGAGCTGACCCGACTGCGAGAGGTAGGCCTTCTCCTCCTCGGTGTACTGCAGTCTCGAAGAGGTTCGACGTCCCCTCGCACGCGTTCGGCGTCAGGATCGGCGAGTCGACCTTCGTGTAGCCGCGCGCGTAGAAGAAGTCGTGGATGGCGCTCTCGACCTCGCTCCGGACCTTCAGGATGGCGACCTGCTTCGAGGAGCGGAGCCAGAGGTGCCGCTGCGAGAGGAGGAAGTCGACCCCGTGGTCCTTCGGCGTGATCGGGAAGTCGTGCCCGAGGTCGAGGAGCCTCACGTCCGTGACGCCGAGCTCGACGCCGCCGGGCGAGCGCGGGTCCTGAGCGGACGACGCCGGTGACCTCCAGCGTCGACTCCTGCGTGGCGCGCGTCGCGTCGTTCCAGACGGCCTCGGTCACCTCGGCCTTCGAGACGACCGCCTGCAGGTAGCCGGAGCCGTCCCGGAGGACGAGGAACCAGATCTTCCCCCCCTTCCGCCAGTGGTAGAGCCAGCCCTTCAGCGTGACGGTCTCGCCGACGTGGCCGGGGAGGTCCGCGATCGAGAGGAGTGGAAGCGCTCATCGGCGCCGGAGGATACAGGAGCCGACGGCCGGTTTCGGCGTCAGAGCTTCATCTTGATCCGCCAGGACTGGATGACCATGGCGGCCTGCGAGAGCCGGAGCAGCTTCCGGTTCTTGAGCTGGATCGCCTCGGTCTCGTCCTGCGGGATGAGCTGCCCGCGGAGGTCGCGCGAGAGCCGCTCGAGCTCCTTCTGCAGGGCGTCCAGCTCGTGGCTCGCGTACTTCTTGAGGGAGACAGGGTTCAGCGTCAGGTAGCCCTCGGCGAGGTCGCTCGCCGCCTTCCACGCCGGTGCCGCCACGGCGGCAGGATGCTACATTCGTCGACGGCCTGTAAAGGGCGCCGGAGGGTGCGGGGAGGGGGGAACGTGGGCTTTCAGGGAGTCGACTTTTTCGGGATCGAGGAGATGTTCTCCGACGACGAGCGCGCCGTCCGCGACCTCGTCCGCGGCTTCGTCGACGACGAGGTCCTTCCGATCATCGAGGAGTGCGCGTGGGAAGGGCGCTTCCCGAAGGAGCTCGTCCCGAAGATGGCGGCGATGAACCTCTTCGGCTCCACGATCGCCGACTACGGGCTCCCCGGCCTGAACAACGTCGCCTACGGCCTGATCATGCAGGAGCTCGAGCGGGGCGACTCGGGGCTCCGCTCGTTCGTCTCGGTCCAGTCGTCGCTCGTCATGTTCCCGATCTGGAAGTACGGCTCGAAGGCGCAGAAGGACCTCTGGATCCCGAAGCTCGCGAAGGGCGAGGCGATCGGCTGCTTCGGCCTGACGGAGCCCGACTTCGGGTCGAACCCGGGCGGCATGCGGACGGTCGCGAAGAAGGACGGGAAGGACTGGGTCCTGAACGGCGCGAAGGCCTGGATCACGAACGGCTCGATCGCCGACGTCGCGGTCGTCTGGGCGAAGGTCGGGGGCCCGGACGGGCCCGTCCGGGGCTTCCTCGTCCCGCGCGGCACGAAGGGCTTCTCGACCTCGGAGCACCGGATGAAGATGTCGCTCCGCGCGTCGGTCACCTCCCAGCTCGCGTTCGAGGACTGCCGGATCCCGGAAGAGAACGTCCTCCCCGGCGTCGAGGGGCTCAAGGGGCCCCTCTCCTGCCTGACGCAGGCCCGGTACGGCATCTCGTGGGGCGCGCTCGGCTCGGCCATGGCGACCTACCAGTGCGCCCTCGACTACGCGAAGAGCCGGAAGCAGTTCATGGACCGCCCGATCGCCGCGCACCAGATGGTGCAGGAGAAGCTGGCCTTCATGATCTCCGAGATCACGAAGGGGCAGCTCCTCGTCCTCCGGCTCGGCCGGATGAAGGACGCGGGGACGATGCAGCCGCACCACGTCTCGATGGCGAAGCGGAACAGCGTCTGGGTGGCGCGCGAATGCGCGAAGCTGGCCCGCGAGATCCTCGGCGCGAACGGCATCGTCGGCGAGTACCCGGTGTTCCGGCACCTCGCGAACATCGAGTCGGTCTTCACCTACGAGGGAACGCACGACATCCACACCCTGGTGCTCGGACAGGCGGTCACCGGAATCCCGGCGTACAACCCTCCGGCCGAGTGACGCCCCAGCCCTTAGAATCCTCTCGATGGCGATCTCCGGAAGCCTCCGGACGATGCAGTTCTCGGAGCTGCTCCAGTGGCTCTCCACCGGCCTGAAGTCGGGGACGCTGATCATCCGCGGAGCGCCGGGCGAGAAGCGCATCTACTTCCACGGCGGGGAAGATCGCTCCTCCTCCTCCACGGTCGAGCGGGAGTTCCTGGGCCGCTTCCTCGTCGGCTTCGGCTTCATCACGGAGGAGGAGCTGATCCGCGCGCTCGAGGTCCAGCAGGAGTCGAAGATCCTGCTCGGGAAGATCCTCGTCATGATCGGGGCGATCCGGGAGGAGGAGCTCGCCGACCTGATCCGCCTCAAGGCGGCCGAGACGATCTACGACATCTTCCTCTGGGAGGAGGGGTCCTTCGCCTTCATCGACGGCGAAATCCCGGCCCTCTCGATGGTCCCGATCTCCTCCGACGTCACCGGCATCGTCATGGAGGGCCTTCGCCGCTACGACGAGTGGCAGCGGATCCGGACGCGGATCACGTCGCTCCGCCAGGTCCCCTCGGTGCTCATTCCGGTCGAGGAGGGGCTGAACGACCGGGAGAAGATGATCCTGAACGCGATCGACGGGAAGCGCTCCATCGACCAGATCGCGATGGCCACGCACAATCCCGATTTCCACGTGGCGAAGTTCGTCTTCGATCTCCTCGAGTCGGGCCACATGCAGCTCGTCTGCGAGCGCGAGGAGGAGGCGGTCCCCACCTCCCGGCGGGAGGCCGAGCTGGCCGCCGAGGCCGTCTTCATCGAGCCGGAGAAGAAGCTCCCCGTCCTGACCGGCATCGTCGTCCCGCCGCCGGCCGATCTCGACATCACGGTGCTCGCCCCCGGAGCCGCGCCCCGCAAGGAAGTCGCCTCGAAGCCGCGCGCCCGCCTCGGGGTGCGGAAGGGAGGCCGGCGAAGCCGAGCTGGCCGCCGAAGCCGGAGCCGGCCCCCGCCGCGCCCGGCGCCGACCGCCAGCGGAGTAGCTCTTCGCGCCGCCCGGGCCCGCCACCCCGCCGCCTCAGGATTTCGCGCGCTTCCTCACCCGCGCGCGACTCCGGGGCCCGGAAGCGGCCGTCCGAAAGCGGGGGGACGATGCCGACCGTCAAGCCGCTCGCCGCCCGAGCCCGAGCTCCCGGAGGCGACGGAGGCGACGCAGGACGCGGGCCCGCCGCCCAACATCTCTCCCGTCGCGGTTCCCCGGCTGACGAAGCCGATGGAGGAGCTGATGTCCTGCTCCTTCACGCCGAACGAGGCCTTCATCGTCTCGCGCATCAACGGCATCTGGGACGTCCGGTCGATCGCCCGGATCAGCCCGTTCCCCGAGGTCGAGGTGCTGCGTGTCTTCCAGAAGCTCGAAGCCGGCGGTTTCGTCACGCTGACATGAGATGAACGGCTCGGGCGCGCTCGCGACCCTGGGATTCGCGGCCCTGTTCGCCTCCGCCGTGCTCCTCGGCTGGGCGGTCCTCCGGAAGGTGGGCGAGGCCCGGCGCCGCACGGCCGAGCTGGCGCGAAAGAACCGGGAGCTCCGGACGCTTCGCGAGCTCTCCGTCCTCTTCTCCGGTCTAGGCCCCGACGAGGAGGTCTTCGCACGCCTCTTCGAGACTCTCAGCGCCACGCTCCCCGTCCGCGCGCTCGCCGCGGTTTCGTACGACGAGGACCCCGACGGGCGCGGGTCGGTGACGCTCTCCGGCGAGGTGACGCTCGAGCGGCGCGCGTTCCTCGACTGGCTCGCCTCCCGCCGCGACCTCGAGGGGCCGTTCCTCCCGGTGTCGCCCGCGCCGCGCGTCGAGAAGGGGCCGGAACGCGAACTCGTCCTGAACACGCGCTGCACCCACCAGGTGCTTCTGCCGCTCCAGACCCCGGCCGTCATCGCCGGGCCTCTTCGTCGTCGAGTCGGACGACCCCGCGATCGCCGAGCCCCAGACGCTCTCGGTCCTCTCGGTCGTGGCCGACCACGTCGCGCTGTCGCTTCAGGACCGGAACCTGCGCCGCCAGATGCAGGCCGTGAACGAGAGGCTCCAGAGCCGGGCCGACACGCTCCAGCGGATTCTCGAGGTCTCGAACGAGCTGAAGGCCAATCTCTCCACGGAAGGGGTCGTGTCGAGCATCGTCCGGGCGGTCCAGAAGAGCCTGGGGTGGGGCTCCGTCACGCTCTCGCTCTACGACCGGATCGAGAACGTCTTCGAGCGGCGGGCGCGCGCCGGAGGGGCGCGCCGGGTCGCTCCTGCCGCCGGCCCGGATTCCCGCGCGACGAGCTGGCCCGCTGGTTCGCCGAGCGCTACCGGATCTCGAAGTCCTACTTCGTGACGCATCTCGACCGGACCCGGGACCTCGAGTCGAGCGGCCGCATCGACCGCCGCCGGCGGACCGCCGCGGCGGGGACGTGGCACCGCGACGACCGGCTCTACCTGCTGCTGACGGCGGGCGACCAGCTCATCGGCGTCCTCGAGGTGACGGAGCCGACCTCGGGCAAGGTGCCGCGCCTCGAGGACGTGCAGGCGCTCGAGATCTTCGCGAACCAGGCCGTCACGGCCATCCAGTCGGCCCGCGCCTACGAGGCGACGCAGCAGATGTCGGTCCGGGACTCGCTGACCGAGGCCTTCAACCACCGGTATTTCCAGGAGACGCTCGCGAAGGAGCTGACGCGCCACGAGCGGAGCGGGCATCCCCTCGCCCTCGTGATGCTCGACATCGACGACTTCAAGAAGATCAACGACCACTTCGGCCACCCGGTCGGCGACGTCGTCCTCCGGGGCCTCGTCGACGAGATGACGAAGAGCGTCCGCGAGATGGACACGGTCGCCCGGTACGGCGGCGAGGAGTTCGCGATCGTCTTCCCCGAGACGACGCCCGAGAAGGCGTGGTTCGTGGCGGACCGCCTCCGGACCCGCGTCGCCTCGCGGGTCTTCGTCTCGCCCGAGCTTCCCCACCCGCTCGCCATCACGATCTCGCTCGGCCTCGCCTGCTTCCCCGACGACGGCTCGTCGAAGCGGCAGCTGATCGACCGCGCCGACCAGGCCCTCTACCAGGCCAAGCGGAGCGGGAAGAACTGCCTCGTGACGGCATCGTCTCTGGCGGACCTGCGAGCGCTCTGACCTGTTCCCGGGGGTTTCTCGATCCCCCGGACCCCCTGACCTGTCCCGGGGGTTCTCGATAGCCCCGGGCCGCCCGGTCACGGAGCGGAGAAAGATCGCGTCTTCGCGTGACGGCCGGGCAACCTGCCACGCGAAGCGGAGCGGCCAGCGCGCCGCCTCGCCCGCGTAGGCGACGCCGACGCGGGGGCCGAACAGCCGGTCGATGATCGGGATTTCTCGAGAGGCGGAAAGAGAGCAAGCTCGGGGCCCGCCAGCGACGCGCCGGAGAGTCGCGGTCGTGACGCCGAGATAGCGGCAGAGCTTCGCCGGTCCGGAAGCGATCTTCACCTTCGAGGAGCGCGTCTCTCGTCGAGTCCTCTCGACTCGTCCCACAACTCCTCCGGGACGCCCGCGCGAATCAGAACCGCCTCCGGCTCCCCTTCTCCCTTCGTCACGACGTTGAGGCAGTGGTGCATTCCGTAGACGAAATAGACGTAGGCGCGGCCGCCGGGGCCCCACATCGGCGCGACACGCGCCGTTCTTCCGGCCGTTCCAGGTGTGCGCCGCGCGGTCCGCGACGCCGAGGTATGCCTCCGTCTCGACGATCACGACGCTCCGCTCGCGCCCTCCCGGAAACCGCCGGACGAGCCGGCAGCCGAGGAGGTCGCGCGCGACGGCCGCGGTGTCGCGGCGGAAGAACGACGGCGGGAGCGGCTTCAAGGGGTTATCCTCCGCCCCGATCATGGATCAGACCGCTTCGGCCGTCCTCGTCACCGGCGGCGCGGGCTTCATCGGCTCGCACCTCGCCGACTCCCTCTTCGCCGCGGGACACCGCGTCGTCGTCCTCGACGACCTCTCGTCCGGAAAGAAGGAGCGGGTCCCCGCCGCCGCCCGCTTCGTGAAGGGCGACCTCCGGACCTTCGACTTCGAGCCGCTCCTGCGCGAGGAGAGGGTGGGCGCGGTCTTCCACCACGCCGCGCAGATCGACGTGAGGAAGTCGGTCGAGGACCCGGTCTTCGACGCCGAGGTCAACGTCCTCGGCACGATCCGCCTCGCGCGGGCGTGCCTCGCGGCGGGCGTCGGGCAGATCCTCTTCGCCTCGAGCGGCGGGGCGATCTACGGCGACCCGAAGGGATTCGCGGCGGACGAGGACCACCCGATGAACCCGGTCTCGCCGTATGGCGCGGCGAAGCTGGCCGGCGAGAAGTACCTCCAGTGCCTCGCCTGGGGGACGCCGCTCACTGGTGTCGCTCCTCCGGTACGCGAACGTCTACGGGCCGAGGCAGGACGGCTCGGGCGAGGCGGGCGTCGTCGGCATCTGGATGAAGCGCCTCCTGACCGGCCACGACGGTGTGATCTACGGCGACGGAGGCCAGAGCCGCGACTTCGTCTTCGTCGGCGACGTCGTCGCCGCGAACCTCGCGGCCTTCCGGATGAAGGCGGCCGGGGTCTTCAACATCGGCACGGGCGATCGAGACGACCGTCAACGCGCTCTACGGCGAGGTCGCGCGCGCCTGCGGCTCGACGTCCCCGGCGCGGCGCGAGCCGGGGAAGCCGGGCGAGCAGCGGCGGAGCGTCCTCGACGTCGCGAAGGCCCGGACGGCTCTCGGCTTCAGCGCGGCGGTGCCGCTTCCGGAGGGGCTCCGCCGGACGGCGGCGCTGGTTCCGGGACCCGGCGTCGCGGGCGCTCTGAACTCGCCCGACTGCGGGCGCCCCTTCGGCTCGGGCAGCTTCCTCCGGACGATGACGACGGTCTGGTCGTCGTTCGGCGCGGCCTCGCCCGAGAAGAGGCCGGTCTGCAGCAGGATCCGCTCGACGGTCTCGCGGGCCGGGCGCCGCTTCATCTCGACGAGCAGCCGCTGGAGGCGTCCCGTCCCGAACTCGCGCCCCTTCGCGTCCGTCGCCTCCGTGATTCCGTCCGTGTAGAGGCAGACGAGGTCGCCCGGCTCCATCCGGAAGCCGCGCCGCCCGTACGTGGACGTGGCGGACGGCCCAAGCACCATCCCGGTCGGCGCCAGCTCGTCGAAGGCGTTCCCGCGGCTCTTCAGGTGGAGCGGCGCGTTGTGTCCCGCATTCACGTAGATGACCTCGCCGTCCTCCTCGAACTCGGCGTAGAAGAGCGAGACGAACTTCGTCGTGAGCCGGCTCTTGTTCAGGATCCGGTTGAGCCGCTCGATCGTCCGGACGATCTTGAGGTCGCCGCCGATCCCCATCCGGAGCCCGACGTAGACGTCCCGCACGAGGAGCGCGGCGAGGAGGCCGTGCCCGGACGCGTCGGCGATCGCCGCGCCGAAGCTCTGGTCGCCGAGCGGGATGAAGTCGTAGAAGTCGCCGCCGACCAGCTCGGCCGGCCGCGCGAGGGCCGCGACGTCGTAGTCGCCGATCGCCGGCACCGAGCGCGGCAGGATCGACTGCTGGATCCGTCGCGCCTCGTGGATCAGCCCCTCCAGCTTCTCGGTCCGGAGCTTGGCGTCGACGGCCGTCCGGATGATGCCGAGGGCGAGAAGGAGGTCGCCGGCGGGGACGTGCGGCTTGACGTCGACCGAGAGGAGGTATCGGTCGTCGCCGACCATGACGGCGGCGAAACGCCGGACCCCGAGGCGCATTTCGAGCTCGCGGTCGACCTCGGGGTCCGCGAGGTCGGCCAGCGCGATCCCGTCCGCGAGCGCGCGGCGGATCGGCCCGTATTCGGCCGAGACCGTGAAGCCGGGCGGAACGGCGCGCGACCGGCCGAAGCCCTTCGTCAGAACGTACGCGTAGTCGCGGCGCTCGTAGAGGCGCCCGCCGACGATGCCGAGCTCGTTCCGGAAGTTGCGGACGACGGCCTCGCAGACCTGGAGGATGGTGGCGGTCACGTCGTCGGAGCCCTCGATGGCCGAAAGCGTCCGCTCGACGTTCTGGAGCAGGGAGCGGTAGTTCATGCGGCCCGGAGTGTAGCGGGCGTCGCTTGCGTGCGCCTCGCGGCGCGATATCGTCGGCGCAAGGTGACGACGATGATTCTTCCGGCCGCCGCTTTCGCCTTTGCCCTCCTCGCACAGGCCGCCCCCGCGCCCGTCCCCGCACCCCCGGCCAGCCCCGCGAAGCCCGCGTTCGGCCCCTTCTGGGACGCTCTCGTCGGCGAGTGGGCCGGAGGAGGGTCGGGTGCGACCCCGGTGCCGGAAGTGGCCGCTCGACGTTCCAGTTCGAACTCGACCGGAACGTCCTCCTCCGTCGCTCGCGTTCAAGGAGTACGTCGGGGGCGTCTTGAAGCGGGCCGGCGCCCGCGGACCGGCCTAGGGCGACTGTCGGCCCAGCAGCTCCTGGACCTCGCGATAATTCAAGGGACGTTCCCGAGGGGTGAAATACCCGACGGGAAACCACATCACGATGAGGGTGACCTTCTGGAATGCCGACTCGTGAAGGCGCAGGTAGACAGCGAAGCGATTGCCGTCGGGCAGCAGCGTGTTGTCGGTGAAGGGCAGCTCGAACCAGGTCAAGGTGAAGGGGTAGGTGGTGTCCGTCGGCGAAGGCGATCCCTGCGCCGCGCGAAACGGCAGGACGTTGATTTTCACCGTCTGGTTCTGCCAGTCCGCGCCCGCGGCCCAGAGACGAAGAACGTATCTTCCGTCGGGAGACGTCAGGTCGACGGCGTCCCGGAACGCCGCCGCCACCTGACACGCCGCGTTGGGCTGAACGGGCTCGAGGTGCCGCTCGATCCGTGCGTCCACGGTCAGGGTGTAGAACTCGCAGCCCTTCGGTTCGGTTCGGGCGCGGTTTCGGAACAGGCTGGAAAAAAAGCCGTTCCGAGACGCCTCTCCCCCTCCCCCGATCGCGAGGCCTCCCATTCCCGGGCGATGGCGGCCTTCTGCCTCTCGGAGGTCCGGCGGGCGATTGACCACAGCGAATCGCGGACGTCCGGGGTTCCGGGCGCCCGCGGCGGCGATCCCCGGGCCTCCGCGACCAGCCTCTCGCTGGCGTCCTCCATCAGAGGTTTCAGCTCGAAGCTCTCGTGGAAATTCAGCGCCAGGAGCTCTGCCAGCAGCTCCTCCCGGGAGGCTGCGATCGGCGTGCCGTCCTTCTGCGGTCCCACGATCGGGCCGATCAGGCTGCTGAACATGCTCGCGCGGAGCTGGCTGTCCGCCTGCTCGCGCTGGCTCTGGATCGAGATGCCCGTCAGCCGGCTCTGGAGCGAGTTCGCGAAGATGGCCACGCCGAGGACGGCGAATGCCCCCACCAGCTTGGCAGCGACGTCGAGCCAGTCCAGCAGGCGCCGTCTCGTGTCAGTCGAAGCGGCGTCTCTTCCGGACATGGACTCACCTCGCCCTCTTCTTGAGGTGAACGTCCTGCTGTACCGGCTGCGAGGAGCTCTCGAGCACCCCTTCCAGGGACGCGTCGGCCTTGGGAGAGACCACGTAGGGTCCCGGGTCCAGAAAGATGCTGAAGTTTCCGGACGGGTCAGTCCTGAAATCGACCGCCGCTCCCGTCTTGGGCCGGGCCGTGAAGGACCGTCTCCGGAAGGGGCTTTCCGTCCGGACCGTAGACGCGCCCGGAGATGCCGTCCGCCCTCGCCGGGCCGGCCAGGAATGCCAGCGCCACGCAAAGGCCCGCCCACGCCCTCCAGGCGCTTCCGGTGGAAACGCGAGTGAATGACCACGTCGATGGGCACATGCTTCTACCTCCCTCGCCGAGAATGCCTCCGTTCCCGGAAGGGGGTCGGAGGCAGGGAGAGTGGGGTCGGGTCTGCCGATCCCCGATTCGTCGCCCCCATCCTCGGCGTGCGAAGGCTATCCGAAGTTCGCGAGCTCGACGAGGAAGCGGTCCTGCCAGGCGTGGCCGCGCATCTCGGAGATCCCGCCGTTCAGGAGGATCGTGAAGACGTAGCGCTGCCCGCTCCGGGCCGTGACGTAGCCGCAGAGGGTGACGACGCCGGAGATGTTCCCCGTCTTCGCCACGACCTTGCCGTACGTCGCCTCGCCGAGGAGCCGGTGGCGGAGCGTCCCCTCGGGATCGCCGGAGACCGCCATCGTCCGCTCGAACGCCGGGAAGAGAGCCCACGACGTGGCGAGGCTCTGAAGGAACTCGCCGTACGCGCGGGCGCTCGCCCGGTCGTTCCGCGACCGCCCCGAGCCGTCGGCCAGCTCGTAACGCGCCGGGTCGAGCCCGCGCGACCTCAGGAATTCCCTCACCTCGGCGATTCCGTTCTCCCACGACCCCCGGCCGCGCTTCTCCGCGCCGAGCGTCTTCAGGACCTGCTCGGAGAAGAACGACTGCGAGCGCTTGTTCGCGACCGCGATCACGGTGAGGGCGGGCGTCTCGTGCGTGTGGATGAGGATCCGCCCCGGGAACGGGTCCGGGCCGGCGGGCGCCTCGAGTCAGCTCGGTCGGAGGCGCCTGCACCTGGATGCCCGCCTCCTTCAGGACGCGCGTGAACGCCGACGCGAAATAGAGCGGCGGGTCGGGGACGGTGACGTCGCCGGTCCAGGTCCGGTTTCGCCCGACGGTCCCGGCGGCCACGACCGTGCGGCTCCCCGCTCCGCGATGGACGCCGACCCAGGTCCGTGACATCACGGTCGAGACCCGCGACAGGAGAGACAGGAGGTACGGCCCGGCCGGGTGGAAGCCGAGGAGCGCCGGCGCTCCGGGGCGCGGGGCCCCCGAGGCCCGGACGAGGACGACGTTGTCGTTGTACGAGAGGGCCGAGACGGGCGCCTGGTACCAGCGCTGCTCCTGCTCGGTCGGCCAGTCGGGATGGACCTGGACGTCGTCGAAGAACGACGTGTCGAGGAGGAGGCCGTCCCGCACCGCGCGGATCCCCTGCCGGTTGAGCGACTCGGCCCAGGGCCGGAAGACGGCGAGCGGATCGTCGTCGTAGAGGCGGCCGGAGAGCGCCGGGTCTCCGCCGCCGACGATGATCAGCGGGCCCTGGAGCGTGCCGTCGGAGGCGACCGGGGCGTCGCGGTAGACGCGCGTCCGGAAGCGGTAGTCGGGGCCGAGGCGGTCGAGCGCCGCGGCCGACGTGAAGAGTTTCGTCGTCGAGGCGAGGACGAGCGGGCGGTCGGCGTTGACCGCGACGACGGGCGCCGGCTCGCCGACCCGTGCCACGTAGATGCCGGCCTCGGACTTCGGGCGGACGGGCGGGCGGTTCGCGATCGCGAGGAGCCGTTCCTCGAGCGTCGCCGGCCGCGCCGGCTTCTTCGCCTCCGCGAGGTCTGCCGCGAGAAGAAGGGCGAACGCCGCCAGCACTCCGGCTGCCGCCACCCGTCCCCGCGGGTGACGACGGGCAAAAAGACCCGCCTTCATGCACCTATTGTAGGCGATCGGCCTTCCCGGCGCGACGCCTAGAATGCCTCGTGGGCCTGTCGGTCGATCTCGAGCGCCGGATCATCACCGTTTCGCCGGGGACGCTCCTCTCCGGCGCGTTCCGCCGGATCGGCTTCGACCGCGGCGACGGTTTCGAGCGGCTCTGGATCGGGCAGGCGGTCCACCGCCGCGTTCTCGGCTCGTTCCTCGAGACGGTGCCCGGATACGCCGTCGAGCGCGGGATCCGGCTCGACCTTCCCCGTGGACGATTTCACGGCGATCCTCGAGGGGCGCCTCGACGGGCGGTTCGAGGAGGGCGGACGCGTCGTCGTCGACGAGGTGAAGTCGCTTCACTTCGCCGAGGACCTCGGGCGGCTCCCCGGCTCGCCGCGCCTCGCGCGCTTCGAGACGCAGCTTCGCTGGTACATGCTGGCGGTCGCACGGGCGGAGAGCCGCCCGGTCACGGGGCGGCTGGTCCTCGCGGACATCGAGACGGGCGGGACGCGTCTCCACCCGGTCGAGCTGGACGAGGCCGAGGCCCTCGCCGACCTCGAGGGCCGGATCCGATATCCTGCTCGAGGAGTTCTTCGCGGCACACGCCCTCGCCGGGGCGAAGCGCGCGGAGGCCGAGTCGCTGGCCTTCCCGTTCGAGACCTTCCGTCCCGGCCAGCGCGAGATGGCCGCGGCGGCGGCGCGGGCCGCCGCGCGGGGCGAGCACCTCCTCGTCGAGGCGCCGACAGGCATCGGCAAGACGGCGGCGGCCCTCCACCCTCTCCTCCGCGCCGCGCTCACGACCGGGCGGCGGCTCTACGTCCTGACGGCGAAGACGACGCAGCAGGAGATGTTCGTGAAGACGCTCGCCGTCGCTCGACGCGGACGCGCTCCGGTCGGTCCGCCTCCGCGCGAAGGAGCGGATGTGCGCGAACGACGTCGTCCTCTGCCACGAGGAGCACTGCCGCTTCGCGAAGGACTACGCCGCCAAGATGGAGGCCTCGGGCCTGCTCGACCGGCTCCTCGAGTCGCGGCGCCACCTCGACCCGGACGCGGTCTTCGAGGAGGCGCGCGGCCGAGGAGGTCTGCCCGTTCGAGGTCTCGCTGGAGATCGCCGAGCGGGCCGACGTCGTCATCGGTGACTACAACTACGTCTTCGACCCCGTCGTCGCGCTCTCCGGCGCCAAGGACCCCGACGCGCTCGCCCAGTCGTACCTCCTCGTCGACGAGGCGCACAACCTCGTCGACCGCGGCCGCGGCTACTACTCGCCCGAGCTCTCCGACGCCGCCCTCGCGGCGCTCGCGGATCGGATCTCCTCGTTCCCGGCGCAGAACGCGTGGGACGGCTCCGAGGCGGCGCGGCGGCTCCGGCAGCTCGTCGCCGACGCCGCGGCGTCGCTCCCGGAGGGGACCGACGCCGGCCTCGTTCCGCTCGACGACGTACGCCTCGACGACCTCCGACTCGACCTCGAGGCGCTCCTCGTCCGCCATCTCGCGCACCTCCGCGGCGGCGGCGAGCGGGTCCCCGACGATCCGCTCCTCGACCTCTACTTCACCTTCGCGGCGTTCCACGACACCTCGAAGCTCGCCGTTTCCCGCGGGCGGGGACGGGCCCTCCCGACCCGGCCTTCGACGTCATCGGCTCCCGCACGTCCTCCGGGCCTCGGCTCTCGATCCTCTGCAAGGACCCGTCCCGCCTCCTCGGGCCGGTTCTGAACGGCTCGGCCGGGTCGGTCGTCATGTCGGCGACGCTCGCGCCGCCGGCGTTCTTCCGGGACCTGCTCGGCCTCGACCCCGACCGGACGTCCGTGCTCCGGCTCCCATCGCCTTTCCCGCGCGAGAACCGGACGGTCCTGATCGCCCCCGACGTCGACACGACGTTCTCCGCCCGGGCCGCCGGCGCGCCGCGGCTCGCGCGCGCTCGTCGCCGACGTCGCGCGGGCCTGCCCGGGAAACGTCCTCGCCCTCTTCCCCTCGTACCGCTTCCTCGACGACGTCCGGAGGCACCTGCCGCCGCTCCCCGGCCGGCGCGTCCTCCGCCCTTCGGACCGCTCGACCGAGCTGGAGCGGAACTCCGTGCTCGACGCGATGCGGGACGGGGGGGCGCCCGTCCTCCTCCTCGCGGTCTCGGGCGGCGCGTTCGCGGAGGGCGTGGATTACCCGGGCGAGATGCTGAGCGCCGTCGTCGTCGTCTCTCCGGCGCTGCCGCAGGTTCGCTTCGAGCAGGAGCGGATGCGCCAGTACTTCGAGGAGCGGTTCGAGAAGGGGTTCGAATACGCCTACGTCGTGCCGGGCATGACGCGCGTCATCCAGAGCGCGGGGCGTCTCATCCGTTCGGAGAACGACACGGGCGTGATCGTCCTCGCCTGCCGGCGCTTCCTGAAGCAGCCCTACCGCAGCTACCTGCCGCCCGACTGGTACGGCGACGACCCGTCGGAGCTCGCGAGCGGCGACGTCGGCGGCGACGCGGCGGCGTTCTTCGCGCGGGTCCGGAGCGAGGCGCCGCGGACGGGGTCGGGCTAGTCGTCGTCGACGTCGTCGTGGCGCGCCGGCCGGTCGGGAAAGACGACGGCCGTGCTCTCGCCGGACTCGCGCTTGGCCCGCGCCGGCCCCGGGGGCTCGGACTTCGACGCGTCGCTCTTCTTGACGTCGACGATGATCGCCGTGATGTTGTCGACGCCGCCGCGCTCGTTCGCCATCTCGACGAGCTTCTTCACGGCCGCGGGCGCGGCTCTCGCCCGTGCGGAAGCGCTCGTGGATCTCCTCGTCTCCGACCATGCCGGTGAGGCCGTCCGAGCAGAGCAGGAAGCGGTCGCCGCGGGTGCACGGGCACCTCGATGAGGTCGACCGAAACGTGCGGCGAGCCCCCGAGGGCGCGGGTGACGACGTTCTTCAGCGGATGGCTCTTCGCTTCGTCCTCCGAGAGGATGCCGGCGTTGACCTGCTCCTGGACCCAGGAGTGGTCGTCCGTCAGGCGGCGGAGCTCGCCGTCGCGGAAGAGGTAGGCGCGGCTGTCGCCGACGTGGACGAGCGTGGCGCGGTCGTTGTCGAAGAGGGCGGCCACCACCGTCGTCCCCATCCCCTTCAGCTCGGGGCGGTTCTGGACGGCGCGCATCACCTTCTCGTTGGCGCGCTCGACGGCGGCCGTGAGGCGGTTCCCTTCGGCGGCGCCGCCCGCCGAAGCCGAAGGGCCAGGAGGCGTCCTGCCCTTCCTCGGTGGCCGCGATGAACTCCTGGATCGACTCGACGGTGATGCGCGAGGCGACTTCGCCGGCGGCGTGCCCTCCCATCCCGTCGGCGACCACGAAGAGGCCCCGCTCCGAGTCGAGGAGGTACGCGTCCTCGTTGTGCTTCCGCTTCTTTCCGACGTCCGTGAGACCGAAGGCCGAGAGCGTCACGTCGCGATTATCCCTTCCGCCCGAAGATGCCGCTCGTCGGCCGCTTCCTCTCGCCCGAGCCGGCTCCTCGCCTTCTGGAGGAGCGTCAGCGCCTCCGCGTCGTCCGGCAGCCACTTGAGCGCCTCGACGAGGTGGCGCTCGGCCTTGGCGTTCAGGCCGGCCATCAGGTAGAGCTTGCCGGCGTCCTTCAGGTAGATCGCGTTGTTCGCGTCGAGCCGCAGCGCCGCCTCGATCGCCTCGACGCCCCGGCGGACCTGGCCGACCGTCTTCAGACAGGCGAGCGCGAGGTAATGCCACGCCTTGGCGTCCTTCTCGTAGTGCCGGACGGACATGTCGAACTCGGTCACCGCCTGCGGAGAAGTTCCCATCCTTGTAGGCCTTCACGCCGCGGGCGAGATAGGTGCGGCCGATCGCCTGCGCGTCGACCGCCGCCGGCTTGTGCTTGTCCAGCTCGAAGTCGTGCGACCTTTCGCCGGGCCGGGTTCGTCAGGACGTTCACGGCCTCGGTCAGGAGCTGGAACTGGACTCTCGGCGGTCTTCTTCTCCTCGGCGCCCCGGTGCCGGTCGGGATGCGCTTCGCGCGCGAGGAGCCGGAACCGTTCCCGGATCTCCGCATCGGTCGCGTCCCGGGCGATGCCCAGGATGTCGTAGTAGTTCGTCACCCCGACCTCAACGGCAGGCCGCCTTCGACGTTCCCACTCTCAGCCTTCGACGGATTTTTACACAGCCCGCGCCGGACGGGAAGAAAGGTGCGATGCGAGTCACACTTCCCGCCGCGCCACCTCGCGGCGCGCCGAGGCGCGGAGCGCTTCCGGGACGTTGCGGTCCTGTCGCGAGCTTCCTCTGGTCGCCGTGGTTCAGGCGCAGGACGAGCGACAGCGTCGCGTCGATCGGCGAACGGGGGTTCTTCACGATCGCCGACATGATCGAGTACTTCCGCATCCACTCCTTGCGCAACGCGATCGCCCGAAGGACGTCCTCCGAGACGCTCTTCATGTTCGCGATCGTCTCGGCGTCCGCCTCACGCGTCTTGGGCGACTTCAGGACCGCGGTCGAGACGAGGCGGTTCGTATCGCGCACCAGGAAGAGCCGCTCCTCCTTGTTGCCGCGCCACGCGAGCCGGATCTTCTGCGCGACGTTCATCGTCGAGATCCGCGCGAAGAGGCTCTTCGTCGGGTCGTCGGCCTTCTCGGCCTCCTCGACCGGCGACGCGGCGGCGGGCTCCGGGGCGGGCGCCTCCTCGGTCGCCTCCTCGAGCGTCCCGGCCTCCCGCTCCTTCTTCAGGAAGAACTCCTCGAGGAACTCGTCGGCCCGGCGCTTGATGTCGGTGGAGAGGTGCGGGTTCTCGAAGAGCTTCTCGACGATGACCGGCGCCGCGAGAAGGCGGACCTGGTTCGTGACGATGACGTCCTGCAGGTAGGGCTCGACCCGCTCGGCGAGCCACGCGAGCGTCTCGTAGGCGACGGCCTTGTGCCGGATGAGCGGCTCGAGAACCCGGCGGTCGTGCGTCCTTCGGCCGATCGCGTCGAGCTGCCCCGGCATCACCCCGCTGGCGAGAGGACGGCGTCCTTCAGGGCCTCGGCGGGAAGCTCCTTGAAGCTCTCCTCCGCGAGCGGGGCGAGCGTCGACTCCGAACGCGACAGGATCGTCGCGATGGCGCGCGCCAGCTCCCACGGTGGCAGCGGCACGAGCCCCCGGGCCGCGAACTCGAGGACCTGCCCCGAGGCCGTTCCGCTCTCGATCTGGGAGAGGAGCTCGCTTTCGGGCTCGGGGCCGGCCATCGACCTAATTTAGCCCATCGGCCGCGGCGCCGGGCCGAAGGGCCTCAGCCGCTGGTGCGGACCGGCTCCGGCTCGATGACCCAGTTCTTGACGACCTGCCCGGGGGCGCCGATCGGCTGCAGCGAGCGGCCGTTGAGGACGACCTCGACGACGCCGGCGTTCCCGAGCGTCAGCGTGAACGTCTTCCCGCCGGCGAACTCGCGGGTGGCGCCCTTGGCGACGAGCTCGCGCACGACGACGCGGCCGTCCACGGTCACCTCGGTCCAGCAGTCGTCGCGAAAGGTCAGGCTCAGGGTGCTCCGCCCCGGGGGCGACGGCGACGTCTCCCCGGGCGGCGGCGCGGCGGGTTCGAAGGGAGCGCGACCGTCGCCGCCGCGATGCCGGGAGGAAGGGCGAGCGACGCGGGACCGGTCTCGGCCGCGCGGGCGCGGCGGCGGAGGCCGGCGCGCGGCGGGGCTCGGAGCCCTTCGACTTGATGAGGGCCGCGGCGCCCGTCACGAGCGCGAGCGCGAGCGCGACCGCGAGGCCGCGGACGGTCGTCGAGGCGCTGACGGCGCGCCGGGGCTTCGAGAGCCGGAACCCGGCCGTCGTCGGCGGCAGCGGGGCGTTCTCCGCCTTCCGGCGCTCCTCCTGCCAGTTCTCGAAGACGCTCCGGAAGGCGGCGACGGAGCGGTCGGCGTCGAGCCCGAGGTGGTCGGCGATCGACCGGACGAAGCCCCGCGAGAAGACGAGCGCGGGGAGATGATCGAACCGGCCGGTCTCCAGGGCTTCGATCTGGCGCACCGACACCTTCGTCACGAGCGCGAGCTGCTCGCGCGTCACGTCCCTCAGCTCCCGTTCGCGCCGAAGCTCTTCCCCGAAATCCCGCGGGGTTTCGACAGTCATCGGCCGAACTTACGTTATGCCGCGCCTCCCCGGGCTGTCAATGAATTCGGCGCCCGATTCGTACAACCGGCGGGCGCAGGCCGACAGAAGCGGGTGAATGGTCTCGTCCCCCGCCAGCCTCGACCACTCGGCCCGGGTCGCCGCGAGGAGGAGCGAAAGCGCGCTGCCTCGGGGGAGGAGCTTGTGCCGGAGGAGCGCCTCCCGGACGGGAGGGCGGCGGGACCAGGCGGCGTCGGCGGCGAGCCCCTCCAGGGTCTCCGCCACCGCCCGCCCGACGGTGATCCAGCGGACGAGGTCGTCGGCGGTCAGCCGGGGGTTCCGGAGGAGGGCCTCGAGAACTCCCCGGTCGTTCTGCTCCAGGAGAGGGATCAGGAGGTCGCGGTCGGCCAGGCGCGCGAGGGCCACCTTCTCCCCTTTCGACAGCCGGCGGAGGGCGTCGAGGAGCTTCCGGTTCGCCGCCTGCCGGATCGGAGCGGGGGTCCGGGTCTCGCGGGAGACCTCGACGAGGTCGCGCCATGTCAGGTCGTCCAGGCAGCGAAGCGCGTCCGCCCGGGGGGTCGAAGGGTGGAGCGCCAGCGCCCGCCGGACCGACCGGAGACCGACGAAGGCCTTTGCCTGGAGAATCTCGGCGAGGACCGGCTCCGAGAGATGCGGATGTCTCAGGACCTGGAGGACCTCCCGCTCGCCGAAACGGGGGAGGTTCTCGACGACGAGGGCGGCGAGGCCGGAGCGGTCCGCCTGCGAGATCCGGTGGGACCAGGAAACGGGATTCGAGGTGGCGGCGCCGCCCGGCCGGTCCGACATCGCGTTAACGGCGGGCGAGGGCGCGCACCATCCCGGCGGCGGCGTCGACCGGGTCGCGCCCCTCCCCCAGCGCCTCCTCCATCCGCGAGACGACCGCGCTTCCGACCACCGCTCCGTCCGCCAGCCGGCCGACGGCTGCCACCTGCTCGGGCGTCGAGAGACCGAACCCGACGGCCACCGGCAGCCGCGTGACCTGCCGCTTCACCCGTTCGACGAGCGGCGCGAGGTCCTCGGGGAGGGCCGCGCGGGCGCCGGTCACGCCGGCCCGGGAGACGAGGTAGACGAAGCCGCGCGAGAGGGCGGCCGCCCGCCGGAGCCGCTCGTCCGAGGAGGTCGGCGCGACGAGGTAGACCGGGTCGAGCCCGGCCCGCCTGAGGAGCGCCGAGAGCCTCTTCCCCTCCTCGGGGGGAAGGTCCGTCACGAGGACCCCGTCGGCACCCGCCGCCGCGGCGCGGGCCGCGAAGGCCTCCTCCCCCATCGCGAGGATCGGGTTCGCGTAGCTGAAGAGGACCACCGGCGCGTCGAAGCCGTCCCTCCGGAGTCCCGAAAGGAGGTCGAGCGCGGCACCGAGCGTCGTCCCCGAGGCGAGGCCCCGTTCGTGGGCCCGCTGGATCACGGGCCCGTCGGCGATCGGGTCGCTGAACGGGATCCCCATCTCGAGGACGTCCGCCCCGGCCGCGGCGAGCGACGGCAGGAGCCGGGCCGTCGTCGCGAGGTCGGGATCGCCCGCCTCGACGAAAACGACGAGGGCCGGGCGTCCGGCCTTCCGCGCCTCCGCGAACGCCTTCCGGATCCGGGTCACAGCTCGCCCTCCAGCTTCGCGACCGACTGGACGTCCTTGTCGCCGCGCCCGGAGAGGTTGACGAGGAGCGCCTGCCCCGGCCGGCGGGGCGCCTCGGCGATCGTCTACGCCACGGCGTGGGCGCTCTCGAGCGCCGGGAGGATCCCCTCGGTCGCGCGCGAGCCGGTGGAACGCCTCGAGCGCGTCGGCGTCACCCGGAGACGAGCGTGTCCGCCCGAGCTCTGCGAGGCGCACGTGCTCCGGCCCGACCGCCGGGTAGTCGAGGCCGGCCGAGACCGAGTGGGTCGGCCGGATCTGCCCGTCCTCGTCCTGGAGGAGGAGCGTCCGGGTCCCGTGGAGGACTCCGGGACGCCCCGGCTCGAAGCGGGCCGCGTGCTCGCCGGGCGCGAGGCCCGCGCCCCCGGCCTCGACGCCGACCAGCTCGACCCTCGCGTCGCGGAGGAACGCCCGGAAGAGGCCGATGGCGTTCGACCCGCCGCCGACGCAGGCGACGAGGGGGTCGGGGAGCTTCCCCCGAGCTCCTTCCGCATCTGGGCGCGCGCCTCCCGGCCGATGACCTCCTGGAAGTCCCGCACCATCGCCGGGAAGGGATGCGGCCCGAGCACCGAGCCGAGGACGTAGTGCGTCGTCCGCGACGCTCGTGACCCAGTCGCGCATCGCCTCGTTGATCGCGTCCTTGAGCGTCCGCGGCCGCCGCGTCGACCGGGACGACCTGGCGCCGAGCAGCCGCATCCGGTAGACGTTCAGCGGCCTGCCGCTCGACGTCGTCCGCTCCCATGTAGACGACGCACTCGAGCCCGAGCAGCGCCGCGGCCGTGGCCGTGGCGACGCCGTGCTGCCCGCGCTCCGGTCTCGGCGATGACGCGGCGACTTCCCCATCCTCTTCGCCAGCAGGGCCTGCCCGAGGGCGTTGTTGATCTTGTGCGCGCCGGTGTGGAGGAGGTCCTCGCGCTTCAGCCAGATCTGCGCGCCGCCGAGCGTCGTCGGAAAGCCGCTTCGCGTAGGTAAGCGGCGTCGGCCGCCCCGCCCAGTCGCGAAGCAGCCGGTCCAGCGCGGCGCTGGAAGGCGGGCTCCCGCTCGCTCGTACGCGGCCGCCAGCTCCTCGAGCGGCGCCATCAGGCGTCTCGGGGACGAAGCTCCCGCCGAAGGGCCGAAGCGGCCGGCGGCGTCGGGCTCCGGGGGCCGGAACCCGAGCTCGGGCATGGCGGACCTCCTCGACGAAGCGGCGATCCTCGCGGCGTCCTTGACTCCCGGCGCCGACTCGACGCCGGAGCCACGTCGACGACGCCGGCGTGCCGGGCCGGACGGCGGCGCGACGTTGCCGGCGGATGCCGCCGGCGAGAACGACGCGGCGGCCCGTCGGAACGGGCCGGCGAGGACGCGACCACGTCGACGCCGTGCCGCCATGCCGCCGGAGACGCCGGCGACCGACGTATCGAAGTGGAGCGCGTCGCCGGGAAGCGCCGCGAGGCGCGGCAGCTCGTCCCGCCGACGCGGACAGCGTGCAAGCGACGGCCCGGAGGGCTTGCCTCGAAGCGGTCGATCGTCGCCGTGGAACTGAACCAGGTCGAGGCGGACGACGTCGGGCGATCCGCGCCATCTCCGCCGCGGCGTGGTCCTCGGCGAAAACGCCGACCACACGCGCCCGCGATCGCCGCCCGCGCCGCCGCCCGTCGCGCGGCTTCCGCGCCTCGTTCGAAGACGCCGGCTTCCGGGTAGAAGTTGAGGCGATGAGCCGCGAAGACCAGCCGATCCAGTCGACGCCCAGCGCAGGCAGGTCGACGTCCTCCGCGCGCGGTGATGCCGCAGATCTTCACCGTCGCGTCGCGGCTCTCTCCCCGGAGCTCGCGGAGCGCTGCGGCCGGATCGCGCGACGTCGAGGAGCGACTCGCCGATCAGGAAGGCGTCGAACCCGGCCGCCTGAGCCGCCGAGGTCGGCCGCGGTCCGCAGCCCGCTCTCCGCCACCCTGAACCCCGCTCCGGCAGGTGCGGCCGAGCGAGATCGAGTCGCGCGAGATCGACGACGAACGTGCGGAGGTCCCGTGTGTTGACGCCGACGATCTCCGCGCGCGACGTCGAGCTTGGCCACGTCGTCAGCGTCGTGGGTCTCGACGACGAGCGCGAGGCCGAGCCGGCGCGCCGCCGCGGCGAGCGGCGTGCGAGCTCGGCGTCGGAGAGCGACGCGACGATGAGGAGCACGGCGTCGGCGCCGAGCGACGGCCGCGAGGCGAGCTGGCGCGTCGTCGACCACGAAGTCCTTGCGATCGGCGGGCAGCCCGGAGGCCGCCTCGCGCGCGGGAGCCACGCCTGGTAGCTGCCGAAGAACGGTCGGGCTCGACCACGACCGAGAGCGCGGCGGCGCCCTCTCGGCGTAGCGCACGCGGCAACGTCCTCGAGCGAAGCTCCGCCGCGGCAGCGAGGACCCCGGCCGACGGGGAGCGATGCTTCACTTCGGCGATCACGGCGTGGCCGCGATGCGCGGCCACCGGAGGGCGAGGAACGCGGTTGCCGTCGGTCGCGATGCGCGGCGGCGCCGCGCGGCGCGAGCTCGCCCGCGGCGAGGCGCGCGGCGCTTCGCCGGCGAGGATCGTGCGCCGCGAGGACTCGCGGTCATCCGGGGCCCGAGCGGGCGCCGCGAGAGGGTCATGCCCGCGCCCGGAGCGCCTCGCGCGGCGGCCGCCGCCGTCGATCGCGGCCACGCGGCCTTCCCGACGCCCTCCGCCAGGTCTCGCGCCCGTCCGGCCGACGTAGAGCGCGCCGCCGGCGTTCATCAGCGACCATGTCGTGCGGAGGACCGTTCTCGCCGCGCAGAACGCCGGAGCATCGCGGCCGCGTTGTGCGCGATGTCGCCCCCTGTGAGCGTCTCCGGTCGCCGCGCGCGAGGCCGAAGTCTTCGGGCCTCAGCGTCGAAGCGCCGGATCGCTCCGCGACGCACCTCGGCGACGCGGTCTCGCCGGTCGGTGGTGATCTCGTCGAGCCCGTCGCCGTGGACGACCAGCGCGTGGTCGCAGCCGAGGGCGGCCAGCACCGCGGCGTGGGACTCGACCCGCGCGGCTCGGGCACGCCGAGGACCTGGCGCGCGCGCCCGCCGGGTTGACCAGCGGGCCGAGCAGGTTGAACACGCGTGCGCACGCCCAGCTCGCGCCGCACCGGCATGACCTCCTTCATCGCCGGATGGAGAGCGGCGCGAAGAGGAACGCGATGCCGATCTCGTCGAGCGCGCGCCCGCGCCGCTCCGGCGTCATCTGCACCGCGACGCCGAGCGCCTCGAGCACGTCGGCCGAGCCGCAGCGCGACGACACCGAGCGGTTGCCGTGCTTGGCGATCGGCACGCCGGCGCCCGCCGCCACCAGCGCCGCCGCGGTCGAGATGTTGAAGGTCCCGCGCCGTCGCCGCCGGTGCCGCAGAGTGATCGACCGCGCCCCTCGCGATGGTGCGGATGCGGATCGCGCGCGCGCCGACATCGACGGCCGCCGCGCCGGTGATCTCGGCACCGACTCGCCCTTGGCGGCGAGCGCGGCGAGGAGCGCCGCCTGGCGACGCGACGCCCGGCGTCCATCGCCGGCCGAAGAGCGCCTCCATCTCGGCGCGCCCGCGTCCCGTCGCGATGAACGCTCCCGCGCGCTCGGCGCGGAGGAGCCGCCGCGGGCACGGCGAAGCCGTCGGCGCCGTCGCCTCCACGAGCGCCCTCGGCGCGAGCCGAGGAAGTTCTCCATGATCCCGCCGCCAGCCCTGGTGAGAATCGACTCGGGGTGGAACTGCACGCCCGCAGTCGGCAGCTCGCGGTGCGCCATGCCCATGATGATCTCATCTTCGCTGCGCGCCGGACCTCGAGGACACGCGGGACAGATCTCTCGCTCGCGACGCGAGGCAGTGGTAGCGCGTCGCCTGAAGGGGTTCGGGCAGGCCGGCGAAGATCGCGCGGCCGTCGTGCTGCACTGCGAGGTCTTGCCGTGCATCAGCACCGGCGCGAGCTCGATGTCCGCCGAAGGCGAGGCCGAGCGCCTGATGGCCGAGACAGACGCCGAGGATCGGCACCGGCGCTCCGCTCTGGAGCAGCTCGACACAGATTCCGGCGTCCTCCGGGCGGCCCGGGCCCGGGCGAGAGCACGATCCGGCCTCCGGCTCGAGCGCGAGCACGTCCGCGACCGGTCGAGCGCGTCGTTGCGCTTCACCTCGACCTCGCGGCCCAGCGACAGCAGGAACTGCACCAGGTTGTAGGTGAACGAGTCGTAGTTGTCGATGACCAGGATCATCGGCCGCCTCGCGCACCTCTGTGTCGCTCGCCGGCCGCGGCGCGACGGCGCCGTCGCGCGCTTCGAGGCGCGCCGCGCCTGGTGCTCGCCGTCGTCTCGGCCTCGCGACTCGCGGGTCGGAGTCGGCGACGATGCCGGCGCCGGCGTGATCGACGCCTCGCCGTCCTTGATCACCACGGTGCGGATGGTGATGCAGGTGTCCATGTCGCCCGAGAAGCGAGAAGTAGCCGATGGCGCCGCCGTAGGGGCCGCGCGCGCTCGGGCTCGAGCTCGTCGATGATCTCCATGGCGCGGATCTTGGGCGCGCCCGAGAGCGTGCCGGCGGGGAACGCGGCAGCAGCGCGTCGAGCGCCGAGCACTCGGGGCGAGAGCTTCGCGACACCGACGACACGATGTGGATCACGTGCGAGTAGCGCTCGACGACCATGAAGTCCGGCACGGTGACGGTCCCGGCGCGCGCCACCGTGCCGAGGTCGTTGCGGTGGAGGTCGACCAGCATCACGTGCTCGGCGCGCTCCTTGGGATCGGCGAGCAGCTCCTCGGCGAGCCGATGATCCTCGGCGGGCGTCGCGCCGCGCGGCCGCGTGCCGGCGATCGGCACGGCTCTCGAGCCGCGTCGCCCGACTTGCGCACCGGACCAGTCTCGGGCGAGCTCCGAACCAGCGTCACCGTCCGGCGTCTCGGGCAGTACTGTACGGGCGACGGGTTACCATGCGCAGCGCGCGGTAGACCTCGAACGCGCCGGCGAACGCGCGCGCGACCAGCGGCGCGCAGGCACCACCTGGAAGATGTCGCCGGCGCGGATGTGCTCCTTGGCCTTGCGCACCGCCGCCTGGTACTCCGTCCGAGGACAGCGTCTGGCGGCAGCGTCGCTGCCGGCGCCAGCGCTCCCCGGGAAGGACGTGCCGCCGCTCGCGACGCCTCGCGTGAGCAGCGCCTCGAGCTGGTCGAGGCGCGCTCGCGGCGGCGCCTCGACCTCGCCCTCGATCTGCGTGCGCGATCGCACGAGGCGCCGGCGCTGGCGTGGTCGAAGGCGACCACGCCGTCGAAGAGGCCGAACGCGGCGTCCGGGCAGACCGATAGGGATCGGGCGGCCGGTCGGGGAGCCGCTCGAGCCGCCGGATGGCGTCGTAGCCGAAGTAGCCGACCCCGCCGCCCGTGAAGGGCGGCACGGTCGTCTCCGCGCTCTCGACCGAGCTCGAGCAGGGCCGCGCAGCGCGGCGAGCGGGTCGCCGCCGGCCGCGAGATCCCGCCCGCGGTGCCGTCCGAGGAACGACCAGCGCGCCGACCCGCTCGCCGCCCTCGACCGACTCGAGGAGGAAGCAGGGCGCCGCGCCCGAAGCAGCGTGCCGCATCAGCGCGACCGGCGTCGTCAGGTCGGCCGGGCGCTCGACGAGACGAGCCGTGCCGGTGAGCTGCCACCGTCACGCGGCCTCCGCTTCCCGCCGGCGATCGAGCTTCGCAGCGACGCTGGCGGGTGAGCGCCGCCGCGCGGCAGGAGCACGCGCGAGGTGGTAGAGGAGGTCGGCGGCCTCGCCGGCCAGGGAGTCGTCGCCGTCGGAGACGCCGGCGAGCGCCGTCTCGACGCGCCTCGTCGCCCAGTTTCTGCGCGAGCCGGACGAACCCCGAAGAGGATCTCGTTCATGAACGATGCCTCCGCTCGGCTTCCGCATCACGCTCGGCGAGGATCGAACAGCCGAGCGCGAGCGAGGAACGCCATCGGGTGATCGAGCAGGTCCGCGGGCGGCGATCGGCCCACCAGCTCGAAGCAGGACGCGGCGCGCCGGCGTGTGGAGGCCGGTCCCGGCGATGACGTCGTAGAGGACGGCGTCCCCGTCGCAGTCGATGCGAGATCGAGACGACCCGCTGGACGAGCCCCGAGGTCTCCGCCCTTCTTCCAGAGCGCGTTCCGCGACGGCTGAAGAAGTGGCGCGAGACCGGTCTCCCTCGTCTTCAGCCGAGCGCCTCGGCGTTCGCCCAGGCGAGCGTCAGCACCTCGCCGCTCGACGTCTCGGCGACGACGGGGCGAGGCCGCGCGCGTCGAAGCGGCGACGCGCCGCTGACGCGGTCTTCATGGACCCCCGCGAGCCGCACCGGCAACCCCGCGGCGCGCCAGCGCCCGCTTGACCTCTCCGATCGTGAAGATCCGGTCGATGGAAGATCGAAGCGGCCAGGACCGCGGAGGCTCCCGCCGCGAGCGCGTCGGCGAAGTGATCGAGCTGCCCGGCGCCGCCCGACGCCACCATCGGGACGTTGGCCCGCGCGCAGACCGCCGCCAGCATCTCGAGGTCGAAGCCGGCGCGGGTGCCGTCGGCGTCGACGAGGTGAGCAGGATCTCGCCGGCGCCGCGGCGCGACGCCTCGGCGATCCACGCCAGCGCGTCCCGGTCCGGTCGTCCGGTCGGCCGCCGTGCGTCGTGACGACCATCCAGCGCGCTGCGCCGTCGGCCGCCGGCGCATCGCCGTTTCGCCGTCGAGCGCGCGACCGACGACGACGCACTGCGACCCGAACCGCTCGGCGAGCCGGGACAGGAGCGAGGGGTCGGCGACCGCCGCGGTGTTGACGCTGACCTGGTCGGCGCCGGCCGAGAGGAGCTCGCCGCGTCCTCGACCGAGCGGACGCCGCCGCCGACGGTGAACGGGATGACAGCCCCTCGGCGGCGCGCGACCCGACGAGGTGGACGAGCGTCCCGCGCCTCGTGCGACGGCGGCGATGTCGAGGAACACGATCTCGTCGGCGCCTCGTCCTCGTACGCGCGGCGCGCCTCGACCGGGATCGCCCGCGTCGCGCAGGTTCTGGAACTTGAGCCCCTTCACCACGCGGCCCATCCGCCACGTCGAGGCAAGGGATGACCCGGACGGCGAGCGTCATCGTCGCCGCCGCGGCCGCGGGCCGCGCGCCTCGACGCGCGCCGCCACCGTCGTCGCCCCGCCGTGCAGCGCCCGGCCGAAGATCGCGCCGCGCGGCCCGCCGCGAGAGCGCGCGCGACGACGCCCGGTGGTCCTCCGGCGCCGCGCAGCCCGCCCGACGCGAGGAGCTCGCCGCGGAGAAGACGCGCGCCGGATCGACGCGAGGAGCTCGAGGTTCGGGCCTGCCATCGCCCCGTCCGCGCGACGTCGGTGACGAGCAGCGCCCGGACGCCGAGCGCGGCGAAGCCGCGCGCGGCGGACACCGCGTCTCCGGCGCCCGGCGTCCTCCGTCCAGCCCGCGCACTGTCGGCCGGCCGTCCCGCAGTCGAGCGCGACGACGAGCGCGCTCGGCGACGAGAGTGAAGGCGGACGAGGACGACGGACGAAGAAGAGGTTCCTCAGAAGGTCGCGAACGCCGGCGCGATCGACGAACGGCAGGCTGCCGACGACGGCCCGGCGCCGCTCCACCCGTCGAAGAAATCTTCGACCGCGGCGGCCGTGCGCAGGCCGCCCCCGACCTGCACCGGGATCCGGATGCCTCGTCAGGATCGTCTCCGATCTCCGTCGCCGTTCGTCGCCCTTCCCGAACGCGGCGTCGAGGTCGACCACGTGGAGGCCGTCGGCCCCCTCCCGCTCGAATCGCTTCGCGATCTCGACCGGGTCGCCTTCGAACGTCGGTGCTCGCGTCCCAGCTCGCCGCGGAGCAGCCGGACGACGCGCCCGCCGCGGAGGTCGATCGAGGGCCAGATCGCGAGACGTTCCGCGCTCACGCCGCATCCCTCCGAGGAAGTTCGAGAGGATCCGCCGTCCCGGCGTCGGACGACTTCTCGGGGTGGAACTGGCAGCCCCAGACGTTCCCCCGCTCGGCGGCCGCCGGCGAAGGGTCCGCCGTGGTCCGAGGTGGCGGCGACGTCGGCCGGATCCGTCCCCTCCGGCAGGAACGAGTGGACGAAGTAGACGTAGCTCTCCCGCCGTCGAAAGGCCGGGAAGGAGCCGGTCCCCGGCCGGTCCGGAGTCCGGATCGATCAGCGATTCCAGCCGACGTGCGGCACCCGGACGCCGCGCCGGGAACGGGCACGACCCGCCCCTTCAGGAAGCCGAGGCCCCTCGTGACGCCGAACTCCTCGCTCTCCTCGAAGAGGAGCTGGTAGCCGAGGCAGAGGCCGAGGAGGCGCGCCCCGCGTCCGACGGCCGCGGCGAGCGCGGCGTCGAGGCCGAGGGCGCGCAGAGCGCTCCCGCGCCGGCGCGAACGCGCCGACCCCCGGCAGGACGATCCGGTCGGCGGCCGCGACCCGCCCGCGTCGGACGTGAAGTCGACCTCGGCCCCGAGCCGCAGGAACGCGCGGCGGACGGAGGCCGTGTTCCCGACCCCGTAGTCGAGGAGCGTCACGCGGCCGGCCGCGGGCGTCGTCATGCCGTCAGCGTCCCCTTCGTCGAGAGGACGCCCGCCCCCGGTCCGGGCGACCGCCTGCCGCAGGGCCCGCGCCGCCGACTTGAAGACGGCCTCGGCCGCGTGGTGGCCGTTCCGCGCGCGGAAGCACGTCGACGTGGAGGTTGAACTTGCCGCGGAACGCCGCGGACTTCCAGAACTCCTCGACGAGCGCGAACGGGAACTCCTTCGTGACGAGGAGGAGCTCCTTGTCGACCGGCGACTCGAAGACGACGTACGGGCGCCCCGAGAGGTCGACGACCGAGCGCGCCAGCGCCTCGTCGAGCGGGACGTGGCTCGTCCCGAAGCGCTCGATACCGGCCCGGTCGCCGAGCGCCTCGGTCCAGCGCCTCGCCGAACGCCAGCCCGACGTCCTCCACGGTGTGGTGCGCGTCGATGTGCGTGTCGCCCGTCGCCCGGACCGCGAGGTCGAAGCGCGCGTGCTTCGCGACCGTCTCGAGCATGTGCGAGAGGAACCCGACCGGCGTCGCGATCTCGGCCGCGCCCGTCCCGTCGACGGCGAGCGACAGGTCGACCGACGTCTCCTTCGTCGTCCGCGAGAACGTCCCGGTGCGGCTCATCGCGTCTCCTTCAGGCCGGCGATCCGCGCCAGCTCGGCCAGGAAGAGGTCGTTCTCCGCCGGGAAGCCCGATCGTCACCCGCAGCCGGCCCGGCGCGGAGGGGCCGAGGTCCCGGACGAGGACGCCCCGGAGGAGGAGCTCCTTCCGCACCCGCTCGGCCTCGCCGCCCGGCGGCTCGACGAAGACGAAGTTCGCCGCGGCCGGCGCGACTTTCGCCCCCATCGCCCGGAGCGCCGCGACGACGCGCTCCCGCTCCTCCACGATGGCGAGCGACGCGCTCCCGCGCCGATCCGGCGTCCTCGAGAAGGGCGACGGCCAGCTCCTCGGCGGCGTGGTCGACGCTGAACGGGAGGACCGCCTTCCCGATCTCGCGGCGCGAGCTCCGGCGTCGCGACGGCGTAGCCGATCCGGAAGCCGGCCGCCGCGAACGCCTTCGAGAGGGTCCTGAAGACGACGACGTTCCGCCCCTCGTCGACGAGCGGCAGGGCGCTCGTCCCTCCGGGGCGAAGTCGACGTAGGCCTGGTCGACGAGGAGGACCGGCGCCGCGTCCGCAGAGCCTTCGGAGGAACGCCGAGCGCGGCGACGTTGCTCGTCGGGTTGTTCGGCGAGCAGACGAGCGGGACCGTCCGGGGCGCTCGGCGAGACCGCGCGGAGGATCGCCGCCTCGTCGAACGCGAAGTCGTCGCCGACGAGCGGCACGTTCACGACCTCGCGCCTGCGCGATCGCCGCGAGCTGCGGGTAGAGCGAGAAGGTGGGAGGCGTCAGGAGGAGCTCGCCGCCGCCCCGCGAAGGCGTTGACCGCGGCCGAGGACGACCTCGCCCGAGCCGTTCCCGACGACGATCTCCTCCGGGCTCCGGCCGGTCGCGGCCGCGATCGCGCGCCTTGAGCCGCCCCGACGCCGAACTCCGGGTAGAGCGACCAGCGCTTCGCCTTCGAGGCGCGCCAGCACCTTCTCCTTGACCGCGTCGGGGACGTCGTACGGGGACTCGTTGAAGTCGAGCTTCGCCCGGACCGGGACCGGCGTCTCCGGCACGAGCGAGTAGGCCGTCAGCGCCGCGATCCCGGGGCGGGCGGGGCTCTTCCGCTCACCGCGCGCCTCCGCGCGGCCGACCTCTCGTGCGCCGCGAGCCCCTCGAACGCGGGCGAGGGCGGCCGCGGCGGGCGGCGAGCCGCCTCGCCGCGCGGGCGTCCGACCGCGACGAGCCGTCCCCAGCGGACGAAGTCCCGCGAGCGAGAGGCCGGAGAAGCTCCGCGCGGCGCCCCCGGTCGGCAGGACGTGGTTCGGTCCGGCGACGTAGTCGCCGAAGGCCGTCGGGGTCGACGAGCCGAGGAAGAGCGCGCCCGCCGTCGGCAGGAGCGCCTCGCCCTTCTTCGCGCGGCCGCCCTCCCCATCACCTGGACGTGCTCCGCGGCGACCCGGAGGCCCGCTGCGAAAGCGTCGCCGAGCGAAGCGAAGACGACCGCGCGTCCGTTCCTCGCGAGCGACCGTCGCGCGGTTTTCGACGCGTCGGAAGAGCGGCGAGCTGCCGCTCGACCTCCGCGGACGACCCTCCGGACGAGCGGAGCGAACGGCGTGAAGAGGAGGCAGACGGCGTCGGGGTCGTGCTCGGCCTGGGCGAGGAGGTCCGCGGCGACGTCGCCCGCGGGCGCGTCCGCCGACGCGACGATCAGCACCTCCGACGGCCCGGCCGGGAGGTCGACCGCGACGACCGACGAGACGAGGTGCTTCGCCGCGGCGACGAAGCGGTTGCCGGGCCCGACGATCTTGGCGACGCGGGCGACCGACACGAGCCCCGCGACGCCGTGCGCGCCGCCGGCGAGGAGGACCTCGCGGACGCCGAGCTCGCGGAGCGCCCAGCGGAGCTCGGGGCTGCCGGCATACGCCTTCGGCGGCGTCGCCACGACGACCCGCCGCACGCCCGCGACGCGGGCCGGAACGACGCCCATCAGCAGAGACGACGGGTAGAAGGCGCGCCCGCCCGGGACGTAGACGCCGACCGAGTCGAGGGGAAACGGCCTTCTCGGCGAAGCGGACGCCGAGGGAATCGCGGAAGGAGAAGCCGGCCGTCCGCTGCCTCCGGTGATACGCCGAGACGCGCCGGACCGCGAGGCGGAACGCGCGGGCGAAGGCGGGGTCGACCTTCGGCAGCGGCCCGCGAGAAGGATCGACGACGAGGTCCTTGGAGGGAATCGAAACCCGATCGAAGCGGCGGACGAACCGCGCCAAGGGCTTTCGTTCCCTTTCGGAGAACCTCTTCCACGATCGGGAGCGCGCGGCGGAGCGTCGCGAAGTCCGGCGAGGCGCGCCGCGCGGCGAGGAGCCGTTCCAGCTCCTGCCTCCCGGCGCGGCTCCTCGCGTCGATCGTCCTCAGCATGCGGCCCCCGACGCCACGAGGCGCGCGACGAACGCGGCGACCTCCTCCCGCCGGGAGACGAGGGCGGCGCGGCCGGCGATCAGCGTCGCGCGGCTCGGGGCGATCGTCTCGATCTCCGCGAGGCCGTTCGCCGCGATCGTGGAGCCGGTCTCGATCAGGTCGACGACGACGTCGGTCAGGTTCAAGCGCCGCCGCGAGCTCGACGGAGCCCGAGAGCGGGACGATCTCGCAGGCGACCTTCCGCGCGTCGAAGAAGCGGGCGGCGCTCCGCCCGTACTTCGTCCCGACGCGGACCGGGTGGCCGTCCGGCCGGAACGGCTCGCCGGCCCGCCCGATGAGGGCGAGGCGGCAGGCGCCGAACGGGAACTCGACCGGCGAGAAGACCTCCTCGCCCGACTCTTCCACGCGGTCGCTGCCGACGATCCCGAGGTCGGCGCCGCCGTGCGCGACGTACGTCGGAACGTCGTCGTCCTTGAGGAGGAGGAGCTCGAACCGCCCCGACCGGTCCGCGGCGAGGAGCTTCCTCCCGTCCGGCTCGGGAAAGTCGGCGCCGCCGGCGCGCAGCGCCCCGAGTGCTTTCGGGAGGAGCCGTCCCTTTCCGACCGCGATCCGGAGGGGCCTTGGAGCCGACGCCGGGGCCGCCCCGGCCTCGAGCGCCGTGGCCAGCGCCTCGACGCCGACGGAGAAGCCGAGGGCCGGGCTCGGGACGCCGAAGCGGGCGAGGAGCTCGTCGTATCGCCCGCCCCCGGCGACGGGGGCCGGCGAGCCGGCCACGTCGACGCCGAACGTCAGGCCCGTGTAGTACGGCGCGACGGGCGTTCCGGCGAGGTCGACCACCACGTGGACGCCCGGGCGGGCCTGCCGGGCGGCGGCGGCGGCGCGCTGGAGCTCCGCCGCGGCCTGCCGGAGGACGGGAGCCGAAAAGAGCGCCGAGGCCGCGTCGAATCCGACGAGGAGAGACCGGCCGACCTCTTCCGCCGCCGTGGCGGGAGCCCCCGCGTCGCGGAGGGCCCGCTCGACCGTGGTCACGCGGCGCTCGCGCGCGGCGGCGACGAGCTCCAGGAACCGGCTCCCGTCTCCCCGCGTCAGCGCCGGCGCGGCCGCGGCGAGGAGCTGCGCGAGGAGCCCCGCCCGGCCCAGCGTCACGTTCAGCCGGCCCGCCGGGAGGTCGGAGAGGCAGGTCAGCGCCAGCGAGAGCATCGCTTCGTCGGCGTCGAACGACGGGTCGCCGTAACGCTCGGCGCCGACCTGTGCGAACTCGCGGGGCCGCCCGACCCCGGTCGGCTCGTCGCGGACGACGTCGCCCCGGTAGAAGAGCGAGACCGGCGCTCCGCCCGCCGCGAGACGCGGCGCGACGACGCGCGCCGCCATCGGCGTGAAGTCCGCCCGGAGCGAGAGGGTCTGCCCCTGCCGGTCGAGGAAGCGGTAGAGGCGCTCGTCCCCCTCCGCGGTCACGCCCCGGTACGGATCGGCGTAGTCGAGGACGGGGAGGATCACTTCCGGGAGGCCGGCGGCCGCGAGCCGCGAGACGACGCTCTCCTCCGCGCGTCGCCGGCGCGCCGCCGCCTCGAAGAGGAACGCCGACACGCCGCGCGGCAGGTTCGGATCGGGGACGGCCGTCATCGGGAGACTTCCTGCCGCCCCGGGGTGAAGAGCCGTCGGACGGCCGGGGGAAGGGCCGCGAGGAGGTCGCCCGCCGACGTGGCGCGACCGGAAAAGAGAGTCGCCTGGCCGGCGGCCTGGGAGAGGAGGAGGGCGAAGCCGTCGACGACCTGGCACCCCTTCTCCCGGGCGGCGCGGACCAGCTCCGTTCCGCCCTCGCGGTAAGGAGCGTCGAGGACGAAGAGGCCGGGCCGGAGGAGCCCGGCGTCGCACGGGAGCGGGTCCCCCGGGTCGAGGCCGAGCGGCGTCGCGTTCACGAGGACACGGAAGGAGCCCCGCGAGAGATCCTGCGAAAGGTAGGAAACGCCGAGCCTGGTCGCGACGTCGCGCGCCTCGCTGCTCGGCTCCGATTCGTCGAGAAAGGCCTCGTACCCCTTGCTTCGAAGGACCTCGACGGCCGTCCGGGCCGTTCCGCCGGCGCCGAGAACGAGGGCGCGCGTCCCGCCTCTATCGCTTCCGGAATCAGTCCTTCCATGGCCTCCGCGATCGGTGTTCGGCCGCGGAGATCCGCTCCGCCGCTCCCCGAAGACGAGCGTGTTCGACCGGCCCCGCGGCGCCGGAGAGCGCCCCCGCCTCTTCCTTGAACGGAATCGTCACGGAGGCCCCGGCGAGCGGCAGGCCGAGCCGCTCCAGGGCCGCGCGAAGACCAGCGAGCTCCTCGTTCAGCGAGCGGAGCGCGAACGGCACATAGAGCAGCTCCTCGCCGAGCGCCTCGAAGCGCGCGTTCTGGAGGGCCGGCGAGAGGGAGTGGGAGACCCGCGAGCCGAAGAGCGCGACGAGCCGCGACACCCTCCGCCGGCGCCCGACTCCGTAGGTGCCGGCGAGGGCCCCGGCCGAGATCTGCCCGGGCGCGGTCGCGCCCCCCGGCACGAACGACGCGAACATCAGCGGCGACCCGAGATACGGCGCTAGGGCGCGCGTCGCCAGCCCCGCCTCGCCCATCGCGAAGAGCGCGACCTTCGAGCCGCCGAGCGACGCCTGCTCCTCGAGGAGCCGGACGGCGTCCGACGAGTCGTTCGCGGTCCCGACGATCTTCACGAAGCGCGCGCCGGTCGCGGCCATCCTCGACGCGAGGCCCGGAACGTCCGGCGGCAGCCCTTCGAGGTCGTGGACGGAGACGACGACGCGCTCGGGGGGAACCCGAGGAGCCCCGCGTTCTCGCCCGACCGGAACTCCACGTCCACGAGGTCGAAACCGGCCGTCGAGCGCCGCCGACAGGAGCGCCCGCCCGTCGGCCGCGCTTCCCGAATAGCCTCCCCCTCGCTCTTCGTCCGGAGCGTGCCGAGGAGCGTCTTCCCGCGGAAAAGACCCGCGAAGGGCCGGGAGGTCGGCCGGCTCGCGGAAGCCGTCCAGCCGGACCTCGACGAAGCGGCGACGTCCGCGCGCGAGCGCGGACGCCGGCGCGCGCCTCCGCCATCGAGGCCGGAGCGAACGACCCGACGATCCCGGTCTTTTCGGCGGTCAGGGCCAAACGAAAAACCCCTCCGTCCGGAGGGGTTGAAATTCGCGAGGTGTTGGTCGCGCCCTCCGGACTCTCTCCTGTCCGGCGGCGCAGAGGCTCCGCCGGCTCAGATGTGGTGCGCGTGCCAGTGCCAGAGCGACAGCTTCATCTGTTCAAGTAAAACCCCTGGGCGCCCCGGTGTCAAGGCTTCCGGTGCCAGCGGACGCCCTTCGGGGTGTCCTCGAGGACGATCCCGCGGGCCGCCAGCTCGTCGCGGATCGCGTCCGCCGCCTGGAAGTCGCGCCTCTTCTTCGCCTCCTGGCGGGCGGCGATGCGGGCCTCGATCTGCGCATCGTCGGACGAGGAGCGCGCCTCCGGCGCGCCCGGGGACTGCTTAGAAGGTAGGACACCCAGAATTCCACCGGCGAGATTTTCGAGAAGCGTCCTTGCGGCGGCCGCGTCCGCCGGAAGCAGCCGCCCGGCCTCGAGATCGACGTTCGTCTCGGAGACGAAGGTGAATAGCCGCCCGAGCGCAGCGGCGGTATTGAAGTCGTCCTCCATCGCCGCGAGGAAGCCAGCCTTCGTCTCCTCCACTTTCAAAGAAAAACCCTCGGTCAACCGGTCGACCTGCGCCGGCATTGCGCCAGACGCCCCCGCACGCTCGGCGAGGCGCCGATCCAGCGAGTCGAGCCGCTCGATCGCCGACGCCGCCCCCTTCAGCCCGTCGAACGTGAAGTTCAGCTTCTGACGGTACGGCACGGAGAGGAGCAGGTAGCGGACGGCGCGCCAGGAGTGCCCCTTCGCGAGGAGGTCGGGGAGCGTGTAGAAGTTCCCCTTCGACTTCGCCATCTTCTCGCCGTCCACGATCAGGTGCTCGGCGTGGAGCCAGACCTTCACGAACGGCTTGCCCGTCGCCCCCTCGCTCTGCGCGATCTCGTTCTCGTGGTGCGGGAAGATGTTGTCGACGGCGCCGGTGTGGATGTCGAACGTCTCGCCGAGGTACTTCATCGACATCGCGCTGCACTCGAGATGCCACCCGGGGCGGCCGCGGCCGAGCGCGGTCGTCCAGATTGCCGACTCCGGCTCCCCCTCCTTCGCCCCCTTCCAGACGGCGAAATCCCGGACGTCCTCCTTCTCGTACTCGTCGTCGGCCACGCGCGCGCCGCGCTTCACGGCCGAGAGGTCGATCCCGGAGAGCTTTCCGTACCCGGGGAAGGTCGAGATCCGGAACCAGAACGAGCCGTCGCTCTCGTAGGTGTGCCCGCGCGCGGCGAGCTTCTCGACGATCTCGACCATCTCGGGGATGTGTTCGGTGGCGCGCGGGTAGAGAGCCGCGGGGACGACGTTCAGCGTCTTCAGGTCCTCGAAGAACGAGTCGACGTGCTTCTGCGTGAACTCGCGGAGCGGCAGCCCCTCCGCGACCGCGCCGCGGATCGTCTTGTCGTCGATGTCCGTGAGGTTCATCACCTGCGTCACCCGCCACCCCAGCGCCCGGAAGACGCGCGCCATCAGGTCCTCCCAGAGGAAGGTCCGGAGGTTCCCGATGTGGACCCGGTTGTAGACGGTGGGGCCGCAGGTGTAGAGGCGGACGTGCCCCGGCTCGATCGGCCGGAGCTCCTCGAGCGACCGGGTGAGCGTGTTGACGACCTTCATCGGCACGGCGCGGGATTGTCGATGACTTGACGCCCTTTTGCCAGCGTGGGATAAGTCCGCACACTTCCGGAGATGTTCAAGAACCCCTCGACGCCGCCGCTTCTCCTCCTCGTGGACGACGACCCGTTCCAGTCGGAGGTCGCGTCGTACATCGCGTTCGAGCTCGGCTGCGAGTTCGACAGCGCGATCTCGGGGACCGAGGCGCTGGACAAGGTCACGGCGAAGAAGCCCGACGTCATCCTCCTCGACGTGAGGATGCCCGACCTCTCCGGCTACGAAGTCTGCCGGCGGGTGAAGACGGCTCCGGAGACGGCCGGTACGCAGGTCATCTTCGTGACCGCCCGCACCGAGGAGGAGGACCTCCTCCAGGGGTTCGACGCGCTCGCGAACGACTACGTCACGAAGCCGTTCTCGGCCCGCGAGCTGAAGGCCCGCGTGAAGAACGCGCTCCGGATCAAGAGCCTGCTCGACGCCCTGACCGCCCGGACCCAGCTTCTCGAGCTCCAGCAGGAGATCACCGAGCGGCTGGACCAGGACGGGATCACGCTCGACGACGTCAAGAAACAGCTCCTCGCGCCGATCCTGGACCGCGTGGCCGCCACCTTCGCCGCTGACGGCGTGACGCTCCATCTCCGCCGGCCGGGGCACGCGGACCTCCACGCGGCGGCGTCCGGCACGTGGCCGGAAGGCGAGCCCCCGAGCTACCTCGCCGCGCTCGCGCTGGAGGAGGATCCTCACCTCTCCCGGGCGCCGCGGGTTCCGGGCGAGGCGCGCGAGGGGAGCCCCGACTGGGCCGTCGCCGCCGCGCCGCTCTGGGCGGGCCCCGAGCTGATCGGCACGCTCCGGCTCCACCGCCGCGGGCCCCTTCCCCCGCCCGGCGAGTCGCCCGATCTGGAGCACCTCGTCGCGTTCGCCGGCCATCTCGCGCGGACGCTCCACCGGGTCCACGTGGCCGACGAGCTCCGCGCGAAGGCCGGAGGCTGAGGCCGACACTCCTCTCCGGATAACATACGGGGTTCACGGGGCGCCCGAAGGGTCCCCCCCCAAAAGGCGATGCCATGACTTCGAGCCCCCGCGCGACGCTCCTCTTCCTTCTTCTGGCCGCGTCCGCCGGCCCGCTCGCGGCCGAGGCGGGGCCCCGTAAACCCATCCCGCCCCGCGCCCCCGCCGCCGACGAGCTCCGGGCGATTCGGCGCACCGGGAAGCTGCTCCTCCTCAGGACAGCCGCCTTCGACCCGACGACGGAGGCCCCGGACTTCTCGGCCGTCGATCTCCCGTCCCGGCCCGACGCCCCCGACTACGGCATCGTCCAGTTTCTCCCGGGGCGTTCGGAAGAGAAGGAACGGCTTGCGAAGCAGGGCGTCCGGTTCCTCGGCTACCTCCCCGAGAACGCCTGGCAGGTGCGGCTGACTCCCCGGACGAAGGCGCTCCTCGACGCGAGCGACGCCGTCCGGTGGCAGGGGCTCTGGGAGCCGGGCTTCAAGGTTTCGCCGCGCCTTTTCCCCGGCGGCGGCGAGTTCACGGCCGAGATCACCGTCGTCCTCTTTCCGGACGCCTCGGCCGTCGAGGTCTCGGACGTCCTTCTCGCGCGCGTCCCCGAGGCGTTCCGGACGTATGTCCGGGACGACCCGGCCTCTCCCCTCCTCCGGTACGCGGTCCCCCGGTCGGTCCGGCGGGACTTCCTCCGCGAGGCGGCTTCGATCCCGGGGACCGCGTGGCTGGAGCCCTACTTTCCGCGCGAGCTGACGAACAACGCCTCGCTCGGGCCGCTCCAGTCGAACGCCGACACGGTCCTCTCGGCCGGCGCCTGCACGACCTGCTCCCTCTTCAACCACGGCCTCACCGGGACGGGACAGATCGTCGCGGTGGCCGACTCGGGGTGCGACACCGACTCCTGCTTCTTCCGGAAGTCGGCGGCGGCCGGGGACGTGACGAACTCCGAGGAGACGGAGCCGCCCGCCGTCGGGACCCTCTGGCCGGGCAAGAAGGTGATCGCGTACTGGGTCGAGCCCGGCGCGACGGCCTACGACAACGACGAGACGTGCCGGAGCTCGTCGACGAGCTTCCACGGGACGCACACGAGCGGGACGGCGGTCGGCGACGACTACCACACCCCTTCCACGGCGTCGTTTCCGGGCGTCGACGTCGGCGACGGGATGGCCCCGAACGCCCAGCTCCTTTTCCAGGACGTCGGCGACGACGCGACCGGCTGCCTCGTCGGCACGGACGACTACGCGGTCTACCTCCAGGCGCTGACCGGGGGCGCGCGCGTCCACTCCAACTCCACGGGAAGCTCGTCCTCCGGAGACTACGGCTCGTCCGACCAGACGGTGGACCGCTTCCTCTTCGACCACGACGAGATGGCGATCTTCTTCTCGGCGGGAAACAGCGGACCCGACTCCGGGAGCACCGGCTCACCCGCGAACTCGAAGAACGGCATCTCCGTCGGCGCGGTCGGGCACGGCAGCTCCACTTCCGTGGCGGCTTTCTCCAGTCGCGGGCCGACGTCCGACGGGCGGATCAAGCCGGACGTCGTCGCCCCGGGCCAGAGCATCCTCTCCGCCCTCGGGGACACGAACCACGCGTCGGACAACTGCCAGACGCGCACGCTGAGCGGGACGTCGATGTCGTGTCCGACGGCCGCCGGCACGACCGCGCTTCTAAGGCAGTACTTCGCCGACGGCTTCTATCCGACGGGGGCGTCGCATACGGAGGACCGGCTGAACCCGTCGGCGACCCTCGTGAAGGCCGTCCTCCTCAACGGCTCCCTTCCTCTCGGCGTCGATCCGGGATTCGGCAACTTCTCCTACGGCTGGGGACGGCTCTTCCTCGACGGCAACCTCTACTTCGCGGGCGACGCGCGGAAGCTCCGCGTCTGGAACCCCGCGAACGGGCAGGGGATGAGGACGGGCGACGTCCAGCAGTACACCGTCACGGTCGCCGCCGGCGAGGAGTTCAGGGCCACGCTCGTCTGGACCGACCCCGAGGGAACGCTCGGTGCCGCGACGACACTCGTGAACGACCTCGACCTGACGGTCACCGACGGCACGAACACGTGGCTCGGCAACTCCTTCGCGACGGGAGGCGACTCGATGTTCGGCGGCACGCCGGACCGCCTGAACAACGTCGAACAGGTGAGGCTCTCGGCCCCGGCAGCCGGGACCTACACCGTCACGGTGACGGCCGCCAACGTCCCCGGAAACGGCCGCAACCTGACCGACCGGCAGGGCTACGCCCTCGCCGTCTCGATGGCCGCCTGCGCCACGAAGGTGACGGCCGCTCCGGCGGGCCTCTCCGCCGCGAGCGACCCGGTCATGGGCGTCACGCTCGCGTTCACCCCGGCGGCCAACGCGACGGTGACGCAGGTCTATCGGACGACCGGCGGCTGCGACGCGGCTCCCGCGACGTTCCAGTACGTCGGGAAGACGGCCGGAGCGTCCTTCGCCGACGGGCGGGCGCAGGGGGGACGACCTACTCGTACCACCTGCGGGGCGCCGACGGCTGCGGCGAGGGCCCGAAGGGGAGCTGCGTGACGATCACGCCCACCGGCCGCTGCGACCTCCCGCCGGCCTTCGCCGGCCTCGCCTCGGCCGCCGGCGCCGGCACCGACTGCTGGATCCGGCTCACCTGGGCGCCGGCGACCCACGCCTGCGCGAACGCGCAGGCGCTCCACTACAACGTCTATCGCTCGCCGGCGGCAAGCCCGTCGTATCCCGGCGCGTTCCTCGGCACGACGACCGGACTCTCCTTCGACGACGTCACGCCCGCGTCGGGAACGGCGTACGCGTACGTCGTCCGCGCGGAGGAAGGGGACGCGGGCGGCGCGGGCCCGAACGGCGGAACCGAAGAGACGGCCCCTCACCCCGCCTGGTTCGCGGCCGCGTCCGGCGTCCCCGGGGCGCTCGGCACCTGGACCGACGACGGCGGCGACGGCGGCGGCCAGCTCTCCGGCGAGCCCCCCTGGCAGATCACGGCGACCCAGGCGGCGACGGGAACGCACTCGTACCACAACGGACCCGACGTCGGCAGCTATCCGAACCTGACCTGCGCCTCGCTCGTATCGCCGGCCCTCACGCTCGGCACCGGATCGGTTCTGGCGTACAACGCGCGCTACAACCTCGAGTTCGAGTGGGACGGCGTCGTCGTCGAGATTTCGACCGACGGTGGAAGCACGTGGACGGACCTTCCGCCCACGACGCCGGCCGGCTATCCGAGCACCTTCGCCCAGACGACGAACAGCCCCGTGAACGCCTGCGGCTACGTCCAGACGCACGGCGCCTTCAACGGGCCCGCGGACAACACGGCCCTGACCTCCTGGACGTCGTACCAGACGAATCTCTCGCCCGCCTACGACGGCCGGACGGTCCGGATCCGCTGGCGCTTCTCGAGCGACCCGGGCGCGGAGTTCGACGGCTTCTACCTCGACGCCATCTCCGTCACGAACGTCCGGGTGCCGGGAAGCTGCACCGAGGTGCCGAACAACGCGCCGACGGCGGCGATCACGAGCCCGGCCTCCGCCATCCAGGTGGAGGCGGGCGTCGCCGTCGCGTTCGCCGGCACGGGCTCCGACCCGGACCCGGTCGACACCGTCTCCCTCCGCTGGAATTTCGGCGACGGGACTCCGGCCGTGACCGGTCCGAACCCGCCCGCTCGGCCGTTCGCGGTGCCCGGGAACCTACGTCGTGACCCTCACGGTGACCGACTCCCGCGGGGCCGCGACCTCCGCGACGCGGAACGTGACCGTCACCGCCCCGAGCCTCGCGGGCGCCTCTCTCTTCGTCCCCGTCGTCCTCGACACGGACGGGAGCGGCGGGAGCCACTACGTCAGCGAGCTGACCCTCGCGTCACGGGCGGCCGCGCCGGTCGAGGTGCTCCTGGCTTACACCGGAACGACGGGCGGCGGATCAGGGTACGCGCGCCTGACGCTCGCCGCGGGCGCGCAGCAGGTGATTCCGGGCGTCATCCAGTTTCTCCGCTCGCGGAGCCTGGCGCTTCCGGCCGACGGCTCCGCGAAGGTCGGGACGCTGCTCGTCACCTTCTCCGGCGTCGCCTCGACGCGGAACGTCTTCGCCGGCACCCGCACCTACACGAAGGACCCGGCCGGCGGCACCGGGACGTTCGGGCTCTTCTACCCCGCGTCGACGCTCACGGACTCCTCCGTCACCGTCTTCGGGCTGCAGCAGAACGCGTCGCAGCGCTCCAATCTCGCCGTCCAGAACGGCGGCGCGACGCCCGTAACGCTGCACGTCGAGGTCCAGGGCCCCGTCGGAGAGAGCCTCGACGCCTTCGACGTCCCGCTCGGAGCGTACGGCTGGTTCCAGAAGGGGACGCCCCTCGCCGGCAAGGGCGTGGCGTCAGGACGCGCGCGGGTCACCCGCGCCGCGGGGTCGTCGCCGTTCGCGGCCTACGGCGTCCTGAACGACGTCAAGACCTCCGACGGCTCCTTCCTGACGCCGCTTCTCCCGGGCGACCCGTCGACCGCGGAGCGGCTGGTCCCGATCGTCCTCTCTGCGTCCGGCTACTCGACCGAGCTGACGCTGACGAACCTGACCTCCTCGCCGCTCCCGCTGACGCTCACCTACACGGCCTCCGCGCAGCCCGGCTTCTCGACCGCCGGATCGGGGACGGTGCCGCTGACGCTCTCGCCCGGCCAGCAGCGGATCGAGGCGGACGCCCTCGCGTTCCTCCGGTCGCTCGGCCTGCCGATCCCGGCCGGCGTCAACGCCGGCGGCTCCCTCCTCGTCCTCGGCCCGGCGGGCTCGCCCGCCGACTCGCTCGCGGCGGGGGCCCGCACCTTCACCGCCGGGCCCGCGGGAGGCTCGTTCGGCGTCTTCTACGCCGGCCTCTCGCGGACCGAGGGCGCCACCGACGTCGCGTACGTCTACGGCCTGCAGCAGAACGACCGCCTCCGCTCGAACCTGGCGGCCGTGAACCGCGGCGACGCGGGCGACATCACGCTCCGGGTCACGTTCTACGACGCCGGCGGGAACCGCGCTCCCGAATCCCGTCGTCCAGACGCTCAGGCCGGGCGTCTGGTTCCAGCTCAACCAGCCGCTCTCGTCTCGGGGGGCGGACTCGGGCTTCGCGAAGATCGAGAGGATCTCCGGAAGTTCCCGCTTCGTCGCCTACGGCGTCCTGAACGACAAGGTCAATTCCGACGGCAGCTATGTCGCGATGAGCGTCCCGTGAGGGCTACCAGCTCCCGTCCTTCTTCCGCTTCGCGACCTTCCGCATGAGGAGGGAGCGCTTCAGGCTGGAGAGCCGGTCGAGGTAGACGCGCTGGTTCAGGTGGTCGATCTCGTGGCAGAAGGCGCGGGCGAGGAGGTCCGAGCCGCTCCAGGTCCTCTTTTCGCCGGCACAGTCGAGCGCCTCCACCGTCACCGACTCGGGCCGGTCGACCACCTCGACGAGCTCGGGAAGCGAGAGGCAACCCTCCTCCTCGCGGACGAGCCCGGAGGACGCGACGACGACGGGGTTCACGAGGACGATCACCTTCGAGGGGTCCTTCCCGATCGAGAGGTCGACGACGGCGGCCCTCAGGTTCACCCCGATCTGAGGGGCCGCGAGGCCGAGGCCGGGCGCCGCCCAGCAGGTTTCCTTGAGGTCCTGGATCAGGGCGGCGAGGGCCGGGTCGTGAAAGTCGGTCACCTCCACGTTCGGGGCGGTGAGGCGCGGATCGCCGAGCTTGACGATGTCGCGGATGGCCAACCGGGCTCCTTCCGGCGTCTCTTTTCGAAGCCGGCGAATCGCCCCGGGAGCTTGTAGGCTGAGCGGTTTAGGGTCAAGCGTCCCCGGCGGGGGACGAGCCGCCACGCCGGACGGGTGGTACGGTCGTCGCATAGAAAAGGCGGGAGGCCTTCGATGAGGAACCTCGCAACGCCGACGCTGCTCGCCGCCGCCCTCGCTGCGGGGCTTCTGGCGGCTCCGGCGGCGGCCCAGCGCGAGGGCTACACCTTCCTCTCCTACGTCGGATCCGAGGTCTCGCTCGCGTCGAACGGGGCCGAGTTCGAGGCGGCCCGCGTGAACATGCCGATCCTCGCGGGCGACCGGCTCTCGACCGGCGCCGCCTCCCGGGCCGAGGCGGTCCTCGCGAGCGGAAACGTCGTCCGGGTCGACGGGAAAAGCGACCTCAGGTTCGAGCGGATGGCCCGGACCTACGAGGCGGAAGACGACCGGGACCTCCTCGTCCTCGAGCGGGGGGCGGTCGCGGTCGAGGTCCGGGATCCCGAGCCGCGGGACCTCGCCTTCCGGCTGGACACCCCAGACGCCACGATCATCGTCGCGGGACGGGCCGGCTTTCGCGTCGACACGGGGCGCCGCGGGACCGAGGTCTACGCCGCGGCGGGCGAGATCGAACTCCTCGGGCAGGCCGGGAGCGTCCTCCTCCGGGCTGGAGAGTACGCGTTCGTCAGCGGCACCGAGGAGATCGAGGTGGAGGCGTCCGACCTGCCGCGGGACCGCTTCACCCGATACCTCGAGGAACGGAAGATGCGCACCGAGTCGGTCCGGACGGCGGGCGACGTGGTCTCCGACTACGAGTACGAGGCCGGCGTCGCGTCCTTCGACGACTCCGGCAGCTGGGTCTACGTCGCGTCCGTGGGACGCAACGGCTGGCGGCCGACGGTCGCGTCGGACTGGCGCCCCTACTCGGCGGGCACCTGGCGCTGGACACCTGCCGGCCTGACCTGGGTCTCCTACGAGCCGTGGGGCTGGCTCCCTTACCACTACGGCACCTGGACGCTCGACGCGGGGCTCGGGTGGTGCTGGCTGCCGGGGAGTTCCTTCTCGCCCGCGTGGGTCTACTGGAGCTACACACCGGGGTTCATCGGGTGGTGCCCGGTCGGCTACTACGGCTACTACGACAACTACTACCGCTCGACCCGGCTCTGGTGGGGCGGGAATGGAGGCGGCGCCCACACGCCCTACCTCCGCGGCCGGGTCGACGTCACGCAGGTCGACCCGCGCGGCTGGAACTACGTGCCGGCCGGAAGGCTCGGCAGCAGGCTCGACCCGGCGCGCGACATCCTCCGGGGGGAGCGCGTCCCGTTCCGGCCGGGCGAGACGGCCTTCATCGCGACGAACCCGCTCCGGATCGACCGCGGCGCGAAGCCCCGCGCCGGCGGCCGTCCAGCAGGCGGTCCGCCGGATCACCGACGCCTCCTCGCCCCGCGCCGGATCGCCCGCGCCCGGGGAGGGCCTCGCGGCCGTCCTCAGGCGCGACGTCCGCCTCTCCCCGGCGGGCGAGCAGGAGCTCCGCCGTTCGACCGGGCTCCGCGCCAGGGCGAAGCCTTCCGTCCCGTGACGCCGGACCGGCTCTTGACGTCGGCCCGGGCCGACGAGGTCCCCGCCCGGAGCGGTGTCCGGAGCGGGACGCCGTACGTCTCGAGGGACGACGGCTGGCGCTCCCCGTCGTCCCCGGTCCCGCGGGTCGTCGACCGGACGGTGGAACGCCCGGCCCGGGACGACTCGGGCTGGCGCGCCCCCCGGCGTCTCGAGCAGAGCCGAATCAACGATGCGCCGGGGGCGCGAAGCCGCACCGACTGGCGCGAAGCGGCGCCCTCGCGGACGTCGCCGCGGCACGACGCGCCGGCGGTTTCGCGGGAGCGGTTCGTCCCGAGGGAGGCCCCCGCGACGAGGGACGCCCCGTCCCACCGGAGCGCCCCGTCGTCGCCCGCCGCACCTCCGGCGCCCCGCGCCGCGCCGCCGAGCGCTCCCCCGCCGCAGCACGTGGCGCCGGCCCCCGCCCCGCAGGGGGGACCAGCCGGCCCACGCGGCGAGCGCCAGCGCTCCTGATCCGGGTCCCTCCCGCCTCTAGAATGGCGGGATGGGCTCCGCCGGAGGGTCGAAACTCCTCCGTTTCCTGTTCGTCGTCTATTACGCCGAGGCTGGCGCGCTTCTCACCCTCGCGCCCTGGAGCCGTTTCTGGATGCGCCGCGTCGTCATACGCTCGCCCGAGGCGCTCCAGCCCTTCCTCTCCTCCCCCTACTTCCGGAGCCTGATCGTCGGGATCGGCGTCCTGCACCTCTGGATCGCGATCCGCGAGCTCGAGGCGTGGCGCCGCAGCCTCGGCCGCCGTGTGGACGCCGCTCCGGCCAAGCCGGCGGCCTCGTGAGCGGCGCCCCGGCCCCCCCCGTCCCGGCGGCGCTGCCGCACGGGCGGGTCGTCGTCGGCCTCGGGATCGACCTCTGCGAGGTGGACCGGATCGCCCGCGCCGTCGAGCGGCACGGCCGCCGCTTCCTGAACCGCCTCTTTCGGGAGGGCGAGATCCGCCGGCCGCCCACCTCGCCGGCGTTCGCCGAGCACGTCGCGGGCCTCTTCGCGGCGAAGGAAGCCGCGATGAAGGCGCTCGGGACCGGGATGCGCGGCGTCGCCTTCCGCGAGATCTCGGTCGTGAGGCGGCCGGGGGGCCCGCCGCAGCTCGCGCTCCACGGGCGCGCCGCCGCGCGGGGCGAACTCCTGGGCGCGGCCGCCGCCCACGTGACGATCACGCACACGAGGGGGCTGGCGGCCGCGGTGGTCCTCCTCCTCGGTCCCGGACCGCCGACGCCTTAGAATCGCCGCAACTTGAGCACCATCGGTGGCGCGCTCGTCGGCCGGAAGGTCCTGATCGTCGACGACGAGCCTTACATCCTGAAGATCCTCTCGTTCAAGCTCCGGCTCAGCGGGATGATCCCGTTCGAGGCGACGTCCGGCGAGGAGGCGCTCCGCGTCATCCGCGAGGAAGAGCCCGACCTCGTCCTCCTCGACGTCTCGCTGACCCCCGGCCTGACGGGCTTCGACGTCTGCCGGATCCTGAAGGAGAACCCGGGGACCTGCACGCTCCCGATCCTGATGCTGACGGCGAGGACGCTGCCGACCGAACGGGACCTCGGGCTCCGGCTCGGGGCGCGCTCCTACATCACGAAGCCTTTCTCGACGAAGGTCCTGATCCGAGAGATCGAGAGCGCGCTCGAGCCGGCCTGACGCCCTCCGGGTCAGCGGGGCGACAGGTCGAGCGGCGGGCGCCCCGATTCTGCGCGCCGCTTCGCGGCCGCCTCGACGAGAAGCTTCCACGGCTCCTCGGGGAGGCGGCGCGCTCCGACGCTCGGGCGTCCCTCGCCCGGTGCGTGGAAGTCGGAGCCCGCCGTGACGAGAAGGCGAAAGCGGGCCGCGAGCCTCGCGAACTCGCTCTCCTTCGCCCCGCTGTGGTCGACGTGCAGCGTCTCGAGCCCGTCGAGCCCGGCGGCGCACCCCTGCGCGACGACCTTCTCGGGATCGGCGTACCAGACCGGATGCGCCACGACCGCGAGGCCCCCGGCCCGGCGGATCGAACCGATCGCCTCCGGGAGCGTCCACTTCGGCTTCGCAACGTAGCCGGGCTTCCCCCGCGTCAGGTAGCGCTGGAAAGCCTCGTCGAAGTCCTTCACGTAGCCGGCCTCCACCATCGCCCGGGCCACGTGCGGCCGCCCGAAGGCGCCGTCGCCGACCACGGCCCGGACCTTCGCGAGGTCGAGCGGCAGGCCGAGCGTCGCCAGCTTCTCGACCATCGCCTCGCCGCGCCGGCCCCGCGCGTCCCTCATCGCGGAGAGCTTCGCCACGAGCTCTGGCTCCGTCGGGTCGAGGAAGAGCCCGAGGACGTGGACGTCGTCGCCGTCGCACGCCACCGAGAGTTCCGCCCCCGCCACCGGCACGAGCCCCGTCCCCTTCGCGGCCGCCTCGAACTCCGGGAGGCCGTGGACGGCGTCGTGGTCCGAGAGGGCCAGCGCCGAGAGCCCCGCGTCGAGCGCCCGCTTCACGAGCGCGGCCGGGCGCTCGACCCCGTCCGAGAAGACCGAGTGTCCGTGCAGGTCGGCGCCGCCAAACGTCCCCATCCGATAATGCTAAGGCATCCGATGAGACTCTCCGCGGGCACTAAGCTGGGGCCCTACGAGATCGTCGCGCCACTGGGCGCCGGCGGGATGGGCGAGGTCTACCGCGCCCTCGACACGCGGCTCGAACGCGAGGTCGCTGTCAAGATCCTTCCCGAGGCGACGACCGGCGACGCCCGCGCGCGCGCCCGCTTCGAGCGCGAGGCCAAGACCGTCGCCGCCCTCTCGCACCCCAACATCCTCTCGATCCACGACATCCATCTCGACGGAGACGTGCCGTACGCCGTCATGGAGCTTCTCGAGGGCGAGACGCTCGCGCAACGGATCTCCCTCGGGCCCCTTGCCTGGAAGGAGGCCGTCGCCCTCGCTGCGGCAGATGGCGGAAGGGCTGGCGGCCGCCCATGCGAAGGGGGTCGTCCACCGCGACCTGAAGCCCTCGAACATCTTCCTGACCTCGGACGGTCGCCTCAAGATCCTCGACTTCGGCCTCGCCCGGACGTCGCGCTCTGAGGCGGGGACGGCCGAGACCGAGGTGGACACCGTCAGCGCCACCGAGCCGGGGACCGTCCTCGGAACGGTCGGCTACATGTCCCCCGAGCAGATCCGCGGCCTCCCCGCCGAGTCGACGAGCGACATCTTCTCTTTCGGCTGCGTCCTGTACGAGATGGTCGCCGGGAAGCGGCCGTTCGGCGGGGCGACGGCCCCCGAGGCAATGGCCGCGATCCTCCGCGACGGGGCGCCTGCGCTCTCGGAGCCCCCGCGGGTCGTCCCTGACGAGCTGGACCGCCTCGTCGCCCACTGCCTCGAGAAGAACCCCGAGCAGCGCTTCCAGTCCGCCCGCGACCTCCTCTACGCCCTCCGCTCGCTCCAGACCGGGCCAAGCGCCGCCGTGACGGTCCCGAAAGCCGGAATGGCGGGAAGCCGCCGGGGCCGAGGCCTTCTCGTCGCGGCAGCGGTCGTCGTGGCGGCCGCAGCCGCAATTCTCGCCTTCGTCCCGGGCCTCGGCCCTGGGGCCGCTCCTCGTCGATCCGCTCCGTGGCCGTCCTTCCGCTCGCGAACCTCTCCGGCGACCCCGAGCAGGAGTACTTCGCCGACGGCATGACCGACGAGCTCATCACGGACCTCTCGAGGATCCCGTCGATCCGCGTCATCTCGCGGACCTCGGTGATGCGCTTCAAGGGAACGAAGGAAGCGCTCCCGGCCGTCGCGAAGGCGCTCGGCGTCGACCTCGTCGTGGAAGGCTCGGTTCGCAGGAGCGGTCAGCAGGTCCGGATCGCCGCAAAGCTCGTGGAAGCCGCAGCGGAGCGAAACCTCTGGGCCGAATCCTTCGACCGCGACCTTAAGGACGTCTTCGCCCTTCAGAGCGAGGTGGCCACCGCGATCTCGCGCGAGGTTGGCGGCCGCCTCTCGAAGGCCGAGGAGGCCCGCCTCGCGCCGAAGAGGCCCGGTCCCGCCCGAGGCGTACGAGGCCTACCTCAAGGGGAAGTTCTACCAGAACAGGCTCGGGCCCGAGGACCTCGAGAAGGCTCGGGACTATTTCGAGAAGGCGATCGGGCTGGCGCCCGACTTCGCTCCCCTGTACGAGAGGCTTGCCTTGTACTACAACACGATGGCGGTGGAGGGGGCGGTCCCGCCGAAAGTCGCCTTCCCGAAGGCGGAAGCCGCCGCGATGAAGGCGCTGGAGCTCGATCCGGATTCCCCCGAGGCGCACCAGCACCTCGCCGCCGTCTACTGCCTCTACTACTGGAACTTCGAAGCGGCGAATCGGATGGTGCGAAGCGATGTGTGGAGGCAGGTGGTGCAATGGCTCGCGCGATGCGAAGGAGGCTTCGAGACCGCGATCGACGTCGCGAAGCGGAATCTCGAGAAGGACCCTCTCGGCCTCGGAGCCCACCTGAACCTGGGGACGCCTACGCGTGGGCCCGCCGGTACGACGAGGCGATCGACGGTCTATCGGAAAGGCATCGAGCTCCAGCCGGACTCCGCGCAGGCGCACGAGCTGCTCGCGGATGCCTACGCGCTCAAGGGGAGCCACCGGGAGGCGGTCGAGGAGCTGAGAAAGGCCCTCGAGCTGTCGCACTTCGACGACTGGGCCGAAGGAGCTGGAGCGCGATTTCGCTTCCTAGGGCTGGGACGAAGGCCAAGCGGAACCTCGACAGAAAGAGGCTCGACGAGAAGACGGCCGTCGCGAAAGAAGGGACGTACGTCTCGCCGCTGGCAATTCGCCGCCCTCCACGTCGATGCTCGGCGAGAAAGACGAGGCCTTCCGATGGCTCGAGAAGGCCTTGGAAGAACGCTCGCCCGGCCTCGTCGCGCTGAAGACGGATCCTCTGTGGGACCCCTCAGAGGCGACCCGCGGCTCGGGGCCCTGGCATCCCGCGTGACCCCGAGCCGGTAGAGGACGCTTTCAGCGGGGAGCCGGGCGGGTTCTCGTGCCGAAGAAGGACTCCGCCGGCGCGCGCCCGAAGTTCCAGGTCACGGTCGCCGCTACCGTGTAGAACCTTGACATAGTTCGCACCGCCGAGCGTGAGGGAGCCGATGAGCGAGAAGTCGAACGCCCCGGCCGAGTAGGTGGCCCCGACGCCGAGCTTCTGGAAGTTCGCGCGAGCCGCGCCGGTCGTGATCCTCGAAATCCGCGTCGGAAAGGGGATGGTCGGGGACGCCGAGGTCGAGGCCGCCGTACTGTCCACTGGAAGGCGCCGAAAACGCGCACGCTGAAGGAGGGCGACACGTAGTACCCGATCTCGGCGTCGAGGTTGCTTCGGTTCAGGTTGAGAACGTCCCCCGTGTCGTGGTCCTTGATGTTCTCGACGAAGGAGTAGGCATACCGGACCTGCGCCCAGGAACGCCGGAAGGACGGGGATCGATCTTCCGCCCGACGTAGAGCCCCACGGGCGCCTCGACGAGGTGACGGCCCGTCGCCGCGTGGCCGGCCGTGACGTAGTCGTGCGTCGGAAAGACGATCCCGACAAGCGGGGTGACGAGAAGCGGCTCCTCGAGGAGGTTGTACCGGGCCTCGAATCGAGCATCCTGAAGGGCCCCGTGCCAGCTCTCGTCGTCGTCGTGGGGCCGTGGGGACGGATCGGTGCCCGTCGGGCCGTAGCAGACCGTTCCGGTCCCACCTCGTCCAGACGTACGCAGCTCCGCCCCAGATCCCGAGGTGCTCGATCGGCGCGTAGCCACCCGAGAGATAGATGGTGCTCGAGAACATGCTTCCAAGCGTCCGAAGGCTTTCCCTCCGCGTTGAGGTGCACATCGGCCCACGAGTACAGATACCCGAGGCCGACGTACCCCTCGCCCTGCGGAGAGACCCAGGCCTGGCCGAGGGCCGGCGGCGCCACGACCCCGACGAGGAGGAGCTCCGAGAAGGACGGCAGGCGCGCGGGACTTCACGCCTTCTTGCAGTCCGGCTCGCGGCCCTTCTCGCGAAGCCGCATCACCTCGTTGACGACGGCCAGGAAGTGCCGGTCCTTCCCCTTCGCCGAGAGGAGGCAGCTGTACTTCTTCTCGGCGGCCTGCTTCTCGGCGGCCGACGGCGCGTAGATCACGGCGAGGACGACGGCCTTGGACTTCACCGCCCCGGCCTGCGGCTTCGACGGTATCGAGGTCGGTGATGTCGGAGAAGATCACGTCGAACGGCGTGCTCTTCATCGCCGCCGCGAGCGCGGCCTTGCTCTCCACCGCCACGGGCTTGTGCCCCGCCTTCTGGAGGAGCTTGACGACTTCCGGGCCGACGGTCGCGAAGCCGGTCGAGGGGTCGAGATAGAGCAGAACCGAAGCCGGGTGCTTGGCGGCGTAGGCCTCCTCGTAGCGGAGGCTCCGCCCGAGGAGCAGGAACTTGTCGCCGCAGGCGAGCGCCTGCGGCGCGGACGCCACGAGCGCCAGGAGACGAATGACGAAAACGAGTCGCTTTCTCATCGAATCCCCCCGGTTGCCCGGAAGTCTAAGCCTCCCCAGAGGAATTTCAACGACAGATAGTCTTACCGCATTCTTAAGAGTTTCTACATTTCCAGTCTAGCGAACAGAGCACTTGGGCGCTCGGGCTCCCGGACGCGCTCAAGTTCCTCATCGACGTGCGGCCCTCTTCTAGAATCGACCGCGAAAGAAGGGCTCCGGTGCTCCTGCGCTTCGGCGAGATGACCTTCGACGGCGACCGCCGGCTGCTGCTGCGCGGCGAGTCCCCGTCCACCTCTCCCCCAAGGCGTTCCGCCTGCTGGAAGTCCTCCTCGAGAACCGCCCGAAGGCCGTCTCGAAGGCCTCGATCCAGGAGACGGTCTGGCCGGACGTTTTCGTGTCGGAAGCCAACCTCGCGATCCGAGTGAACGAAGCTGCGACGGGTCCATCGGCGACGACCCGCGGAAGCCGCGCTTCATCCGGACGGTCTACGGCTTCGGATACGCCTTCAGCGGCGACCGCGTCCGGCCCCGTGGCCGGCTCTCGGGCTCCGGCGCGGGCGCCCTCCACCGCTGGTCTGGGGGCGGCACGAGGCCGATCTCGCCGAGGGCGAGAACATCCTCGGCCGCGAGCGGAGGCGGCGGTCTGGATCGCGGACCCGTCCGTCTCCCGGCGTCACGCGACGATCACGGTCGACGGCGGACGGCGCCGTCCTCGAGGACCTCCGGAGCAAGAACGGGACGTGGTGCAACGGCGCCCGCGTGAAGGCCCCCGTCCCCCTGGAAGACGGCGACGAAATCCGGCTCGGGAAGCTGATGCTGACGTTCCGGACGGTCTCCTCGGGCGCCTCCACGGTGTCGCGGTCGAGCCGCTCGGGGATCTGATCGCCGGCGAAGCCCCTCCTGTAGGCTTGAGGCCGTGGACAAGGCCGCCGTCGCCGAGGCGCTGGAGCGGATCGCGCAGCTCCTCGCCCTGAAGGGGGAGAACCCGTTCAAGGTACGGGCGTTCGAGAACGCGGCCGGGGCGGTTACCGGCGTCCAGGATTTCGAGGCCCTCGTCCGCGACGGAAAGCTCGAGACCGTGAAGGGGATCGGGAAGGCGATCGCGGCCGAGATCGCCGCCCTCGCCGCCACCGGCACGTCGCCGGCCCTCGCCTCGCTCGAGAAGGAGGTCCCGGCCTCGCTCCCCGACCTCCTCAGGATTCCCGGCCTCGGAACGAAGAAGGCGGCCGTCCTCTGGAAGGACCTCGGGGTCGCCACCCTCGGCGAGCTCGAGTACGCGATCCGCGAGAACCGCCTCGTCACGCTCCCGGGTTTCGGCGAGAAGTCGCAGCAGAAGATCGACGAGGGACTCCGTTTCGTCCGCTCGACCGAGGGGCGCTGGCGCCTCCCCGACGCCGCGGCGCGCGCGGAGGAGGCGAAGGCGTTCTTTCTCTCCCCCGCCGCGAAGGCCGCCGGCGTGTCGCGCGTCGAGGTCGCGGGCGAGCTCCGGCGCGGGATGCGAGACGGTCTCGGAGATCGTCCTCGTCGTGGCATGCGAACGCCCGGGAACGGCTCCCCGCGATTCCCGGAGAAGCCCGGCGCTCCGCCCGTCACCGTCGACGCCGGGCGGAAGGAGGATTTCGGAAACCGGCTGCTCCGGGCGACGGGCTCCGAGGCGCGCACTGCCGCGACCTCGAATCGCGCGGCGCCTCACGGCGCGCTTCAGTCCCCCACCTTCGAAGAATCGGTGCTCTACGAACGTCTCGGGCTGCCCCCGATTCCGCCCGAGCTGCGCGAGGGGCGCGGCGAGGTCGCCCTCGCCGCGGCGGGAAGGCTCCCGCGGCTCGTCGAGGCCGGCGACATCCGCGGGCCTCTTCCACCTCCACACGACGTTCTCCGACGGGAGCGCGACGCTCGAAGAGACCTTCCGTCGCGCCGTCGCAGCTCGGCCACTCCTACGTCGGGATCACGGACCACTCCCCGGCGGCCGCCTACGCGCGCGGCCTTCCCCCCGGGCGGGTCGAAGGAGCAGTGGGCCGAGATCGAGTCGCTCCGGGAGAAGTTCCCGTCGCTCACGGTCTTCCGCGGGACCGAGGCCGACATCCTCCCCGACGGCTCGATCGACTACGGCGACGACTTCCTCGCCGGCTTCGACTTCGTCATCGCGTCGGTCCACTCGGCCTTTCACCTCGCCGCGCGCCGAGCAGACCGCGCGGCTCGTCCGGGCGGTGCAGAACCCGCGCGTGACGATGCTGGGACACGCGACGGGCCGGCTCCTCCTCGCCCGGGCCGGGTTCGACGTGGACCTCGCCGCTGTCTCTCGCCGCCGCCGGCGAAGCGGGGTGCGGCGTCGAGCTGAACGCGTCCCCGTGGCGGCTCGACCTCGACTGGCGGCAGGGAGACGCCGCCCGCGCCGCCGGCATCTTCACGTCGATCAACCCCGACGCGCACGACCTCGCCGGGCTCGAGGACGTCGCCTGGGGGCTCCTCGCCGCGCGAAAGGCGGGCTTCTCGGCCGCCGAGGTCCTCAACGCCGGAGAGCCGGCGGACGTCTCCCGGAAGCTCGAGCGCCTCAGGGCCCGGCCCCGGAAGCGCTGACCCGATGCGTCCCCGGAGAAGCCGCCTCGCCGCGGCGCTCGCCGCCGCCCTGGCCGTCTTCTCCTGCTCGATCCACCAGCGGGAGCGGACCGCCGCCTCGCTCGTCGACGCGCCGGGCGGGCGGTCGGTCTGCGTCCTCATGTTCGACGGCCTCTCGCGCGAGCGGTTCGACCGCCTCCTCGCGGACGGCGCCCTCCCGAACCTGAAGCGGGAGGTCGTCGACCGCGGCCTCTCGTTCGACACCGCGGTCGCCTCCATCCCGAGCGAGACCTACCCGAACCTCGGGGCGATGCTGACGGGCCTCTACCCGGGGCACCACGGCATCCCGGCCAACATCTGGCTCGACCGGAGGCTGCGCCTCGCCGAGACGCACACGAACATCTTCCGGATCCACAGCGCGGCCGACTTCCTCGAGCCCGACGCCCGGACGCTCTACGAGCGGCTCCCCGCCGACTCGGTCGTCGTCACGTCGCCGATGGGGAAGGGAGCGGCGGTCTGGGCGAAGAACACGTTCTCGATCGTGGCGTCGTACCTGAAGTGGGACTGGGAGTTCCTCGACCGCAAGACGCTCGACGACGCGGGCGACGCCTACGCGGGCGCCCTCGAGGCGGGGCGGCTCCCCTCGATCGTCGTCGCGCATCTCCTCGGGCCCGACGAGGTGGCGCACGCCGACGGGCCGGAGAGCGCCACGTTCCGCTCCGTGATGGTGAACATCGATCGACTCTTTCGGGCGGCTCGTCCGGCGGCTCCGGCGCTGGAAGGTCCTGGACCGGGTCCTCTTCGTCGTCGTCGCGCGATCACGGCAACGAGCCGTACCGGACGACGGCCGACGCCGAGGAGCTGGTCCACCGGGCGCTCACGTCGCACCCGACGGAGGCCGACTGCGCCGCGGGGAACTGCGTCCTCGTCCCGGCCGACGGAAAGCGGCAGAAGGCGTACGACGTCGGCGACGCCCAGATCGCCGTCGGGCGCCTACCGGGGCGTCATGATCTGGCTTCCCGCGTCGCGGCTCCCCGAGACCGTGCCGGGCGCCTTCTCCGCGAAGCCGCGCAAGAAGCCGAAGCCGCCTCGCGGCGCGCCGCCGCCTCCGCCGATCACGATGCCCGCCCCGTCCGAGTTCGCCGCGACGCTCGCGCTCGCGCCGGAAGTCGCGCTCGTCGCGACCCGGGGCGCCGGAGGCGGGGCACGTCCTCGTCTACGGCCCGAAGGGGCGGTCCGAGATCGTCCGCGCCGAGGCCGGCGGGGGGGCCGCCGCGCTACGCGTTACCGCGTCCTCGCCGGCGAGGACCCGCTCGGTTACGCCGCGGCGCCGGCGCTCGCGCGGCTTCTCACCGGCGTGGCGCTCGCCGCCGACGAGTGGCTCCTCGCCACCGCGGCGACGGCGTATCCCGATCTCGTCGTCCAGCTCCCCGAGTTCTTCGACTCGCCCCGCGCCCCCGACGTCTACCTGTCGCCGCGCGACGGGGTCGGCTTCCGGTCGGGAAAGGTCGCCGGGCATGGCGGGCTCGCCCGCCTCGAGATGGTCGTCCCGCTCGTCTTCGCCGGGCCGGGCGTCGCTCCGGGACGGCGCCCCGCGGCCCGGACCGTCGACCTCGCGCCGACGCTCCTCGGGTGGCTCGGCGTTCCCTTCGACCCGGACGAGCTGGACGGCGACGACCTCCGGATCGCTCCCGGGCCGCTCCCCGCGCCGCCCCCTCTTCCGCCCCCGCCGCCCGACGCGCCCGACGACGACGGCTGACCGGCGTCAGCCGAGCGTCCGGATCCGGACGGTGTTCGTGGCCCCCGCGGCCGCCGACGCTCCGGAGACCTCGACGATCGTGGCGCCCCGAGAGCGGCGCCAGCTTCCGGAGGAAGCGGTCGCCGGCGCGGATCATCTCCTCGACGGAGCGCGCGCGCGGAATCCGAAAGGGGACGACGTCGCGAAGCAGCGTCATCTTCCGGAGCGCCGGCACGGAAGGGGCCAGCGCGAGGACCGGGACCGAGAGGCCGAGCTTCGACATCAGCCGGGCGGTCCGGCCCGACTCGGTGTAGACGACGATCGCCTTCGCCCCGGCCTCGCGCGCGGCGAGCGCCGCGGCGTGCGCGACGACCTCGACGGCGTCCTGGACGGAGCCGTCCGGGTGGATCGAAGGGGGAGCCGAGCCCCGGGGCCAGGAATCTCCGCCGCCGCCGCGATCTCCGCCATCGCCCGGACGGCCTCCCGGGGAAAGCGGCCGATGGCCGTCTCCCCGGAAAGCATCACGGCATCCGCGCCGCCGAGGACCGCGAAGGCGACGTCGGAGACCTCGGCGCGCGTCGGAACCGGGCTCTCGACCATCGACTCCAGCATCTGGGTGGCGACGATGACCGGTCTCGAGAGCCGCCGCCCCGCCTCCAGGATCCGCCGCTGGGCCGCCGGCACCGCGGCGAGGCCGATCTCGACGCCCAGGTCGCCGCGCGCGACCATCAGCGCGTCGGCGGCCGACGCGATGGCGTCGAGGTCGGCCAGCGCCTCCGCCCGCTCGATCTTCGCCACGATCCACGGCCGGCTCTTCCCGGCGGCCTTCCCGACGAGCCGCCGGAGCGTCTCGACGTGCGCCGCGCTCCGGACGAACGACAGGCCGACGAAGTCGACGCCCGCCTCGAGCCCCTCGGCGAGGTCGCGGCGGTCCTTGGCCGTGAGCGCGGGCGCCGAGAGCGCAGAGCGCGGGAAGTTCACGCCCGCCCCGGTCCGGACCGGGCCGCCGACGACGACCTTCGCGCGGAGGGCCGAGGGCGAGGACGCGACGACCTCGAGCGCGACGCGCCCGTCGTTGATCCGCACCTCGGCACCGGGCCGGACGTCGGAGAGGAGCGCGGCATACGTGACGTGGAAGCGCCGCGCGCCGCCGGAGCGGCGCGCCCGGACCGGGCGGGGCGTCAGCTCGACGGCCTCTCCCGCGGAGAGGATCACCGCCCCCTCGTCGACCCGGCCGAGCCGTATCTTGGGCCCGCCGAGGTCAAGGAGGACGCCGACGGGCCTCCGGCGCGCCGCCTCGGCCTTCCGGACGAGCGCCGTCCGGCGGCGGATGTCGCCGGGGCGGCAGTGGGCGCCGTTCAGGCGGACGACGTCGACGCCCGCCCCGAGCAGGCGGGCGAGAGCCCCGGGCTTCTCGGCGTTCGGCCCGATCGTGGCGACGATCTTCGTCGCGCGGATCGGCTTCGTTTCGGGCATCCGCGCATCTCCCTCGCCACGTATGATGAGGTCATGGCCCAGCCCGCCGCCACCCACGAGGCGCTGCTCGCGAACGGCGAGACGGACGACCCGCGCATCGGGAAGATCGCCTCGCACGTCCGCGAGATCATCCGGATCCTCGGCCTGAAGCCGGAGCTGGACGCGAACCTCGTCGACACCGACCGGCGCGTCGCGAAGATGTACCTCGAGATCTTCTCCGGGCTCGACGAGGGGACGCGCCCGAAGCTGACGACGTTCCCGAACGAGGAGCGCTACACGTCGATGGTCATGGAGAAGGAGATCCCCTTCTACTCCATGTGCTCCCACCACTTCGTCCCCTTTTACGGGCACGGGCACATCGCCTACATCCCGAACGAGCGGATCGTCGGGCCTGTCGAAGCTCCCGCGGCTCCTCGAGTTCTACGCGAGGCGCCCGCAGATCCAGGAGCGGCTCACGGAGCAGGTGGCGGAGGTCCTGGAGGAGGAGCTGAAGCCGCAGGGCGTCATGGTCGTCATCGAGGCGCGGCACCTCTGCGTCGAGATGCGGGGCGTGAAGAAGCCGGGCGCGGTGACGGTCACCTCGGCGATCCGCGGCATTTTCCTCGAAAAGGCCGTCCGGGAGGAGTTCCTGGACCTCCTCCGCCGCCCCGGCTGAATCGTCCGATTCATGTGAATCATGGACGTCCTGCCGGCGCGGGACGAACATGTTCTTTGGACTGAATCCGATCGCCCACGGGCGAGGAGGGATCGAAATGCGCCGGACCGCCGTTGTCGTCCTCTGCGCCGTCGCCCTCGCCGTCGGCCTCTATGCGTCCGCCCAGCAGCCCCAGACCGTCTCTCCGAAGCTGCGCGGCGTTCTCGACAGCATGAAGGCCTACGCCGAGACCAAGAACAACGTCAACCGGACGCCGCAGGGGAACTTCTACTTCAAGTGGCTGATGTCTCCCCCGCCGGAGTTCGAGAAGGCCTACTTCAAGCTCGGCGAGCTCTCCAAGGGGACGAAGTTCCTCTCGCTCGCGCTCATCAAGAAGACGCCGGGGGGCGTCGAGCTGATCGTCCTCAACGACGTCGACATGAACAACGCCGTCGAGGAGGCCTACAAGGCCACCGGGAAGAACCTCCAGGATGCGGACAAGGCGATTGCGATGTCCACCGACAAGACGAAGGTGGCCGTGACGGCCGAGATGGTCCAGTACTGGGGCGACATGGTCGAAGAGCTGAAGTGGGAGCTGAAACCGAAGGAGTGATCCGCTAGCGGAGCCAGCCCGGGAGGGCGTCCGCCTTCCGGGCTTCCTCCGCCAGCTCCTCCTGGCGCCGCTTCGCCGCGTCGACGCGCTGCCTCGCCCGGTCGACGCGGTCCCTCCGCCGCTGGAGCTCGCCGGCCCACGTCGCGGTCGCCCCTTCGCCCGGCGGCGGGTCCGTCCTCTCGAAGCGGTCCCGGTCGTCGGTCGCGATCTTCAGCTCCGCCTCGGCGTCTGCCAGGTCCTCCCGGAGCTTCTTCGCGCGGCCGCGCCAGTACGATTCGCCCCGCCCGTCCCGGTCGACGATCCCGCGCCGCCTTCGCCGCCTCGGCCTTCGTCCCCGGCTCGGCGCGCTCGGGCAGGTCCTCCCCGCCGGCCTTCGCCGTCCCGGACGCGGAGGCGAGGCTCTTCTCCGCCTCCTTCCGCCCCTTCTTCAGCTTCACCTGATTGCCGAGCGGCGTCTGCGGGCCCGCCTGGTTGTAGCGCGTGCCGACGTCCTTCTGCGAGGGGGGCGCGACGGACTTCCCCGCCTTGTTGGCGGCCGCCGTCTTCTCGAGGTCGACGACGTCGAGCCGGAGGGAGACGAGCTGTCCCGTCTCCCAGAGGTTTCCGACGAGGCTCGACCCTTTCACGGCCGGCGCCTTCCTGAGCCGGATCGTGCTGCCGTCCTTCTGGACGACCAGGTAGGTCGGGACAGGCGTGGCGGTCGCGGAGGCGGGCGCGGCGACGGGAGAGGCCGGCGCCGAAGGTCAAAAGGAACGCGAGACCGGCGGCGAGCCGAACCGCCGCCGTCACGGTGCGCCGATCTGCTTCGAGAGGGCCTCCGCCGCGGCGAGGCCCTCGAGCGTCCTGACGCCGTGCCAGCAGAAGTCGTCGCCGGAGACGAGGACCACCCGGCAGGAGGCGGGAAGTCGCTGCCGCCAGAATGCCGCGTCCTTCTCCCCGAAGCGATACGGCTCGTCGGGGAGGATCAGGACGTCGGGGCGTGAGGAGACGATCTCGTCTTCCGATGTGACCGGATAGTCCGGGGCACCGGCGCCGGAAGATTCTTTGAGTGAAAGAGAGCCCCCCACGCGGCGGAGCAAGTCCGCGACGTAGGTGCGCGGGCCAACGGTCATCCAGGGATCCTTCCAGATCAGGTAGACGAAATGGAACGCGGGCGCCGCGACCAGGGCCGCGGGCACGCTGTCGAGCCTCGTCCTCGACGCGCTCCAGCGCCTCTTCCACCTTCGAAGAAATCTCTTCCGACTCTTTCTCCCGTCCCGTCAGGCCACCAAGATGGCGCAGCAATGCGGGGATCTCCGCAACCGTGCGCGGATGCGTGACGTCCACCCGAAACTCCCTCTTCAGCAAATCGATGTCTTCTGCCCTGTTTTCCTCCGCGTTGCAGAAGACGAGGTCGGGCGCCGCCGCCCGGATCGCCGCGAGGTCGGGGTTCTTCGTCCCGCCGACCTTCGGAATGCGCGACGTCGCCTCCCGCGGGCGGACGCACCAGCGCGTCACGCCGACGAGGTCCTCCGCGAGGCCGAACGCGACGAGGCTCTCGGTGATCGAGGGGCAGAGGGAGACGAGCCGCACGCCCCGATTATCGGCGACGCCCGGGAGCCGCGCGCCCGTCGTAGAATGCAGGACGGTCGTCCGCGGGACGGGGGCTTCGAGCGCCCGCGGACACGAGGGGGAACGTACACCAATGTCCAGTGTCGCCACGGAAACGTCCGCCGGGGCGCGCCTCGGCGGGGAGGTCGTCGTCAACGACTTCTCCCTGCAGGTGGCCACCGCCAACGGCTCGGGCTCGCAGACGGCCAACAGCGTCCTGATGCGGTCCATCTTCCGGATGGGGGTCCCGGTCTCCGGGAAGAACCTCTTCCCGTCGAACATCCAGGGGCTCCCGACCTGGTTCACGATCCGGGCGAACGCGGACGGGTACCTCGCGCGGAAGCGCGAGCTCGACGTCCTCGTCGTGATGAACCCGGAGACGGCCGACGAGGACGTCCGCGAGGTCCGTTCGGGCGCCTCGGTCGTCTGCGAGAAGAAGCTCGGCGTCGAGACGAAGCGCGACGACCTCCGCTTCTACCCCGTCCCCTTCTCCGAGCTCGTCCTGAAGGTCACCGCCGGCTCCGAGATGGCGAAGCTCCGCAAGCTCGTCGTCAACATGATCTACGTCGGCGTCGTCGCCGACCTGATGGGGATCGAGCCGAAGGAGATCGAGGCGGCCATCGCGAAGCAGCTCCGCAGCAAGCAGAAGGCGATCGACCTGAACGTCGCGGCGATGCGCCTCGGCCTCGAGTACGCGGCGGCGAACTTCCCCGAGAAGATCCCCCACCAGGTCCGGCGGATGGACAAGACGGCCGGCAAGATCATCGTCGAGGGGAACGCGGCGGCGGCGCTCGGCTGCCTCTTCGGCGGCGCCACCGTCTGCTGCTGGTACCCGATCACCCCGTCCTCCTCGCTCTGCGAGTACTTCATCGACTTCTGCGACGACCACCGCGTCGACCCGGTCACGAAGAAGCGGGCGGTCGCCGTGATCCAGGCCGAGGACGAGATCGCCTCGATCGGCATGGTCCTCGGCGCCGGCTGGGCCGGCGCGCGCGCCTTCACGTCCACCTCCGGCCCGGGCATCTCGCTGATGTCCGAGTTCATCGGCCTCGGCTACTACGCCGAGGTGCCGGCGGTCATCTGGGACGTCCAGCGCGTCGGCCCCTCGACGGGGCTCCCGACCCGGACGATGCAGGGAGACCTCATCCTCGCGTACTACAACTCGCACGGCGACGCGCGCCACCCGGTCCTCTTCCCCTCCTCCCCGACCGAGTGCTTCGAGATGGCGATGGACGCCTTCGACCTCGCGGAGGAGCTGCAGACGCCGGTCTTCATCCTCTCGGACCTCGACCTCGGGATGAACAACTGGATGTCCGACCCGTTCCCGTACCCGACGCGCCCGCGGAAGACGGGGAAGGTCCTCGACGCGGAGTCGATCTCGCGCTTCAAGGACGGCTGGGGGCGCTACAAGGACGTCGACGGGGACGGCATCCCCTACCGGACGCTGCCCGGGACGAACTCCGCGGCGGCGGCCTACTTCACGCGCGGCTCGGGGCACAACGAGATGGCGCAGTACACCGAGAAGGCGCAGGATTTCGTGGGCAACGTCGACCGCCTGAGCCGGAAGTTCGAGACGGCGCGGACGCTCGTCCCGAAGCCCGTGATCGACGACCGGTTCGGGGCCCCGGCGGGGCTCCTCTGCTTCGGGACGTCGGTCTACGCCGTCCTCGAGGCGCGCGACCGGCTGAAGCGGGAGTTCGGGATCGAGGTCGACGTCTGCCGCCTCCGGTCCCTCCCGGTCGGGGCCGAGTTCCGCGATTGGGTCGACCGGCACGAGAAGGTCTACGTCGTCGAGCAGAACCGCGACGCCCAGCTCCGGACGATCCTCCGCGACGAGTTCCCGGCGCGGGCCGGCGACTTCGCCTCGATCCTCCAGTACAACGGCCTTCCCCTCGACGCCACGACGGTCGTCGACGGGGTGATCGGCCCTGGTCGGGGGCCGTCTTCGGCGGCCCCCGTGCCCCCCGGCCACCAGAAAGGAACTCAGTGATGAGCGCGGCCGCCCCCCCGAAAACGAACCGGCTCGGCCTCCCGAAGGCCGACTACGAGGGGATGAAGTCGACCCTCTGCCTCGGCTGCGGACACGACGTCATCACGAAGCAGATCGTCAACGCCTTCTACGAGATGGGGATCCCGCCCCACCGCGTCGCGAAGTTCTCGGGGATCGGCTGCTCCTCGAAGACGCCGGCCTACTTCCTGAACCGCGCCTGGGGCTTCAACGGCGTCCACGGCCGGATGCCGTCGATCGCGACCGGCGCCCTCGTCGCCAACTCGGAGCTCGTCGGCATCGGCATCTCGGGGGACGGCGACACCGCCTCGATCGGGATCGGGCAGTTCGTCCACCTCGTCCGCCGGAACATCCCGCTCGTCTACGTCGTCGAGGACAACGGCGTCTACGGCCTGACGAAGGGGCAGTTCTCGGCGACGGCCGACGTCGGCGCGAAGCAGAAGAACGGCTCCGTGAACGACTTCGTCCCGATCGACTGCTGCTCGCTCGCCATCGAGCTGGGCGGCACGTTCGTCGCGCGCTCCTTCTCGGGCGACATGAAGCAGCTCCAGACGATCCTGGAGGCGGCGCTCGCCCACAACGGCACGTGCGTCCTCGACGTCATCTCCCCCTGCGTCACCTTCAACGACCACGAGGGCTCGACGAAGAGCTACAAGTGGTCGAAGGAGCACGAGACGCCGGTCCACGAGATCGGCTTCGTCCCCTACTTCGAGGAGACGCTCGCGGAGATCCCGGCCGGCGACGCGAAGGACGTGAAGTTCCCGGACGGCTCGACGCTCCGCTTCCGCGGGGTGGGCCGGGACTACGACCCGACCGACCGGGAGAGCGCGCTCGCCGCGATCCACAAGAGCCACGAGACCGGGGAGATCCTCACGGGGATCCTCTACGTCGACCCGGGAAAGCCCGACCTGAAGGGGCTCCTCGGGATGGTCGACGAGCCGCTCCACGCCCTCCCGCTGGAACGCCTCCGGCCCCCGAAGGCCGCGCTCGACGCCATCATGGAATCGATGCGCTAGGTCACGTGTCCGGAATGAGATCAGGTCTCTGCGTGAGATAGACTCACTTCCGGCTGGAGGACCCGGACATGTCGGACGATGACCGGAGTAGACGGTGGCGGTGTAGCCGGCCCGCGGCGCTCTCCCTCGCTCTCGTCCTCGCGGCCCCGCCCGGGTGGGCGGACGATCCGCCGGCGCCCGGGGAGGAGCCGGAGGAGGTCCAGGCCCCGGTCGAGAACGCCGACTGCACCTTCGATCGAGACCGGTCGGGCCGCGAGGTCCAGGACCGGATCCGCCAGCTCTCCCGCCAGGCCGAGCGCCTTTCCCCCTCGGTCGAGACCGAGGCGCGCCCCGCGAAGGGGACCGCCGACCTCCCGGTCGCGCGGAATCCGCGGAACGTCGTCGACGCCGAGATCTTCGCGAAGCTGAGGGCGGACGGCGTCGCGCCGGCGGGGCGCTCGACCGACACCGAGTTCCTGCGGCGGGTCTCGCTCGACCTGACGGGCCGGATTCCCGACCCCGCCGCGGTCGCCGGCTTTCTCGCCGACCCGCGGCCCGACAAGCGCGACCGGCTCGTCGACCGGCTGCTCGCCTCCGACGCCTTCGTCGACCGGTGGACGCTCTGGTTCGGGGACCTCGTCGAGAACGTGCGGAACACGACGAACAACGGCACCGAGTCCACGACCGGGCGGAACGCCTACTTCCAGTGGATCCGCGAGTCGATCCGGACGGGCAAGCGCTACGACGCGATGGTCCAGCGAGCTCCTGACCTCGACGGGCGACAACTTCGCGAACGGCGCCTCGAACTTCTGGGTCCGCTACATCTCGGCCACCGGCCCGGTCCAGGACACCTACGACAACGAGTTCGCGGCGGCCTCCGAGAAGTTCCTCGGCGTCCTGGCGCTCTGCACCTCGTGCCACAACGGCTCCGGCCACACCGACCTCGTCAACGTCGGGCTCTCCCTCAAGACGCGGAACGACTTCTGGGCCAGCGCCGCGTTCTTCGCCCAGACGACCGCCAAGGGCGTCACCGACGAGGCGACGAAGAACCGGAAGTACGACCTCTCCGACAACACGACCGGCGCCTACAACCTGAACACCACGAGCGGCAACCGGCCGCCCCGCCAGCCGCTCTCGGGCGCCCCGAAGACCGTCGCGCCCGCCTTCTACCTGACGGGCGAGAAGCCCCGGGCCGGAAAGCCGCTCCGCCAGGAGTTCGCGAGGATGCTGACGAGCCACCCGCAGTTCGCGCGGGCGGCCGTGAACTACCTCTGGAAGGAGATGTTCGGCCTCGGCCTCGTGGAGCCCGCCGCCGGCTTCGACCTCCTCCGCCTCGACCCGGCGAACGTTCCGCCGGGCTGGGCCGTCCAGCCGACGCACCCCGAGCTCCTCGACCGCCTCACGACGTCGTTCCAGGCGTCGGGCTACGACCTCCGCGCGGTCCTCCGGACGATCGCGACGTCCGAGACCTACCAGTTCTCGTCGCACTACGCCCCGGGGAACTGGAGCGACGGCCTCGTGACCTACTTCCCGAGGCGGCTCGTCCGGCGCCTCCCGTCCGAGATGCTCCTCGACGCGGTCTTCTCCTCGACCGGCCTCGCCGGCAGCGTCACGCCGTCGGGCTATCCGGAGGCCATCACGCGCGCCGGCCTCCTCCCGGACCCGACCGAGGGGGGCGGCTGGTCGAGCTTCCTGAACACGTTCCAGCGCGGCACGCGCGACGGGAGCCCGCGCTCGTCGGACACCTCGACGGTCCAGGCGCTGGTGATGCTGAACGACACGACCGTCACGACCCGCGTGAAGAACGGCACGAAGGACTCGTTCGTGCAGCAGACGCTGAAGGCGACCCAGAAGCCCGACGAGATCGTCGACGCGCTCTACGTCGCCACGCTCTCGCGGCACCCGTCGGCGAAGGAGAAGGCCGACGGCGTGACGTACCTGAAGGGGGGGACCCTCGCGGCGAAGACGGAGGATCTCCAGTGGGCGCTCCTCAACCGCCTCGAGTTCCTCTTCTACTAGGTGCCGGGGAGAGACGCCATGCCCGAAGAAGACGTGCGACGCCTGCAAGGTCGGCGGCTCCTCCCCGCTCTCGGGGCCGGGCCTCACCCGCCGCCACCTCTTCCGGATCGCCGGGACCGGGACTCGTCGCCTCCACGTTCGCCGACGTCCTGACGCCGTTTCGCGCGGGCCTCGGCCGCCACGGCGCCCCCCCTCCTCGGCACGGCGCGGAACGCCGTCCTGATCTTCCTCGCGGGGGGCGCGAGCCACAGCGACATGTGGGACCTGAAGGAAGGCGCCTGGACGCCGGCGACGTGCGCCCCGACGTCGTACGGCGACGTCCGCTTCCCGCAGGGGCTCCTGCCGAAGACGGCCGAGCAGATGGGGAGCCTCGCCTTCGTCCGCGCGCTGAGGTCGTGGGCGGCCGTCCACGGGCTCGCGCAGAGCTGGGCGCAGATCGCGCGGAACCCGGCGGGCGTCCTCGGGAACGTCGCGCCGCACGTCGGCTCCGTCGTGTCGCTGGAGATGCAGTCGCGGCGGAACGCGGGCGACGTCCTCCCCTCCTTCGTCGGCCTGAACAGCGGCTCGATGCTCGGCTCCGGCTACCTTCCCGCCCGCTACGGCCCCTTCGTCGTCTCGCGCGCCTCCGCCAGCGGGCTCTCGCGGCGCTGAAGCACCCGGAAGGCGCGGCGCGCTTCGCCGACCGGTGGGGGCTCCTCGCCGCGATGGACCCCGACCGCTCGCCGGACTCCGCGCTCGGCAAGCCGGCGGCCGACATGAACGACTTCTACGGCTCGGCCAAGACGCTCATCGACTCGCCGTCGGTGAACACGCTCTTCTCGTACACGGCCGCCGACTACGCGCGCTACGGCTCGACGTCCGTGGGCGGCGCCGCGATCCTCGCGAAGCAGCTCCTCGCGGCGAACCAGGGGTGCCGCTTCGTCCAGATCACGCTCGGCGGCTGGGACAACCACTCGAACATCTACGGGACGACGGGGAACGGCGGCCTCTTCACCGCCTGCGCCCAGCTCGACCCGGCGCTCGGCGGCCTCCTCGGCGATCTCAAGGCGACACCCGGCGCCTCGGCCGGGAAGACCCTCCTCGACGAGACGATCGTCATGGTGTTCGGCGAGTTCGGCCGGACGGTCGGCGCGCTCGAACAACCAGGGGGGCGCGACCATTTCCTCCAGACCGCGGCGCTCGTCGCCGGAGGCGGAGTCGTGGGCGGGCGCGTCATCGGGAAGACCGACGCGACCGCGGCGAAGACCGTCGAGTTCGGCTGGCGCGCCAACCGGGACGTGCGCCCGGAGGACCTCGCCTGCACCCTCTACTCGGCGCTCGGCATCGACTACACGACGACCCGGTACGACGACCCGATCGCCCGTGGCTTCGAGTACGTGCCGTTCGCGAAGAACGGCGTCTACCAGCCCGTGAACGAATTGTTTTAGCCCCTAGCGAACCGGGAGGCACTTCGGATAGGCCTCGATCTCCGCGGTCTGGTCGACCCACTCGTGCCAGACCTCGGGAGAGACCGGGTCGTCCGTCTCCTTGAGCTTCCGGTTCGCCCAGCCGCGGAGGAATCCCGCGCGCGCTCGGCGAGTACGCCTGGCAGCCGTGCATCTTCCCGGTCTGGACGTAATACTCGACGAGGCCGAGGCGCCGGCCGCGGCTCCCACGCCTCCGAGAACACCGCCGCGCTGCTCCCGTTCAGGCTCCCCGACGTCAGCCCCGCCACCGCGACGCCGACGCCGACGATGCCGACCAGCTTCCAGATGCTGCCCGCTTCTGCTGCCGCGTCCTGGCCTTCTCCTGCGTGAAGGCGAGGTCGTCCGCGATGTAGCGGTCGACCTCCTCGAGGAGCTCGCGGTTCGTCGGAGGCGGCTGCTGGCGGCGTACCTGCCGCCCCGCCTCCGCGAAGGCCTTCTGGCTGTCCGTCCGACGTCGTCGCGCAGCCGGAGGACGCGAGAGCGAGCAGGATTGCGGAGGGCGCGGCGACTCCCCTCCGCGCGAGCTTCATGGGGCGATTCTGCGCCCGCCGCGAGGATTGACGGCGGTCGGCGAGCGGCGTCACTCGGTCTTGTTGATGTACCAGACCATCCAGCCGAGGCCGCCGAGGAGGGCGACCGACATGGCCACCCAGACGTAGCCGAGCGGCCACTTGTTCCCGTACTCGTTCTGGATCCGCCAGTAGACGGCGAGCGACCACGAGGACGAAGAAGAGGGCGAGGGCGAAGCGCCTGACGCGCGTCCAGCTCTCCATCGCGTCCTCTTCCTGCTGGAGCTGCTCGAGGGCCTTCTCGCGCTTCGGCGGCGGTCCATCTCGCGCCGGCGCGCCTTCATTCCCTCGGTGACGAGCGGCCCCTCGCGGGCCGCCTCCTCCCGGGCTCGGGCTTCGGCGGAGTCCAGACGCGAGGGGCGAAGGGGCCCCTCGGTCCGCCCGCCGGCGGCTTCGGGTCGTCGGCCATGACCCAAAGATTATCTCAGGCCGGGGTCGGAGTCCCCTTTCCGGGGTGCGGGGGGAGCGGCCGGGCCGCCAGCTCGAGGACGTCGAAGGGCTCCGTCTTCCCCGCCAGCTCGGTCTTCGCGTTCCCGACCATCACCATGCAGAAGGGGCAGGAGACGCCGACGGCGTCGGTGCCGGAGGCCTCGATCTCCCGGAACCGCTCCTGGTTGATCCGCGTCCCGAGCGTCTCGTCCAGCCACATCCGCCCGCCCCCGGCGCCGCAGCAGAGCCCGTTCTCGCGGCTCCGCGGCAGCTCCTTCAGCGTCAGGCCCGGGATCGCGGAGAGGACGGCGCGCGGCGCGTCGTAGACGCCGTTGTGCCGGCCGAGATAGCAGGGGTCGTGGAAGGAGATCGACTTCTCGACCTTCGTCGAGAGGTCGAGCCGCCCCTCCTCGATCAGCTTCGCGACGAGCTCCGTCCCGTGCATGACCTCGTACGTTCCCGCCGAAGTCGGGGTACTCGCGCGCGAGCGTGTTGAAGCAGTGCGGGCAGTTCGTGACGATCCTCTTCACGCCGTAGCCGTTCAGCTTCTCCACGTTCGCCTGGGCGAGCGTCTGGAAGAGGTACTCGTTCCCGAGCCGCCGCGCCGCGTCGCCGGTGCAGGTCTCCTCCGGGCCGAGGATGGCGAACGTGACTCCCGCCTCGTGGAGGAGCGTCGCGAGCGCTCGGGAGACCTTCTTCCCGCGGTCCTCGTACGAGCCGGCGCAGCCGACCCAGAAGAGGATCTCGGCGTCCGTGCGCCTCGGCTCGACCATCGGCAGACTGGAACGGCAGCTCCTTCGCCCAGGCGCCGCGGTCGGCGGCGGCGAGGTTCCAGGGGTTCCCCTGCCGCTCCATGCCGTTGAAGGCGGTCTGCGCCTCCTTCGGAAACTCGCTCCGCTCGAGGACGAGGTGGCGGCGGAGGTCGGTGATCTTGTCGACGTAGGTGATCCCGACCGGACAGGCGTGCTCGCAGTAGCGGCAGGTCGTGCAGGCCCAGATCGTCTCCTCGGAGATCCAGCCGCCGATCAGGGGCTTGCGGCTCTCCAGCTTCGCCGCCGCCGTGCCGTCGCCGATGCCGCTCGCGGCCTCGACGAGCGCCGGCGCGTCGGCGTAGAGCGCGTGGCGGAGGTCCACCATGAAGCCCTTCGGCGTGAGCGGCTTTCCGGTGATGTGCGTCGGGCAGATCTCGCGGCAGCGGCCGCACTCGGTGCAGGTGAAGATGTCGAGCTTCTGCTTCCAGGTGAAGTCCTCGACCTTCGAGACGCCGAACGTCCCCGCCTCGGCCGCCTTCTCGATGTCGACCGTCACCATCTTCCCCGGCGGGTGAGGTTCGCGAAGAAGAGGTTCGGGAGGGCCGTGATGACGTGGAAGTGCTTCGCGAACGGGAGGTAGTTCCCGAAGACGAAGATGGCGATCAGGTGCGCCCACCAGCTGCCGAAGTAGATCGACTGGAGGGAAGAGGAGGAAAGAAGAGGAAATCTGCTTAGAAATGAATAGGTCAGGGGCTCCCACGTCGCAAGCCGGCGAGGGCCGTGCTGGCGATCCCGGCGGCAGCCGCGGCGGCGCCCGCTGCCTCTGCTGGAGCAGCGCGAAGCGCGCGGCGCCGGCGGCGAGGTCGGACACCATCAGGAAGCCGATCAGGCCGAGGATCAGGTCGGCGTCGAACGACGGGTCGAGCCGCGCCTTGCGGAAGAGGTGGCGCCTCCCGAGCGCGAGGAGGACGCCGGCGAGCGTCGTCAGGAGGACGACGTCCTTCAGGAGGAGGTAGCCCTCCCAGAACCCCGCGGGAAGGAACGGCATCCCGGCTCCCGGGAAGAGCCCCTCGAGGACGAGCGCGACGGTCCGGACCGGGAGGACGACGAAGCCCGAGAAGATCAGGATGTGGTAGAGGCCCGCGTACGGGTCGCGGAACATCTTCCGCTGGAGGAGCCCGTACTCGACGACGTTCCAGAGGCGGCGGCCGGGCCGGTCGAACCGGGGGTCCGGGGCGCCGTTCCCGAGGAGAAGGAGCTGGACCCGTCGCGAAGCCGTGTACGCGAAAAAGACGATCGCGGCGAGGAGGAGGAGGGCGAAGAGGAGGGTGCCGGGGACGCCGAAAGGGGAGGCCTCGGTCGGCGTGAGCGTCATGGCGCGACGCAGAATAGCTCACGCCGTACGCGGGCCCGGCGGCGCATTCCGCGCCTCCTTCTTCGGCCTCATGGCGGGGGGTCTGCTGTATCATGTGACGTGCATCTCTTTGGGCTCACGCACGTCTCGACAGAGCGGAGTTCGAGAATGAAAGACACCGTTCGCACGTCCGGAGAGTCTCTCGGCCGCCCGGCGACGCTCGTCGCGCGCCGGAGCGGCGATCGCCCTGCTCCTGGCCGTTTCGCGGACCCGCGCTCGCCGCGGGCGCCGCGCAGGGAACCGACCTCTGGGGCGGCCCGGGCGCGAAGGGGGCCGGCGCTCGGCGCCACCTTCGACACGACCGTCTTCGTCACGGGCGCCTTCCCGGCCTCCGGCACGATTGACTACTGGGTCGGCGGCGCCGTCGTCGACTCGGCCGCCTTCTCGGTCCCGGCCCGCGGGCACCGCGGCCGTCGCCACGCCGTCCACACCTCGACGGCCACGGAGCCTTCCTGATCCGCGTCCGCGCCGACGTTCCGGTCGGCGCCTGGTCCGAGACGTACAACGACACGCCCGGCGGCCGGTTCGGCCTCGCGATCCCGGCTTTCGGCCCGTCCGACTTCCTGAACCCGGGCGACGAGGCCTCGGGGGGCGGCGCGAGCGCGTCGACCGACCCCGCCGGCTCGCGGACGAACGTCGGCGTCCTCTGCAGCGGGAACGGCACGCAGAACGTGCGAGATCGAGCTCTCCGTCTACGACGCCGGCACGCTCCTCGGCGTCGGGACCCTCACGGGAAGCCCCGGCTCGGCCTCGCAGCAGGGGCTCGCCGCCCTCGTCCCGGCCGCGGGCGGAAAGACGGTCCTGACGCTCCGCTTCCGCGTCCTCGCGGGCGCGTCACAGCCCTACGCGATCCTGAACGACAACGGGACGAGCGACGCCTCGCTTCTCCCGCTCGCCGTCACGCGCGGCGCCTTCTCGACCGCGCCCGAGATCACGAGCTACACCCTGACGCCGACGAGCGGCTGCGCGCCGCTCCCCGTGACGGCGACCTGGACGACGACCGGCGCCACGAAGGTCTCGATCTCCGGCGTCGGCGGGGACCTTCCGCCGAACGGCTCGAAGGTCTTCAACGTGAACGCCGCAGGCGACATCGTCCTGACGGCGTACGCCGCGAGCGGGATCAGCTCCTCGCAGACGCTGCGCGTCACGCTGACGGCGCCCGCCGAGGCGCCCGTGCCGACGCCGAGCGCGGCGACGCTGGCGGTCGGCCAGAAGACGAACGGCCTCCTGCCGCCGACGATCCCCTCGGGACGGTGACGTACGCCTTCACGCAGCAGCAGTCGACCGGCTCCACCTTCACGCTGACGTTCAACCAGTTCGTCTACACGGCGGGCACGGTGCCGGGCACCGACATCGTGACGCTCACGACGACCGGGCCCCTGCGGCGACGTGACCGTCCACCTTCACGGCCACCGTCACGGCCACCCCGCCCCCGCCGGGCAAGCCGGTCATCATGTCGTTCACGGCCGAGCCGCCGCAGGGGTGCGCCCCCGCGAGCGTCCTCCTTTCGTGGACGACGCTGAACGTCGTCGCGGTCGACCTGCCGGGCGTCCCGACGCTCGGCCCGCTCCCCGCGAACGGCGCCGTCCCCGTCACGCTCAACGTCCCGACGACCTTCACGCTCACGGCCTACAACGCCGCCGCACGCGTCGGTCTCGACGACGCTCCTCGTGCCGGTCGACCTGACCGCCTTCTACCCGATCATCGACCCCGCGGTGAACAACCAGATCTGGCCGGAGAACGCCTCGACGCTCGTCACCGTCACCGGCGTCCCCGATCCGTCGAAGCTGCGGGTCGTCATGTCGAAGAACGAGTCGGGCGGGTCGTTCCTGCCGGTCGGGCCGGGCCTCTACGTCTACCAGGCCGGGCCGAACCCGGGGCAGGACATCTACCGCGTCTTCTACACGAACGGCTGCGGCTCGGCGTACGGCGAATTCAGAGCGACAGTGGTGCCGTAAGCAGATAGGGGGAACCCGTCCATCGGGTTCCCCCTCGGCGCTTCGCGCCGACCCCCTCCGCGGAGGAAAGAGAAGACGCCTTCCCGTCGCCGCTAGGCTTTCATCCTCTTGGCGGCTTCCGTGAGTGCGGGGACGATCTGGAAGAGGTCGCCGACGATGCCGTAGGTCGCAACCTTGAAGATCGGCGCCTCGGGGTCCTTGTTGATCGCCACGATCACCTTCGAGGAGCCCATCCCCGCGAGGTGCTGGATGGCGCCCGAGATGCCGCAGGCGACGTAAAGCGACGGCGAGACGACCTTCCCCGTCTGGCCGACCTGGTGCGCGTGGTCGATCCAGCCGGCGTCGACCGCGGCGCGCGAGGCGCCGAGCGCGGCCCCCAGCTCGTGGCAGAGCGCGCGGAGGACGGGCCAGTTCTCCGGCCCCTTGATGCCGCGGCCCCCCGAGACGATCTTGTCCGCCTCGGCGACGTCCAGCTCCCCCGCCTCCGGGGCCTCCAGCTTCACGACCTTCGCGCGGATCTTCGCGCCACCGATCGAGACCGGGACGACCTCCCCCGCGCCGGGGGCGTCCGCCTTCGAGGCGGGAAAGACGTTCGGGCGCGGGGTGGCGATGCCGAGCGCGACGCCGGGGCCGGTCGTCACCGAGGCGCGCGCCTTTCCGGAGTAGACCGGGCGCGAGCCGACCAGCTTCCCCCCTCCACGTCGAGCGCCATGACGTCGGAGAGGACCCCGACCTTCCGTCGCGCGGCGAGGCGCGGGGCGAGGTCCTTCCCCATCATCGTCGCCGAAACGAGGAGGATCGACGGCTTGAAGGCCGCCACGGCCGCGTCGAGGGCGGCCGTGTACCCCTCGCACGAATAGAGCGCGAGCTCGGGGGCGTCGGCCACGAAGACCTTCGCCGCGCCGTACGCCGCGAGCTCGGAGGCGAGAGACGAGACGCCCGAGCCGGCGAGAGAGGCCGCGAGCGCGCCGCCCGTCTTTCCGGCCAGCGTCCGCCCGAGAGTCAGGGCCTCGAGAGACGCCTTCCGGATCTTCCCGTCCCGCTGCTCGATGAAGACGAGAACGTTACTCATGTGATCTCCAAAGAGAAGAAAGAATAGAGACTTCTTAGAAGGTAAGAGGGCGGGCCGGAAGGCCGCGCCTCGCGAGCCGGGACGTGGCGGCGTGCCGCGCCCCGCATTCACCTTCTAAGCAAATTCTCGGTCTCCCTTTCATCTCGTGTCTCCAGTGCCTCTAGAGGACCTTGGCCTCGTCTCGGAGCAGCCTGAGGAGTTCTTCCGCGGCCTTCGCCGGGTCGTCGGCGGGGACCAGCTTCACGGCGCCGCGCGCGGGCGGCAGCTCCAGCTTCGTCCAGGTCACGGCGGCGCCCTCCGCCGCGTCGTACCCGACCTCGGCCGGCTGCTTCACGGCGATCGTCTTCTTCTTCGCCGCCATGATCCCCTTCAGCGAGGCGTAGCGCGGCTCGTTCAGCCCCTTCTGGGCGCCGATCACGACCGGGAGCGGCGACTCGACCACCTCGGTCGCCCCCTCGATCTCGCGCTTCGCGGTCACCTTCCCCTCGCCCCACTCCAGCTTCGTCACGAGCGTGACGTGCGGCAGGTCGAGCAGCTCGGCCACCATCGGGACGAGGAGCTGCGCGTCGGTGCCGACCCCCTTGTTCCCCATCCAGACGGCGTCGTGTGGCAGCGCCTTCACGGCGCCCGCCAGGATCCGGGCGACGCCCAGCGAGTCGACCTCGCCCGTCCCCTCGGAGGCCACGCGGACCGCCTCGTCGGCGCCGCGGGCGAGGCACTCGCGGAGGCCGGTGTCGGCGCGGGCCGGGCCGTACGTCACGACCGTGACCGTCCCCCCCTTCGCCTCCTTCGCCTTCAGCGCCTCCTCCAGCGCGAACTCGTCGTACGGCGAGACGATCCACTTGACGTCGGCTTCGTCGATCGACTTCCCGTCCGCGCCGATCTTGATCTTCGTTTCGGTGTCGGGAACGTGCGCGACCAGAACGACATGGTTCATGTGAGGCCCCCCTCGAGGGCGGCGGCAACCTAGCACGGAGAGGAGCGGTCGTCATTGAAATAAATGAATCACGGCTCATTCCGGGACCCTTGACTTACGCCTTTTTTGCGCCTACGTTCTGGGTCCCGGAAACGCCGTGAAAAGTGCCGCTTTCCTCCTCCTGAACGACTTGCTGAAGGGCGCCCCCGGGGAGCCGGCCCGCGGCCTGACGAGCGCGGCCGAGCTCCTCGAGCGGGCGCGGGCCGCGCCGGCCGGGAGCACGCTCCTCACGGCCGTCCCGGCGCTGGAGGGGCTCCTCCCCGGCGGCCTGCCGCGGGGAGAAGTGGTCGAAATCTGCAGTTTCTCCGGGGGTTTCTCGACTTACCCTGGGGGTTTCTCGATCCCCCCAGGCCCCCCAGAAAGAGTCCCCCCGGGAAGAGTTCTTTACTCCACCGGTCGCTTTTCCCTGGCCCTCTCCCTCCTCGCCGCCGCGACCTCCGCCGGCGAGGCGGCGGCGCTCGTCGACCTCGGCGACCACTTCGACCCGCAGGCGGCCGAGGCGGCGGGGGCCTCGCTGCCGCGCCTCCTCTGGCTCCGGCCACGGACGCTCCGGCAGGCGCTCCTTGCCGCCGAGACGGCCGTGACGGCGGGCGTCCCGTTCGTCCTCCTGGACCTCGGCCTCGCCGCCTTCCGGATCTCGCTCCGCGAGCGGGCGCGGCACGACTTCGCCTTCCTCCGCCTCTCGCGCGCGGCGCGGGCGCACGACACGGCCCTCGTCGTCCTCTCGCCGCGGCGGACGACGGGCGCCGCCGCCCGCGTCGTCCTCGCGGCTTCCGGGGCGCGCCCCGCGTGGAGCCGCCCGCGCGCGGCCTCCGTCCCGCTCCTTCTCGGCCTCGCCGCGCGCCTCGTCCCGGAGAAGCTCCCCTTCCACCGCCCCGCCGCGGCGGAAGGGCTGGAACTCCGACTCCAGGAAACGATTTCTGCGAATGAAGAAACGAACAACAGCGATCGGCAGAGTCCTTCGTACGGCCGCGTCGAAGCGACGACCCGCGGGACTCTCCGTGCGGGCACGTCGAAGCTCGCGCGTCGCGAGACGGGCGGGAGAGCCTGAATGCGTGGGCGCGAGCTGAGCCGAGCGAGGCGCCAGAGCCTGCTGAAGCCACCCGGCGCCGAGCGTTGCCCGGCAGGAGGGTCCCGCGGGTCCGCCGCCGTCCCATGCGCCGAGCGGTGGCCGGTAGAAGGACTCCGTCGAACGCTCACCTCATGCGCATCGCCTGCCTTCTCGTCCCGATGTTTCCGCTCGCCGCGCGGCTCCGGAGCGAGCCCGAGCTCGGGGCGACGGCCGCCGCCGTCGTCGCCGGCAACGGCAGCGCCGCCCACGTCCTCGCGGCCACGCGCGCCGCGCGGAAGGCCGGCGTCCGCCCGGGGATGACGCTGCCGCAGGCGCGGACGCTGCTGCCCGGCCTCGTCGCCCGCGCGCGCGACGCCGTCAGCGAGGCCGCCGCGCAGGAGGCGCTCCTCGACGCCGCCGGCCGCTTCTCGCCGCGCGTGGAGGACGGCGGCGAGGGGATCGCGTTCGCCGACGTCGACGGGCTCGAGCGCCACTTCCCCGACGAGCGCGACCTCGGCCGGGCGCTGATCGCCGCGGCGAAGAAGGACGGGCTCCCCGCCCGCTGCGGCCTCGCCTCGAGCAAGCTCGCGGCCCACGTCGCGGCTTCGCTGCCGGATTCCCCCCACGTCGTCCCCCCCGGCACCGAGGCGGCCTTCCTGTCGCCGCTGCCGCTCTCGCGCCTCTCCCCCGAGGTCGACCTCGCCGCCACGCTCGCGCGCTGGGGCCTGACGACCGTGGGCGACTTCGCGAAGCTCCCCGCCCCCGAGATCGCCGGGCGCCTCGGCGAGGCGGGGCGCGCCCTGCACGACGCCGCCCGCGGCCTCGACCCGCGCCCGCTCGTCCCGCGCCAGCCGCCCCCCGGCTTCACCGAGGGGATGGAGCTGGAGTGGCCGCTCGTCACGCTGGAGCCGTTCCTGGGGATGGCCGAGGCGGCGCTGGAGCGGCTCGTCGCGCGCCTCTCCGCCCATGCCCTCGGCTGCGTGAAGCTGGAGACCGACCTCCGCCTCGAGCCCGACGGCCACGACGTCCGCGCCCTCGCCCTCCCTGCGCCGACGCGCGACGCGCGGACGCTCCTCTCCCTCGTCCGCCTCGACCTCGAGCGGCGCCCGCCCGGCGCCCCCGTGGCCGGCTTCGTCTTCACCGCCCACCCCGACGCCCCGCGCCCCGGCCAGCTGACCCTCTTCGGCCCCGCCGAGATCTCGCCCGACCGGCTCGCGACGGCGCTCGCCCGGCTCTTTGCCTTGCTCGGCGAAGGGCGCGTCGGGTCCCCGCGGACCGTCGACGGCCACCTCCCCGAGCGCTTCGCCCTCGTGCCGTGGGAGCCGCCGCCGCCCCCCGTCGAGCGGAAGCCCCCGCGCGCGGGGCGCGGCCTCCTGGCCGTCCGCGTCCTCCGCCCGCCCCTCCCGCTCGAGGTGCTCGTCGACGGGAGCGGCCCGAACGGCGCATCGACGTCCAGCCCCCCACGTCGCTCCGGTCGCTCGCGGGCGAGGCCGCGAAGGGGCTCCCCGACCTCGCGGGCGCCGTCCGCGTCGCCTCGGGGCCGTGGCACCTCGAGGAGGCGTGGTGGTCCGACGCCCCCGTTACGCGCGAGTACTGGGACGTCGAGCTCTCCTCCGGCCCCCTCTGCCGCATCTACAGGAACACCGCCTCCGGCGACTGGTTCGCCGACGGCGTCTACGACTAGGTTGCCCGGCGTCGGAAGCGCAGAATCGAGAACCCGTCTCAACGACGGACCCACCGGAAAGGAGACCCCATGGCCACCACCAAGCCCAACCCGATCCCCCCCGGCTTCGAGGGCGCCACCCCCTACCTCTACATCAAGGGAGCCGCGAAGGCGATCGACTTCTACAAGCGCGCGTTCGGCGCGACGGAGCGGATGCGCATGGACGGCCCCGACGGGAAGATCGGCCACGCCGAGATCGCCATCGGCAAGGCCATCGTCATGCTGGCCGACGAGTCCCCCGCCATGCACGCCCTCTCCCCCGTGACGATCGGCGGGACGGCGGCGGGGTTCCTGATCTACGTGGAGGACGTCGACAAGGTCTTCCAGCAGGCGCTGAAGGCGGGCGCCACGCAGCTCTCCCCCGTCGAGAACAAGTTCTACGGCGACCGGATGGGGGGCCTGAAGGACCCGTTCGGCCACCAGTGGTACCTCGGCACCCACATCGAGGACGTCTCCCCCGAGGAGATGGGCCGCCGCGCCGCCGAGATGGCGAAGGCGGGCGCGAAGGGCTGAGGCGACGGGGAGAGGGTCACGAAGGGGATCACGCGAACGCGTGCTACACTGATTTACGTGAAAACGACCACTTCGTCCGACCGCCAAAACGTGACCCTCTCCCTTCCCAAGCCCCTGCTCCGGAAGGCGAAGATCCTCGCCGTCGAGAAGCAGACCTCGCTCTCCGGGCTCCTCGTGGACGCGATTCAGGATCTCGTGAAGGACAGGGACGACTACGAGCAGGCTCGAGAGCGGGCTCTCGAACTCATGCGAAACGCGAAGAACCTCGGCACTCGCGGGCGCATCACCTGGACCCGGGACTCTCTTCATGAGCGCCGCTGAGCTGAACCGGCAGTTCGTCGACACGAACGTCCTGGTCTACGGGCACGACACCGGCGCCGGGCTGAAGCGGGGGCATGCAGAAGCGCTTCTCAAGAGCCTGTGGGAGTCTGGGGAAGGCTGCCTGAGCCTTCAGGTTCTGCAGGAATTCTTTGTAACCGCAACGGGAAAACTCGGGCAGTCGCTTGACGACGCCACGGCCACGAGAGATCGTCACGGTCTACTCGCGGTGGACCCTCCATGCGCCCGGCCGAGATGACCTCCTGGCAGCCATCGACCTTCATACCCGCCGGAAGATTTCCCTCTGGGACGCATTGGTCGTCCGCAGCGCCACCCAGCTCGGCTGCAAGACTCTCTGGACCGAGGACCTGAAGGACGGCGAGACGTACGACGGCGTTCGCGTCAGGAACCCGTTCAAGTGAGCGACTGAGAAGACGACGCCGATGCCCCCGCCCCGACTCCTCGACCGCCTCCGCGCGGCGGTCCGCGCACGGCACTACAGCCTGCGGACCGAGGAGGCGTACGTGGCGTGGGTCCGGAGGTACGTCGTCTTCCACGGCAAGCGCCACCCGGACGAGCTGGGCGAGGCCGAGATCAACGCCTTCCTCTCCGACCTCGCGGTCACGGCGGAAGGTCTCGGCCTCCACCCAGAACCAGGCCCTCTCGGCCCTCCTCTTCCTCTACCGCGACGTCCTCGGGCGGAGCCGTCGACTCGCTCGGCGACGTCGTCCGCGCCCGCCGCCCGGCGCGCCTCCCGGTCGTCCTGACGGCGCGCCGAGGTGAAGGCCGTCCTCTCCCGCCTCGAGGACGAGCCCCGCCTCGTCGCGACGCTTCTCTACGGCAGCGGCATGCGCCTGCTGGAGGCGCTCCGCCTGCGCGTGAAGGACGTCGACTTCGCCCTCAACCAGATCCTCGTCCGCGACGGCAAGGGGCGGAAGGACCGGCGGACGATGCTCCCCGCCGTCCGCTCGCCGAGCCGCTCCGCCAGCACCTTGCGCGACGTGAAGTCCCTCCACGACGCCGACCTCGCAGCAACGCGTCGGCGAGTCTGGCTCCCCGACGCGCTCGCCCGGAAGTACCCGGCGGCCGAGCCGCGCAGTGGGCCTGGCAGTGCGTCTTCCCGGCCCGCGCGCCCGAGCCGCGACCCGCGCACCGGGACGACCGCGCCGCCACCACCTCCACGAGACCGCCGTCCAGAAGGCCGTCAAGGAGGCGGTCCGCAAGGCCGGCATCGCGAAGCCCGCGAGCTGCCACACGCTGCGCCACTCCTTCGCCACCCACCTCCTCGAAGGCGGCTACGACATCCGCACCATCCAGGAGCTGCTCGGCCACCGGGACGTCGCGCACCACGATGATCTACACCCACGTCCTGAACCAGGCGGAGGCCGCGGTGTCCGGAGCCCGCTCGATGCGCTCTGACCGCCCGCCCGTCGGCCTAACGCCGGCGGCACTAGGCCGAATTTTCGTCGGCCTATCGCCCAGGCCCGAAAGCGAGGTCGCCGGCCGGAACTCGCGATCGGGCAGAGAGTTCCGGACGGGCTATCCGGTCGGTCGTCACCCCGCTATAGCGACGATTCTTCGGCCTATCTACCCCCGTCAACGTCCGTCTACTACTAGTTAGGCCCGCGAAAATGATTGCAGGCGGCTGCACATGGTAAGCGACCTTCATGAACGAGGTTTTCTCGGCCTCGCCGCACCATGGATCGCCATCACGCTGGGAGTGGCGCTAGAGGCCTTCTGCCTTCTTACCGGCGTTGCTTCAATCTTCATTCTCGTTCACTGGGTCGTGAACCCACTCCTTTACGTCGCCGCCTGCATCGTCGCCGTCGTAGCGTATCGGCCCTGGCGCGCGAACAGGTCAACCGCCTTCGTCGTTGCCGGCATTCTGCTCTGCGTGCTTCTCGTGCTTCACGCCATTACCGGCAGGGTTTGGCCCTACGCATACATCAAACCCCACTGGTAAGCGTCGTCTGCCCGGGGCGTGCTCACGGCGACGGCCGGTTGCCTCGACCACCGCGGGCCTAACAGCGCGCTGCAGCGGACTCGCTACGCTCGCCGCTGAGCTTGATATCGTTAGGCGTCTAGTAAGACGCATTCACCCGGAGACTCACGCCATGAATTCAAATCTCGGCTCTCCAAAGTGGCTCGTTGTCGCATGGATCGCGGGCGCCCTGCTCTCGGGTCCTGCCGCCGTGGGTGCGGTGTTGCTCTTCGCCTCAACGGGCCTTGTCGTTCTACCTGAAGGCGCGCCCCGATATTCCGGGCCTCAAGGGCGAGAGGCGGACGTCACGGAACTTCTGGTGACGCGCGACCAGACGAACGGGTCTCTTGGGCTGCTCCGTCAGACCATCGCGCCAAGAAGCGGGCCTCCTGCTCATATCCACCGGACAGAGGATGAGTTTTTCTACGTGGTGAGCGGCGAGTTCAAGGTCAAACTGGGTGAGCGCATCGTGAGTGCCCCCGCCCGCTCCGTTATGTTTGTCCCTCGCGGAACCGCTCACTCGTTCCTCAACGTCGGCGCGGAGCCGGGTGTGTTGTTGGTCGGCGTGACGCCGGGCGGGTTCGAGAAGATCTTCGAGGAGAGGCAGGGCGTGGATGCGGAGACTAATCGGGCGCTCATGAAGGCGTACAAGATGGAAGTGGTTGGGCCGCCACTCAACTGACCGCCGCGCCGCCTAACACCTCATTGCAGCGGACTCGGCGTCAGTCGCTGGCGCTCCTTCCTTCTCGCCGCTGAACTCGATATCGTTAGGCGGCGTCGGTCACGGCATATACTGCTCGATGATGCCATCGGAGGAGACCGCCAATAGCCTCAATCGGCGCGACTCGATGAGACTGGCCGCTGCAGCAGGATTGATGTGAGCCTCGGCGGCGGAAAGTCGATATCGGCATACGCAAGGAGCATGTCGATGCTAAGCACAGCGCAGGACGCGGCTACCGTAACGCCAAAGGTCGTCAAGGTGAAGTTCGAGAATGAGCGCGTTCGAGTGTTGGAGTTCCTGAGCGAGCCGGGGGACAAGGAGGGATGGCACTCGCACCCAGCGTTTGTTGTGTATGTCGTTTCGGGGGGGACGACGCTGCGAATCGAGACGTCAGACGGCAAGACCAGCGACGTCGAGTTCAACACAGGCGACATCCGGTGGCGGGAGCCCGTCACACACACGACCGAAAACATCGGCAAGAAGCCGCTGCAAGCGATTATCGTCGAGTTGAAGACATCGTAGGCGTCTCAAGGCGCGGAAATCCAACTGGAAAGCTGCTGATGGTGGCCGGCCCGTTTCAGCCTGTGGCCAGGGTGCGCATGCGGAGGAAGGCGGCTCGCCGCCTAACCATTCGCTGCAGCGGACGGTCCTCGCTTCGCGAGTCCCGCCGCTGAACTCAGGTTCGTTAGACGGCCAAAGAGAAAATGCAGGAGCGAATGGTGAAAGAACGTCGGGCGCTCACCGTGAATCAGTGGCTTGCGTCGGTGCCTGCCGAGCGCAAAGACGCCATCAACGCCGTCCGCGACGCCGTCAACGAGCACCTGCCGCACGGTTACGAGGAGACTGTCGACTGGGGCATGCTCGCTTGGGTCGTGCCGCTCGCCAGGCTACCGAACACGCACAACGGTCATCCGCTGATGCTCGCGGCGCTCGGCGCGCACACGAAACTCATGACCCTCTACCTCATGAGCGTCTACGGCGACCCCAAGCTCAGGAGAGGGTTCGAGATCGCCTACAACAGGACGGGCAAGAAGCTCGACATGGGCGGCTGCTGCGTCCACTTCAGGAAGCTCGACGATCTGCCGCTTGACGTCGTCGGCAACACCATCGCCCGCGTCGCCGTCGGCCAATACGTCGAGCGCTACGAGAACTCGCGCACGAAAAAGAACCCGAAGAAGAAGACGCAGGCGAAGAAAGCGAAGCGCTAACGCTACGGGGCTCGGCCTCGAGGCGGCGCGATGAAGTCGCGTCGCATCAGCGGCGGCAGGCGCGGTGGCGTGGCCGCGCGCGGGCCGGAGTGAATGCGTGACGGATTCCCCCTGAGCGCGGGGCGACCCAGCCCACTTTGACGTGCCGCAGAGCACCTGGTTAACAGGGCGTGGGAAAGGCGGCGTTGGCGTCGTTCAGCCCAACGTCTAGGTCCTCACAACGGCGACCTACCGTCCAGAGCTTTGCTGGCGCTCTCTCGAAGCCTTTGGTATGACTCCGAGGCCATCCACGACGTGACGTTCTTCTGGAATGAAGGATCATTCATGAAGCGCACGAAGATTTCTTCGTTCTGGTCCATGCGTTCGACAAACAGCTTCTCCAGCAGGTTCTTGAAGACAAGTTCGAACTTGTCGCCAGGGTTCACTGCAGCCGCCTGCCGCAACCCGTCATCCGCCATCGCGGCCTCGACAATCTGATCGAAGAAGAGTTGGTCCGCCTGGTTGAAATCCGTTCCAAAGCGCTCATTTACGATGTCGATGAGATGTGACAGTGGCACTGGCTGCGTCTGCACCAGGTCGCGAACAAGGGCCGCCGACGCGCCTCGAGAGAAGCTCCTTCGTGGCCTGAGAGAAGTCGTCCCGCAAATCCGCCGCCGAGATCGTAGTCCGGGCCAGCCTCGTCGAGGATAGAGGCGGGGGCGGCGAAGCGAATGCTGTCCCGAGGCCTAGAGCTACTCCTTCCGGGGTATGTCGTAGAGCCGGATCGACCTGCCGACTCTCTCGTAGGGGTGCTGCTCGAGCCAGTCGAAGGCTCCCTCTCGTGCGCCGATCGCTCTCCGGTCGTTCTCCCCGAGCGTCCGAAAGGTTCTTTCGGAGATCGCGACCCAACCCTCGGCGGGGCGGTACGGAAGGAGGCTCTCCGTGGGCGGAAGGCCCTGGCCGTCGGCCCCGCCCCCCAGTACCCCAGGGTCACCTTTCTGGCTCCGACCTCCCAGAGCCGATCGCGCAGACGCCAGAGGTCCTGGCCCCAGTCGAGATCCGAGTCCACCGTCACGCGTTCCGGATGGCGGCCGGCGAAGGCGTTGAAGCTGGCCAGGTAATCGGGGTGTGCCACGAGCGACACCGTGATCTGCCACATCAGCAGGCCGGACCCGGTCACCGTAAGCCACTTCCCGCGCCTTCCGCGGACGAGGCGTGCCCACCCGGAACCGGCCGAGATCGCCAAGAAGCCGTAGACAGGCAGAACGTGACGCAAGCCGATGTTCATCCGCGACGCAAGGGAGACGGCGACGATGGCGGCCGCGCAGGCCGCGGGTGCGAGGAGGCGCCACCCGCCGTCCGAAGGCCGGTCCCGGAAGAGGACGGTAAGTCCGGATGCGAAGAGGAGAAGGAAGGCGATCGGGGTCTTGACCGCGATCAGGACGGGAAAGAAGTACCAGCACCCGGTCGTGTGAAACTCGCCGAGAAAGAAGGAGAGTCCGCCCCGGGCGGTTCGTTTGTAAAGGGAGTCGATACCGCGGAAGAAATTGACGGCCGGAATCGGGAGTTCGAGAAGAGCGTTCGCGGCGTCGCGGAGGCGGTCGTGCCCTTCGAAGAACGGCTCCGCGAAGGCGAGGATCCTGTGGGGGCGCCGGTAGGCATCCGTCCAGGTCGCAACCTGAAATCGATAGACCGCCCAGACGAGAAGAAAGGCGATGAACAGGGCGACGACGACGCCTCCGCGGCGACGCCGCCATTCGCGGCGGACGACGTCCCGGGACGGCCGCTTCAGGGCCAGGATGACGATGCCGAGTGCGGCGACGCACGCCGGGAGGAACAGCAAAGCCGAGAACTTGCCCAGGACGGCCAGGGCGGCGGCCGAGCCCAGAAATGCTGCGGCAAGGAGCGTCGGCTGCTCCAACCACCGGATGAATGCGTAGAGCGCCGTGAGAAGCATGGAGGAACCGGCAACATCCACGGTGGCGAGGCCGGCATGGGCGAGAACGGGAGGGAGCGTGGTGAAGAGGAGAGCGGCCGCGACGGCAGCGACGGGGCCGGAGATGTGACGCGCCCAGAGCCACACGAGAACGGTCGCTCCAGCGAAAAAGGGAAGAGTGCCGGCACGGGCGAGAGCGAGATTGAGCTCGAAGTCGTTCCCGGTGCGGAGAATCGCATGGCCCTCCCGGGCGATGTCGGGAAAGTCCCGTCTCGGGCGAAGGCCACGGAGGTAGGGCATGGCCGCCGCCGCAATGCTTCCAAGCGGTGAATAGACTTCTTGGAAGAACGTCCCGTCGCTGTCGAAGAGGGCCTGGTCCGCAGCCAGCCAGCGGAGGCCGGCGGCAACATGTATCGGTTCGTCAATGGTCTGATAGAGGATGGGGTACGTGAGCACGATCCGGAGGACACCGAGGGCGACGCAGACGGCGAGAGCAAGGACGGAGTAGCGGGGTGCGCGGGAGGGAGACCCGCCCCCGCAAGGGGGGTGAAGCGCCGTCATCATGCGGATCGCCGGTGCTGCGTCATCTCTGCGTCTCGCGCGGCCGGACCTACTCCTCCAGGTACGTATAACGCGTCAGGTTCTGCTCGAAATCCTTCGCGATGGCCTTGGCGTCCGCTTCCTTGACCTTCTTCGGCTCGATGGCGCGGCGGAGCTACCGCCAGATGCCCTCGAAGATCTCGTCGCGGTCGTAGTTCATTATTGCGATAGCTTCGTTCGTGTAGGTACGTGGAGAGCCATAGCACGAGCCAACCCGCGCCCGCGGTGATCAGGAATGCAGCGGTTCTCGCAATTAAATCGAACTGCAGCCAAAATCGGCGAATCGTCATTTGCTGGCCGCCTCGCATTATGGGGGGCAGACGAGTCTGGCTAACCCATGCTTCTATCAGCCA
>CAWGDR010000014.1:0-34710 GCA_963821435.1 uncultured Acidobacteriota bacterium
GCAGCTCTCGGTCACCTTCCCGGCGCGAGGCGGCGAGGAGGCGAGGGTCGTCGACGGGATCTCGTTCGACGTCGCGGCCGGGGAGATCGTCGCGCTGGTCGGCGAGTCGGGCTGCGGGAAGAGCGTCACGTCATTGGCCCTGCTCGACCTTGTTCCGGAGCCCGGACGAGTCGCGTCGGGCGAGGTCCTCTTCGAGGGCCGGGACGTCCGGGCGATGTCGGAGGCGGAGAAGCAGAAGCTGCGCGGCGGCGGCATCGGGCTCGTCTTCCAGGAGCCGGGAGCCGCTCTCGACCCTGTCCGGACGATCGGCTCGGAGCTCTCCGGCGTCCTCCGGCGCCACCGCGGGCTCTCGCGGGGCGCGGCGCGGGAGGCCGCGCTCGCGTGGCTCCGCCGCGTCGCCTTGCCCGACCCCGAGCGTCGTTACGACGACTTGCCGCACCGGATGTCGGGCGGCATGCGCCAGCGGGCCATGATGGCGCTCGCGCTCGCCGGCGGCCCGCGCCTCCTCGTGGCCGACGAACCGACGACCGCGCTGGACGTGACGATCCAGGCGCAGATCCTGGAACTCCTGCTCGAGCTCCGGCGGGAGCTCTCGCTCGCCGTCGTCCTGATCACCCACGACCTCGGCGTCGTCGCCGAGACCGCTGACCGCGCGATCGTCATGTACGCGGGGGAGATCGTCGAGTCGGCCCCGGTCCGCGAGCTCTTCGCGTCGCCGTCGCACCCTTACACCCGCGGCCTCCTCGCGTCGCGTCCCGGGCCGGACGGCCGCCTGAAGGCCATGGACGGCAACGTTCCCGAGCCGGGCGAGCGCCCGCCGGGCTGCGCGTTCGAGCCGCGCTGCCCGGAGGCGTTCGGCCGCTGCCGCGCGGCCCGGCCGGTCCTCGGGCAGGTCCCGGGGCGGGTGGCCGAGGCGGCCTGTTTCCTCTGGGACGGAAAGGACCCGCGATGAGCGCGGCCCCCGGGGACGCCCCGATCCTCTCGGTGCGGGACCTGCACCGGTCGTTCGCAGCGACGCCGGCCGCCGGCTCGCGAGGCGCCGGCCGCGAGGGCCGCCGGCGCGTCGCCGCTGTCAACGGCGTCTCCTTCGACCTCGCTGCCGGAAAGACGCTGGCGCTCGTCGGCGAGTCGGGCTCCGGCAAGAGCACCACGGCGCGGCTCATCCTCCGGCTCCTCGAGCCCGACCGGGGCTCCGTCCACTTCGACGGAGTCGACTGGCTGGCGCTGCCCCCGAAGGAGCTCAACCGGCGCCGCCGCGAGGTGGGGGTCGTTTTCCAGGACCCGGCGACGTCGCTCGATCCCCGGATGACGGTGGAGGAGATCGTCGGCGAGCCGCTCGCGATCCACCGCCTCTTCACGGGACGGGCGCGGCGGGAGCGCGTGGCGTCCCTCCTTTCGAGCGTCGGGATGCCCGGGTCGGCGCTTTCGAAGACGCCGCGCGAGTTCTCGGGCGGGCAGCGCCAGCGGATCGCGATCGCCCGGGCGCTCGCGACCGAGCCGCGTTTCGTCGTCCTCGACGAGCCGGTCTCGGCGCTCGATGTCTCCATCAGGGCGCAGGTCCTGAACCTCCTTCGCGAGCTCCAGGCGACGACTCCGTCCCGTCCCGCGTTTCTCTTCATCGGACACGACCTCTCCGTCGTCCGGGCGCTCGCGGACGAGGTGGCCGTCATGTATCTCGGGAGGATCGTGGAGGCGGGTCCCGCCGCGGACCTCTTCGCGCGGCCGCGTCACCCCTACACGGCGCTCCTCCTCGCGTCCCAGCCAGCGGAGGCGCCCCCGCCCCCGGGCGAAAGGCCCGTCCGGCTCCGCGCGCCCGGCGAGCCGCCGTCGCCGGCCGACCCGCCGCCGGGGTGCCCGTTCCATCCTCGCTGCCCGTCCGCGCAGGGGATCTGCCGGGAGACGTTCCCCCGCGAGGAGGCGGTTGGGGGTGGAGCGGGACACCGCGTTTCCTGCTACTTCCCGGTCCCCGGCGCCTGAGGCCAACTGCCGCCGGTGCAAAACTTTTCCCGGCGGTTCTCGTACTATTCCGCGTGGGCCCCACCCACTTTTGGTCTTGAACCCCAGGAGGTTTTCGTGATTCGAGAGCGTTCTGTCAACCTGCCGCTCGGGGCGCGCGTCGCCCGGGCTCTCCTGGCCGCAACGCTGGTCCTCCTTCTGTCGCCGGGTGCCGCGCGGGCGGCCGATCCGGTCGTCGTGCCGATCAACGCGGGGAGTCGCACGCCCGAGGCGCTGCCTCCCGGCGACAAGATCGAGCTCTCGCTGGAGCAGGCCATCCGCCTTGCGCTCCAGAACACCCTCGACCTAGAGGTCGTCTCGCTGAACTACGAAAAGGCGGCCTTCGGGATCGGCTCGGCGAAGGGCTATTTCGATCCGTTCCTCGAGGTCGACGCGAACGCGAACCGGACCCTCAGTCCCGACATTTCCCGGATCAGCGCCACCGACACCAAGAACCAGAACGGAAACCTGATCTTCGGCGGCAACCTCCAGACCGGCGGCACGTACACGCTCGGCTGGTACAACCAGCGGGTCGACTCCGCCATTCCAGGCTTCACGCTTTTCAACCCCCGCTACACCTCCACGCTCTCCATCGGGGCCACCCAGCCCCTCCTCCAGAACTTCGGCTCGACGGTCTCCACGCGGTTCATCGTCCAGGCGAAATACCAGCAGGAAACCTCGGCGTACAACTTCGTGGCGGGAGTCCAGAGGGGCCTTCAGCTGATCGAGAACGCCTACTGGGACCTCGCCTACGCGCGGGCGCTCCTGACGGCGCGGAAACAGGCCCTCGACATCGCGAAGGACCTGAACCGGATCACGAAGATCAAGATCGACGTCGGGACGCTCGCCCCGATCGACATCGTCCAGACGGAAGTGACGGTCGCCCAGCGCGAGCAGGACATCATCCTCGCCGAAGGGCAGATCGGCAGCGCCGAAGACCAGCTGAAGCGGCTCCTGAACGTCCGGAATTTCCCCGACTGGCAGCGTCCCATCGTCACGACCGACCTGCCCACGGAAGAGCCGATCACCATCGGCGTCGAAGACGGCATGAACCAGGCGCTCCAGACGCGCCCCGAGGTCCGCCAGGCGCTGATCGACATCGAGTCGAAGAAGCTGACCCTCGTCTACAACAAGAGCCAGCTGAAGCCCCGCCTCGACCTGGCCGGGTCGTACGGGTACGGCGGTCTCGGCGCGAAGGCGACGGACCCGGATCTCGGCTACGGCGACGCGCTCTCGAGCATCTTCGACCGCAACTACCCGACCTGGACCGTGGGGCTCGTCTTCTCCGTCCCGATCTTCAACCAGACGGCCAAGAACAACGCCGCCATCGCCTCGTCCGACCTCGAGCTCTCGCGGACCAACCTCGCCCTCCTGAAGCAGAACCTCTGGGTCGAGGTGCGGGGCGCCGCCCGCGACGTCGACACGGCCCTCCGCTCGATCGCCGCCGCGAAGAAGTCGCGGGAGCTGGCCGAGCGGAACCTGGACGCCGAGAAGAAGAAGTACGAGAACGGCATGACGACGTCCTTCCAGGTCTCCTCGATCCAGAACGACCTGACGAACGCCCGCGCCATCGAGCTGCAGACCTACGCGGCCTACCTGAAGTCCCGCGTCGCCTGGCACAAGGCGATCGGCGACCTCCTCACCTGGAAGAACGTGAAGATCGACGGCCTGCCGGTCTCGCTTGACCCGGCGCCGGCCGAAGAGCCGGCGAAGAAGTGAGCCGCGAGCGCTAGGTGGACGAAACCGCCCCCACGGCCCCCCTCGCGCCGCCGATCGCTCCGGGCGCCGCCGTCGCGGGCACCTTCACGGCGCCGGCGACGACGTTCGCCCGACTCCTCCGGAGGCCGACCTGGTGGCTGCCGCTCGTCCTCTACGCCGCGATCGCGCTCAGCGGCTCGTTCCTGCTCGCTCCGAAGGTCGACTGGGACCGAGCCGCCCAGGAGACGATGGCGGAGCAGGCCGCGAAGTCGGGCCGTTCGATCCCTCCCGAGGCCCTCCCGCGCGTCGCCGGCTTCATGAAGCTGACGATGACCGCGGGCACCCCGGTCTTCGTCGCCATCGTGGCGTTCGCGATGCCGCTCGTCCTCTGGGGGGCGGCTCGCGCCTTCGGCGGCGAGATCGGCTACTCGCAGACGGTCGCGCTCTGGCTCCACGCGTACCTGCCCGGCGTCGTGAAAGGGATCGTCATCCTCCCGGTGATCCTCTCGCTCCCCGAAGGGTCGGTGAACCTGAAGGCGCTGGGGGGGATCCTGAAGTCGAACGTCCTCGCGTTCCTGCCGGAGGGGGCGTCGCAGGCGCTCGTGACGCTCGGATCGTTCCTGGACGTCTTCACGATCTGGTCGCTCGTCCTCGTCGTGATCGCGTTCCGGCAGATCCCGGGGCTCCCGAAGGGGGCCGCCGCCGCGATCCCGGTCGGCCTCTTCACCTTCCTCGTCCTGGCCCTGACGGGCCTCGCGGCTCTCCGCGGGTGACGCCATGCTGATCGAGATGCAGGAGATCGAAAAGACGTACGAGGTGGGGGAGGAGAAGGTGCGCGCGCTCCGCGGCGTCACCTTCTCCGTCGACCGGGGAGAGTACGTCGCGATCATGGGGCCGTCGGGGTCGGGGAAGTCGACGCTGATGAACCTCATCGGCTGCCTCGACACGCCGACGGCCGGGAAATACCGCCTGAACGGGAACCCGGTCGAGGAGATGAACGACGACGCGCTCGCCCGCGTCCGGAACCGCGAGATCGGCTTCGTCTTCCAGACGTTCAACCTCCTCGCGCGGACGAACGCGCTGGCCCAGGTGGAGCTGCCGCTCATCTACTCCGGCATCCCGAAGAAGGACCGCCGGGAGCGGGCGGAGAAGGCGCTCGCGCAGGTCGGCCTGACCGACCGGGCGCACCACAACCCGAACGAACTCTCCGGCGGGCAGCGGCAGCGCGTCGCCATCGCCCGGGCGCTGGTGACGGGGCCGTCGCTTCTCCTCGCCGACGAGCCGACCGGCAACCTCGACTCCCAGACGGGCGAGGACATCATGCGGCTCTTCCGGGAGCTGAACGAGGCCGGGAACGCGATCATCCTCGTCACGCACGAGGAGGACATCGCCGCCCACGCCCGCCGGATCATCCGGATCCGCGACGGGAAAATCTCGGACGACCGCCCGAACGACTCCAGCCGCGCCGAGGCCGTCGCCCGCGCCAAGCGCCTCGCCCTCGAGGCCCCGGCCGATCCTCCCGCGCCGCCGGCCTGAGCGCGCCGCATGACCGGCCGGTTCGTCCCTGACGGATTCACCATGAAGCCCCTTGCTCTCGCCGCGGCTCTACTCGCCGCCGCCCTCGCACCGGCCGCGCACGCAGGGACGCTCGTCGTCCTCAACAAGTCCGACGCGACCGCCTGGCTCCTCGACCCGGAGACGGGAGCGAGGCTCGCGTCTGTCCCGACGGGGGAGGGCCCGCACGAGGTCGACGTGACGCCCGACGGACGGCTCGCCGTCGTGACGAATTACGGAGCGAAGACGCCGGGATCGACGCTGACGCTGATCGACTTGCCGAAAGGGGTCGCCGCGGGGACGATCGACCTCGGCGAGCACCGGCGGCCGCACGGCGTCAGGGTCCTCGGCGACGGTCGCCGGGCCGTGGTGACGGTGGAGGCGAGCCAGGCGCTCCTCGTCGTCGACCTCGTGGAGCGGAAAGTGCTGGCGGCGATCCCGACCGGGGAGAAGGTTTCGCACATGGTGGCCCTCGCGCCCGACGGAAGGAGGGCGTTCGTCGCGAGTATCGGCTCGGGGACGGTGACGGCGATCGACCTCGGGAAGGGGGAGAAGACGAAGACGGCGAAGACGGGCGAGGGCGCGGAGGGGATCGCCGTCGCCCCTTCCGGACGCGAGGTGTGGGTCGCGAACCGCGCGAGCGACACCCTCGTCGCCCTCGACGCGGCGACGCTCGAGCCGAGGCGAACGATCCCCTGCGCGTCCTTTCCGATCCGGCTTGCCTTCTCGCCCGACGGCGGGACTCTCCTCGTCTCGAACGCCCGCTCGGGCGACGTGGCCTTTTTCGACGCGAAAGAGGGGCGGGAGCTCCGGCGCGTCAGAATGCCGATGGCCGCGGCGACGACGGACGGGCGGCTCTTCTCCGACCGGTTCGGCAGGAGCCCCGTGCCCGTCGGGCTCCTCGTGCCACTCCCGGGGAACGTCGCCTACGTCGCCAACAGCAATGCGGACGCCGTCGTGGTCCTCGACCTCGCGACGGGCGCGATCCTCCGGACGCTTGCGACCGGGGCCGAGCCCGACGGCCTCGGCTGGACACTCCTCCGCCCCGCCGCGACGGGTGCCGGCGCTCCGGCCGCCCCTCCGCGCTGAGGGGCGCGCGGAGCCGGGGTTCAGGCCCCCTTCGGGCGGTGATGTCGAAGGGGCGCGAGTCGGCGGTCGGAATCGGGAACTTCATCACGACACCCGCCGGCGTCACCTTTCCGACCGTGTTGTCTGAACCCGTGAACCATCCGTTTCCGTCGGGCCCGAGCACGATCGAGTTGGCCAGGGGTTGGCCCGGGCCCAGTGAATCGACGACGCTGCTCCTCGTCCCCTGGAGGCTCATGCGCTGAATGCCATACCCGTAGGACCCCCACATGGTGAAATCAGAATAGATAAACCATAGATTCCCTTCGGCGGAGACGATGATTCCTGTTCCGCTTCGGCCGAGAGGGAGCGGATACGTGGTGACTGAACCGCCCGGGGAGAATTTGCCGACGGCCGTCGGGTCAGGGCCCGTGGCTTCGAGTGCAATGGTCGCTTCGGTGAACCACAGGTTCCCGTCCGGCGCAGAAACGAGCCCGCAAAGCCAACTTGTCGTTTCGATTGGATACGCCGTGAGCTGCCCGCTGGTCGACATTCTTCCGATGCCGTGAGGGTTTCCATTCAACAGAAACCAGATGTTCCGATCGGGCCCGACGGCGATTCCAGACGGTGAATACGCGGGCGAGACGTCGAACTCGGTTACCGTCCCGTCAATCGTCGTCCGGACGACCCGGGATTGCCAAGCGTGCGTAAACCAGAGCGCCCCGTCCGGACCCGTAATGATGGCCTTGGCATATTGGAAGTTAATGTAATTCACCGGCCCCGATCCCGGGAGCGGGAATTCGGTGATGACGGGCTGACCGTCTGTCGTGGCCGCCCAGCCGAGCAAGGCCAAGGCGACGACAGGCGCAAGACGGCCTAGCCGCCCGGCCGGCAATCTCGGAGTTCGAAGCATTGACGGTCTCCTGATCATCGAGGGCAGGCGGTCTCGCCCGCGTCCCTCATCCTAGACCTCAGACAAGATCTCGGCAGGGAGTGTCGCGGCACGCGCCGCGCCTAACGGCCGGAAGGTCCGGGAGTCGATCCCCCCTTTGGGCCGGGCTTGGCGGCGAGCTTGGCGACCTGGAAGCTGAGGTTCTCGAGGAAGAGGGTCAGGTCGACGTTCTTGACGACGACACCGGGAAACGGGGCGAGGGTGACGGGGGCGAAGTTGAGGATCGCCTTGATCCCCGCGTCGCGGAGGAGGAGGGCGACCGTCGGGACGGCGTCCGCGGGGACGGCGAGGACCCCGACGTCGGCGGCTTCCGTCGCCACGTCCTCCTTGAGCCCCGCGACGTCGCGGATCGGGATCCCCGTCTTCGTCTTCCCGCCCACCTTCCGGCGGTCGCTGTCGAAGAGGGCCGTCACGCGGAACCCCTCGCTGTTGAAGTTGCGAGAGTCGGCGAGCGCCTGCCCGAGGTTTCCGGCGCCGACGACGAAGACCGTCCGGACGCGGTCGAGGCCCATGACGGCCGTCAAGTGGGCCTTCAGGGTCATCACGCGGTAGCCGACGCCCCGGACGCCGAACTCGCCGAACTGCGCGAGGTCCTTCCGGATCTGGGCGGAGTTCAGGCCGAACCGCTCCGCGAGCTGCTGCGACGAGACGGTCGTGACCCCTTCGGCCTGGAGGACGCGGATGCTGCGCAGGAGGAGCGACAGGCGGTGAGTCGTCGCCTCCGAGACGCTTTCGGGAGGCTCTTTCTCGACCATGGCGTGCCGTCCTGCTATCGGAGCGAAAGGACCGACGACGCGCTCCTCGCGACGTCGATCAGGCCCCGCGGAAAGAGACCGAGGAGGAGGATGCCGGCCGCGGTCAGGATCCACGCGGCGCCGGCCATCACGTCGTCCTCGTGGAGGGCGACCTCGCGTGTCGGCTCCTTCATCCAGAGGACGTAGACGACGCGCAGGTAGTACCCGACGGAGACGACGCTCCCCGCGATGCCGACGAGGGCGAGGGAGACGAGGCCGGCGTCGACCGCGGAGCGGAAGACGAGCAGCTTGCCGATGAACCCGACCGTGGGAGGGAGGCCGGTCAGCGAGATCATCGAGAGGGAGAGGATCGAGGCGGCCGCCGGGTGCCGCCGCCCGAGCCCCGCGAGGTCGGCGAGCGACTTCGGCTCCCGCTCGCCGCTCGAGAGCGCGGCGACGGAGAGGAAGGCGGCGGCGTTCGTCACGAGGTAGCCCGCGAGGAAGACGAGCGCCCCTTCCACGGCGTCGGCCGTGAAGGTCGCGAAGGCGATGGCGAGGTAGCCCATCTGGGCGATCCCCGAATAGGCGAGCATCCGCTTCAGGTCCCGCTGCGCGAGCGCCACGACGTTTCCGAAGAGGATCGACGCGATCGCCAGGAGGCCGATGAGCGGCCGCCACGGCTCCCCGAGCGCGTCCGGGTAGATCGCGTGCAGGACCCGGACGAGGACGACGGCCGCCGCGGCCTTCGGGACCGTGGAGAGGAACGTGACGGCGGGCGTCGTCATTCCCTGGTAGACGTCGGGCGCCCACGCGTGGAACGGGACGAGCGACATCTTGAACGAGAGCGCGGCGATGATCGCGAGGAGGCCGATGCCGACGAGCGGGTCGAAGCCGGCCGCGGGCGTCATGGTGGCGAAGCCAGCGAGCCGCGGGAGCCGCGTCGTCCCCATCCGCCCGTAGAGCGTCGCGATGCCGTAGAGGAGGATCGCCGACGAGAAAGCCCCCATCAGGAAGTACTTCATCCCGGCTTCGGCGGAGGCGGGGACCTCGCGGTACCACGAGGCGAGGACGTAGAGCGGCAGCGACATCAGCTCGAGGCCGATGAAGACGACGAGCAGGTCGGCGCCCTTGACCATGAGGAGGGCGCCCGCCGCCGACCAGAGGAGGAACGCGAAGAACTCTCCCTGGTTCTTGCCGTCGCGCGCCAGCGCCGCCCCTCCACCGAGAATGGCGAGCGCCGCCCCGCCCAGGGCCAGCATCTCGACGAAGCGCGTCAGGGACGAGACCTCGACGGCGCCCGCGAAGAAGGTGCCCGACGCGTTCGCGCCCGCGAGGTTCGCGAGAGCGAGCGCGCCGAGGGCGAGGTAGGGGTACGCCGGCCGCGTCGGCTTCGCAAAGGCGTCGAGGAAGATGAGGAGGATGCCCGCCAGGGAGAGGAGAATCTCCGGGGCCACGGAGGCGACGTCGGCGGCCGAGACGTTCAGGAAGGCCGGCATCAGGCGCCCACCTTCGCGCGGAGGATCCGGACGACCGCCTCGACGGGCGGGCCGACGAGACGGAGCAGGGGAGCCGGGTAGACGCCGAGCGCCACGATCAGGACGACCATCGGAAGCGACGCGGCGACCTCCCAGGCGTTGATGTCGGCGAGGCCCCGGTTGCCGGCGACGGCGTCCTTCCCCCAGAAGACCTTCTGGATCAGCGTCAGGAGGTAGATCGCGCCGAGGACCATCCCGGTCGCCGCGATCGCGCACCAGAGGACACTGACGCGGAAGACGCCGCCGAGGATGAGGAACTCCCCGACGAAGCCGTTCAGGCCGGGGAGGCCGGCCGAGCCGAGCGCCGCGACGATGAAGAGCGTCGTCAGGACCGGGACCCGGACCGCGATCCCGCCGAACTCGGCCATCTCGTGCGTGTGACGCCTTTCATAAAGGACGCCGACGAGGAGGAAGAGGAGCCCGGTCGTCAGGCCGTGCCCGATCATCTGGACGACGGCCCCGGTCACCGCCATCGTCGTCCCGGCGAAGATGCCGAGGACGACGAGCGCGAGGTGGCTGACCGACGAGTAGGCGACGAGCTTCTTCATGTCGGTCTGCGCGTACGCCACCCAGGCCCCGTAGACGACGCCGATCAGGGCGAGTGTCACGATGAGCGGGGTGTACCGGATCGAGGCCGCGGGGAAGAGGGGGATGGCGAACCGCATCAGGCCGTACGTCCCGAGCTTCAGGAGGACACCGGCCAGGATGATCGAGCCGCCCGTCGGAGCCTCGACGTGCGCGTCCGGGAGCCACGTGTGGAGCGGCCAGAGAGGGACCTTGACGAGGAAGGCGAGGGCGAACGCGCCGAAGAGGAGCGCCTCGGTCCCGGGCGCGAGGTGCCACGCGCCGGACGAGACGGCGCGGACCCAGTCCGGGAGGGAGAACGACTGCAGCCCGGTCGCCTTCATGTGGACGTTCGCCGTGAAGAGAATCGCCACGAACATCAGGAGCGACCCGACGATCGTGAAGAGGAAGAACTTCATGGCGGCGTAGATCCGCCGCTTCCCGCCCCAGATCCCGATGATGAAGTACATCGGGACGAGCATCACTTCCCAGAAGACGTAGAAGAGGATCGCGTCGAGCGCGACCAGGCTTCCCAGCATCCCGGTCTCGAGGACCAGGAACGACGCGAAGTAGCCCTTCGTCCGGTCGAGGTGCTCCTGGCCGCAGGCGAAGAGGAAGACGCAGACGGTCAGGAGCGTCGTCAGGAGGACGAGGGCGACCGACAGCCCGTCCACCCCGACGAGGTAGTTGATCCCGAAGCGCGGAATCCACGGCGCGTCGACGCGAAAGGCCGTTGGCCCCGGCGTCATCGGGTCGAATCCGCGGTAGAGGAGGACCGAGACGGCGAGCGTGGCGGCGGAAACGAGGAGCGCCCACACCTTCTGCGCGGCCTTCGCCCCTTCGGGGAAGAAGAGCAGGACGATCGCCCCGGCCGTCGGCAGGAAGACGAGCGTCGTCAGGAGGTCGGCGCCGAGAAAGTCGAGGGAGAGAAGCGTCTTCAGCATCGGCTAGCTCACCCAGACCCAGACGAGGAGGACGAGCAGCCCGAGCGTGAATCCGAGCGTGTAGTTCCGGATGTTTCCCGTCGTGAAGAAGCGGAGGAGGTCGCCCGAGAGCTCCACGAGGAAGGCCGAGGCGTTCGCGATCCCGTCGATGAATAGGGCGTCGAACCCCTTCCAGAGGAAGCGCCCGATCTTCCGGAACGGCGAGCGGAGGCCGGCGTCGATCCCCTCGTCGACGAACCACTTGTTCTCGACGAGACGGCCGAGGAGCCCGGTCCGCGCGGCGAACGCGGCGGCGGGCGCCGAAACGACGATCTGCTCGGGCGGCAGCTCCGCCGGGTGAGAGGTGGCCGCCTTTCCGCCGTACCACTTCACGGCGAGGCCGATGCCCGCGAAGGCCGCGGCGAGCGAGATCGCCATCAGGGCGAGCTCGATGCCGTGCGAGAACTCGTGCTCGGGCACCTCCGCGACGGCGGAGGCGAGGAGGCGCGGGAAGAGGTCGGAGACGCCGAACGGGATCCAGACGAGGCCTGCCACCGTCGACCCGGCGGCGAGGATCCAGAGGGGGACCGTCATCGTGGCGGGGCTCTCGTGCAGGTGGTGCTCCTGCTCGTGCGTCCCGCGGAACTCCCCGGCGAAGGTCATCCGGACGAGCCGGAACATGTAGAAGGCCGTCATGGCGGCGGTGACGACGCCGACGAGCCAGAGGAGCGGGTGGCCGGCCGCGAGCGTCGAGCCGAGGATCATGTCCTTCGAGAAGAACCCTGCGAACGGCACGATGCCCGAGATGGCGAGCGTCGCGACCAGCATCGTCCGGTAGGTGGCCGGGAGCTTCCCGGCGAGGCCGCCCATCTTCCGCATGTCCTGCTCGTGGTGCATCGCGACGATGACGGAGCCGGATCCGAGGAAGAGGCAGGCCTTGAAAAAGGCGTGGGTGAAGACGTGGAACATCCCGACCGAGAACGCCCCGACGCCGCAGGCGAGGAACATGTAGCCGAGCTGGGAGACGGTCGAGTAGGCGAGGACCTTCTTGATGTCGTTCTGCGCGAGGCCGATCGAGGCCGCGAAGATCGCCGTCCCGGCGCCGATCCAGGCCACGAGCGTCATGGCGTCCGGGGCGAGGACGAAGACCGTGCTGGTCCGCGCCACGAGGTAGACGCCCGCCGTCACCATCGTGGCGGCGTGGATGAGCGCCGAGACGGGAGTGGGGCCGGCCATGGCGTCGGGGAGCCAGACGTAGAGCGGCACCTGCGCGCTCTTCCCGCAGGCGCCGAGGAAGAGCAGGAGGCAGGTCGCGTAGAGCGTGAGCGGCGAGGCGCCGTTCACGGCGCCGTGGCGGGCGGCGTCGACGAACGAGAAGTCCGTCGTGCCGAAGAGGGCGAGGACGCCGAAGATCCCGAGGACGAACCCGAAGTCGCCGATCCGGTTCACGACGAACGCCTTCTTGCCCGCCGCGACCGCGAAATCCTTGTCGTAGTAGTAGCCGATCAGGAGATAGGAGCAGAGGCCGACGCCCTCCCATCCGATGAAGAGGACCGGGAGGCTGTTCGCGAGGACCAGCGTCAGCATCGCGAACATGAAGAGGTTCAGGAAGGCGAAGTACCGCCCGTACCCTTCCTCCTCCTGCAGGTACCCGACGCTGTAGAGGTGGATCAGCGTCCCGACGAACGTGACGAACGAGATCATCAGCGCCGAGAGCGCGTCGAGCCGGAACGCGACGTCGACGTGGAAGTCGCCGGCGAAGATCCAGACCCAGACCGTCTCGACGACGGGGACCGCGCGGCCGGCGAGCGCCTCGCGGGCCCACGGGACGACCGCAGCGAACGACAGGACGGCCGCGAGGCCGGTCGAGCCGACCCCGACGACGCCGTGGAAAAGCCGCTCGCTATACGGGAGCGGGGCGCCCCCCGTGCCGGCTTTCGCGCGGCCGGAGCTCGACGCGAGCGCGACGGCGCCGTTCAGGAGGAAGCCGAGAAGCGGCAGGGCGGGGATCCACCAGAGGCCGGTCACGCTCGCGCGCCTACCATTTCAGGAGGTTCACCTTGTCCACCTCGACCGTCTCCCGCGCCCGGAAGAGGGCGACGAAAACGGCGAGGCCGACGGCCGCCTCGGCGGCCGCGATGGCGATCACGAAGAAGACGATCATCTGGCCGGCCGCGTCTCCCCGCATCCTCGCGTAGGTCAGGATCAGGAGATTGACGGCGTTCATCATCAGCTCGATCGAGAGGAAGATCGAGAGGGCGTTCCGCTTCAGGAGGGCCCCCGCGATGCCGATGGCGAAGAGGACCGTCCCGACGAAGAGGAACGCGGCGGGGGGGACCCCCATCGGGGCGACGCCGGAGAGGACGTTCAATCCATCCTCCTCTTGGAGAGGATGAGCGCGCCGACCGCCGCGACGAGGAGGAGGACCGACATCGCCTCGAACGCGAAGAGGTAGTCGGAGAAGAGAAGCCTCCCGAGGACGGGAATCTCGTCGGCCACCGGGACGCGGGGTCCCGAGGCCAGGCGGGTCACGGGCGCCTCGGGCGCCCGGAGGGTGGCGCCGAGGAGGACGCCCCCGAGCGCCACGACCGTCACGAGGCCGAGCCCCTTCTGCACGGGGCGGGAGTCCTTCTCCCGCGCCTCCTCGTTCAGGTTCAGGAGCATGATGACGAAGAGGAACAGGACGAGGATCGCGCCCGCGTAGACGATGATCTGAATGGCGGCGATGAACGGCGCGGCCAGCTGGACCGACAGGATCGCGAGACCGAAGAAGGTGACGACGAGCGCGAGGACGCTCTTGACCGGCGTCTTCTGGACGACCATCAGGAGCGCGAAGACGATCGCGAGCCCCGACGCGAAGGCGAAGACGACGGTGGCGGCGCTCATGCGCCTCCCCTTCCGCTCGCCACCCACCACGCGACGGCGAGCAGGTTCAGGACGGAGAGCGGCAGGAGGACCTTCCAGCCGAGCGCCATCAGCTGGTCGTAGCGGAATCGGGGGAGGGTCCAGCCGGACCCAGATGAAGACGAAGACCCACGCGAAGACCTTCGCGAGGAAGACGCCGAGCGAGAGGAGCGCGCCGAGGTTGCCCGTGAACGTCACGAATGGCAGGGTCCAGCCGCCGAAGTAGAGCGTCACGATCATGGCCGCGGCCACGAACATGTTCGCGTACTCGCTCATGAAGAACATGCCGAACTTGAAGGCCGAGAACTCGGTGTGGTATCCGCCGACCAGCTCCGACTCCGCCTCGGGAAGGTCGAACGGCACCCGGTTCGTCTCGGCAAACGCCGAGACGATGAAAATGACGCAGCCGATCACCTGTCCGACGCAGTTCCAGACGTGGGCGCCCTGCCATTCGACGACGGCGACGGGCCGGAGCGACCCGGCCGAGACGAAGACCGCGATCGCCGCGATCCCCATCGAGAGCTCGTAGCTGATGATCTGCGCCGAGGCGCGGAGGCCGCCGAGGAGCGAGAACTTGTTGTTCGAGGCCCAGGCGCCGATGATGAGGCCGTAGACGCTGACCGAGGTCAGGGCGAAAAGGTAGAGGACGCCGATGTTCACGTCGGCGACGACGAGCGGGATGGTCCGGCCGGCGATCGTGACCGGCGCGCCGAGCGGCACGATGGCGATCGTCGTCAGGGCGGGGATCAGGATGATCGCGGGCGCCACGGTGTGGAGGAGCTTGTCCACGTAGAGCGGCGTCACGTCCTCCTTCAGGAACATCTTCGGGACGTCGGCCAGCGTCTGGAAGAGGCCGTACGGCCCGACCCGGTTCGGGCCGGGGCGGTCCTGGATGAGTCCGGCGATCCGGCGCTCGGCCCAGACGACGATCAGGAGGTAGAGGCCGAGGAGGATCGTCCAGGCGAGGGCGATCATCCCGGCCGACGCCACGACGTGGAAGAGCTCGGCGCTCACGGCTGGAGGTTCTCCGCGGCCACGGACGGCCGGACGAAGACCTCGCGCTCCGGCTCCTTCTCGAGCCCGAGGACGTCGTAGGCGGCGGCGGGAGAGGCCGACGGCGGGTTGCCGACGAGGTCGTCCCCGTTCCAGTCGAGCGAGGCATACCCGGGGACGGAGGCCTTCATCCGGGCGAAGACCTCCTCCGCGGTCCAGCTCGTCTCGAAGGCGTCCCAACGCTTTCCGAGGTGGAGGAGGATCTCGAGGTCCGTCCGGACGATCGGCGGCGCGACGAGCGCGCGGTCGAACCGCTGGACGCGGCCGTCCCGGTTCACGAACGTCCCGTCCTTCTCGGCCAGGCTCGCCGCCGGGAGGACGACGTCGGCCGCGTCGGTCAGGAGGCTCCGGACCCGCGCGTGGACGACGAGGAACGCCGCCCGCCGGAGGAGGGCGACGAAGGCGGGGTCCGAGGCCCTCGCCGAGAACTCGGCGTCGGCGATGTAGAGGACCGCCGGAGGGGGATTCTGCTTGGAAAGAAGGAGATTCAAAGCCGAGCCGTCGCCCGCCTTCGTTCGCTTGACGCCGGCGGCTTCGGCGCCGCGCGAGTTGGGGGCGGCCTCCGTGCCGTAGACCCACTCCTTGCCGCGCTTCATCCGCCGCTTCGGCCCGTCGTCGACGCTGAACTCGACGTTCTGGACCTTCAGCGAATCCTTGAACAGCCTCGCCAGCAGCCAGTTCTCTTCCGTGGAGAGACGGGCGGAACCGAGAACGAGAGATCTTCGAAGAATCCTCCGAGAGCGCCTTGTCGACGGCGGCCTTCACCGCGTCGAGCGCCTCGCCCCAGTTCGTCTCCCGCCGGGAGCTCTCGCCCGCGGCGCGGATCTGCGGCTTCAGGAAGTCGCGGTGGTTCAGCTGCTCCGACCGGAAGCGGCCGTAGTCGCAGATCCAGTAGTCGTTGACGGCGGGCTGGACGCGCGGGAGGAAACGGTAGACCGTCCGGTCCCGGTGCTCGACGGAGATGTTGCAGCCGATCTCGCAGCCGTCGCAGATCGAGCGGGTCTTGTTCAGCCACCAGACGCGCTTGCGGAACCGGAACTCCTTGACCGTCAGGGCGCCGACGGGACAGACGTCGGCCGCGCAGGCCGAGAGGTCGTTCGCGAGGGGCTTTCCCTCGTGCGTCCAGACGAACGTGTGGCCGCCGCGCTCGACGAAGGAGAGCTCGCCCGTCCCGCTGATCTCCTGGCAGAAGCGGATGCAGCGCGTGCACTGGATGCAGCGCGTCATGTCGGCCACGACGTGAGGGCCGATCTCGGTCCGCTCGTAGCCGGGGATCAGAAGCCTCGGCTCGGAGGTGCGGGAGACGGGGAGCCCCGCCGAGACCGCGTTGTCCTGCAGCTTGCACTCGCCGGCCTGGTCGCAGATCGGGCAGTCGAGCGGATGGTTGATGAGGAGGAACTCCATCGTCGCGTTCCGCGCGGCGAGAGCCCGCTCGGAGGAGGCGCGGATCACCATGCCGTCCCGGACGGGAACGGTGCAGGACGCCTGCACCTTCGGCAGGCCCTCGATCTCGACCATGCACATCCGGCACTGCCCGACGACCGAGAGCTTCGGGTGGTAGCAGAAGTGGGGGACCTCGACGCCGGCGGCGCGGCACGCCTCGAGGGCGTTCGTCGAGTCGGCGACCTCGACGGTCCGGCCGTCGACGGTTACCCGAGCCACGTCAGGCTCCGTGTGGCTCTCACTTCGTCCGAAGAGGACGATTTCTCAGAAGGTGAATACGGCTTGCGCATTCGCATTCTAAGAATGGATTCCTGCAGCGGTTCGGTCTGCAACTTTTTCAGAGATCTCCTTCGGGGCCGCGAGCGCGAAGTCCGGGGCGGCGGATCCCGCAATGTAGGCCTCGAACTCCTCGCGGAACTTCGGAGATGCCCGAGAGGACGGGCGCGATGGCCGCGTCGGAGAAGACGCAGATCGTCATGCCGTTCCCCATCTGGTTCGCGATCGAGAGGAGCATGTCCAGATCCTGCCGCCTCCCCTCGCCGTTCACGACCCGCTTCAGCATCTTGTTCAGCCAGGGGGTCCCCTCGCGGCAGGGCGTGCACTGCCCGCACGACTCGTGGGCGAAGAACTTCGAGATGTTCGTGACGGCCTTCGGGATGTCGGTCGCCTCGTCCATGACGATGATCGCCGCGGAGCCGAACATCGACTTCGCGGCGACCAGCCCGTCGAAGTCCATCGGCACCCCGGCGATCTCGGCCGCCGTCAGCATCGGGGCCGACGCGCCGCCCGGGATGACGGCTTTCAGCTTCCGGCCCTCCCTTCATGCCGCCCGCCATCTCGAGGAGTCTCTCCCAAGGGATCCCGATCGGGGCTTCGTAGACGCCCGGCTTCTCGACGTGCCCGGAGACGCAGTAGAGCTTCGGGCCGGTGTTCCGGTCGTTCCGGCCGATTTCCTTGAACCACTCGGCGCCACGGTCGAGGATGTGCTTCACGCACGAGAGGGTCTCGACGTTGTTCACGACCGTCGGGCAGCCCCAGGCGCCCCAGACGGCGGGGAACGGCGGCTTGATCCGCGGGTGGCCGCGCTTCCCCTCCAGGCTCTCGATGAGGGCCGTCTCCTCGCCGCAGATGTAGGCGCCCGCGCCGCGGTGGACGGTGATCTCGAGGTCGATCCCGGATCCCTGCACGTTCGCCCCGAGAAGGCCATTCGCCTCGGCCTCGCGGATCGCGGCGTTCAGGATCTCGGCGCCGTGGACCATCTCGCCGCGGATGTAGACGTAGGCGTGCTTCACCTCGAGGGCGAAGCTCGCGATCATGATTCCCTCGAGGACCTGGTGCGGGTCCTGCTCGATCAGGAGCCGGTCCTTGAACGTCCCGGGCTCCGACTCGTCGGCATTGCACAGAAGGTAGACCGGCTTGCCCCCCCGTTTCTCCTTCGCGGGGACGAACGTCCATTTCTGCCCGCAGGGGAAGCCCGCGCCGCCGCGGCCCGCGGAGGCCCGAAGCTTTCACGATGTCGGTGACCTTCGCCGGCGTCCAGGCCCCCGAGGTGGCCCCCGCGAGGACCTTCTTCCACGAGGCGTAGCCGCCGTCCCCGAGGTAGGTCTCGATCGAGCGCGAGTCCTTCTTTCCGACGCGGGCGAGGAGGACGGGCGGGATCGGGTCGAGGCCGGCCAACTACTTCAACCTCTCGAGGAACTCGTCCACGTTCTGCTCGGTGATCACGAAAGTAGTCGTCGTCGTTGACCATGACGGCCGGCGCCTTGTCGCACTGCGCGAGGCACTCCACCTCGACGACCGTGAACTTCCCGTCGGGCGTCGTCTCGCCCGGCTTCAGGTCGCCGAGCTTCTTCCGGCAGGCGGCGTAGACCCTCTCGGCCCCCGCGAGGTGGCAGGAGATCGAGGTGCAGACCTGGATCAGCTTCGCGCCGACCGGCGCCCGGTTGTACATCGTGTAGAAGGTCACGACGCCCCAGACGAAGGCGGGGGAGAGCTCGAGGAGCGTGGCGACGTAGTCGACCGCCTCGCGGGAGATCCAGCCGAACTCGCGCTGGGCGAGCCATAGCGCCGGGAGGAGCGCGGCCTGCTTCGTCGGGTAGCGGGTCAGGAGGCGGTCGAGCTCGGCCTTCGTCCTCGCGTCGAACGAGAGGTCGCGGCCGCACGACTTCGCGCCGTGCTCGCCGGCGTGCGGGTTCCCCGGGAGGTCTCCGATCGGAGTGTTCGCGCCGCCGCTCATTCCCAGTCGAACGCTCCCTTTTTCCAGAGGTAGACGTCGCCCAGGACAAGGAGCGCGAGGAAGGGCATCATCGCCCAGAAGACCGTCATCCCGCCGTCCTTGAGGACGACCGCCCACGGGTAGAAGAAGGCGGTGTCGACGTCGAAGAGGATGAAGATCATCGCGATGATGAAGAACTTCACCGAGATCCGCTTCCGGCTGTCGTCCAGGAGCGGCATGCCGCTCTCGTAGGGAGACAGCTTCCGCACCGTCCGGACCTTCCGGCCCAGGAGGTAGTTCAGGGAGAGCATGATCGCCGCGAGTCCCGCCGCCGCCGCGAGCATCATGAGGATCGGGAGAAAGGCCTGCGGCGTGCTCATCGGGAGGTCGTGATACTTTTCACAAAGTTCCGGGTTTCGTCAACCCTTTCGTGATGCGCGATCAGACGATTCCGGCCGGCCGCGCTGGTCCCGGCGTTCCGCTGTGAATCGACCGTTGGCTTCGTCGTCGAGCGGACTCCGCCGCGCCGTGCCCGACGTCCTCGTCGTCGACGACGGGAGCGGCGACGACGACCGCGGCGCGGGCGGCGAGCGCGGGGGCCCGCGTCCTCGCCCGGCCGGTGAACGGCGGGAAGGGTTCGCGCCCTGAAGGACGGCCTCGCGGCTCCTCCTTCGCGAGGGCTTCACGCACATCGCGTTCGTCGACGCCGACGGCCAGCACGATCCGGACGACCTCCCACGCCTCCTCTCCGCCGCGGAGGCGGGCGCGGACTTCGTCGTCGGCTCCCGGCTCTCGAGCCCCGAGGGGATGCCGGCGAAGAACTACTGGGCGAACACGATCGGCGACAAGGTGCTGTCGCGAATGACGGGGCTCCCCGTCGAGGACGGCCAGTCGGGCTTCCGGGTGATCGCCGCGGAGCTCCTCCGGCCCTCTCCGCCTCGTCTCGACGCGCTTCGCGATCGAGAACGAGATCCTGATCAAGGCCGCCCCGCGCGTCGCGCGCTTCGCCGTCGTGCCGGTGAAGACGATCTACCGGGCCGGGCACGGGAGCCACTACCGGCCGTTCCACGACACGTGGGTCACCTCGTGGCTGTCGGTCTGGTACAAGACCCTGGGAGGAGAGGACTCATAATTCCGCGGTGGGCGTCCTGCCGGTCCTGACCGTCGACGTCGAGGAGTGGTTCCACGTCTGCGGGCACCCGTTCTATTCGGATCCGGCGACCTGGGACGGCCGCGAGGCGCGGGTCGAGGCCGGCGTCGATCGGATTCTCGAGCTCCTCGCCCCGACGCGCTCCAGGGCGACGTTCTTCGTTCTCGGCTGGGTCGCGCGCCGGAACCCGGCGCTCGTGGAGCGGATCGCCGACGGCCGGGCACGAGGTCGGCTGCCACGGCGACCTCCACCGGCGCGTCTTCGAGATGTCGACCGCGGAGTTCCGCGCGGACTTGGCCCGGAGCCGCGACACCCTGCAGGAGATCCTCGGAGCGCCGTTGACGGCGTATCGGGCTCCCGAGTGGTCGATGCGGACGGCGGACAACCCGGCGCTCGCCATCCTCGTCGAGGAGGGATTCACGGTCGACTCGTCGCTGACCGACGCCCCTCCCGTCGGCGTCGCCGGGAACCCGACGCGGCCGACGACGATCCGGACCCGCGGCCGGGCCGATCCTCGAGGTCCCGCCTCTCATGGGGAGCTTCTTCTGCCGCCGTGCGCTCTGGGGCGGGGGAGTCTGCATGCGGATGACCCGCTTCTCGCGGGTCGACGCGGCGATCGAGCGGTCGCTCGCCGGCGGAATTCCTCCCGTCCTCTACTGTCACCCGTGGGAGTTGGACGAGGCGCATCCGGCGATGCCGGGACTTTCGGTCGTCCAGCGTCTCGTGAAGTTCGCGGGGCGGCGCCGGACCGAGGAACGGCTCAGGGTCTGGCTCTCCCGCCACATCTTCGTCCCGATCTCCTCCGTGACGGCGGCGCCTTCGGAAAGGTCGAAGAAGACCCTTCCTCGAAGATGAAGAGGGCGGGGGAGGCGGCGTGACCTTCGCGGCACTCTTCCCCGGGCAGCTCTCGGAGAAGCGCGGGGATGGGCGAGGCTCTGGCCTCTCGATTCGATTTCTGCGCGCTTCGTTCTTCGAGGAGGTCTCTCGCCGTTCGGGCGTCGACCTTCCGGCGACGTTCTTCGGTTCGCGGGCCGCCGACACTGCACGACGACCTCCCGGCACAGGTCGGCGTCTTCGCGGTGTCGATCGCGGCGCTGGACGCCCTCGAGCGGGAGCACGGACTCTCCCCGGCCGCGGCCGCCGGCTACAGCCTCGGGACCTACGCCGCGTTCGTGGCGGCGGGGTGCCTCGACCGCTGGGCGGCGCTCGACGTCCTTCTCGAGGCGCAGCGCCTGCTCGACGGGGAACGGCGCGCGAACGACGCGGACCCGGGCGGCATGGGGTTCGTCATCGGCCTCCCGAGGGCTGCGGTGGAAGCCAGCATCGAAGGAACGAGGGTCTCGATCGGGACCGAGAACGCCCCGCAGCAGTTCGTCCTGACGGGCGAGGCGCGGGCCGTCTCCGCGACGATCGAGAGCCTCCGCCCCGCGCCCTCCGGGCGGAGTTGCTTCCGATCGCATCGAGCATGCACTCGCCGCGCCTCGGGGACGTGACGCGGCGTTTGAAGAGTTGCTTCGAAGGAAAATTGGCGATCGGGCTGCCGAAGTGCCACCTGTATGCGCCGATGCTGGGTTGGCGCGTCTCTTCACTCGAAGAAATTTCCGCGGTTCTCTTCGGCCAGCTCGCGCGGCCGTCGCTCTGGGCGCAGACTCTCGGCGCGATGGGGGCGGACGGCTATTCCCTCTTCGCCGAGGTCGGGCCCGGCGACGTCCTGACGAAGCTCCTCCGGTGGACGCTTCGCGAGCGCGAGGGGCTCGCGGTAGCCTGGAGAGCCCGGAGCGATCGCGGCGCGCGCCGCCGCCCGAGGGCGGAGGCGCGCTGCGTGCCTGAGACCAGCCCGATCCGCCGGCGGGTCGCCCTCGTGACGGGAGCCTCCCGCGGCATCGGCCGCGCGGTCGCCGAGCGGCTCGCGACGGACGGGTTCCACGCCGTCCTGACGTACCGCGCCGACGCGAAGGGGGCGGAGGGGGCCGTCCTCGCGATCCTCGCCGGCGGGGGGAAGCGCCGAGGCGGCGCGCTGCGACGCGGCGTCGAAGGAGGAGATCGTCGCCCTGGCCGACCGGCTGGAGAAGGAGCGGGACGGCGTCGACGTCCTCGTCAACAACGCGGCGGTCCTGAAGAACGGGCTCTTCGCCCTGATGCCCGACGCGAACTGGGAGATCGTCCTCAGGACCTCCCTCGACGGGACGTTCCACACGACGAAGGCGGTCCTCCGGCCGATGCTCCGCCGCCGCTGGGGGCGGATCGTCAACGTCTCGTCGCTCGCGGCGTTCTCGGGGAGCGCGGGCCAGACGAACTACGCCGCGGCGAAGGGGGCGCTCGTCGCCTTCACGAAGTCGCTCGCCGCCGAGGTGGGCCCCTACGGCGTCACCGTGAACGCCGTCGCCCCCGGGTTCATCGAGACCGAGATGATCTCCTTTCTCTCGAAAGAGGCCCGGGAGGACTTCGTCCGCCGGATCCCGGCGCAGCGATTCGGGACGCCGGCCGACATCGCGCCGTTCGTCTCCTTCCTCTGCACGGAGGGGGCCGCGTACCTGACGGGCCAGACGATCCGCATCGACGGCGGGTTCGTCGGCTGAGCCTGCCGCAGGCTCGCGGCCCGGAAACGAGTTGATAGACTCCGGCGTTACGTTCCTTTTCACTTCCGGGAGAGACATGGATCCGAAAGACGAACTGAAACCGCGAATCCGCGCAGCTCATCGTCAGGCAGCTCAAGCTGGAGGTCGACCCCGGTTCGATCCGGGACGACGCGCCCCTCTTCGGGGACGCCGACAACGGCCTCGGGCTCGACTCGATCGACGCCCTCGAGCTCGTCCTCGGCGTCGAGAAGGAGTTCGGGATCAAGGTGCAGGACGAGGAGGTGGGCGTGAAGGCCTTCGCCTCGGTCGACGCGCTCTGCGACTTCATCCGCCAGAAGAACGCCGCGTGAACCCCGTCGAGCCCCTTCCGCACGGCTACCCGTTCCGGTTCGCGGACCGGACCGCGGAGAGGACCGGCCCGGCGTCGGGCCGCGTGCAGGCGGTCGTGAGCGCAGGCGGCCGGGGCGTCGCTCCGGCGGGGCTCCCGGCCCCGCTCGTCGGCGAGCTGATGGCGCAGGCGGCGCTCCTTCTCGAAGGGGGAGACCCGGAGATCGGCCGGAGCGGCTTCCTCGCCGGCTTCTCGGGCGTCTCCGTCGCCCGCCTCCCGCAGGCGGGCGACCGCCTCACCGTGGACGTCAAGCTGGCGGGACGGCTCGGGCCCGTCGTGAAGTTCGACGCGACCGTCACCGACGACTCGGGGCGACTCGTCGCCGGCGGGTCGTTCTCCGTCCGCAAGGGGAGCGCCCCGGAGGCCGCGTGAACCCGAACCTCTACCCTCCGAGCAGCGTCCTGTCGCTCCGCGAGAAGCGGGTGGCGCTGGCCGGGTCGCCGGGCGGGCCCCTCCGGAGCGCCGCGGGCGTCCTGAAGGGAGCCGGGTACCTCGTCGCCCAGGCGGAGGACCTGGCGGCCCTGTCGGACCTCGAGGCGGGGATCGCGCCCGACCTCGTCATCTTCGAGATCGACTTCCCCCCCGACGGCGCGATCGCGCGTGGCACGGCGCCTGCGCGAGAAGCCGTTCTGGCGGTTCGTCTCGATGATGGTGGCGGTCCCCGCGGGGCAGGCCGCATCTCGAGGAGGCGCTCGTCCCGGGCATCAACGACTTCATCCTCTCGCCGTTCCCGGCCGACGAGCTCCTCGACAAGGCGCGCCGGCTGACGGTCATCCCGGCGCGGCGCGAGCTGAACACGATCTCCCGCGTCCGCGACCCGAAGGGGGAGGCGAGCCCGCTCCTCGGCAAGACGCTGAACGTCTCCGCGAACGGCATCCTGATCGAGGTCGAGCAGCCGCTCGCGATCGGCCGGACCGTGGAGATCGAGTTCTTCCTGCCGAACGACCCCGACGCGCTCCGCGTCGATCGGACGCGTCGTCCGCCGGACGACCGAGCTGGACCTCTTCCACGCCGCCTTCGGGATCCGCTTCGTGGAGATGGGGGAGACAGGAGCAGGCGCGCGTCGGGACCTTCGTCGCCGAGCGCGAGCGGAGCGGCCTGAAGCGGCCGCCGAAGGAGAACTGACACGCGCCCGGCGAGGTTGACGCCCGGAGGCGGGGCGTCTATCCTCCGCTGCTCCGCGGTCCCCGGCGCGAAAGTGGCGGAACTGGCAGACGCGCAAGGCTCAGGACCTTGTGGCCCTTAACGGCCGTGGGGGTTCGAGTCCCCCCTTTCGCACCATTCTCATGACAGAACAAGACCATCACCGACAGGATCCTCGAGGCGCTGAAGCCCCGGGGATCGAGGATCCTCCCGTTCTCCGACCTGGCCCGGAAGGTGCTGGGGCCGACGCGGACGAGGCCGCGACCGCGCGCCTCCGCGAAGCCGTGGCGGCGCTCGAACGGGAGGGGCGTGTCGTCCGGATCCGCGGCGAGAAGCTCTCGCTCATCGAGCACACCGACTTCATGGCCGGCGTCCTCGCGGTCCGCGGCGAGGGCCGGGCGTTCCTCCTCTCCGGAGAGCCCGGGATGCCGGACCTCGCCGGTCGCCGCCGGGCGGCTGGGGACGGCGCTCGACGGCGACGTCGTCCTCGTCCGGGTCGAGACGCCGAAGGCCGCCCGAGGGGCGGCGCGTCGTCGGGCCGTCGCCGAGGATGGGCGTCGTCGTCAAGGTCCTCGTCAGAAAGCGCGAGACGGTGGTCGGGAAGCTCGTCCGCGGGCCCGAACGGGACCTTCATCGTCCCGTTCGACCGGAAGATCGACGCGCGCCTCCGCGTTCCCGACGGGAAGGACCTCGGCGCGCCGGACGGCCTCTTCGTCGAGGCGCGGATCCTGGCGTACCCCGACGACAAGCGGCTCGCGCTCGCCGAGGTGATCGAGAAGATCGGCTTCGAGGGGGACCCGGGCGTCGACGTCGAGGTCGTGGCGCGGAAATGGGGCCTGCCCCGGATCTACTCCGAGAAGGCGCTCCGCGAGGCGGAGGAGGCGTCCGGAGAGGTCGGCGCGGGAGGAGCGGGCCCGGCGCGCCGACTTCACCGCGCGGACGATCGTCACGATCGACGGCGAGACGGCGCGCGACTTCGACGACGCGATCGAGGCGGAGGAGCTGCCGGAGGCGGCTTCCGGCTCGGCGTCCACATCGCCGACGTGTCGCACTACGTCGGGATGGGGACGGCCCTCGACGCGGACGCGTTCGAGCGCGGGACGTCGGTCTACTTCCCCGACCGCGCGATCGCCGATGCTCCCCGAGCGGCTCTCGAACGACCTCTGCTCTCTCCGGCCCGCACGAGGAGCGGCGGCACCGTCTCGGCGGTCCTGACGCTCGACGCGAAGGGCGAGGTCGTCAAGGCCGAATTCTTCCGCTCGCTCATCCGGTCGAAGGCGAGGCTGACGTACACCCAAGTCGGAGATTTCTTAGAAGGTAAGAAGGGAGGGGGAGCGGCGACGCGCGCCGCCAGCGGCTCGGCCGAAACCTGCAGCGCAGCAATCTTCAACCTCTCTCGGAGCGGTTTCCCGATTTCTTCGGATGTCGCTTCCATGCTCCGCGTGGCGCAGCGCGCGGCGCGGGTCCTTCGCGCGAAGCGCTCGGCGCGGGGCTCGCTCGACTTCGACCTCCCGGACGCCGACGTCATCCTCGGCGAGACGGGGGACATCGTCGGCCATCACGAAGGCGGTCCGGAACGAGGCCCACCGGCTGATCGAGGAGTTCATGCTGGCCGCAAACGAGGCGGTCGCGAAGCACCTCGTCTTCGTCCCGGCGCCGGCCGATCTACCGCGTCCACGACCGGCCCGACGAGAGCCGGCTCGTCGACATCCGCGCCGTCCTCGGGCCGCTCGGGTACGAGATCCCCGAGGACGAGGCCGAGGTCACTCCCGCCGTCTTCCAGGCGATCCTCGACCAGGCGGCGGGGAAGCCCGAGGAGCGGTTCGTCTCGGACCTCGTCCTCCGGGCCCAGCGGAAGGCGCTCTACAGCGAGGAGTGCCGCGGCCACTACGCGCTCGCGGCGACCTACTACTGCCACTTCACGTCGCCGATCCGCCGCTACCCCGACCTCCTCGTCCACCGGGCGCTCGTCGAGTGGCTCGCGACGCGGCAGGCGCCGCCGGGCGACGAGCTCGAGGGGCGGACCCGCTGGCTGAAGAAGGCCGCCGTCCACTGCTCCGAGCGGGAGCGGCGCGCCGAGTCGGCCGAGCGCGAGGCCGTGGCCTGGAAGAAGTTCGTCTTCCTGAAGGACCGGGTCGGGCAGGAATTCGACGCGTGGGTCACGGCGGTCGTCGGCTTCGGCCTCTTCGTGACGCTCGACGAGATCTACGTCGACGGCCTCGTCCCGATCAGCTCGCTCGAGGACGACTTCTACCGGTACGACGACGTCGGGCACCAGCTCGTCGGCGCGCAGTTCGGGCGGGTCTACCGGCTCGGCGACCGGCTGCGCGTGAAGCTCGTCCGGGCCGACTCCGAGAGGCGTGCGCTCGACTTCCGCCCCGTGCGGCGACTCGGCCGGGCCGCCGCAGGAAGAGCCGGGTCGACGCGCTCGAGACCGACGCCGCCGGACGCGCCGGAACGCGCGGCCGCCCGCGGCGCCGATGAGCGCGCCCGGCTCCGCGCAGGCGTTCCGCGTCGTCCTCGTCGGGCGGCCGAACGTCGGGAAGAGCGCGCTCTTCAACCGCCTCGCGGGCTCCCGCCGGGCGCTCGTCCACGACCGCCCCGGCATGACGCGCGACGCGCTCGAAATGCCGGCGAAGACGTCGGGAGGGCGCGCGTACGTCCTCGTCGACACGGGAGGACTGGACCTCGACGCCGCCGGCGGCTTCGCCGCCTGGACCAGCGAGCGGGCCCTCGTCGACGGTGGCCGACGCGGACCTCCTCCTCCTGGTCCTCGACGGCGCGGCCGGGCTCCTGCCGGAGGACCGGCGGATCGCGGCGCGGCTCCACGCCCTCGGCAAGCCCGTCGTCGCCGTCTGGAACAAGATGGACACGCGCGCCGCGGCCGAGGCCGCCGCCGAGGCGCACGAGCTCGGCTTCCGCGACGTCGTCGAGGTCTCGGCCCTTCACGGCGCGGGGCAGGACGAGCTCGACGCCCTGATCGAGGCGCGGCTTCCCGCCGCCGGCGGACGAAGAGGCCGCGGCCGAGCCGCTCCCCGTCGCGGTCGTCGGCCGGCCGAACGTCGGGAAGTCCTCGCTCGTGAACGCGCTCCTCGGCCGGGACCGGGTGATGGTGTCCGAGATCCCCGGGACGACCCGCGACGCGATCGACATCGTCCTCTCGCGCGGAGGAACGGCGGTACCTGTTCGTCGACACGGCCGGGATCCGCCGGAAGGGAAAGCCGACCGAGGCGCCCGAGAAGCTCGCGGTCGTCGCGGCGCTCAAGTCGATCGAGCGGGCGCGGATCTGCGTCATCGTCTTCGACGCGTCGGAAGGGGTGACGGCGCAGGACGCCACGATCGCCGGCTACGCCGAGCAGGCGGGGCGGGCGATGCTCCTCGTCGCGAACAAGTGGGACCTCGTCGAGAAGGACCACGCCCGGGTGAAGGCGCTGAAGGACGCCGTCGCCGAGCGGTTCGTCTTCGCGCGGCGCGCGCCGTTCCTCCCGATCTCGGCGAAGACGGGGCGCGGCGTGCGCGGGTCTTCCCGGAGCTCGACGGCCTCGCGAAGCGCTTCGCGGCCCGGATCACGACGGGGGAGCTGAACCGGGTCCTCCAGAAGGCGTTCGACCGACAGTCCCCGACCGGGCGGTCCGGGACGCGAGCTGAAGATCCGTTACGCGGTCCAGGTCCGGAGCGAGCCGCCGGTCATCCGCCTCTTCGCGGACCGGGCCGAAGCGCTCCATTTCTCGTTCGAGCGGTACCTCCAGAACCGGGTGAGGGAGCTCGTGAAGCTGGACGGCGTCCCCCTGAAATTCGAGGTCCGGAAGAGCGACTGAAAACGCTTGGAACGGCCCGGTTTGTGCCAGAATTCAGGCGACCGATGGCCGAAGCCGAAACGCCGCGAGACGCGGCCTCCGCGAACCCCGGCGAGCCGCGCTACAAGATCGGGGACGTCTGCCGGATCGCCGACGTCCAGCCCTACGTCCTCCGCTACTGGGAATCGGAGTTCCCGGCCCTCGCGCCGGACCGCGCGGCGACGGGCCCCCGGACCTACTCGGTGAAGGAGCTCCGGATCATCGAGCAGATCAAGCGGCTCCTCTACGACGAGGGGTACACGATCGCGGGCGCGAAGAAACGCCTCGAGACCGAAGCGCTCGCCGCGGTCCGGGCCGACATCGCGTCGGAGCCGGCGCGAGACGAGAAGCCGAAGGCGAAGGCCGCCGCGAAGCCGACCCCCGCGCCGAAGGGGCCCGAAACGGCACCGGTCGCCGCGATCGGAGCGCGCGAGGCGACCGCGCCGATCGCCGCCGCAGCCGCCCGCGCGGCCGAAGCCACGCCCCGCGATCCGCGCGTCCCGCGCGCGCTGGCCGAGCTGAAGGAGATCCTGAAGATCCTCTCCTCCCGTCCCTGAGCCGGACGATGCCGGACGCCCCGCCCCGCCCGGGCTCTCTTCACGTTCTTCTCCGGCGGCGCGAAGGAGCGTCCGGCCGCTTCGAGAAGGACGCGGTCGTCGTCGAAGAGCCCCTCGAGGTCCGGATCCGGGAAGGCCGCGACGCCGAGCCGGTGCGCCTCCTCGTCACGATGCGGACCCCGGGCGATGACGAGGACCTTGCCGCGGGACTCGTGTTCAGCGAGGGAGTCGTCGGGTCGGCCGAAGAGATCCTCGACGTCGCGGGACTCTCGGACACCCGGTGGTCCAGGCCGAGATCGCGGGAAACGTCGTCGTCGTGACGGTGGCGACCGGGCGACGGGGCCGCGCGGGCGCTCCGGCGGCGGGCCGTGTCGATGAGCTCGGCCTGCGGCGTCTGCGGCGACGTCTCGATCGAACGCGTTTCCGAGCTCGCCGACGGGGCGCGGCGGGCCCGGAAGGACTCCGGCGGCGACGGGCCCGTCGTCCCGGCGGCGGTCCTTTCCGGGCTTCCGGACGAGCTCCGTCGGCGGCAGGAGATCTTCCGGTCGACCGGGGGCCTCCACGCCGCGGGGCTCTTCGAAGCGGACGGGACGCTCGTGGTCGCCCGGGAGGACGTCGGCCGCCATAACGCCACGGACAAGGCGATCGGCGCCCTCCTCCGGGAGAGGAAGCCGACGCCTCCCATCCTTCTGGTATCGGGCCGGTTGGGCTTCGAAATCGCCCAGAAGGCGGCGCTCGCCGGGGTCCGGATCGTCTGCTCGGTCTCCGCCCCGACCAGCCTCGCCGTCGAGCTTTCGGAGGAGACCGGGATGACCGTCGTCGGCTTCCTCCGCGGGGAGACGTTCAACGTCTATTGCCACCCCGGACGCGTCGGCTGAGGGCGGGCCCGGACGACCGCGCGAGACCCTTTCCAGGCACCCGGATTGATGCTAGATTTCAGCGCCCGGCAGAACAGATAACGCAGGAGGAGGACGGCCATGGAGATTTCCCGCCGCAGCCTGCTGAAGGGTGGGGCCGTCGGAACCGGCCTCGCCCTCGGCTTCGAGCTCTCCGAGGCCCGGGCCGAGATGCGCGAGCTGAAGATCTCGCGCACCACCGAGACGCGCAGCACCTGTCCTTACTGCTCGGTCTCGTGCGGGGTGATCATCCACACGCTCGGAGACAAGGCGAAGAACGTCACCGGCGCGGTCGTGCACGTCGAGGGTGACCCCGACCACCCGATCAACCGCGGGACGCTCTGCCCCAAGGGCATCAGCCTCAAGAACGACATCCATCACCCCGGCCGGCTGACGAGCCCGAAGGTGCGGCGCCCGGGCTCGGACCGGTGGGAGGAAATCTCCTGGGACGAGGCCATCGCCGCGATCGCCAGGCACATCAAGGACGACCCGCGACCGGACCTTCATCGCCAAGAACGCGCCGGGGCGGTGGTGAACCGCACGCCGGGCATCGGGCTCATCGGCGGCTGCACCGACACCAACGAGTTCAACCTGCTGCAGTGGAAGTTCGGCGCCGGGCTCGGCGTGCCTACCGAGATACGCAAGCACGAGTATGACACGGTCCAACGGTGGCCAGTTTGGCCGCCACGTTCGGTCGCGGGGCGATGACCAACGGCTGGGTGGACATCAAGAACGCGGACGTCGTGTTCGTGATGGGCGGTAACCCGGCCGAGAACCATCCCTGCGGATTCAAGTGGGCGCTGGAGGCGAAGAAGACCCGTGGGGCGAAGATCGTCGCCGTGGATCCGCGCTTCCAGCGGACCGCGGCCGTCGCGGACCTGTACGCGCCGCTCCGCGCGGGCACCGACATCGCCTTCCTCAGCGGCATCATCCGCTACGCGCTGGAGACCAAGCGGTACCACGCGGACTACGTCAAGATTCACACCAACGCCCCGTACATCGTCGGCGAGAAGTACGGCTTCCAGGACGGGCTGTTCACCGGCTTCGACGAGGAGAAGGGCGAGTACGACAAGGCGGCCTGGGGCTACGAGCCGGACGCCCAGACCAAGGCCTACGGGGTCGACCCGACGCTGGAGAATCCCCGCTGCGTCTTCCAGCTGCTCAAGAAGCACGTGGACCGCTACACGCCGGAGATGGTGGAGCGGATCTGCGGCACGCCCAAGGCGCAGTTCCTGAAGGTGGCCGAGATGGTCACCTCCACCGGGAACGCGGAGAAGGTCGGCACCATCCTGTACGCGCTGGGCTGGACCCAGCACTCGATCGGGGTGCAGATCATCCGCACCGCGGCGATGCTCCAGCTCCTCCTCGGAAACGTCGGCCGGCCCGGCGGCGGGGTGAACGCGCTCCGCGGACACTCCAACATCCAGGGCGCGACCGACATGGGCGGGACGTTCGACATCCTGCCCGGCTACCTCAAGACGCCGGGCCCGGCCCTGGCCGAGCCTCGAGGAGTACCTCGAGAAGAGCACGCCCTGGACGCTGAACAAGATGGCCTGGGCGTCCATGAACTACTGGACGAACTACCCCAAGTTCATGGTGTCGCTGCTGAAGACGCTCTGGGGCAAGGCGGCACCAAGGAGAACGACTTCGGCTACGCCTGGCTGCCGAAGGTCGACGGCAACTACTCCTGGTCCTACATGTTCGACGACATGTACCGCGGCACAGCCAAGCGCGCCGGCGGCGAGGAGCCCGGCCCCGAGGGCCTCATCTCCTTCGGCATGAACCCGGTGGGGACCGGGCCCGAACTCGCCGAAGATGGTCGCCGCGCTGTCCAAGCTGAAGTGGCTGGTGATGGTGGAGAACCAGGAGAACGAGACCGCGCACGTTCTGGAAGGCGCCGAAGGAGTTCGGCGGCCCGGATGCGGCGAAGATCCCGACCGAGGTCTACCTGCTCCCGGCGACGCTGTTCGCGGAGAAGGACGGCAGCTTCACCAACTCCGCGCGCTGGGTGCAGTGGAAGTGGAAGGCGGTGGACGGCCCGGGCCAGTCGAAGAGCGACCAGGAGATCATCAGCCGCATCCTGCTCGCGGTGAAGGACCTGTACCGGAAGGAAGGGCGGCGCGCTGCCGGAGGCGGTGCTCAACGTCTCCTGGCCGTACACCAACCCGGCCAACCCGGACCTCGCCGAGGTGCTGAAGGAGATCAACGGCAAGGCGATCACCGACATCCCCGGACCCGAAGGACAAGACCAAGGTCCTCAAGACCGCCGGCCAGCAGCTGGACAGCTTCGGCCAGCTCCGGGACGACGGCAGGACGCTCTGCGGCAACTGGCTCTACACCGGCGTCTACACCGAGGCCGGCAACAATGCCGCGCGCGCGAATCACCGCCGACCCGATGGGTCTCGGGCAGTTCCACCAGTGGGCCTTCAGCTGGCCCGCAAACCGCCGCGTCATGTACAACCGCGCCTCCGCCGACGCCGCCGGCAAGCCCTGGGACCCGAAGCGGGTCGGCATCCAGTGGAACGGCGAGAAGTGGGTGGGCGACGTCCCGGACATCAAGCCGGACTCACCGCCCGGGAAGTTCGGCGCGTTCATCATGCTGCCCGAGGGCGTGGGCCGGCTCTTCGCCCCGGCGCTCAACGACGGCCCGTTCCCCGAGCACTACGAGGCGGTGGAGGCGCCGGTGGACAACGTGCTCCACCCCAAGGTCGCGGCCAGCCCGGTCGCTCAAGCGGTTCAAGAGCGACAAGGACAAGTGGGGGAAGGCGGACGAGTACCCCATCGTCTGCACCACCTACCGCCTCACCGAGCACTTCCACTACTGGACCAAGCACCAGCCGCGCTCAACGAGGTGCAGCCCGGCATCTTCTTCGAGATTCCCGAGGAGCTGGCGAAGGAGAAGGGCATCGCGGACGGCGAGAAGGTGCGGTCTCCTCGGCCCGCGGGTCCATCGAGGGAGCGGCGATGGTGACCAAGCGCATGCGGGCGCTCATGCTCGACGGCAAGCGCGTCTGGCAGATCGGCTTCCCCATCCACTGGGGCTACAGCGGTGACGCCAAGCACACCGGTCCGCTGGCGAACCTCCTGACGCACTCGGCCATCGACCCGAACACCTGGACACCGGAGTTCAAGGCCTTCCAGGTGAAGCTGGAGAAGGGGGGAGGGGCTGACCATGGCGTCCCCGGCCTCGAGATCATCCAGTCGTCCGCGTCCCTCCGGGGCACCGGCTCCGGGCTGCGCAAGGTCGCCCAACGTCGCCAAGCTCATCGACACCTCGACCTGCATCGGCTGCAAGGCGTGCGAGGTGGCCTGCCAGGAGTGGAACGACCTCCCCAACGCCCCGACGCATGCAGGACGGCAGCTACCAGACGCTGCCGTCGCTGGACGCCGACTTCTGGAACCTGATCAAGTTCCACGAGGGCGAGGTCGACGGCAACTTCAACTGGCTGATGCGCAAGGACCAGTGCATGCACTGCGCCGATCCGGGCTGCCTCAAGGCCTGCCCCGCGCCCGGCGCCATCGTCCAGTACTCGAACGGCACGGTCGACGTGAACCCCGACCAGTGCATCGGGTGCCAGCTGTGCGCGACCGGCTGCCCGTTCGACGTGCCGCGCTTCTCGGAGAAGACCGGGAAGATGTCCAAGTGCACGCTCTGCGTGGACCGGACGCGCGGTGGGCCTCGAGCCGGCGTGCGTGAAGTCGTGCCCCACCGGGTGCCTGCACTTCGGCACCAAGGACGACATGCTCGCCCTCGGCAAGGAGCGGGTGAAGCAGCTCAAGGGCGACGGATTCACCAAGGCCGGTCTGTACGACCCGGCCGGGGTCGGCGGCACGGGCGTGGTCACCGTGCTCGCGCACGCCGACAAGCCCGAGCTGTACGGACTGCCCGCCGACCCGACCGTGCCCAAGTCGTTCAGTTCGTGAAGAGGTCCTCCGCCCGCTCGGCCTCATCGGCATGTGGCGCGGTGGTGCTCGGCGTGGTCGGTCACTACCTCTACCACGGGCGCAAGGGGCGCCAAGGGCCCGCCGTCCGACGCCCCACCCGCGAGCCGAAGGCGTGACGAGAGGGGAGACGACATGAGCACAGCGCCGTCCCAGCTCCGCTTCGACGCGGCGGTCCTCGTCGGCACGCGCGCAGGAGGACCTGGTCGTCGGCGACGAGATGGTCCGTTTCCGCTACTACACCCGCGTCGTCCATTGGGGAGTGGCGTGACGTTCTTCGTCTGCCTCTTCACCGGGCTGCCGGTCTGGACGCCCATCTTCGGGTGGCTCGCGCCACTGTTCGGCGGCCTTCCGTCTGCCGCTGGCTCCACCCGTGGCTCGGCGTCGCCTTCGCCGTCTCCGCCGCTGGCCATGTCCGTGCACTGGCGGGCGAGATGAGGATGACCGGGCGAGAAGCGGGCTTCGGCCCGAAGTTCTTCGCCTACCTGCGCTGGGAGACGCACGACGAGGAGACCGGCAAGTACAACGGCGGCCAGAAACTCTGTTCTGGCACGGCAGCCTGGCCGCCCTCGGGCTGCTCGCCCGGGGTGGTCCTCTGGTTCCCGGGCTCGTTCCCGCGCTGGTTGCGCGAGCTCGCGGTGTCCTCCACGACCTGACCTTCATCCTCTTCGCGGTCTCGATCGTCTTCCACATCTACCTGGCCATCGCCGAGCCGGGGACGTTCTCCGCGATGACGCGCGGCACGGTCAGCAAGGCGTGGGCGCGCTTGCACCATCCGGGGTGGTACCGCGACTGAGGGACTCGAGAACCTGGCAAGCGTCGTGAGCGCTGCGGACCGCTTCGAGAGCCGGGCCGGCCGGGCGGAGGCGCTCGCCGAGCGCCCTCGTCCGCGGAGCCCCTGCGCTTCGCCGCGGCGCTCTTCCGGGCCCAGGCCCGCGCCTCGCCGGGGTGCTCGAGGCCGCACGACGAGGAGGCGCTGGCGGGTCGCTGGAGCGGGACGTGGACCGGCTGCTCGACTCCGCGCGGCGCTCCGCTTCCTGCCGGAGTCGGGGCCGGTGGCGCTCCCCGAGGGCGCGCGAGCGCGGCGCGAGGCGCGCCGAGACCGCCGGAGCCCGCCTGCGCACCGCCTGGGCCGGCGGGCCCGAGGCGGCCAGGACTTCCTCTCGCACGCGGTGCTGCGCCCCTACGCCGAGGCGCTGCGCGCGGCTCCGCGTCGCCGCCCGACCGCCTCCACGCGAGCGGGCGGTGCCCCATGTGTGGGGCGCGCCCGAGCGTCTCGTTCGCGCGGGGCGACCCCGGGTCGACGGCGCGGCGCGCTTCCTCGGCTGCGGCCTCTGCGGGACCGAGTGGCAGTCCAACCGCATCCGCTGCCCGTGCTGCGGCGAGAAGGATCCCGAGCGGCTCCCGGCTGGCAGGGCGAGACGCACCCCGCCGTCCGGGTCGAAGCGTGCGAGACCTGCCACCGGTACGTGAAGTCGGTGGACCTCCGGTGGACGCGCGGGCGGTGCCCGAGGTGGACGAGCTCGCTCAATCGCCCTCGACCTCTGGGCCATCGAGCAGGGCTTCACCGGATCGAGCCGGGCT
>CAWGDR010000015.1:0-72492 GCA_963821435.1 uncultured Acidobacteriota bacterium
ACCGCTCGGCGAGGCGCGTCCCGATCAGGGGCGTGCCCTCGGTGATTTCGGACTCATTCTCACAGCGCGCTGCCGGGGACGGGCGGGGGGCTGTCGATCCGGAGTGTCATCGCGAGGGCGGAAGTATAGTCGGACCCGGCGAAGACCCGGGGCGTGATGGACTGTCTCAGACGGGCCGCCGGCCCTGGATGACGCGGATGAGGACGACCACGATCGCGATCACGAGAAGGATGTGGATGAATCCCCCCATCGTGTAGGACGTGACGACGCCCAGCAGCCAAAGGACGAGAAGGATCACGAAGATGGTCCAGAGCATTCTCCTTCCTCCTGCTTCCCCTCAGCAACGGCCGTGCCGGAGGTCGTCCGGCCCTTCGGCTGGCATGGCCGCTGCAATGGACACTCCGGGAGGACCAGATGAATTGCAAAATTTTCGCAACCGCTCTTTCCTTGACGCTTCTCGGCGGGCTCACCTCGTTCGCGCAGGAAAAGCCGATGGAGAAGACCGACGAGAAGAAGGTCACGGCCTCGGACGGAACGGCGACATCCAGGGCCCACACGGTCGTCGGTACGGTGAAGGAGTTCGAGCCGGGGAAGAAGATCAGGGTCCTCGTCGGCTGGAAGACACGCTCCTTCACGCTGGACTCGAGCTCGGTCCATGCCATCGTCGACCCGTCCGTCGCGGTGGGAATGAAGGTGAAGATCGTCGAGTCGAAGAACGCGACGGGATCAATACCCTCACGGTCGACCCCGCGAGCTGAGGAGAACGGCTCGCCTCTGAACTCCGGGGACGTCCCGACGCGGGAGTCCCCTTTCTCGCGGAGGAATCTTGCCGAGCGCTACGCCGCCCGCCGCACCGCTCGAGTTGCGCATCTCCTGGGCCACGCTGCTGAAGGTCGCGGCGGCGTTGCTCGCGGGATGGGCTTGCGTCCGGCTCTGGACGACCGTCGAGCTTCTGTTCTTCGGGGCGCTCATCGCCATCGCGCTGAGCCCCGTCGTGAGGGCGCTTGAGAAGAGGCACGTTTCGAGAGGCAGGGCGGTGCTCCTTCTCGCCGTCGGAGCGGTTTTCCTGGGAGGCGCGTTCGTCTTCTTCGTCCTGCCGCCGCTCGTCGAGCAACTCTCCGCGATGTGGAAGGGCCTGCCGGCCCTTCGCGGCTCGGTCTCCCGTTCGCTCGAGCACGGCGGGCTTCCCGCGCGCGTCGTCCTCCCGCTGCTCGACCTCCCGTACTCGCAGGAAGTGGACGCCTGGTTCGCGCGTCCCCTCGTCTGGGGCCCGCCGACGTTCAGGACCGCGGGCGCGGTCGTCATCGTCCTCGTCGTGAGCCTCTACCTGCTCCTCGACGGACCCAGGGTCGTCGCGTGGCTCCTCGCCTATGCCCCGCGTGCGCACCGGCGGCGCATGGGCGACATGGTTCCGGAGCTCTTCGCCGTCGTGCAGGGCTACACGACGGGGCAACTCATCGCGTCATCCCTGTTCGCGGCATTCGCGTTTTCCGCGCTCGCCGCGGCCGGGGTCCCCGGAGCTGTGCCCCTCGCGCTCCTCGCGGCGGTGTGCGACGTGATCCCGGTCGCGGGCATCATCGTCGTGACGGCGGTCGCCGCCCTTTCGGCGCTCACGGTGAGCCCCTCCCTGGCGCTCCTCGTCGCCGCCCTTTTCGTCGCCTACCACCTGTTCGAAGCGTACATGCTCCTTCCGCGCCTTTACGGCAGCCGCCTGCGACTCTCGACGCTGACGGTGCTCCTCGCCGTCCTCGCGGGCGGCACCCTCGGTGGCATCTCCGGCGCCATCCTCGCGTTGCCGCTCGTCGCGGCATATCCGGTCGTCGAGAAGCACTGGCTCGACGAGTGGCTGCATCCCGACGCCGTTGCGGACCACGCGGCGCTCCGGGAGACGGATGACGGCGTCCGTCATCGGAAGGTCGTGAAAGCGGTGCTCCAGGGGCGGCGGATCGATACTCCGGGATGACAACCGCGGCCCCGGCACGGAGGCGGTCCCGCCAGAGGTCGCGGGCCCGATCGGCGGCTCCTCAGGAGGAGGAGCGGGAGCGGGGTGAACGGCGGGAGCGCGACGGCGGCACCTTGCCGCCGGCCTTCCGCGCCTCGGAGAGCCCGATCGCGATCGCCTGCTTTCGGCTCTTGACGGTCCTTCCGGAGCGCCCCGACTTCAGCTCTCCGCGCTTCATCTCGTGCATCGCGCGCTCCACCTTCTCCGAGGCCTTTTTTCCGTACTTCTTCGGCATGGGTCTCTCCTTGGTCTTTTTTTCATCCGCTCGAGGCGGCAAGCGATGTCGAGCACAGGCCATGCCGGTACCGCCGCGCCGAGTTGGTCGGGCACATGGCTTGCGTCGTCTCTCACGGCCTGAAGAGATCGCCTTTCATGGCGCGCTACAGGACGCCGGGAGGTCACGGTGGCGAGCGGTAACGGGGTATGGAAAGGGCTTCCTTCGTCCGGGCTCGCCGGGATTCCCATCGAGCTCGTGCGGGAGAGGGAGTGGTGAGCGCGCGGGCCATTGGCGTTCCGGCCGTCGCGGGGGTGAGGATCACGCATCCCGACCGCGTCGTCGAACCGCAAACGGGGATCACGAAGCTCGAGCTCGCCCGGTACTACGAGCGGGTCTCGGCGCGGATGCTCCCGCATCTCGCCGACCGCCCGCTCGCGCTCGTGAGATGCCCCGAAGGGACGTCGAGACCCTGCTTCTATCAGAAGCACGGAGGGTTCACGGTGCCCGCGAGAGTCCGGCGTGTGCGGATCCGCGAGAAGACGAAGGCGGGCGACTACCTCGTCGTGGACGACGTCGGCTCGCTCGTCGCGCTCGTCCAGGTCGGGGTCCTCGAATTCCACACCTGGAACGCGAGGGCCCGCTCGATCGGTCGGCCGGACCGCATCGTGTTCGACCTCGACCCGGGGCCGGACGTCCCATGGGGGAGCGTCGTCCTCGCGGCACGCGTCGTGAAGGAAACCCTCGAGCGGTCGAAGCTCCGGAGCTTCGTCAAGACGACCGGTGGGAAGGGCCTCCACGTCGTCGTGCCCTTCGTCCCGGCAGAAGGATGGGACACCTGCCTCGCCTTCGCGCGCGGCGTCGCGGACGAGATCGAGTCGCGCGAGCCGTCCGCCTTCACGACCAGCATGTCGAAGGCGAAGCGGCGGGGGAAGATCTTTCTCGACGTGCTGCGCAACGTGAGGGGCTCGACGTCGGTCGCCGCCTTCTCGACCCGGGCGCGAGCGGGGGCCCCCGTCTCCCTCCCGCTCGAATGGGACGAGCTCGAAGGTGCTGAGCCGTCGACCATCACCGCGCCGGGAGTCCTCGAGCGGCTCACGGCGCGGCGGAAAGACCCCTGGGCGAGCTACGGGCGCATGAAGCAGCGGCTCCCGTCCCCGGCGTCTCCCCGGCGATGAATCAGGGCTTCGGCGATGAGCGTGCGAGCCGGCGAGGGCTTCGCCGTCGGGGACCCTCCGGAGGCCGAGCGGGGCAGAACGCTACCGTCGCTTGAAATACTGGATGGCGCGTTCATGTCGGAGCGCGGCGGCACGCGTCTTGAACGTGCCGAGATTGCGGCGTTTGCCAGTTTTCGGATCCGGCTTCCGCGAGTAGAGCCGATACCCGCCCGAGTGCAACTTACGGATCATCCGCACCTCCTCGGGGAGGATTAGCAAGCTCCGTGCCCTGGACCCGCCGAAGCCGGGCATCCGCGGGCAGCTCGCCGATGCCGTTGGGCGACAATGTCCGCCCGGAAGGGGGGGCCGATGGAGAGTTATTACAACGCGGAGCACCTCGCGCACTTCGCGTCGATCGCGAGGGGAACAAGGAGCTCGCCGAGAAGTTCTTCGCCTGGTACGGGGCGGTCTTCGCCGACGGCGCGCTCTCGGCGCGGGAGAAGGCGCTCATCGCGCTCGCCGTCGCCCACGCCGTTCAGTGCCCCTACTGCATCGACGCCTACGCGCAGGAGAGCCTGAAGAACGGGTCCGACCTCGAGCAGATGACCGAGGCCGTTCACGTCGCCGCGGCGATCCGGGGGGGGCGTCCCTCGTACACGGGATGCAGATGCTGGAGCACGCGAAGAAAGCCTCGATGTGAGGGAACCCGGGGAGGCGGACTGATGGCGGACACGGCTTCCGGCTTCGGCGCCTTCGTTCCGTCGCCCCTGCTGCCGGCGGCGGGTCCGCGCGCGACGCGGTCTCTCCACGCCCGTGGCCTCCCGCTCGCGTCGCCCGAGCTCCAGATCGCGGCCGTCGAGGCGGTCGACCTCTCGGCGTCCCCGCACGGCGGCGATTTCGCGCGGGCCCTCGCCGCGAGCGGGGGAGGCCCTCCGGCCCGGCCCGATCGAGATCTTCCAGATCAACCTCGGAAAGCTCTGCAACATGACGTGCCGGCACTGCCACGTCGACGCGGGGCCCGACCGGACCGAGGAGACGATGGACCGGGCGACGGCCGAGGCATGTCTCGCGCCCTCGACAGGACGGGCGCTCAGACCGTCGACCTGACGGGCGGCGCACCGGAGCTGAACCCGAACTTCCGTTTCCTCGTCGAAGAGGCGGCCCGGCGGGGGAAGCACGTCATCGACCGCTGCAACCTCACGATCCTCCTCGTCCCGGGCCTCCGCGACCTGCCCGGGTGGCTCGGCGAGCGCGGCGTCGAGGTCGTCTGCTCGCTGCCGCACTTCCGGAGGCGCGGCACCGACGCCCAGAGGGGCGACGGGACGTGGGAGAAGTCGCTGGAGGCGCTCCGGCTCCTGAACGCGGCGGGCTACGGCGCGGGGGACCCGCGCCGGCGGCTGACGCTCGTGTCGAACCCGGTCGGCGCCTTCCTCCCGGCGAACCAGCCGGCGACGGAGCGCGAGTGGAAGGAGGGGCTCCGCCGCGAGCACGGGATCGCGTTCGACAGGCTGATCTTCCTCAATAACATGCCGATCTCGCGGTACCTCGAGTGGCTCGAGTCGAGCGGGAACCTCGAGAGCTATCTCCGGCTGCTCGTCGCGTCTTTCAATCCCGGGACGGTCGCCGGCCTCATGTGCCGGAACACGCTCTCCGTCGGCTGGGACGGCCGCGTCTACGACTGCGACTTCAACCAGATGCTCGACCTCCCGGCCGTGCCGGCGTCGGGCGGAGCGTTCCACGTCCGCGACCTCGACGTTCCGGCCCTCGCCTTCCGCTCCGTCGTCACGCGCCGCCACTGCTTCGGCTGCACGGCGGGCGCCGGAAGCTCGTGCGGGGGGGCACTCGAATAGAAGGCCGTTCGGCCGGGGGATTCGATAGAGTCCGGGCTGGAGGGTTCCGGGATGAGGTGGACGCCGGGCGGGAGAAGCGACGACGTCGAAGATCGGCGGGGCGAATCGCCCGCCGGCGGCGGATTCGGCGGTGGCGGGATGCGGCTCGGCATTGGCGGCTTCCTCCTGCTGGCCGTTCTCAGCCTCATCTTCAAGAAGGACTTCTTCGCGCTCGTCTCGGGAGGCCCGACGGCCTCCGTCGAGCCCGCTCCCGCCTCCCGGGACTCCGCCGCCGCCATCGTCGCCGAAGGAAGAGCAGCAGATCCAGTTCGTCTCGTTCGTCCTCGACGACGCCCAGAAGACGTGGGCGCAGATCCTCCCGGGGCGACTACGAACGGCGAAGCTCGTCCTCTTCTCGGACGCGATCCACTCGGCCTGCGGCTTCGCGAGCGCGGCGAGCGGCCCGTTCTACTGTCCGGGCGACCGGAAGGTCTACATCGACCTCGGCTTCTACGACGAGCTGCAGCGGCGCTTCGGCGCACCCGGCGAATTCGCGCAGGCGTACGTCGTCGCGCACGAGCTCGGCCACCACGTCCAGAACCTGCTCGGGATCGACGGCGAGATGCGCCGCGCGCAGGAGGCCGCGCCCCGGACCTCGCGAACGCGCTCTCGGTCCGGCTGGAGCTCCAGGCCGACTGCTTCGCGGGCGTCTGGGGCCACTCGACCAGCGAGCGCGGCATCCTCGAGAGCGGGGACGTCGAGGCCGGCCTGAACGCGGCCGCCGCCATCGGCGACGACCGGCTCCAGCGGAGCGCGGGGCGAGGCGTCCACCCCGAGTCGTTCACGCACGGCTCCTCCGCGCAGCGCGTCCGCTGGTTCCGGACGGGGCTCGAGTCGGGCTCGATCGACGCCTGCGACACGTTCCGGGCGCGGGACCTCTGACGCCCGACCCGTCCGGCCGGGGCATGGTCGGCGCCGCCCTTTACAGCGTCAGCCTGGCGGCGCATCTTGCCGCGGGATGGACGCGACGGCCCGGCGCCGCCAGGACCTTCTCGGCTGGCTCTCCTACCTGACGGTTTCCCTCGTCTGGGGGAGCACGTACCTCGGTATCGCGGTCGCCCTCCGCTCGTTCACCCCCTGGGGTGTCGTCGGTCTCCGCTTCGCCCTCGCGTCGGTCCTCTGCCTCGCGCTCGGCCGGCTCCTCGGCGAGCCGCTCCCCCCGCGCGCCGCCGTGCCGCACCTCCTCGTCTCGGGAGCGGTTCTTCTCGGGGTCTGCAACACGCTGGTCACCTGGGCCGAACTGCACATCTCCTCGGGACTCGCGGCCGTCCTCTGCGCGCTCGTCCCCGTGTTTCTCGGCCTCCTGACGCTCCGGACCGAGCCGCTCGGAGCGCGGGGCTGGTCGGGCGCCCTGCTCGGCTTCGCGGGCGTCGTCGTCCTGATGGCACCCGAGAAGGCCGAGCGCGCGTCGCTCGGGGGCTCGGCGGCGATCGTCCTCTCGACCGCGCTCTGGGCGTGGGCGACGCTCTACCTGAAGCGGAACGTCTCGGAGGGCGGGGCCCTGACGAACGCCGGGATCCAGATGCTCATGGCAGCGGGGATCGGCCTCGTGGCCGCGCCCCTGACGGGCGGCTTCCTCCACGCTCCGGTCGCGGAAAAGCCGGCGCTCGCGGTCCTCTACCTCGCCCTCGTCGGCTCGTGCCTCGCGTTCACCGCGTTCGGCGTCCTGACGAAGGTCTGGCCGCCGACCCGCGCCAGCACGTACGCCTACCTCAACCCGCTCATTGCCGTCCTTCTCGGCGCGGGGCTCCTCGGGGAGCCGCTCACGGCGCGCCTCTTCCTCGGGATGCTGATGCTGCTCACGGGCGTCGCCCTCGTGCAGCTTCGGCAGCGCTGATTCCCCGGTTCCGCCCGGCGGAGTCTGCTAGAGTCCGCGCGCCCGCGAACCCCCGGGGAGCCGCGGATGCGAAACCCCGTGAAGACGATCGACGCCGCCCTTCTCTTCGGTGCGGGGATCCCGCTCCTCGCCGCGATCCTCGGCGTCGCGGCGGCGAAGGGGCGCTTCGCGCGCGACCGGTTCCCTACGGGGGGCGCGAAGATCGTGGCGCTCGGGCTCCTTTTTCTCGTCCTCGTCACGACGATCCTCCTCCCGTCGACGGGCAGCTCCGCGTCGCTCGACACGAGCCGCCTTTCGTTCTCGGGCATCTTCTTCGTCCAGGGAGTCCTCGCGACGTTTCTCGCCTGCTGGTGGCTCCTCTCGGGGCGGCCGCACCTCGTCGATTTGCTGGCGCTCCGCAGCCCGCGGCCTCTCGCCGAAGCGGGCGCGGGAGTCTGCCTCGGCCTCATCGGCTGGGTCCTGACGCTGGCCGTCGGCCTCGTGTTCGGGCTGCTGACGCTCTGGCTCGACCTGCCGCGCCCGACGACGGTGCCGCCGCTCGTCCAGTGGATGGCGGCGCTCTCGCCGTTCCGGAAGCTCCTCATCGTCCTCTGCGCGATGACGCTCGAGGAGTTCTACTTCCGCGCGTTCCTGCAGCGGCGGTTCGGGCCGGTGTCGGCTTCGATTTTCTTCCTCCTCGCCCACGGCGGATACGGGGAGCCTTTCTTCTTCGTCGGCCTGATCGCCATCACGGTGGTCCTCGCCGTCGCCTTTCAGAAAACGGGCTCGACCTGGGCCCCGGTCTTCGCGCACGGCACGTTCGACGCCGTGCAGCTCTTCATTTTCCTGCCGGTGGCGACGAAACTGCTTTCGGGCCCGTAAGCGGGCCTCGCCGCTTTCGGCGGCGCCGCGCGGCGGACGACGGTCACGACGTCGTCGCTCCGCGACACCTGCGCGCCGGAGTCCGACTCGTCGGCCTCGTAGAACGCGGCGAGTACGTCGGCGAGGCGGCGGGCGGCGTCGCCCGACGAGAGGCGGAGCCGCCAGACGAATCCGACCGGTCCGTCCCGGACGCCTTTCGGCTCGAAAAAGACGATGCGGTCGTCCTGCCACTCGGCGGCGAGGCCCGCCGGGTCGGGGGCGCCGGCCGTCTCGAGGACCGTTCTCAGCATCCACTCGCCGAAGCGGTCGGTCCAGAGCACTCGTGTCCCGGGCGGGACCTCCGCCGCGGCCGGACGGCCCGCGTCGGGGATCCGCTTTCGAGGGGAGGCGGGCCGGTCGGGGTGGAGGATCTCGGCGGTCGTCCTGGGAGGCCGTTTCCACGCGGCGTCGAGCGCCGCCCAGCCGCCGTCGACCCGCTTCTTCTCGACCCACTCCGTTCCCGACGTGTAGGGAAAGAGGAGCTCCTTGACGAAGAACTCCGGGACGCCGTCGGCGCCCTCCAGGCCGCCGGCGGCCATCTGGGCCATCGAGGAGAGGAGGCTCCCGGTCGAGAGGCGGTCGCGGAACTCGGCCGGCAGCTGGGAGAGGACCGCCTGCATCATGACCACGGTCGCCTCTCCCTCGAGCATCGCCTGCAGCGCCATCTGCGCGTCACCGTTCTCCCGGAGTTCCTTCAGCCGCTTCGACAGGTCGAGGTGGCGGTCCTGGAGCGCATGCGTCAGCTCGTGCGTCAGGAGGGCGTCCTCCATCATCCGCTCGGCGAGGGGCCCGAGACCGGCCGCCCCGCGGGCGGCCTCGCCGGCTCGCTCTGGGACGACGTAGAACTTCTTCTCGTCGGGGTCGTAGAAGCCCGCCACCTGCCGCGCGTAGAGGCGCGTCATCGGCTCCTTCAGGTCGGTGCCGGGCGGGACGACCCCGAGGGCCGCGAGCGACGCGGCGTAGCGGTCGAAGGGGACCGGAAGGTCCTCGGAGAGCTTTCTCTCGAGGACGTTCGCCAGCTCCTTCTCGGTCAGGAGCGCCGACGGAACCGAGCCGGGGAACGGAACGCCCCGGACGGCCGCGACGAGCTTCTGGGCGTCGGTGACCGCGGCCGGGAGCCGTTCGGCGAGGCTCTTCGGCTCGGCGGCGGCGAGGGGCGCTTTCGGCGCTTCCGCTGCGGCCTGCGCGAATCCCCGAGGCGATACGGAAAGGAGGAGGGCGGCGACGGCGACGAGGAAAGGGCGGGCGCGCGGTGGACGCCCGGATGCGGCGTCGCGTATCATCCGCTCGCTTTCAGAACACGGGGGGAGGTGAACATCGGGGCGAGGAGCTTAGCAGGGCGCCCGACCTGTTCCATCTCCCGGCGTCCGGCGGCAGCCGTTCGAACGATGACCGACTTTTCGCCCGGCCCGATCGTCCTCTGGCTCGCAAGCCGATTCGAAAACCTCGAGCTTGCCGAGGCCGTGCTCCTGCACGTCTGCCGGCAGCGCGGTCTGGCGGGCGAGAACGAGCACTGGATCGGCGTCGCCCTCCGGGAAGGGCTCGCGAACGCGATCAAGCACGGGAACCACGGGAACCCGGACAAGCGCGTCTACCTTTCGATCGGCGGGGACGGGGACGAGCTGAAGATCGAGGTCGGCGACGAAGGGGAGGGATTCGAGCCCGACGCGGTCGCCGACCCGCTCGCGCCGGAGAATCAGCTCAAGACCTCGGGGCGCGGTATCTTCTACATGAAGACGTTCATGGACGACGTCACGTTCTCGCGCGGCGAGTCCGGCGGGACGATGCTCACGATGAGAAAGAATTTGAAGGCGGAATCCAGCACGAAGGGAGCCAGAAGCGCATGAAGACCACCGTAACGACCCGCGACGCCGGCGACGTCAAGTTCATCGAGCTCCACGGCAAGATCACGATCGGAGCGGGTGACCTGCAGATGCGGGAGGCCATCCACGCGGCCCTCGCGGGCGGCGCGAAGAAGCTCGTCGTCGACATGAAGGACGTCTCGACGATCGACTCCTCCGGCGTCGGCGAGCTCGTCGGCTGCTACACGACGGCGACGCACAAGGGGGCGAAGCTGAAGCTGATGGCGCTGCCGCCGAAGATCAGCGACGTCCTGACCGTCACGCAGCTCATCACCGTCTTCGACGTCTACAACGACGAAAAGGACGCGCTCGCCAGCTTCGCGTGATCCGTTCCGCCGCGGGCCGGAGGCGACGCCCCGGCCCGCGCCGATCACCGCATGCCCGCCGCACGCGACCGCCTGAATGACGCCCTGAAGAAGGTGCGGGAGGCGGTCGACGCCCGCCTCCCGGAGCTCCTCGCCGCCGGCGCCGGCGGCCGGGATCCGCTCGATCCGCTCCCCGAAGCGGCGTGGGAAGCGCTCGTCTCGCCCGGCAAGCGCGTCCGCCCCGCGCTCGTCTTTCTCGCGGGGGAGCTGTTCGGGGCGACGCGCGCGCGTCTGCTCGACCCCGCCTGCGCCGTCGAGATGATCCACGCGGCGTCGCTCGCGCTCGACGACCTGCCGTCCATGGACAACGCAACGGCCCGGCGTGGGAGGCCTGCGCTCCATGTCGCGCACGGCGAGGACCTCGCCATCCTGGCGGCGGTCACGCTTCTGACGCGGGCCTTCGGCCTCCTCGCGGACGCGGGCCTGAAGAGCGGCGGACCGGGAGCCTCCGCCGCCCTCGACCTGATCTCGCGGCTCGCCGAGTCGTCGGGACTCGCCGGCCTCGCTTCGGGTCAGGCGCTCGACCTCAGGACGCCCGAATCGGCGGCCACGTTCGAGCGGCTCGAGACGATCCACGCGCGGAAGACGGGCGCCCTCTTCGTCGCCTCGGCCGAGTTCGGGGCGGTGCTCGGCGGCGCCCGCGCCCGCGAGCTGGCGGCCGTCCGTTCCTACGCGAAGAACGTCGGCCTCGCCTTCCAGATCGTGGACGACCTCCTCGAGCTGACGCCGAGCGCGCGGACCGGCAAGGAGTCGCTCCGCGCCCCGGCCCCGACCTTCGCGAGGCACGTGGGGCGCGAGGGGGCGCGGCGGCTCGTCGCCGAGCTGACGGAGCACGCCGTGGAGTCGATGAGCGTCTTCGGAAGGAAGGGAGAGATGCTCCGGGAGTTCGCCCTCGTCCTCCGCGACCGGACCCGCTGACGAAAGCTGCTAACGTCGTCCGGATGGCTGACGAGCCCCCTCTCGAGCCGCTGACCTTCGAGGCCGCGCGGGAGCGCCTGCGCGAGCGGGGTTACCTCGACCGCGGAGTCGAGGGAGCGGTCCTGAAAGGCGCGCTCGCAGCCCGGACGAAGGCGAGGAGCCTGCTGCTCGGCGCGGCCGTCGGAGCGCTCTTCCTCGCCCTCGCGGTGGCCCTCGCGGAGACGGCGCTCAACACGGCGTCGTCGTCGCTCCCGGTCCGGGACGCGATCGCCCTCTTCCTCTGGCTCGCGCTCGGCTCGCTCGTCGTGGCGGCGGTTCTCGTCTCCCTCCTCGTGGGGGCGGCCGTCCTCCGGCTCCGGGGCCGCGGCGACGCCGAGGGGATGTCGGCCGAGATCGCGGCCGCCTTCGGCGTCCTCGCGGGCGTCGGGGCGGTGCTCGCGGCGCTGCCGGCCCTCCGGACGTCGGGGCCCCTCGCGGCGCTCGGCGTCCTCCTCGTCGTCGCCGCGGCGGTCTTCATCGCGGTCCGCGCGGCGCGCGGCGTCGCGATCGCCGTCGTCGTGGCCTCGGCCGCGCCGTCCTCTCGTCGACGCGCCGGCTCGGCCTCGTCGGCCTCGCGGCGTTCCTCCTGACGCTCGCCGGGGGAGCGGCGGCGTGGGCCCTCCGGCACGGCCCGGCCGACGCGGGGCCGCTCGTCGTCGAGGCGAACGCCCGGCACGTCGTCCTCGTCGGCGTCGACGGCTGGTCCGACCGCTATCTCCCGGAGGCGCCCGCCGGCTTCTCGGCGTCGTTCGGGTCCGGAGGCGGACGGTTCCTGAAAAGGGAGCGGGACGTGGCGGCGTTCTGGACGACCGTCGCGACGGGAGAGCCTGCCTCGCGCCACGGCATCGGCTCGCTCGATCTCGTCCGCGTGGCGGGCGTCGGCGCGGCGTTCCGCCCCGTCGGCGCGTCGGCCTTCTACCTGCGCACCGTCCTGCCGGCGCTCTCCGTCGCGCGCCGGGAGTCCGTCACGGCCGCGGCGCGGCGCGTCCCCGCGATGTGGGAGGTCGCGCGGCGGGCGGGCGTGGCGTCGCTCGTCGTGAACTGGTGGACGACCTATCCCGGCGGGCGACGGGGGAGGGACGATCCTCTCGAACCACCTCTTTTTCGCCGCGCGCGCGGGCGCGCCGCTCGCCGGGGAGGGGTGGCCTCCCGAGACGACTCAGCGCGCCGCCGCGCTCGCGCCGCGCCCCGCCCCCGAGCCCGGCACGCTGGAGCGCCTCGTCGCCGACGCGACAGGGGCGGACGACTTCGCGATGCGGGCGTTCGCCGATGCCTTCGAGCGCGAGAAGCCGAGGCTCGCTCTTCTCTACCTGCCGGGGCTCGACATCCTCGGGGCGGCGCTCGCCGACCCGGCGCGGACGGCGGCCGACCGCGTCGCGCTCGCGGGGGCCGTCACCTCGGAGGCGGCGAAGATCCGCGCGTTCCTCGACAGTCCCGGCGCTCCGAGACGGCGTCGACCTCTTCGCCGTCCTTTTCGACGGCGGGCGGACGGAGGCTGGCGGCGTCCTCCGGCTCGCGGGGCCCCTGGCGCGTCCCGGCGCGTCGGGGACGATCGGCCCGGCCGACGTCGCGCCGACGCTCCTCTCCGTCCTCGGCATTCCGGCCTCGCGGGAGCTGGCCGGAACGGTCCAGGCCGACCTTCTCCTCCCGGGCTCGCCGACGCGCGCCACCGTGGCGAGCTGGGGACTCCGCCCGCGCGACGCCACCCTCGTCCTCGACCCGAGGGAATACGTGGAAAACCTGAAGTCGCTCGGCTACCTGAAGTAGCTACAAGGTCTTCGTCTTCGTCATCATCGAGACGAGGCGGACGCCCTTCGGCACCGAGGAGAAGGCGTGGAACAGCAGGACCACGCCGTCCTCCGGGGCCCGGACCTCGACGACGGCGTCGGCCGAGCGTGGCGGGAGCGCGGTGCAGCGCGACGGGTCGACGATCCGGCAGACGAGGTCGCCCTGGCGGACGGGGGTGCCGGGGCTGACGACCGGGTCGACGAGCCCGCCCTCGGGCGCCGCGATCGACTGGTAGTCCGCAACGCGGCACGCGACGATCCGGTAGGCCGGGTCGTCGGGATCGCCGTCGAGGACGCCGTAGTAGCGGAGCGCCGACGCGATCCGCTTGGCGTCCTCCGTCCCCTGTGCCATCGAGAAGGTGTTCATCGAGCCGAGCTCGACGGTGAATCCGTCCACGGAGCGGCGCACGTCCGGTCGGCCGAGCCGGCGGAAGGCCTCGGAGAGGTCGTTCCACGGCACGAACGACGCCTCGTCGAGCGCGCCGGCGAAGCGGTGCGGAATCTCGAGGACGAACGGGATGCCGAACGCGCGCGTCGCGGCGGTGGCGCCCTCGGGCGCGTAGAGATAACGCGGGGCGCGATCGCCCGTGTGCAGGTCCATCACGACGTCGGCTTCGATCGCCAGGTCCTGGATCGCGAGCGCGAACTCGAGCCGCGCGTCGAGGCCCCATGTCGCCGCGGAGTCGCGGATGGCGGCGAGCGCCGCCTTCAGCGCCTCGCGGAAGCCGTCCTTGATCTCCGACAGCGTCGCGTCGCGGTGGACGGTCGCGAAGGCGTCGACGTCGACGTACGGCGCGGCCGTGGCGCGGGACGGGCCCGTCAGGTAGACATAGCCGCGGTTGAAGTTCGCGCCCGAGAGGAGGTCGAAGACGCCCGTGACGTAATCGCCGAGCTGCTGGTTCGCGCCGACGGGATTGACACGCGGGACGAGGACGAGGCTGCCGCGGGGCGGCTCCTTCTCGAGAAGGTCGAACAGGGCGAGGATCGCCGCGTTCCCCTGCAGCTCGGCGCCGTGGACATTCGCCTGCAGGTAAGCGAGCGGGCGCTCGTTCCGGCCGTGGCAGTGGAAGACGGGGGCGGTCAGGCGATGCCCCGTGGCGTTCGTCCGGAGGACGATCTCGCGGCGCTCCCAACGTGCGGTCACGGCATGATCAAGTCTACTCGCGCCCCGGCCGGTCGGCGGGGGAGAGGGGCACGCGCCGGGAGCGCTCAGCCCGAGGCCATCTCCCGGAAGACCTCGGCGACGGTCGGCTGCGCCGGGTCGGAGGCGAGACGCACGACGGGTTCCCCGGACGCGACGCCCCCCTCCCGGTCGACGGCGAGGTAGAACCCGCTCCGCCCGCTCGCCGCGAAGCGCCGGACGAAGGCCATCGACCCCATCCGCATCCCGAGTTTCGCGCAGGGCGTTCGCGGCTTCGTCACCCGGACCCGCGCGTTCCCGACGTCGAAGACGTCCCCGATCCGGACCTCCTCCTCGAGGAGCCCCTCAGTCGTGAAGTTCTCGCCGAAGGAGCCGGGGAGAGGTCGTCGCGGCGCAGCTCCCTTTCCCAGTATGCATAGTGCTCGAACGGATAAAGGTAGACGGCCTTCTCCCGCCCGCCATGGTAGCGGGGGTCGCCGACGCCATCCCCGTCGAGGTGGAGCGTCGAAAGGAAGACCGGCCCTTCCACCGGCTTCTTGAAAAACGCGGTCCGGACCCTGCGCCCGCGCCAGACGATCTCCTCCGGGAGCGAGACGTTGAGCGAGACGAGGCGCGCCACGGCCCGGATGTTACGGCCATAATCCCGCCCCATGAGCCCCGTCGAGACCCGCGCCGACGTCGCCCCGTCTCCGCGATCCGTTCCCACTTCCCCGCGCTCGGCCCGCCTCGAAGGGGGTCTCCCGGTCGCCTACTTCGACGGCCCGGGGGGCACGCAGGTGCCGCAGGAGGTCGCGAGCGCCGTCAGCCGACTACCTTCTCCACCACAACGCGAACACCCACTGGGCCTACCCGACGAGCGTGGAGACCGACGCGGCGCTGCCGGCGGCGCGCGAGGCGCTGGCCGACTTCCTCGGCGGGGCGCCGGCCGAGGTCGCCTTCGGCGCCAACATGACGACGCTGACGTTCCACCTCGGCCGCGCGCTCGGCCGGAAGTGGGACGCCGGGCGACGAGATCGTCGTCACCGAGCTCGACCACCACGCCAATGTCGACCCGTGGCGGGCGCTCGAGAAGGAGCGGGGCGTCGACGTCCGCGCACTGCCGATGGTCCCCGAGGCCGGGCCAGCTCGACCTCGAGGAGCTTCCGCGCCTGCTCTCGAACGAAGACGCGCCTCCTCGCGATCGGCGCGGCGTCGAACGCCCTCGGCACGATCAGCGACGTCCGCCGCGCCGCGGCGATGGCGCACGAGGTGGGGGCGCTCGTCTTCGTCGACGCGGTCCACTACGCCCCGCACATGCTCGTCGACGTGCGGCGCTCGGCGGCGACTTCCTCGCCTGCTCGCCCTACAAGTTCTACGGGCCGCACCTCGGCGTCCTGTGGGGCAGCGCGAGAAGATCGCCGGGCTCGACGTGCCGAAGCTCGCCCGGCGCCCGACCGGCCCCCGAGCGGCTGGAGACGGGGACGCAGACCACGAGGGGATCGTCGGCGCGGCCGCGGCCGTCGACTTCCTCGCCTCGCTCGCCGGCGGTGCAACGCGACGGAAGCGGCTCGCCCTCGCCTTCGAGGTCCTCGAGGCGCGGGGCCGGGAGCTGGTCGAGCGGCTCTGGAAGGGCCTCGGCGAGATCCCGCGCGTGACGCTCTACGGCCCGCCGCCCGAGAAGCCCCGAACCCCGACGGTCTCGTTCTCGGTCGCGCGCCGCGCGCCGGAGGCGGTCGCGGCGGAGCTCGCGCGCCGCGCCGTCTTCGTCTCGCACGGCGACTTCTACGCCGAGACGGCAATCGCGCGCCTCGGGCATGGCCGCGACGGCCTCGTCCGCGCCGGCTGCGTCGCCTACACGACGGCCGAGGAGGTCGACCGCCTCGTCGCCGGCGTCCGCGAGATCGCGCGCGGCTGACGGCCTTTCTCGACCCCCTCGTCGCCGGAATTGATATAGAGTCGCGTTTCCAGAGGGGGACTGCATGGCAGAGTACCGCTTTCCAGCACCCTGGTCCTGGCCGGTGCCGTCGCCGCGTTGTCCACGGTCGCGGGCGCACAGACGGCGCCGAGCGAAAACTACAGGAGCCGCATCAAGGCCGGCGACCTGCCTCCGAGCGTCGACCAGGACCAGGCCGAATCTCCGGAAGGCCGGATCGAGTGGCTGAAGGAAAAGATGGGCGGCGAGCTTCCGTCCCGAGCTACGGGCCCGCATCCTGTCGGAAGTGCAACGCCTCTCGAGTCCGGGGCTGGCGCCGATCGGCGGGACCTGGAGATCGCTCGGCCCCTCGAACATCACCCGCTTTCAGAACGGCGTGAACAAGGCCAAGGACAACAACGGGCGCCTGCGCGCCATCCTCGCCGACCCGAGGCCCGGCCGTGCCGGCACGGTCTATCTCCTCTCCTCGGGCGGAGGTCTCTGGAAGACGACGAACTTCGGCGCGCAGAATCCGACCTGGGTCGCCAAGACGGACAGGATCTACGCGACGTCGGGCGGCGGCGCCGAGTTCGGCCGGACGCCGGACGTCATCTATCTCGGCTCGGGCGACCCGTTCGATCTCGGGGTCGGCGGCATCATGTACAAGTCGATCGAACGGCGCCGATACCTGGTCCGCCCCGATCGTCCTTCCGGGCGCGGCCCGGATCCTCGACGTCAAGGTGGACACCTCGCAGGGCTCGACCGACGCCAACGACATCGTTCTCGTCGGAACGGACGTTGGCCTCTATCGCTCGACGGACGGCGGGGCTTCCTACGGTTACGTTTCGGTCGATCCGTTTCTCGAGGGCATCTTCAACGTGCCCGGCGTGGCGGGCCACGAGGACTGGAGTTTCGTGAAGACCGGCGCGGGCTGGCTCGCCTCGCAGGCGTACTGGCAGACCTGCACGAACTGCTTCGAGCAGACGCTCGTCTATTTCTCGACCGACCGGGGCGCGACGTGGAACTACATCGCGGACACGGGCGTCCTCGGCTCCTCCGGTGAGGCCGGCCGTACGACGCTCACGGCGGGAGGGCCGAACAACAACATCGTCTATGCGCTCTCGGCCACCAACGACGGCAACGACCAGAAGGAGATCTACAGGTCGACCGACGGCGGGCAGCACTTCACCGCGCTCGGCGTGAACTCCAAGACGCCGACCAACCCGAATATCTTCAACCCGGACATGGACCTCATGCACGGGCAAGCCTGGTACAACCAGATGATCCTGGCCGATCCGACCGATTCGACGGGCAACACGGTCTATGCCGGCGGCAACTCAGCTCGGCGGTCAGCCGCGACGGCGGCAACACCTGGACGCTGCTGACCAGCTGGCTTGGAAATCTCGCGGTGAACCAGGTCGGCTTCCCGCCGCTGATCCTTCCTTACGCACACGCCGACTTCCACTGCGCGGCCGTCTCGACGGCGTCCGGCAAGCGGATCTTCTTCGGAAACGACGGTGGCGTCTTCTACAGCGACGACAATGGCAAGTCCTGGAACGACAACGCCAACACGGGCCTCGTCACGTCCCTGATCTACACCCTGAACTCCGGGACCGTCCACACGGACGACACCCTGATCGGCACCCAGGACAACGGAACCTTGTTCCGCGTGAATGGCACGACGTACACGGGCTCGATCGGCGGTGACGGCTTCGGCACCGGCTGGAGCCAGGCGAACAACGACGTGTCGATGGGGAGCCTCTATTTCCTCGACATCCGGCGGTGGCTGAAGAACCCGCCGAACAACCAGGCCAAGTACGACGTGCTGCTCAACACGTCGAACCTGGCGGGCCCGCCCCGGGTTACCCGTGGTACTTCGACTCTTACTTCGTGACCCCGATCGCGACGCCGACGGTGGCGGCGGACCCGACCGGGCACGTGTTCTACACGAACACCGCCCACTACCTTCTCAAGACCGCCAACAGCGGCGACTTCTGGACTCCGATCTGGACCTCACCGGCCGCGGGCCGCGTCATCCGGGCGGTGAGCTTCGGCGTTGGCCTCGCGCCAGACGATTTGAACCACATCGGGCTTGCCGGAAACGCGAACCACTTCCTCTACACCCACGACGGCGGGGCGACCTGGGCGGACATCAACATCGCCGCGGCGGGGATTCCGACATGGCCCGGGTTCAATTCGGCGCTCGGCTGGGCGAGCGATCATACGAAGGTCTTCCTCGCGAACGAGGCGACGACAGGCGGGCCGCATGTCGCGAAGAGCCTGAACGGCGGCGCCGCCTGGAGCGACGCGACCGGCGATCTGCCGCAGCTTCCGATCAACAGGCTCGTCGTGGATCCGACCGATCCGAGCGGCCAGACGGTGTTCGTCGCGAACTGGATCGGCGTCTACCGGACGGTCGATGGCGGCGTTCACTGGGATCCTGTCGGCAACGGCCTTCCCCTCGCGATGATCTCGGACATGTACTTTCCGCCGACGGGCAACTTTCTCCGCATCTCGAGCTACGGCCGGGGCGTCTGGGAGCTCCCGCTCAAGTAACTCTTTCGGCAGACCGGATTCCTCGCGGGGCCGCCGACGGAGGCGGCCCCGGTTCGTTGTTGGACAGATTGTCGGGGCTTGAATCCGAAGACGGAGCCCTATCATCGGGAGCGATGAGAACATCGAAGATCATTCTTTACATCGCGGCGTCGGCCCTCGGCGCCGGCAGCGCCGCGCCTGCCGGCGCCGGTGTCGTCTTCACCGCGACGACGAAGGTAGAGAGTCCGACGGCGCGGCTCGTCTCCCTCGCCGACTCGACGGTCCGCGGCTGGGTAGACGGGGATCGCGGCAGGGTCGAGTTCCTCGAGAGCCGAAACAGCGCCTGGCCGAAGGGAAGCATCCTGCTGACGAGCGACGGAGGCCGGACGGTTCGGTTCTTCGATCCCGTCGCCAGGAAATGCCGGCCGTGGGCTCCGTTCGCCGGAGCCGGCGCCTTCCCGCCTGCGGCGACCGGCGCATCGGCCACGCGCGAGAACCTGCGGGTCGAAAAGTCGCTCGATGAGCTCGGTTCAAAGGTCACGGGCTTCCCGACGCACCATCTACCGTTTCTCGATCGCCTATGACACGAACGTGAGTGGCGTGGGTGGCGTCCGAAGGTCGCACACCGATAGGGTGGACGACTTCTGGGTGACCCCGGAACTCCCGGATCCGGCTCTCGCGATCTGGCCGACGGCACGAGCTCCGGGGACCGGCGACGAAAGGCTCGACGGCGAGTTGGCCGTCGCAATGGCGGAGGTCCGGGGCGTTCCGCTCAGGCGCGTCACCGTCGAGAGGGTCGCTTTCGACGGGCGTCCCCCTCAGACGACCACGACGACGGTCGAGGTCACCCGGCTGACACGGGCCCGTGTCGCCGCTTCGATGTTTCTCGAGCCGTTCCCGTGCAAGATCCTGAAGCCGGAGGACCGGCGCTGAGCCCGCCGGAGGCCTGCCGCCTCCCTCCGGACTTCACCTCGCCACGCGAAACGTCGTCGAGACTTCCCCTCGCCGGAACGACCGCCGGGGCCCTTCACCTTCTCGAGGTCGAGCGTGACGGTGACGGACTCGCCGGGCGCGAAGTCCCGCTCCGGCGTGAAGCGGACGAGCTGGTCCTCGGCGCGGTAGGAGACCGCGCCCGGGATCGCCCCCGACAGGGTCCCGAGCGCGAGGACGGCGTCCGCGTCGAAGCCCCCTGGGGCCAGCGGCACGTCGACGAGGAAGTTCACGGTGACGCGTCTCGCCGCCACGATCGAGCCGTTCGCTGGGAAGACGTCGGCGGTCGACGGGCCGGGGCCCTTCGGCGCCTGGTCGATGGCCCACATCACGACCCCGACGGCGACGTCGGGGGGACGGGCGGAAACGGGGAGATGGCCCGACGACAGCTCCTTCGTTCCGAAGTAGATCAGGGCGGCCGCCGCGACGACGCCGAGGATGATCCAGCCGGTCGGGATCTTCTTCAGGACGACCCGGAGCGTCGCCTTTTCGCCCGCCTTGAGGTCGAACTCCTTCCCGCGGGGGTCCTTCAGCGCCTCGATGTCGCCGTTCTCGTTGATCCGCTTCGTCACGAGGATGCGATAGCTCCCGGTCGCGAGGTCCGGGATCGCCCACATCGGCGACATCGAGCGCCCGACGAGCGACAGGTTCGTCCCGTCCGCGCGGTAGATCTCCGAGAGGACGGGGTAGGGGACGAGGCGGAAAGCCTCGACGTCGCCCTGCTTCTCGAAAATCAGGACCTCCACGGCGCCGGTGGTCTTCTTCGCCGGGGTCCCTTCGGCGCCGGTTTCGGAGGCGGGCGCCTCAGGGATCTGCGACCGCTTGACGCCGACCGAGACGCAGCCGTCGAGCGCGAGCGGCGCCATCGCCGTCAGGAGGGCAAAGACGAGAGGGCGGGGGGGCCGCTTCATCGCTTCTCTTTGTTTGCGTCAAGCATGCCACTTCCAGGCATCCTGGGTGCTGGACTCCGGCCGAAGATCCTGCCAGGATCTGGGCGTGAGTCAGGCGTATGTTCCGTCCGACGTCCGCCTCCGCGGCCGCGGAGCGGGGGGCGACGCTCCGAACCGGTTCGAGCGGCTGAGGTACGCCAACGACGACGATATCGAGCCGGCGCCGGGGGAGGATGCGCCGACGCTCAGGACCGAGTACTTTTCCGACGCCTCGCGCTCGATCCTCTCGACGAACGACAGCCCGGACATCCCGTTCGACGTCAGCCTGAACCCCTACCGCGGCTGCGAGCACGGCTGCGCCTACTGCTACGCCCGGCCGACCCACGAGTACCTCGGCTTCTCGGCGGGGCTCGACTTCGAGACGCAGGATCCTCGTGAAGGAGGACGCGCCGGAGCTCCTCCGCGAAGGAGCTGTCGTCGCGGCGCTGGAAGCCGCAGACGGTGGCTCTCTCGGGCGTCACCGACGCGTACCAGCCGGTCGAGCGGAAGCTCGGCCTCACGCGCCGGTGCCTCGAGGTCTTCCTCGACTTCCGGAACCCGGTCGGGATCGTCACGAAAGGGGACCTCGTGGTGCGGGACGCCGACCTCCTGTCGTCTCTCGCCGCCGTCACGCGCCGCCTCCGTGGCGCTCTCGATCGCCACGCTCGACGAGGCGCTCGCCCGCGCGATGGAGCCGCGGGCGCCGTCCCGCGGGCCCGCCTCGAGGCGATCCGCGCTCTCTCGTCGGCGGGCGTTCCGACGAGCGTCTACGTCGCGCCGGTCGTGCCGGGCCTGAACGACCACGAGATGCCGGCCGTCCTCGCGGCGGCCCGCGAGGCCGGCGCGCGCTTCGCCTCGAGCACGCCGGTCCGGCTGCCGCTCGCGGTCGCGCCTCTCTTCCTCGACTGGCTGGAGCGAAACGTGCCGCTCCGGAAGGACAAGGTCCTTTCGCGGATCCGCGACGTCCGCGGCGGACGGCTGAACGACCCGGGGTTCTGCTCGCGGATGCGGGGCGAGGGGCCGTACGCGGAGCAGCTCCGCGCGCTCTTTCGCGTGGCGGCCCGGAAGGCGGGATTCGAGCCGGGCGGCCCCTCTCTTTCGGCCGCCTCGTTCCGTGTTCCGTCCGGCCCCCAGCTCTCCCTCTTCCCGTAACATCCAGGGGCCCGGCCTCCGGGCCTCGAGGGATTCCATGACCAAGCCGAAGACACCGGTCGAGCGCCTCCGCTCGACGTGGCAGAGCCTGAGCCCGAAGCCGGGCGGGAAATTCGTCTTCTCGAAGCTCTTCGGGCGGTTCATCCCCTACTCGGGCTCGATCCGTCCCGAGATCCTCGAGCTGGCGCCGGGCCGCGCCGTCATCGCGATCGGCGACCGGCGCGCCGTCCGGAACCACCTCGACTCCGTCCACGCCGTCGCCCTCGCGAACCTCGGCGAGATGTCGACGGGTCTCGCGCTCGGATTCGGGATGCCGGCGGACGGCCGGTCGATCCTCGTCCGGCTCTCGTGCGAGTACCTCAAGAAGGCGCGGGGCCGGCTGGTGGCGACCTGCGAGGCTCCGGCGGTCGCCTCGACCGAGCCGCGCGACTACGAGGTCGTGAGCGTGATCCGCGACGAACAGGGAGACACCGTGGCGCGGGCCACGGCCGTCTGGAAGGTGGGGCCGAGCCGATGAGGAGCTTCACCGAAACGGCCGGCGTCGAGGTGCCGCTCCTCTGCGGGCCGATGTACCCCTGCTCGAACCCGGAGCTCGTCGCCGCCGTCTCCGAGGCGGGGGGGCTCGGCGTCATCCAGCCGCTCTCGCTGGTCTACGTCCACAAGCTCGACGTCCGGGAGGGGCTGAAGCGGATCCGGTCCCTCACGAAGAAGCCGGTCGGCCTGAACATCCTCACCGAGAAATCGCTCTCGGCGGTCTACCGGAAGCGGATGGAGGAGTACCTGGAGCTCTCGCTGGAGGCGGGGATCCGCTTCTTCATCACGGCGCTCGGGAACCCCGACTGGGTCGTTAAGCGCGCGCACGCGGCCGGGGCCGTCGTCTTCCACGACGTCGTCGACCGCCGGTGGGCCGAGAAGGGGATCGCCGAGGGGGTGGACGGCCTCATCTGCGTCAACAGCCGCGCCGGGGGCCATGCGGGGCGGAAGACGCCGCAGGAGCTTCTCGCGGAGCTGGCGGACCTCGGCGTCCCGCTCGTCTGCGCCGGGGGCGTCGGGAGCGAGGCGGAGTTCAAATCGATGCTCAGCCTCGGCTATTCCGCCGTCCAGATGGGGACCCGGTTCATCGCCACCGACGAGTGCACCGCGCACGCCGACTACAAGAAGGCGATCCTCGACGCGCAGGAGAAGGACATCGTCCTGACCGAGCGGATCACGGGCGTCCCGCTTTCGATCATCAGGACGCCGTTCGTCGAGAGGATGGGGACGAAGGCGGGGCCGGTCGGGAGGTGGATGCTCTCCGGGCACCGGACGAAGCACTGGATGCGCGCAATCTACTCCGTCCGGTCGGCCTTCCAGCTCCGGAATGCCTCGATGAAGGGAGCCTCGTCGAAGGACTTCTGGCAGGCCGGGAAGAGCGTCGCGACGATCCATTCCGTCGAACCCGCGGCCGCGATCGTCCGTCGTTTCGCGGCCGCGGCGGGCTGAGGTCGGGATCCGGCCGGCTACTTCTTCTTTTCAGCCGGCTTCGGAGCCCAGTACTCCGGGTCCTTCGCCGTCCATTCCTTGGGGGGGTAGCTCATTTTCGGATTGAAGGAGTAGAGATTCTGGGTGACGCTGATGTAGCCGTCCGAGGACGCCTTGTTGAGGGCCTTCTGCCCCTCCTCGCCCTCGGCCTCCTGGATCGCCTTCGCGGCCTTCATGGTGGCGTCGACCTCGTCGAGCGACTTCATCGGGATCCAGACCGTGTACGTCGGCCCGGGCATTCCGGCGGTGACCTGGAAGACGGCCCACTGGAGAGCCACGTTCGCCTTCTTGTAGGCTTCCCGCACGATCGAGACGGAGTTCGTGAAGTCGGCGTCATGGCCCGGACGGACCCGGAACGTGATGATCCGGAAGTAGCGCATCTTCGCGACGTCGATGGACGGGTTGTTGCTCAGATCCTCGCGGAAGGCGAGGAGGAGGCCGGATCCGCTCGAGAGGAGCTCACCGTCCTTCTCGGTCAGCGCATCGAGCTCGGCCGTGAGCGCCTTGTTTCCCTCCAGAGCCTTCGTGTCCTTCTCCCAGGCGGCGATCGACGGGTATCCCGTGATGAACCAGGCCTCCGCGGGACCCGTCAGGGAGGTCAACGCGAGATAGTGCGAGGGCCAGTTCGCCTTCGCAAAAGCGGCGGGCCATCCGACCTCGACCTTCTCGTGGGCGGGACCCTTCCCGGGCTTCACCTCTTCGCGGTAGATCTGGAGAATCTTCGGCGGGCCGGGCGGCTCCTGCGCCGTCACCCGAGCCGCCGCCGAAACCGCGAGACACGTGGCACCGATCAGACCGAGCGTCTTTCTCGTCATTCCTGGCCTCCTCTTTCTTGAGACAGCGTATCACTTGCCGCGTCCCGGATACGTCGGACAGCGCCTCCGGCGTCAGGGCGTGCTCTTCGGTGCCCAGGCCAAGCACTCGACCTCGACGCGCGCGCCCTTCGCGAGGCCGTTCGCGCCGAGGGCGCTCCGGGCCGGAAAGTGCTTCGGGAAGTAGCCGCGGTAGACCTCGTTGAAGGCGGGCCAGTCGCCCATGTCCGCGAGGAAGACGCTGCACTTCACGACGTCGTCCATGGACGCGCCGTGACGCCCGAGGACGGCCTTGGTGTTCTCCATCGCCTGCCGCGCCTCGGCCTTGATGCCGCCCGGGACCGGCTCGAGGGTTCCCGGAGCGTTGCCGATCTGGCCGGAGAGGAAGAGGAAGTCCCCTGCCCGGACCGCTTCCGAGAACGGCAGCGCGCGAAGGGCCGGGTCGGGAGACACGAGGAACTCCGCCTCGGCCGGCCGGGAAGTCGCGGACGAACCAGCAGGCGCAGAGGGCCGCGGCGGCGAGCAGGGCGGGGGCGATCTTCCGCGTCGTCGTTTTCATGGGTGGGATTATGAAGAAGGGAAACTCTCCGTTCGTGCCTGCGTATCGAATCACGGGCCCCCGGACCCGAAAACGTGAAACCAGCCAGCCATTCCAGCCTCTCCCGGCGCGACGCCATCGTCGTTCTGGGCGCCGCCGCGGCGGGGACGGTGCTCGGAACGCGCCCGTCGGGCGCGAGCCCGGCGCCGCTTCGGAGGGCGATCCCGTCCTCCGGCGAGATGCTGCCCGCGATCGGTCTCGGGACGTGGCAGACGTTCGACGTCGGGCCGTCCGCGGCGGAGCGTGCGCCGCTCGAGCAGGTTCTCGCCCGCTTCGCGGAGCTCGGCGGTCGCGTCGTCGACACGTCGCCGATGTACGGGCGCTCGGAGGAGGTCGTCGGGGACGTCGCCGCGAAGCTCGGCCTCACGGAGCCGCTCTTCCTCGCCACGAAGGTCTGGACGCGGGGGCGGGCTGCGGGGATCTCGCAGATGGAGGCTTCCGAGCGGCTGCTCCGGAAGAAGCATCTCGACCTGATCCAGGTGCACAACCTCCTCGACGTCGAGACCCAGCTCGCGACGCTCCGGGAGTGGAAAGGCGGGCGCCGGATCCGGTACGTCGGCGTCACCCACTACACGGCTGGCGCGCATCCCGACCTGGCCCGGGTCCTCCGGAAGGAGCCTCTCGACTTCGTGCAGGTGAACTACTCGCCCGTCGAGCCCTGGGCGGAGAAGACGATCCTCCCCCTCGCTCGGGATCGGGGCGTCGCCGTCCTCGCGAACCGCCCTTTCGGCGGCGGCGAGGCGCTCCGTCGGCTCGGCGGAACGCCGCTCCCTCCCTGGGCGGCGGAGGCCGGCTGCGCGTCCTGGGCCCAGCTCTTCCTGAGGTGGATCCTCGCGAACCCCTTGGTCACCTGCGTAATCCCGGCGACGAGCAAGGTCCGGCACCTCGAGGACAACATGGCGGCGGGGGCGGGCCCCCTCCCGGACGAGACGCTGCGACGCCGGATGGCCGAGGCAGTCGCCGGCTGAAGCTTCCCGCGTGTCTTGCTACAGTCGGGCCGCGCCGACGGCGCCGGAGGAAGCCATGAGCGACGACAACGCCCGGAAGATCTCCCGGGAGACCGCTCCCGGCAGCCGCCCGGAACGGGTGCAGGCTGCGTTCGACGAGCTGAGGGCGGCGCTCGGCGACCGGTCGACGCCGGAAGCGCGAGCCGCCCTTGAAAAGCTGCGCGAGTCGGTCCTCGGCGGGGATGCGGCGCAGCTGCGCCTCGAGCTCGAGGACGTGAAGGAGCGGCACGGCTGGCTCTATGCCGAGCTGGCCCGCCACCCTCGGGTGGCGGAACTGGTGAACGAGCTGGCGCTGTTCGGCCTCTGAGCCTCCGGATGAGGCTCTCCGCTCTCCTCGCCGGGGCGAGTGCGGTGTTTCTCGCCGCCGCATCCGGCGCGCCGGCCGGACCCGCAGGGGTCCGGCCGCGCGTCTTCGTCGTCGGCTGGGACGGGGCGGACTGGGCGCTTCTTACGCCGCTGATGCGCGAAGGGAAGCTGCCCGAGCTCTCGAAGCTCGTCGCGAAGGGGAGGACGTACGACCTCGCCACGTTCGAGCCCATGGCATCCCCGATGATCTGGACGACGATCGCGACCGGCCGGACGCCGGTGGACCACGGCGTCGCCGACTTCCAGGAGCGGGACCCGAGACCTCGGGTCGCTTCCTCCCCGTGACCGGGCGCTGCGGAAGGTCCCGGCCGTCTGGAACGCCGCCAGCGCGCTCGGTCTCAAGGTGGGCGTCGCGGGGTGGTGGGCGACGTGGCCTGCCGAGAAGGTGAACGGATTCCTCGTCTCGGACCGGCTCGCCCCCGTCCTGTTCGACGTCGAGATGCTCTCGAGGTCGTCCGCGCTCGCCTGGCCGGAGTCGCTCTCGGAAGGGGCCCGCATCGTCCTGAAGCGGGAGGGGAGCCCGTCGTTCGAGGAGGTCGCCCGCGGCCTCGCGGTGACGCGCGGCGAGTTCGACGCGGCCGTCGCCGCGCAGAAGGACCTCGCGGACCCGGTCACCGGCTTCCGGAAGATCCTCGGGGCGACGCGCGCGACGGCGAAGGTCGCGACGGAGCTCTACGACCGCGAGACACCCGGATCTCCTGTTGGTCTACCTGCAGGGAACCGACGAGATCGGGCACGTCCTCGGCCGGTACGTCCCCCCCGCCCTCCCGGGCGTCTCCGACGCCGACGCAAAACGTTACGGGGGCGGCGTCGCGGCCTTCTACGCGGAGGCGGACCGCCTCCTCGGCGAGCTCCTGCGCCGGGCCGAGCGGGACGGTGCGACGCTGATACTCCTCTCCGACCACGGCTTCCGGTGGGGAGCGACCGCCCTCGATTCGCGAGGGCGCTCTCGTCGAGACGGCGTTCCTCTGGCACCGCCCGCCGGGAATTCTCGTCGCCGGCGGGCCCGACGTCGTCCCGTCGAAGAAACGGGGAAAGGCGAGCGTCTTCGACGTCGCGCCGACGATCGCGCGCCTCCTCGGACTTCCGCTCGACCCGGCCTTCGAAGGGAAACCGCTCGCCGGGCTCCGGCCGCGCGCGGCCCCGGTCCCGCCGAAGGCGTGGGCGTCGTTCGCGACGGTGGAGCGGCTCGTCCCGTCGACCGTGGCGGCGGACGAGAAGAGGATCGCCGACGAGTTCACGAAGAAGCTGATCTCCCTCGGCTACCTGACCGGGTCCGAGGCGGCGGCGGTGGAGAAGGCGTCGGCCCCGAAGGCCGGGCATGGAGACGCCGACCGGCCTTTCGAACCTCGGGACGTTCCTCCGCGTCCGCGGGAAGCCGGCCGAATCGATCCCCTGGTACCGCCGCTCGCTCGAGCAGAGCCCGAAGAACCCGAAGACCTGGATGAACCTCTCTCAGGCGCTCTTCGCCCTCGGGCAGTACGGCGACGCCGACGCCGCCCTCCTGACCTCCCTCAGGAACGGCTATCACGACCCCGAGGGGGCAGTCGAGCGCCGGGACGAAGCTTACGCATCCGGGACCGCGCGCGCGAACGAGCTCGCTTCGAGGCGGATCGCTTTCCTGAGGGGGGCCGCTGCGGCGCTTCCCGAAAGCGCCCGGGTCCGGCGCGCCCTCGGCGAGGCGCTTTTCGAGGCGCAGGAGTGCGCCGCGGCCGAGGCGGCGTTCGCCGACGCCGTTTCGAAGGACGGGAACGACGTCAGGACGCGGAACGGCCTCGGCCTCGCCCTTTTCTGCCAGGGGCGCCTCCCGGAGGCGCAGCGCGAGCTTCGCCAGTCGCTCGCGATCAAGCCGGACCAGCCGCGAGATCAAGAGGGCCCTCGCGATGATCGACACCGCCGCGGCGCCGAAGAAGTGAGCGGCTTCTCTAGCGGTCGGGCTCCATCGCCCAGACCAGAGCCTTCTCGAACGCCGTCGGCTGGATCTTCATGTTCCCGCTGTACGGCCGGTCGAACTCGACCGCGAGGTAGAGCGTCACGAGGAGGATCCCGATCGCCGTGCCGTCGATCGCGAGCTGCTCGCGGCTGCCGATCCCCATGTAGTAGAGGCCGACGAGGAGGAGCACGCCGCCGGCGGCGAGCGCCCACCAGAGCGGCGCGGGAATGCTCCCCTCGAGGAGCAGGAGGCGGCTCTGCCGGTGGATCGACAGCTGGTCGTACTGGGCGAGGAGGTTGCCGTAGAGCGCCTGCTCCTTCAGATTCGATGGCGACAGGCCCCGGATCTCCCGGCCGACCGCCAGGAAGTGCTCCCGGGTCTTTGGACTCCCCGTCCCGGCCGCCATCGCCGGCCACTCGTCCGCGATCACGCTCCGGACATACCGGACGAGAGACTGCCGGCTCGGCTCCGCCCCGGGGAACGCCTCGGTCAGGCGGTAGAGGATGCCGAGGGTCTCGGCCTCCCTCATGGAGCTCCGCCGCGCCTCGTCGTACGTTTGCCAGAGGTTGACGACGATGAAGCCGAGGAGGAACGCGTACAGCGTGAACAGGAAGGAGATCGGCCCCAGGACGACCACCTGCTGGTGGGTCTCGAGAGAGTGTGGAAAACGCTTCCTGAGGCCGTTGAGGGCGCCACGGCGGCGGCGAGAAGGAGCAGCCCGACGACGATGGCGGTGACGGTGCCCATGGTGATTTCGAGGATACCAAGCCGCTCCGAAGCGCCCATACTGGAGGGAAGGGGACGCCTGTGGAACGCGCCGAAGTGCTCCTGCACGGCCAGCAGAATCGGCTACCGGGCCGAGGGGAGCGGCTCCGTGCTCGTCCTCCTGCACGGGATCGCGGGAACGTCGGCGACGTGGGACGACCTGATCCCGCGCCTCAGCGCGCGTCATCGCGTTCTCGCGCCGGACCTCCTCGGCCACGGCGAATCGGCCAAGCCCGAGGGGACTACTCGCTCGGCGCCTACGCCAACATGCTCCGTGATTTTCTCGAGGTGCTCGGCCACGAGCGCGCGACGCTCGTCGGGCATTCCCTCGGGGGCGGCATCGCCCTCCAGTTCGCCTATCAGTTCCCGGAGAAATGCGAACGGCTCGTCCTCGTCTCGAGCGGCGGCCTCGGACGGGAGGTTCACCCGCTGCTCCGGGCGGCCGCTCTGCCGGGAGCCGAGGTCGTCCTCCCGTGGCTCAGCGTGGCGGCGCGGCAGAGCGTCGGCCGCGTCGTCCACGCGCTCGGAAGCCTGGGTCTCCGGGCCAGCGCCGACCTCGAGGAGTCGTGGCGCAGCTTCGTCTCGCTGGAGGAGCCCGACGCCCGCCGGGCGTTCCTCCACACCGTGCGGGGATCATCGATCTCCACGGCCAGCGGGTCAGCGCTAACGACCGGCTCTACCTCGCCGCCGGGCTGCCGACGCTGATCCTCTGGGGCGAACGGGACCGGCTCATCCCCGTCCGGCACGCTCGCGAGGCGCACGAGCGGATCCCGGGAAGCCGGCTCGAGATCTTTCCGGGCGCCGGACACTTCTCCTGGCGTGACGAACCGCGGCGATTCGCCGAGGTCCTTCTCGACTTCATGAAGACCACGACACCGCTGCCCTTCGACAAGAAGCGTCTGCGAGGGCGGCTTCGCGAGGGGATGCCAGCGGGCCCGGCAGCCTGAGCCGCCGTTCTCCATGCGCACGCCGATCATGGCCTTTCTCGTGTTGGCGTCGGCGGCGGCCGGCCCGTTCGACTACGACGCGTCGGCGCCCCTGGACGTGCGCACGTCGGGAGTCGAACGGCGCGGCGGCGTCACCGTCCACGAGATCTCGTACGCCAGCCCGAAAGGGGGGCGGGTCCCCGCGACGCTCGTCGTGCCGGACGGGAAGGGGCCCTTCGCCGCCGTGATCTGGGGGCACTGGTACTGGGAGAACTCGGAGTTCCGGAACCGGAAACAGTTCCTCGCCGAGGCGGTGGCGCTCGCGCCGTCCGGCGTCGTCTCTCTCCTGACCGACGGACCCGTCGCGCGGCCGGGGCACGTCACGGACCGGACGCCGCTGAACACGCGTCAGATGACGGACCTCGTGCAGCAGGTCGTCGACATGCGCCGCGGCGCCGACCTCCTCCTCGCCCGGCAGGACGTCGACCCGGGGCGGCTCGGCTACGTCGGGCACAGCTACAACGCGACCGTCGGCGGGATCCTGAGCGGCATCGACCGGCGCTTCGCCGCCTTCGTCCTGATGGCGGGCGGCCTCTCGGAGGAGTCGGACCGGAAGCTCCCTGTCTACCGGAAGTACCGAGAGAAGGTGGGCCCCGGCAAGTTCGACGCCTTCGTCGCCGCCCATGCGTGGGCCGACCCCGGAAAGTACGTCTCCCGCGCGGCGCCGGCCTTCGTCTTCCTCCAGTACGCGACGGAGGAGGACTTCCTGAGCCCGGAGCACGTCCGGGAGTACGTCGGCCTCGTCAGCGATCCCAAGCGCTTCGTCCTTTACGAGGCGCCGCACGCGCTGAACTCCGAGGCCCGGCGCGACCGGATGGCGTTCCTCTGCGAGCAGCTCTGCGTGCGGCCTCCGGCCCCGAACGTGATCGCCGCCGTTCCCGACCTCCCGCAGCCGGCCACGGAGCGGTAGTGACTGCGCTATCGTCCTGGCTTCGATTCTCGCGACAGGAGGACCGGATGACCGAACGCGGAAGGTTTCAGCTCGACGAGTCCCGCATCCCGAAGGCCTGGTACAACGTGAACGCGGACATGCCGGTGCCGCCGACGCCCGTCCTCCACCCGGGGACGATGGAGCCGGTGACGCCCGACTTCCTCGGCGTCCTCTTTCCGATGAACCTCGTGATGCAGGAGGTGACGCCGGAGCGCTGGGTCGAGATCCCGGAGCCGGTGCGCGACGTCTACCGCCTCTGGCGCCCGACGCCGATGTGCCGCGCGCTCCGCCTCGAGAGGAGCTGGACACGCCGGCGCACATCTACTTCAAGAACGAGAGCGTCAGCCCGGTCGGCTCGCACAAGGCGAACACGGCCGTCCCGCAGGCCTTCTTCAACAAGGAGGCGGGGACGAAGGCCCTCGCCACGGAGACGGGGGCGGGGCAGTGGGGGACGGCCCTGGCGATGGCCTGCAGCTTCTTCGGCCTCGACCTCGAGGTCTTCATGGTCAAGGTCTCCTACCACCAGAAGCCATACCGCCGGATCATCATGGAGAACTTCGGCGCCCACGTCTTCGCGAGCCCGACGGAGCGGACGCATTTCGGGCGGCAGGTGCTGGAAGAGGACCCCGATTCGCAGGGGTCGCTCGGCATTGCCATCTCCGAGGCCGTCGAGACCGCGGCGACGAGCGGCGGGAAGAAGAAGTACAGCCTCGGCTCGGTCCTCGGGCACGTGATGATGCACCAGACGGTGATCGGCCTCGAGGCGCTCGAGCAGATGGAGATGGCGGGCGAGTACCCGGACGTCGTCATCGGCTGCGCGGGCGGCGGGTCGAACTTCGCGGGCTTCGCCTTTCCGTTCGTCCACCGGAACCTGACGCAGGGGAAGAAAACGAAGATCGTGGCGGTCGAGCCGGCTTCTTGCCCGACGCTGACGAAGGGGAAATACACGTTCGACTTTGGCGATGCCGCGGCGATGGCGCCGATCGTGAAGATGTACACGCTCGGGCACACCTTCATGCCGCCCGGAATCCACGCGGGGGGGCTCCGTTACCACGGCATGGCGCCGACGGTGAGCGCGCTCGTCGCCCACGGCGACATCCAGGCGCGCACGGCCCGCCAGCTCGAGACGTTCGAGGCCGCGGTCCGCTTCTCGAAGGCCGAGGGGATCATCCCGGCCCCCGAGTCGGCGCACGCCATCCGCGCGGCGATCGACGAGGCGCTCGAGTGCCGGAAGACGGGCGAAAAGAAGGTCATCGCCTTCAACCTGTCGGGGCACGGTCACTTCGACATGACCGCCTACCAGAGCTACCACCACGGCCTGCTCGAGGACTTCGAGTACCCCGACCACGCCGTCGAGGAGGCGATGACGCACCTGCCGAAGGTGGGGGCGGGCCTGAGCGGGATCGCGTTCCGCCGGCCTCACCCGGGACTCACGGGCCGGTAGACGAGGCCTTCTTCCTCCATCTTCATGAAGGGCTTCTCCGTGCCCTTTCCCTTCTTGAGCAGGGTGACGGTTTCCGCCAGCTTTCCGGGTGAGCTGGTCTGGTCCTGCCGGATCCGGATCGTGTCGAACGGGACGAACCAGTTCTTCCGCGCGTAGGCGATCTCCAGCGACAGCCCGCCCCCGCCCGCCTTCTCGTGCCCCGTCCCGTTTCCCTCGGACGTCGTGGCAACGAGGTCATACCCGCCGTCCGTGGCGGGAGACCTGCGGACCTCGAACCAGAGCGTCTGGACGCGGGGGCCGGCGCGGCCGTCGTAGTTCGGGTGGCGGCGGTAGATCTCCTTGACCGCCTCCCAGCGGTCGCCGAAGCGCTTCTCGAGGACGAGGAAGTCGTAGTCCTGCTCGGGCGCGGCCACCCAGCCGTCCTTCACGAAGCGAAACGCGCGCGCATGACCGGCGAAGACGGACGTCGAGGTCGGGACGGGGGGCGGCGAGTCGGTCAGCGGCAGGGGAGACGGGCCCGACGCGCAGCCGGCGAGAGACGCCGTGAGGGCTCCGAAGAGGACGGGAAGAACCGGAGAAAGTCGTGTCATGGCGCGCCTCCCTTCAACTCCATTTCTCGAGCTTCGGCCAGATTTCGGCGAACGTCCACCCCCTGCGGCCGCCCTTTTCTAAAGCGCTCCGCCCGCCACCGGGAGATTCAGCGAAATGAGGACGAGGTCCTCGCGCCCGGTGTTCTCGTAGGAGTGGGCCTCGCCCCGCGGCACCGTGACGACGACGTCTGCCTGGGCCATCCGGGTGCTCTCGCCGACGCGGACGCGCCCCTCGCCCGAGAGAAAGCAGAAGAGGTGCCCCCAGGCGTCCCGGTGCGACGTGAAGGCGCCGCCGGGGAGGACCCGAATCAGCGTCACCTTCACCTCTCCCTCGAAGAGCGTTCTTCCGACGACGCCGTGCGCGACGTCAGGGCGGACGGGACGCCACCCGGGGACTTCGCCAGGCAGACCGTCGCTCATCGGAGTCTCCTCACGCGCCCCCTTCTTACCTCATGATCTCCACACGCCGCTCCCTGGCCCCTGGCCCCTAGAATCGCCCGCAGGGAGGAGCCGTGCGGTGACCGACGCGACGATCGACCTCGATGCGTATTTTGCGCGGATTGGCTACTCGGGACCGCGCGAGGCGGGACCGGCCGTCCTTGCCGCGCTGACCGAGGCGCACGCGACGGCGATCCCGTTCGAGAACCTCGACATCCTCCTCGGCCGCCCGATCCTCCTCGACCTCGCATCGCTCCAGGCGAAGCTCGTCTCGGGCGGTCGAGGCGGCTACTGCTTCGAGCAGAACACGCTCTTTGCGGCCGCTCTTCTCGCGCTCGGCTTTTCGGTGACGCCTCTGGCCGCGCGGGTCCGCTCGGGCGCGCCTCCGGCGTCGTCCGCCCGCGGACGCACATGCTTCTTTCCGTCGACCTTTCGGAAGGCCGGTCCTCGCCGACGTCGGCTTCGGCGGCGACGGTCCGATCCGCCCGCTCCCGCTCGCGGCGGAGCGCGAGGTCCGGATCGGCATGTCCCGGTTCCGGCTGTGCCGCGAAGGACCCCTGTGGGTGCTGGAGGGCGACGAGGGCGACGGCTGGCAGGACCTCTACGCGTTCACGGAGGAGCCGCAGCAGCCTGTGGACTTCGAGGTCGCGAACTGGTTCACCAGCACGTGGCCGAGATCGCCCTTCACGACGAGCCTCGTCGCGCACCGGCAGGGACGCGAGGCCCGTTCGACCCTCCGCGACCGCGAGCTGACGCTTCGCGACGCGTCCGGCGTCCGCACGGAGACGATTCGCGATCCGGAGCACCTGCTCGCGGTGCTGCGCGAGCGCTTCGGGCTGTCGTTCCCGGCCAGGACGCGCTTTTCGGCGCCGCTCTTCCCGGACTGACGGCCGATCCCTTCAGGCGACCTGCGGAAAGGCGGCGTCCAGCGCGCTCCGGTCCCCCGAGAGGATCGCCTCCGCGTGGGCCGAGGCGCGCGGGAGGAGGTTGTAGACGAAGAACTGCGCCGTGCAGAGCTTGTCGTAATAGAACCTCGACGACTCGTCGTTCGCGGCCCTCGCGCGGTAGGCCGCGAGGTCGCCGGGACCCAGCTTCCCGAGGGCGAGAATCGCCTGCTCGAGGAGGAGCGCGGCGCACGCCACGTCTCCGAAGAGGCGGAGGTACGGCGTTGCCACGAGGAATGCGAAGTGCGGGTCGCCGGCCTCGAGGGACTTCGTGATTTTCGCCGTGCAGAGGAGGAGCTGCTCGCGCGAGGCGTCGAGCTTCTTCACCCACGGGCCGATCACGGCGTTTTCGGATTGCGCCTCGACGAAGGCGGCGAGGCCGGCGGCGAACTCCCTGAACGGCGCCCCGCCGTCCATGCCGAGCTTCCGGCCGACGAGGTCGAGCGCCTGGATGCCGTTCGTCCCCTCGTAGATGGAGGTGATCTTCGCGTCGCGGCAGTACTGCTCGACCGGGTAGTCCGTGCAGAAGCCGACGCCGCCGTGCGTCTGGATGGCGTCCTCGCGTGACCCGGAAGCCCATGTCGGTGCCGTACGCCTTGCAGACGGGCGTGAGGAGCTGGACTGGCCCGATCGGCGTGCCGGCGCATCGCCTCGTCGGGGTGCGTTCCGGGCGAGGTCCATGTGGAACGCAGGTCCGGTAGATCAGCGCGCGGAGCCCTTCGACCTGCGCCTTCATGGTCGAGGAGCATCCGGCGGACGTCGGGATGGCTCGATGATCGTCTGCGGCTTCGCGTCCGGCGTACGCGGCGCGCCCTTCAGGCTCAGCCCCTGCACCCGCTCCTGCGCGTAGGCCAGCGCCTGCCCGTACGCGCCCGAGGCCTGGCCCAGCCCCTGCAGGCCGACCTCGAGCCGGGCCTCGTTCATCATCTGGAACATGTAGACGATGCCGCTGTTCTCCTGGCCGATGAGCCAGCCGCGGCACTTCCCGTTCTCTCCGAAGTTCAGCGTGCAGGTGCGGGCTCGCCTTGATCCCCATCTTGTGCTCGATGGTGCCGCACGTCATGTCGTTGCGTCCGCCGAGGCTTCCGTCCGCGTGCGGCAGGTACTTCGGGACGAGGAAGAGGGAGAGCCCCTTGGTCCGGGCGGCGCCCCCTCGACCCGCGCGAGCACCGGGTGGACGATCTGCTTCGTGAAGTCGTGATCGCCCGCCCGAGATGAAGATCTTCGTCCCCTCGAGGAGGAACTGTCGCCGTCCCGCTTCGCCTTCGTCTTGACCGCGGCGAGGTCGGAGCCGGCCTGCGGCTCGGTGAGGCACATCGTGCCGCTCCATTCGCCCGTGTACATCTTCTCGAGATAGAGCTTCTTCATCCAGTCGGCGCCGTGGCTTTCGATGATGTGCGCCGCGCCGCGCGTGAGCATCGGCGTCAGCGTGTACGAGAGGCAGGCCGCGATGAAGACCTCGCCGCACGCGATCGAGAGGAGGTTCGGAAGACCGAGGCCTCCCCACTCGGCGCTGTTGGACATCGCGACGAAGCCGTTCTCGACGAACGTCTTGTGGAACGCCTTCTGGCAGGCGGGCACGGTGACGTTCCCGGCCTCGAACTTCGCCCCCAGGCGGTCGGACTCGGCGTTGATCGGCCAGAGCTGCTCCTTCGCGAGGTCGTATGCCGCTTCGAGGATGCTCCGGTAGCTGTCAGCGTCCTGATCCTTGAAACTGCCGAGGCCGCAGAGGTCCCCGAGCTTCAGCTGCTCGAAGAGAACGAACTCCACGTCCTTCAGGTCGAATCGGAACTCCGCCATCGGTCCTCCTCGTCACCGCCGTGACTCCGGATGCTCCTGACCCTGCCACCGATGGAGCGAGAAGACAATCCATCAGGGGGCCCACCGGCAGCCCGGCTTCCGGGCCACGCACGTCGCCTCGCGCCCGGTCAGCGCCTCCTCGCGAGGCGCATCGCGCCGCCGACGACGAAAAGCGCGAGACCCAGAAGGAGACCGCCGAACATAAGGAAGGCGAGGGCCTCGAGGAGCGGGTCCAGGAGCCGGGGCTTCGGGGTCGCCTGGAGAAGCAGCGAGAAGCAGACGAGGAAGAGTCCCCACCGCCAGGTCGGCTTTCCGAACCAGGAGGGGCCCGGCGACGGGATCGGGGAGCGCGAGAAGATCCCACCCGCCCACGCCGCGACCGCCCAGATCTGCCAGGGCGTCACGAAGTTGAGGGCGTAGAATTGCCCGTCGACGCTGTTCATCGCGCGCTGGACGGCGAAGAGCAGAACGTCCGGCACGAGAAACGCCAGGGCAGGACGCCACGACGCACCGTGACGAATCGTGAGAACGGCGGCCACGGCGATCGTGCCGGCGAATCCCCAGAGGAAAAGATACGGAATCCGGCCCGGTTCGGTCATCTGCGGCCGGACGGCGAGCACCCGCTGCACCGAGATCGCCGCCTCGACGAGGACGAAGGCCGCGACCGAGACGAACCGGGCGCGGCTGCCGCCGTCAGCGCCGGCGCCCGTCGAAGCACTCTCCATTTCTGGTCCCGATCATCCCCCGGGCCGGCCTTCGTCGCGCAGGTTCACCGGCCGGCGCCCGCCGGTCTCGTGCCCACAGGGGGCTGCGGCTTCACTTCCCCGGGGTGTACTTGAAGGAGACCTTGATCTTCGCCCGGTAGGCGACGATTTTTCCCGTCTCCATCTGAAGGTCGAGCTGGACGACCTCGGCGATCCGGAGGTCGCGAAGGCTCTTGGACGCAGCTACCACGGCCGACGCCGCGGCCTTTTCCCACGACTCCTTGCTCGTACCGACGAGCTCGATGACTTTGTACACGCTGTCTGCCATGACGTCACCTCGTCGGGTCAGCCGGACCGGCTTCCCGGCGGCAGTTTACGCCTGCGGCGGCGACGCACGGGCTGCGTCCCGGGGACTCCGATCGAGATCGCGGTGCCCGCGCTCACTCCTCGCATTCCAGCGGCTTCTCCCACCTGAAGAGCGCGCCGCCGGCTTCCTGCCGGCGCTTCTTCTCCTCGAGGAATCCCCACAGGAACGCCGCCGCCGTGGTGCGCTGGACGCCCTTCTGGATCATGAGGTCGAGGACCGTCGCGCCGGGGGAGCTTCCGAGGCTCTCCTCGATGCCGAGGAAATCGTGTCCACCAGCCGGATCGCCGTCGACGAGGAGTTGATACCGCGGCGCGGTCTTGGCTTCGTTCAACTGGAAACGGCGGGTCAGCTTCATGGCGTCCTCGTCCGGCCTCTTCCCATCGGCAGTGTGCTCTCATTCTGCCTTCAGCGCTTCCGGGGCGGACGCTCACCCCTTCCGGATCTCGTCCTCCTCGTGCCTCCGCTGCTCCTCCATCACGAGCGCGGTGAGCTCGCGCTTCAGGGCGTTGAACTCGGGCGACGCGGTGTCGCGCGGGCGCGGCAGAGTCGCACGGGACGATCCGCTTCACCGTGCCGGGGCGGTAGGTCATGACCACGACCCGGTCGGCCAGGTAGATCGACTCCTCGATGCCGTGGGTGACGAAGAGGATGGTCTTCCGGAGCTCGGCCCAGATCCGCAGCAGCTCGTCCTGCAGGTTGCGGCGCGTGAGGGCGTCGAGCGCGCCGAAGGGCTCGTCCATCAGCAGGATCGGCGAGTCGAGGCGAGCACCCGGGCGATGGCGACCCGCTGGCGCATGCCGCCGGAGAGGTCCTTGGGGAAGCGGTCGCGGAACTCGGAGAGGCCAGGAGCTGTCAGGAGCTCGTCCACCTTCGCGGCCGATGCGCGCCTTCGGCTCGCCGTGGATCTCCAGCCCGAAGGCGATGTTCTGCGTCCACCGTCATCCAGGGGAAGAGCGCGTACTCCTGGAAGACCATGGCCCGGTCGGGCCCGGGCCCGGTGACCGGCCGGCCGTTCGCGATCGAGCCGCCGGAGGTGGGCAGCGAGAAGCCGGCGATGGCGTTGAGCAGCGTCGACTTTCCGCAGCCCGGACGGGCCGAGCAGGCAGACGAACTCGCCGGCCGCGACGTCGAGGTCGATGTCGCTCGAGGGCGACGCACCTCGTCGCCCGTCCGGCGGCGGAAGACCTTGCCGACGTTCTCGGCGAGGATCTGCGAAAGCCGGCCGTCGCGCTCACGGGTCTCCAGGCCGCGGTGCCAGCGCAGCAGGTGGCTGCGTCAGCCGGTTCATGGCCGTGTCGATGCCGAGGCCGCATGAGGCCGATGGTGATCATCCCGGCGATGATCTTGTCGGACCAGAAGAACTCCCGCGCCTCGAGGATCCGGTAGCCGAGCCCGCTGTTCACCGCGATCATCTCGGCCACGATGACGACGATGAAGGCCACGCCGATGCCGACGCGGACGCCGGTCAGGATGTAGGGCATGGCGGCCGGGAGGATGACGCGGCGGAAGAGCGTCGGCTCGCCGGCGCCCAGGTTCCGCGCGGCCCGGAGGTAGATGGCGTCGACGTTCCGCACCCCGGCGATGGTGTTCATCAGGACCGGGAAGAAGGCGCCCAGCGCAGATCAGGAAGAAGGCGGGCGGGTTGCCGAGCCCGAACCAGAGGATGGCGAGCGGGATGTAGGCGATCGGCGGGATCGGGCGGAGGATCTGGACGAGCGGGTTCAGGAGCCGGTAGACGGCGGCCGCGACGCCCATCAGGAGGCCGAGCGGCAGCGCCAGCCCGCCACCGATGACGAAGCCGACGAAGACGCGGTAGAGGCTGGCCAGCGCGTCGTGGCGGCAGCTCGCCGGAGACGAGCCACGGCAGGCAGCTCCCCTGCGCCGGGTCGTAAGGCGCGAGCGGCCTGAGATAGCCCCACCAGCGGACGGCGACCTTCGTCGGCGACGGGAGGATGAGCGGATCGAGGATTCCCGCGCGCGCGAGACCGCCTCCCAGACGGCGAGCGACGGCGAGCGGGACGAGCAGCGACCTGCGCGAGCCGCTTGGCCCGCGGCAGCGCTCACTTCGCTCCCAGCTCGGCTTTCGCCTTCTGCGAGGAGGTCGAGCTTCACCCAGTCGGCTGCGCGACGGGCGGGCTCGCCATCTTCCCGACTCCGTACTTCTGCCATGAGGTCGGTCGTGATCTGGACGTGCTCGACCGTGATGTCGTAGGTGAAGGCGGCGTTCGCCATCGCGTCCTTGTACTCCTCGGCGCTGAGCTGCCCCTTGAACATCATGCTCGCGGACGTACTTCTCGGCGAGGGCCGGGTTCTCGAGGAAGGTCCGCGTGGCGTCGACGAAGCACTTCAGGACCCGCGCCGCGACGTCGGGCTTCTCGTCGTACATCTTCTCCGTCATGACGAGGACCCGGACCGGCTCGCCCATCGGCGTGTCGTACGGCTTCACGATCTCGCTCGCCGAATCCCTTCGACATCGCCTGCGACGACTGCGGCTCCGACTGGCACATGGCGTCGATGTGCTTCTCGAGGAGCGCCTGGTTAAGGTCGGCGTAGGCCAGGTAGACGATCTGGACGTCCTTCTCGCCCGGCCTGTCGGACCAGGTGAGGCCGTTCTTCTGCCAGCTCGGCGAGGAGGGCCAGCTCCTGGGCACCGCCGCGCGGCACACCGACCTTCTTGCCCTTCAGCTCCTTCACCGTCTTCAGCCCGAGGTCGACCCGGCCGACGATCCGGACGCCGCCCTTGCGCAAAGCCCGCCACGGCGTAGACCGGCGCCGCCGGCGGCGCGGCCGGCGATGGCGGCGTCGAGGGCGCTCGCGGCGACGTCCACCTCCCCCGCGAGGATGGCCGGGGACGATGTCCAGCCCCTTGGCGAAGACGTTCTCCTCGATCCGGAGGCCGTACTTCGGCGCGATCTCCTTCATGTACGAGACGGCGCCGTAGTGGGCGAATTTGAGGTTGCCGAGGCGGACGACGTCCTGCCCGGCGGCGGGCGAGGCGGCGAAAAGGAAGAGGGCCGCACTCGCGACGACGGACTTCTTCATCTGGAGACCTCCCCTTCGGGTCCGCGTGGCGGATTTCGGGCGATTCTAGTCCGGCCGGCGGGGCCTCCCTTGGAATGAATGTCCCATTGACTTCGCCGGAACGCTGCACAAGAGTCTCGGCCATGATCCGTAACGACGTTCTTCAGGGGTTTCCGGACCTTTTCGCGAGTCGGAAGGTGAACGGACGAGACATCGACGTCGAAGAGACGATCGCCGTTCTCACTCGAGAACTTAGCCCGGCGATTGCTGCGGCCCTGACGGCGCGCCAGCGACTCCTCGGGTCGCCCGAGCCCGTCCGGAAGAGGTACGCGTGGCCGAACTGGGACGAGACCTTCGAGGATCCGGTGAGCGGAAAGCCATGGACGTTTCGTCACATCGTGCAGGGGCTGATAGACAATTTCCTCGGACGCGAGAGCGAGTGGCGCTGGCGTCTCAATGACGAGGTGCCGCCCCCCGAGGACGCCCACCCGCTGGCCAACCCCGGCCTGGAGCTCACCGGGCCCTGGCATCCGCTGGAGATGGCGTTCAACGCGCTGAACAGCCCGGCGCCGATGAACATGCCGGATTTCGAGGACGCCGCCCCACCCCACTTCCGGCCCGATGGCACGCCGGCGACCGAGCCGATCGGGATCTTCGCGGCCCTGCAGAACGCCAAGGAGATCTTCGAGGGGCGCTGGACCGGACGTCCTTACGAGGTCCTGAAGAAGGGAAAGGCACGGCATTACACGATCAACACGCCTCCCGAGAAGTGGCCGACGCGCTTCGGCCGGCCCCCGGCCTCCACGTGCGCTACGACCACGTGACCGTCGACGGCGAACCGGCTCCCGGCATGATCGCCGTCGTCGTTCTATGGGTCGTCAACAACTACGAGGCGCTGCGTCGGGCCGGCACCGGCCTTTACTTCTACATTCCGAAGCTGCAGACGCCTCAGGAAGCCTCGATCGTCGAGAAGCTCCTGGCGCGGTTGGAGGGGATTATCGGCATCCCCGCCGGCACGATGAAGATCAAGATCCTGTACGAGGAAGGCAACGCCGGCCGGGCCTTGCCCGCCATCGCCTGGGTGCTGCGGCGCAGGCTGCTGGGAACGAACGTCGGCCGCTGGGACTACCTGGGCAGCATCATCGAAATCTGGAAGGACGATCCCGGGGGCGTGTTCCCCGACCCCCAGACCATCGGCATGGCCTCACCCAACATGATCGCCTACCAGCGCTACAACTCGCTGCTGATGCTGATGGCCGGCATGAAGAACGGCGAGCTCGCCACCGCAGGACCCATCGGCGGAATGGCGGCGGTGATGATCTACCAGGCCGGCGATCCGTACGGCCGCTCACGATACAACCCGCTCGCCCTGCGAGCCATCGTGCTGGACAAGACGCGGGAACGCCTGCTTGGCCTGGCGTTTGTACCGCAGGAGCCGCTTGCGGCCGGTCATCCCCCACGCTGGACGACGTTCTCGCCGGCCGGGTCAAGGGTCGGCTCTACGACACCTATCGCCAAAGCTGGGTGGCGAGCCCGGAGCCGGCCTATGTCGGCGCGGGCAACACGCCCTTGCGCACCCCGCTGGCGCAGCTCCAACTGCTTCTCGATGCACCGCTCGAGACGGTGGACGTGAAGGGAAGATCGGTGCCGACGGTCTCGAGCGGTCTCTCCGACGCGGAGCGTCAGCTGCTGCGGTCCCGCGGCGTGCTGAACGCGCAAGGCAGGATCACACCCTTCGTCCTCGACAAGCGGAAGGTGGAAACCCCGGAAGCGCTCTTCGACCAGGAGCTCTGGGATTCGCTCTACGGCGTGCCCCATGGTGAGATCACGATCGAGCACATTCAGCACGCCTTCTACATGGCGGCCAACTACGGCTTCCAGATCCTCAACGGCAACTTCGCCGCGGCCATCGACGACTACGAGCTGAAGCTGCGGTTCATGAACGACCTCGCCACGTACCGGATCGACGTGTCCTGGCTTTGGACCGTCCTTCGCCACCGGGCGGTCGTCACGAAGGACGGCTATTTCAAGCGGCCGGCGCTGACGGACGACGGCATCGAGCCGGCCGAGAACGCCGAGCGGGTCCTGGCCGGCACCCGCTTCACGCCGGAGCTGTTTCAGAAGCTCTGGAAGGTCCACAACGAGTGGACGTACGCGTTCTTCGCCGAGCAGGACCGCCGCGGCGATCCGGGCCGATTCGACCGCGCCAAGGCGCCGGTGATCATGGAGCTGCTGAAGCGGCAGCTGCTGTCGCCGCGTTACATCCAGCACAGCGCCCGGGTGCTCTTCGTCGTGGGACAGGCCGGCGAGAAGGAGCGCGCGCAGATTCTGGACGCGATCTTCGATCTCTCCCGCGACGAGATCCTCAGCCGGGTGGCGGCCGGCACCTCGAGCCAGGCCGCGCTCGCCGCGCACGACTACGTCCACGACATCTTTCCTTAGGTCGGATCCGGTCAACGTCCGGCGACGAGGTCACGGGGCCGGCAGCCTTGGCAGGGCGACGGAAGCGGCGATCAGCCACTGCGCGACGAAATACGTGATTTGCACGAGCGCTCGAGCAGAACGAAAGCGCGTCCGGAAGCGGTCCAGGGCAAGGAGGCCGTCGGAGAGGACGAAGAGCACTCCCCCGGCGGAGGCAAGCCGGGAGGAGTTGCTCGGCAGGTGGATCGCTCGAGCGTTGGCCTGGGCCGCCATGCAAAGCAGGGTCAGCACGTAGACCAGGACGGGCAGCCGCAGACCAGGGGGAATGCCCCGCCAGAGAAAGCGCAGGAGGGCGGCGCCTAACACCAGCCAGCAGAGGAACGGCAGGCCGGCCGCCAGGAACGGGGTGCCTTCGGTAAAGGCGACCAAGTAGCAGAGATGGGCCAGGAGGAAGGCGGCAAGGCCTTCCCGAAAGTGGTCCTTCGGCAGCATGAGATACACGTCGCCCGCCAGAGAGAACAGAAGGCCCGTGAGGATCGCCCATCCATACCTGCCGCCGACGGCCTCGGCCGGGAGGAGCGCCATGCCGCAGATGAGCGCCGTCGTCAGGGGTTTGAAGGTGAAGACGAGATACCGGCGCGAGACGGAGTACTGACCCCACACGGCCAGGGCGCCCGAGATGGCGATTCCCGACGTGAGGAGGAGAATCGTGAGTGCCTGAAGCGACAACTTCGGAACGGGCGCCAGGACGATTCCCATTTCAACGGCGGGCGCTGGCGCGTGACGCCACGCCGCCTCAGGAGGGTTTCGGTCCGAGCTTGTTGAAGGCGTCCAGCGCGGCCACCTTGTAGCATTCGGCGAAGGTCGGGTAGTTGAAGACCGTCTCGACGAAGTAGTCGAGCGTCCCGCCGAGGCCGATGACCGCCTGCCCGATGTGGACGAGCTCCGTGGCGCTCGTGCCGAGGACGTGGACGCCCAGGAGCCGCCGCGTCTCGCGGTGGAAGAGGAGCTTCAGGATCCCCGCAGCGTCGCCGACGATCGCGCCGCGGGCGGTCTCGCGGAAGTGGGCGAGGCCCGTCTCGTAGGGGACGGCGTCCTTCGTTAACTCTTCCTCCGTCTTCCCGACCATCGAGATCTCCGGGATGGAGAAGATGCCGTACGGAAAGAGCTCGGGCATCGAGGTGGCCGGCACGCCGAACGCGTGGCAGGCCGCGAGGCGCCCCTGCTCGAGCGAGGTCGAGGCGAGCGCCGGGAAGCCGACGACGTCGCCGACCGCGTAAATGTGCGGGATTCCGGTCTGGTAGTGCTCGTTCACCTTCAGCCGTCCCCGCTCGTCGGCCTCGAGACCCACCGCCGCCAGGTTCAGCTCCTTCGTCGCGCCCTGGCGGCCGATCGTGAAGAGGATCATGTCGGAGGAGATCTTCTTCCCCGACCGGAGGCTCGCCACCGCGTGGCCCGGCCCCTCGACGGCGAGGGAGGCGACGTCCTCCCCGAGCCGCAGGCAGACGTTCCACTGCCGGAGGATGAACTGGAGCGCCTCGGTGATCTCGAAGTCGAGGAACTCGAGGAGGCGCGGGCGGCGGTCGACGAGAGTCACCTCGACGCCGAGCGCCGCGAACATCGAGGCGTACTCGGTCCCGATGACGCCCGCGCCGACGACGGTGAGTGACTTCGGCAGCTTCCTGAGCTTCAGGAGGGCGTCCGAGTCGATGATCGTCTCCCCGTCCACGGGCACGCCCGGGGGCGCCGCCGGGCTCGAGCCCGTCGCGATGACGATCCGGTCGGCCTCCACCTCGGTCGTTCCCGCCTGACCCGTCACGGCGAGCCGGTTCGGGCCGGTGAACGACGCGGTCCCTGTCAGCACGGTGACGCCGTTCCGCCGCATCTGGAGTCGGACGGTCTCGATCTCCCGCTGGATGACGACGTTGCATCGGAAGAGGAGGTCCTCGGCGGTGATGTTCTCCTTCACGGTGTAGGAGGCGCCGTACATCCCGCGCTGCGCGATCCCCGAGAGGTGGAGCACCGCCTCCCGGAAGGTCTTGGAAGGAATCGTCCCCGTATTCGTGCAGACGCCGCCGACGACCTCGCGGCGCTCGCAGATGCCGACGGTCCTCCCGAGCTTCGCGGCCTGCACCGCGGCGCGCTGGCCCGCCGGGCCGGTGCCGATGACGAAGAGATCGAATCGGGGCATGGCGAGGGAGGATTCTCGCCTGTCCGTGTCAAGATTGGAACGCCGTGAACATCCGGGCGGTTCTCCTCGACATGGACGGGGTTCTCGTCTTCTCGGAGGACGCGTGGTTCGCCGTCTACAACGAGACGCTCCGGCACTTCGGCCATCCGGCCGTCACGCGGGAGGCTTTCGACGCCATTTACGGTAACGGGACCGAGGCCGACCGTGCGACCTACATGCCGGAGCGAAGCGTGGCGGAGATCAACGACGCGTACGCCCGCTTCTTCGAGGGGCACCTCGACGCGATCCGGCCGAACCTCGACGCCCCGGCGGTCCTCGCCGCCCTCAAGTGGAGGGGCGTCGCCACCTGCGTCGCCACGAACACCAACCGGCCGCTCGCCGAACGGATCCTTGCTTTCGTCGGGCTCCGGCCCCTCCTGACCGACGTCGCCGCGGCGGACGAGGCAGGCGCGGGGAAGCCCGACCCGGCGGTCCTCGAGCTCGCGGCGAGGAAGCTCGGGATCCCGCTCGGCGAGTCGCTCTTCGTCGGAGACTCCCGGTTCGACGAGGAGGCGGCACGCCGCGCGGCGGTCGCGTTCGCGGGCTACCGCTACGGGGCGGGCCGGCGACTCGAGTCGTTCGAGGAGCTGCTCGCCCTCGCCGGCGCGGAGGAGGTGGCAGAACGATGAACCCGGCCGAAACGCGTGGCGCGCTCCTGGCCTTCTATGGCGCCTTCGCCCGGCGCGACGGAGCCGCGATGGCCTCGATGTACGCCGAGAACGCCCGCTTCGAGGACCCGGTCTTCCTCCTGCACGGCGCGGACGTCGGAAAGATGTGGACCGCGCTGACGGGGCGGGCGAAGGACTTCTCGGTCTCGTACGAGGTCGACCAGGCCGGCGCCGGCCGCGGCACCGTCACCTGGACGGCGAGGTACCGCTACGGGTCGCGGCCCGTCGTCAACGTCGTCCGCTCCGAGATCGTCTTCGACGGGAGCGGCCGCATCGCACGCCAGCGGGACGACTTCGACTTCGCCCGGTGGGCGGCCCAGGCCCTCGGCCTTCCGGGCGCGCTCCTCGGCCGGTTCGCCTGGTTCCGGCGCGCCGTTTCGCGAAGGGCCGCCGCGGGCATCGACGTCCCCCCGAAGGCGTAGAAGGCCGCACCCTGAACTTCCTCCGGCCGGCTGCGTAGAACGGGGAAGACATGCCGACCCGGCAGGACTGGAAGGCGCTCGCAAAGGAGACGTACCACGCGCTGGACCAGCGCGAGGTTGCGGACCTTTACGACGTCGAGTGGCGGAAGGCCGTCCGGGTCTTCCTCGCCGAGCACGGCGACGAGATCGAGGGGGAGAAGGTCCGGTGGAAACGGGGCCTCCGCCGCGCGAACGCCCTCCTCTACGGGATCACGCGGAAGCTGGCCCCGGGGCGCCGGCTGCTCCTCGCCTTCGCGATCCTCTTTGCCCTCCTCGGGATCTTCTCCTTCGGCGCCGCGACGCTCGGGGGAACCAGGACTTCTTCTTCATCACGCTCTCGCTGGCCTTCCTCTTCGTCCTCGTCGCGCTCGAGCTGGTCGACAAGCTCCACTTCCGGGACGAGCTGATCCTCGCTCGGGACCTCCAGGCCGACCTCGTCCCGGCGTCGCTCCCGGAGACGCCGTCCTTCGAGCTCGCCGGCTTCAACCGCGTGGCGAACACGGTCGGCGGCGACCTCTACGACTTCGTGCCGCTCCCGGAGGGGCGCCTCGCCGTCCTCTTCGGCGACGCCTCGGGGCACGGGATGTCGGCGGGCCTCATCATGGCGATCACGCAGGCCGCCTTCCGGACGCAGATCGCCGCCGACCCGTCGCCCGCCGCGGTCGCGGCGGCCGTCAACGCGCTCCTCTGCCGGACCGGCGCCTGCCGCACGTCGGGTCCGCGGAACTTCTTCGCGGGCGTTCTGATGCTCCTCGAGCCCGACGGGCGGTGGAACGCCGTCGTGGCGGGCCACCCGCCCGTCCTGAAGCTGGGGCCGGACGGCGGCGTCGTGGAGCGGATCGGCGTCGGCTCGTACCCGCTCGGCGTGAGGGACAAGGCCGGCTGGCCGCTTCTCTACGGAGGCCTCGCGCCCGGCGCGACGCTCTTCTTCGCTTCCGACGGGGTGGCCGAAGCGCGGGACGCCGCCGGCGCCGAGTTCGGCGATGCGCGGATCGAGGCGGTCGCGGCACGGCGGAAAGGAGCGTCGGCGCGGGAGCTCGTCGGCGCGGTGACGGCGGAGCTCCTCGAGTTCCTCGGGCGGACGCCTCCCGACGACGACGTCTCGATCGCCGCGATCCGGAGGAGAATGCCGGCGTCTTGACGCCGACGCCCGTCTCGCTGAAAAAGGGCCGCCTCCTGATCGCGGCGGCGGCGCTCCTCTGGTCGACCGGAGGGCTCGCCATCAAGCTCGTCCCGCTCTCCGCCATGGGCGTCGTCTTCTGGCGGTCTCTCGTCGCGGGGCTCGTCCTCCTCGCGGCGTTCCGCCCGTCCCGCGCGAGCTGGAAGCACGCGGCGCCGTCCACGGTGATCGTCTATGCCCTGATGATCCTGACTTTCGTCTCGGCCACGAAGATGACGACCGCGGCGAACGCGATCTTCCTCCAGTACACCGGGCCGCTCTACGTCCTCCTCCTCGCGCCGTTCCTCCTGAAGGAGCCGTTCCGGAAGGCCGACGCCGCGGCGGTGGCCGTGGCGCTCCTCGGGATGTCGCTCTTTTTCGTCGGGAAGCTCGACCCCGGCGCCCTCGCGGGGAATCTCGTCGCCATCCTCTCGGGGGTCTTCTTCGGCCTCACGGTCCTGCTGCTCCGCCGCGACGCCTCGGGCGACGCGATCCCGTCCGTCATCGCGGGGAACCTCGCCGCGGCGGCGCTCGCCCTGCCGTTCGCCCGCGGGCACCTCGCGCTCGACGTCCGCGGCGCCGCGCTCGTCCTCTTCCTCGGCATCTTCCAGATGGGGATCAGCTACGTCCTCTTCGTCCGGGGACTGAGGACGGTCCCGGCGGCGGAGGCGTCTCTCCTCGGGATGCTGGAGCCGACCTTCAACCCCCTCTGGGCGTTCCTCGGCCTCGGCGAGACGCCGTCCGCCTGGGCCGCGCTCGGCGGCCTCGTCGTCCTCGCCGCCGTCGGAGCGCGCACGGTGCTCGGCGGCCGGACCGCCCCCGCGACGCCGCCGTCGCCGGACTAGGGCACCGGCTTCCGTCCGACGTTTCGGAGGAACGTGAAGTCGCCGGAGGGGTTGATCGTATCGATCCCCCTCAGCTCCCTGGCGTGGACGGCGACGTTTTTCATCGTCCAGAGGGAAATGTACGGAAGCTCGTCGGCCGCCTTCCGCTGGATTCGCGCGTAGAGCTCCTTCCGGACGCTCCGGTCGAGGGCGGTTCGGGCTTCGCCGATCCAGCGATCCATCTCCGCGTCGGCGTAGAAGCCGCGGTTCCACCCCTTCGGCGGGGCCGAGGTCGAGAGGAAGACCTCGTGGTAGTGGTCGGGATCGACGATCCCCTGCCACCTCAGGCCGTAGAGCTGGAAGTTCCCCTTCACGATGTCCTGGTAGAAGGTCGCGAAGTCGTTCGAGCGGATGACGGTCGCAACGCCGATCGTCTTCCACTGCTCCGCGATGGAGGTCGCCTGGAGAATGCTGACCTCGTCGGTAGAGGTCTTGTAGGCCACCGTGAGGCGCGGGCGCCCGCCGCCCGGGTCCGGGTACCCGGCGGCGTCGAGGAGCGTGCGCGACCGGTCGAGGTCGCGGACGAGCGGCGGCAGGCTTCCGTCCCGCGCCCAGTGGCCGGGCGGGACGAGGGTCTCCGTCTTCTCGACCGTGCCGCGCCAGAGTCCCTCCACGAGGGCGTCGCGGTCGAGCGCGAGGGCGAGCGCCTGCCGGACCTCCTTTTTCCCGAGGACGGGGTCTCGGAGGTTAAAGGCGAGGTAGGCGTACGTCGCCCCGGGGCTGATCGTGACGGCGAGCTTCTCGTGCCGGGAAAAGCGCGGCAGGAGGTCGGCGGGGAGGTTGTTGAGCGAGAGGTCGATCGTCCCGTTCAGGAGCTCGAGGGCGCGGGTCGTCGTGTCGGGGATGATCCGGAAGACGAGCCGCGCCGACTGCGCCGGCCCGGCGAAGTGACCGTCGAAGCGCTCGAACGTGACGCGATCGTCCGGCCGGAAGTCGACGAGCCGGAACGGGCCGGTCCCGACGGGCTTCTCCTTCGCGTCGGCGGCGGTAGTCCCCTCGGGGAGGATGCCGAGGAGGAGCTGCAACGGGAAAGAGGCGTAGGGCGAGGAGAGGCGGAACTCCACGTCGCGCGGCGACGTCGCGACCACCTCTCGGACGATCTTGAGCGGCTCCTTCTTCCCGCTGGCGAAGCCATCCGCCATCAGGCTCCGGTACGTGAAGACGACGTCGGCGGAGGTGAGGAGCCGGCCGTCGTGGAAGCGGACCCCGTCGCGCAGGCGGCAGCGCCAGACAACGGCGTCGACGCTGTCGCACCGCTCGGCGAGGTCCGGGAGGAACTCGCCCCCCTCGCCCTTCCTCATCAAGGCGTTGTAGAGGGCCTCGTGGGTTCGCCACGACGCCTGGTCCGTCCCGACGCGGGGGTCGAAGCTGAGCGGTGTCGACTCGATCGCCACGACGAGAGTGTCGCCCGCGGGGCGAACGGGCTCTTCCCGTCGGCACGCGGACGGGAGGAGGAGGGCCAGGGTGGCCCCCAGCAAGACGCTAGAATCCCGCGTGCTCATTCACCCGCGACAGTCTAGTCTCGCTGCCCGCGCGGCCCTCGCATTCATTCTCCTCCTTTCGCTCGCGCCCGCCGGCGCCGCGGGCCCCGCCGCCCGCGGCCGGATGGTCGTGCTCGGCTTCGACGGGGCCGACTACCGGCTCGTGAAGCAGTACATGGCGGATGGAAAGCTTCCGAACCTCGCGAAGCTGGCGGAGCAGGGCTCGTTCTCGCCGCTGAGGCCGACGATCCCGGCGCAGACACCGGTCTCCTGGTCGACCTTCTCGACGGGGCTCTCGCCCGGCCGGACGATGATCTTCGACTTTCTGAAGCGGAACCCGAAGACGTACCGCCCCGAGTTCGCGATCGCAGAGGAGGGGAAGAAACGGTTTCTCCTGGGCGGGGCGAACCGGGCGGGGCTGACCCTCGCCGGGTTCGTCGCCGGCGCGCTCGCGGTATACGGTCTCGGCCGCGTGGCGGCGAAGAAGCGCGCGCCCGCGCTCGCAGCGGGCGCGGTGGCAGGCATCCTCCTCGCCCTCGCCGGTTTCCGGATCGGCGGCTTCCTCCCCGAAAGCGCGCCGACGGTGACGAACAACCGGCGCGGCACGCCGTTCTGGGAGGCGGCCGCGAAGAAGGGGATTTCCTCTGTCGTTCTCCACGTCCCGGTGACGTTCCCCGCGGTCGACTACGACAACGGGCGGCTCCTCGCGGGCCTCGGCGTCCCGGACGTTCGCGGGCGGATCGGCACGCCGAGCTACTACACATCCGACCCGTTCTTCGCGCCGAAGAACAAGAACGAGTTCTCGGTGGAGCTGGTTCGCCTCGAGTCGAACACGGGGACGATCAGGACCGAAGTCTTCGGGCCGTACAACAAGCTCTTCTCCTCGCCCCCCGTCATCAAGACGCCGATGACGCTGACGGTCGTGGACGGAGGACAGGCGCTCCGGATCGAGCCCCTCGGCTCGGAGATGGTGACGCTGAAGCCGGGGAGTGGTCGGGCTGGGTCGTCTTCACGTTCGCGTTCAACCCGGTCGTGAAGATCACCGGAATCGGACGTTTCCACCTCGCGTCGATCGCGCCGGAGATCCGGCTCTACCTCTCGCCGATCCACTTCAACCCGCGGACCTCCCGCCGGGGGTGAAGATCACCGCTCCCGCGTCGCTCGCGAAGAGGCTCTCGGACCGGTACGGCTTCTACAAGACGATGGGGTGGCAGATCGACACCTGGTCGATGAGCGAGGAGACGCTCGACGAGGACTCCTTCCTCGAGGACGTCGACGCCACCAGAAGAAGTTCCGGGAGATGTTCAACGGCTTCCTCGCCGAGAAGGACCTCGGGCTCATCGTCCAGATCTTCGAGTTCCCGGACCGTGTCGGGCACTGCTTCTGGCGCTTCCTCGACCCGCTCCACCCGAGGTACGACGCGGTGAAGGCGGCGAAGTTCGCGCCGGCGATGGAGAAGACGTACCGACAGATGGACGACATCGTCGGCGACGCGCTGAAGACCCTCGGTCCGGACGACTCGCTCCTCGTCCTCTCCGACCACGGCTTCTCCACGTGGCGCCGGTCGGTGAACTACAACACCTGGCTCGTGAAGAACGGCTTCATGGCGCTGACCGGAGGCGAGGGGAAGCAGGCCGACCTCGAGCAGCTCTTCGGGCAGGGCGAATTCTGGCCGAACGTCGACTGGTCGAAGACGAAGGCCTACTCGATGGGTCTCGGCGACATCTACGTCAACGTGAGGGGGCGCGAAGGGAAGGGGATCGTCTCGCCCGGCGCCGAATACGAGCAGGTGCGGAAGGAGATCATCGCCGGGCTGTCGGGGCTCGTCGACCCGAAGACGGGGCAGAGAGCCGTGTCGAGGATCTTCACGCGCGAGGAGGCCTACGGCTCCTTCGACGCCGACGTCATCCCGGACCTCTTCGTGACGAACACGATGGCGTACCGGGTCGGCTGGCAGAGCAGCCTCGGCGTGGTGACGCCCGAGATGTTCGAGGACAATGCCCAGGTCTGGTCGCGGCGACCACTGCTCGCTCGATCCGGCGCTCGTGCCCGGGATCCTCTTCTCGAACCGGAAACTCGTGTCCGGGAGGGAACCCGGCATCGCCGACGTTCCCGCGTCGATCCTGAAGCTGCTCGACGTTCCCGAGCCCGAGAAGCTCGACGGAGTTCCCCTGTTCTGACGAGACCGGCGCTCGCGCTGCTCCTCCTCCTGACCGGCGGGGCGCCGGCCCTCGGCCAGGCGCCCCCGGACGACGCTCCCGTCCCGCTTCCGGCCGAGACGCCCGGCCCGCCACCGGAACCCGCCGCGACGCCGGCCCCGGCGCTGACGGTCGACCAGCGGAAGCAGGAGCTGGCCGCGCTCCGGCGGCGCCTCGCGGACCTCCGGGCGAAGTACGACGCGACCCGGCGTAAGGAATCGGACCTGACGCAGGCGCTCGCGGCCGCGGAACTGAATCTCCAGATCCAGACTGCCGAGCGGCGCGTGGTGGAGCTTCGCCGGGCCGACGCCGAGCGCGAGGCAGCGCGCGCGCACGCGGACGTCGCCGCCGCGGAGAAGTCGTCGGCGGCGCTGAGGGCCGACCTGGCCGTCCGGATGGCGGCTCTCTACCGGCTCGGACGGCTAGGGTACCTGCGGCCCCTCGCCGCGGCGGACTCGGGAGCTCAGTTCCTGCAGGGCCTGAAGGTCCTCGCGCACCTCGCCCGGCGCGATGCCGCGCGCTCCTGTCGCGTTACGACGAGTCGCAACGAACGCTCGCGCACCTCGAGGAGGAGCTGGCGGCACGGCGGCGGGAGCTGGGCGCGCTCGCCGCCGAGGCGCGGGAGCGGGAGAGCGTGCTTGCGGCCGCCCGAGCGCAGCAGGCGCAGCTACTCGCCCGGACGAAGCAGAGCTCCGAGGCGGAGCGTGCCGCGGTGTCGACGCTCGAGAACAAGTCCGAGCGCCTCGCGTCGCTTCTCGAGCTCCTCGAGGGGCGCGGGCGGAGCCTTCCGGCCGGCGCCGCGTCGATCAAGAGGTTCAAGGGGGCCCTCGACTGGCCCCTCAAGGGGAGGGTCGCCCTGCCGTTCGGCCGGATCGCGAACCCGAACTTCCCGAAGACCTTCCTCCGCTCGTCGGGCTGGACACTCGAGGCGCCCCCCGGCTCGGCCGTCCACGCCATCTTCGCGGGCGACATCGCGTACGCGCAGTGGCTGAAGGGGTACGGCGATCTCGTCGTCCTCGACCACGGCGAGGGGGTCTTCACGCTCTACGGCCGCCTCGCGCCGCTAACGCTCGCGCGAGGGCAGCACCTCGCGCTGGGGGACGCCGTCGGCGTCCTCGCTGAGCCGTCGCCCGAGGACAAGGTCCCCGGCCTCTACTTCGAGATCCGCGATTCGCGCGCCTCCGTCGACCCGGCGGGCTGGCTGCGGTAACCCGGGCCGCGCCCCCGGGCGCATACTTCTCCTCAGTCCATCGCCGTCGTTGGAGGAGGCCGCCCAGCGCCGATGCCCCTCGAGCCCGGTTCGCGCGTCGGACTCCTTCGAGATTCTCGGTCCGCTCGGGCGCGGCGGAATGGGCGAGGTCTTCCGGGCCCGGGACACGAGGCTTCGGCGGGACGTGGCGATCAAAGCGCTTCCCGACGCGTTCGCCCGCGACGCGGAGCGCAGGGCACGTTTCGAACGCGAGGCCCGCCTCCTTGGGACCCTGAATCACCCGAACATCGCGACCCTTTACGGTATCGAGGAGGCGGGGGGCGCGGTCTACCTCGTCCTCGAGCTGATCGAGGGAGAAGGGCTCGAGCAGAAGCTGGCGGGAGGGGCGCTGCCGCTCGACGAGGCGCTCGCCGTCGCTTCGCAGATCGCCGCAGCCCTCGAGACCGCGCACGGCGGGGGATCATCCACCGCGATCTGAAGCCGTCGAACGTCAAGGTCCGCCCGGACGGTACGGTGAAGGTCCTCGACTTCGGACTCGCGCGGATGACCGACGCTCCGGCGGCCTCGGACGCCACCGGCGCGCCGACGGTCACTCCGGCGGAACGGGACCGGCATCGTCCTCGGAACCGCGGCCTACATGAGCCCCGAGCAGGCGCGCGGAAAGCCGCTCGACCGGAGAACGGACATCTTCTCCTTCGGCTGCGTTCTCTACGAGTGCCTGACCGGGCGGAGGGCCTTCCAGGGTCAGACGGTCTCGGACACGATGGCGGCCGTCCTGACGGCGGAGCCCGACTGGGCGGCGCTCGGTCCGCGCACGCCGCCGCGCCTCACCGCGCTTCTCCGGCGGTGCCTGCGGAAGGACCCGGCGCGGCGGCTCCGCGACATGGGCGACGTGCAGCTCGAGATCGAGGAGATCCGGGCGGAAGGATCCGCGCCCGTCCCCGCGGATGCCGCACCGGCCGCCGGCGGTCGCCCCGTACGGAGGCCCCGCGCCGCTCGTCTGGGGCCCCGCCGGCCTCCCCGCCGGAGCGCTCGTCGTTTTCGCCGCCCTCCGGCTCGCGGGCCGGGGGGACCGGCCGCCGCGTCCGCGCCGGTACGCGCGGTCCTCCGCTCCCGGAGGGCGTCCGGCTCCGGTTCGGGCTCTACCCGAGCTCGCGGTCTCGCCCGACGGCGCACGTGGTCTTTGCGCGGCCGATGGAAACGGCTCAACGCCTCTTCCGAAGCCCGCTGTCGGGTGGGGCCGCCGAGCCGATCCCGGGCACGGAGGGGGGGCGGGGACCGTTCTTCTCTCCCGACGGCGAGTGGCTCGGCTTCGTCACGGTGACGGACGTGAAGAAGGTTCCGATGTCGGGCGGAGCGCCGAGCAAGATCGTCGAGGTGTCTCCGGTCTCGCAAGGCGCGACCTGGATGGCGGACGGCTCCGTCGTCGTGGCGCGCGCGAGCAACAACGGTCTCTACCGCGTGGCGTCCTCGGGCGGCCCGCTCGAGCGCTGCTCCCGCTGGACACGGCCCGCGGCGAGCACGCGCTCCTCTGGCCTCAGGCGCTGCCGGAAGGCCGAGGGATCCTCGTCGACGGTCGTCCGCGGCGAGGACTTCCAGGACATGGCGAGCGCCGAGGTGGTGGTCCTCGAGCCCGCCACCGGAAAGCGCCGCGTCCTGATGGAGGGAAGCACGTTCGCTCGCTATGTCCCGCCCGGCTGGCTCGTCTTCGTGCGAGGCGGCGCGCTCTTCGCGGCGCGGCTCGATCTCCCGCGCCTGTGGATCGAGGGGACGCCGGTCGTTGTCCGGGAGCCATTGCCGTTGGCGCTCGGCCGGCACGGCGAGCTTCGACGTCACCCGCGACGGGACGCTCGTCTTCGTCTCAGGAGGCTCGCGTCGCGGAGGCCGTGACGTCCGTCTGGTCCTCCTCGACCGCACCGGGGAAGACGCGTCCTGCCCCTCGCGCCCGGCGAGTATGACGATCCGAGGTTCTCGCCCGACGGCCGCGCGATCGCCCTGCAGAAGTGCGTCCTCATGTCCTGCAAGCTCCACATCTTCGACCGCGAGCGCGGCGTCCTGTCGCCGCTCGCGACCGAGCCTGGCCGCTTCATGGCCCCGGTCTGGTCGCCGGACGGCCGGCAGGTCGCCTTCGCGCACCTGATGTCGAACGACCCACGGGTCGCGGCGCGGGCCGCCGATGGCAGCGGATCGATTCGGCCGCTCGCGACGACGGGCGAGAACGCCGAGTTCCCGAACGCGTGGTCGCCGGACGGCCGGCACCTGCTCTATGCGGTCTCCTACGACACCGACCGGGGCGAGTTGCGCCGGCGGGGGACGTCCGACCTCTGGCTCCTCCCGCTGGACGGGTCGGGCCCGGCACGCCCGTGGTTCGAGAGCCCGGCGCGCGAGGGTTCGGCGTCAATCTCGCCCGACGGACTGTGGGCGACATACATCTCCAACGAGACGGGGCGGTTCGAGGTCTACGTCCGGCCGTTCCCGGAGGGGGAGACGAAGCTGAAGATCTCACAGGATGGCGGGATCGAGCCGACATGGACGCGGGGCGGCCGGGAGATCGTCTTCCGCGACCGCGATCGCTTTCTCGCCGCCGAGTTCCGTCCGGAGCGAGCCCTCCGCGGGCACGCCGCGGGTGCTCTTCACGGCACATCTCGGCTCGGGCGGCGGCCGGACGGACGCGCCGCGGACCTACGACATCACCCGCGACGGCGACATGTCGTCGCGCTCCGAGAACCAAGCGTCAGTGCCGAGCGCCGGCTCGGCGTCGTGACGCACTGGACCCCGACCTCGGGGCCGCCCGCCGGGAACTGAGGGCCGACATGGGGGGAGACGACCGGCCCGTCCGCCGGATCCTCCACGTCGACATGGACGCCTTTTACGCGTCGGTGGAGCAGCGCGACGATCCGGCGCTGAAGGGAAAGCCGGTGGCCGGGGGGGCGACCCGAAGGGGCGCGGGGGTCGTCTGCGCGGCCAGCTACGAGGCGCGGGCGTTCGGCGTCCGCTCGGCGATCCCGATGGCCCGGGCCGTCCGGCTCTGCCCGAAGCTCGTCGTCGTGAGGCCCGATTTCGGGAAGTACCGCGCCGTGTCGCGGCAGGTCTTCGACCTCTTCCGGACCGTGACGCCGCTCGTCGAGCCGCTCGCGCTCGACGAGGCGTACCTCGACGTGACGGTGAACGCCTGGGGAGAGATCGGCGTGAAGGTCGCCCGGCGCCTCAAGGAGGAGATCCGGAGGACCACAGGGCTGACGGCGTCGGCGGGGGTCGCGCCGAACAAGTTCCTCGCGAAGATCGCCTCGGGGTGCAAGAGCCGGATGGGCTGACCGTCATCGCGCCGGAGACGGTGGAGCGGTTCCTCGCGGCGCTTCCGGTCGACGCGCTCTGGGGCGTCGGGCCCGTGACGGCAGCGAAGCTCCGGGCCGTCGGCATCGAGAAGCTGGTCGACGTGAGGGGGGCCGACGCGGCGCTTCTCCGCCGCACGGTCGGGAGCTGGGCGGAGACGCTCGTCACTCGCCGCGGCATCGACAGCGCCCCGGGGCGCCCGACCGCGCGGCGACGTCGTGCGGCAGGGAGGAGACGTACTCGCGCGACCTCCTCGACCGCCGTTTGCTCCGGAGCGAGGCGGAGCGGATGGCGGGGGAGGTCGCGGCCTGGCTCGCGAGGAAGGGGCTCCTCGCGCGGACGGTGACGCTCAAGCTCCGCTACGCCGACTTCACGACCATCACCCGGAGCGACACGGGCGTCCCGCGACGCGGGACGCGGCCGTGATCGCGGAGCGAGCGACGGCGCTGCTCGGGGAGAACCGAGGCGGGGAGGCGCGCGGTCCGGCTCCTCGGCGTCTCGGTCGACGGCCTCGAGTCGCCGGAGACGCACGACGCGGCCGAAGCGGATCCGCAGCTCCCGCTGGGAATCGACTGACGGAGGCGGGTATCATCCCGCCGTGACACGTAACCGCGCCTTCGGCATCGCCGCCTCCGCTGCCCTCCTTCTCGCCCTCTTCGTCGTCCTCCCCGGGGTCGGGGCCGACGAGAAGGAGAGGAGAAGCGCGAGGCCTCTACCGTCCCCTCGGCCTCCTCACGGAGGTTCTCTTCCTCGTGAGGGCGAATTACGTCGAGCCGGTCGACACGAAGCCCCTCCTCGCCGGGGCGTTCGCCGGCGTAACACGAACCGAGGCTCACCATCTTTTCGAGAGCATCCTGTGCCTGTTGCATGGGGCGGCTCTTCTCCGCTTCTTTCCCAGCTCGGCGAGAGCAGAAGCAGAGCTGCCGGAGGCTGGGGCTCGCTCCTCGCGTAGCGCTCGGTTATCCCGTCGTCGTCGCTTCGGTCGCCGGCACCCTCGCCGAGCAGCCGCCGCGCTCATGAGCGACAAGGACGGATCAGGAAGTACTCCGACGGGCCGGTTACCTGCGCCTCGCCCACTGGGGAAGTCGAAGCGAAGATCGCGGGAAAGCCTCGGCCGGCGCTCGGTCTCGGCGGCCCGTCGGTCGCGACCGAAAGCCGAAGGGGCGGGGGCGGGCACCTGCGCGCGCCCGTTGACGGCGGATCGTGGCATAGCCCCGAAACGCTCGCACGCGCAGTGCGCGTCTCGGGTAAGATGCGTCGTCATCATCCCTCCGCCCGGTGCCCGGCACGGCCGAGCGGGAGAACCCGGCCATCCTCGTCCTCGTTCGACCGGACGAAGCTGTGAGATCTTTGACCCGAGGGACAACGCGCGGGCCGCATCAAACAAGCGAGGTGCGGCGGCGTACGGCGGCCCTCCTCGTCCCCCGCGGTCCGCCGGGGGAGCCTCTCGGCACGTAGATCGAGAGCGAAGCTCTTTCCTCGAGTGAGCCCGGCCCAGCGCCTGCACCATAGGCCGGCGCGTCCTCCTCGCCCACAGCGGTACGGCCGGCCCGGCCAGTTCTCCGCGGCCGCGAAGGTCAAGGAGGCGCCGGCCCGTGACCAGCCCGTGAAGGCGCGGCGAGGAAAGAAGGTGGCCGACCCGAGGATACGTCGCCGAGCCAAGAGGAGGCCGACACCGCCGCGGCGAGGGAGACAGCGCCCTCCTGAAACGGGTAGATGGTGCGCCTCGTCTGCGAGCCGAGCATGGGATGGGTTCACCCAGCAGGTCGTGAAGCTATCAGAGCGGCGGCGCGCTGCAGGTCTCCGTCGGCAAATCCCGCATGCTCTCGGTCGGGCCTCTCGCCGAGGGGGCCCCCGCCCGCGACCGCGTCTACCACGTGCCGCCGGACGAAATCGTTCAATCAGTCCCCGGTCGATCCTTTCTCGAGCGCGCGTTGAAGGTGCTCGCCGGGGTGCGGCCGGAGCGGTGGTGTGACGGCCGGCCGGTAGAAGGAATGCGGTCTCCGGTTGGCGGGTGCTCCTCCTCTTCCTCGCGGTCGCCGCCGGGTCGCTGGCTATTCGTTCTGTGCCCGGAAGGTTGGAACGGGGGGCCGGAGCCGTGCCCGTGCAGACGCGCGACCCGACGCGTCCGCGCCGACGCGGGCCGCCCGCCGGCGCCCCGGCAAGCGGGGCCCTGCGGACTTCGAAGCGGCGTCGGCGCGCGGCGCGGCGTCGCGCGACCGTGATCGACGACGTGGGACGGGAAGACCGACCCTCGCCGCCCTCGCGGCCCCTCCCGCGCCGCCCGCGCTCTCGGTCCTGCCGGGGACGCCGCGTGCGGACGAGGCGATCGCGCTCGCGAAGCGAAGGGGTGGGACCTGACTGCTCCACCTCCCGATGGAGCCCGAGTCCGAAAGGCCCGAAAAGGAGACGATCCGGACCTCCGACGACGGCGCCGTGATCCGCTTGCGCGTCCTCGGGGCTCTCGCGAAGGTGCCCGGCGCCATCGGCCACAACAACCACCAGGGCTCCACGGCGACCGCCGAACCGCGCGTCGTCCGGCACCTCCTCCTCCCGTCGCGAAGGAGCAGCGGCTCCTCTTTCTCGATTCCTGGATCACGCCGGCGACGCAGGTCGAGAACATCTCGCGCGGGCCCTCGGCGTTCTGTTCTCTCGCGGGACGTCTTCCTCGACGACGCGGCCGCCGAGGCGAAAGACCCCGGGGGCGCCGCGGGAGCGCTCGACGCCGCGTGGGATACGGGCCGTTTCGGTCGCGACGTCGAAAGGGGAGGCTCGTCGTCATCGACAATCCGCACCGGGAAACCGTCGCGTTCCTCGCCGCGACTCTCCCGAAGCTCGGGGCCCGTGGAATTCGACCTGTGAAGGTCTCCGAGCTCGTCCCCTAGGCGCAGCAGCCTTCGGCGGCCTTCGCCACCGCCCAGAGGCGGTCGAGTCGGCGAGCGGCGACCTCGAAACACGCCCCCGGCGGCGGCGACGCCGGCGAGGCTATCTCCCCGAACCGTCGGCGTAAGCGAACGTTCGTGGCCGGCAGGGCCGCCTCGGGATCGACGTGGAGCCGGCGCGCGACGTCACGACCTGAAGAGGATGTCGCCGATCTCGTGGGCGATCATGCTCTTCGGCGCGTTTTCGGGAGCACTTCGGCCTTGAACTCTTCGACCTCCTCGTCGAGCTTCAGGAGGACGTCCGCGTCGCGGGCCCAGTCGAAGCCCAGGTCCGCCGCCCGGCGACGTCATCCGGACGGCCTTCAGCAGCGCTGGCAGCGCTTTCGGAAACCCGTCGAACCATGATCCGGCAAGGCCGCTCTCCTTCCGCTCCTGCTCCTTCACCGCCTCCCACTGCAGCCGGACGCCGTCCGCGTCCTTGGACGTCGGCGCCGCCGAAGACGTGAGGGTGCCGCGCCACCATCTTCGGCGTGGATCCGCCGGGCCGCCGAGCCGAGGTCGAAGGCCCCGGTCTTGCTCCCGAGCCGCGTCAGGAAGACGATCTCGAAGGAGGAGGTCGCCCAGCTCGCCTTCCACTTCGCCCCACTGCTCGCGGGCGAGGGCGTCGAGCGCCTCGCTGCATTCCTCGAGGAGTAGCCGGAGAGGACCCGAACGTCTGTTTCCGGTCCCAGGGCCACTCCCTCGCGAGCCGGTCCATGAGCCGGACGAGGCCGCCGACCGCCTTCCCCGCCCCCCTTGGCGTTCCTCCCTCGGCGCCCGCCCATCTCGCTCATGCCGCGGTCCTTCCTCTTGCGCAGAGATAATGAACTCTAAAGAGTGCATGGCCGAAGGCGAAAAGACGATCAAGGTTGTGGACTGCCGGCTCTTCACGGCGGAGGGCGAGCTGCGCGACGAGGCCAAGGCGGAGATGGAAAGGCGAGGCGCCGATCCGGAGGCCCGCGGCCCCGCCAGGCCGACCGCCCGCCTCCCCCCGGGCCGGCGCCCGCGACGCATCAGGGCTTCCTCCGCCTCCTGGACATGCTCGGCCAGACGGCGGCGCTCTACATGGAGGGTTTCCCGACCCCGCGACGGGACGCCGCGAGGTGGACATGGCGGGCGCGCGGCAGATCATCGATTCTCTGATGGCGCTTCGCGAGAAGACCCGCGGGCGCCTATCCTTCCAGGAGACGGACGCGCTCGAGAGTCTCCTGGGCGAGCTCCAACTGGTGTTCGCGCGGCTCGCGGCCCCGCCGGGGCCCGAAGCCGCCGGCGCCTTCTCCGGCGAGGCGAGGCTGATCCGGGCTGGAGACCCGGCCGGCGCCGCGCCGCCCGCCGCCCGCGGGGGGCGGCCGCTCTTCGCGGCCGCGGCGCTCGCCGCCTCCGCCTCGGGTCCGTCGCCCGCGCAAGGTGCTACACGACCGGGGCGAGTCCACCGACATCGCCTTCCGGCGCCATCCGGGGCTACCGGTTCGCCTGGCTCTCCGCGAGGCGCAGGCGACGCCATCGTCGCCCTGCTCGAAGATCGACGAGATCCTCAGATACGCGCAGAAGATCGAAAATCCGTCGGATCACCGACCTCGCGCTCTCGGCCACGGTCCTGGGGCGCCGGCAGCTCGACCAGGGGAAGCCTCGACCACCCCGGGGGCCTTTCAGTCCCCGCCCGGCTCGGCCCCGGCATCCCCGAACCGCGCCGGGCGCGGGCCGGGCTCGCCGCGCGGTCCCGGCAGCGGGGCTCGACGGCGTCCGGAGTCTCGGGGCGGTCCGCGCGACGCCGGCCGACAGCGAGTCGCGGCGGAACTTCGCGAACCCGCATCGTGCTCGTGCTCGTCCACGCCGGCGCCTGACGGCGGCGGCATTCCTCCTGGTCCTCCTCGTCCGGCACGGCCGGCGCTGGTTCCACGACCTCGCGGAGACCGCGTCGCGCCTCCTGCCGGGAGGGCACGCCAACTACCTCCTCGTGGGCGCCATGGCGCTGGCGCCGCTGCTGCTCTCCTTCGACGTCCTCTGGTACGGGCTCTTTCTCTTCGTCGTCCTTTTCGGCTACGCGGAGGGCCGCAGAAGCTCGGCGCGTCGATCGCGCTGCCCTCGCTCCCGCTCTTCCCCGTCCTCGACTACTCGCTACACCTCGCGGTGAACTCGTCCCCGATCGTCCGTGGGGCCGAGGCGCTCGCCGAGTCGCGGTACGACCAGCGCGTCCTCGACAACCTCGAGGCGGCGAAGGTGGTCCTCCCGGACGACCCCGACATCCGGTTCCTCCTCGGCCGCCTCTACCAGGCGCTCGGCCAGAACGACCGGCCATCGCCGAATACTCGACGCCGCGCAGCTCTCCGAGAAGGAGGCCCGCTCGTGACGACCGCGGGAACATCCGCTTCGTGGACGGGGATTTCGGCCCGGCGCAGGAGGATTACCAGGAGGCGCTGCGGCCGAACCGCGCAACGTCACCGCCCGTTACAACCTTTCGCTCCTCTACGCCGAGACGTTCCGGACGTCGAGGCGGCCAAGACGCTGAAGGAGGCCCGGGCGCTCGACCTCCCGCAGGTCCAGGCGTACCAGGACGCCCGACGCTCGTGAAGCTGGTCTCGCGGGACTACCCGGCCGAGGCGCGCGAGGAGAAGCCGCCGAGCTCGAGGGCGACCCAGGGGCCGCCGCCTCCCCGGCCACTTCCGGGGGTACAGCTGCGCACGCCTGGACGACGCCGCTCTCTGCGGGATCCTCCTCGCGTTGCCGGCGGCGCTCTTCTTCGACCGCTGCCGGCTCCGGGGGCGCGGCTACTCTTCCGAGTGCCAGAATGCGGGCGGACGTTCTGCCGGCTCTGCAAGCCGCCGGGAGAGAGCGCCCTGCTCTGCTCGCAGTCATCCACGTCTACCTCAAGAAGGACGGCGTGGCGATCGAGACGAGCTCCAGAAGCTCGAGGACGTCAAGCGCCGGAAGAGCGTCGAGGAGAAGGCTGGGGTCGTCCTGAACCTCCTCCTGCCGGGCTCGTCCGTCTTCCTTGATTCGCGCGTTCTCGTCTGCATGACGGCCTTCTTCCTTTTCGCGGCCGGCGTCATCGGTGCTTCTCTCGCGGGCGTCGCTGGGGCGTCGTACCTCGTCCGAGCCCGACCCCGGCACTCGCTTCGCCCTCTTCTGGGGCGGCCTGGTGCTGACGGGCTGGATCTCTCGGGGTAGTTACCGCCCGTAGGGCGTGAGATGGCGCTGGAAGGGGCGCTTCGCGACTCCTCCTGGCCGACATCCTCCACTCATCGTGCTCCAGCACAAGACCGGACTCCGACGGTCCGGAGCCCGTCCGAGATGGCGACTCTCGGGTTCGTCTACGGGATGCTCGTCTCGGCGAGTCGTCGGCCCAGCGGCATCATACGCGGCTCGGCACGGTCTCGTGAAGACCCGACGCCTGCAGACGGAGAACGCTCCAGCGGGCGCTCGAGATCCAGGCGCAAACGCTCCAGCGGCTCGGCTCGACCTCCGAAGAAAGGCTTCGCTCGGCGCGAGGACCTCCGCGATGGCCTCGACATCCAGATCCGGCGGATCGCCTACGGCCTCTTCCGCTGGACCGATGGGGACTACGTTTCAGCAGAGCGACCACGTGGACTACGACCACAGTCGACGACGCCCCTCGCCGTCGAGCGCCTCCTGATGGAGGGGGCGCGGATGGTGGACGAGTGGCCGATCATCGAGAAGGTCGTCCGCTCGCTCGACCTCGTCTATCAGGGGTTCCGGTCGCCGCAGCCGGTCATCCCGGCCGACGACGAGGAGCAGGTGGAGGAGATCGAGCCGCTGCCAAGACGGGGCGGCGCGACCGCCGGCCGACCCGATCCGGATCTCCCGACGAGTGGGCCGTCGACCAGCTCGTCGACGGGCACCGGATGGTCGCCGAGATCAACGAGCTGACGTTCCTCTCCGAGTTCGACGGATGTAAGGCGTTCTACGATTCGTCAGCCGCGGCCTCTCGCGGACTGGGTGCCGCACGCCACCAGTTCCCGGCGACCCGCCGCAGGCCGCGCCCGGCCGTCCGCCGCTCGACGTCGCCCTCTTCATCGGGCTCGCCCTGCGCGCTCCTCCCCTCCTCGGGCTCCACTTCCAGTCCCGGAACCCGCTCAAACCTCGGACGCATCCCGGCGCGGCACGCGCCGGTCGTGGATGACTACCGAAAGTCGCTGTCGCCCCCCGGCTCCGCCGGGGTCGCGGAGGCGCTGGACGCCTTCGGCCTCCTCGGGAGGTTCCCAGATCCTGGACCGGCTCGTCGCGTCCCGGGTCCTCGGCTCAAACGACCTGCTCGATCCGTGGGGAAACCGGACCGGTACATCGTCCAGGGCGAGAAGTTCTATCTGGTCGGGTTCGACGGGACGGAAGACGACGTCGACCTTCTTTTCTCGAGGAGCTTCTGGTGTCTGAAATCGCAACCCGCGAAGTCTCGAGCCGGCAAGATCAGGAAAAAGAAACGTTATAATTGAGAAGCTTATCTGCAGGGATACATTGGACTTCGCTGGAGATCCGTGTCGATTTGTACTTGACAAGAGAATACTAAGGTTTTATCTTTCGTCCGGCTCTTGTAAGGTCGGGAGGAACAGAATGGGCAAGATCATCGGAATCGACCTGGGAACCACCAACAGCGTCGTCGCCGATCATGGAAGGCGGCAGCCCAAGGTCATCATGAACGCGGAAGGCAGCCGCATGACGCCGTCGCGTCGTCGCCTTCGCCAAGAAGGGCGAGCGCCTCGTCGGCCAGGTCGCCAAGCGGCAGGCCGTCACCAACCCCGAGAACACCGTCTACTCGATCAAGCGCTTCATGGGCCGCCGGTTCGAGGAGGTCAAGGAGAGAGAAGATGGTCCCGTACAAGGTCGTCGGCGGCCAACGGCGACGCGCGCGTCGACGTCGGCGGCAAGGAGTCTCGCCCGCCGGAGATCTCCGCGATGATCCTGCAGAAGCTGAAGAAGGCCGCCGAGGACTACCTCGGCGAGAAGGTGACCGAGGCGGTCATCACCGTGCCCGCCTACTTCAACGACGCCCAGCGCCAGGCGACCAAGGACGCCGGGCAGATCGCCGGCCTCAAGGTCAAGCGCATCGTCAACGAGCCGACCGCGGCGGCGCTCGCGTACGGCCTCGACAAGAAGAAGAACGAGAAGATCGCCGTCTTCGACTTCGGCGGCGGCACGTTCGACATCTCGATCCTCGAGGTCGGCGACGGCGTCGTCGAGGTGATCTCGACCAACGGCGACACGCACCTCGGCGGCGACAACATCGACGAGCGGATCATCGACTGGCTCGCGGCCGAGTTCAAGAAGGAAGGCATCGACCTCGCGAAGGACCCGATGGCGCTGCAGCGCCTCAAGGAGGCCGCCGAGAAGGCGAAGATCGAGCTCTCGACGACGCATGGAGACCGACGATCAACCTGCCGTTCATCACGGCGGACCCGGCGGGCCCGAAGCACCTGAACATGAAGCTCACCGCGCGCGAAGTTCGAGCAGATGGTCGAGGACATCCTGCAGCGCTCGATCGGCGCCGTGCCGCCAGGCGCTGAAGGACGCCGGCTCGACGGCCGAGAAGATCGACGAGGTCGTGCTCGTCGGCGGCTCGACGCGCATGCCGAGGTCGCAGAAGATCGTGAAGGAGTTCTTCGGCAAGGAGCCGCACAAGGGCGTGAACCCCGACGAGGTCGTCGCGGTCGGCGCCGCGGTCCAGGCGGGCGTGCTCGCCGGCGACGTGAAGGACATGCTGCTGCTCGACGTGACGCCGCTGTCGCTCGGCGTCGAGACGCTCGGCGGCGTCATGACGCGGCTGATCGCGCGGAACACGACGATCCCGACGCAAGAAGGAGGTCTTCTCGACGGCGGCCGACAGTCAGACGTCCGTCGAGATCAACGTGCTGCAGGGCGAGCGCGAGTTGGCGCGCGACAACAGCATGCTCGGCGACGTTCCACCTCGCGGCATCCCGCCGGCGCCGCGCGGCATGCCGCAGATCGAGGTGACGTTCGACATCGACGCGAACGGCATCCTGCACGTCGCGCGCGAAGGACCGCGGCACCGGCAAGGAGCAGAAGATCACGATCACCGTCGCTCGGGCCTCGACAAGGACGAGATCGAGAAGGCGGTGAAGGAGGCCGAGGCGCACGCCGAGGACGACAAGCAGCGCCGCGAGGCGGTCGAGGCGCGAACCAGCTCGACTCGCTCGTCTACTCGATGGAGAAGCTCGTCGAGGAGAGCGGCGAGAAGGTGCCGGCGTCGGAGAAGGAGTCTCGTCCGGCGCCGCGATCGCCGTCGCGAAGAAGTCGCTCGAGGAGAAAACAGCCGACCCGAGGGTCCGGAAGGCGGCGCAGGACCTCCAGAAAGCGAGCTACAAGATCGCCGAGGCGCTCTACAAGAAGCGCCGGCGCGGCGCCGGAGGGGCGCGGGGCGCTCCGAGGCGGCGCCGGGCCCCGCAGGCGGGTGGTGGAGCGAGAACTGACGACGTCATCGACGCCGAGGTCGTCGAGGAGAAGAAGTAGGCGGACCGAGGGGGCGCGACGGCCCGCGGGTCCTAGGACTGTCCGACCAGGCCGTCCATGCCTCCGCTCCGAAGGCGCCGCGGGAGGCGCCTACGTCCTCATCGGCGGTCGGCGCGAGCCGCTCCGGCGTCCATCCGCAGCAGCTAGGCGTCGACGAGCGCGAGGGGCTCGACCGCCCTGCCCCGCTCTTCGGGAAACACCCGGCTCCTCGACCACAGAGACGGTGGAGGGCTCCAGATGACCTGACGCTGACCCGCGACCTCGGCGTGAACCTCGCGGGGTGGAGGTGATCCTCGACCTCCGGTTGCGGCTTGGAGCAGATGGAAGGCGAGGTCGGGCCTGATGGAGTCGACCGCCGAGGCCGCGAGCAAGGCCGTCGTGGCGGGAACTGCGAACGGCGCATCATCCTCCGGCCGCCATGGCGCCCGTCGTCCGGCTGCGGCGGACTCAGCTCTCGGGTGCGGGAAGGCCTCCCGCGGGGGCTCCTCGGCCAGAATGCGGCTCGCCGGGACGGAGCAGACCGGCCCGAAGACGACTCGAGTGTCCTCCGGAAGTACCTGGAGGAGATCGCCCGCTATCCGACGCTCGCCCCGGAGCGCGAGCGGGAGCTGGGGAAGGTCATCCAGGACGCGGTCGACCGAGGAGGCGAGAAGGAGGCGATCGACGAGCTCGTGCGCGGGAACCTCCGGTTCGTCGTCTCGTACGCCAAGCGGTTCCATTCGCCCGAGGTCTCCTTCCTCGACCTGATCAACGAGGGGAACATCGGGCTCATCCAGGCGGCCCGCCGCTTCGACCCGGAACGCGGCGTGAAGTTCATCACCTACGCCGTCTGGTGGGTCCGGCAGGCGATCCGCACGCGCTCTCCGAGCAGTCGGGCGCGCTCCGCCTCCCGCAAAGCAGGCGACGCTCCACTCGCGGCTGGCCGCGTGAAGGAGGCGCTCTCGCGGAGCCTCGGACGCGAGGCGACGGTCGACGAGATCGCGAGCGAGGCGGGATCACCCCCGACGGACGCAGGCGGTCCTCTCCCTCCGCGCACCGCGGAGTCGCTCTCGGAGTCGTTCGGACCGAGGAGGACCGGACGCTCGAGGACGCCCTCGAGCAGACGTCGGTCGCGCCGGCGGACGAGGAGATCGTGCGCCGCTCCTCGATCGAGCAGACGCGCGGCCTGCTGGACGCGCCTCCCGAAGAAGGAGCGGGAGGTCCTCTGCCGCCGCTTCGGGATCCCCGAGGACGGGAGCGACGGCGAGCGGGAGCCGAAGACGCTGCAGGAGATCGGCGAGGAGCTGAAGCTCTCGCGCGAGCGGGTCCGGCAGATCGAGGCGCAGGCGATCGCGCGGCTGAAGCGGACGATGAAGTCGCGGGCGCTGAAGGCGTACTCAACTGACGAATAGAATCCCGCCGTGGCCGCCGAAGTCCCCGACTCCCCGCCCCCTGCCCGACCTGCCGTGGCTTCGGCTTCCTCGAGATCGGCCGACGGCGGGGCGTCGTCCCGTGCCGCTGCCGGGAGCGGATCGGCGCGTGGCCGCGCCGGCGCCGGCGGATCCCGGAGCGCTACGGCAACTGCCGCCTCGCGAACTTCAACGGGCTGCCCGACTCGCAGCGCGCGGCCAAGGCGTGGCGCGGCGCTTCGTGAAGGAGTACCCGGCGTCGACCGCGGGCTGCTCCTCGCGGACCGGTCGGCGTCGGGAAGACGCACCTCGCGGTCGCGATCCTCTCCGAGCTCGTGGAGCAGAAGGGGGTCGCGGGCTCTTCTGCGACTTCACCGACCTCCTCGAGAGGGTGCAGGCCACGTTCGCGCGGGGCGGGACGAGAGCGCGGACGAGGTGCTCGCGCCGTACCGCGAGGCCGAGCTGCTCGTCCTCGACGAGCTCGGGGCGCGCCGCCCGACGGACTGGGCCCGCGACGTCCTCTACGGGCTCCTGAACACGCGATACAACAGGCGGCGCCTGACGATCCTGACGACGAACTTCGGCGACACGCGGCGCGCCCGGGTGAGGAGACGCTCGAGGTGCGCGTCGGGAGCGCGGTGAGGAGCCGTCTCTACGAGATGTGCGAGCTCGTCCCGCTCGGGCGACGACTACCGCAGGAGGTCCACCAGCGGAGCGCGTTCGCGTGACCCGGGCCTCGGACCGCCCGGCGCCGCGGTCGTCGCCGTCTTACTCCTTCTCCTCGCGGCCGCCTCGCGGCCCGGCGCCGACGCCGGTGCGCCTCCCGCCACACCCACCCGCGGCCCCGCCGACGCCTCCGCCCCCTCGCCGGCTTTCCGGTGGTCCCGGCCGCGCCTGGACGTCGCCCTGCGACCGACCGCGCCTCGGCCACGCTCGCGGCGGGGACTGGGTCCTCCGCCGGCGGGCGTCCTCGTCGCTCACCGGGGCGGATCGCTCACCTTCCGCGGCCGCCTCCGGGCCGCCGCTCTTCGTCGTCCAGGCGGGCTCGTACGCGACCGGGAGCGCGCCGAGGCGGTCCCGCGGCGGCGCTCGCTCCGTCGGCGCCGAAGCGGATCGTCGGGTAGCCGGCCGCTTCTCCGTCCGCGTGGGCGCTCCCTCGGAGCGGCCGGCGGCGGAGGCGCTCCTCGCGCGCGTGCGCCGGGAGGCCGCGCCTGATGCCTTCCTCGTCGGCGCGTCGGCGCCCCCGGCGCCCGCGGCGCGTCTTCGTCGAGGCGAACGGCCAGGGAAGAGCTTCCCTCGCCGGTGGAGGTGGCCCGGGCCAACGGTTCCTTCGTTCCGTTCGGCGAGGGGACGTGGCGGGGGCACCTCCTTCTCCGCGCGACGGGGCGCGGGACGCTGCACGCAATCGACAGGGTCTCTCTCGAGGACTACCTGCGGGGCGTCGTGCCCGGGGAGAGGGCCGAAGGTCTTCGACGAGATCGAGGCGTGAAGGCGCAGGCAGTGGCCGCGCGCTCGTACGCGCTCCGGCGAAAGGGGATTTCTCCGCCGAGGGATACGACCTCTGCGCGACGCCGCGCTGCCAGGTGTACGGCGGGCGCCGGGATCGAGCAGGCGATGACCGACCGCGCGGTGGCCGAGACGTCGGGGAGGTCCTCCTCTGGGACGGGCGCGTCGCGGACACGCTCTTCACCTCCACGTGCGGCGGCAGGACGGCGGCCGCGGCCGAGGTCTTCCCGTCGTACGCGAACGTGCACGCCCTACTCTCATCCGTCGAGTGCTGGGGCGAGGAGCGCCTCACGCTCGCGGCGGGGCGTCCCACCTTTGCCGGGAGCGCTGACGCCCCTCGGCCTTCGCGGACGCGCTCTTCTCTCCTCGCTCGGGAATGCGACTCTCGCGGGTGCCCGTGCGGCGCGAGACGGTTGCGGGCGAGGCTCGGGCTCGCCAGAGGCTCCACGGCGCCTCGCCCCGGCGTGGCTACGCCGACGTCGGTCGCGGGAGCGCCGGAATCTCCGATCCCGCGAGCCTCGTCTCCCCCCCGAGCTCGCCGCCGCACCCGCCACGTGGCCGGAGCGCGCGCGTGCCGCTTGGGCGCTCTGCGTGCGGTTCCAGCTCACGGCCGTCCTCCCGTCGACCGGAACCTGCGCGTGGAGGAGGCGGCGGGCTCTACGCGGCCTTCCTCTCGAGGCTGGGCGGCTTCGAAGAGGTGGAGGCGCGGCTCGTCGGGCTCGCGCGGACGCAGTCGTGCTCAAGGGCGCGAAGGGAGGAGCGCGTCCCGATCGGGAGCGGCTCGCGCTCTTCGGCGGAGGGCGAGCTTCTAGGGCGAGCGGAGGCTCGTCCTCACCGCGGGCGACCAGGTGCGCGCTATCCTGAGCGAGGGAAGCTCGTCGCGCTCGCGCGGCCGCCGCCGCCGCCGCGGGGACCTGGGAGCGGGACTCCGCCTGGGTCCAATGGACGCGGCGCCACGGGTCCGGAGCTGGCCGCGCGGCTCAACGAGCGCGACCCCGCGCGGAAGCTCGTGACGGTCGTCGGACGGTCGAGGTGATCGAGCGCGCCCCCCCGGGCCGCCCGAAGCGTGTGCGGGTCGTCGACGGACCGGGGACCGTCGTCCTCGCGGGCCTCGAGATCCGCTTCGCGCTCGGGATCCCCGAGGACCTCTTCGCGCTCGTCTCCGGGCACCGAGAGAGGAGTACCCGTCTTCACCTTCTTCGGGCGAGGCTGGGGGCACGGCGTCGGCCTCTGCCAGAACGGGGCGTTCGGGATGGCGCTCGCCGGGAAGGGATACCGGGAGATCCTCGCCTTACTATCCGGGGGCGGTCCTCGGAGGCCGAAAACTCCCTCCCCGTGGGCGGCTGCGGTAAAATAGCGCACGAATTTGACGCCTCCGCACCTTGGAAGAGGCATCGAGGTCCATGAGCACCGTTCTCGACACCCCAGGCCGCCGGCTCCCGCCGGCATCTCCTTCGCCCTCACCGAGGACCAGATCGCCGTCAAGAAGATGGTCCGCGAGTTCGCTCAGTCGGAGATCGCGCCCCACGTCATGGAGTGGGACGAGGCGCAGATCTTCCCGCGCGAGATCTCGCGCAAGCTGGGCGAGCTCGGGCTGATGGGCATCATCTTCCCGGAGGCGTACGGCGGCGCCGGGCTCGGCTACCTCGAGTACGTGAACGTCATCGACGAGCTGTCGCGGGTGGACGGCTCGGTCGGGCATCTCCGTCGCCGCGCACAACAGCCTCTGCACGAACCACATCTTCATGTTCGGGACCGAGGAGCAGAAGCGGAAGCTGGCTCGTCCCGCTCGCGCAGGGGAAGCTGCTCGGCGCCTGGGGGCTCACGGAGGCCAGGCCGGGAGCGACGCGCCGGGACGCAGACGACCGCGGTCCGCGACGGCGACGGCTGGGTGCTCAACGGCACGAAGAACTTCATCACCCACGGCTCGGTCGGCGACGTGGCGGTCCTGATGGCGGTGACCGACAGGACGGCGCGGCAACGCACGGCATCTCGGCCTTCATCGTCGACCTGCACCAGCAAGGGCATCCAGGCGGGCAAGAAGGAGAACAAGCTCGGCCTGCGCGCCTCCGACACGGCGACGCTCGTCATGGAGGACTGCCGCATCCCGAAGGCGAAGCCTGCTCGGGGGCGAGGGCGAGGGTTTCAAGCAGGCGATGAAGATCCTCGACGGCGGGCGCATCTCCATCGCCGCGCTCGCGCTCGGGATGGCGCAGGGCGCGTTCGAGTGCGCGCTCGACTACGCGAAGGAGCGGCAAGCAGTTCGGCAAGCCGATCGCCGAGTTCCAGGCGATCCAGTGGAAGCTCGCCGACATGGCGACCGAGATCGACGCCGCGCGCCTCCTGACCTAGCGCGCCGCCTGGATAAGGACCGGGGGCTGACGACGACGCAGGAGTCCGTCGATGGCGAAGCTCTTCGCGAGCGAGGTCGCGGTGAGCGTCGCCAACGAGGCCGTGCAGATCCACGGCGGGTACGGGTTCACGAAGGACTTCCCGGCCGAGAAGTTCTACCGCGACGTGAAGCTCTGCACGATCGGCGAGGGGACCTCGGAGATCCAGCGGATGGTCATCGCGCGGCAGCTGCTGCGTTCGGGTGATGGCCTCTCTCCCGGCTCGACGCCGTGCGGCGCCCGATCGCACCCGCACCCTCGCGAACGGCCTCCGCGTCGTGGTGTCGGAGGACCCGAGTCGCCCTCGTCGGGCTCTGCGTCCTCTACCGGATCGGCTGGCGGCTCGAGCCGAGGGGGCGGACGGGCTTCGCGCACCTCTTCGAGCACCTGATGTTCGAGGGGACGCCGCCGCCCGAAGGGGGTCTTCGACCGCGCTGCGAGTCGTCGGGAGGAAGCAACAACGGCCAGACGCGGCCAGACGTGACGGTCTACGTCGAGACGTCCCGCGGCGGCGCTCGAGCGGTTCCTCTGGCTGGAGGCCGACCGGATGGCGGCGCTCGCCCTGTCGCAGGAGACGCTCGCGAACCAGCGCGACGTGGTGAAGGAGGAGATCCGGGTCAACGTCCAGAACGACCCGTACGGCCTCTTCGAGTACAGCGAGCTCCCCAAGGCGACGTTCGAGCGGTGGGAGAACACGCACGACGGCTACGGCGACTTCAAGGACCTCGACGCGGCGACGCTCGACGACGTCCGGCGCTTCTTCGCCGCGTACTACCGCCCGAACAACGCGGTGCTCGCCGTCGCGGGGGACGTCCGGGCGGCCGAGGTCTTCGCCGGCGCGAGCGCCTCTTCGGCGGGATCCCCGGCACCGCGGCCCGCCCGGCCCGACCTCGCCGAGCCACCGCGCCCCTCGCCCGTCTCATTCTTTCGAAGCGCCGCTCGCGAAGACGCCGGCGCTCGCCGCGGGGTGGCGGATGCCGCCGCCGGACCACCCGGACGTCTTCCCGCTCCTCGTCCTCGGTGAGCTCCTCCACGGCGGCCGCGCTCGAGCGCCTCTACCGCGGACTCGTCGGCCGCGCGAGCTCGCGACCGAGGTCTCGGGCGGCTTCAACCCGTTCCAGGGGAATGGCTGGTACGACGGGACGACGATCTTCCTCTCGGGATCGCATTCAAGCGCGACGTGCCGGCCAAGCGGCTCCTCGACCGGCTCGACGGCGAGATCGCGTCGATCGCACGAACGGCGTGCCGGAGGACGAGCTCGCCCGCGTGAAGACGAAGATCGCTCGGGCAGGTACGCCGCGCTCGAGGCCCGCATCGAGCTCGCGACGGAGCTGGCGCAGCCGCGGCCTTCGAGGGGACCCCGGAAGCCTCTCAGCGCTCCCCGCGCGCCTCGCGGCCGTCACGCGGGAGACGTCGCGCGCGCCGCCGCGTGGCTAACGGACCGGCGCGCCGTCATCGTGAAAGAGCCGGGGGAGGCATGAACGAAGACGTCGTCCTTCCGCCCGAGCTGCCCGCGGTCGCCGGGACGGGATTCGAAGTGCCGCCCGTCGACGTTACGCTCCCGAACGGACTCGAAGTCTGGGTCGCGCCCCGGAGGAGCGTGCCTCTCGCGGCGGTGCGGCTCGTCGTCAGCGCGGGGCGCGCGACGATCCGCCCGGCCGACCCGGATTCGCCGACCTCCTCGGCGCCGCGTTGAAGGAAGGTTCGGCGGCGCGGAGCGCGTCGGACGTGGCGGATCTTCTCCAGTCCGCGGGCGCCGAGCTGGGAACCGGCGCGGGAGACGAGCTGCTCGCGTGCGGCGCGATGGGACTGGCGTCAAGGCTCGACATCCTGCTCGACGTCGTCGCGGACGTCGATCCCGGGAGGCCCGCTTTCCCCGAGCGCGACGTCGAACGGCTCAAGGCGAACGCGCGGGAAGATCTCG
>CAWGDR010000016.1:0-27800 GCA_963821435.1 uncultured Acidobacteriota bacterium
ACTACCCGACCTCTTCGTGACGAATGCCGAGGCGTACCGGGTCGGCTGGCAGAGCAGCCTCGGCGTCGTGACGCCCGAGATGTTCGAGGACAACAACCAGGTCTGGTCGGGGGACCACTGCTCGCTCGACCCCGCTCTCGTCCCCGGGATCCTTTTCTCGAACCGGAAGCTCGTCTCGGGGGAAGGAGCCGGGCATCGCCGACGTCCCGGCGTCCATCCTGAAGCTGATCGACGTCCCCGAGCCGGAGAAGCTCGACGGAGTTCCCCTCTTCTGAGGAGGCCGGCCCTCACGCTGCTCCTCCTCCTGGCCGGCGGGGCGCCGGCCCTCGCGCAGGCGCCCCCGGATGACGCTCCCGTCCCGCTGCCTTCCGAGACGGCGGTCCCGCCCCTCCCGGTCGCGACGCCGGCGCCCGCGCTGACCGTCGAGCAGCGGAGGCAGGAGCTGTCGGCGCTCCGGAGGCGCCTCGCGGAGCTCCGGGCGAAATACGACGCCACGAAGCGGAAGGAGTCCGACCTGACGCAGGCGCTCGCCGCCGCGGAGCTGAACCTCCAGATCCAGATGGCCGAGCGGCGGGTCGTGGAGCTCCGCCGGGCCGACGCCGAGCGGGAGGCGGCGCGCGCCCACGCAGAGCTCGCGGTCGCCGAGAAGACCGCGGCGGAGCTCCGGACCGACCTCGCCGTCCGGATGGCCGCGCTCTACCGGCTCGGGCGGCTCGGGTATCTCCGGCCCCTCGTCGCGGCCGACTCGGGAGCGGCGTTCCTCCAGGGGCTGAAGATCCTCGCGCATCTCGCGCGCCGCGACGCGGCCCTCCTCGGTCGCTACGACGAGGCGCAGCGGACCCTCGCGCGGCTCGAGGAGGAGCTGGCGGCGAGGCGGCGGGAGCTCGGCGCACTCGCCGCCGAGGCGCGGAAGCGGGAACGGGAGCTCGTGGCCGCGCGGTCGCAGCAGGCGCAGCTCCTCGCCCGGACGAAGCAGAGCTCCGAGGAGGAGAAGGCCGCGGTCTCGACGCTTGAGAACAAGTCGGAACGGCTCGCTTCGCTCCTCGAGCTCCTCGAGGGACACGGGCGGAGCCTGCCGGCTGGCGCCGCGTCGATCAGGCGGTTCAAGGGGGCGCTCGACTGGCCCCTCAGGGGGACGGTCGCCCTGCCGTACGGGCGGATCGCGAACCCGAAGTTCCCGAAGACCTTCTCCGCTCGTCGGGCTGGACGCTCGAGGCGCCGCCCGGCGCCGCGGTCCACGCCATCTTCGCGGGGGACGTCGTGTACGCGCAGTGGCTGAAGGGGTACGGCAACCTCGTCGTCGTCGACCACGGAGAAGGGGTCTTCACCCTCTACGGCCACCTCGCTCCGCTCACGCTCTCCCGGGGCCAGCGCGTGGCGCTGGGGGACGCCGTCGGCGTCCTCGCCGAGCCGTCGCCCGACGACGAGATCCCCGGCCTCTACTTCGAGATCCGCGACGCCCGCTCCTCGGTCGACCCGGCCTCCTGGCTCCGATGAACCGGATTCGCCGGATCCTCCACGTCGACATGGACGCGTTCTACGCGTCGGTCGAGCAGCGCGACGACCCGAAGCTGAGGGGAGGCCGGTGGCCGTCGGGGGGCGACCCGAAGGGGCGAGGAGTCGTCTGCGCGGCGAGCTACGAGGCGCGCGCGTTCGGGGTCCGCTCGGCGATCCCGATGGCGCGCGCCGTCCGGCTCTGCCCGAAGCTCGTCGTCGTGACGCCCGACTTCGGGAAGTACCGCTCGGTGTCGCGGCAGGTCTTCGAGCTCTTCCGCTCCATCACGCCGCTCGTCGAGCCGCTCTCGCTCGACGAGGCGTACCTCGACGTGACGGAGAACGCGTGGGGGGAGCCTCTCGGCGTGAAGGTCGCGCGGCGGCTGAAGGAGGAGATCCGCCTGCGACCATCTGACGGCGTCGGCGGGCGTCGCGCCGAACAAGTTCCTGGCGAAGATCGCCTCGGGGTGGAAGAAACCGGACGGGCTGACCGTCATCGCCCCCGAAGCGGTGGACCGGTTCCTCGCGAAGCTCCCGGTCGACGCGCTCTGGGGCGTGGGGCCCGTGACGGCGGCGAAGCTCCGGGCCGTCGGGATCGAGAAGCTGGTCGACGTGAGGGGGTCCGACCCGGCGCTCCTCCGCCGGACGGTCGGGAGCTGGGCGGAGACGCTCGTCGGCCTCTCCCATGGCATCGACGACCGCCCGGTCGAACCGGACCGGCCGGCGACGTCGTGCGGGCGGGAGGAGACGTACCCGCGGGACCTTCTCGACCGGCGCCTCCTACGGAGCGAGGCGGAGCGGATGGCGGGGGAGGTCGCCGGGTGGCTCGCGAAGACGGGACTCCTCGCGCGGACCGTGACGCTGAAGCTCCGCTACGCCGACTTCACGACGATCACGAGGAGCGACACGAAGCGCCCGGCGACCCGGGAGGCGGCCTCGATCGCGGAGCGGGCGTCGGCACTCCTTGCGCGGACCGAGGCCGGGCGGCGCCCCGTCCGGCTCCTCGGGGTCTCGGTCCACGGCCTCGAGTCGCCCGAGGCACACGACAGGGACACCGCCGACTCCCAGCTTCCGCTGGGAATCGACTGACGGGGGCGGGTATCATCCCCGGGTGACACGGAACCGCGCCTTCGGCGTCGCCGCCTCCGCCGCGCTCCTCCTCGCTCTTTTCGTCGTCCTGCCCGGCGTCGGGGCGGACGACAAGGATAAGGAGAAACGCGAAGGCCTCTACCGCCCCCTCGGCCTCTTCACCGAGGTCCTCTCCCTCGTGAAGGCGAACTACGTCGAGCCGGTGGAGACCAAGCCGCTCCTCGCCGGGGCGTTCGCCGGGATGACCGAGGCGATGGACCCGTTCTCCGAGTACATCCCGCCCGACCGGATGGAGGCCTTCACCGCCTTCCAGGCCGCGAAGCAGAAGGACTTCCCGGAGCTCGGGCTCGTCCTGGCGAAACGCTTCGGCTACCCGGTCATCGTCGCGCCCATCGCCGGCAGCCCGGCCGCGGCGGCGGGCCTGAAGAGCGACGACCTGATCGAGAAGATCGACGGCCAGCACGCGCACGGCCTCGCCCTGTGGGAAGTGGAGGCGAAGCTGGCGGGGAAGCCCGGCCGGCGCGTCTCGCTCCTCGTCGTCCGCGACGGGAAGCCCCGGCGCAGGACGCTCGAGATCGTGGCCGGATCGTGGACGCCGAAGCCCCCGTCTGCCGCCAGGGTCCAGGGCGAGACCGTCGTCACGATTCCGTCGTTCGCCCCCGGGACGGCGAAGGAGGTCGCGGCACTCCTCGCCCCGTTCGACCGGACGAAGCCGCTCGTCCTGGATCTCCGGGAGAACGCCTGGGGCTCCTACGACGAGGCGGCGCGCACGGCGGCGCTCTTCGTCCCCGCCGGCCCGCTCGGCGAGCTCTCCGGCCGGAAGATCGAGACGAAGCTCTTCCGGAGCGAGGCCGGCGAGCGCGTGCACGACGGCCGCCTCGTCCTCCTCGTCGACAGCGGCACCGCCGGCCCCGCGGAGTTCTTCGCCGCCGCGGTCAGGGAAGCGCTCGACAAGACGCCCCCGAAGGCGGCGGAGAAGCGAGCGAAGTTCGAGAGGACGTTGACGGGACGATCGAGCGGCTCGACGAAGAGGCGGAGGCGCCAGGCGAGAGGGAGACGCCCCTCTCCTGGAACGGAAAGCTCGTGCGGCTCGTCGGCGAGCCGAGCATGGGGATGGCGTTCACCCAGCAGGTCGTCAGGATGCAGAGCGGCGGCGCGCTGCAGGTCTCGGTCGGGAAGATCCGGACGCTCTCCGGCCGGGCCCTCTCGCCGAAGGGGCTCTCGCCCGACGACCGCGTCTACCACGTCCCGCCGGACGAAACGGTCAACCAGTCCCCCGTCGATCCCTTCCTCGAGCGCGCCGTGAAGGTCCTCGCCGAGGGGCGGCCGAAAGCGGTGGCGTGACCCGCCGGCCGGCGAAAGGGAATGCCGGCTCCGGCCGGCGGGTGCTCCTCCTCTTCCTCGCGGTCGTCGCCGGCGTCGCCGGCTACTGGTTCTGCGCCCGGAAGACGGCGCGGGCGCCGAAGCCGGCTCCCGCTCCGGCGAGCGCCTCGTCGCGCCCGGCGCCGACGGCGGCCGCCGGGCCTCCCCGGCCGAGCGGCGTCCCCGTCGACTTCGAGGCGGCTTCGGGCGCCCAGCGGGGCGTCGTCGCGATCGTGATCGACGACGTGGGATGGGACGACACGGCCCTCGCCCCCCTCGCGGCCCTCGACGCGCCGCTCGCGCTGTCGATCTTGCCGGGGACGCCGCGCGCGGAGGAGGCGATGGCGCTCGCGAAGCGGAAGGGGTGGGACCTGATGGTCCACCTCCCGATGGAGCCGGAGACGGGGAAGGCCGAGAAGGAGACGATCCGGACCTCCGACGAGGACGCCCTGATCCGCTCGCGCGTCCTCGCGGCCCTCGCGAAGGTGCCGGGGGCCATCGGCCTCAACAACCACCAGGGCTCGAAGGCGATGGCGGATCCGCGCGTCCTCCGGGACGTCCTCCTCGTCGTGAAGGAGAAGGGGCTCTTCTTCCTCGACTCCCGGACGACCCCGGCGACGCTGGGCGAGTCGACCGCGCGCGCCCTCGGCGTGCCGTTCCTCTCGCGGGACGTCTTCCTCGACGACGCGGCGGCCGAGGCGAAGGACCCCGCGGGCCCCCCGGGCGCCCTCGATGCCGCGTGGGAGCGGGCCGTCTCTCTCGCGGCGTCGAAAGGGGAAGCCGTCGTGATCGGCCACCCGCACCGGGAGAGCGTCGCGTTCCTCGCCGCGGCGCTCCCGAAGCTCGCGGCCCGCGGCGTCCGTCCGGTGAAGGTCTCCGAGATCGTCCCCTAGCCGTCAGCCCTCGGCGGCCTTCGCCTCCTCCCAGAGGCGGTCCAGCTCCGACAGCGGGGTCTTCGAGAGGTCGCCGCCCGCGGCCGCGACGCGGCGGGCCACCTCCTCGAATCGCCGCCGGAAGCGCGCGTTCGTGGCCTGCAGGGCCGCCTCGGGGTCGACGTGGAGCCGGCGGGCGACGTTGACGACCGTGAAGAGGATGTCGCCGATCTCGTGCGCAATCCGCTCCTTCGGGGCGCCCGCCCTGAGGACCTCGGCCTTGAACTCCCCGACCTCCTCGTCGAGCTTCAGGAGGACGTCGGCGTCGCGAGCCCAGTCGAAACCGAGGTCCGCAGCCCGAGACGTCATCCGGACGGCCTTCAGGAGCGCCGGCAGGGCCTTCGGAACCCCGTCGAACGGAGAGGCGGCGAGGCCGCTCTCCTTCCGCTCCTTCTCCTTGATCGCCTCCCACTGCATCCGCACGCCGTCGGCGTCCTTCACGTCGGCGCCGCCGAAGACGTGCGGGTGGCGGGCCATCATCTTCGCGTGGATCCGCCGGGCCGCCGAGCCGAGGTCGAACGCCCCGGTCTCGCTCCCGAGCCGCGCCAGGAAGACGATCTCGAAGAGGAGGTCTCCCAGTTCGCCCTCCACCTCGTCCCACTCCTCGCGGGCGAGGGCGTCGAGCGCCTCGTGGCATTCCTCGAGGAGGTAGCCGGAGAGGTCCCGGAACGTCTGCTTCCGGTCCCACGGGCAATCCTCCCGGAGGCGGTCCATCAGCCGGACGAGGTCCGCGACCGCTTCGCCCGCCTCCCGGCCCCTCCCCGGCGCCCGCCGCTGCCGTTCATGCCGCTCTCCTTCCTCTTGCGTAGAATAATGAACTCTAAAGAGGTGCTATGGCCGAAGGCGAGAAGACCATCAAGGTGGTGGACCGCCGCCTCTTCACGGCGGACGGCGAGTTGCGCGAGGAGGCGAGGGCGGAGATGGAGGCGGAGGCCGCGGAGCCGGCGGCCGCGGCGCCGACGGAGCCGGCACCGGCCCCTGCCGAGCCCGCGCCCGCGACGAACCAGGGCTTTCTCCGCCTGCTGGACATGCTCGGCCAGACGGCGGCGCTCTACATGGAGGGTTTCCCCGATCCCGCGACGGGCCGCCGGCAGGTGGACCTGGCCGGCGCGCGGCAGATCATCGACTCGCTGATCGCGCTCCGCGAGAAGACCCGCGGACGCCTCTCGTTCCAGGAGACCGACGCGCTCGAGAGTCTCCTGGGTGAGCTCCAACTCGTGTTCGCGCGGCTCGCGGCCCCGCCCGGGACGAAACCGCCGGCGCCTTCTCCGGTGAGGCGAGGCTGATCCGGGCCGGAGATCCGGCCGTCAGCCGCCTCTCCCGCCGTTCGCGGGGAGGGCGGGCGCTTCTCTTGGCCGTGGCGCTCGGTGTCGCCGCGTCCGGGCCGTCGCCCGCACAGGTCCTCTCGGCCCCCGGCGAGTCGACCGAGATCGGTTTCAGGCGCCAGATCCGGGGCTACTGGTTCGCGTGGCTCTCCGCGCAGGAGGAAGGGGACGCGATCGGCGCACGCTCGAAGATCGACGAGATCCTCAAGTACGCGCAGAAGATCGAGATCCGGCGGATCACGGACCTGGCCCTCTCCGCCACCGTCCTCGGGCGGCGGCAGCTCGAGCTGGGGAAGCCGCAGTTCGCCCGCGAGGCCTTCCAGTCCGCGACCCGGCTCGACCCCGACCTCCCCGAGCCGCGGTGGGCGCGGGTCGGGCTCGCCGCGGGCTCCCGTCACTGGGGCTCGATGGTGTCGGAGTTTTTCGGGGCCGTCCGGGCGACGCTGGCCGACGGCGAGTCGCGGCGCATCCTCGCGACGCGCGTCGTCCTCGTCCTCGTCCACGCCGGAGCCGTGAGCGCGGCCGCCTTCATCCTGGTCCTCTTCGTCCGGCACGGACGGCGCTGGCTCCACGACCTCGCCGAGACCGCCTCCCGCCTCCTGCCCGGCGGGCACGCCGACGTCCTCCTGGCGGGCGCCATGGCGATCGCCCCCCTGCTCCTGTCGTTCGACGTCCTCTGGTTCGGGCTCTACCTCTTCGTCGTCCTCTTCGGCTACGCGAACTGGCCGCAGAAGTTCGGGGCCGTGGCGGCGCTGGCCCTCGTCATCCCTCTCTTTCCCGTCCTCGACTACATCGCCTACGACCTCGCGGTGAACTCCTCGCCGATCGTCCGGGGGGCCGAGGCGCTCTCGGAGTCGCGGTACGACCAGCGCGTCCTCGACAACCTCGAGGCGGCGAAGGTGGTCCTCCCGGACGACCCCGACATCCGGTTCCTCCTCGGTCGCCTCTACCAGGCGCTCGGCCAGAACGACCGCTCGATCGCCGAATACACGACGGCCGCACAACTCTCGCAGAAGGAAGCGCGCTCGCTGATCAACCGCGGCAACATCCGCTTCGTCGACGGAGACCTCGGCTCGGCCCAGGAGGACTACCAGGAAGCGCTCCGCCGCGACCCTCGCAACGTCGCCGCCCGTTACAACCTGGCGCTCCTCTTCGCCGAGACGTTCCGGACCGTCGAGGCGGCCAAGACGCTCAACGAGGCGCGGGCGCTCGACCTTTCGCAGGTCCAGGCGTTCCAGGACGCCCCGACGCTCGTGAAGGTGGTCTCGCGGGACTATCCGATCGAGGCCGCGAAGGCGAAGTCGGTGAGCCTGGAGAGCGACCCGCGCGGACGCCGCCTCCTCGGCCATTTCCGCGGCTGGAACCTGTGGCACGCCTGGACGACCCCGATCCTGATCGGGATCCTTCTCGCGCTGCCGGCCGCGCTCCTCCTCGACCGCTACCGCCTCCGCGGGCGCGGCTACGCCTCCGAGTGCCAGAAGTGCGGACGGACGTTCTGTCGGCTCTGCAAGCCGCCGGGGGAGAGCGCGCTGCTCTGCTCGCAGTGCGTCCACGTCTACCTCAAGAAGGACGGCGTCGCGATCGAGACGAAGCTCCAGAAGCTCGAGGACGTCAGGCGCCGCAAGAACGTCGAAGAGAAGGTGGGCGTCGTCCTGAACCTCCTCGTGCCGGGCTCGTCCGCGTTTCTCGAGGGGCGCGCCCTGGTCGGCATGACGGCGTTCTTCCTCTTCGCCGCCGGCGTCATCGGGCTCCTCTCGCGGGCGTCGCTCGGCGTCGTGCCCCGCCCGAGCCCGGCTCCGGCGCTCCTCTCGATCCTGTTCTGGGGCGGGCTGGCCCTGACGGGCTGGATCCTCGGCCAGACGACGGCCCGGAGGGCGTGAGATGGCGCTGGAAGGGACTCTCCGCGACTTCTCGCTGGCCGACATCCTCCAGCTCATCGCGCTTCAGCACAAGACCGGGCTCCTGACGGTTCGAAGCCCGTCCGACACGGTGACGCTCGGATTCGTCGACGGGATGCTCGTCTCGGCGGAGTCGTCGGCGCAGCGGCTCGACACGCGGCTCGGGACGGTCCTCGTGAAGACCCGGCGGCTCCAGCCCGAAGCGCTCCAGCGAGCGCTCGAGATCCAGGCGCAGACGCTCCAGCGGCTCGGCTTCATCCTGCTGAAGAACGCCTTCTGCTCGGCCCAGGACCTCCGCGACGGACTCGACATCCAGATCCGCCGGATCGCGTACGGCCTCTTCCGGTGGACCGACGGGGACTACAAATTCGAGCAGAGCGACCACGTGGACTACGACCACGAGTCGACGACGCCCCTCGCCGTCGAGCGCCTCCTGATGGAAGGGGCGAGGATGGTGGACGAGTGGCCGATCATCGAGAAGGTCGTCCGCTCGCTCGAGCTCGTCTACCAGAGGGTCCCGGTCGCCCAGCCGGTCATCCCGGCCGACGACGAGGAGCAAGTGGAGGAGATCGAGCCGCTGCCCGACCGGAGCGCCCGCGACCGCCGGCTCGACCCGATCCGGATCTCCCGGAACGAGTGGGCGGTCTACGAGCTCGTCGACGGGCAACGGACGGTCGCCGAGATCAACGAGCTGACGTTTCTTTCCGAGTTCGACGGCTGCAAGGCGTTCTACGACCTCGTCAGCCGTGGCCTCATCGAGGAGTCGGGGGTCCTGCACGCCACGGCGTTCCCGGCGGTCCGCCCGCCGGTGGCGACCGGCCGGCCGCCGCTGGATGTCACCCTCTTCATCGGGCTCGCCCTCGCGCTCCTCTGCCTGCTCGGACTCCACTTCCAGTCCCGGAACCCGCTCAACCTCGTGACGGTCCCGCCCCGTCACGCGCCCGTCGTGGACGACTATCTGAAGTCGCTGTCGCTGCTCCGGCTCCGCCGCGTCGCGGAGTCCGTGGACGCTTTCGGTCTCCTCTCGGGGAAGTTCCCGGAGTCGCTCGACCGGCTCGTCGTGTCCCATATCCTGACCCCGAACGACCTCCTGGATCCCTGGGGGAACAGGTACCGCTACATCGTCCAGGGCGAGAAGTTCTACCTCGTCGGGTTCGACCGGGACGGAAAGACCGACGTCGACCTCCTTTTCTCGAGGAGCCTCGTTCTGAGATCGCCATCGGCAGCGGCTCAGAGCGGAAAGCCCGAGAAGGAAGTCGTTATCATCGAATAGTTTAACTGCATGATTACATCTCCAATGGAGATCTGTATAGGTTCGGACTTGACAATGAGCTACTAAGGTTTTATCTTCTGTCCGGCATTCTTAACGCCGGAGGAACCAGCATGAGCAAGATCATCGGAATCGACCTCGGGACGACGAACAGCGTCGTCGCGGTCCTCGAAGGGGGGACGCCGAGGTCATCGCGAATTCGGAAGGGGGCCGGACGACGCCGTCGGTGGTCGCCTTCGCCAAGTCGGGAGAGCGTCTCGTCGGCCAGGTCGCCAAGCGGCAGGCCGTGACGAATCCGGAGAACACCGTCTACTCGATCAAGCGGTTCATGGGTCGGCGCTTCGACGAGGTCAACGACGAGATGAAGATGGTGCCGTACAAGGTCGTCCGGTCGGCCAACGGCGACGCGCGGGTCCTCGCGGGCGGCAAGGAGCTCTCGCCCCCCGAGATCTCCGCCATGATCCTGACGAAGCTGAAGGAGGCGGCGGAGGCCTACCTCGGGGAGAAGGTGGAGCGCGCGGTCATCACCGTCCCCGCCTACTTCAACGACGCGCAGCGGCAGGCGACGAAGGACGCCGGCCAGATCGCCGGCCTCAAGGTCGAGCGGATCGTGAACGAGCCGACCGCGGCGGCGCTCGCCTACGGCCTCGACAAGAAGAAGAACGAGACGATCGCCGTCTACGACTTCGGCGGCGGCACCTTCGACATCTCGATCCTCGAGGTGGGCGAGGGCGTCGTCGAGGTGAAAGCGACGAACGGCGACACCCACCTCGGCGGCGACAACATCGACCAGCGGATCGTCGACTGGCTGCTGGCCGAGTTCAAGAAGGACCAGGGAATCGACCTCGGGAAGGACCCGATGGCGCGTGCAGCGCCTCAAGGAGGCCGCGGAGAAGGCCAAGATCGAGCTCTCGACGACGCTCGAGAGCGACGTCAACCTGCCGTTCATCACGGCGGACGCCGCGGGGCCGAAGCACATGAACGTCAAGCTGACGCGCGCGAAGCTGGAGGCGATGGTCGAGGACATCCTGCAGCGGTCGATCGCGCCCGTGCCGCCAGGCGCTGAAGGACGCCGGGGTCGCGGCCGAGAAGATCGACGAGGTCGTGCTCGTCGGCGGCCAGACCCGGATGCCGCGGATCCAGACGATCGTGAAGGAGATCTTCGGCAAGGAGCCGCACAAGGGCGTGAACCCGGACGAGGTCGTCGCGATCGGCGCCGCCCTCCAGGGCGGCGTGCTCGTCGGCGACGTGAAGGACATGCTGCTGCTCGACGTGACCCCGCTGTCGCTCGGCGTCGAGACGCTGGGCGGCGTCATGACGAAGCTGATCGAGCGGAACACGACGATCCCGACGAAGAAGTCCGAGGTCTTCTCGACGGCGGGCGACGGCCAGACCTCCGTCGAGATCAAGGTGCTGCAGGGCGAACGCGAGATGGCCGGCGACAACAAGCTGCTCGGCGTGTTCTCGCTGGTCGGCATCCCGCCGGCCCCCGCGGCATGCCGCAGGTCGAGGTCGACGTTCGACATCGATGCGAACGGCATCCTCCATGTCTCGGCCAAGGACCGGGGCACCGGGAAGGAGCAGAAGATCACGATCACGTCCCACTCGGGCCTCGACAAGGTCGAGGTCGAGAAGGCCGTGAAGGAGGCCGACGCGCACCGCGGCGACGACAAGCAGCGGCGCGAGGCCGTCGAGGCGCGGAATCAGCTCGATTCGCTCGTCTACTCGACGGAGAAGCTCGTCGAGGAGAGCGGCGAGAAGGTGCCGGCGGCGGAGAAGGAGTCGGTCCGCGCCGCGATCGCCGCCGCCAAGCAGACGCTCGAGGAGAAGACGGCCGACGCCGCGGCGCTGCAGAAGGCCGGGCAGGAGCTCCAGAAGGCGAGCTACAAGATCGCCGAGGCGCTCTACAAGACGGCGCCCGCCGCCGAGGGGCCGGCCCCCGGCGGCGCGCCGGGCGGCGCACGGCCGGCGGATCGTCCGGCAAGAGCGACGACGTCATCGACGCCGAAGTCGTCGAGGAGAAGAAGTAAGCCGCCATGAGGCGCGTCTCCCGGGGGTCCCGGCCGCCGCCGCGGGCCCCGTCGGCCCGAGGGCCCGCGCGAGTCGTCGTACGTCCTGATCGGAGTCGTGGCGAGCCGATTCGGCGTCCACCCCCAGACGCTCCGCCTCTACGAGCGGGAGGGTCTGATCCGGCCGCCGCGCTCCTCGGGAAACACCCGGCTCTACGACCTGGAGACGGTCGAGCGGCTCGAGATCATCCTGACCCTGACCCGGGACCTCGGGGTGAACCTCGCCGGCGTGGAGGTCATCCTCGACCTCCGCTCGCGGCTGAAGAAGATGGAGGGGGAGGTGGAGCGCCTCATGGAGTCGATCCGCTCCGTCGCGGCCGAGCACGCCTCCCGGGCCGGGGGGCGCGACACGGCGCTCGCCGTGAGGCCCCGCGGCCCTCTCGTCGTCCGCCGGGACTGAGCCGGACGAGGCCGGGACCCGGCCGGGGCCTCCTGGGCCGATAATCGGTCTCCCGTGTCCCACAAGTCCGGCCCGACGACGAATCGAGAGTCCTCCGGAAGTACCTGGAGGACATCGCGCGCTACCCGATCCTGGCGGCCGAGCGGGAGCGCGAGCTGGGCCGGGTCATCCAGGCGCCCGACGTCGCCGAGGAGCTGAAGAAGGAGGCCGTCGACGAGCTGGTCCGCGGCAACCTCCGGTTCGTCGTGTCGTACGCCAAGCGATTCCACTCGCCCGAGGTCTCGTTCCTGGACCTGATCAACGAGGGGAACATCGGCCTCATTCAGGCTGCCCGCCGCTTCGACCCGGACCGGGGGGTCAAGTTCATCACCTACGCCGTCTGGTGGGTGCGGCAGGCGATCTCCCACGCCCTCTCCGAACAGTGGGGCGCGCATCCGGCTCCCGCACAAGCAGGCGACACTCCACTCGCGCGTCGCCCGCTCGCGCGAGGCGCTCACGCGGCGCCTCGGCAAGGAGCCGACGATCCAGGAGATCGCCGACGAGGCCGGCGTCACGCTCGTGGAGGCCGAGGCTCTCCTCGCCATGACCCGGACCTCGGAGTCGCTCTCGGAGGTCTTCGGCATCGAGGAAGACCGGACGCTCGAGGACACGCTCGAGCAGACGACCGTCGCCGCGGCCGACGAGCAGCTCCTCCGCCGCTCGTCGATCGAGCAGAGCGAGGCAGCTGCTCGAGCACCTTCCGAAGAAGGAGCGCGCGATCCTCTGCCGGCGCTTCGGCATTCCCGAGGACGGCAGCGACGGCGAGCGCGAGCCGATGACGCTGCAGGAGATCGGCGAGGAGCTGAAGCTCTCCCGGGAGCGGGTCCGCCAGATCGAGGCGCAGGCCATCGCCCGCATCAAGCGGACGATGAAGACCCGAGCGCTAAAGGCGTATCTCAATTGAAGGGTCGCGACCGGTCACCAGGGGGTCCGGGGGGCGCGCGCAGCTCAGCCCCGGCGAGTCGTACCTGAACTAATACAATCCGGCCGTGGCGTCCGCCCTCCCCGATCTCCCCGGCGTCTGTCCGCTTTGCAAGGGCTTCGGCGTCCTCGAGGCCCCCGACGGCCGGACCCTCGTCGCGTGCCGCTGCCGGGAGGGCAAGGAGCGCGAGGCGCGGCGCCGCGCGGCCCGGATTCCGGAGCGCTACCGGAACTGCGGCCTGACGAACTTCAACGAGCTGACGGACTCGCAGCGGGCGGCAAAGGCCGTGGCCCGCCGGTTCGTCCGCGAGTGGCCCGCCGTCGACCGCGGCCTCCTCGTCGTCGGGCCGGTCGGCGTCGGGAAGACGCACCTCGCCGTCGCCGTCCTCGCCGAGCTCGTCGACACGGTGGGCGTCCGCGGGGTCTTCTGCGACTTCACCGACCTCCTGGCCCGGATCCAGGCGACCTTCTCGCGCGGCTCGGACGAGAGCGAGGACGAGATCCTCGCGACCTACCGGGAGGCGGACCTCCTCGTCCTCGACGAGCTCGGCGCCCGCCGGCCGACCGACTGGGCGCGCGACGTCCTTTACGGCCTCCTGAACACCCGCTACAACCGGAAGCGGATCACGCTCCTGACGACGAACTACGGTGACGCGCCGGAGAAGCCCGGCGGTGAGACGCTCGAGCTCCGGGTCGGGACGGCCGTGCGAAGCCGGCTCGCCGAGATGTGCCAGCTCATCCCCCTGACCGGCCCCGACTACCGGCGGGAGGTCAAGCAGCGCCGCTCGGATCCGTGACACACCGCCGCGCGTTTCTCCCCGCTCCACCGGCGGCGGCGGCGCTTCTCCTGCTTCTCGCCGCGGCCTGCGCGCCGGCGCCGACGCCGGTCACGCCCCCTCCGCCGACACCGACTCCGAAGGCCGCGCCGACGCCCTCCCCGACGCCGCCGCCCGTCCGGGCATTTCCCGCGATCGCCGGTGCGACCCTCGATGTCTCGCTGGCGACCGACCGCGCGTCGGTCACGTTCCCGGCGGGCGACTGGCTGCTGAAATCGGGCGAGCGGGTCGAGCGCGCGCCGCGGGCCGCTGACGTTCCGCGCTCGGCCTCGGCCGGCGGGGCGCTCTGGGCGGTGCAGGCGGGCTCCTTCGCGACGCGTGAGGCCGCCGACGCCGAGGCGCGAGCGGATCGCCTCCCTCCTCGCGGCGAAGGCGCAGGTGCGTCGAGATCGCGGGGCGCTTCACCGTGCGCGCGGGGAGCCCGCCGACCGGAAGGGATCGGAGGCGCTCCTCGCGCGCGTCCGCCGGGACGCCGTCCCGGACGCCTTCCTCGTCGGCGCGGCGGGCCCGGCGGCGCACGCGCCTCTCCTCGTCGAGGAGAACGGACGCGGCGGACGAGGGGCCGTCGCCCGTCGCGCTGGCGCGCGCCGACGGGTCGCCGGTGCCGTTCGGGGAGTGGTCGTACCGCGGCTACCTCCTCGTCCGCGCGACGGGGCGGGGAACGCTCCACGTCGATCGACCGCGTCGGCCTGGAGGACTACCTGAAGGGGCGTCGTCCCCGGCGAGATGGGCCCGAGGTCTACGACGAGCTCGAGGCGCTGAAGGCGCAGGCGGTGGCGGCGCGCTCCTACGCGATGAGGCGGCGCGGCGACTTCGCCGCCGAGGGGTACGACCTCTGCGCGACGCCCCGCTGCCAGGTCTACGGCGGCGTCGGCCGTGGAGCAGCCGCTCACGAACCGCGCGGTGGACGAGACCGCGGGCGAGGTCCTCCTCTTCGGACGGACGAGGTCGCCGACGCGCTCTTCACGTCGACCTGCGGCGGCCGGACGGAGAACGCCGAGGTCGTCTTCCCGGCGTACGCGCCGGGACGCGCCGTACCTCGTCTCGGTCGCCTGCTACGGCGAGGAGCCGCTCGGGCTCGCGGCGCGGCCCGCGCCGCCGAAGCCCCACGTCGTGACGGCGCTCGGCGGGCGGGGCCTCGCCTTCCTGGCGGCGCTCGGGCACGGCCCCGACGCCGCCGGGCTCGCGGCCGCGCGCGACGCCGTCCGGCAGAGGCTCGGCCTCTCGCCCCGCCCGCGCCGCAGCCCCTCTCGGTGCCGCTCGCCTACGTCGAGATCGCGGAGGGGGCCGGCCTCCTCGCGCCCCGGGCTCCTCGACCGAGCCGGTCGACGGGCCGCGCCGCGCCTCGTGGGGCCCGAAGCGCGCGCGAGCGCCTGGGCGGTCCTCCGGGTTCCAGCTCGCGAACGGCGGGACCCTGCCGCGGGACCGCGCGCTTCACGTCGAGGAGGCGGCCGGGGTCTGGGCGGCGCTCCTTTCGCGGCTGGGCGACTTCGAGGAGACGCGAGGGACGGCTCGTCTCCGCGGCGCCGGATGCCGTCGCCGTCGAAGACCTCGAAGGGGAGGACGGTCGATCCGGTCGGGGAGCGGCTCGTGCTCTTCCGCGGCGGCCCGGACGCTTTCGAGGCGCGTGGCGTCGCTCGAGGTCGTACTTGGGCGACCGCGTGCGCGTCTTCTCGCGCGACGGGAAGCTCGCCGCGCCTCGCGAGGCCGGCCGCCGCGCGCGTCGGGGACGTACGAGCGCGAATCGGCCTGGATCCACTGGACCCGCCGCTTCACGGGCGCCGAGCTCGCCGCGAAGCTGAAGGAGCGCGACGCTTCGCGGCGGCGACGCGTCGTGCGGAAGGTCGAGGTGACCGCGCGCGGCGCGTCGGGGCGGCGCGGAGCGCGTGCGGCTCGCGACCGACGCGGGACCGGTCGTCCTGACGGGCCTCGAGATCCGCTTCGCGATGGGCCTCCCCGAGATCGCTCTTCACGGTCGTCCCGGGGCGATGGAAGGGGGCGAGCCCGTCTTCACCTTCTACGGACGGGGCTGGGGGCACGGCGTCGGCCTCTGCCAGAACGGGGCGTTCGGGATGGCGCTCGCCGGGAAGGGCTACCGCGAGATCCTGGCCTGGTACTACCCGGGGACGGGGGTCGGAGGCGCCGAGGGACTCCCGGTTCGCCTCGGGCGGCCCGCGGTAAGATAGCGCGACGAAATTTGACGCCTCCGTCAGTTTTTCAAGAGGCGTCGCCGAGGCTCCCATGACGACCACCTCTCGAGACGCAGGCGTCGGCCGCCGTCGCCGGCATCGGCTTCCCCCTCACCGACGAGCAGCTCGCGGTGAAGAAGATGGTCCGCGAGTTCGCGGAGTCGGAGATCGCCCCGCACGTGATGGAGTGGGACGAGGCGCAGATCTACCCGCGCGAGATCGCCCGCGAAGCTCGGCGAGCTGGGGATGTTGGGGGTGATCTTCCCCGAGGCGTGGGGGGGCGCCGGCCTCTGCTACGTCGACTACGTGAACGTCGTCGAGGAGCTCTCGCGCGTGGACGGCTCGGTCGGCATCTCGGTCGCCGCGCACAACAGCCTCTGCACGAACCACCTCTTCCTCTTCGGCGACGAGGAGCAGAAGCGGAAGTGGCTCGTCCCGCTGGCGCAGGGGAAGCTGCTCGGCGCCTGGGGGCTGACCGAGGCCGAGGCCGGGAGCGACAGCGCACGGGACGAGGACGACGCGCCGTCCCGGACGGCGACGGCTGGGTCCTGAACGGCTCGAAGAACTTCATCACGCACGGCTCGGTCGGCGACGTGGCGGTCCTGATGGCCGTCACCGACCGGGCGGCCGGCACGCACGGCATCTCGGCGTTCGTCGTCGACCTCGCACCAGAAGGGCATCCGGGCCGGCAAGAAGGAGAACAAGCTCGGCCTCCGCGCCTCCGACACCGCGACGCTCGTGATGGAGGACTGCCGCGTCCCGAAGGCGAGCCTCCTCGGCCGGCCCGGGCGAGGGGTTCGTGCAGGCGATGAAGGTGCTCGACGGCGGGCGGATCTCGATCGCCGCGCTCGCGCTCGGGATGGCGCAGGGGGCGTTCGAGTGCGCGCTCGCCTACTCGAAGGAGCGCGAGCAGTTCGGCAAGCCGATCGCGGAGTTCCAGTCGATCCAGAACTACCTCGCCGACATGGCGACCGAGATCGACGCGGCCCGCCTTCTGACGTGCCGCGCGGCGTGGATGAAGGACCGCGGGATGACGACGACGAGGGAGTCGGCGATGGCGAAGCTCTACGCCGTCGCGAGGTCTCCGTGCGGGTCGCGAACCTCGCCGTGCAGATCCACGGCGGGTACGGCTTCACGAAGGACTTCAAGGCGGAGAAGTTCTACCGCGACGTGAAGCTCTGCACGATCGGCGAGGGGACCTCGGAGATCCAGCGGATGGTCATCGCGCGGCAGCTGCTTCGTTCGTGAGATCCTCCCTTCCGGCTTGACGCTCGATTTTCCGATCGCCGCCCACACCCTCGCGAACGGCCTCAGGGTCGTCGTGTCGGAGGACCGCGAGTCGCCCGTCTTCGGCCTCTGCCTCCTCTACCGCGTCGGGTCGAGGCGGGAGCCGCAGGGAGCGCTCGGGCTTCGCGCACCTCTTCGAGCACCTGATGTTCGAGGGGACGCCCGGCGCGCCGAAGGGGGTCTTCGACCGCGCCTGCGAGTCGTCGGGGGGAAACAACAACGGCCAGACGCGCCCGGACGTGACGATCTACGTCGAGACCGCGCCGGCGGCGGCGCTTCCGCGGTTCCTCTGGCTGGAGGCCGACCGGATGGCGGCGCTCGACTTCTCGCAGGAGACGCTCGACAACCAGCGCGACGTCGTGAAGGAGGAGATCCGGCTCAACATCCAGAACGACCCGTACGGCCTCTTCGAGCACAGCGAGCTGCCGAAGGCGACGTTCGACAAGTGGGAGAACGCCCACGACGGGTACGGCGACTTCCACGACCTCGACGCGGCGACCCTCGACGACGTCCGGAGCTTCTTCGCGTCGTTCTACCGCCCAAACAACGCGATCCTCGCCGTGGCGGGGGACGTCCGGGCCGGGGAGGTGTTCGCCTCCTGCGAGCGCCTCTTCCGGCGGGATCCCCGCGGCGCGCCGTGCCCGCCCGGCCCGGACCTCGCCGAGCCGCCGCGCGCCGGCGCCGGTTCTCGTCGTCTCGAAGGCGCCGCTCGCGAAGACGCCGGCGCTCGCCGCGGGCTGGCGGATGCCACCGCCGGATCATCCGGACGTCTTCCCGCTCCTCGTCCTCGGCGAGCTGCTCCACGCGGGGCGCTCGAGCCGGCTCGTCCGCGGCCTCGTCGTCCGCGACGAGCTCGCGACCGAGGTCTCGGGGCGGGTTCAACCCCTTCCAGGGGAACGGCTGGTACGACGGCACCACGATCTTCCTCTCGAAGATCGCCTTCCGCCGCGACGTTCCGGCCGCGCGCCTCCTCGAACGCCTCGACGGAGAGATCGCGTCGATCGCCCGGGACGGCGTGCCGGACGAAGAGCTCGAGCGCGTGAAGACCCGGATCGTCTCGGGCTGGTTCGCCGCGCTCGAGTCCCGCGTCGAGCGCTCGACCGAGCTGGCGCACGCGGTCGCGTTCGGCGACGGGGCCGCGAGCCTCGCGGCCCTCCCCGCGCGCCTCGCGGCCGTCACGCCCGGCGACGTCTCCCGCGCCGCCGCGTGGCTCCACCCGGGCCGCCGCGCCGCCATCGTGAAGGAGCCGGAGGCGGCATGAGCGTCCCGCTCACGCTCCCGCCGGAGCTGCCGGGCGTCACCGAGACGGGCTTCGAGGCACCGCCGGTCGAGGTCTTCACGCTGACGAACGGCCTCGAGGTCTGGATCGCGCCGCGGCGGAGCGTTCCGCTGGCCGCGGTCCAGCTCGTCGTCCGGGGCGGGCGCGCGTACGACCCGCCCGGCCTCCCCGGGCTCGCCGGCCTCCTCGCCGCTTCCCTGAAGGAAGGGACGGCGGGGCGAAGCGCCTCCGACGTGGCGGACCTCCTCCAGTCGGCCGGGGCCGAGCTCGCAGACCGGGGCCGGCGACGAGCTGTTCGTCTGCGGTGCGACGGGGCTCGCCCCCGGCGTCGACGTCCTTCTCGACGCCGTCTCGGACGTCGTCCGGCGTCCCGCGTTCCCGGAACGGGACGTCGAGCGCGTCAAGGCGAACGCCCGGGAGGATCTCGCGACGGAGGAGTCGGATCCGTCCTTCCTCGCGGAGCGGGCGTTCCGCGCCGCCCTCTTCGGCCGCCATCCCTACGCGACGGTCGCCCCGACGCCCGCGACGATCGACGCCGTCACGCCCGGTCTTCTCCGCGTCGAGGCGGCGGGCCGGCTCTCGCCGCGGCGGACGCTTCTCGTCGTCGCGGGCGACGTCCGAGCGCGGGACGTCCGCCCCCTCGTCGAGCGCTTCTTCGGGGACTGGAGCGGCGCGCGGGGCGCCGGGTCCGCGCCTCGCGCCGGTCTCCGGCGCGGCCGGTCGCCGCGCTCCCGGTCGTCGTCCCGCGCCCCGGCTCCGTCCAGGCGACCCTCGCCGTCGGCGCCCCTGCGCCGCCGCGGACGAGCCCCGACGCCGCCGCGCTCCAGATCGCGGTCACGATTTACGGCGGGGCGTTCTCGTCCCGCCTCGTCTCGAACCTCCGGGAGGAAAAGGGCTATACCTACTCGCCGGGCGCCGGCTGGCGGAGCCTTCCCGCGGGGGGGCGGACGCGGACGGCCGCCGCCGTCCGGACGGAGGTGGCCGGGGCGGCGCTCAACGAGATCTTCTACGAGCTGCGCCGGATGGCGACGACCGACGTCACGGAGGAAGAGCTGACGCGCGCGAAGGGATTCGACGCGGGACGGCTCCTCCTCGCGGTCCAGACGAACGCGGGCCTCGCGGGCGAGCTGGCCGACCAGTGGCTCCACGGCCTGCCGCCGTCCGCCCTCGAGGAGCGCGTCCGGGCGCTCCGCTCCGTCGACGCCGCGGCCGTCCGCCGCGCCGCCCGGCTCCACCTCGCGGTCCCGTCGCTCGCGGTCGTCGCGGTCGGAGAGGAGGCGCCTCTCCGCGAGGAGCTTTCCTCCTTCGCCGCGCCCTGATTCAGGCCCGGGCGCGCGAGTGGACGGCGGGCCGGAACCGGTAGCCCGCCTTCGGAACCGTCTCGAGGAGCTCGCCGTCCGCGCCGCCGCGCCGGAGGGCGTCCCGGAGGAGCCAGATCTTCTGGGAGAGCGCCGCGTCCGAGACGAAGACGTCGGGCCAGAGGGAGCGCGCGAGCTGCTCCCGCCGGACGAGCCGACCTCCGCTCCGGACGAGGACGACGAGGGCCTCGAAGACCTTGGGGGGGAGGGGGACCCGCCCCTCCGGACCGAGGAGGAGGAGCTCCTCCGGGTCGAGGAGGAACGACCCGAACTCGAAGACCTCGCCGTTCACGACGGCTCCCGGGCCCGGGTCGACACTGAGACGCGTTCGCAAAACGTGAGGCGGCGGTAGAAGCGGACGTGAGACCGCGGGCCCAGCTTCTCCCGCATGAGCGCGCCCGGCCGGACCGCCTCCCCGCCTCCCCGTTTCGCGCGGCTTCTCCTCGTCCCGGCGATCCTCGCGCTCGTACCGGCCGGCACGGCCTCCGCCGCGCGCCGCGAACCATGGGCCGACTCCCCCCGTCGTCGCCATCTGTCTCGGGTACGTCCGCGAGTGGCTGGAGGTTCCGGAGTGCCGCGCCGTCTACGACGATTTCTCGGATGCGAGGGGCCGGCCGCTCTCCGAGGTGCTCCGGGAGCGGGGCCTCTCTCCCGCCCAGGCGCTCGACGACCTTTCGTTCGAGATCGGAGACTGGGCCGGGCGGTGCGAGGAGCCGGGGGTCCTCGCCTTCACGGCCGTCGGGACCCCCGTCGTGAAGGTCTGCCTTTACCGCCTCGTCGAGGCGTTCCGCCGCGACCCGCGCGAGGCCGCGGCGATCCTCCTGCACGAGCAGCTCCACGCCCTCGGCCTGGGCGAGAACCCTCCGCCGTCGCGGGAGATCACGCTCCGGATCCTGGAACGCTGCGGCGGGAGGCCCCGTCAGTCCCGGGCGACGATCCGGACGCGGCAGTCCTGGTAGGCCGCGCCTTCGCCCGCGTCGGTCGTCCGGGCGCGGATCAGGGCGTTCGCGCTCGTGCCGCGGTCGAAGTGGCCCCCCTTCGGGACGATGACGACGTCCTTCCGCTGCAGAGGGTCGAGCTTCAGGACGGCCTTCACCCGTCCGAGGGCGCTCTCGACCCAGACGCTCGCGCCGTCCGCGAAGCCGTTCGCCGCGTCCGGGTGGCAGGTCGCGGTGAGGGCGTCGGGGGGCGGGCCGGCCCACTGGGAGCTCTGGGATTTCTCCGTCGAGTTCGAGAAGAGCCAGAGCGGAAAGCCCGGCTCCTCGGGCGGCGACGGCGGCAGTCGTATGGACGAGCTTCACCCGCCCGGTGTCGGTCGCGAACTTCCGGTCCGCGAAGAGCACCTTTCCGACGAGAGGGTTGCGGACGGGTTCGCGCTCGAGCGAGGCGGCGGTGATGCCGAGCGGCGCGACCGGCGAGAGGAGCCTCTCCTTCCATTCCCGGGCGGTCCCTCTTACCGTCGAAGAAATCCCCCGGTCTCTTCTCTCCCGTCATTTCGTCGATTCTTCCTGGCGAGCGCCTGGACGATTTCGAGGTCGGTCTTGACGTCCGGGCGGCGGCGCGACGGCGGGCGTCGACGCGGCGAGCCAGTGGTGTCCGTAGGCGCCGAGGAGGTCGTCGTCCTCGACGAGCGTCGCCGTCGGCAGGACGAAGTGGGCACGCCGCGCGGTGTCGGTCAGGAACGAGTCGGCCACGACGACGAGCTCCCGCGTCTCGAAGCGCCCGTGCGACCGTGGCCGAGTCGGGGAGCATGACGACCGGGTTTCCCGCCGTGACCCAGACCGCGCGGATCGGCGGCTCCTTCGCGTCGAGGATCCCCTGGCCGAGGAGCGGCTCCGGGATCGCCCGCGGGTAGCTCTTCGCCAGATGCGAGAAGTCGAAGGCCCCGCGCCGCTTGAAGTAGAACGAGACGCCCCCTCCGGGGATCCCGAGGTTTCCGCTGACGGCGCCGAGCGCGTCGAGGGCCCGGACGATGGCCGAGCCGTTCATCCGCCGCCCCATCCCCCAGCCGACCTGGATCGAGCAGGGGCGGTCGGCGAGCGCCCCCGCGATCGCGGCGACGTCTTCGGGCGGCGACGTCGGCATCCTCCCCCCAGCCGGCGCTCCCCTTCGAGAGCGCGAGCGCCCGGAACGCGTCGAGATGGTCGCAGGAGGACGGGGCCGACGGGTCGGCGCGGCCGGACTCGAAGAGGCGCGCGGCCACGGCCATCGCGAGGGCGAAGTCCCCGCCGGGACGCGGCATCACGACGCGGTCGGCGAGCGACGCGGCCTTGTGCCGGACCGGGTCGATCAGGATCACCTTCGTGCCGTTCCGCTTCGCCTCCCGGAGGACCGGGAGGAGGTGGATGCTGGAGACGTTCGGGTTCTTCCCCCAGAGGAGGACGTGCTTCGCGTTCAGGAGGTCGAAGAGGTCGTGCGACTCCTCCAGGCCGAAGTCGGCCTCCTGGGCGGCGTCGCCCGCGCCGGAGCAGATGTCGCCGCTCTTCACGGTCACGGGGCCGAACGCCTCCCAGAAGAGGTCGGTGACGCTCTTCAGCACCCCGAGCGAGCCACCGGAGCGGTAGTGGAGGATCGCCGAGGGCCCGGATTCGGCGCGGATCGCGAGGAGGCGGCCGGCGATCTCCGAGAGCGCCTCGTCCCACGTCGTTTCGGCGAAACCCGACGGCGTCCGCCGGAGCGGGGCCGTGACGCGATCGGGCGCGTTCTGGAGCTCCGGGAACTGCGACGTCCGGAAGCAGATGAAGCCCTTCGTCACCGGGTGGTCCGGGTCGCCCCCGATCCGGGTCACCTTCCCGTCCTCGACGGTGACGACGAGGCCGCAGGCGTCGGGGCAGTCGCGATTGCAGGCTGTCTTCCGGAGCTCGGTCGGCACGGGACCCATTCTAGTTTCCAGGGCCGCATGGACAGCGCGCGGGCCGACCAAAACTGGTCCTCAGATCAGTTACGGGCGCGCGCGACTCGTGGCAATAGTGTTTCGTGCAGGCATCCGTCCGCTCCGTCTTCTCGTCTCTCGTTCTCGGCCTCATCCTCGTCGCCGTGTCGACGCCGGCGGCCGTGGCGGCGGAGGCCCCCCGGTACTACGGGAACATCCCGTTCGCGCTCGACCTCTCGACGCCGGGCCTGCCGTTCCGCTTCTCCGCGCAGGACATTGCGCGCGACGGCAACCTCGTCGCGATCCACATGGACTGGTTCGGGCTGCCCTGGCCCGAGCTCGCGGCGGGCCGCCCGCTTCCTCCGGCCTGGTCCGCCGAGATCGACCGGATCGCCCAGCTCGTCGACGAGCTGGGCCTCCCCGTCTACCTCGCGGTGACACCGCTCGACGCGACGCGGGACCGGCTCGCGTCGCGGGCCTGGGGGGACGGGAACGCGCTCGTCGTCGACAGCACTTTCGGGCAGCCATGCGAGAGGCTTTGCACCCGGCCCGACGCGGCCTCGCTCCTCGCCGCCTACCACGCCTACGTGAACCTCATGGTGGAACGCCTGCATCCCTCTTTCCTCGCGCTCTCCATCGAGACGAACCTCTACGCCCGCGCCTGTCCCGCGGCCTTCCCGGATCTCGTGAGCTTCCTGAACGCCGAGTACACGGCGCAGAAGGCCGCCCATCCCGACCTTCCCGTCTTTCACACGGTCCAGGTCGACGCGCTGTGGGACGCCCAGGATCCCTCCGCCCCGTGTTTCGGCTTCAGCCGAAGCTGTCTCCAGGAGAACCTGAGGCGTCTTTCGGGCCTCAAGACGGACCTCCTCGGACTCTCCGCCTATCCGGTCGCCACGTTCGTGAACAACGGGCGCAACCTTCCGGACGACTACCTCACGGCCATCGGCGCGTTGACCGGGAAGCGGCTCGCGATCGCGGAGACGGGCTATCCGGTCGCCACGCTGCGCGCTCCCGTGGAGGGAAGCTGCGTCGACGCGCTGACGGTGGACCGGTCCGATCAGGCTTCCTGGGTCGCCCGCGTCGTCGACGAGGCGGATCGCAGCGACATGCCCTTCGTCGTCTGGTGGGCGAATCGCGCCCCGCTTCCGTTCTCGACACTCGCTCCGTGTGACTGCGTCGGAAGGTCCCCGCAATGTGCGCTGCTGAACCGGCTGGAGCTTCCGGCGCGCACGCAGCTCCGCTTCTTCGGCCAGATGGCTCTCCGCGACAATGACGGCGTGCCGACGCTGGCGGCCGCGCCCTGGAGCGAGGCCGCCCAGGCAGCCGGGTGCCCGGGTCCGGGACGCGTGCTTCGGCCGTGCCGCCGGGCCGCTCCGGAAGGGCCCGTGACGCAGGAACCCCCGAAGCGGCGGCCCCGTCCCGACCCGGAGTGAGCCGCCGCTACTTCACGTGCGCCCGGAAGAGGTCGACGGTCCGTTTCCAGGCGTCGCGGGCGCACTCTTCGCGGTAGACTTCCGGGCGGGTGTCGTTGAAGAAGGCGTGCGGCGCCTTCCGGAAGATCTCGGTGTCGACCGACTTCCCGAGAGCCTTCAGCTTCTTCTCGAGCGGCGCCGCGTCCGCGGCCGGGACGCTGTCGTCCATCTCGCCGTAGATCAGGAGGATCGGCGCGTTCAGGTTCTCCCAGTTCAGGGTCACCTTCAGGAAGCCGCCGTAGAAGCTGACGGCCGCGCCGACCTTTGCGTTGCTCGTGGCCACGTACTGGGCGAGCGCGCCCCCCATGCAGAAGCCGACGACGCCGAACGTCTTCGACGAGCACTCCGGCCGCGCGAGGACGTAGTCCGCCGCCCCCGCGATCTCGGCGTTCGCCCTCTGAACGTCCATCTCCATCAGGAGCCGCCCCGCCTCGTCCGGCGCCTTCGTCGACTTCCCGTGGAAGAGGTCGGGCGCCACGGCCACGAACCCCTCCTTCGCGAAGCGGTCGCAGACGTCCATGATGTGCGGCACCAGCCCCCACCACTCCTGGATCACGACGACGGCGGGCCCCTTCCCGAACGCGGGCTTCGCGAGGTACCCCTCGCACGTGTGGCCGTTCGACGGAAACGTGACTTTCTCGCCCATTGGGGTGACCTCGCGCGGATTCTACCGAGGCCGGGGAGGCCGGTGCTCAGGGCGCGACGCGGACGAGGGCCGGCCGAGAGACCTTGCCGTCGAGCCCGACGGCGACGACGCGGTACTGGAGCGGCCCGGTGAGGGTCGGCGGCAGCTGGTCGTCGAAGCGGGCCTCGATCGTCGGGAAGGACGTCAGGAGGACCCACCGGCCGTCGCCCGCCTCCCGCTCGACGCGGAACCCGAGCAGGCTCGGGGCGTCTCCCGCCGTCCACCGGAGACGGACGAGGCCCGGCTGCCGCTCGGCGACGAGGTTCGCCGGCGTTCGGGGAGGCCGCACGACGGCGAAGGTCCCCGAGGCGACGGGCGAGGGATGGCCCGGCTGGCTCGCGCGGTTCAGCGAGACGACGCGGTAGGTGTAGCTGACGCCCGGCAGCCCGGTCGGGTCTGCGAACGGCGGACCGAAGACGGGCCCCGCCGTCAACGGAACGAAGACGCCGTTCTCCTCCATCGCGCGCTCGACCTTGTAGCCGAGCGTGTTCGGGTTCCCGGTCGTCTCCCACCAGACGCTCAACCACCCGGGGCCGGGCGCGACCTCGATCCGGCCGGGAGCCGCGTTGGCCGTGTAGTCCGGGACGAAGACCTCGGCCGGAGCCGACTCCGGCCCCCGGCGGCCGTCCCGGTCGATTCCGGCGACCGAGTACCAGGCCGTCTTCTCGGGAGGCGCCGCCGTGTCGCCGACGGCGAAGGCGCGGGGCGCGCTGCCGGCCCCGGCTTCCGGAGCCGGCACCGGCTCCGGGGTGACCGTCACCGGCGTCCCCCGCGGGACTCGCGCCGGTAGACCTCGAAGGCGACGGCCGCCGACGGGCGGCCGTCGTCCTCGGGGGAAGGCCTCCACGTCAGGACGACTCCCTCGGGTGTCGAGCGCGCACGGACGTCGACCGGCGGCCCGGGAAGGGGAGCCGCGGCCTCCGGCTGGCTCGCCAGGATGACGACGACGGGCCAGAGAATCACTCCTGCCGTTTCCTCGGGCGCGATCCTAGCCCAAAGTCCGGACGGAGCGACCCGGCGGGATCAGGCGAGCGGCTCGAACGTCGCGGTGAAGTGCCGGAGAACGCTCGGGGCTTCCGTGATCCGGTAGCCCTTCAGCTCGCATTTCTTCCGCGCGACCGCGAGGACGACCTCGGCGACGTAGTCGATGTGCGACTGCGTGTAGACCCGGCGCGGGATCGCGAGGCGGACCAGGTCCATCGGCCCCGGCGTCTCGGTGCCGTCGGGGTGGAGGCCGAACATCACGGTGCCGATCTCGACGCCGCGAACGCCCCCCTCGACGTAGAGCGCGTTCACGAGGGCGATGCCCGGGTACTGAAGAGGCGGAATGTGCGGCAGGAGGGCGCGCGCGTCGAGGTAGACGGCGTGCCCGCCCGCGGGGCGGATGATCGGGACGTCGGCCTCCGCCACCTTCTCGGCGAGGTACTCGGTGGAACGGATCCGGTACTTGAGGTACGGCTCCTCGACGACCTCCTCCAGCCCGCGCGCGATCGCCTCGAGATCGTAGCCCGCGAGGCCGCCGTAGGTGGGGAAGCCCTCGGTCAGGATCAGTAGGTTGCGGCACCTCTCCGCCCAGCGGTCGTCGTTCATGGCCAGGAAGCCGCCGATGTTCGCGAGGCCGTCCTTCTTCGCCGACATCGTGCAGCCGTCGGCCAGCGAGAACATCTCCTGTGCGATCTCCTTCGGCGTCTTCTTCCCGTAGCCCGGCTCGCGGAGCTTGATGAAGTAGGCGTTCTCGGCGAAGCGGCAGGCGTCGAGAAAGAACGGCTTCCGGAACCGGTCGCAGAGCGCGCGGACGCCGCGCAGGTTCTCCATTGAGACCGGCTGGCCCCCCCGGAGTTGTTCGTCACGGTGACCATAACGAGCGGAACGTGGTGCCCCTCCACGGCGAGCGTCTTCTCGAGCGCGGGAAGGTCCATGTTCCCCTTGAAGGGGTGGAGGGCGGCGGGGACCTTCCCCTCGGCGATGACGAGGTCGCGCGCCTCGGACTCCTCCACTTCGACGTTTGCGCGCGTCGTGTCGAAGTGGCTGTTGTTCGGGACGATCTGCCCCGGCTTCAGGATCGTGTGGAAGAGGATCCGCTCCGCGGCGCGCCCCTGGTGGGTCGGGATGATGTGACGAAAGCCGGTCAGGTCCTGGACGACGTCGCGGAAGCGGAAGAACGAGCGGCTCCCGGCGTACGACTCGTCCCCCTGGATCAGCGCGCCCCACTGGGCCGACGACATGGCGCCGGTCCCGGAGTCGGTCAAAAGGTCGATCAGCACGTCGTCGGCGCGGAGCCGGAAGACGTTCCAGCCGGCCGCCGCGAGCGCCGCCTCGCGCTCTTCCCGCTGCGTGAATCGCAGCGGCTCGACCGACTTGATCCGGAACGGCTCGATGATCGTGTGGAAGGGCTTCACACGACGATCGGCTTCTCGGCGAGCTGCCGCGCGAGGGCGGTGGAGAGAAGGTCCACGTGCTCTCGCTCCTCGGCCTCGAGCTCGCGGTAGAGCCGCCACTCGGCGGAACCCGTCGGGAACTTCAGGCCGGAGTCGAGGAAGAACTGCCGGGCCCGTTTCTCGAGGTGGACGGCGAGGCGCAGCAGCGCGGCGCCGGAGAGGTCCTTCATCTCGGCACCCGCGAAGACCGCGACCTGCGTCGGGGAGAGGTTCGTCGCCACCGGCGTCTCCGCGACGTCGATGTGGTACCGGCGCGTCAGGGTGACCATGTGCTCCTTTTCCATCTCCGACAGCTCGCGGAAGAGCTGCGCCAGCTCCGGGTCCTTCGCCTCGATCTCGGCCGCCCCGCGCGCGTAGAACGAGAGCCCGCCCAGCTCGATCTCGAGGGCGTGGCGAACCGCCGTGACGGCCGCCTCGGTCTCGATCGAAACCTCGTGACCGGCCACGAGGGTCCCGCCGCAGGCGGGGCAGAGGCCGTACGGGAACGCGAAGCCCTCGGAGACCTTCTGGCACGAGGCGCAGGTCCAGATCATCCGCTCGCCGGCGCAGCAGATGTGCTCGTCGTCGCCCGGCTCGAAGGGG
>CAWGDR010000017.1:0-62547 GCA_963821435.1 uncultured Acidobacteriota bacterium
ACCGGTCGGCGAGGCGGGTCCCGATCAGGGGCGTTCCTTCCGTGACGTCGGACTCATTCTCACCGGGCGCGTCCAGGGACGGGCGGGGGGGTGTCGGTCCGGGGTGTCATCGAGAAGGCGGAAGTATCGACGGACCCCGACGGGTCCGGCATCCGGCGCCTCGGAACCCGGGCTGGCACGGGCGCTGCAGAGTGCGTCCCGGGAGGCCGGATGGATCGCAAGATTTTCACATCTCCTCCGCCTGCGCGGCGGGGAGGAATCGGGGAGTCCTTGCCGGGCGCCCTTCGCCGGCCGCGCCGCGGGAGCTGCGCGTCTCCTGGACCACGCTGCTGAAGGTCGCCGCGGCGTTGCTCGCGGGCTGGGCCTGCGTCCGGCTCTGGACGACCGTCGAGCTGCTCCTCTTCGCGAGCGCTGATCGCCATCGCCCTGAGCCCCGGCGTGAGGGCGCTCGAGCGGTGGCACGTCCCGAGAGGCAGGGCGGTGCTCCTTCTCGCCGCTCGGGCGGTTCTCCTGGGAGGCGCGCTTCGTCTTCTTCGTCCTGCCACCCCTCATCGACCAGCTCTCCGCGATGTGGAAGAGCCTGCCCGGCCTTCGCAGCTCGGTCTCCCGTTCGCTCGAGCGCGGCGGCCTTCCCGCGCGCGTCGTTCTCCCGCTGCTCGACCTCCCGTACTCCCCCGAGGTCGACGCCTGGCTCGCGCGTCCTCTGACCTGGGGCCCTCCGGCCTTCGAGGCGGCCGCGGCCGCGGTCGTCGTCGTCGTGCTGAGCTTCTACCTGCTCCTCGACGGGCCGAAGGTCGTCGCGTGGCTCCTCGCCTATGCCCCGCGCGCCCACCGGCGCCGGATGGGCGACATGGTTCCGGAGCTCTTCTCCGTGGTGCAGGCCTACACGACGGGGCAACTCATCGCGTCATCCCTGTTCGCGGCGTTCGCGTTTGTGGCACTCACGGCGGCACAGGGTCCCCGGGGCTATGCCCCTCGCGCTCCTGGCGGCGGTGTGCGACGTGATTCCCGTCGCCGGCATCATCGTCGTCATGGCGCTCGCCGCCCTCTCGGCGCTCACGGTGAGCCCCTCCTGGCGCTCCTCGTCGCCGCGCTTTTCGTCGCCTACCACCTGTTCGAAGCGTACGTGCTCCTTCCGCGCCTCTACGGCAGCCGCCTGCGACTTTCGACGCTGACGGTGCTTCTCGCCATTCTCGCGGGCGGGCACCCTCGGCGGCATTCCCGGCGCCATCCTCGCGCTGCCCCTCGTCGCCGCGTATCCGGTCGTCGAGAAGCACTGGCTCGACGAGTGGCTGCACCCCGACGCGGTCGAAGACCATGCGGCGCTCCGGGAGACGAGGACGACGGGCGACAGCGGAAGGTCGTGAAGGCGGTGCTCGAGGGGCGCCCGGTCGACACCGCGCGATGAGAGCGCCGCGTCCGGCCTTCCTCCTCGCCGTGCTGGCGGGCGGGGCGGCGGGCGCCGCGTTCTCGCGCTCGCGGGAGCGACGCACCTCGTTCTGCGGTCGGACTGGCTGCCCGCCCGGATCGACGCGAGCCCGGAGTCGCTCTTCGTCGCCTACACGGAGCCGCGCGCGTCGCTCGTGCCGGGGCGCATCCGTTTCGCGACGCTCACGCTTCGGAGCCGGGATTCGAACGTCGAGTGGGAAGCGCGGCTCGAGGACGTGCGCGTGGACGTCGGGCTCGCAAGCCTCCCCGGAAGGCGGTTCCACGCGAAGGCGTTCGGGCCGCCGCGCTCGCGTTCCGGCTGCGCGAGCGCTTCGCGCCGGGCGACGCGACGCCCGAACGCGCGGCGCGGTATCCCCCGATCGAGGGCTTCCCGATCCGCCCCTGCGCGATCCCGGTCCGGCTCCTGCGGCGGCGAGCGATCCGTGGCGCGTCGTCGTCGACGACCTCCGGGTTGCCGGTGTGCGCGAAGTCTGGATCGACGCGTGGCGCTGGGAGGGAGAGGGCCGCCTCGCCGGGGGCTTTCGACTCCGTTCCGGCATCGAGGCACGGGTCCTGCCGAGCGAGCTGAGCCTCGAGCACGGCACGTTGCGGTGGGGCGCCCAGGTCGTGTCGCGCGAGACGACCGGCCACGTCCGCGCGTCTCTCCCCGCTTCGACACCCGGGCCTACCCGGGAAACGAGGTCTGGAAGATCCTCTCCGGTTCTGCGGCGCTGGGAGGCACGCTCGACGCGGTGCCGTTTCTCGCCCCGGACGGCGGCGGCCCACGGCTCGCGGATGGAACGGCCGGCAGCGCGCGCGTCCGGGTGGCGCTCTCGGACGGGCGCGGAACCGTGCATCTGGACGCGGACGGAACCGTCGTGGCGGCGGTCGGGACGCGGGCCCTGCGCGGCCGGGTTCGCGCAGGCGTCGTCGCGAGCCGCATCGACTTTCCGGCCGGGGTCGTCGCCTTCGACGGATCGCAAGTCCACCTGACGGGCGCCTCGCTGGACGGTTCCTCGGCGCCGCCGTGGGAAGGAACCGTCGAGGCGCGCGAGGCGCTGCTGCGCCTCACCGGGGGAGAGCTCCAGGCCCGGGTGGCCGCGCGCCTCGGCGATGCGCGTCCGCTCGTCGCCTTCCTGCCCGCCGGTCCCCCGAGGTGGATGGCGGGCCTTCTCGACCTCCGGGACTTCGAGGCGGCGGCGAGCCTCCGGGTCGCGCCGGGCCTCGTCGTCCTGTCGCGGGCCCGGGCGGAGGCCGGCACGTTCTCCCTCGACGCCGACTGGCGCCGGACGCACCGCCGGGCCTGGGGCGCCGTTCTCGTCCGAAAGGGCGCCCTGTCCCTCGGGCTCGGCGTGGGAGACAGACCGTCGGTGCACCTCGCCAACGCGGCGCGCTGGTTCGAGGCCGAAGGCCGGCCCGGCGGACTCCGGACCGATCAGCCGCGGGTCGAGGCCCGGCGAATCAGCGACTAGGACGCGGAAAGGGGCGGGCACGAGCGGCCTCGCTGCCGCGACGAGGACGGGTGGCGGCCCGGCTCCTCAGGACGACGACCTCGACGAGCGCCGGGCGCGGGACCTCGAGGACCCCGAACCACGGCGCCGCCGGGCGGGTACCTTGCCGCCGGCCTTCCGCGCCTCGGAAAGCCCGATCGCGATCGCCTGCTTCCGGCTCGTGACGGTCCTTCCGGAACGCCCCGACCTCAGCTTTCCGCGCTTCATCTGGTGTACCGCGCGCTGAACCTTCTCCGAGGCCTTTGCTCCGTACTTTTTCGACATGGGTTTCTCCTTTGTGCTTTTTTCATCCGCGCGACGCGGCGAGCCGTCTCGAGCACGCGGCATGCCGGACCGCCAGGAGACAGGGTCGGGCACATGGCTTGCGTCGTCTCCGATGGCCTGTAGAGGCCGCCTTTGCCTCGGCGCGCGTCGGACGCGGGGAGGTCAATTTGGCGAGGGGTCAGTCGGTCTGGAAGGGGCGTCTTTCGTTCGGGCTCGTCGGGATACCCGTCGAACTCGTGCCGGCGGTCGATGCGAAGGAGCACATCGGCTTTCACCTCCTTCACAGGAGGGACAAGGCGCCGATCCAGTACCGCAAGTTCTGCAGCAGAGAGGGGCGGCCGGTCCCGGACGACGAGATCGTCCGCGGCTACGAGGTCTCGCGCGGCAGGTGGGCTCTCGTCGAGAAGGAGGAGGTGGAGGCCGCCCGCAAGGCCTCCGGAGGCGAGGTCGAGGCTCGGGTCCTCGAGGTTCTGCAGTTCGTGCGGCCCGACGAGCTCGACCCGGCCTCCCTCTCGCACCCCTACCATGTTCTACCCGGCGAAGGAGGTCGCAAGTCCTTTGCGGTGCTGAAGTCGGCGCTGGCCGCCGCCGGGCGGGTCGGCCTCGGCCGGTTCCGCCTGCAGACGACGCCTCACCTGGCCGCGCTCATTCCAACTCCTCGGGGTCTGTCGCTGGTTCTCCTGCGCCCGTTCGAGGAGCTCGCGGCGGCACCCTCGGTCCCCCTGCCCGTCCCCCGGCCGGCGGAGACGAAGATGGCACGGCTCCTGATCGACCAGATGTCCGGGAAGGAGCTCGAGCCGGCGAAATACCCCGATCGCTACCGCGCGGCGCTGCGCAGACTGCTCAGATCGAAGCGGCCGTCCTCGGCGGTTCGTGAGGCCATGACGGCGGTGGAGGCCGGGAAGAAGGGCGAGGTCGTGAACCTCATGGCGGCGTTGAAGGCGAGCCTCGGGCGGCACGGCGGGAAGAGAGCCAGAAGAAGAGGCCGCTCGAAGGCCGCATGACGCGAGCCGCAAGCCTACCCGTTTTCGTCCGGCCGCAGCTCTGCACGCTCGTGTCCGAGCCGCCGGGAGGGAACGCCTGGCTCCACGAGGCCAAGCTCGACGGCTACCGGGTTCTCTGCCGCGTCGCGGCGGGCCGCGCGACCCTCTTGAGCCGAAACGAGAAGGACTGGACGGCTTCCTTTGCGGAGATCGCCGCCGAGGCCGCCCGCCTCCCGGCGCGCACGGCCCTGCTCGACGGCGAGGTCGTCGTGGTGCTCCGGAACGGCCTCACGAGCTTCAACGCCCTCCAGAATGCCCTCTCGGGAAGGTCGGACGGGGAGCTGGCGTATTACGCGTTCGATCTCCTCCATCTTGACGGCCGTGACCTCCGGCAACGACCTCTCGAGGAGCGGCGTGCGGCGCTGCGCTCGCTGCTCCGCTCCCGCGCGAGGGCTCGGGTCCGTCTGAGCGTCCCTCTCGAAGGCGACGGTCGGAAAGTCTTCGTGGCCGCGTGCCGGCGCGGTCTCGAGGGCATCGTTTCCAAGCGCCGCGACGCGCGCTACCGCTCGGGCCGCGGGGGCGAGTGGGTGAAGACGAAGTGCCACCAGGAGCAGGAGTTCGTCATCGGAGGGTTCACGGAGCCAAAGGGCGCGCGACAGGACCTCGGAGCGCTCCTCGTCGGTGTCTACGGGGACGGCGCGCTCCGCTTCGCCGGCAAGGTCGGGACGGGCTTCTCGAACGCCTCGGCCCGCGCACTGCGCCGACGCCTCGAAGCCCTCGAGAGGACGGGGAACCCGTTCGTCCCGCGCCCGCGCGGGCTCGCCGGCGCCCGCTTCGTCCAACCCCGGCTCGTCGGGGTCGTGCGCTTCACCGAGTGGACCCCCGACGGCAGGCTTCGCCACCCGTCGTTTCAGGGCCTGCGCGAGGACAAGCTGCCCCGCGAGGTGGTGCGCGAGAGGAAGAGGGGATGAGCCCGGGCGTCGCTGGAGCTCAAGCGGTCGCGGGCGTGAGAATCACCCATCCCGACCGCGTCATCGAGCCGGAGGGCGGGCTCACGAAGCTCGAGCTCGCCCGGTATTACGAGCGGATTTCGGAGCGGATGCTTCCACATCTCGCCGACCGACCGCTCGCGCTCGTGCGGTGCCCGGAGGGGACGTCCAAACCCTGCTTCTACCAGAAGCACGGCGGCTTCACGGTGCCCGCGAGAGTCCGGCGGGTGCGGATCCGCGAGAAGACGAAGACGGGCGACTACCTCGTCGTGGACGGCGTCCGCTCGCTCGTCTCGCTCGTCCAGGTCGGCGTCCTCGAGTTCCACACCTGGAACGCGAGGGCCCGTTCGATCGACCGACCGGACCGCGTCGTTTTCGACCTGGACCCCGGCCCAGGCGTGCCGTGGGCGAGCGTCGTTCTCGCGGCGCACATCGTGTGCGAGACCCTCGGGCGGTCGAAACTCCGGAGCTTCGTCAAGACGACGGGCGGCAAGGGCCTTCACGTCGTCGTGCCGCTGGTTCCCGCCGACGGATGGGACGCCTGTCTCGCCTTCGCGAAGAGCGTCGCTCAGGAGATCGAGTCGCGCGACCCGTCCGCCTTCACGACGAGCCTGTCGAAGGCGAAACGGCCGGGGAGGATCTTCATCGACGTGCTTCGCAACGTGAGGGGCTCGACGTCGGTCGCCGCCTTCTCGACGCGGGCGCGGGCGGGGGCCCCCGTATCCCTGCCGGTCGGCTGGGACGAGCTCGAAGCCACGGCACCCTTCGCCTTCACCGCGCCGGCGGTCCTCGAGCGGTTTCGGGCGCTCCGGAAGGACCCCTGGGCCGGCTACGCCCGCCTGAAGCAGCGGCTCCCGTCGCCGGCGTCCCGAGGGCGGTGAATCAGGGCTTCGGCACCTTGTCCGTCGTGTCCTTGCGGCGCAGGACGAAGAGCGAGATCGCGATCGCGACGATCGGCGCGGACAAGACGGACGACGCTATCGCCGCTTGAAGAACTGGATGGCTCGTTCGTGCCGGAGCGCCGCGGCGCGGGTCTTGAAAGTGCCGAGGTTGCGGCGCTTGCCCGTCCTCGGATCCGGTTTCCGCGAGTAGAGCCGGTATCCGCCCGAGTGCAGCTTGCGGATCATCCTCGCCTCCTAGGAGGGGTTCCGCAATGTCCATGCCCGGCACGGCGTCCCGCCGCCGTCCGGTTGGGCGACAATGTCCGCCCGGGAGGGGGGGCCGATGGAGAGCTATTACAAGGCGGAGCACCTCGCGCACTTCGCGTCGATCGCCGAGGGGAACAAGGAGCTCGCCGAGAAGTTTTTCGCCTGGTACGGCGCGGTCTTCGCCGAAGGCGCGCTCTCGGCGCGGGAGAAGGCGCTGATCGCGCTCGCCGTCGCCCATTCCGTCCAGTGCCCGTACTGCATCGACGCCTACACGCAGGAGAGCCTGAAGAACGGGTCCGACCTCGAGCAGATGGCCGAGGCGGTCCACGTCGCCGCGGCGATCCGCGGGGGCGCCTCGCTCGTACACGGGATGCAGATGCTGGAGCACGCGAAGAAAGCCTCGATGTGAGGGGAGCCGGAGAAACGGGCTGATGGCGGATACGGCTTCCGGCACCGGCGCGTCGGCACCGGCGTCGCTGTCCCTGCCGGCCGCGGGCCCGCGCGCCACGCGTTCGCTCCACGCCCGGGGCCTCCCGCTCGCGTCGCCCTCTCTCCAGATCGAGACGGTCGACGCGGTCGACCTCTCGGCGTCGCCGCACGGCGGCGACTTCGGACGGGCGCTCGCCGCGAACGGCCGGGACGCCCTGCGGCCGGGTCCCGTCGAGATCTTCCAGATCAACCTCGGGAAGCTCTGCAACATGACCTGCCGCCACTGCCACGTCGACGCGGGGCCCGACCGGACCGGGGAGACGATGGACCGGGCGACGGCGGAGGCGTGCCTCCGCGCCCTCGACAAAACGGGCGCCCACACCGTCGACCTGACGGGCGGGGCGCCGGAGCTGAACCCGAACTTCCGCTTCCTCGTCGACGAGGCGGCCCGGCGGGGAAAGCACGTCATCGACCGTTGCAACCTGACGATCCTCCTCGTCCCGGGCCTTCGCGACCTTCCGGGGTGGCTCGGCGAGCGGGGCGTCGAGGTCGTCGGCTCGCTGCCGCATTTCCGGAAGCGCGGCACCGACGCGCAGCGGGGGGACGGGACATGGGAGAAGTCGCTGGAGGCGCTCCGGCTCCTGAACGCAGAGGGGTACGGCGCGGGCGACCCCCGCCGGCGGCTCACGCTCGTCTCGAATCCGGTCGGCGCCTTCCTCCCGGCGAACCAGCCGGCGACGGAGCGGGAGTGGAAGGAGGGCCTGCGCCGGGAGCACGGGATCGGCTTCGACCGGCTGATCTTCCTGAACAACATGCCGATCTCGCGCTACCTCGAGTGGCTGGAGGAGAGCGGAAACCTCGAGAGCTATCTCGCGCTCCTCGTGAACTCGTTCAATCCGGCCACCGTCGACGGCCTGATGTGCCGGAACACGCTCTCGGTCGGCTGGGACGGCCGCGTCTACGACTGCGACTTCAACCAGATGCTCGACCTCCCGGCGACGCCGCTTTCGGGCGGGGCGTTCCACGTCCGCGACCTAGATGTCGAGGCGCTCGCGTCCCGCTCGATCGTCACGCGACGTCACTGTTTCGGCTGCACGGCGGGCGCCGGGAGCTCCTGCGGCGGGGCGCTCGAGTGAGCCCCGGCCGCTGGGAACGGCGTCGGCGAATCGGATAGAGTCCGCGACGGGGGGAACGCTCCATGAGGTGGACGCCGGGGGGACGGAGCGAGGACGTCGAGGATCGGCGCGGCGAATCCCCCGGGGGAGGCGGGTTCGGAGGAGGCGGGATGCGCCTCGGGCTCGGCGGGTTCCTCCTGCTCGCCGTCCTCAGCCTCGTCTTCAAGAAGGACTTTTTCGCGCTCGTCTCGGGAGGCCCCACCGCGTCGGTCGCGCCGGCGCCGGTCTCCCGGGACTCCGCTCCACCGACGTCGCCGAAGGAGGAGGAGCGGATCCAGTTCGTCTCGTTCGTCCTCGACGACGCGCAGAAGACCTGGGCGCAGATCCTCCCGGGGCGCTACGAAAAGGCGAAGCTCGTCCTCTTCCGCGACGCGATCTCCTCGGCCTGCGGCTTCGCGAGCGCGGCGAGCGGGCCGTTCTACTGCCCGGGCGACCGGAAGGTCTACATCGACCTCGCGTTCTACGACCAGCTGCAGCGGCGCTTCGGCGCGCCGGCGAGTTCGCCCAGGCGTACGTCTGGCGCACGAGATCGGCCATCACGTGCAGAACCTCCTCGGCATCGACGACGAGATGCGCCGTGCGCAGCGCGCCCGCCCTGACCTCGCGAACGCGCTCTCCGTCCGGCTGGAGCTTCAGGCCGACTGCCTCGCGGGCGTCTGGGGCCACTCGACCGGCGAGCGCGGGATCCTCGAGAACGGGGACGTCGAGGCGGGGCTGAACGCCGCCGCGGCGATCGGCGACGACCGGCTCCAGCGGAGCGCGGGGCGCAGCGTCCATCCCGAGTCGTTCACGCACGGCTCCTCCGCGCAGCGCGTCCGCTGGTTCCGGGCGGGGCTCGCGTCGGGCTCGATGAAGGCCTGCGACACGTTTCGGGCCCGGGACCTCTGACGGTCTTCCGCTCCGGGCGGATGGTCGGCGCGGGCCTTTACAGCGCGACAGGGGCAGCGCATCTTGCCGCGCAATGGACGCGACGGTCCGGGGCCGGCAGGAGCTTCTCGGCTGGGCGGCCTACCTGACGGTTTCCCTCGTCTGGGGGAGCACCTACCTCGGCATCGCGGTCGCGCTCCGCTCCTTCACGCCGTGGGGCGTCGTCGGCCTTCGCTTCGCCCTGGCGTCGGTCCTCTGCCTCGCCCTCGGCCGGCTCCTCGGCGAGCCGCTCCCGCCGCGCGCGGCCGTCCCTCACCTCCTCGTCTCCGGCGCGGTCCTTCTCGGCGTCTGCAACACGCTCGTCACGTGGGCCGAGCTCCACATCTCCTCGGGGCTCGCCGCCGTCCTCTGCGCGCTCGTTCCGGTCTTTCTCGGGCTCCTGACGCTCCGGAGCGAGCCGCTCGGAGGCCGCGGCTGGGCGGGGGCCCTGCTGGGCTTCGCGGGCGTCGTCGTCCTGATGGCGCCCGAGAAGGCCGAGCGCGCGTCGCTCGCCGGCTCTCTCGCCATCGTCCTCTCCACGGCCCTCTGGGCGTGGGCGACCCTCTACGTGAAGCGGAACGTCTCGAGCGGCGGGGCCCTCACGAACGCGGGCCTCCAGATGTCCATGGCCGGGGTCATCGGCCTTTCCGCGGCGCCCCTGACCGGCGGCTTCCTCCGCGCCCCCGTCGCCCCGGACGCGGCGCTCGCGGTTCTCTACCTCTCCCTCGTCGGCTCCTGCCTCGCGTTCACCGCCTTCGGCGTTCTGACGAAGGTCTGGCCGCCGACCCGGGCCGGCACCTACGCCTACCTGAACCCGGCGATTGCCGTCTTGCTCGGGGCGGGGCTCCTCGGGGAGCCGCTCACGCCGCGGCTCTTTCTCGGGATGCTGGTACTGCTGACGGGCGTGGCCCTCGTGCAGCTCCGCCCGCGCTGACCCGGCCGTCGGGGCCCGGGGACTCTGCTAGAGTCCGCGCGCCTGCGGGGCGCCGACGGCGCGGCGGGCGCCGGACTCCTTGAAGACGATCGACGCCGCCCTCCTCTTCGGAGCGGGGATCCCGCTCCTCGCCGCGATCCTCGCGGTCGCGGTGGCGAAGGGGCGCTTCGCCCGCGACCGGTTCCCGTCCGGGGGCGCGAAGGCCGCGGCGCTCGGAATCCTCTTCCTCGTCCTCGTCGCGACGATCCTCCTCCCGTCGACCGGCAGCTCCGCGTCGGTCGACACGAGCCGCCTCTCTTACGGCGGCATCTTCCTCGTCCAGGGGATCCTCGCCTCGTTCCTCGGCTGCTGGTGGCTCCTGTCGGGGCGGCCGCCGCTCGCCGACTTCCTCGCGCTCCGAAGCTCGCGGCCGCTGGCCGAAGCGGGGGCGGGAATCTGCCTCGGCCTCATCGGCTGGGTCCTGACGCTCGCCGTCGGCCTCGTCTTCGGGCTCGTCACGCTCTGGCTCGACCTGCCGCGGCCGACCGCTGTGCCGCCGCTCGTGCAGTGGATGGCGCACCTCTCGCCGCTCCGGAAGCTCCTCATCGTCCTCTCTGCGATGACCCTCGAGGAGTTCTACTTCCGGGCGTTCCTGCAGCGGCGATTCGGGCCGGTGTCGGCGTCGATCCTCTTCTTGCTCGCCCACGGCGGCTACGGGGAGCCGTTCTTCTTCGTCGGCCTGATCGCGATCACGGCGGTCCTCGCCGTCGCGTTTCAGCGGACGGGCTCGACCTGGGCCCCGGTCTTCGCGCACGGCACGTTCGACGCCGTGCAGCTCTTCATCTTTCTGCCGGTCGCGACGAAGCTGCTGTCGGGGTCGTAGCGCTCCTCGGCGCCTTCGGCACGCGGGGCGGTGCCGCGCGGCGGGCGACGGTCACCACGTCGTCGCTCCGCCCGACGGCCGCTCCGGCGTCCGTCTCGTCGGGCTCGTAGAACGAGGCGAGGACGTCGGCGAGGCGGCGGGCGCCGTCGTCCGACGAGAGGCGGAGCCTCCAGACGAAGCCGACCGGAGCATTCAGGACGCCGTCAGGCTCGAAGAAGACGATCCGGTCGTCCTGCCACTCGGCGGCGAGGCCGGCCGGGTCCGGGGCGCCGGCGGCTTCGAGGACGGTCCGCAGCATCCACTCGCCGAAGTGGTCGTTCCAGAGGAAGTGGGTGCCGGGCGGGATCTCGGCGGAGGCGGGCCGGCCCGCGTCGGGGAGCCGCTTCCGGGCCGTGCCGGGGCGGTCGGGGTGGAGGATCTCCGCGGTGGTCGCCGGAGGCTTCTTCCAGGCCGCGTCGAGCGCGGCCCAGCCTCCGCCGGCCCTCTTCTTCTCGACCCACTCCGTTCCCGCGGTGTAGGGGAAGAGGAGCTCCTTGACGAAGAACTCCGGGACGCCGTCCGCGCCCTCCAGCCCTCCGGCGGCCATCTGGGCAATCGAGGCGAGCAGGCTCCCGGTCGAGAGCCGGTCGCGGAGGTCGGGGGGGAGGCGGGAGAGGACGGCCTGCATCATGACGACCGTCGCCTCCCCCTCGAGCATCGCCTGCAGCGCCATCTGCGCGTCGCTGTCCTCGCGGAGCATCTTCAGCCGCTTCGCCAGATCGAGGTGGCGGTCCTGAAGCGCGTGTGTCAGCTCGTGGGTCAGGAGCGCGTCTTCCATCATCCGGTCGGCGAGGGGCCCGAGGCCGGCCGCGCCGCGGGCGGCCTCGCCGGCCCGCTCGGGGACGACGTAGAACTTCTTCTCGTCGGGGTCGTAGAAGCCCGCCACCTGGCGTGCGTAGAGGCGCGTCATCGGCTCCTTCAGGTCGGCGCCGGGCGGGACGAGGCCGAGCGCGGCGAGCGAGGCGGCGTACCGGTCGAACGGGACCGGGAGATCCTCGGAGAGCTTCTGCTCGAGCACCTTCGCCAGCTCCTTCTCGGGGAGGAGAGCCGACGGGACCGCGCCGGGAAACGGGACCGCCCGGACGGTCGCGACGAGCTTCTGGGCGTCGGCGACCGCGGCCGGAAGCCGCTCGGCGAGGCTCTTCGGCGCGGAGGAGGCGGCCGGCGCGCTCGGCGCCTCCGCCAGGGCCTGCGCGGACCCTCGCGGCGAGAGGGAGAGGAGGAGGGCGGCGGCTGCGGCGAGGAGGAGGCGGGCGCCCTGTGGACGCCCCGTGGCGGCGTCGCGTATCATCCGCTCGCTTTCCGAACACGGGGGGAGGTGAACATCGGGGCGAGGAGCTTAGCAGGGCGCCCGGCCTGTTCCGTCTCCCCGCGTCCGGCGGCAGCCGTTCGAACGATGACCGACTTCTCGCCCGGCCCGATCGTCCTCTGGCTCGCCAGCCGCTACGAGAACCTCGAGCTTGCCGAGGCCGTGCTCCTTCACGCCTGCCGGCAGCGGGGCCTCGCGGGCGAGAACGAGCACTGGATCGGCGTCGCCCTCCGCGAGGCGCTCGCGAACGCGATCAAGCACGGGAACCGCGGGAACCCGGACAAGCGCGTCTACCTCTCCATCGGGGGGGACGGGGACGAGCTGAAGATCGTGGTCGGCGACGAGGGGGACGGCTTCGAACCGGACGCGGTCGCGGACCCGCTCGCCCCGGAGAACCAGCTCAAGACCTCGGGGCGGGGCATCTTCTACATGAAGACGTTCATGGACGACATCACCTTCTCGCGCGGGGAGACCGGCGGGACGGTTCTCACGATGAGCAAGAATCTCAAGGCGGAATCCAGTACGAAGGGAGCCAGAAGCGCATGAAGACCACCGTTACGACCCGCGACGCCGGGGACGTCAAGATCATCGAGCTCCACGGCAAGATCACGATCGGGGCGGGCGACCTGCAGATGCGGGAGGCCATCCACGCGGCCCTCGCGGGCGGCGCGAAGAAGATCGTCGTCGACATGAAGGACGTCTCGACGATCGACTCGTCCGGCGTCGGCGAGCTCGTCGGCTGCTACACGACGGCGACGCACAAGGGGGCGAAGCTGAAGCTGATGGCGCTGCCGCCGAAGATCAGCGACGTCCTGACCGTGACGCAGCTCATCACCGTCTTCGACGTCTACACCGACGAGAAGGACGCTCTCGCCAGCTTCGGCTGATCCGGTCCGCCGCGGGCCGGGGCTTCGCCTCCGGCCCGCGCGGCGATCGCCCCGATGCCCGCTGCACGCGACCGCCTGAACGACGCCCTGACGGAGGTGCGGGAGGCGGTCGACGCCCGCCTGCCGGAGCTCCTCGCCGCCGGCGCCGGCGACCGGGACCCCCTCGACCCTCTCCCCGCCGCGGCGGGCGACGCCCTCGTCTCGCCGGGGAAGCGGGTCCGCCCCGCCCTCGTTTTCCTCGCGGGAGAGCTGTTCGGAGCGAAGCGCGAGCGCCTCCTCGACCCGGCCTGCGCCGTCGAGATGATCCACGCAGCGTCGCTCGCGCTCGACGACCTGCCGTCCATGGACAACGCGATGACCCGGCGCGGACGCCCCGCGCTCCACGTCGCGCACGGGGAGGACCTCGCCATTCTCGCGGCGGTCACCCTCCTCGTCCGGGCGTTCGGCCTCCTCGCGGACGCGGGCCTGAAGGGCGGCGGCCCGGGCGCCTCGGCCGCCCTCGACCTGATCTCCCGGCTCGCCGAGTCGTCCGGCCTCGCCGGCCTCGCGTCGGGACAGGCGCTCGACCTCAGGACGCCCGAGCCCGCGGCGTCGTTCGAGCGGCTCGAGACGATCCACGCCCGCAAGACGGGCGCCCTCTTCGTCGCCTCGGCCGAATTCGGGGCCGTGCTCGGCGGAGCCCGCGCGAAGGAGCTGGCGGCCGTCCGCTCCTACGCGAAGAACGTCGGCCTCGCGTTCCAGATCGTGGACGACCTCCTCGAGCTGACGCCGAGCGCCCGGACCGGCAAGGCGTCGCTCCGCGCGCCGGCGCCCACCTTCGCCCGGCACGTCGGTCGCGAGGGGGCAAGGCGGCTCGTCGGGGAGCTCACCGAGCACGCCGTGGAGGCGATGGGCGTCTTCGGCCGGAAGGGGGAGATGCTCCGGGAGTTCGCCCTCGTCCTGCGCGACCGGACCCGCTGAGGAAAGCTGCTAACGTCGGCGCGATGGCCGACGAGCGCCCCCCCGAGCCGCTCACCTTCGAGGCCGCCCGCGAGCGGCTGCGCGAACGGGGCTACCTCGACCGCGGCGTCGAGGGAGCGGTCCTCAAGGGCGCGCTCGCCGCCCGGACCCGGGCGAAGAGCCTTCTCCTGGGCGCGGCGATCGGGGCACTCTTCCTCGCCGTCGCGGTGGCCCTCGCGGAGACGGCGCTCAACACCGCGGCGTCATCGCTCCCGCTCCGGGACGCGCTCGTCCTCTTCCTCTGGCTCGCTCTCGGCTCGCTCGTCGTGGCGGCCGTCGTCGTCGCCCTCCTCGTGGCGGCGGCGGCCCTCCGGCTGCGGGGGCGTGGCGACGCCGAGGGGATGTCGGCCGAGATTGCCGCCGCGTTCGGCGCCCTGGCAGGGGTCGGGGCGGTTCTCGCGGCGCTGCCGGCCCTGCGGGCGTCGGGGCCTCTCGCGGCCCTTGGCGTCCTCCTCGTGGTCGCCGTCGCGGTCTTCATCGCGGTTCGCGCGGCGCGCGGCGTCGCGATCGCGGTCGTCGTGGCCTCGGGGCGGGCCGTCCTCTCGTCGAAGCGCCGGCTCGGCCTCGTCGGCCTCGCGGCCTTCCTCCTGACCCTCGCCGGGGGCGCGGCGGCGTGGGCCCTCCGGGGCGGGCCCGGGGACGCGGGCCTGCTCGTCGTCGAGGCGAACGCGCGCCGCGTCGTCCTCGTCGGCGTCGACGGCTGGTCGGACCGCTACCTTCCGGAAGTGCCCGCCGGCTACGCGGCGACGTTCGGAGTCGGTGGCGCCCGCTTCGCGAAAGGGGAGCGCGACGTCGCGGCGTTCTGGACGACCGTTGCGACCGGAGAGCCCGCGTCCCGCCACGGCATCGGCTCGCTCGATCTCGTCCGCGTCGCGGGCGTCAGCGCGGCGTTCCGTCCGGTCGGGGCTTCGGCCTTCTACCTGCGCGACGTCCTGCCGCTGATTTCGGTGGCGCGGCGGGAGTCGGTCACGGCCGCGGCGCGCCGCGTTCCGGCGATGTGGGAGGTGGCGCGCCGGGCGGGCGTGGCGTCGCTCGTCGTCAACTGGTGGACGACTTATCCGGCGGGGGACGGGGGAGGGACGATCCTCTCCAACCATCTCTACTTCGCCGCGCGCGCCGGCGCGCCGCTCGCCGGGGAAGGGTGGCCCCCCGAGACGACGCAGCACGCCGCCGCGGCGGCGCAGCGCCGCGCCCCCCCGTCCGGGACGCTGGAGCGTCTCGTGGCCGACGCGACGGGGGCGGACGACTTCGCGATGCGCGCGTTCGCCGACGTCTTCGAGAGGGAGCGGCCGCGCCTCGCCCTGCTCTATCTCCCCGGCCTCGACATCCTCGGGGCGGCGCTCTCCGACCCGGGCCGGACGGCGGCCGACCGCGTCGCTCTCGCGGGGGCCGTCACGTCGGAAGCGGCGAAGATCCGCTCCTTCCTCGACGCTCCGGCCCTTCGGGAGCGCGCCGACCTTCTGGCCGTTCTCTTCGACGGCGGACGGACGGAGGGGGGCGGCGACCTCCGGCTCGCGGGGCCGCTGGCGCGTCCCGGAACGTCAGGGACGATCCGCCCGTCCGACGTCGCGCCGACGCTCCTCGCCGTTCTCGGCATTCCGGCCTCGCGCGAGCTTTCGGGAACGGTCGAGGCGGCCCTCCTCGTGCCGGGCGCGGTGACGCCGGCCACCGTCGCGAGCTGGGGGCTCCGGCCGCGCGACGCGACCGTCGTTCTCGACCCGAAGGAATACGTGGAGAACCTGAAGAGCCTCGGGTACCTGAAGTAGCTACAGCGTCTTCATCTTCGTCATCATCGAGACGAGGCGGACCCCCTTCGGCACCGACGAGAAGGCGTGGATCAGGAGAACGACGCCGTCCTCCGGGGCCCGGACCTCGACGACGGCGTCGGCCGAGCGCGGCGGGAGCGCGGTGCAGCGCGCCGGGTCGACGATCCGGCAGACGAGGTCGCCCTGGCGGACGGGCGTCCCCGGGCTGACGACCGGGTCGACGAGCCCTCCCGCGGGCGCGGCGATCGACTGGTAATCCGCGACGCGGCACGCGACGATCCGGTAGGCCGGGTCGTCGGGGTCGCCGTCGAGGACGCCGTAGTAGCGGAGCGCCGAGGCGATCCTCTTCGCGTCCTCCACCCCCTGCGCCAGCGAGAACGTGTTCATCGAGCCGAGCTCGACGGTGAAGCCGTCCACGAAACGCCGGACGTCGGGGCGGCCGAGCCGGCGGAACGCCTCCGCGAGATCGTTCCACGGCACGAACGCCGCCTCGTCGAGAGCGCCGGCGAAGCGGTGGGGGATCTCGAGGACGAACGGAATGCCGAAGGCGCGCGTCGCGGCCGTCGCGCCCTCGGGCGCGTAGAGGTAGCGCGGGGCGCGGTCGCCCGTGTGGAGGTCGAGGACGACGTCCGCATCGATCGCCACGTCCTGGATCGCGAGGGCGAACTCGAGGCGGTTGTCGAGGCCCCAGGTCACCGCGGAGTCGCGAATGGCGGCGAGCGCCGCCCTCAGCGCCTCGCGGAAGCCGTCCTTGATCTCCGACAGCGTGGCGTCGCGGTGAACGGCCGCGAAGGCGTCGACGTCGACGTACGGCGCGGCCGTGGCGCGCGACGGGCCCGTCAAATAGACGTAGCCGCGGTTGAAGTTCGCCCCCGAGAGGAGATCGTAGACGCCGGCGACGTAGTCGCCGAGCTGCTGGTTCGCGCCGACGGGGTTCACGCGTGGAACGAGGACGAGGCTGCCGCGAGGCGGCTCCCTCTCGAGGAGGTCGAAGAGGGCGAGGATCGCCGCGTTCCCCTGCAGCTCGGCCCCGTGGACGTTCGCCTGGACGTAGGCGAGCGGGCGCTCGTTCCGGCCGTGGCAGTGGAAGACCGGGGCGGTCAGGCGCTGCCCCGTGGCGTTCGTCCGGAGGACGATCTCGCGGCGCTCCCAGCGTGTGGTCACGGCACGATCAAGTCTACTCGCGCCCCGGCCAGTTGCCGGGTGACTGGGGACACCGGCCGGATCCGGTCAGCCCGGCGCCGTCTCCCGGAAGACGTCGGCGACGGTCGGTTGCGCTGGATCGGATGCGAGGCGCACGATGAGGTCTCCGGCGGCGACGACCCCCTCCCGGTCGACGGCGAGGTAGAAGCCGGTCCGCCCGCTCGCCGCGAAACGCCGGACGAACGCCATCGACTCCATCCGGATCCCGAGCTTCGCGCAGGGGGTCCGGGGCTTCGTGACCCGGACCCGCGCCGCCCCGACCTCGAAGACGTCTCCGATCCGGACGTCCTCCTCGAGGAGCCCCTCCGTCGTGAAATTCTCGCCGAAGGAACCGGGGGAGAGGTCGTCCCGGCGGAGCTCCCCCTCCCAGAAGGCGTAGTGCTCGAACGGGTAGAGGTAGACCGCCTGGTTCCGCCCGCCGTGGTAGCGGGAGTCGGCGACGCCGTCGCCGTCGAGGTGGAGCGTCGAGAGGAAGACCGGCCCCTCGACAGGTTTCTTGAAGAACCCCGTCCGGACCCGGTGCGCGCGCCAGACGATCTCCCGGGGAAGCGAGACGTTCAGCGAGACGAGCCGCGCCACGCGCGGATGTTACGGCCATAATCGGGCGCATGAGCCCCGTCGAGACCCGCGCCGACGTCGCCTCCGTCTCCGCCATCCGCGCCCGCTTCCCCGCGCTCGCCCGCCTCGAAGGGGGCCTCCCCGTCGCCTACTTCGACGGCCCCGGCGGTACGCAGGTTCCGCAGGAGGTCGCGAACGCGGTCAGCCGCTATCTCCTGCAGCACAACGCGAACACCCACTGGGCCTACCCGACGAGCTTCGAGACGGACGCCGCGCTGCAGGCGGCGCGCGAGGCGCTGGCGGACTTCCTCGGCGGCGAGCCGTCCGAGGTCGCCTTCGGCGCCAACATGACGACCCTGACGTTCCACCTCGGCCGCGCGCTCGGCCGGAAGTGGGACGCGGGGGACGAGGTCGTGGTCACGGAGCTCGACCACCACGCGAACGTCGACTCGTGGCGGGCGCTCGAGAAGGAGCGGGGCGTCGTCCTCCGCGTCCTTCCGATGGTCCCCCAGACCGGCCAGCTCGACCTCGAGGCGCTCCCGCGCCTCCTTTCGAAAAAGACCCGCCTCCTCGCGATCGGCGCGGCGTCGAACGCCCTCGGCACGGTCAGCGACGTCCGCCGCGCAGCCGGCCTGGCGCACGAAGCCGGCGCGCTCGTCTTCGTCGACGCGGTCCACTACGCGCCGCACGCCCTCGTCGACGTGAAGGCGCTCGGCGCCGATTTCCTCGCCTGCTCTCCCTACAAGTTCTACGGGCCGCATCTCGGCGTCCTCTGGGGAAAGCGGGAGAAGTTCGCGGGGCTGGACGTGCCGAAGCTCGCTCCGGCGCCCGACCGGCCGCCCGAGCGGCTGGAGACCGGCACGCTCAGCCACGAGGGGATCGTCGGGGCGGCCGCGGCCGTCGACTTCCTCGCGTCGCTCGCCGGCGGCGCCACCCGCCGCGAACGGCTTGCGCTCGCCCTCGAAGTCCTCGAGGCGCGCGGACGGGGGCTTCTCGCGCGGCTCTGGAACGGCCTCTCGGAGATCCCGCACGTGACGCTCTTCGGCCCGACGCCGGAGAAGCCCCGGACGCCGACGGTCTCCTTCTCGGTCGCGCGGCGCGCGCCGGAGGCGGTCGCGGCGGAGCTCGCGCGCCGCGCCGTCTTCGTCTCGCACGGCGACTTCTACGCCCAGACGGCGGTCGAGCGCCTCGGGCACGGCCGGGACGGCCTCGTCCGCGCCGGCTGCGTCGCCTACACGACGGCCGAGGAGGTCGACCGGCTCGTCTCCGGCGTCCGCGAGATCGCCCGGGGCTGAGCGCTCACTCCGCCACGCGGAACGTCGTCGAGACCTTGCCCTCCCCGGAACGGCCGCCGGGGCCTTTGACCTTCTCGAGGTCTAGAGTGACGGTGACCGACTCGCCGGGCGCAAAGTCTCTCTCCGGCGTGAAGCGGACGAGCTGGTCCTCGGCGCGGTAGGAGACCGCGCCGGGGATCGATCCCGACTGCGTCCCGAGCGCGAGGACGGCGTCGGACTCGAAGCCGTCCGGGGCGAGCGGAACGTCGACGAGGAAATTCACCGTGACGCGCCGCGCCGCCACGACGGAGCCGTTCGCCGGGAAGACGTCGGCGGTCGACGGGCCAGGGCCCTTCGGCCTCTGTTCGATGGCCCACATCACGACCCCGGCGACGACGTCGGGGGGGATCGGCGGAAAGGGAGGGAGGTGGCCCGACGACAGTTCTTTCGTTCCAAAGTAGATCAGGGCCGCTGCCGCGACGACGCCGAGGATGATCCAGCCGGTCGGGACCTTCTTCAGAACGACCCGCAGCTGCGCCTTCTCGCCCGGCTTCAGGTCGAATTCCTTCCCGCGGGGGTCCTTCAGCGCCTCGATGTCGCCGTTCTCGCTGATTCGCTTCGTCACGAGGATCCGGTAGCTGCCGGCAGCGAGGTCCGGGATCGCCCACATCGGCGCCATCGAGCGCCCGACGAGCGTCAGGTTCGGCCCCTCCGCCCGGTAGATCTCGGAAAGGACCGGGTAGGGGACGACGCGGAATGCCTCGAGGTCCCCCTGCTTCTCGAAGATCAGGACTTCCACGGCTCCCGTCGTCTTTTTCGCGGGCGCCTCCTGGGCGGCCGCTTCCGCGGCGGGGGGCTCCGGGAGCTTCGACCGCTTCACGCCGACCGAGACGCAACCGTCGAGGGCGAGCGGCGAGAGCGCCGCGAGGAGAGTGAAGACGAGAGGGCGGGAGGGCCGCTTCATCTTTTCTCTTGTACGTGCGAGGAGCATGCCACGCCCGGCCGTCCCGGGAGCTGGACTCCGATCCGAAACCCTGACAGGATCGAGGCGTGAGTCAGGCGTATGTTCCGCCAGGCGTGCGCCTCCGCGGCCGCGGAGCCGGGGGAAACACGCCGAACCGCTTCGAAAAGCTGAGGTACGCCAACGACGACGAGCTCGAGCCAGAGCCGGCCGGCCAGACCGAACCGCTCCGGACGGAGTTCTTCTCTGACGCGTCCCGCTCCGTCCTCTCGACGAACGACAGCCCGGACATCCCGTTCGACGTGAGCCTCAACCCCTACCGGGGCTGCGAGCACGGTTGCGCCTACTGCTACGCCCGCCCGACGCACGAGTACCTCGGCTTCTCGGCCGGCCTCGACTTCGAGAGCCGGATCCTCGTCAAGGAAAACGCGCCGGAGCTCCTTCAAGAGGAGCTCTTGTCGCGCCGCTGGAAGCCGCAGACGGTGGCGCTCTCGGGCGTCACCGACCCGTACCAGCCGGTCGAGCGGGAGCTTCGCCTCACGCGCCGGTGCCTCGAGGTCTTCCTCGATTTCCGGAATCCCGTCGGAATCGTCACGAAGGGGGACCTCGTCGTGCGGGATCTCGACCTCCTGTCGCCGCTCGCCGGGTTCGGAGCGGTCTCGGTGGCGATCTCGATCGCGACGCTCGACGAGGGGCTCGCCCGCGGGATGGAGCCCCGCGCCCCGTCCCCGCGGGCCCGCCTCGAGGCGATCCGCGCGCTCGCGTCGGCAGGCGTTCCGACGAGCGTCTTCGTCGCGCCGGTCGTCCCGGGCCTGAACGACCACGAGATGCCGGCGGTCCTCGCGGCCGCCCGCGAGGCGGGCGCCCGCTTCGCGTCGGCGACGCCGCTCCGTCTGCCGCTCGCGGTCGCTCCGCTCTTCGTCGACTGGCTGGAGCGGAACGTGCCGCTCCGGAAGGAGAAGGTCCTGTCGCGGATCCGCGACGTCCGCGGCGGGCAGCTGAATGACCCCCGCTTCGGCTCGCGTTTCCGGGGGGAGGGGCCGTACGCGGAACAGCTCCGGGCGCTCTTCCGCGCCGCGGCGCGGCGCGCGGGGTTCGAGCGCGGCGGACCTTCGCTTTCGGCCGACTCCTTCCGCGTTCCGGCCGGCCCGCAGCTCTCCCTCTTCCCGTAACATCCGTCCGGCCCGGCCTCTGGGCGTCGAGGGACTCCATGACCAAGCCGAAGACACCGGTCGAGCGTCTCCGCTCGACGTGGCAGCGCCTGAGCCCGAAGCCCGGCGGGAAGTTCGTCTTCTCGAAGCTCTTCGCGGCGCTTCATTCCCTACTCGGGCTCGGTCCGCCCCGAGATCCTGGAGCTGGCCCCGGGCCGCGCCGTGATCGCGATCGAAGACCGGCGCGCCGTCCGGAACCACCTCGATTCCGTCCACGCCGTCGCCCTCGCGAACCTCGGCGAGATGTCGACCGGCCTCGCGCTGGGGTTCGGAATGCCGGCCGACGGCCGGTCGATCCTCGTCCGGCTGTCCTGCGAGTACCTGAAGAAGGCGCGGGGACGGCTGGTGGCGACCTGCGAGGCTCCGGCCGTCGCCTCGACGGAGCCGCGCGACTACGAGGTCGTGAGCGTGATCCGCGACGGGAAGGGCGACGCCGTAGCGCGGGCCACGGCCGTCTGGAAGGTGGGGCCGAGCCGATGAAGAGCTTCACCGAAATCGCCGGCGTCGAGGTGCCGCTCCTCTGCGGTCCGATGTACCCCTGTTCGAACCCGGAGCTCGTCGCGGCCGTCTCCGAGGCGGGGGGGCTCGGCGTCATCCAGCCGCTCTCGCTCGTCTACGTCCACAAGCTGGAGTTCCGGGAGGGGCTGAAGCGGATTCGGTCCCTCACAAAGAAGCCCGTCGGCTTGAACATCCTGACGGAGAAGTCGCTCTCCGCGGTCTACCGGAAGAGGATGGAGGAGTACCTCACGCTCTCCCTCGAGGCGGGAATCCGCTTCTTCATCACGGCGCTCGGGAACCCCGACTGGGTCGTGAAGCGCGCGCACGCGGCCGGGGCCGTCGTCTTCCACGACGTGATCGACCGCCGGTGGGCCGAGAAGGGGATCGCCGAGGGAGTGGACGGGCTCATCTGCGTGAACAGCCGCGCGGGCGGGCACGCGGGGCGGAAGACCCCCCGCGAGCTCTACGGGGAGCTGTCGGATCTCGGCGTCCCGCTCGTCTGCGCGGGGGGCGTCGGGAGCGAGGCGGAGTTCCGGTCGATGCTCGACCTCGGCTACGCCGCCGTCCAGATGGGAACCCGTTTCATTGCCACCCAGGAGTGCACGGCGCACGCCGACTACAAGAAGGCGATCCTCGATGCGGAGGAGAAGGACATCGTCCTGACGGAGCGGATCACCGGCGTTCCGCTCTCGATCATCCGGACGCCGTTCGTCGAGAGGATGGGGACGAAGGCAGGGCCTTTCGGACGCTGGATGCTGTCGGGGCACCGGACGAAGCACTGGATGCGCGCGATCTACTCGGTCCGCTCGGCCTTCCAGCTGAAAAACGCCTCGATGAAGGGGGCCTCGTCCAAGGACTTCTGGCAGGCGGGGAAGAGCGTCGCGACGATCCGTTCCGTGGAGCCCGCGGCCGCGATCGTCCGGCGATTCGCGGCCGCGGTCGACTGACGTCTGGAGTCGGTCCGCTATTTCTTCTTTTCGGCCGGCTTCGGGGCCCAGTACTCCGGATCCTTCGCGACGAATTCCTTGGGCGGATAGCTCATCTTCGGGTTGAAGGCGTAGAGATTCTGGGTGACGCTGATGTAGCCGTCGGAGGACGCCTTGTTGAGGGATTTCTGCCCCTCCTCGCCCTCGGCCTCCTGAATCGCCTTGGCGGCGCCCATGGTGGCGTCGACCTCGGCGAGGGACTTCATCGGGATCCAGACCGTGTAGGTGGGTCCGGGCATTCCGGCGGTGACCTGGAAGACGGCCCACTGGAGAGCCACGTTCGCCTTCTTGTAGGCGTCCCGCACGATCGAGACGGCGCTCGTGAAGTCGGCGTCATGCCCCGGCCGGACCCGGAACGTGATGATCCGGAAGTAGCGCATCGTCGCGATGTCGACGGACGGGTTGTTGCTCAGATCCTCGCGGAAGGCCAGAAGCAGGCCGGATCCGCCCGAGAGGAGCTCACCGTCCTTCTCGGTCAGCGCATCGAGCTCGGCCGTGAGCGCCTTGTTTCCCTCGAGAGCCTTCGTGTCCTTCTCCCAGGCGGCGACCGACGGGTATCCGGTGATGAACCAGGCCTCTGGTGCGCCGGTCATCGAGGTGATCGCCAGGTAGTGCGAGGACCAGTTCGACTTTGCGAAGGCGGCCGGCCAGCCGACCTCGACCTTCTCGTGGGCGGGGCCTTTTCCGGGCTTCACCTCTTCGCGGAAGATCTGGAGGATCTTCGGCGGACCGGGGGGTACCTGCGCCGTGACCCCGGCCGCCGCCGAGACCGCGAGACACGTGACACCAATCAGACCGAGCGTCTTTCTCTTCATTCACTTCCTCCTTGTCGTTCTTGAGACAGCGTATCACCTGCCGCGCGAGAGGGGCGCCGGGCAACCTCTCCGGGGTCAGGGCGTGCTCTTCGGGGCCCAGGCCACGCACTCGACCTCGACGCGCGCCCCCTTCGCGAGGCCGTTCGCGCCGAGGGCGCTGCGGGCCGGGAAGTGCTTCGGGAAGTAGCCCCGATAGACCTCGTTGAAGGCGGGCCACTCGCTCATGTCGGTCAGGAAGACGGTGCACTTCACGACGTCGTCCATCGAGGCGCCGTGCCGCCCGAGGACGGCCTTGATGTTCTCCATCGCCTGCCGCGCCTCGGCCTTGATGCCACCCGGCACGGGCTCGACGAGCCCGGTTCCGGTCCCGATCTGGCCGGCGAGGAAGAGGAAGTCGCCCGCCCGGACCGCTTCCGAGAAAGGCAGCGCGCGAAGGGCCGGGTCGGGCGACGCGAGGAACTCGGCCTCGGCCGGCCGGGGCGGCGCCGAGGATCCGCAGGCGGAGAGCGCGGCGGCGGCGACGAGGGCGAGGGCGACGTTCGGCAATGTCGTTCTCATGGGGGCGATTATGGCGAAGGGAAACCTTCCGATCGCCCCTGCGTATCGAATCGGGTGCGCCCCGGGACGGAGTCCGTGATTCCCGCCAACCTCGGCCGGCTCTCGCGGCGGGACGCCGTCCTCGTCCTTGGCGCCGCTGCAGCGGGAACCGTGCTCGGCGGGCGGGCGTCCGGCGAAAGAGAGGCGCCGCAGACCCGCGCCATCCCCTCTTCGGGCGAGAGGATTCCCGCGGTCGGCCTTGGGACGTCGCGGACGTTCGACGTCGGGCCATCGGCGGCGGAGCGCGCTCCGATCGAGGAGGTCCTCGCCCGATTCGCCGAGCTCGGGGGACGCGTCGTCGACACTTCGCCGATGTACGGACGGTCGGAGGAAGTCATCGGAGACCTCGCGGCGAAGCTCGGCCTCACCGGTTCGCTCTTTCTCGCCACGAAGGTCTGGACGCGGGGGCGCGAGGTCGGGATCGGGCAGATGGAGGCGTCGGAGCGGCTCCTCCGGAAGAAGCGCCTCGACCTCGTCCAGGTGCACAACCTTCTCGACGTCGAGACCCAGCTCGCGACGCTCCGGGAGTGGAAGGCGGCCGGGAGGATCCGGTATCTCGGCGTGACGCACTACACAGCGGGGGCCCACGGCGACCTCGCGCGAGCTCCTCCGGAAGGAGCCGCTCGACTTCGTGCAGGTGAACGTCTCGCCCGTCGAGCCCGAAGCGGAGGAGACGATCCTCCCGCTCGCGCGGGAGCGGGGCGTCGCCGTCCTCGCGAACCGTCCCTTCGGTGGCGGCGAGGCGCTGCGCCGGCTCGCCGGGAAGCCGCTTCCGGCCTGGGCGGCGGAGGCCGGCTGCGCGTCGTGGGCCCAGATCTTCCTGAAGTGGATCCTCGCGAACCCCGCGGTCACGTGCGCCATCCCGGCGACGGGCAAGGTCCGCCACCTCGAGGACAACATGGCGGCGGGGACGGGCCGGCTGCCGGACGAGAAGCTCCGGCGCCGCATGGCCGAAGCCGTCGCCGGCTGAATCGCCGCGCCCGACTTGCTACAGTCGGGCCGCGCCGACCGCGCCGGAGGAAGCCATGAGCGACGACAAGGTCCCCAGAGAGCCCCGGGAGGTCGCTCCCGGCGATCGAGCGACGCGGGTTAGGGCCGCGTTCGAGGACCTGCGGGCGGCGCTCGGGGAGCGGTCGACGCCCGAAACGCGGGCCGCCCTCGAGAAGCTGCGCGAGTCGGTCCTCGGAGGCGACGCCGTGCGGGTGCGCCGCGAGCTCGAGGACGTCAGGGAAAAGTACGGCTGGCTCTACGCGGAGCTGGCCCGCCACCCCCGCGTGGCCGAGCTCGTGAACGAGCTGGCCCTGTTCGGCCTCTGAGCCCCGGATGAGGCTCCGCTCCCTCCTTTCGGGCGCGGGGACGGCGCTCCTCGCCGCCGCCGCGTCCGGCGCCCCCGCCGGAGGACCACCGGTCCGGCCGCGCGTCGTCGTCGTCGGCTGGGACGGCGCGGACTGGTCCCTCCTCGCGCCGATGATGCGCGACGGGAAGATGCCCGAGCTCGCGAAGCTCGTGTCGACGGGAAGGACGTGGGACCTCGCGACGTTCGAGCCGATGGCCTCCCCGTTGATCTGGACCACCGTCGCGACCGGCCGGACGCCGGTGGACCACGGCGTCGCGGACTTCCAGGAGAGGGACCCGGACTCGGGACTCCTCCTTCCCGTGACGGGGCGCTCCCGGAAGGTGCCGGCGATCTGGAACGTCGCCAGCGCGCGCGGCCTGAAAGTCGGCGTCGTCGGGTGGTGGGCGACGTGGCCCGCGGAGAAGGTGAACGGGTTCCTCGTCTCGGACCGGCTCGCCCCGGTCCTCTTCGACGTGGAGGCGCTTTCGAGGTCGTCGGCGCTCGCTTACCCCGAATCGCTCTCCGACGGGGCCCGGATCGTCCTGAAGCGGGAAGGGAGCCCGTCGTTCGAGGAAGTCGCCCGCGGCCTCGCCGTGACGCGCGCCGAGTTCGACGCGGCAGTCGCCGCGCGGAAGGACCTCGCGGAACCGGTCACCGGATTCCGGAAGATCCTCGGGGCGACACGCGCGACGGCGAAGGTCGCGACCGAGCTCTACGACCGCGAGAGCCCCGACCTCTTGATGGTCTACCTCCAGGGGACCGACGAGATCGGACACGTCCTCGGACGGTACGTCCCTCCCGCGCTTCCCGGCGTCTCCGAAGCCGACGCGAGGCGCTACGGGCGCGGTGTCGAGGCGCTGTACGCCGAGGCCGACCGGCTCCTCGGAGAACTCATGCGGCGCGCCGAGCGGGACGGGGCCACGCTGATGCTCCTCTCCGACCACGGGTTCCGGTGGGGCGGCGACCGCCCGACGATCCGCGAGGGGGGACTCGTCGAAACGGCGTTCCTCTGGCATCGCGCGCCGGGGATCCTCGTCGCCTCCGGTCCCGAGGTCGTCCCCTCGGCGGAGCGGGGGAAGGCGAGCGTCTTCGACATCGCGCCGACGCTCGCCCGTCTCCTCGGCCTTCCGCCCGACCCGTCCTTCGAGGGAAGGCCGCTGGCCGGGCTCCGGCCGCGCGCGGCCCCCGGCCCCGCCGAAGGCGTGGGCGTCGTTCGCCCCGGTCGAGCGGCTCGTCCCGTCCCCCGCGGCTGCGGACGAACGGAAGATCGCCGACGAGTTCACGAAGAAGCTGATCTCCCTCGGCTACCTGACCGGGTCCGAGGCGGCGGCGGTCGAAAAAGCCGGGGCGCCGAAGGCGGGGATCGAGACGCCGACAGGCCTCTCGAACCTCGGGACGTTCCTCCGCGTCCGCGGAAAGCCGGCCGAGGCGATCCCCTGGTACCGCCGCTCGCTCGAACAGAGCCCGAAGAACCCGAAGACCTGGATCAACCTCTCGCAGGCTCTCTTCGCGCTCGGGCAGTACGTCGATGCCGACGCCGCCCTCCTGGCCGCCCTCCGGAACGGCTACCACGACCCCGACGGGGCGGTCGAGCGCCGGAGCGAGGCCTACGCCTCCCGGGTCGCCCGGGCGCCCTCGCTCGCCGCGACGCGGCTCGCCTTCCTGAAAGAGGCCGCGGCGGCGCTCCCCGGGAGCCTCAAAGTCCGGCGTGCGCTCGGCGAGGCCCTCTTCGAGGCGAAGGACTGCGCCGGGGCGGAGGCGGCGTTCGCCGACGCCGTTTCGAAGGAGCCGGGCGACGTGAGGAGCCGGAACGGCCTCGGGCTCGCTCTCTTCTGCGAGGGCCGGCTCCCGGAGGCGCAGCGCGAGCTCCGGCAGTCGCTCGCATTGAAACCCGACCAGCCCGAGATCCGGCAGGCGCTCTCGATGATCGACGCCGCCGCGGCGCCGGGGCGCTGACCGCGCCTACCGGCCGGGCTCGATCGAGCCAGGTCAAGGCCTTCTCGAAGGACGTCGGCTGGATCTTCATGGCTCCGCTGTACGGCCCGTCGAACTCGGCCGCGAGGTAGAGCGTGATCATGAGGATCCCGATCGCCGTGGCATCGATCGCGAGCTGGTGGCGGGCCGTCCCGATCCCCATGTAGTAGAGGCCGACGAAGAGGAGGACGCCGCCGGCGGCGAGCGCCCACCAGAGCGGCGCGGGAATGCTCCCCTCGAGGAGGAGGAGCCGCGACTGGCGGTGGATCGAGAGCTGGTCGTAGTGGGCGAGGAGGTCGGCGTAGAGCGCCTGCTCCCTCGGATTCGACGGCGTGAGCCCCCGGATCTCCCGGCCGACCGAAAGGAAGTGCTCCCGCGTCTTCGGACTTCCCGTCCCGGCGGCCATCGCCGGCCACTCGTCGGCGATCACGCTCCGGAGGTACCGGACGAGAGACTGCCGACTCGGCTCCGCTCCGGGATACGCCTCTGTCAACCGGTAGAGGATGCCGAGTGTCTCCGCCTCTTTCATCGCGGTCCGCCTCGCCTCGTCGTACGTTTGCCAGAGGTTGACGACGATGAAGCCGAGGAGGAACGCGTAGAGCGTGAAGAGGAAGGAGATCGGGCCGAGGACGACCACCTGCTGATGGGTCTCGAGCGAGTGAGGAAACCGGGTCCTCAGGCCGCCGAGCGCCGCGACGGCGGCGGCGAGGAGGAGGAGCCCCAGGACGATCGCGGTGACGGCGCCCATGCCCGATTCGAGGATACCAAGCGCGTCCGGCGCGTCCATACTGGAAAGGTGGGAACCGCCCGTGGAACGCGCTGAGGTTCTCCTGCACGGCCAGCGGATCGGCTACCGGGCCGAGGGACGGGGCTCCGTCCTCGTCCTCCTGCACGGAATCGCGGGGACCTCGGCCACGTGGGACGACCTGATCCCGCGCCTCAGCGGGCGACACCGCGTTCTCGCGCCGGACCTCCTCGGCCACGGCGAGTCGGCGAAGCCCGAGGGGGACTACTCCCTCGGCGCCTACGCCAACGTCCTTCGCGACTTCCTCGAGGTGCTCGGCCACGAACGGGCGACGCTCGTCGGGCACTCCCTCGGAGGCGGCATCGCGCTGCAGTTCGCCTACCAGTTTCCGGATCGGTGCGAGCGGATCGTCCTCGTCTCGAGCGGCGGGCTCGGACGGGAGGTCCACCCCCTGCTCCGGGCCGCGGCGCTGCCGGGGGCCGAGGTCGTCCTCCCGTGGCTCAGCGTGGCGGCCCGCCAGAGCGTCGGCCGCGTCGTCCACGCGCTCGGAAGCCTGGGCCTCCGGGCCAGCGCCGACCTCGAGGAGTCGTGGCGCAGCTTCGTCTCGCTGGAGGAGCCGGGCGCCCGCCGGGCGTTCCTTCACACCGTCCGCGGGATCATCGACCTCCACGGCCAGCGAGTGAGCGCCAACGACCGGCTCTACCTGGCGGCCGGCCTGCCGACGCTGATCCTCTGGGGCGAGAAGGACCGGCTGATTCCCGTCCGGCACGCCCGCGAGGCGCACGAGCGGATCCCGGGAAGCCGGCTCGAGATCTTTCCGGGCGCCGGACACTTCTCCTGGCGCGACGAACCGCGGCGCTTCGCCGAGGTCCTGCTCGACTTCACGGGTTCGACCACCCCGCCTCCCTTCGACCGAAAGCGCCTGAGGGGGCGGCTCCGGACCGGAGGCTAGCCGGTACCCGGTGTCCCCGGGCCCCGCACCTGTACGGGGGCCGCGCGAGGTGGCATCCTCGGCGCCACGGGAGATCCCGCCATGAGCAAATGCCCGGTCTGCAGCTGTGCGGACGCCGTCGTCACGGGCGCGAAACGCGTCCCGGGAGGGGCGCGCGCCCCCTGGACCGTCAGCTGTCCGGTCTGCACGATCCCGTTCGAGATCGCCGGTCAGGACGTCAACCTCTCGGTCACCAACCCGCGGGAGTTCACGGGGCGCCAGCGGCGCTGGAAGCAGATTCTCGAGGACGCGATCCAGAAGGGCGAACCTCGCGCCCGGCTCTACTGAGACGCCCGGGGCACGGACGTTCGGTGCGCGGATCAGTCGCCGCCCTGTTCGCGATGGCCGCGCTCGCGGTCGCCGCGTCGGGAGCCGAACCGGGCCGTCCCTTCGAATACGACGCGGCCGCTCCTCTCGACCTGCGAGAGACGGGAGTCGAGCGTCGCGGCGGCGTCGCCGTTCACGAGATCTCCTACGCCAGCCCGAAGGGAGGCCGCGTGCCCGCGACGCTCGTCGTGCCGTCGGGAAACGGGCCGTTCGCCGCGGTGATCTGGGGGCACTGGTACTGGGAAAACTCGGAGTTCCGGAACCGGAAGCAGTTCCTCGCCGAGGCTGTGGCACTCGCGCCGTCCGGGGTCGTCTCACTTCTGACGGACGGCCCCGTAGCGCGCCCGGGCCACGTGCCGGACCGGACGCCGTTGAACACGCATCAGATCGCCGACCTCGTGCAGCAGGTCGTCGACATGCGCCGCGGCGCGGACCTCCTTCTCGCCCGGAAGGACGTCGACCCGGGGCGGCTCGCCTACGTCGGCCACAGCTACAACGCGAGCGTCGGAGGAATCCTGAGCGGGGTGGACAGGCGCTTCGCCGCCTTCGTCCTGATGGCGGGCAGCCTGTCGGACGAGGCGGACCTGAAGCTCCCGGTCTACCGGAAATACCGCGAGAAGGTAGGCCCCGCGAAGTTTGACGCCTTCTTCGCGGCCCACGCCTGGGCGGATCCCGGAAAGTACGTTTCCCGCGCGGCGCCGGCCTGCGTCTTCCTCCAGTACGCGACGGAGGAGGATTTCTTGAGCCCGCCGCACGTTCGCGAGTACGTCGCCCTCGTCAGCGACCCGAAACGCTTCGTCCTCTACGAGGCGCCGCACGCCCTGAACGCCGCCGCCCGGCGCGAGCGGATCGCGTTTCTCTGCGAGCAGCTCTGCGTACCGCCTCCCTCCTCCGCCGCCGTCGCGGGGGTGCCCGATCTCCCGCAGCCGGCTACGGAGCGGTAGCGACTGCGTTATCGTTCCGGCCTCGCCCCTCGCGACTGGAGGACCGGATGACCGAGCGCGGAAGGTTTCTTCTCGACGAGTCCCGCATTCCGAAGGCCTGGTACAACATGAACGCGGACATGCCCGTGCCGCCGTCGCCCGTCCTCCACCCGGGGACGATGGAGCCGGTGACGCCCGACTTCCTCGGCGTCCTCTTCCCGATGAACATCGTGATGCAGGAAGTGACGCCGGAGCGCTGGGTCGAGATTCCCGGGCCCGTGCGCGACATCTACCGCCTCTGGCGGCCGACGCCCCTCTGCCGCGCGCTCCGGCTCGAGAAGGAGCTCGACACGCCCGCGCACATCTACTTCAAGAACGAGAGCGTCAGCCCGGTCGGCTCGCACAAGGCGAACACGGCCGTCCCCCAGGCCTTCTACAACAAGGAGGCGGGGACGAAGGCGCTGGCGACCGAGACCGGGGCCGGGCAGTGGGGAACGGCTCTCGCCATGGCCTGCAACTTCTTCGGTCTCGACCTCGAGGTCTTCATGGTGAAGGTCTCGTACCACCAGAAGCCGTATCGCCGGATCATCATGGAGAACTTCGGCGCCCACGTCTTCGCGAGCCCCACGGAGAGACCCACTTCGGCGGCAGGTGCTCGAGGAGGACCCCGACTCGCAGGGGTCGCTCGGGATCGCCATCTCCGAGGCGGTCGAGGACGGCCGCGACGAGCGGCGGCAGGAAGAAGTACAGCCTCGGGTCGGTCCTGGGGCACGTGATGATGCACCAGACCGTCATCGGCCTCGAGGCGCTCGAGCAGATGGAGATGGCGGGGGAGTACCCCGATGTCGTCATCGGTTGCGCGGGCGGCGGCTCGAACTTCGCGGGCTTCGCCTTCCCGTTCGTCCACCGGAACCTGACGGAGGGGAGAAAGACGCGGATCGTGGCCGTCGAGCCGGCGTCGTGCCCGACGCTGACCAAGGGAAGTACACGTTCGACTACGGCGACCGGCGGCGATGGCGCCGATCGTGAAGATGTACACGCTCGGACACACCTTCATGCCCCCCGGCATCCACGCGGGCGGGCCTCCGCTACCACGGGATGGCGCCGACGGTGAGCGCGCTCGTCGCCCACGGCGACATCCAGGCCCGGACGGCCCGCCAGCTCGAGACGTTCGAGGCCGCCGTCCGCTTCTCGAAGGCCGAGGGGATCATCCCGGCGCCCGAGTCGGCACATGCGATCCGGCGGCGATCGACGAGGCGCTGGAGTGCAGGAAGACGGGCGAGAAGAAGGTCATCGCCTTCAACCTCTCGGGCCACGGCCACTTCGACATGACGGCCTACCGAGCTACCACCACGGCCTGCTCGAGGACTTCGAGTACCCCGATCACGCCGTCGAGGAGGCGATGACGCACCTGCCGAAGGTGGGAAAGGCCTGAGCGGCTGCGTCAGCGGCTCACTGGTTCGTAGACGAGCCCCTCCTCCTCCATCTTCATGAACTGCCTCTCGCCCCCCTTCTCCTTCTTGAGGAGCGTGACGGTCTCCGCGAGCTTTCCGGGCGCGCTCGCCTGGTCCTGCCGGATCCGGATCGTGTCGAACGGGACGAAGAAGTTCGTCCGGGCGTAGGCGATCTCGAGCGACAGCCCGCCCCCTCCCGCGTTCTCGTGCCCCGTTCCGTTTCCTCGGACGTCGTCGCGACGAGGTCCCGGCCGCCGTCCGCGGCGGGCGACGTCGTGACGGCGAAGATAGAGGGTCTGGACCGGGGTCCGGCGCGGCCGTCGTACTTCGGATGGCGGCGGTAGATCTCCTTGACGGCCTCCCAGCGGTCGCCGAACCGCTTCTCGAGGACCAGGAAGTCGTAGTCGTACCGGGGTCCGCGACCCAGGCGTCGTTCACCCACCGAAACGCGTGGGCGTGTCCGGCGAAGACCGTGGAGGACGCCGGGACAGGCGGAGGGGCGTCGGTCAGCGGCAGGGGAGACGGACCCGACGTGCAGCCGCCTGCCGACGCTGCGAGCGCCGCGATGAGAACCCTGGCCGCCGTCGTCTTCATCGACCTCTTCTTCGGGACGAGCTCAGTTCGTCAGAACGGTGATCTTTCCCCCGTTGGCCTCGATCGCGACGTGGAAGACTTCCTTCCCGTCCTTGCCGACGTAGTTCAGGTGCCAGAGCGGCCCGCGCTCAGGTTCTGGACGAGGCCGGCGGTGACCGTCGCGCCCTTCTGCCCGGAAGGCGGCGCCCCCGCGGGCGTCGGCCATCTCGAGGAGCTTCCTCGTGTCGAGGATCGACTCCGGCCCGAGGACGATGACGCGCCGCCCGCAGTCGGCACCTCGAACGTGATCAAGGTCCCGTTCTTCACGGTCATCAGGTTGACCTTCCCGGCCTTCTTCGACGACCACTTCGAGATCCACTCGGCGGAGCGCCCCTCGGCGTCGAGGGGAGCGGACGGCATCGTCGCGAAGTCGAACATCTCGGCGTCGGGTTGCCACCTCATGGCGGCCGCCTTGACCAGGGCATACGCCACCGGCCCGGCCACAGGGCCCGCCGAGAGCGCGGGGCCCGCGGAGACCACGGCGGCGAGAGCGAGGAAGAGGCTCATCAGGACGGGAATCGCGGGGATTCGGCTTCCACCTGTCTGGCGCACGAGGTCCTCCTGGCCGCCATCGTACTTCTTGCAGCCCGCCCCCGGGATCGACGGGATGGGGGGGTCTCGGGTCAGCCGGCGGGTACCCGGAGATCTTCTCCCCGCGGAGGATGTCGCGGGTGACAATCCAGCCGCCCGAGCCGTCCGGTCGCGGGACGGCGACGCCCGGGCCGCCCCGGCCTCCCGTCAGCCTGCTCCGGCTCTGAGGGGTCAGGCGGGGATCGTCCTCGAAGAGGAGATCGTCGATGTAGTACGTGCAGAGGCCGACCTCGATGACGTGCATGTGGACGTGCGACGGGATGCCGGTGTTCGGATAGCCCGCCGGCCGGATCGTGTCGAACCGGTACCGCCCGTTCCCGTCGGTCGTCACCCATCCCCGAAGGCGGCCATGCCGGCGGGCGCTCGTTCCCTTGAAGCGTTCGTCCGTCGGATAGATCCCGTGATCGTCGGTGTGGTAGGCGTAGACGACGACGCCGGCGACCGGCCGGCCCTTCCGGTCCAGGACGGTTCCCTCGATCCGAAGGGCGCGGCCGGGCTCGCCCTCCGGAGCGATGCGGGCGATGGAGGGGAGCTCCGCCGGGAGCCCCTCGAACACCGCTTCGCACCCGTCGCAGGGGAGCCCGACGACCGGCTCGCGCGCGCGGGTGGCCGCGGGTTGCGGCGCCGGAGCGGGCCCGGCGGTCGCGAGCAGGGAAGCGGCCGCGAGGAGGGCGGCGGCCAGCCGGAGCATGTCGGCTGTACGTTTCGGCCGGCCTCCGGGTTTCGGCGCACGCCCGGTCGGTAGAATCGCCCGCCGGCGGAAGGCGGAACATGTCCGACACGAGCTTCGACCTCGACGCGTATCTCGCCCGGATCGGCACGCCGGGGCCGCGCGGGGCGGGAGGGGCCGCCCTCGTCCGCGTTGCACCGGAGGCGCACGCCACGGCGATCCCGTTCGAGAACCTCGACATCCTTCTCGGCCGGCCGATCCGCCTCGACCTCGCCTCGCTCCAGGCGAAGCTCGTCCTCGGCCGGCGAGGCGGCTACTGCTTCGAGCAGAACACTCTCTTCCGGGCCGCCCTCGAGGCTCTCGGGTTCGCGGTGACCCCGCTCGCCGCGCGCGTGAGGGTCGGCGCGCCGCCGGACGCCGTCCGGCCGCGGACGCACATGCTCCTCGGCGTCGACCTGCCCGAAGGCCGCTTTCTCGTCGACGTGGGATTCGGCGGCGGCGGCCCGGTCCGGCCGCTGCCTCTCGTCGCGGGACGCGAAACGGCGGTCGGCATGTCCCGATTCCGGTTACGCCGGGAGGGTCCGGCCTGGGTGCTGGAAGGCGACCAGGGCGACGGCTGGCAGGACCTCTACGCCTTCACCGAGGAGCCGCAGGAGCCTGTGGACTTCGAGGTCGCGAACTGGTTCACGAGCACGTCGCCGACGTCGATCTTCACGACCTGCCTCGTCGTTCACCGGCAGGGACTCGACGCCCGCGCGACCCTCCGGGACCGGGAGCTGACTCTCCGCGATGCGGGCGGCGTCAGGACCGAGACGATCCGGGATCCGGAGCAGCTGCTCGGCGCGCTGCGCGGGCGCTTCGGCCTGTCGTTCCCGGCCGGGACCCGCTTCTCGGCTCCCCGCTTCCCGGCCTGACGTCCGGTCGGCTCAGGTCGCGTCCGGGAACGCGGCTTCGAGCGCACTCCGGTCGCCCGACAGGATCGCCTCCGCGTGGGCCGAGGCCCGCGGAAGGAGGTTGCAGACGAAGAATCGCGCCGTGCAGAGCTTGTCGTAGTAGAAGCGGGACGAGGCGTCCCGATCCGCCTTCGCGCGGTGGGCCGAAAGATCGCCGGGGCCCAGCTTGTCGAGAGCGAGCAGGGCCTGCTCGAGGAGGAGCGCGGCGCAGGCCACGTCGCCGAAGAGGCGGAGGTAGGGCGTCGCGACGAGGAAGGCGAAGTGCGGATCGCCTTCGTGAAGGGCCTTCACGATCTTCTCCGTACAGCGGACGAGCTCGTCGCGCGCGGCGTCCAGCCGCTTCACCAGCGGGCCGAGAAGGGGGTGACCGCTCCGCCCCGCGACGAAGGCCTCGAGACCCTCGGCGTATTCCCTGAACGGCGCGCCGCCGTCCAGTCCGAGCTTCCGGCCGACGAGGTCGAGCGCCTGGATGCCGTTCGTCCCCTCGTAGATGGCGGTGATCTTGACGTCGCGGCAGAGTTGCTCGACCGGGTACTCCGTGCAGTAGCCGTAGCCGCCGTGCGTCTGGATGGCGTCCTCGGTGACGCGGAACGCCATGTCGGTGCCGTAGGCCTTGCAGACCGGCGTGAGGAGCTGGAGCGCCCGGTCCGCGCGTTTCCGGATCGCCTCGTCGGGGTGGCTCTGGGCGAGGTCCATCTGCCGCGCCGCGTGGTAGATCAGCGCCCGGATCCCTTCCACCTGCGCCTTCATCCCGAGGAGCATCCGCCGGACGTCGGGGTGGCTGATGATCGTCTGCGGCTTCGCGTCCGGCGTCCGCGGGGCGCCCTTAAGGCTCAACCCCTGCACCCGCTGCTGCGCGTAGGCGAGAGCCTGCCCGTAGGCGCTCGAGGCCTGGCCGAGCCCCTGCAGGCCGACCTCGAGGCGGGCCTCGTTCATCATCTGGAACATGTAGACGATGCCCTTGTTCTCCTGGCCGATCAGCCAGCCGCGGCACCTGCCGTTCTCGCCGAAGTTCAGGGTGCAGGTGGGGCTCGCCTTGATTCCCATCTTGTGCTCGATGTTGCCGCACGCCACGTCGTTCCGATCGCCGAGCGTCCCGTCCCCGTTCGGCAGGAACTTCGGCACGAGGAAGAGGGAGATTCCCTTGATGCCGGCCGGGGCGCCCTCGATCCGGGCGAGCACGGGGTGGACGATCTGCTGCGTGAAGTCGTGGTCGCCCGACGAGATGAACATCTTCGTCCCCTCGAGGAGGAAGCTGTCGCCGTCGCGCTTCGCCTTCGTCTTGACCGCGGCGAGGTCGGAGCCGGCCTGCGGCTCCGTGAGGCACATCGTGCCGCTCCATTCGCCCGAGTACATCTTCCCGAGGTATAGCCTCTTCATCCAGTCGGCGCCGTGGCTCTCGATGATGTGCGCCGCGCCGCGGGTCAGCATCGGTGTCAGCGTGTACGAGAGGCAGGCGGCCACGAAGACCTCGCTGCAGGCGATGGAGAGGAGGTTCGGAAGCCCCAGACCGCCCCATTCGGCGCCGTTTGCCATCGCCACGAAGCCGTTCTCGACGAAAGTCCTGTGAAACGCCTTCTGGCAGGCCGGTACCGTCACCTTTCCGGCTTCGAACGTCGCCCCGACGCGGTCGGACTCGGCGTTGATCGGCCAGAGCTGCTCCCTCGCGAGGTCGTAGGCGGCCTCGAGGATGCTCCGGTAGCTTTCCGCGTCCTGATCCCTGTAGCTTCCGAGCCCGCAGAGCTCCCCGAGCTTCATCTGCTCGAAGAGGACGAACTCCACGTCCTTGAGGTCGAACCGGAATTCCGCCATGGGTCCTCCTCGCCGCGGCCGCGGCTTCGGATGGAGCCGACCCTGCCACCGATGGCCGCGGAAGACAATCCGGCAAAGGTCCCATTGGCCGACACCCGCCGCTCTGGCTCCGTGAAAGGGGCTCAGCGCCTCCGCGCGAGGCGCATCGCGCCCCCGATCGCGAGGAGCGCGAGACCGAGGACGAGGCCGCCGAACATGAGGAAGGCGATCGTCTTTTCGAGCGGATCGAGCCACGGGGGCTTCGGCGTCGCCTGGAGGAGCAGCGAGAAGTAGGCGAGGAAAAGCCCCCAGCGCCACGTCGGCTTGCCGAGCCAGGAGGGGCCCGGCGACGGGATCGGGGCGCGAGAAAAGATCCCGCCCGCCCACGCCGCGAGCGCGCCGAGCTGCCACGGGGTGACGAAGTTCAGGGAGTAGAACTGCCCCTCGACGCTCTGCGTCGCCCGCTGGACGGCGAAGATCACGGCATCCGGCGCGAGAAAGGCCAGGGGAACGCGCCAGGAGGCGTCTCGCCTGAGCAGGAGAACGGCGGCGACGACGATCGTGCCGGCGAATCCCCAGAGAAAGAGGTATCGGGCGCGGGCCGGGTCGGTCATCTGCGGCCGGACGGCGAGCGCCCGGAGAGCGCAGATCGCCGCCTCCGCGAGGACGAACGCCGCGACCGCGGCGAGCCGGGCGCGGCCGGTTTCGATGTTGGTGATCCGACCGGCTGTCCTCTCCGTTTCTCGGTCGATCACTCCTCGCACTCGAGCAGCTTCTCCCACCGGGAGTGCGCGCCGCCCGCCTCCTGGCGCTGCTTCTTCTCCTCGAGGAAACTCCAGAGAAACGCGGCTGCGGTCGTCCGTTGAACGCCCTGCCGGATCATGAGGTCGAGGATGGCGCCGGCGGGAGGCGTCCCCATGCTCTCTTCGATGCCGAGAAACTCGTTTCCGCCGGCCGGGACGTCGTCCACGACGAGCTGATACCGGGGCGAGGTCCCGACTTCGCTCAGCCGGAAATGGCGCGTCACCTTCATGCGGTCTTCTGTCCCCCTCGTCGCCTCGTCGAAGTACCCATATATTGCGCTTTCGCCGCCGGGGGCGTCACGAAGCGCGCGGTGGCTTGAAACTCCGATCCACCCGCCACTGTCCACGGCGAAAGGCCAGCCGGGCGATCGCGACGGCGCCCGGGTCGGCCGTCGCCCTCAGCACGACCGCGAAGGTCTCTTCGATCCGGGACGGGAGCGAGTCCCCCTCCCCGGAGGGGACCGGCGGTCCCGGCGCCGGGAGGCTGCCGACAGCGCGCTCGGCAAACGCTACCTGCACGAAGAGGCTCGGGCGGCCGTGGGGCAGGGGCAGAAAGACCGGCCGGCAGACCTCGATCTCCTCGCCCCGCCGATCGAAGGCGAAGCCGGGATCCACGACGACGCCCGGGCCTCCGGGGCCGGTCGACGGGGCGAGTGAGACCTTCAGGCCGGTCACGATGCCGGCGCCGTGGAGGAGGAGATTCCTTCGCCGCAGCCTGTTCCGGAAGTAGCTCTGCTCGTCGGTGAAATCGGCGGCCCCGAGCAGCTGCCCGTCGAAGTAGGCGACCCGCCGGACGCCACAGCCCTTCTTCGAGGACGAGGAGGGATCACGCTTTCCGGATCTCGTCTTCTTCATGTCTCCGCTGTTCCTCCATGACGAGCGCGGTGAGGCGCCGCTTCAGGGCGTTGAACTCGGGCGAGGTGGTGTCGCGGGGCCGGGGAAGTCCGATGGGGACGATGGTCTTCACGGTGCCGGGACGGTAGGTCATGACGACGACGCGGTCGGCGAGGTAGATCGACTCCTCGATGCCGTGGGTGACGAAGAGGATCGTCTTTCCGAACGTGGTCCAGATCCGGAGTACCTCGTCCTGCAGGTTCCGCCGCGTCAGGGCGTCGAGCGCGCCGAACGGCTCGTCCATCAGGAGGATCGGCGAGTCGAGCGCGAGGACGCGCGCGATGGCGACGCGCTGGCGCATCCCCCCGGAGAGGTCCTTGGGGAAGCGATCGGCGAACTCGGAGAGGTTCAGGAGCATGAGGAGGGCCCCCACCTTCCGGTCGATGGCGTCTTTCGGCTCGCCGTTGATCTCGAGGCCGAACGCGACGTTCTTCGCCACCGTCATCCAGGGGAAGAGGGCGTATTCCTGGAAGACCATCGCGCGGTCGGGGCCGGGCTCCGCGACCTCCCGGCCGTTCGCCTCGAGGCGGCCGGAGCTGGGGAGCGAGAAGCCGGCGACGGCGTTCAGCAGCGTCGACTTTCCGCAGCCCGACGGACCGAGAAGGCAGACGAACTCGCCGGCCTCGACCGCGAGGTCGATGTCGCGGAGGGCGACGACCTCGTCCCCTTCCGGCGAGCGGAAGACCTTGCCGACCTTCTCGGCGAGGATCCGCGAGCGGGCGGCCACCCCGCTCACGAGGGCTCGAGGCTCCGGTGCCACCGGAGCAGGTGCTGCGAGAGGCGGTTCAGAGCCGTGTCGATCCCGAGCCCGATGACGCCGATCGTGATCATCCCGGCGAGGATCTTGTCGGGCCAGAAGAACTCCCGCGCCTCGAGAATGCGGTAGCCGAGACCGCTGTTCACCGCGATCATCTCGGCCACGATGACGACGATGAAGGCCACGCCGTAGCCGACGCGGACGCCGGTCAGGATGTGGGGCGCCGCGGCGGGGAGGATGACGCGGCGGAACATGACGGGCCCCTTCGCGCCGAGGTTCCGGGCGGCCCGGACGTAGATCGCGTCCACGTTGCGGACGCCGGCGATCGTGTTGAGGAGGATCGGGAAGAACGCTCCGAGACTGATCAGGAAGAAGGCGGGCGGATTCCCGAGCCCGAACCAGAGGATCGCGAGCGGGATGTAGGCGATCGGCGGGATGGGACGGAGGATCTGGACCAGGGGGTTGAGCAGCCGGTAGACGGCGGTCGAGACCCCCATCAGGAGGCCGAGCGCGAGGCCCAGCCCCCCGCCGATGAAGAAGCCGACGAAGACGCGGAAGAGGCTGGCGGCGGCGTCGTGGAGCAGCTCGCCGGAGACGAGCCACACGAGGTAGCTCCCCTGCGCCGGGTCGTAGGGCGAGAGCGGCTTGAGGTAGCTCCACCAGCGGAGGGCGACCTTCGTCGGCGAGGGGAGGATGAGCGGGTTGAGATTCCCCGCCCGCGAGAGCCCCTCCCAGACGGCGAGGACGGCGAGCGGGACGAGCAGCGCCTGCGCGAGCCGCTTGCCGCGGAGGCTCACTTCGGTCCCAGCTCCTTCTTCGCCTTCTCGAGAAGGTCCAGCTTCACCCACTCCTTCGCGACGGGCGGATTCGGCATCCTCCCGACGCCCACCTTCTGCATGAAGTCGGTCGTGATCTGGACGTGCTCGACCGTGATGTCGTACGTGAAGGAGGCGTTCGCCATCGCCTCCTTGTATTCCTCGGAGGTGAGCTGCCCCTTGAACATCACCTCGCGGACGTATTTTTCCGCGAGGGCCGGGTTCGAGAGGAAGGTCTTCGTGGCGTCGACGAAGCACTTCAGGACGCGCGCGGCGACGTCCGGCTTCTCGCCGTACATCTTCGTCGTCATGACGAGGGCGCGGACCGGCTCGCCCATCGGCGTGTCGTAAGGCCTGATGATCTCGTTTCCGAATCCCTTCGAGATCGCCTGCGTCGCCTGTGGCTCCGACTGGCACATGGCGTCGATGTTCTTCCCGATGAGCGCCTGGTTCAGGTCGGCATAGGCGAGGTAGACGATCTGGACGTCCTTCTCGCCCGGTTTTTCGGACCAGGTGAGTTCGTTCTTCTGGAGCTCCACGAGGAGGGCCAGCTCCTGGGCGCCCCCGCGCGGCACGCCGACCTTTCTTCCCTTCAGCTCCTTGACGGTCCTGAGGCCGAGGTCGGCGCGTCCGACGATCCGGACGCCCCCCTTCGCGAAGCCGGCGACCGTGAAGACCTGCGCGCCCGCCGCGCGCCCCGCAATGGCCGCGTCGAGAGCGCTCGCGGCGAGGTCCACCTCGCCCGCGATGATCCCCGGCACGATGTCCAGCCCCTTGGCGAAGATCTTCTCGTCGATCCGGAGGCCGTACTTGGGAGCGATCTCCTTCATGTACCAGACGGCGCCGTAGTGGGCGAACTTCAGGTTGCCGAGGCGGACGACATCCTGCCCGGCGGCGGGCGTGGCGGAGAAGGCGAGCAGGACCGCGCAGGCGGGGAGTCCCTTCTTCATCTGAGATCCCTCCGTTTCGGGCCCGGGTGGCGAAGGAACGGCGATTCTAATCCGGCGGCGCGGAGCGCCGGTGGAATGAATGTCCCATTGACTTCGCCGGAACGCTGCACAAGAGTCTCGGCACCACGAGGCAGCCCGGCCCGAATCCGGGCTCGTCCCTCAGGAAGACACCCCAAGGAGGGCCGCTTCCATGATCCGTAACGACGTTCTTCAGGGGTTTCCGGACCTTTTCGCGGGCCGGAAGGTGAACGGACGAGACATCGACGTTGAAGAGACGATCGCCGTTCTCACTCGAGAACTTCGCCCGGCGATTGCAGCGGCCCTGACGGCGCGCCAACGACTCCTGAGGTCGCCCGAGCCCGTCCGGACGAGGTACGCGTGGCCGAGGTGGGACGAGACCTTCGAGGATCCGGTCAGCGGAAAGTCCTGGACGTTTCGTCAGATCGTGCAGGGGCTGATAGACAACTTCCTGGGACGCGAGAGCGAGTGGCGCTGGCGCCTCAATGACGAGGTGCCCCCCCCGAAGGACGCAAACCCGCTGGCCAACCCCGGCCTCGAGCTCACAGGGCCCTGGCATCCGCTGGAAATGGCGTTCAACGCGCTGAACAGCCCGGCGCCGATGAACATGCCGGATTTCGAGGACGCCGCGCCGCCCCACTTCCGGCCCGATGGCACGCCGGCGACCGAGCCGATCGGGATCTTCGCGGCCATGCAGAACGCCAAGGAGATCTTCGAGGGGCGCTGGACCGGCCGTCCTTACGAGGTCGTGAAGAAAGGAAAAACACGCCAGTACACCATCAACACGCCTCCTGAGAAGTGGCCGACCCGCTTCGGCCGGCCCCCCGGCCTCCACGTCCGCTACGACCACGTGACCGTCGACGGCGAGCCGGCTCCCGGCATGATCGCCGTCGTCGTTCTGTGGGTCGTCAACAACTACGAGGCGCTGCGTCGGGCCGGCACCGGCGTCTACTTCTACATTCCGAAGCTGCAGACGCCTCAGGAAGCCTTGATCGTGGAGAAGCTCCTGGCGCGGTTGGAGGGGCTCATCGGCGTCCCCGCCGGCACGATGAAGATCAAGATCCTGTACGAGGAAGGCAACGCCGGCCGTGCCTTGCCCGCCATCGCCTGGGTGCTGCGGCGCAGGCTGCTGGGAACGAACGTCGGCCGCTGGGACTACCTGGGAAGCATCATCGAAATGTGGAAGGACGATCCCGGGGCGTGTTCCCCGACCCCCAGACGATCGGCATGGCCTCACCCAACATGATCGCCTACCAGCGCTACAACGCGCAGCTGATGCTGATGGCCGGCATGAAGGACGGCGAGCTCGGCACCGCAGGACCCATCGGCGGGATGGCGGCGGTGATGATCTACCAGGCCGGCGATCCGTACGGCCGCTCGCGATACAACCCGCTCGCGCTGCGGGCCATGGTGCTGGACAAGACGCGCGAACGCCTGCTGGGCCTGGCGTTCGTACCGCAGGAGCCGCTTGCGGCCGGTCAATCCCCCACGCTGGACGACGTTCTCGCCGGCCGGGTCAAGGGCACGGCTCTACGACACCTATCGCCAGAGCTGGGTGGCGAGCCCGGAGCCGGTCTATGTCGGCGCGGGCAACACGCCGTTGCGCACCCCGCTGGCGCAGTTCCAGCTGCTGCTCGACGCACCGCTCGAGACGGTGGACGTGAAGGGGAAGCCGGTGCCGACGGTCTCGAGCGGTCTCTCCGACGCGGAGCGTCAGCTGCTGCGATCCCGCGGCCTGCTGAACGCGCAAGGCAGGATCACACCCCTCGTCATCGACAAGCGGAAGCTGGAAACCCCGGAAGCGCTCCTCAACCAGGAGCTCTGGGATTCGCTCTACGACGTGCCCAAGGGCGAGATCACGATCGAGCACGTTCAGCACGCCTTCTACATGGCGGCCAACTACGGCTTCCAGATCCTCAACGGCAACTTCGCCGCGGCCATCGACGACTACGAGCTGAAGCTGCGGTTCATGAACGACCTCGCCACGTACCGGATCGACGTGTCCTGGCTGTGGACTGTCCTTCGCCACCAGGCGGTCGTCACGAAGGACGGCTTTCTCAAGCGGCCGGCGCTGACGGACGACGGCGTCGAGCCGGCCGAGAACGCCGGGCGGGTCCCGGCCGGCACCCGCTTCACGCCGGAGCTGTTCCAGAAGCTCTGGGAGGTCCACAACGAGTGGACGTACGCGTTCTTCGCCGAGCAGGACCGCCGCGGCGATCCGGGCCGATTCGACCGCGCCAAGGCGCCGGTGATCATGGAGCTGCTCAACGGCAGCTGCTGTCGCCCCGCTACATCCAGCACAGCGCCCGCGTCCTCTTCGTCGTGGGACAGGCCAGCGAGAAGGAGCGGGCGCAGATTCTGGACGCGATCTTCGATCTCTCCCGCGACGAGATCGTCAGCCGGGTGGCGGCAGGCACCTCGAGTCGCGGCGGCGCTCGTCGCGCACGACTACGTACACGACATCTTTCCGGAGGACTGATCCGATAGACGTCCCGGGAGAGGCTCGCCCGAGAAACGGAGCCCCGGATCGGTCGCGAGGGGAGGGACCGACTCACACCGGCTTCGGCCCGAGCTTGTTGAAGGCGTCCAGCGCGGCCACCTTGTAGCACTCGGCGAAGGTCGGGTAGTTGAAGACGGTCTCGACGAAGTAGTCGAGCGTCCCGCCGAGGCCGATGACCGCCTGCCCGATGTGGACGAGCTCCGTTGCGCTCGTCCCGAGGACGTGGACGCCGAGGAGGCTCCGCGTCTCCCGGTGAAAGAGGAGCTTCAGGATGCCCGCCGCGTCGCCGACGATGGCGCCGCGCGCCGTCTCCCGGAAGTGGGCGACGCCCGTCTCGTACGGCACGGCGTTTCGCGTCAGCTCCTCCTCCGTCTTTCCGACCATCGAGATCTCCGGGATGGAGTAGATGCCGTACGGGTAGAGCTCGGGCATCGACCTGGCGGGAACGCCGAAGGCGTGGCAGGCGGCGAGGCGCCCCTGCTCGAGGGACGTCGAGGCGAGAGCCGGGAAGCCGACGACGTCCCCGACGGCGTAAATGTGGGGAACGGCGGTCTGGTAATTCGCGTTCACCTTCAGCCGCCCCGCTCGTCCGCCTCGAGGCCCGCCGCCGCGAGGTTCAGCTCCATCGTCGCCCCCTGGCGCCCGATCGTGAAGAGGATCATGTCGGAGGCGATCTGCTTCCCGGAGCCCAGGTGCGCCACGGCGCGGCCCGGCCCCTCGACGGCGAGGGAGGCGACGTCCTCCCCGAGGCGCAGGCAGACGTTCCACTGCCGGAGGATGAACTGGAGCGCCTCGGTGATCTCGACGTCGAGGAACTCGAGCAGGCGGGGACGGCGGTCGACGAGGGTCACCTCGACGCCGAGCGCCGCGAACATCGAGGCGTACTCGGTCCCGATGACGCCCGCGCCGACGACGGTCAGCGACCTCGGCAGCCTCTTCAGCGTGAGGATCGCGTCGGAGTCGATGATCGTCTCGCCGTCCACGGGGACGCCCGGAGGCGGGGCCGGCGACGAGCCCGTCGCGATGACGATCCGATCGGCCTCGACCTCGATCGTTCCGGCGTGGCCCGTCACGGCGAGCCGGTTCGGGCCGAGGAACGACGCGGTCCCGGAGAGGACGCTGACGCCGTTCCGGCGCATCTGGAGGCGGACGGTCTCGATCTCGCGCTGGATGACGACGTGGCACCGGAAGAGAAGGTCCTCGGCGGTGATGTTCTCCTTCACCGTGTAGGAGGCGCCGTACATTCCGCGCTGCGCGATCCCCGAGAGGTGGAGCACCGCTTCCCGGAACGTCTTGGACGGGATCGTGCCGGTATTCGTGCAGACGCCGCCCACGACCTCGCGCCGCTCGCAAAGGCCGACGCTTTTCCCGAGCTTCGCGGCCTGCACGGCGGCGCGCTGGCCCGAGGGGCCGGTGCCGATGGCGAAGAGGTCGAACCGGGGCATGGCGGGACGGGATTCTCCCCGTCCGTGTCAAGATGGGAACAACGTGGCTGTCCGGGCGGTCCTCCTCGACATGGACGGAGTCCTCGTCTTCTCGGAAGACGCGTGGTTCGCGGTCTACAACGAGACGCTCCGGCACTTCGGCCACGACGCGGTCGCGCGGGAGGCCTTCGACGCGATCTACGGCAACGGCACCGAGGCCGACCGCGCGACCTACATGCCGGAGCGGAGCGTCCCGGAGATCAACGACGCCTACGCCCGGTTCTTCGACGGGCACCTCGACGCCATCCGCCCGAACCCCGAAGCCCCGGCGGTCCTCGGCTCCCTCAGGGAGAGAAGCGTCGCCACCTGCGTCGCCACGAACACGAACCGCCCGCTCGCGGAGCGGATCCTCTCGTGCGCCGCTCTGGCGCCCCTGCTCGACGGCATCGCCGCGGCGGACGAGGCGGGAGCGGGAAAGCCCGACCCGGCGGTCCTTCACCTCGCGGCCAGGAAGCTCGGGATCCCGCTCCCGGAATCGCTCTTCGTCGGCGACTCCCGGTTCGACGAGGAAGCCGCGCGCCGCGCTCCGGTCGCGTTCGCGGGTTACCGCTACGGCACCGGACGCCGGCTCGCGTCGCTCGAGGAGCTCCTCGCCCTCGCCGGCGCCGAGGAGGTGGCCCCGCGATGACCCCGGCCGAGACGCGCGGCGCCCTCCTCTCGTTCTACGGCGCCTTCGCCCGGCGCGACGGCTCGGCGATGGCGGGCCTGTACGCCGGAAACGCCCGCTTCGAGGATCCGGTCTTCCTGCTTTACGGCGCGGACATCGGGAAGATGTGGATCGCGCTGACGGGGAGGGCGAAGGAGTTCTCGGTCGAGTACCAGGTCGAGCAGGCCGCCGCCGGCCGGGGCACCGTCACCTGGACCGCCCGGTACCGGTACGGGTCGCGCCCCGTCGTCAACGTCATCCGTTCCGAGATCGTCTTCGACGCGGGCGGCCTCATCGCCCGGCAGAAGGACGACTTCGACTTTCCGCGGTGGGCGGCCCAGGCCCTCGGCCTCCCGGGCGCGCTCCTCGGCCGGTTCGCCTGGTTCCGGCGCGCCGTCTCGCGGAAGGCCGCGGCGGGCATCGGCGTCCCCCCGAGGCCGTGAAGGGCCGCCGACCGAACTTCCCGCGGCCCGCTGCGTAGAACGGGGAGAGATGCCCACCCGGAAGGACTGGAAGTCGCTCGCGAAGGAGACGTACGACGCCCTCGACCAGCGCGAGGTGAAGGACCTCTACGAGGTCGAGTGGCGGAAGGCGGTCCGGGTCTTTCTCGCCGAGCACCGGGACGAGATCGAGGGGGAGAGGGTCCGGTGGAGACGGGGCCTCCGCCGGGCGAACGCGCTTCTCTTCGGGCTGGCGCGGAAGCTGACGCCGGGACGGAGGCTGATCCTCGCCGTTGCGATCGTCTTCACGCTCCTCGGGATCTTCTCCTTCGGCGCCGCCACGTTCGGCGGGAACCAGGACTTCTTCTTCATCGCCCTCGCCGTCGCCCTGCTCTTCGCCCTTCTCGCGCTCGAGCTGGTCGACAAGCTCCACTTCCGCGACGAGCTGATCCTCGCGCGGGACCTGCAGGCCGACCTCGTCCCGGCGACGCTCCCCGAGACGCCGACCTTCGAGCTCGCCGGCTTCAACCGCGTGGCGAACACCGTCGGAGGGGACCTCTACGACTTCGTCCCGCTTCCCGGGGGCCGTCTCGCCGTCCTCTTCGGGGACGCCTCGGGGCACGGGATGTCGGCGGGCCTCATCATGGCGATCACGCAGGCGGGGTTCCGAACGCAGGTCGCGGCCGATCCGTCGCCCTTCGCGGTCGCGGCGGTCATCAACGCGCTCCTCTGCCGGACGGGCGCCTGCCGCACCTCGGGGCCGCGGAACTTCTTTGCGGGCGTCGTGATGCTCCTCGAGGGAGACGGGCGGTGGAGCGCGGTCGTGGCGGGCCACCCGCCCGTCCTGAAGCTGGGGCCGGACGGGGGGATCGTGGAGCGGATCGGCGTCGGCGCCTACCCGCTCGGCGTGAGGGACAAGGGCGCCTGGCCGCTCTTCCAAGGCGGCCTCGCGCCCGGCGCGATCCTCTTCTTCGCCTCGGACGGGGTCGCGGAGGCGCGGGACGCCGCCGGCGTCGAGTTCGGCGACGCGCGGATCGAGGCGGTCGCGGCGCGGCGGACGGGAGCGACCGCGCGGGAGCTGGTCGGCGCGGTGACGGCGGAGCTGCCTGGAGTTCCTCGGCCGGACGCCGCCCGACGACGACGTCTCGATCGCTGCGATCCGGAGGAGAATGCCGGCGTCTTGACGCCGACGCCGGTCTCCCTGAAGAAAGGCCGCCTGCTGATCGCGGCCGCGGCGCTCCTCTGGTCGACGGGAGGGCTCGCCATCAAGCTCGTTCCGCTGCCGGCGATGGGCGTCGTCTTCTGGCGGTCGCTCGTCGCGGCGCTCGTCCTCCTCGTGGCGTTCCGCCCCCCGCGCGCGAGCTGGAAGCACGCGGCGCCGTCCACCGTCATCGTCTACGCCCTCATGATCCTGACCTTCGTCTCGGCGACGAAGATGACGACGGCGGCGAACGCGATCTTCCTCCAGTACACCGGGCCGCTCTACGTCCTCGTCCTGGCACCCATCCTTCTCCATGAGCCGTTCCGGAAGGCCGACGGCGCGGCGGTCGGCGTGGCGCTCCTGGGGATGTCGCTCTTCTTCGTCGGCCGGCTCGACCCCGGCGCCCTCGCGGGGAACCTCGTTGCCGTCCTCTCGGGAGTCTTCTTCGGCCTCACGGTCCTGTTGCTCCGCCGTGACGCCTCGGGCGACGCCATCCCCTCGGTCATCGCGGGGAACCTCGCCGCGTCGGGGCTCGCGCTCCCCTTCGCGTGGGAACACCTCGCGCTCGACGTCCGCGGCGCCCTGATCATCCTCTTCCTCGGCATCTTCCAGATGGGGATCAGCTACGTTCTCTTCGTCCGGGGGCTGAAGACGGTCCCGGCGGCGGAGGCGTCTCTCCTCGGGATGCTGGAGCCGACCTTCAACCCCCTCTGGGCCTTCCTCGGCCTCGGCGAGACGCCGTCGGCCTGGGCGGCGCTCGGCGGTCTCGTCGTCCTCGCCGCCGTCGGGGCGCGGACGGTCATCGGCGGCCGCGTCGCCCCCGCGACGCCGCCGTCGCCGGACTGACGCCGTGCCGCGCTTCGTTGCCTTTCTGCGCGCGGTGAACGTCGGCGGGCGCGTCGTGAAAATGGACGAGCTCAAGAAGATCTTCGCGTCAGCGGGCTTCGCGGACGTCGAGAGCTTCATCGCGAGCGGAAACGTCGCTTTTGCTTCGAAGGGTGTGAAGGGCCTCGACACGAAGATCTCGGCGAGGCTCGCAAAGGCGCTCTCGACGTCGCTCTCCTTCGACGTGCCCGTCTTCGTCCGCTCGGTCGAGGAACTCGCCCGGATCGCCGCTCATCGTCCGTTTCCCGAGCAGGCCGTGGCGGCGGCGCCGACGTTTCTCGTGGGGTTCCTTTCGGAGGATCTCGACGCCGAACACGTCGCCCGGCTCTCGGAGCTCGAGTCCGCCGAGGACCGCTTCCATGTCCGCGGGCGAGATTTCTGGTGGCTCTCGCGGCGCCGGCAGAGCGACCCCGCGATCACGGGCCGGGCCCTCGAGAAGGCCATCGGCCAGCCGACGACGCTCCGGGGAATCAACACGATCCTCCGGATGGCAGAGCGCTACGCCGCGCGAGGGTCGCGTTGAGCGGCGCAGCGCGGCCCGCCGAAACGGCAGACCCGGCAGGGACGCGGTCCCCGCTGATTTCCTCCGAACGTGATGCAGGAGGTCCCCGTGAGTTCACCCGTCAGCGGCCGCTACGCCCGACAATTCCTCGCCGGCTGGGGCACCATGGATTTCAACGGCCACCTGGCGAACACCGCCTACCTGGATCTTGCGGCCGACGTCCGAATGGCTTTTTTCGCCGAGCACGGCTTCCCGCCCAGCGAATTCCGCCGTCTGGCCCTCGGCCCCGTGATCCGCAAGGACGAGCTCGAGTACTTCCGCGAGGTCGGCCTCCACGAGACGGTGACGGTCACGTACGCAGCGCTCGCGATGAGTGCGGATGGCGCCCGGTTCGTCGTCGAGAACGAGATCTGGTCGGCGGGCGAGGAGCGTGCGGCGACCGTCCGGTCGACCGGAGGCTGGCTCGATCTGCGCGCCCGCAGACTCGTGGTGCCGCCAGCCGCCCTGCTCAAGGCCTTCGCGCAGGTCCCGCGCGGTTCCGGCTTCGTCGAGCTGCCGCCGGTCTCCGGCCCGGCGTCCGACGTCTGAGGGCGATCGGCGTCACTTCCGCCCGACGTTCCGGAGGAACGTGAAGTCGCCGGACGGGTTGATCGTCTCGATCCCCGTCAGCTCCCTCGCGTGGACGGCGACGTTCTTCATCGTCAGAGGGAGACGTACGGGAGGTCGTCCGCCGCCTTCCGCTGGATCTGGCGTAGAGCTCCCTCCGGACGCTCCGGTCGACGGCGGTCCGGGCCTCATCGATCCAGCGGTCCATCTCCGGGTCGCTGTAGAAGCCGCGGTTCCACCCCTTCGGGGGAGCCGAGGTCGAGAGGAAGACCTCGTGGTAGTGGTCCGGGTCGACGATTCCCTGCCACCTCAGGCAGAAGAGCTGGAAGTTCCCTTTCACGATGTCCTGGTAGAAGATCGCGAAGTCGTTCGAGCGGATGACCGTCGCGACGCCGATCGCCTGCCACTGCTCCGCGATGGCGGTGGCCTGGAGGACGCTCACCTCGTCCGTCGAGGTCTTGTACGCGAGCGGTCAGCCGCGGACGTCCGCCCCCCGGGTCGGGGTATCCGGCGGCGTCGAGGAGGCGCACGGGCCCGTGCGAGGTCCCGGACGAGCGGCGGCAGGCTCGCGTCGCGCGCCCAGTGGCCGGGCGGAAGGAGGGTCTCCGTCTTCTCGACGGTTCCGCGCCAGAGCCCCTCGACGAGGGCGTCCCGGTCGATCGCGAGGGCGAGCGCGCGGCGGACCTCCTTCTTCCCGACGACCGGGTCCCGGAGGTTGAAGGCGATATAGGCGTAGGTCGAGCCGGGGCTGACCGTGACGGCGAGCCGGTCCTGCTTCGCGAACCGCGGCAGGAGGTCGGCGGGGAGGTTGTTGATCGAGAGGTGGATGGTCCCGTTCAGGAGCTCGAGCGCGCGGGTCGTCGCGTCCGGGATGATCCGGAAGACGAGCCGCGCGCGACTTCGCCGGCCCGGCGAAGCGCCCGTCGAACCGCTCGAACGACGACGCGGTCGTCCGGCCGGAAGTCGACGAGCCGGAAGGGCCCGGTGCCGACGGGATGGCGCGTCGCCTCCGCGGCCGTCGTCCCGTCGGGGAGGATGCCGAGAAGGAGCTGGAGCGGGAACGACGCGTAGGGCGCGGCGAGCCGGAACACGACGTCGCGCGGCGAGGCGTCGCGATCGACCTCCCGACGATCTTGAGCGGCTCCTTCTTCCCGCTGGAGAAGCCCTCCGCCAGGAGGCTCCGGTAGGTGGAAGCGACGTCGGCGGAGGTCAGGAGGCGGCCGTCGTGGAAGCGGACGCCCCCGCGCAGGCGGCACCGCCAGACGACCGCGTCGCCGCTCGCGAGCGATTCCGCGAGGTCGGGGAGGAACTCTCCGCCCTCGCCCTTCCTCAGGAGCGCGTTGTAGAGCGACCTCGTGCGACCGCCACGACGCCTGGTCCGTCCCGACGCGGGGGTCGAAGTTGAGCGGCGCCGACTCGAGCGCTACCACGAGCGTGTCCGCGGGAGGGACGCCCGGGCTCCGTCCGCCGGCAGCGCGGACGGGAGGAGGAGGCGCCGAGGACGGCCCGCGCAGCAAGACGCTAGAATGCCCGCGTGCTCATTCACCACGCGACGAGTCTACGCCTCGCCCTCCGCGCGGCTCTCGCGGCCGCCGTCCTCCTGTCCGCTCGCCCCCGCCGGCGCCGCGCCCGGCGCGCGCGGCCGGCTGGGTCGTCCTCGGCTTCGACGGCGCCGACGACCGGCTCGTCGCAGCAGTGGATGGCCGAGGGGAAGCTCCCGAACCTCGCGAAGCTGCGCCGGAGCAGGGCGCCTTCTCGCCGCTGCGCCCGACGATCCCGGCCCAGACGCCGGTCTCGTGGTCGACCTTCTCGACCGGGCTCTCGCCCGGGCCGGCACGCGATCTTCGACTTCCTGAAGCGCGACCCGAAGACCTACCGCCCCGAATTCGCGATCGCGGAGGAGGGGAAGAAGCCGTTCCTTCTCGGCGGCGCGAATCCGGCCGGGCTCGGCGCTGGCCGGCGCCTCCTCGGCGTCCTCGTCGTCTTCGCCGCTCGTCCGCGCCTCGCGACGAAGCGGCGCGGGACGGCGCTCGCGGGCGGCGGTCGTCGCGGCGGCGTCCGCCGCGCGCGGTCGCCGGCTTCCGGGTCGGCAGGCTTCCTCCCGCGTCGAGCGGCCGACGGTGACGAACAACCGGCGCGGCACGCCGTTCTGGGAGGCGGCCGGCGAAGAAGGGGATCTGCTCCGTCGTCCTCCACGTCCCGGTGACGTTCCCCGCCGTGGACTACGACAACGGCGAGCTGCTCTCGGGCCTCGGCGTGCCCGACGTGCGCGGGCCGGATCGGCACGCCGAGCTACTACACGTCCGACCCTTCTTCTCGCCGAGGAACAAGAACGAGTTCTCGGTCGAGCTCGTCCGGCTCGAGTCGAACACGGGCACGATCCGGACGGAGGTCTTCGGGCCCGTACAACAAGCTCTTCGCCGAGCCGCCCGTCATCAAGATCCCGATGACGCTGACCGTCGCGGACGGACGGGCAGGCCCTGCGGATCGAGCCGCTCGGGCTCGGCGACGGTCACGCTGAAGCCGGGGGAGTGGTCGCGACTGGGTCGCTTCACGTTCCCGTTCAACCCGCTCGTGAAGGTGACCGGGATCGGCCGCTTCCACCTCGCCTCGATCGACGCCCGAGATCAAGCTCTACCTCTCGCCGATCCACTTCGACCCGCGAGACCTGCCGCCCGGCGTCGAAGATCACGGCTCCCGCGTCGCTCGCCGCGCGGCTCGCCGAAGCGCTTCGGCCTCTTCAAGACGATGGGCTGGAAGATCGACACCTGGTCGATGAGCGAGGAGACCATCGACGAGAGGTCGTTTCTCGAGGACGTCGACGCGACCGTCGAAGAAGTTCCGGAAGATGATCAACGGGTTGCTCGCCGACGAAGGACTCGGACTTCTACGTCCAGATCTTCGAGTTCACCGACCGCGTCGCAGCACGTGCATGTGGCGCTTCCTCGACCCGCAGCACCCGCGTACGACGCGGCGAAGGCGGCGAAGTACGGCGCCCGCCATCGAGGCTACCTACCGCGAGATGGACGCGATCGTCGGCGAGGCGATGGAGAAGATCGCCCGAAGGACGCTCGCTCTTCGTCGCTCTCCGACCACGGCTTCGCCACCTGGCGCCGGTCGATGAACTACAACACCTGGCTCGTCGAAGAACGGCTACATGGCGCTGAAGGGCAGGCGACGGGAAGCCGGCCAACCTCGAGAAGCTCTTCGGCCAGGGCGAGTTCTGGCCGAACGTCGACTGGTCGAAGACGAGGGCGTACGCGATGGGGCTCGGCGACATCTACATCAACCTGAAGGGGCGCGAGGGGCAGGGGATCGTCGCGCCCGGCGCCGAGTACGAGGAGCGTGCGGCAGCGAGATCGTCGCCGGGCTCTCGCAGCTCGTCGACCCGAAGACGGGGAAGAAGGCCGGTCGTCGACGTCTTCACGCGCGAGGAGGCCTACGGCACCTACGACGCCGGCGCTGATCCCCGACCTCTTCGTCACGAACACCGAGGCTACCGTGTCGGCTGGCAGGGGAGCCTCGGCGTCGTGACGCCGGAGATGTTCGAGGACAACAAGCAGGTCTGGTCGGGGGACCACTGCTCGGTCGATCCGGCGCTCGTCCCCGGCATCCTCTTCTCGAACCGGAAGCTGTCCGGGGAAGGAGCCCGGGCATCGCCGACGTCCCGGCGACCATCCTGAAGCTGCTCGGCGTCCCCGCGCCGGAGAAGCTCGACGGAGTGCCCCTCTTCTGAGGAGGCCGGCCCTCCCTCTGCTCCTCCTCCTGGCCGGCGGGGCGCCGGCCCTCGCGCAGGCGCCCCCGGATGACGCTCCCGTCCCGCTGCCTTCCGAGACGGTGGTCCCGCCCCTCCCGGTCGCGACGCCGGCGCCCGCGCTGACCGTCGAGCAGCGGAGGCAGGAGCTGTCGGCGCTCCGGAGGCGCCTCGCGGAGCTCCGGACGAAATACGACGCCACGAAGCGGAAGGAGTCCGACCTGACGCAGGCGCTCGCCGCCGCGGAGCTGAACCTCCAGATCCAGATGGCCGAGCGGCGGGTCGTGGAGCTCCGCCGGGCCGACGCCGAGCGGGAGGCGGCGCGCGCCCACGCCGAGCTCGCGGTCGCCGAGAAGACCGCGGCGGAGCTCCGGACCGACCTCGCCGTCCGGATGGCCGCGCTCTACCGGCTCGGGCGGCTCGGGTATCTCCGGCCCCTCGTCGCGGCCGACTCGGGAGCGGCGTTCCTCCAGGGGCTGAAGATCCTCGCGCATCTCGCGCGCCGCGACGCGGCCCTGCTCGGTCGCTACGACGAGGCGCAGCGGACCTTCGCGCGGCTCGAGGAGGAGCTGGCGGCGAGGCGGCGGGAGCTCGGCGCGCTCGCCGCCGAGGCGCGGAAGCGGGAACGGGAGCTCGTGGCCGCTCGGTCGCAGCAGGCGCAGCTCCTCGCCCGGACGAAGCAGAGCTCCGAGGAGGAGAAGGCCGCGGTCTCGACGCTCGAGAACAAGTCGGAACGGCTCGCTTCGCTCCTCGAGCTCCTCGAGGGACACGGGCGGAGCCTGCCGGCCGGCGCCGCGTCGATCAGGCGGTTCAAGGGGGCGCTCGACTGGCCCCTCAGGGGGACGGTCGCCCTGCCGTACGGGCGGATCGCGAACCCGAAGTTCCCGAAGACCTTTCTCCGCTCGTCGGGCTGGACGCTCGAGGCGCCGCCCGGCGCCGCGGTCCACGCCATCTTCGCGGGGGACGTCGTGTACGCGCAGTGGCTGAAGGGGTACGGCAACCTCGTCGTCCTCGACCACGGAGAAGGGGTCTTCACCCTCTACGGCCACCTCGCTCCGCTCACGCTCTCCCGGGGCCAGCGCGTGGCGCTGGGGGACGCCGTCGGCGTCCTCGCCGAGCCGTCGCCCGACGACGAGATCCCCGGCCTCTATTCGAGATCCGCGACGCCCGCTCCTCGGTCGACCCGGCCTCCTGGCTCCGATGAACCGGATTCGCCGGATCCTCCACGTCGACATGGACGCGTTCTACGCGTCGGTCGAGCAGCGCGACGACCTGAAGCTGAAGGGGAGGCCGGTGGCCGTGGGAGGCGACCCGAAGGGGCGAGGGGTCGTCTGCGCGGCGAGCTACGAGGCGCGCGCGTTCGGGGTCCGCTCGGCGATCCCAATGGGCCGCGCCGTCCGGCTCTGCCCGAAGCTCGTCGTCGTGAGGCCCGACTTCGGGAAGTACCGCTCGGTGTCGCGGCAGGTCTTCGAGCTCTTCCGCTCCGTCACGCCGCTCGTCGAGCCGCTCTCCCTCGACGAGGCGTACCTCGACATGACGGAGAAGCGTGGTGGAGCCTCTCGGCGTGAAGGTCGCGCGTGCGGCTGAAGGAGGAGATCCGCTCTGCGGACCCATCTGACGGCGTCGGCGGGCATCACCCCCAACGAGTCCTGGCGAAGATCGCGTCGGGATGGAAGAAACCGGACGGGCTGACCGTCATCGCCCCCGAAGCGGGTGGACCGGTTCCTCGCGGAAGCTCCCGGTCGACGCGCTCTGGGGCGTGGGGCCCGTGACGGCGGCGAAGCTCCGGGCCGTCGGGATCGAGAGGCTGGTCGACGTCGAGGGGGCCGACCCGGCGCTCCTCCGCCGGACGGTCGGGAGCTGGGCGGAGACGCTCGTCGGCCCTCTCCCACGGCGTCGACGACCGCCCAGTCGAACCGGACCGGGCCGGCGACGTCGTGCGGGCGGGGAGGAGACGTACCCCGCGCGACCTTCTCGACCGGCGCCTCCTAACGGGAGCGAGGCGGAGCGGGATGGCGGGGGAGGTCGCCGAGTGGCTCGCGAAGACGGAGCTCCTCCGCGCGGACCGTGACGCTGAAGCTCCGCTACGCCGACTTCACGACGATCACGAGGAGCGACACGAAGCGCCCGGCGACGCGGGAGGCGGCCTCGATCGCGGAGCGGGCGTCGGCGCTCCTTGCGCGGACCGAGGCCGGGCGGCGCCCCGTCCGGCTCCTGGGGTCTCGGTCCACGGCCTCGAGTCGCCCGAGGCACACGACAGGGACACCGCCGACTGCCAGCTTCCGCTGGGAATCGACTGACGGGGGCGGGTATCATCCCCGGGTGACACGGAACCGCGCCTTCGGCGTCGCCGCCTCCGCCGCGCTCCTCCTCGCTCTTTTCGTCGTCCTGCCCGGCGTCGGGGCGGACGACAAGGATAAGGAGAAACGCGAAGGCCTCTACCGCCCTCGGCCTCTTCACCGAGGTCCTCTCCCTCGTGAAGGCGAACTACGTCGAGCCGGTGGAGACCAAGCCGCTCCTCGCCGGGGCGTTCGCCGGGATGACCGAGGCGATGGACCCGTTCTCCGAGTACATCCCGCCCGACCGGATGGAGGCCTTCACCGCCTTCCAGGCCGCGAAGCGGAAGGACTTCCCGGAGCTCGGGCTCGTCGGCGAAACGCTTCGGCTACCCGGTCATCGTCGCGCCCATCGCCGGCAGCCCGGCCGCGGCGGCGGGCCTGAAGAGCGACGACCTGATCGAGAAGATCGACGGCCAGCACGCGCACGGCCTCGCCCTGTGGGAAGTGGAGGCGAAGCTGGCGGGGAAGCCCGGCCGGCGCGTCTCGCTCCTCGTCGTCCGCGACGGGAAGCCCCGGCGCAGGACGCTCGAGATCGTGGCCGGATCGTGGACGCCGAAGCCCTCGTCTGCCGCCAGGGTCCAGGGCGAGACCGTCGTCACGATTCCGTCGTTCGCCCCCGGGACGGCGAAGGAGGTCGCGGCACTCCTCGCCCCGTTCGACCGGACGAAGCCGCTCGTCCTGGATCTCCGGGAGAACGCCTGGGGCTCCTACGACGAGGCGGCGCGCACGGCGGCGCTCTTCGTCCCCGCCGGCCCGCTCGGCGAGCTCTCCGGCCGGAAGATCGAGACGAACTCTTCCGGAGCGAGGCCGGCGAGCGCGTGCACGACAGCCGCCTCGTCCTCCTCGTCGACAGCGGCACCGCCGGCCCCGCGGAGTTCTTCGCCGCCGCGGTCAGGGAAGCGCTCGACAAGACGCCCCCGAAGGCGGCGGAGAAGCGAGCGAAGTTCGAGAGAGACGTTGACGGGACGATCGAGCGGCTCGACGAAGAGGCGGAGGCGCCAGGCGAGAGGGAGACGCCCCTCTCCTGGAACGGAAAGCTCGTGCGGCTCGTCGGCGAGCCGAGCATGGGGATGGCGTTCACCCAGCAGGTCGTCAGGATGCAGAGCGGCGGCGCGCTGCAGGTCTCGGTCGGGAAGATCCGGACGCTCTCCGGCCGGGCCCCTCGCCGAAGGGGCTCTCGCCCGACGACCGCGTCTACCACGTCCCGCCGGACGAAACGGTCAACCAGTCCCCGTCGATCCCTTCCTCGAGCGCGCCGTGAAGGTCCTCGCCGAGGGGCGGCCGAAAGCGGTGGCGTGACCCGCCGGCCGGCGAAAGGGAATGCCGGCTCCGGCCGCGGGTGCTCCTCCTCTTCCTCGCGGTCGTCGCCGGCGTCGCCGGCTACTGGTTCTGCGCCCGGAAGACGGCGCGGGCGCCGAAGCCGGCTCCCGCTCCGGCGAGCGCCTCGTCGCGCCCGGCGCCGACGGCGGCCGCCGGGCCTCCCCGGCCGAGCGGCGTCCCCGTCGACTTCGAGGCGGCTTCGAGCGCCCAGCGGGGCGTCGTCGCGATCGTGATCGACGACGTGGATGGGACGACACGGCCCTCGCCCCCCTCGCGGCCCTCGACGCGCCGCTCGCGCTGTCGATCTTGCCGGGGACGCCGCGCGCGGAGGAGGCGATGGCGCTCGCGAAGCGGAAGGGGTGGGACCTGATGGTCCACCTCCCGATGGAGCCGGAGACGGGGAAGGCCGAGAAGGAGACGATCCGGACCTCCGACAAGGACTCCCTGATCCGCTCGCGCGTCCTCGCGGCCCTCGCGAAGGTGCCGGGGGCCATCGGCCTCAACAACCACCAGGGCTCGAAGGCCATGGCGGATCCGCGCGTCCTCCGGGACGTCCTCCTCGTCGTGAAGGAGAAGGGGCTCTTCTTCCTCGACTCCCGGACGACCCCGGCGACGCTGGGCGAGTCGACCGCGCGCGCCCTCGGCGTGCCGTTCCTCTCGCGGGACGTCTTCCTCGACGACGCGGCGGCCGAGGCGAAGGACCCCGCGGGCCCCCCGGGCGCCCTCGATGCCGCGTGGGAGCGGGCCGTCTCTCTCGCGGCGTCGAAAGGGGAAGCCGTCGTGATCGGCCACCCGCACCGGGAGAGCGTCGCGTTCCTCGCCGCGGCGCTCCCGAAGCTCGCGGCACGCGGCGTCCGTCCGGTGAAGGTCTCCGAGATCGTCCCCTAGCCGTCAGCCCTCGGCGGCCTTCGCCTCCTCCCAGAGGCGGTCCAGCTCCGACAGCGGGGTCTTCGAGAGGTCGCCGCCCGCGGCCGCAACGCGGCGGGCCACCTCCTCGAATCGCCGCCGGAAGCGCGCGTTCGTGGCCTGCAGGGCCGCCTCGGGGTCGACGTGGAGCCGGCGGGCGACGTTGACGACCGTGAAGAGGATGTCGCCGATCTCGTGCGCAATCCGCTCCTTCGGGGCGCCCGCCCTGAGGACCTCGGCCTTGAACTCCCCGACCTCCTCGTCGAGCTTCAGGAGGACGTCGGCGTCGCGAGCCCAGTCGAAACCGAGGTCCGCCGCCCGAGACGTCATCCGGACGGCCTTCAGGAGCGCCGGCAGGGCCTTCGGAACCCCGTCGAACGGAGAGGCGGCGAGGCCGCTCTCCTTCCGCTCCTTCTCCTTGATCGCCTCCCACTGCATCCGCACGCCGTCGGCGTCCTTCACGTCGGCGCCGCCGAAGACGTGCGGGTGGCGGGCCATCATCTTCGCGTGGATCCGCCGGGCCGCCGAGCCGAGGTCGAACGCCCCGGTCTCGCTCCCGAGCCGCGCCAGGAAGACGATCTCGAAGAGGAGGTCTCCCAGTTCGCCCTCCACCTCGTCCCACTCCTCGCGGGCGAGGGCGTCGAGCGCCTCGTGGCATTCCTCGAGGAGGTAGCCGGAGAGGTCCCGGAACGTCTGCTTCCGGTCCCACGGGCAATCCTCCCGGAGGCGGTCCATCAGCCGGACGAGGTCCGCGACCGCTTCGCCCGCCTCCCCGGCCCCTCCCCGGCGCCCGCCGCTGCCGTTCATGCCGCTCTCCTTCCTCTTGCGTAGAATAATGAACTCTAAAGAGGTGCTATGGCCGAAGGCGAGAAGACCATCAAGGTGGTGGACCGCCGCCTCTTCACGGCGGACGGCGAGTTGCGCGAGGAGGCGAGGGCGGAGATGGAGGCGGAGGCCGCGGAGCCGGCGGCCGCGGCGCCGACGGAGCCGGCACCGGCCCCTGCCGAGCCCGCGCCCGCGACGAACCAGGGCTTTCTCCGCCTGCTGGACATGCTCGGCCAGACGGCGGCGCTCTACATGGAGGGTTTCCCCGATCCCGCGACGGCCGCCGGCAGGTGGACCTGGCCGGCGCGCGGCAGATCATCGACTCGCTGATCGCGCTCCGCGAGAAGACCCGCGGACGCCTCTCGTTCCAGGAGACCGACGCGCTCGAGAGTCTCCTGGGTGAGCTCCAACTCGTGTTCGCGCGGCTCGCGGCCCCGCCCGGGACGAAACCGCCGGCGCCTTCTCCGGTGAGGCGAGGCTGATCCGGGCCGGAGATCCGGCCGTCAGCCGCCTCTCCCGCCGTTCGCGGGGAGGGCGGGCGCTTCTCTTGGCCGTGGCGCTCGGTGCCGCCGCGTCCGGGCCGTCGCCCGCACAGGTCCTCTCGGCCCCCGGCGAGTCGACCGAGATCGGTTTCAGGCGCCAGATCCGGGGCTACTGGTTCGCGTGGCTCTCCGCGCAGGAGGAAGGGACGCGATCGGCGCACGCTCGAAGATCGACGAGATCCTCAAGTACGCGCAGAAGATAGAGATCCGGCGGATCACGGACCTGGCCCTCTCCGCCACCGTCCTCGGGCGGCGGCAGCTCGAGCTGGGGAAGCCGCAGTTCGCCCGCGAGGCCTTCCAGTCCGCGACCCGGCTCGACCCCGACCTCCCCGAGCCGCGGTGGGCGCGGGTCGGGCTCGCCGCGGGCTCCCGTCACTGGGGCTCGATGGTGTCGGAGTTTTTCGGGGCCGTCCGGGCGACGCTGGCCGACGGCGAGTCGCGGCGCATCCTCGCGACGCGCGTCGTCCTCGTCCTCGTCCACGCCGGAGCCGTGAGCGCGGCCGCCTTCATCCTGGTCCTCTTCGTCCGGCACGGACGGCGCTGGCTCCACGACCTCGCCGAGACCGCCTCCCGCCTCCTGCCCGGCGGGCACGCCGACGTCCTCCTGGCGGGCGCCATGGCGATCGCCCCCCTGCTCCTGTCGTTCGACGTCCTCTGGTTCGGGCTCTACCTCTTCGTCGTCCTCTTCGGCTACGCGAACTGGCCGCAGAAGTTCGGGGCCGTGGCGGCGCTGGCCCTCGTCATCCCTCTCTTTCCCGATCCTCGACTACATCGCCTACGACCTCGCGGTGAACTCCTCGCCGATCGTCCGGGGGGCCGAGGCGCTCTCGGAGTCGCGGTACGACCAGCGCGTCCTCGACAACCTCGAGGCGGCGAAGGTGGTCCTCCCGGACGACCCCGACATCCGGTTCCTCCTCGGTCGCCTCTACCAGGCGCTCGGCCAGAACGACCGCTCGATCGCCGAATACACGACGGCCGCACAACTCTCGCAGAAGGAAGCGCGCTCGCTGATCAACCGCGGCAACATCCGCTTCGTCGACGGAGACCTCGGCTCGGCCCAGGAGGACTACCAGGAAGCGCTCCGCCGCGACCCTCGCAACGTCGCCGCCCGGTACAACCTGGCGCTCCTCTTCGCCGAGACGTTCCGGACCGTCGAGGCGGCCAAGACGCTCAACGAGGCGCGGGCGCTCGACCTTTCGCAGGTCCAGGCGTTCCAGGACGCCCCGACGCTCGTGAAGGTGGTCTCACGGGACTATCCGATCGAGGCCGCGAAGGCGAAGTCGGTGAGCCTGGAGAGCGACCCGCGCGGACGCCGCCTCCTCGGCCATTTCCGCGGCTGGAACCGGTGGCACGCCTGGACGACCCCGATCCTGATCGGGATCCTTCTCGCGCTGCCGGCCGCGCTCCTCCTCGACCGCTACCGCCTCCGCGGGCGCGGCTACGCCTCCGAGTGCCAGAAGTGCGGACGGACGTTCTCCGGCTATGCAAGCCGCCGGGGGAGAGCGCGCTGCTCTGTTCGCAGTGCGTCCACGTCTACCTCAAGAAGGACGGCGTCGCGATCGAGACGAAGCTCCAGAAGCTCGAGGACGTCAGGCGCCGCAAGAACGTCGAAGAGAAGGTGGGCGTCGTCCTGAACCTCCTCGTGCCGGCTCGTCCGCGTTTCTCGAAGGGCGCGCCCTGGTCGGCATGACGGCGTTCTTCCTCTCGCCGCCGGCGTCATCGGGCTCCTCTCGCGGGCGTCGCTCGGCGTCGTGCCCCGCCCGAGCCCGGCTCCGGCACTCCTCTCGATCCTGTTCTGGGGCGGGCTGGCCCTGACGGGCTGGATCCTCGGCCAGACGACGGCCGGGAGGCGTGAGATGGCGCTGGAAGGGACTCTCCGCGACTTCTCGCTGGCCGACATCCTCCAGCTCATCGCGCTTCAGCACAAGACCGGGCTCCTGACGGTTCGAAGCCCGTCCGACACGGTGACGCTCGGATTCGTCGACGGGATGCTCGTCTCGGCGGAGTCGTCGGCGCAGCGGCTCGACACGCGGCTCGGGAAGGTCCTCGTGAAGACCCGGCGGCTCCAGCCCGAAGCGCTCCAGCGAGCGCTCGAGATCCAGGCGCAGACGCTCCAGCGGCTCGGCTTCATCCTGCTGAAGAACGCCTTCTGCTCGGCCCAGGACCTCCGCGACGGACTCGACATCCAGATCCGCCGGATCGCGTACGGCCTCTTCCGGTGGACCGACGGGGACTACAAATTCGAGCAGAGCGACCACGTGGACTACGACCACGAGTCGACGACGCCCCTCGCCGTCGAGCGCCTCCTGATGGAAGGGGCGAGGATGGTGGACGAGTGGCCGATCATCGAGAAGGTCGTCCGCTCGCTGAGCTCGTCTACCAGAGGGTCCCCGTCGCCCAGCCGGTCATCCCGGCCGACGACGAGGAGCAAGTGGAGGAGATCGAGCCGCTGCCCGACCGGAGCGCCCGCGACCGCCGGCTCGACCCGATCCGGATCTCCGGAACGAGTGGGCGGTCTACGAGCTCGTTGACGGGCAACGGACGGTCGCCGAGATCAACGAGCTGACGTTTCTTTCCGAGTTCGACGGCTGCAAGGCGTTCTACGACCTCGTCAGCCGTGGCCTCATCGAGGAGTCGGGGGTCCTGCACGCCACGGCGTTTCCGGCGGTCCGCCCGCCGGTGGCGACCAGCCAGCCGCCGCTGGATGTCACCCTCTTCATCGGGCTCGCCCTCGCGCTCCTCTGCCTTCTCGGACTCCACTTCCAGTCCCCGGAACCCGCTCAACCTCGTGACGGTCCCGCCCCGTCACGCGCCCGTCGTGGACGACTATCTGAAGTCGCTGTCGCTGCTCCGGCTCCGCCGCGTCGCGGAGTCCGTGGACGCCTTCGGCCTCCTCTCGGGGAAGTTCCCGGAGTCGCTCGACCGGCTCGTCGTGTCGCATATCCTGACCCCGAACGACCTCCTGGATCCCTGGGGGAACGGTTCCCGCTACATCGTCCAGGGCGAGAAGTTCTACCTCGTCGGGTTCGACCGGGACGGAAAGACCGACGTCGACCTCCTTTTCTCGAGGAGCCTCGTTCTGAGATCGCCATCGGCAGCGGCTCAGAGCGGAAAGCCCGAGAAGGAAGTCGTTATCATCGAATAGTTTAACTGCATGATTACATCTCCAATGGAGATCTGTATAGGTTCGGACTTGACAATGAGCTACTAAGGTTTTATCTTCTGTCCGGCATTCTTAACGCCGGAGGCCACCATGAGCAAGATCATCGGCATCGACTTGGGCACCACGAACAGCGTGGTTGCCGTCATGGAAGGGTCCGAACCCAAGGTCATCCCCAACTCGGAGGGCAGCCGCACGACGCCCTCCGTGGTCGCCTTCACCAAGAGCGGCGAGCGTCTGGTCGGCCAGGTGGCCAAGCGCCAGTCGGTGACCAACCCGAAGAACACCGTGTTCTCGATCAAGCGCTTCATGGGCCGGCGCTTCGACGAGGTGAACGACGAGATCAAGATGGTGCCCTACAGGTCGTCGAGGCCGGCACCGGCGGCGTGCAGGTCGTGATCGGGCGGCAAGCAGTACTCGCCGCCGGAGATCTCGGCCATGATCCTGCAGAAGCTCAAGCAGGCGGCCGAGGACTACCTGGGCGAGAAGGTCGAGCGCGCGGTGATCACCGTGCCCGCCTACTTCAACGACGCCCAGCGCCAGGCCACCAAGGACGCCGGCAAGATCGCCGGTCTCGACCGTCGAGCGCATCGTCAACGAGCCGACCGCGGCGGCGCTCGCCTACGGCCTCGACAAGAAGAAGGACGAGACCATCGCGGTCTACGACTTCGGCGGCGGCACCTTCGACATCTCGATCCTCGAGGTCGGCGACGGCGTCGTCGAAGTGAAGTCGACCAACGGCGACACCCACCTCGGCGGCGACAACATCGACCAGCGGATCATCGAGTGGCTGCTCGAGGAGTTCAAGAAGGACAGGGCATCGACCTCGGGCGCGACCCGATGGCCATGCAGCGCCTCAAGGAGGCGGCCGAGAAGGCGAAGATCGAGCTCTCGGCGATGGAGACGGAGGTCAACCTGCCGTTCATCACCGCCGACGCCGGGGGCCGAAGCACATGAACCTGAAGCTGACGCGGGCGAAGCTCGAGCCGCTGGTGGGGGAGATCATCAAGCGCTCGATCGCGCCCTGCAAGCAGGCGATGAAGGACGCCGGCGTGACCGAGAAGGAGATCGACGAGGTCG